>CAWCTS010000035.1:0-72696 GCA_963798515.1 uncultured Alphaproteobacteria bacterium
ATCCTAATAATCGCCTCTCGTGGTTATTTGAGCCGGCCGGCTTGCCGCCACGTTAAACAAGGCGCTAAAAGGCCGGGTCTCCTCGGAAACCCTGGCCGCGCCGTAAGTCCCGAGGATGCCCTGATGTCCGAGCCTTCCCGCCGACCCATGAAGCCTGCGACCGCCCTCGTCCACGGCGGCGTGCTGCGCTCACCCTTCGGCGAGCTGTCCGAGGCGCTCTACCTCACGCAGAGCTTCGCCTATCCCTCCGCCGAGGCTGCGGAGGCGCGCTTCAAGGGCGACGATCCGGGCTTCATCTATTCGCGCTTCTCCAATCCGACCGTGGCCATGTTCGAGACGCGCATGTGCCTGCTCGAGGGCGCGGAAGCCGCGCGCGCCACCGCCTCCGGCATGGCCGCCGTCACCGCCGCCATGCTCTCGCAGGTCAGGGCTGGCGATCACGTCGTCGCGGCGCGGGCGCTTTTCGGCTCCTGTCTCTATATCGTCGAAGAGCTCCTGCCGCGCTTCGGCGTCGAGACGACGCTCGTCGACGGCGCCGACCTCGCGCAGTGGAAGAAGGCCGTCCGCAAGGAGACCAAGGCCTTTTTCCTCGAGACGCCGACCAATCCCTGCCTCGATGTCTACGACCTCAGAGCCATCGCCGATCTCGCGCATGAGGCGGGCGCGCGGCTCGTCGTCGACAATGTCTTCGCGACGCCGCTCCTGCAAAAGCCTTTCGAGTTCGGCGCCGACATCGTCGTCTATTCGGCGACGAAGCATATCGACGGGCAGGGGCGCTGCCTCGGCGGCGTCATTCTCGCCTCGCAGGCGCTCATCGACGAGACGCTGCATAATTTTCTGCGGCAGACGGGTCCCGCCCTCTCGCCCTTCAACGCCTGGGTGCTGCTGAAGGGCCTCGAGACGCTGCCTCTGCGCGTTGCGCGTCAGACGGAAAGCGCGGGGCGCATCGCCGATTTCCTCGCAGAGCAAAAGGGCGTCTCGCGCGTGCTCTACCCTTTCCGCGCCGATCATCCGCAGGCGGCGCTCGCCCGACGCCAGATGCTGGGCGGCGGCACGCTGGTCTGCTTCGAGATGCGGGGCGGGAAAGAGGCGGCGTTCAAATTCGCCAACGCGCTGGAGATCGTCAAGATTTCCAACAATCTGGGGGACGCCAAGAGCCTGCTCACGCATCCCGCGACGACGACGCATCAGCGCCTCGCCCCGGAGGCGCGCGCCCGGCTCGGCATCTCCGACGGAATGCTGCGCCTCTCGGTCGGCATCGAAGACCTCGACGATCTCCTCGCCGACCTCGATCTGGGGCTTCGGGCGGCGGGTTCGGCTTAGTCGCCACGCTTAATGGGGGCGTCGGCATGGAGGGTCCGCCGCCGTTCCGGTCAGGAACGGCCGCCATGCCGACGCGACCGGTTTCGCTGCGGGGAGGAGCGATCCGGTAATCAGTCAAGCATCGGAAGGGGCGTCCTCCTCCGCGATGCGGGCGAAGCGCGCGCGGCGCTCGAGATTGATGGGGCGCCGCACCGGGTCGCGCGGCTCGAGAAGCGCGAGAACGCCCCGCGCCCGCGCCTCTCGCACGCTTTGCGGGCTGGGTTCGGGCGAAGCCTCTGCTTGGAGCTTCACGGCTCTTTTTGCGGCGGCTCGCCGCAAAACTTGTGACATTGAGAATCTCCTGAAGAATTCGCTGCAATGCGGTAGAAGGCGCCCGAAAACGGCGACTCCGCACAGAAAAAAGGGGCGCAGCGACGGCTCAGGAGAAGTCGGGTGGTCCGCTGGGACTCCAACCACAATCAACTACTACCGATCGTTTGGGCTCACAGCAAGCCGCAATATTGTGCGAATGCCGAACGCTTGGGCGGCAACTCGTCGCATCTAATCGAGCAGTCTTGCGCAAAAGGCGCGCCCGGGCGAAGGCGCGCCTCATGTTTGGAGAGCAGAGCATGGATTGCGGCCCGGCAGGCGAAGCCCGCCCGGTCGCTTTACGTCAGTCCGCCGTGAGCAGGCGCACCCCTTCTTCGCCGATGAGTCGGCGAATATTCAGCAGGAGCTGCAGCACGACCCCGAAGACGCCGAGAGCCATCCAGCCGAAGAACACAAAGCCCCAATGCAGCGGCGCGACGAAGAGCTCTTCCATGAACCAGAAAGTGTGTCCCCACTCGTTGAGGCCAACATTCGGGATGATCATGAAGGGACCGATCGCCACGATCAGATAGGCCAGCGAATAGCCTTTCGAGAAATAGGGGATCCGCGTCTTAGCATGGAAGAAGCAGCCCACGGCGGCAATCGAGTAGATTGGGTAGCTCATGTAGAATTCGATGATGTGCGAGGGCGTGAAGTCCGTGTCGCGGATCACCGTCATGTGCCAGGTGCCGTCCTGCTCCGTGAAGAAGGACGCGCCCCAGTAGATCGCCACGGAATAGGCGACGAGCCACTTCGCATTGTCCACGATGGCGCGCAGCTCCTGGCGGGGCGTGACCGTGGACATGTCGCGGATGCGGGTCTTCCAGAGATAGCCGGCGAGCGCGACGCCGCAGACGAGTTCCAGCGGAATCTCCGTCCACAGGATCGACAGCCAGTAGGTCTGGAACTCCGGCGCGAAGGAGTCGAGGCCCGCGCGCCAGCCGTAGATCTGTTCGTAGATGCGCACAATCAGATAGAAGACGTTCAGCACGACGAGCCCGATCCAGAGCCCCCTGAGATCCACGATCTTGTCCGCGCCGACCGCGCCCGACTTGTCGGTGCGCGCGGCGGTGTCAACAATTGAGGTCATTTTCATCTCCTTCTTGCGGTCGCCGAAACCTCTGTTGCGGCTTGAGCAGGAAGGTGCGCCTGTCGCCGACGCCTTGCACGATGGCAGATGTGCCGATAGTCTTGCTGAAATCGCCAACTGATATGACATTGGTCATGCAGTTTTCGCCAACCGCGGAAAAATAGATGCAGATCGCCATCCTCGCGTTCGACGGCTGCCTGGGCTCCGGGGTCCTCGGACCCGTGGACTTGCTCTCGCTCGGCCGTCGCATGATCGCGAAAAGCCGCTCGAACCCGCCTTTCGAAATCGTCATCGTCAGCTTCGACGGGCGGCCGGTTCAGGATGGCTCCGGCCGCCGGATCGAGGCGGACGCGAGCTTCGAGATTGCCGGGGATTTCGCCGCGGTGCTCGTGCCGGCCTATTACTGCGAGGGCGGGCATATTTTTCCCGCGACGCCCGCCATCGGCGCCGCCGCAGCCTGGCTGCGCCGCCAGCATGCGTTGGGGGCCATGATCTGCGCCTCGTGCAACGGCGTCTTCCTGCTCGGCGAGGCGGGGCTGCTCGATGGCCGGCGCTGCACGACGACCTGGTGGCGCTACGACGCCTTGAAGAGCCGTTATCCTCGCGCCGACACGGCCTGGGGCGCGCCGCTTATCGAAGATGGGCGCGTTGCAACCGCCGGCGGCCCGCTTTCGTGGATCGATCTTTCCCTCAGCGTCGTGCGGAGGCTGTTCGGCGCCGAGGCGGCCAAGGTCGTCGCCGATTTCACCGTCGTCGACACGGCGCCCAATTCTCAGGCGGTCTACGTGCCGCCGGGCCATCTCTCCGCCGCGAACCCATTCTTGCTCGAGGCGGAGCGCGTCGTGCGCGAGGCCAACGCCGCGCCGATGACCGCTCAGCAGCTTGCGCAGGCGCTGGGCGCCTCGGAGCGCACGCTGCATCGCCGCCTCAAGGACGCGACGGGAGAGTCGCCCAAGCGCTTCATCGACCGCGTGCGCTTCGAAACCACTCGGATGCTGCTCGAGACGACGAGCCAGCCTGTGAAGCAGCTCGCCACCGGGGCGGGCTACGCCGACGAAAACAGCTTTCGGCGCGCCTTCCATCGCTATGCCGGGATGACGCCCGGCGCCTATCGCAGCTGGTCGCGCGCGCGCAGCGCCTCCGGCTAGCGCCGCGAGCCGCGAATTCGTTCTTCCCCTTCGCCTTGTCGGGTCGAAATGAACGTGTTAGGCGGGGCCCAGCAAAACAGCGAAATCTTTCACGGGAGATGGCGGATATGGCGGAAGGCAACGGCAATGACAATGCGGCGCAGCAGGGCTCCGGCGCGCCGGCGCTGAACGCCCTCGGCCAATATTTGAAGGACCTCTCCTTCGAGAACCCCAACGCCCCGCGCTCGCTCGCTCCTCCGGACAAGCCGCCGAACATCCAGGTTCAAGTGAACGTCGACGCCAAGCAGCTCGCGCCGACCGATTTCGAAGTCTCGCTCAAGCTCGACGCCAAGGCGGGCGAAGGCGCGGACGTGCTCTTCAAGCTCGATCTCGAATACGCCGGCGTCTTCCGCCTCACCAACATCCCGCAGGAACAGGTGCATCCGATCGTGATGATCGAATGCCCGCGTCTGCTCTTCCCCTATGTGCGTCAGATCGTCTCGGATGCGACGCGCGACGGCGGCTTCCCGGCGCTGTTCCTCGATCCGATCGATTTCGTCGGCCTGTATCAGCAGAAGGCGGCGGAAGCCGCCAAGGCGCAGGGCGGGGCGGTTCCGAGCTGAGCGCGGCGCGACCTCGGCCCTTATGATCTCTCTCAAGGCGCGGGTTTAACCGCGCCTTTCCTTATGTTACGAAATCCTTTGGCTGGCGCCTGCATGGCGGCCGCAGCGCGCTCAGCCCAACGATGAACATAAGGGAAGGGGAACCCCATCGATGAGCGAAAGACGCTCGAGCTTCGGCTATGAAGATTTGCTCGCTTGCGGCCGTGAGGAGCTCTTTGGTCCCGGCAATGCGCAGCTGCCGCTGCCGCCGATGCTGATGTTCGACCGCATCACCGAGATTTTCGAGGAGGGCGGCGAGAACGGCAAGGGATACATTCGCGCCGAATTCGACATCAAGCCCAGCCTCTGGTTCTTCGACTGCCACTTCAAGGGCAATCCGATCATGCCCGGCTGCTTGGGACTCGACGCCCTTTGGCAACTGGTCGGCTTTTACCTCGGCTGGCTCGATCTGCCGGGGCGCGGCATGGCGCTCGGCGTCGGCGAAGTGAAATTCACCGGCATGGTCCGCCCCACCGTGAAGCTCGTCACCTATGGGATCGACTTCAAGCGGGTCATGAAGAGCAAGCTGATGCTCGGCATCGCCGACGGCTGGATGGCCGCCGACGGCAAGCGCATCTATGAAGCCAAGGATCTTCGCGTCTGCCTCGCCAGAGAGGAAGCGCCGGCCGCGTGAGGGCCGACTGGCCTCGACGCCTCAGATCCCTGACCGAGGCCCGATGGGCTTGCGGAAATAGACAACGCGCACGGTTTCGCAAAAGCCCCAGGCCGCGTGGGCGTCAAGCAATTCCTGGTTGGCGACGAGGACATCGGAGCCGAATTCCCGGAAACCTCGCGCGAGAAGAAGGACTTCGGCGTGACGAATCAATTCGGCGCCGACGCCTTGTCGGCGGAATTTCTGGTCGACCCATATCCCCTCGAGGAAGGGTACGGGCCGGGACAGACATCCACTCGCAAAGGGACGAATTTCTATTTCGCAAAAACCTGCCGTCTCGCCTGAGGTCGTTTCTGCAATGAGGCCCCAAGCGTCGTCACGTCGGAGGAGCTCCAAAATTGCCTTCTCGTGCGCGAGGAAGCTATGGTTCGACAAAAACGCCGTTCGCAAAGCCGTCCACCTCGGCGCGTCCGATGGGCCCATTTGTCTGACGCTGAATTTCATGTAACTGAGCTAGCAAGAAGAAAGAGGCAAAATGGCGAACAGTGCGGGGATAGAGCCCGCCGCGTCTCGTCAGGCTGATGTGGGTTCGGGAGAGGAAGCATGAGACGAGTCGTCGTCACCGGAATGGGCATCGTGTCGTCGATCGGCGATAACGCCGAGGAAGTCAAAGAGTCGCTCTTTCACGCCAGACCCGGCATCGTCCGCGCCGAGAAATACGCCGAGCTCGGCTTCCGCTCGCAAGTGCACGGCATGCCGAAGCTCGACGCCATGAAGGTCGTCGACCGCCGCGCCGCGCGCTTCCACGCCGCGGGCACGGCCTGGAACCATGTGGCGATGGATCAGGCCATCGCCGACGCGGGGCTGAGCCTCGAGGAGATTTCCGATCCGCGCATCGGCATCGTCATGGGGTCGGGCGGCCCTTCGGCGCGCGTCATCGCGGAATCGGCGGACATTACGCGCGACAAGGGTCCCAAGCGCGTCGGTCCCTTCGCCGTGCCGAAGACCATGGCCTCGACGGCTTCCGCGACGCTCGCCGTCTGGTTCAAGATCAAGGGCGTCAACTATTCGATCTCGTCCGCCTGCGCGACCTCCAATCATTGCATCGGCAACGCCTTCGAGCTGATCCAATGGGGCAAGCAGGACATGATCTTCGCCGGTGGCTGCGAGGAGCTCGAATGGGAGCTTTCCGTTCTGTTCGACGCGATGGGCGCCATGTCCTCTTCCTACAACGACACGCCGGAGACGGCCTCGCGCGCCTATGACAAGAACCGCGACGGCTTCGTCATCGCGGGCGGCGCCGGCGTGCTCGTGCTCGAGGAATATGAGCGCGCCAAGGCGCGCGGCGCGAAGATCTACGCCGAGATCGTCGGCTATGGCGCGACCTCGGACGGCCACGACATGGTCGCGCCCTCGGGCGAGGGCGCTGTGCGCTGCATGCAGCAGGCGCTTCAGAATGTGAAGCTTCCGATCGACTACATCAACCCGCACGCGACCTCGACGCCCGTCGGCGACGTGAAGGAGATCGAGGCGATCCGCGAGATCTTCGGCAATGAGGACAAATGCCCGCCGCTCTCGGCGACGAAATCGCTGACCGGCCATTCGCTCGGCGCGACCGGCGTGCAGGAGGCCATCTATTCGCTGCTGATGATGAAGCACGGCTTCATCTGCAAGAGCGCCAATATCGAGGAGCTCGACCCCGAGTTCGCGGACATGCCGATCCTGCGTCAGCGACGCGACAATGTGAATCTGCGCGCGGTGCTGTCCAACTCCTTCGGCTTCGGCGGCACCAACGCAACCTTGGTGTTCAAGCACCCCGACGCGTGAGACAGTAGAATTATGGCGAGCCTGGAGGCTTGCGGTTCACCCGATCCGGACCGCGAGCCACCAGGCTCGCGATATTTTGAAAGAAGTTCGAGGATAATACCGAATGCCGGGTGCTAAAGGACTGATGCAAGGCAAGCGAGGCCTGATCATGGGCGTCGCCAACGATCACTCGATCGCCTACGGGATCGCGCGCATGCTCGCCCGGCACGGGGCCGAGCTCGCCTTCACCTATCAGAGCGAGCTGCTGGCGAAGCGGGTCAGGCCGATCGCCAAAGAGCTCGGCTCTAACCTCGTGCTTCCCTGCGATGTCGAGGACATCGCGACGGTCGACGCCGTCTTCGCGCATTTGCAGCAGGAGTGGGGCGGCCTGGATTTCCTCGTCCATTCGATCGCCTATTCCGACAAGAACGAGCTCAAGGGGCTTTACGCCGACACCTCGCGCGAGAATTTCATCCGCACGATGGTGATCTCCTGCTTCTCCTTCACGGAAGCGGCGAAGCGCGCCGCGGCGATGATGCAGGAGGGCGGGACGATGCTCACGGTGAGCTTCGCCGGCGGCACGCATGTCATGCCGAACTACAACGTCATGGGCGTCGCCAAGGGCGCCCTCGACTCCTCCGTGCGCTATCTCGCGGCGGATTTCGGCGCGCGCGGCATTCGCGTCAATGCGATCTCGCCCGGCCCGGTGCGCACCATGGCCGGCGCGGGGATCGGCGGCGCGCGCGCCATGGGCGCCTTTCAGAAGGCGCACTGCCCGCTCAAGCGCATGATCACCTTGGACGAGATCGGCGGCTCGGCGCTTTATCTGCTCTCCGAGCTTTCCGGTGGGGTGACCGGCGAGGTGCATATCATCGACGCTGGCTACAACATCATGCTGCAGCCGCGCCCGGAGGATTTGGAGGCCGGCGGAGAGTGGAACGCCCTTCCTCCGCCGAAAGAGAAGTCGTAAGGCGCGCTCACCGTCTCAGGCTCCGCTCCATCGCGAGCTCCGCTTGTAGGCTATCGATGTCGCGATAGATCGAGGCGATGGCGAGCGTCTTGCCGCCGCGCTTGTAACGCAGCACGCAGTCGCGCGCCGCGATGTCGCCGTCGATCTCGATTGCGTCCCAGCTCTCTGCGTGGCCGACATAATTGATCGGCACGTCGTAGTGCTGGCTCCAGAAGAAGGGGACCGCCTCGAAAGTCTCGCGCGCGCCGAGCATGTTGCGCGCGGCGGTCGCGCCCTGGCGTTCAGCCACGACCCAATGCTCCACGCGAATCTTCTCGCCGCTGAAGGGATCGGGCCAGCGCGCGATGTCGCCCGCAGCATATATTCGCGGCGCGCTGGTTTCGAGAAAAGCGTCGACGACAACGCCGCGATCAAGAGCGAGCCCGGCTTTCTCCGCCAAGCCCAGGCGCGGCCGAACGCCGACGCCGGCGACGACGAGATCGGCCGGCAGCACAAGCCCGCTCTTCAATGTGACTGTGTCCGGCGCGATGACCGTCGCTACATCCTCGAGATGGAAGACGACGCCATGTTCCTCGTGCAGTCTGCGCACGAAGGCGCCCATCTCCTCGCCGAGCACGCGCGCCATCGGAATCTTCTCGGGCGCGACGACGTGCACTTCGATCTCGCGCGCGCGCAGCGAGGCCGCAACCTCGAGGCCGATGAAGCTCGCGCCGATCACGACAGCGCGCTTCGCCGTCTTGGCGCGCTCGATGATGGCGCGGCAATCGTCGAGCGAGCGCAAGACGCTCACTTGCGGCAGATCGGCGCCTGGGATCGGAAGCCGCACCGGCTCTGCGCCCGTCGCCAGAAGCAGGCGGTCGTAGAAGAGCTGGTCGCCGTCCGCGAGCGTGACCGAGCCGGCTGTCGGATCAATCGCGTCCACGACGCCGCCGAGCCGCAGATCGACGCCGTGTTCGGCGTAGTAGCTCTCAGGCCGCAGCGGCAGCCAGTCTTCCGGCGCGGCGCCCGCGAGATAGTCCTTGGAGAGGTTGGGGCGGTCGAGCGGCGCGGCCTTTTCGGCGCCGATCAGCGTGAGCGCGCCGGTGAAGCCCGCCCGCTTCAGCTCAAAAGCGGCGGAAAAGCCCGCCGCGCCGCCGCCGACGATGACGATGCGTTCGATGGCGCTTTTGGGGACCTGGACATAGGGGCCGGGCTCGCGCTTCGAGCGCACGAAGATCGCCTCGCCCTGCCGCTCCACACTCCAGCAGGAGAGCCGATCGAAGGCGGGCGCGCGCAAAGCTTCGCCGGTCGAGAGATCGAAGGAGGCGTGGTGCCAGGGACAGCGGAGCTCGGTCCCCATCACGAGCCCGTCGACGAGCGGCGCATGATAATGCGTGCAATGCGCGCCGACAGCGAAGATCTTCTCGCCGTCGAGCACAAGCAGCACTTCCGATTTGCCGACGCGGCCGACGAGCTTGCCGGCGCGCGCCAGTTCGGCATGGGCGACGCCCTGCGTGAGATCGGGGAGTTCTTGGCTCGGCGCGTCGTTCATTTGATCCCCCGGCTCTCAGCGACCCATGCGGACTGCATCTCGAGCTTCAGATAGAACTCGCCGGACCGCGGTCCACGTCCTCGGGACTCAGGGCTTGAGGCAGGAGCCCGCGAGCGCCTGAAGGCGCGCGGCGCGCTGCTCGGGGTCGCTCGGCAAGACGTTCTCTCTCGCGCGCCTTTCGACGCAAAGACAGGTCGGCTGGCAGTATTCGACCGCGCCGCCATCCGCCTCGCAGCGCATCTCGCAGGCGGCGGCGAAGTCTTTGGCGAACTGATCCTCGCCGGGAGCCGACAAGCGCGCGAGCGCCAGGAAAACGCCAAACAGCGCCGGCTGGTGCAGCAGATAGATCGCGAGACTGTGGCGGCCAAGCCAGGTGAGAGCATCAGCGGCTCGCCGCGGGCTTTGTTCTGCAGCCGTTCGGGCGAGGACCGGCGCGCGGATCGCGCCCGGGAATTTGGCGAAGGCGACGCCGGCGAGCACGCCCCCTGACCAGGGCAGGAGCGGCTGATAATCATTGGTCGTCGGCTCGATCGTCGAAAGCCCCAGCCAGCTCAGCCAGGGCGCGTCGAAAAAGGTCGACGTCAGGAAGTGCGGCGCCGCAAAAGCCGCGGCTGCGGCGAGCAGCGCGGCCTGCCAGGGGAGATACAGAAACGGGACGGCGAGCAGGCTCGCGGCCGCGATGCAATGCAAGATGCCGAAGAACACGAAGGCTTGCGGAAAGACGAGATAGGTGCCGAGCGTGACGAGCAGGGCCGCGGCGACGATGCGCGCAAGCCTGCGCCGAAAGGGCCGAAAGCTCGCGTCGCGCTCATGCGCGAGGTCGAGGCTCACGCCGGCGATGAAAAGAAAGGAAAGGGCGATCCCGTGCCCGACGCTCTTGAACCCGAGGGTGTAAGGGAAGTGCCGGTCGATATAGTCGAAATTGCCGAGGTCCCAGACGAAGTGAAAGGCGACCATCGCCATGACCGCGAGGCCGCGCGCCGCATCGAGCCAGGGAAGCCGGCTCCAGGCGGTCATCGGGAGGCGAGCGTGGCGGCCTGAAACTTTCCGAAGACCATGTCGGGCGCCGAGAGATTGTGGCGCGACGGCAGATGCCGGCCCACCCAAAACTCGGTCGCGCTCGCGCCTGGAAAGCCGATCACCTCGGCCTCCTGCCAGCCGGCGCCGCGCTTGGTCCGCCATGCGACGCGCGCCGCGTCATTCATGGTCTGCATCGTGAACATCGAGCGCAGGGAGGCGAAGGGCAGCCCGTCCGGCATCTCTGACGTGTAGGCGACGTCCAGCACGAGGCGCTCCTGGTCGATCTTGTCGATCCGCAGGCGTCCCTCGCCGCCGCGCTTGAACTTCAGAACGAAACTTTTCGTTTCCGGCTCGAAGATCACCTCTTCAAGGTCGACGATGGGACGCTGCTGCGTTTCCACAGGGCCGATCAAAAAAGAAGAGCCATAGGCGGTCCAGCGCATTTCCTCATAGGGAAGCGGCCGCGCGCGCCAGTAGCCATCGGGCGGATAGAAAACCAGGATCTCTTCCGCGCGCTGACGATAGCTCATCCAGACCTGCACCATGTGAAAGCCGCGCTCCACGCGGTCGCCCACGCGCACCGGCACGGTGGGGGCGCGCCAAAAGGCGCTGGGCGGGAAGGTGTAGCCGACAAGCCAGAACTCAGGCGTCTCAAAGAAGGTATGACGTCGCGTGTGCTCGACAACTCCGGAATAGTCATGGGAGAAGTCGCAGCTCGACCAGTCGGGCGCGTAGCGGTCCCTGTCGATCATGTTGATGTAAGCGGGATGCACGGCTTGAACCTGCATGCGGCGCAGGCGGGTGGAGTAGAAGTCAAGTTCGATGTTGTCCTTCTCGGCGCAAAGCTCCGGCGTCGAATTGTTCTCGACGCGCACCTGCAACTCCTCTTCGAGCTGCGGCTCCGCCAGCGCTCTCGGCGCCGCGAGGGCGAGGCTCGCTCCACCGAGGAGGAAGCGACGGCGATCGGTCGAGGTCATGGCGCGGTGGTCCCTAGCTGCGAAGCGCCATGCTCTAGCGCAAAGAGCGCCCCGCGCGCCAGAGGCAAGATTTTGTTTTTCTTCCGCAAGCGGCGGCTCGGCCTCACGCTGCGCCCCCGGCGTGCGGGGCCCGCAAGCCCCGCCGGTGCGGCCCAGCATCGCGTTGACAGGGCGGGCCTAATGCTATCAATGCTGCCGCTTAATCCCGCACCGATAAGGAGACCTTCATGGCCGTGAGAGTGGCGATCAACGGATTTGGCCGCATCGGGCGCAATGTGTTGCGCTATATCGTGGAATCCGGCCGCGCCGATCTCGAGGTCGTCGCGATCAACGATCTCGGGCCGGTGGAGACGAACGCGCATTTGCTGCGTTACAACTCGGTGCATGGGCGCTTTCCGCATAAGGTCACCGTCTCGGGCGACACGCTCGACGCCGGCCGCGGACCGATCAAGGTCACCGCGATCAAAAATCCCGCCGAGCTGCCGTACAAGGAGCTCAATGTCGACATCGCGCTCGAATGCACGGGCCTCTTCACGGCGCGCGACAAGGCGAAGCTTCTCCTCGACGCGGGGGCGAAGCGCGTGCTCGTCTCGGCGCCCGGCGAAGGCGCCGATCTGACCGTCGTCTATGGCGTCAATCACCACAAGCTCACGAAGGACCATCTCGTCATCTCCAACGCCTCCTGCACGACGAACTGCCTCGCGCCCGTCGCCAAGGTGCTGCATGAGGCGATCGGCATCGACAAGGGGATCATGACGACGGTCCACTCCTACACGGGCGACCAGCCGACGCTCGACACCTTCCACAAGGATCTCTATCGCGCGCGCGCGGCGGCCCTCTCGATGATTCCGACCTCGACGGGCGCCGCGAAGGCCGTCGGCCTCGTGCTGCCGGAGCTGAACGGGCGTCTCGACGGCTACGCCGTGCGCGTGCCGACACCCAACGTCTCGCTCGTCGATCTGAAGTTCGTGGCGAAGCGCGCGACCTCGAGGGAAGAGATCAATGCGGCGATCAAGGCCGCGGCGGAAGGCCCGCTGAAGGGCGTGCTGGAATATACGGAAGACAAGCTCGTCTCCTGCGACTTCAACCATTGCCCTGCGTCCTCGACCTTCCACATGGATCAGACGAAGGTCCTGGACGGCACGCTCGTCTCGGTGCTGAGCTGGTACGACAATGAATGGGGCTTCTCGGCGCGCATGACGGATGTCGCCGCGACGATCGCCAAGCTGATCTAAGGCGCGCCATGACCGCTTTCAAAACGCTCGACCAAGCCGAGCTCAAGGGCAAACGCGTTCTGCTGCGCGTGGACCTCAACGTGCCGATGGAGGGCGGGCGCGTCACCGACGCGACGCGCATCGATCGCGTGCTGCCGACGATCAAAGAGGTCGCGGACAAGGGCGGCAAGGTCGTTCTGCTCGCCCATTTCGGCCGCCCCAAGGGCGCGCGGACCGAGGAAGATTCGCTCAAGATCGTGGCGAAGGCGCTCGCCGAGCATCTGCGTCGCCCCGTCGCTTTCGCTGACGACTGCGTCGGTCCTTCCGCGCAGGCGGCGGTGGCCGCGCTGAAGGACGGCGACGTGCTGCTGCTCGAGAACACGCGCTTTCACAAGGGCGAGGAGAAGAACGATCCAGCCTTCGTCGAGGCGCTCGCGAAGCTCGGTGATGTCTTCGTCAACGACGCCTTTTCGGCGGCGCATCGCGCTCACGCCTCGACCGAGGGCCTCGCCCACAAGCTCCCGGCCTATGCGGGCCGCTCGATGCAGGCGGAGCTGCAGGCGTTGACCCAGGCGCTCGGCGCGCCGCAGCGCCCCGTCATGGCGATCGTCGGCGGCGCGAAAATCTCGACGAAGCTCGATCTCCTCGGCAATCTGGTCTCGAAGGTCGACTATCTCGTGATCGGCGGCGGCATGGCCAACACCTTTCTCGCCGCGCAAGGCAAGGCGGTTGGCAAGTCGCTTTGCGAGACCGCGCTGCTCGACACGGCGCGCGAGATCTTGGGCAAGGCGAAGTCGGCCGGCTGCGAGATCGTGCTGCCCGAGGATGTGACCGTGGCGCTCGCCTTCAAGGCGCATGCGCCGGCGCATGTCGTCTCCGCCGATCATGTCGGCGCCGAGGAGATGATCCTCGACGTCGGACCCAAGGCGGTCGCGCATGTCGAGAGCCTCCTCGAAAAGTGCAAGACGGTCGTTTGGAACGGTCCCTTCGGCGCCTTCGAGCTTCAGCCCTTCGACGAAGGCACGAACGCCGTGGCGCAGACGGCGGCGCGGCTCACGGTCGAGGGCAAGCTTCTCTCGGTCGCGGGCGGCGGCGACACGGTCTCGGCCCTCAATCAGGCGCATGCCGCGCAGCAGTTCACCTATGTGTCGACGGCCGGCGGCGCCTTTCTCGAATGGCTCGAAGGCAAGGAGCTGCCGGGGGTCAAGGCGCTGGCGGGCTGACTGCCTCCCATCACCATCGCCCTTTGGAGAATGCGCTGGGCTCGCAGATCCCGAGCGCTCGTTTCCACGCGTCTCGTGATTCCTGCGGCCCGACTCCCCGCGGGGTGTGGCGCCGATACAACAGTCAAATTTTTATACGCTAGATTGGAATGATTCTTCAAAATACTCTGGAATCGTTCTTGAGTATTCGGCTCCTCAGCGAGAATATTTCCAATCTATAGCTTCCTTTATTTACTGCGCCTGCGACGATGACTAGCTTTCACGCCTGCGGCCGCTCACGGCCGCTGCGGAAGTCGTGGACGCAGATCATGATGTGTGGAGACGAGTTTATCGGGCGGGGAGAGCGCGCGCATGGCCCGACGCCTAGGCGATGGGCGACGCTTCTGGCCGCCGTCGGCGTTCTCGTGATTTCCCCGCAAGACGCCGGGGCTCAACTCGCGCTTCCCGACATTCACATCAGCAAGCCGAAGCCCAAGCGCATCGTGGCGATGCCCGCTCCGGCGCAGCGCCAGATCGCGGCGACGCATAGCGGCAGGTCCGCGAGCTCCGCGCCGAGCGCGGCGGCCAACCCCGTTCCCGCGCCGGCCGCGGCCGGCGCCGTTGCCGCCAACACGGGGCCAGCGCCCTTCCTTCCGCCGGGTCAGCAGATCGGACGCGGCCCCACGGGCGTCGTGGGCTATTCGGCGAGCGGCACCTCGACCGCGACCAAGACCCAGACGCCGATCATGGACATTCCGCAGTCCATCACCATCGTCACGCAGCAGCAGCTCAAGGATCGCGACAGCCTGACCCTGCAGGAGGCGGTCTCCTATGTTCCGGGCGTGACGGTCGCGGGCGGCGAGGGCAACAGCGACCAGATCGTGATCCGCGGCCAGTCGACGACCGCCGACTTCTACAAGGACGGCATGCGCGACGACGCCGAATATATCCGTGACCTATACAACATTCAGGCGGTCGAAGTTCTCAAAGGGCCGAGCGCTCTGACCTTCGGGCGCGGCGGCGCGGGCGGCGTCGTCAACCGAGTCACCAAGAAGGCGGACGGCGAATCCATCCAGGAACTGGACATCAGCTCCGGCAGCTTCGGCCGCAAGCGCGTCACCATCGACTGGGGCGGGGTCGTCACCGACCAGTTTGCGGCGCGGCTCAACGGCATGTTCGAGCAATCTTACGGCTATCGCAATTTCTTCGCCGATCAGCGCTACGGGATCAGCCCCACTTTCACCTGGAAGCCGGACGAAAGCACCAACGTCTGGCTGACCTATGAACATTACCGCGACCGCCGCACGGCCGATCGCGGCGTCAACTCGGTCGGCCTCTCGTCCGTTTTTCCGGATCTGCCGGGCGACTTCTCGACGATCTTACCCGGCTATCCGTCGTCGGTTCCGAGCTGGTTCTTTTATGGCGACGCCAATCCGAACGCCGCGCAGGTCAACTATTCCAAGGTCGACGTGAATTCGGTCGATCTCGCCGGCGAGCACAAGACCGCCTTCGGTCTCGAGATCCGCGACCACATCCTCTATGCCGACTATCAGAAGCGCTATCAGAACACCTATACCGGCGAGCCGGTGCAGGTCTACGAAGGCTCGATCAACGGCATCGAGGGTTATCGGCACAACACGCCGCGCCAGAATCTCATCAACCAGCTCGACTTCGTCTATCGCTTCGACATGATGCCCGAGGTCAAGCACACACTCGCCTTCGGCGGCGAGGTCGGACATCAGACCTCGCAAAGCGATCGCGACTTCGCTTGCTTCAATTTCGACTGCGCCGTCACCGAGGTCGACACCTTCTATCTCTCGCCGACGATCTACAACTTCGTCAACTACGACAATATCGCCGAGCGCCGCCACTCCGATCTGCTCACCGCTTCGGGCTACATCCAAGATCAAATCGCGATCACCCAATATGTGGATGTGCTCGCCGGCGTGCGCTACGACCGCTTCGATCTCAAATTCACCGGAAATGACTACGCCAACCCCAACATTGCGGCGGCCGGCGACGCGGACGAAGGCTCGGCGGTCATCGACGGCTATATTCACACGGTCAACAATGAATGGTCGCCGCGCGTCGGCGTCGTGTTGAAGCCGACCCCGCAGCTCTCCTTCTACGGAACCTATTCGCGCTCCTTCCTGCCGCCGTCGGGTGATCAGTTCGTGCTGATCACGCCCAATCTCGCGGGGCTGTCGCCGCAGGGCATCGAAAATTACGAGGTCGGCTTCAAGGCCGAGCCGCAGCCCAATCTGTTCTTCACGGGCGCGCTCTACATTCTCAATCGCTCCAACCAGCCGCTTGCGGTGAACTCCGCCAATTTCGTCGCTGGGAACACGCAGACAAAAGGTGGCGAGATCGGGCTCGTCGGGCAGCTCACCGACAAATGGCGCGTGTCGCTAGGATACGGCCATCAGATCGGGATTATCACCTCGGTTGACGGCGGCGCTCCCGACCCGACCAATCCGTTCCAGACGGACGTCGGCCACAAGACGCCCAATGTCCCGCTCGACACCTTCTCATGGTGGAACAAATACGACTTGTCGTCGCTCTTCGACGCGGGTCCGGGCGTGCTGGGGGCGGGTATCGGCGTGGTCTACAACGCCAAGTTCTTCCCGGAAACCAACAATGCGGTCATCGTGCCCGGCTATGCGCGCGTCGACGGCGCGCTCTACGTCAAGCTGAGCGAGAAGGTGAGCGTGCAGCTCAATGTCGAGAATCTCGCCGGCGCGCACTATTATGTGGCGGCGAGCGCCAACAACAACATCATGCCGGGCGCGCCGCGCTCGGCCTTCATCACGCTGCGCGCGAAATTCTGATTTTTGGGGCGCGGCGGCGAGTGAGCCGCCGCGCAACCTCCTCAGCCCAGCGTCTTCGAAAGCTCCGCGACGATCGCGTCGCCCATGGCGCTCGTCGAAATGCTCGAGGGAGCGTCGCCCTTGATGTCGGCGGTGCGCAGCCCCTTGGTCAGCACGGCGGCGATCGCCGTCTCGATCACGTCCGCGGCCTTGGGCAGATCGAAGGAATAGCGCAGCGCCATGCCGAGCGAGCCGATCATCGCGATCGGATTGGCGATGCCCTTTCCGGCGATGTCGGGCGCCGAGCCATGGCAGGGCTCGTACATCGCATGGCGCTTGCCTTGCGTGTCCGCGGCGCCGAGCGAAGCCGAGGGCAGCATGCCGAGCGAGCCGGTCAGCATCGAGGCTTCGTCCGAGAGCATGTCACCGAAGAGATTGTCGGTCACGACGACGTCGAACTGCTTGGGCCAGCGCACGAGCTGCATGGCGAGCGCGTCGGCGAGCATGTGCTCGAGCTTCACATCCGCATATTCGCGCTTGTGCAGCGCGGTGATGACCTCGCGCCACAGATAGCCCGACTTCATCACATTGGCTTTTTCGGATGACGTGACCTTATTGCCGCGCTTTCTGGCGAGTTCGAAAGCGACGCGGCCGATGCGCTCGATCTCGTAGGTCTCGTAGACCTGCGTGTCGACCGCGCGCTTCTGCCCGTTGCCGAGATCGACGATCTCCTTGGGCTCGCCGAAATAGACGCCGCCCGTGAGCTCGCGCACGATCATGATGTCGAGACCGTCGACGACCTCGCGCTTCAGCGAGGAGGCCTCGGCGAGCGCCGGATAGCAGATCGCCGGACGCAGATTGGCGAAGAGGCCAAGGTCCTTTCGCAGGCGCAGCAGGCCGGCCTCGGGGCGAACGTCGTAAGGAACGCCGTCCCACTTGGGGCCGCCGACGGCGGCGAGCAGCACGGCGTCGGCCGTATGCGCCCGCTTCATGTCGTCTTCGCTGATCGCGACGCCATGCGCGTCATAGGCCGCCCCGCCGACGAGCCCCTTCTCAATCTCGAAGCGGGCGACGCCCGCCTGCGTCAAAAGGGCGATGACCTTCTCCGCCTCCGCCGCGATCTCGGGACCGATCCCGTCGCCGGGGAGAAGCAGCAGCTTGAAGGCGGACATCTAGAACCTCACCGATTTGTCGTGGTCGCCGCGGCGCGGCGTTGGCGGCTCAATAAGGCGCTCGCCCAGGCGGCGCAACCGCGCTAAGGATTCGGCCCGCGACAATTCGTCCGCACGGGGCGGCTTGCCGAGAGCCCGGCGGGCGTGCAGCTTGAGTCCGCAAAATAAGGTTCGAATGCGCCTCGACACCGCGTTTACGGCGTACAGCGACCAAAAAATGCAAAAGGGAGAAGATCTCGATGAACGCAAAGTCGTTTCTCGCGCCAGCGATCCTGGTCGCGGCGCTCGTGGCCGCGTCGCCCGCCGCCGCCATCTGGCCTTTCGGATCATCCGAGCCGACCGAGGCGGACGCCCGCAAGGTGTTCGAGAATCTGATCCATAAGAAATTCGACCCCGACGCGAAGATCGTCGACTTCAAGGTCGACCGCTTCTGGCGGCTCGACGTCGAAGGGGCCGGTCACGAAGGCGTCGAATATTACTACACGGTCAAGGTCGAATTCCCGAAAGGCGCGAATTTGCAGTGTAAGCCCGATGCGGGCAAGGTCGCGGAGGGCTGCTCGGACAGCACCTATTACTCGACCACGATCCAGAACAAGATGATCAAGGAAAAGCAATATATCGAGCCCGGCAAGCTCATCGAATTCAAGGACGAGACGCGCTTCGACAAGACCGACAGCGGCAAGTGGAAGGGCCAGGACGGCAATCTGTATTGATCTGAGCCTCTGCGGTCTGCAGGGCGGTCTTAGGCCCGGCGCGTCTCAAAAGGATGCGCCGGCAATTTTGCGCGTTCTTGGAAGCGCCTGCGCCCTTTGCGCGCTGGCGCCATTCGTGTAAAACCCGCCGCTAAAGACCGAAGAGCCGCGCGCGCCGCGCGCAAGGGATTGAAAACGCAATGCAACATGTCATCATGGCGATCCATCTAATGACGGTGGTCGCCCTCGTCACCTTGATCCTCTATCAAAAATCGGAAGGCGGGGCGCTCGGTCTCGGTCAGAGCGGCTTCTTCTCGGGCCGCGGGCAAGCCAACGCCCTCACGCGGGCCACGAGCATATTGGCCACGGTCTTCTTCGTGACGAGCGTGCTGCTGACGGTCATCCCCACCTGGGAGCGCCGCTCCCTGGGCGGCGAGGATTGGACCAAGGCCGTCGAGCCGGAGAAGGTGCAGCTCAAGGAGATCAAGCCGCAGGCCGCGCCGCAGGCTCAAAAAGAAATCCAGATCCCGAAGGAAAAAGAGAGTGTTTTCGAGCAGTTGAAGCGCGCGCAGGAGCAACGTCAGCAAGGCGCCGGCGCGCCGGCGCTGCGTCAGGCGCCCGAAGCGCCCGTGGCTTCGCCGCCGCAGCGCGAGCCTTCGGCGGCGCCCGCGCCAAAGGCCGAGACCGCTCCCGCCGCGCCCGCGCCCGCAGCCCCCAAGAGCGAGGCGCCCGTCGCTCCCGCGCCGAAGCCTGAGAGCACCCCCGCCGCGCCCGAGCCGAAGGCCGAAGCCAAGCCCGAAGCGATGAAGCCTGCTCCTGAGGCGGCGGCCGCGCCCGTCGCGCCGCCGCCCCCGGCTCAGTGGAAGTCTCCGGCAGGCGAGCCTGCCGCGCCAAGGAGCGAGATTCCTGCTGCAGCCGCGCCGAAGGTCGAAAGCGCTCCCGCCGCGCCCGAGCCGAAGGCCGAAGCCAAGCCCGAAGCGATGAAGCCCGCTCCTGAAGCGGCGCCCGCGGCCGCCGCGCCGTCGCCCCCGGTTCAGTGGAAGTCTCCGGCAGGCGAGCCTGCCGCGCCAAAGCCTGCCCCCGAGGCGGCTTCGCCCGCCTCCGCGCCGCCGCCCGCGGTTCAATGGAAATCGCCGGCAGGCGAGCCCACTGCGCCCAAGAGCGAGACTCCTGCTGCAGCCGCGCCGAAGGTCGAAAGCGCTCCCGCCGCGCCTGAGCCGAAGGCCGAAGCCAAGCCGGAAGAGGCGAAGCCCGTTCCCGAGGCGGCTCCAGCCCCCTCCGCGACGCCGCCCGCGGTTCAGTGGAAGTCGCCGACCAAGTAAGGACGCGTTCGCGCCCATTGGATCAGTCGCCGGAATCCGCGCTCCGCCTCTTTTTTGGGGCGGCGAGGCTTTCGGCTGGGCGCGCGGGCGTTCGCTTTCCGCCCGCGTTCCGAAACAGGGGAAGGCGGTGTCGACGCTCTAGCCGAATCGGCATTTAGGCGTTAGGCGTGGGGCCCCATGGCGCGCTACATTTTCATCACCGGCGGCGTGGTCTCCTCCCTTGGCAAAGGATTGGCCTCCGCGGCGCTCGGAGCCTTGCTGCAAGCGCGCGGCTTCAGCGTGCGCCTGCGCAAGCTCGACCCCTATCTCAACGTCGATCCGGGGACGATGAGCCCCTATCAGCACGGCGAGGTGTTCGTCACCGACGACGGCGCCGAGACCGATCTCGATCTGGGGCATTACGAGCGCTTCACGGGCCGGCCGGCCACGCGCGCCGACAATGTCACGACGGGGCGCATCTATCAGGACATCATCTCGCGCGAGCGGCGGGGAGATTATCTCGGCGCGACGATTCAGGTCATCCCGCACGTCACCAACGCGATCAAGGAATTCGTGCTCGACGAGGCCGACAGCGCCGATTTCGCCTTGATCGAGATCGGCGGCACGGTCGGCGACATCGAGGGCCTGCCTTTCTTCGAGGCGATCCGCCAGCTCGGCAATGATCTGCCGAAAGGCCATTGCGTCTATATCCATCTAACGCTTCTGCCGTTCATTCCGAGCGCCGGCGAGCTGAAGACGAAGCCGACGCAGCATTCGGTCAAGGAATTGCGCTCGATCGGCATTCAGCCGGATATTCTGCTCTGTCGCTGCGACCGCGAGATTCCGCGCGACGAGCGCCGTAAGCTCGCGCTCTTCTGCAATGTGCGCGAGGGCGCCGTGATCGAGGCGCGCGATGCGCCCAACATCTACGACGTGCCGCGCCTCTATCACGCGGCGGGGCTCGACGCGCAGGTGCTCGCGGCCTTCGGCATCGAGCCCGCGCCGCGTCCCGACATGAGCCGCTGGAACGCCGTCGCGCAGCGCATCAACAATCCCGAGGGCGAGGTCACGATCGCCATCGTCGGCAAATATACGGGGATGAAGGACGCCTATAAGAGCCTCATCGAGGCTCTGTCGCACGGCGGACTGGCCAACCGCGTGAAGGTCAATCTCGAGTGGATCGAGTCGGAAATCTTCGAGGGCGCCGATGCCGCTCCGCATCTCGAGAATGTTCATGGCATTCTCGTTCCCGGCGGCTTCGGACAGCGCGGCGCCGAGGGTAAGATCAAGGCGGCGCGCTTCGCGCGCGAGCGCAAGGTTCCTTATTTCGGCATCTGCTTCGGCATGCAGATGGCCGTTATCGAGGCGGCGCGCGCGCTTGCCGGCGTCGAGGCCGCGAATTCGACGGAGTTCGGCTCATGCGCCGAGCCGGTCGTCGGCCTGCTCACGGAATGGCTGCGCGGCAATGAGCTCGAGCAGCGGCGCGCGGGCGGCGATTTGGGCGGCACGATGCGGCTTGGCGCCTATCCCGCGCGGCTGAGGGAAGGTTCTCGGATCGCGGAGATCTACGGCCGCCTCGACATTTCCGAGCGCCACCGGCATCGCTACGAGGTCAACAACGCCTATTGCGCGCGGCTCGAGGAGAAGGGGATGATCTTCGCCGGAACCTCGCCCGACGGCATGCTTCCCGAGACCGTCGAAATTCCCGACCATCCCTGGTTCATCGGCGTGCAATATCACCCCGAATTGAAAAGCCGTCCCTTCGATCCGCATCCGCTCTTTGCGAGCTTCATCGCAGCGGCGAAGACGCAGAGCCGGCTGGTCTGACGCATGCAGCTTCGGCTGCGACAGACTGTCGCCGAAACTCATTCACGCGACGAACGTTATCCCTTTGTCACTGAGGAGAGCGAGCGAGTTCGGGAAACGGCGACAACGGCGAACGCAACACGCAGATGAGCGCTTCGCCGAAGTTCGAATGAACAAGAGCCGTCAGCGAAGATCGCCTCGTCATCTTCCGTGAGAAGAAAGGCGCGAATTCATGACCGCGCGCGCCGGTGGGTCGAAGCGGAGAACGCAATCACTCGCGGGAGCAGCGAGGCGCGGGGTTGCCCGACGAAGGCCTCAACTCTCTGCCTATTTCCCGGTCACACACAGCGGTGCGCTCTTCAAAGGCGCGCCGCTTATTTTTTTGGGTCATTTGCCCGGCGGCAGCCCGTGGGTGGGGCGAAAGAAATAATAGACCAGGCTCACGACCGAGAAGGCGAGGCCGAAAAAGAGAACGACCGTGCCGATGTTCTCGTCCTTCATGCTCCGGCTGTAGAGGGCGATGCCCAATCCCGCCGCGACGAGCCAGAGCGGCGTCTGGCTGGGCTCCTGCGGTTGTTGCCGCTTCTTGAAGGCGTCCGACATCCGAGCCTCTCCGATTTTCGTTGATGCTGCATCCCATCAAGCAAGCTAGGGCGTTTCTCCGGCCCTGGCTACAGCGCAAACCCGCCATGCGCCTTTCAATAACCGCGCTCCTTGGAATCCTAGAGCGTTGCGACAATCAACGCCCGCAGCTCCGCCGTCGCCTCGGGCATCACGCCGTACCAGTCGCGGAAGGCCGGCCGCGCCTGATGGATCAGCATGCCGAGCCCGTCGACCGCGGTTAGGCCGGCGCGGCGCGCGTTGGCGAGCAGCGGCGTCTCCAGCGGCGCATAGACGATGTCGCAGACCACCGCCGAAGACGGCAGCGCGGCAAGGTCGATCTCGAGCGGCGGCTGGCCGACCATGCCCTGGCTTGTCGTGTTGACGAGCAGCCCCGCGCCCGCAAGGCCCGCGCTGCGGTCCTCCCAGGCATGAGCGTGAACCGCGGCGCCGAAGTCCTTGGCCAGCGCCTGCGCCCGCTCGCGCGTGCGGTTGAAGATGCGGACTTCCGTCGCTCCCGCGTCGAGGAGCCCCGCCACGATTGCCCGCGCGCCGCCGCCGGCGCCGATGACAGCGGCGGGCGCGGCCGTGGCGTCCCAGGCCGGAGCGGCCGCCCGCAGCGCCGCGATGAAACCGAAGCCGTCGTAATTCTTTCCCGTCAGGCGCCCGTCCTCCCCGACCACGACGCAATTGATCGCGCCGATGCGCGCCGCCCCCGCCTCCACGACGTCGACGAGCTTTAGCGCCGTCTCCTTGTGCGGGATCGTCAGATTGCAGCCGGCCATGCCCAGCGTCGCCAGCGCGCGCAGCGCCTCGCCCAGCTTGCCGGGCTCAATGGCGAACGGCGCATAGGCGCCCTCGATCCCGTGGAGCTTCAGCCAGTAATTATGAATCTTCGGCGAGCGCGAATGAGCGATGGGCCAGCCCATGACGCCGGCGAGACGAAAGCGTTTGTGCATGGAGAGGGGTCTCGAGGGGAGGTTGCAGCGCGAGGCTACAATCTTGCCGCGGGCGAGCATACGCTGACAACCGCAAAAGCATATTTACGCATAAAGTTTCTGCTTGTTTACTGCGCGCGGGTAGCGCTGATGATCCTCTTCGGTCGACCGAGTTCCCTCATGACCGGACCTTGACGCGTCGGCGCTTGCCGAAAATCCGCCCGAAGGAATCGGCGGCCGAGCGCGCTTGCGCCCAGGTCGCATAGCGAAAACCAAGCGAGTCGGCATGGGCTGGCGCCGCCAGCGCGAGGAGCGCGGCGGTCAGAATGAGCGTCTTCATGGGATTTCTCCTGCGGCTTGTAGGAGCGCAGCCGCCGCGTTATGCTTAGAATCTTATTTTCAGGAGATTAGATATGAGCGACAGAGCCGCTTTGGCCCTCAAGATCGTTTTTATTGCCGCGGTCGCCGCCCTTGCAGGGCTCGCCGATTATTACGGACAAACAGCCGTCTATGGCCGCCAATTGTTGAGCGTCATGGGGATGAATGTCGGCCTGAAGTAGCCGTTGAAGGCGTTCGACGACAGGAAATTTCCAGAAGCCAAAAGCTGCTCCATCGCGCCGCCGGCATCGGCAGAAGCCGGAAGGATGACCGGCCCATAAAGGCTGCAGCCCGCAGAATAGGTTGTGCAGATTTTCCACACCTTCGAACCGATTTGCGTCCATGGTCCCCAAGGGTGAGGCGCTTCCATAATCAGCCATGTCGCCGCAGTCGTCGTGATGGCGCTCGAGACGCTTGCGTAATACCGGACGACGCCGAGATAGCGTCCCTTCGTCGGGATGTAGGACGCCGAGAAAATACCCTGCTGATACTGGCCACGGAGGATGTTGACGGCGTTGGCTGGGCTGCTCGACCATGCGGAGTCTTGCATCCCGTCGCCTCCGACATAGAAGCTCCACTTCGTTTGATCGAGGCTTCCAATGTCGGAAACTTTCACGCGCCCGAGGATGACGGAAAGGAGATCGATAATCGGATGTCGATCGGCGACACAGGAAGCTTCGCCGCCAGCGTCCCCAGACGGATTTTACGGGAAGCTTTCTTGGCCACGACGTCGATTTGAGCTTTTTGACCGGTTCCGGCGCCGCCACTTTTGTGAACCTTCCCAACATCGGACTGACGGTCCAGACCATGCTCTCGCTGAATACGGGGTTCAGCGTCGACGGTAGTCCCTTCATTCAGACCGCAGATCTTGTGGGAGAATCCGCGACGGCTCCCCCGACAGCTCCCGGCCCGGTTCCGGGTGCTGGTCTTGTAGGTTTCGCTGCGGTGGTGCTCGTCGGGCTTTACACGCGGACTGGCTGCGCCTGAACGCATCGCCGTCTTTTCATCTGAGACGCCCTCAGCCGCCGCACTTTTTGGACGGCGGTTTGTTGTCTGGGCGGGATACTGCGACGCTTGCGGGGTAGTGACCCTTTAACGCGTCGCGGACATTTAAATCGCGCCGTCGAACCCGCTTGGGTCTTTTGCGCGACTAGAAGACTCTGAGAGAGTTTATCCCCCCACGCCATCGCGAAACTTCAGCCATTCCTGTCCCAAACTCTGACCATAGGCTTGCTTGAAGGCGTCGTCGAAGCCCGCGCCGTCCTGCAGGCTCGTCAGCAATTTCGCGAAAGCTTCGGGCTGCTCGCGTTTCAGAAAAGCGACGAAGAGGCCCGCCTGCCGGAAGGCGAGATTCTGCCGGTAGTGGAAAAAGTCCGCGCCCTCGCCCTTCGGTTTCGGCTCCTTCTCGAAGGGGATGGAATTGAAATCCCGCCAGACGCCCTTATCCGCGACCTTGATCGCGAAGCCGTCCTTCAGGGCCTGCAGCGCCTCCTTGTCGTCGACGCCGTCCGCGCCGCCGCCGTCGGAGATCATCACGGCGAGGCCCTCGGTGAACCAACTCGGCGGGCGCTCGGCGACGACGCCGCGCCAGCCGAAGAGATGGGTGTGCGAAAGCTCATGCGTGAGCACCTTCTTGAGCTTCGGCTTGTCCTCATTGCAGAGCGCGGGCGAGAGCAGCACACGGCCCGAGCGCGCCGCGGCGAGGATGCTCGCATCGTCATAGCCATTGGAGCGCCCGTAATCGCTATAGGACGTATAGACGACGACGATTGGGTCCTTATTGAAGGGCCGGCCCTGCGCCGCGACGACTCGCGCCGTCGCCTCGCCCATCAGCGCCGCGACATCGCGCGCGCAGGCCTCGCCGCCCGGCTGAAAATGCACGCGCGCATCGTCGAGATCGACGGGCAGAGCCGCGGGATCGGCGAAGAGCGAGAGCGGCGTGAGGCGCTTCATCAAGGAGCCGACCGACTGATAGGCCAGGAACAGCATCAGCGCGACGCCGACGATTTTGAGGAGGTGCCAAATGGTCATCGTTTCAGAGCGCTTTGATGATTTCCAGGGCCCAGGCGGCGACCGCTTCGCTCGCCTTGCCGTAACGACGCTCGTCGAAGAGAAAAGCGTTGTCGGAAGGTTCGAGATTGATTTCGCAGGTTTGCAGCCCCAGCGCGCGCGCCTCGGCGACGAAGCCCGCGGCAGGATAGACGGAGCCCGAGGTGCCGATCGCGACGAAGCGGTCGGAGCGCGCGAGCGCCGCCGCGATCTCCTCCATATGCAGCGGGACCTCGCCGAACCAGACGACATGCGGTCGCAGCGCGCCTTCTGACTGGCATGCCGGGCAGCGATGCTCGCCGCCGAGGTCCTCGCGCCGTGGCGCGACATTGTCGCAGCTTAGGCAGCGCGCCTTCAACAGCTCGCCATGCATGTGGATCACGCGCTGCGAGCCGGCCCGCTCATGCAGATCGTCGATGTTTTGCGTCACCAGAGTGAGTTCGCCCCCATGTTCCGCGAGCGCCCGCTCGAGCGCCGCCAGTGCGAGATGCGCGCCGTTCGGTTGCGCGCCGAGGAGATTGCGCCGACGCGCGTCGTAGAACGCTTGGACGGCGGCGGGATCGCGGGCGAAGGCCTCGGGCGTCGCGAGCTTCATCGGGTCGAAGCGCGCCCAGATTCCCTCGCCCTTCTTGTCGCGGAAGGTGCCGAGCCCGCTTTCGGCCGAGACGCCGGCCCCGGTCAGCGCGAAGAGCCGCATGGCTTCATCGCGCCGGCGCGGCCAGGGCGAGGCGCGGCGGCGCCTTGGGTTTTGGCACCGGGATAAGCTCCCAGGCCTTCTCATGCCCAAGATAGATGAAGGGGCCGAGCACGAAGCCGAAGGCCGAGAGCCACGCCGCCGTCGTCACGTCACGCACGACGGCGTAATTCGTCGAGAACTCCATCACCGTCCCGACTGTGCGGAAGGTGATGGTCTTCGCGATGGAGCGCTCCACGGCGATGGCGGGCTTTTGCCCTTGCGGCCCGCCGGATTTTTGGCCGAGCGCCGGCAGCGGCACCGACACGACGCCATTCTTCATGATCCGCGGACCGAAGCGGTTCCAGCCCGTCTCGTGAATGAAATAGGAGAAGGGTCCCGCGGCAAGCGAGATGGCCGACAGCCCCGCCGCGGCCGTGGGGTCGCCGAGGATCGCGTAATTCCAGCCAAGATCGCAAGCGGTGATGATGACGCGATAGGTGATCGTCTTCGCCAGCGCCTGCTTGATCTGGAACCCGGGCAGCGAAATGAGCCGCGACTCGGCGTCAGCGGGCGGCTCCGGCTCCGGCGGCGGCAGAGAAGGGGCTTCCGGCTTGTTGCGCGAACGGAGGCCATGCCACAGACGCGGCGCCATCACCGCCGCGCCGCCGGCGACAAGCACGACCGCCGCCGCCTCGACGATGGCGACGCCTGCCCCCACCGCGCCGATCGCCGCTGCGGCCGCGAGCACGCCCGTGGGAGCGAGGCCGCGCGAAGGGGCTTTGGCGGCGGCGCGTTTCGCCTTTTTGGGGCCTGGATGCGTCATGCGCGCATCCTAAGGCGCGAAGGCCGGTCGCGCAAACTCGAGCCTTCGCTCGCGAGCGCACGCGTGGAGGATCAACTGCAGATGAGCTCCTCGCCGCTGGGCGGTGAGGCCAAATAGCAGACCCGATCCGGTATCTTGATGAGATGGACATCCGCAGCGAGACTGACCGCGACCGCAAGCGCCAGGATCGCCGCGAAGGCGAATGTCGTCACGAGAGTCGTCCCCCAAAGCAGATCGAGCAGCCGCTCAGCCGGTTTCCGAATCCAGTCTTCCGGCCTCGAGAAGTCGTGGATGGTCATGAGCCATTCCCCTTTTCAGTCTATTGACTGTATGAAAAAATTAGATAGCGCGCGCCGGTCCCGGAGCGAGGTCAGCGTGGTCAATTTCATGGCCGCATGAGCGGCCCGCCTAAAATCGTTCGACCGCCCGGCTCACGATGAAGATCAGCAGGCCGACAAGTTCGCCGACGAGCGTTCCGTTGATGCGGATGAATTGCAGATCGCTCCCGACGCTCAATTCGAGCTTGTCGACGAGCGTTTGCGAGTCCCAGCGGCGGACCACCTCGGAAACATAGGCGCCGATCTCGGCGCGGCGCGGCGGCAGCACGCGCAAGGCCCAAAGCCGGATGCGCCGATTAAAAGCCGCGGCGAGCGCAG
The DNA here is from genome assembly GCA_963798515.1 of uncultured Alphaproteobacteria bacterium. GTDB lineage: Bacteria > Pseudomonadota > Alphaproteobacteria > Rhizobiales > Beijerinckiaceae > Methylocystis. The sequence continues at coordinate 27,782 of CAWCTS010000035.1, forward strand.
GGTCGCTCGAAAGCCAGCGAGCGAAGCCGACGAGCATGGCGTTGATCGCTTGCGCGACCTCATCGCCGCGGTGACCGATATCCGAGAGCAGGCTCGCCTCGAGCTTTCCCCAGAGGAGCTCGGTTTGGCGCAGGAAGACGGGATCGGCGAGAATGCTGGCCTTGAGCGCCTCGCCCTCTTCCCGGAGCTTGGGGTCGGTTGCGAGAGATTCGATGTAGCCCTTGACCGATTTCTGCAATTCCTGACGCCAGGGGTGCTCGGGCTTGCGCAGATTGGACAACGTTTCGACAAGCCCGCTGACGACCCGCTCGACGAGGAAGGCGTCGACCCATTTCGGCAGCCAGCGCGGCGCCTTTTTGGCCACGCGCCGCTGAATGTCGGCGCGCCGCGCCAAAAGCTGATCGCAGGCTTCGGCGACGGCGCGGTCGAGCAGCGCCTGCGCCTCGCCCCGCGCCCAGAGCGTCTCCAGAAGATGCGCGCCGAGCGGCGCGATGGGAACGGATTGCGCGCCCTGGCGCGCCATTTCATGGACGATCTGCCGAATCCGCTCCTTGGGGACGACGTCCAGCAGCTCGGGCACCGCCCGGCCGCAAAAGGCGGCGATCCTAGCGGAATTTCCTGGATCGGCGAACCATTGTGCGATCGCGCCCGCCGCGTCGATGTTGCGCAGCTTGCGGTCGAGCGTGCGCCGCGTCAGGAAATTCGTGGCGATGAAGCGGCCGAGCGCGTCGGCGATGCGCTCCTTATTGGCCGGCACGATGCCCGTGTGCGGGATCGGCAATCCGAGCGGCCGGCGGAACAACGCCGTCACGGCGAACCAGTCGGCGCAGGCTCCCACCATTGCGGCCTCGGCGAAGGCGCGCAGATAGGGCGCCCAGGCATAGGCGTCCCCAAGCCGCTTCGTCGCGGCGTAAATGGCGGCCATCAGCACAAGCAGAAGCGTCGCGACGAGGCGCATGCGGGCGAGGTCGGCCGCGCGGTCGTCGCGCCACTTGGCTGACGGGCCATCGGTTGCGAGCGGGCTCCGCATCTCCAAGATTCAACCCCTCGCTGGCCGGCCTCTCACCATTTGAGCCAGCGCCGCCCGCCGACATAGCCGACGAGCGTCACAAGCGCGATCGCCAGTGAATACCATGCGGCGACGAAGAAGGGGCTGTCGTCGGTGCAATGCAGGGCATAAAGCGCCGCGCCGACGCCGCTCGCCAGAAGGCCAGCCGCCGCGCCGGCAAGGCCGGGATCGGCGGGCGCGCCTCGCCGCAGGACATGGAGGAGACAGGCGAGCGGCGCCGCCGAGAGAAGCGGAATAAGCGTCACACAGAAAATAGCGTTATGGCCGACGAGCCGCGCGGGCCAGGAAGACGCGGGGGTCGCCAAAGCTTCCACGAGCACGCCAAGGACCAGGAGGAGGGGCGCGAGGCCAAGCGCCCAAAGCCAGGGTTTGACCTCCGCGCCCGGCGTCGCCAAGCGCCAGAGGAGGCCGAGGCTCGCAGCGGTGAGGGTCAGCATCGTCGCGAACTTGAACCAGAGCCGCGGCGAGGCGAGCTGCGCGCCGAGGTCGGGCCGCAGATGAAGGACGAACAACAGGATGAGGGCCGCCGCCACCGCGCCGCAGGCGAGTTCCAGGCGCATCCGCGCGCGGAACGTCAGCCTCGAGGGTTCGAGGTCGGCGACCAGCAGATCGATCAGCGCGTCGGTCTTCACAACTGCTCTCCGCGAAACGCGCTGGCGAGCCGCTTGATCGCCCGGTGCAATGCGACGCGAACCGCGCCTTCGCTCATATTGAGCGCCGCCGCCGTTTCCCGGACCGAGCGGCCTTCGATTGCGAGCGCGCGCACGAGGCTCTGATCGCGTTCGCCGAGGTCGGCGATCATCCGCTCGACATCGAGCCGATCATGATCGTCGCTGGCGCCGGCGGCGCTCAGCAGATCGCTGAAATCATCGATGGGAACGACGGTCGCCTTGCCGCGCCGGCGGCGGGCGTCGATGAGCTTGTTGCGCGCGATCGTCATGATCCAGGGGCCGATCGGGCGGTCGGGCTCCCAGGTGTCCCGCTTCAAATGGATCGCCAGCAGCGTTTCCTGCACCACATCCTCCGCCTCGCCGGGGTCGAGACCGATGCGCCCGCAGTTGCGTCTCACCACGGCGCGCAGAGCCGGCGTCAAGGAAGCCAAGAGGCGCCGGTAGGCCGCGCCGTCTCCAGCGATGGCCGCGCTCATAAGGGCCCCCCACTCCGCTTCCGCGCGGGCCAAACTCAAGACCCTTCTCCCTATCTCGTTGAAAAGCGGTCCAACGTTACAAGCGTCCCGCTCCAGGCAGGGGTCCGTCTAGCATCTTCGCCGCCGCACGGCGAGCCGAGGGGGCTCGCCCACTTTAAGCCGGGCTGTAACACTCGCCGAGAGGCGCGCGAAGAGGAGAGCGCGAACCAAAAGGTCCGCCATGCGAAATGGATGAGGAGAGCGAAATGAAAATCAACGTCGTTTCAGGCGCGGCCATGGCGGGCGCGGCCATTGCGCTCGCGCTGAGCGGGGCGGCGACGCCCGCCGCGGCGAAGAAGGCCCCCGTGCATTGCTCAGGCATCAACAGCTGCAAGGGCACGAGCGCCTGCAAGACGGCGAACAACGCCTGCAAGGGTCAAAACAGCTGCAAAGGACAGGGTTGGGTCGAGGCCAAGTCGAAGCAGGTCTGCGAGGCCAAGGGCGGCTCGGTCGTCGAATGATCAGAAGCTGGGCGCGCGGTCTTGCGCGCGCCCAGCTATTGTGTGGCGGCTGCGAGTTGGATCTTTGATTTCGGCTCGTGGGCGTGCCGTGCGGTGAACGCGTCGAAGTCCTTCTGATTCTGCGCCGCGTAAAGCATCGCGAAGGAGGCGATGGCGTCGTCGAAGGCCTCGCTGTTTCCCATGTAGCCGCTGAGCGCCGCAGTGTCGGCGGTGCGAGCGTGCGCGCGGGCGAGGGTGCGTCCGCAAAGAATCGCATATTGCGTCAGCGCTTTCTCCTCGAGAAGCTCGCTGACGGAGCCGAGGCGGCGATTCTTCAGATGGCGCACATAGAACTGGCGTTTCGAGACGGGGTCCTGCGTGAAACCCAGAAAGGAGTTGGCGGAGGACTGCATGGTCCGCTGCCCGGTGACGACGCGCTCCCCTTGTTGTCCCCTCCAGGGCGCGACGTCGAGGCGTTCGAGCGCCGAGGTCATCGCCTCCTTGAGCTGCAGGAAAAGCGGAGCGCCTTCGGGGGTCACATAGAGGCCGATCGCGCAATAGGTTCCGACGCTGCCGACGCCCACGACCTTCACCGCTGAATCGGCAAGGCGGTAACGTGAGAGCAGCGGGCCGACGCCGGGCGGCAGCGTGGCGATGACGTTCTGGAAGACTTGCGGCAAATCCACATGGATTGTGGCGTCTTCCGGATCGTCGTCGTGATAGATCAGCGGCGGATGATCGGCGATGCGCCAGTCGCTCTTCTTCGCGTTGCCGACAAGATGCGGGAAGTTCTCGTCGTCCGAGCGGTCGTCGCTCTGGTGCGCGGCGCCACGCAACGTCTTCGCCAGCCGGCCGCCGAAGAGATCGGCGGCCTCGCGCTTCAAATCCACGCGCGCATGCCAGGCTTCATAGGGAGAAAGCTCCGCGAGCTCGCTCATGCGCTCGCGATAGGCCTTCACCGCCTCCTTGGCGACGTCGCGCGCTTTTTTCGGGGTGTCGCCTTCCGAGAGCGCGGCGACGGCGCAACTCGCAGCGAGGCGCTTCAGGTCGACGGTGAAATCGACGCCGGCCAGCGTCTCGTCGAAATCATTGATGTCGAAGAGCGCCTCGCCTTCCGGCGACAGGAAGGCGCCAAAGTTCATCAGGTGGCAATCGCCGCAAGCCTGCACGAGAAAGCCCGGCGCCTTCTGCGCCGAAAGATCGACCGCCATCAAGGCCGCGGCGCCGCGCAGAAAGGCGAAAGGCGAAGCGGACATGCGCTGGCGGCGTATGGGGATCAAATTGGGAAGGCGGCCCTTGTTCGTCTCCGCGAAAATCGCGATCGGATCGCGCGCCGGGGCGGAGAACTCGCCCTGCGACTCGCGGGAGATTTCGGCGCGGCGCTTCTTTCCCGCGGCGTAGCGCGCTTCGAAAGGAAGCAAGACGGTCGAAGCCGTGTTGCCGGAAGCGTCGATCATGTGAGCCTCCCTCAAGATCGTGTAAGGCAGATCGAGACTCTCGCAGAAAAGGCGCGGCCGGTCATCCCCGCCTTCCGCGGCCCAAGGCCTAGCTTGAGCGTCGAGCCTAGTTTATAAGGGGCTGTTCCAGCGTGATTCTTGCCTTCTCTGAGTAAGTTGCGTTAGGTCAACTCGCCTTTTGGAGAGCGGCGCCCATGCCCAAAAATGCTCTGTTCTGGATCCTCGCGGCGGTGATCGGGATCGGGGGATATCTGGGCTATCAGCACTGGCGCGACTCGCAGTCGGCGCTGCCGCCGGGCATCGCCTCGGGCAATGGGCGTATCGAGGCGAAGCTCGTCGACATCTCACCCAAGGAACCGCTCCGCGTGAAGCAGGTCCTCGTCGACGAGGGCGATCTCGTGAAGCCGGGCGAGGTTGTGGTGCGGATGGATACGGCGACCCTGCGGGCGCAGCTCGAGGCGGCGCGGCTCAATGTTGCGGCGACGGAAGAAAAGGTCGCGATCAGCAAGGCCACGATCGCGCGCCGGAGGGCCGAGATCGGCCTCGCCAGTGTCGAGGTGAGGCGCAGCTCCGCTCTCGTCAAGGAACGAGCGGGCTCACAGCGCGAGCTCGACGTCCGCAATACGATGCTGCAAACAACGACGGCAGGGCTCGCGGAAGAAGAGGCGAAGCTGCGCACGACCGAACAGGAAGTCAGGGTTGCAGAGGCGAATGCCGCGACGATTCAGACCCGCATCGACGACGCGGTTCTCGTCTCGCCGGTACGCGGCCGGGTGCTCTACCGCATGGCGGAGAATGGCGAGGTCGTGGCGGCCGGCGGCAAGGTCCTGACTCTCGTCAATCTCGACGACGTCTACATGGAGATTTTCCTTCCCTCCCAGGACGCAGCGCGCACGCGGCTCGGCGCGGATGCGCGGATCACTCTCGACGCACTCCCGGACCTCGCCGTGCCGGCGAGCGTCAGCTTCGTTTCGCCACAAGCGCAATTCACGCCCAAGCAGGTCGAAACGCGCAGCGAGCGCGACAAGCTGATGTTCCGGGTGAAGCTTCGCGTGCCGGAGGCCATCGTCGAAGCCTATCTCGACGTTGTGAAGACCGGCGTGCGCGGCATGGGTTACGTCAAGCTCGACAACTCCGCGACTTGGCCCGCGTTTTTGCAAAAGACCGTAGCTCCTCCGAAAGGGAACTGACGCGCAGCGACAGCAAAGCTGCGTGTCCGGAGCCGCCGTCGGCGAAAGGGCTACGCGATGTCCCAACCCGCATCTTCCGCATCAACGCCTGTAGTCACGGCGGCGCCCGTCGTGTCGGTCAAGAACGTCACCCACCGCTACGGCTCGACGCTGGCGCTAGACGGTCTGTCTCTCGACATTCCAACCGGACGCATGGTCGGCGTGATCGGCCCGGACGGAGTCGGCAAGTCGACGCTCATGGCGCTTATCGCGGGCTCGAAAAAGATACAACAAGGCGAGGTCATCGCGCTGGGCGGCGACATGGCGGACCGGCGCCATCGCCGCGACGCCTGCCTTCGCATCGCCTACATGCCGCAGGGGCTCGGCAAGAACCTCTACTTCGAGCTCAGCGTCGAGGAAAACGTCGACTTCATGGCGCGGCTTTTCGGCCTTTCCGCTAAGGAGCGGCCTGCGAAGATCAAGGAACTGCTCGACGCGACGGGACTTGGACCGTTCCCCGATCGGCCCGCGGGAAAGCTTTCCGGCGGCATGAAGCAGAAGGTCAGCCTCTGCGGCGCGCTGGTGCACGAGCCCGATCTGCTCATTCTCGACGAGCCCACGACGGGCGTCGATCCACTTTCGCGTCGCCAGTTCTGGAGCTTGATCGACGACATCCGCCGCGGCCGTCCGAGCATGAGCGTCGTCATCTCTACGGCATACATGGACGAGGCGCAGCAATGGGAGTGGATCGTTGCTATGGACGCCGGCCGCGTGCTCGCAACCGGTACGCCCAAGGAGTTGATGGAAAGGACGGGCACGAGCGATCTTGAAAAATGCTTCATCGCTCTTCTGCCGGAGGAGAAGCGCGCGGGGCATGTCGAGCTGACGATTCCCCCGCGCTCCGAGAGCAAGGGCGAGATCGCCATCGACGCCAAAGGCCTCACGCGTCGCTTCGGCAGCTTTACCGCCGTCGACCATGTGACCTTGAAGATCGAGCGCGGCGAGATCTTCGGCTTTCTCGGCTCCAACGGCTGCGGCAAGTCGACGACGATGAAGATGCTGACCGGCCTGCTGCCGCCGACGGAAGGAAGCGCGACGCTGTTCGGACAATCCGTCGACGCCGGCAGCATGGAGGTGCGCAGGATCATCGGCTACATGACGCAGGCCTTCTCGCTCTATGGCGAGCTGACGGTCATGGAGAACCTCGTTCTCGACGCGCGCCTCTATCATATCCCGCCCGACAAAGCGAAAACGCGCATCGACGAGCTCGTCGAAAAATTCGGGCTCGGCCCCTATCTGGATGCGCCTTCCGGCGAGCTGCCGATGGGTCTGCGCCAGCGGCTCTCGCTCGCCGTCGCCGTGCTGCACGAGCCGCAAATGCTCATCCTCGACGAGCCGACTTCCGGCGTCGACCCCGTCGCGCGCGACAGCTTCTGGGAATTGCTGATCGACCTCTCGCGCAAGGAAGGCGTGACCATCTTCATCACGACGCATTTCATGAACGAGGCGACGCGCTGCGACCGCATCTCGCTCATGCACGCAGGGAGAGTGCTCGCCGCCGACGCGCCGCAAAAGCTCATCGAGGCGCGCGGCGCCGCTTCGCTCGAGGACGCCTTCATCGCCTATATGGAAGACGCTATCGGCGAGGCGACTGGCGGCAAGGCGGGCGGGGAGGCGACCGCCACCCCCGCGCCCTCTGGCGCAGGCGCAGGGCACGCGGCGCGCTCCGATCTTTCCCTGCGCCTCGCCCGGCTGCTCGCCTACAGCGTCAACGAGACCATGCAGATTCTGCGCGATCCGGTGCGCCTCGCCTTTGCCTTCATCGGCTCCGCGCTGTTGATGCTCATCTTTGGCTTCGGCATATCGTTCGATGTCGAGCACGTGCGATACGCCGATTTCGACCTCGACCAAACGGTCGTAAGTCGAACTTATCTCGAGCAATTCGCTGGAGCGCCGCGCTGGTTTCGGAAAATGCCGCCGGTCCGGTCGGTCGAAAGCGGCTTGGCGCGCATGCAGTCGGACGCGATTTCTCTCATCCTCGAGATGCCGCCGAATTTTGGCCGAGACTTGATCAAAGGATCGACGCCGCCAGACGTCCTTGCGAAAGTGGACGGCGCGGATCCGTTTCGGGGGGAAACCATCACTCAATACGTGCAATCCGTGCAGGACACGATGTTGCGCGACCCGACGAACGACCTGCATATCCCGCCGCAGAAATACACCGCCAACTTTCAAGAACGATTCATGTACAACCCGACCTTCGAAAGCGTCTATGCGATGGTCCCAAGCATCCCGCCTATCCTGTTGATCCTCATTCCGGCGATTCTGATGGCGGTCGCGATCGTGCGCGAGAAGGAGCTCGGCTCGATCATCAATTTCTACGTCACGCCGACGAAGCGCATGGAATATCTGCTCGGGAAACAGATTCCCTACATCGTCATCGGGATGATCAATTATTTCATCATGGTGACGATGGCGGTCACGATTTTTGCCGTGCCGATCAAGGGCAGCTTCCTGATACTGACCGCATGCACGTTGCTCTATGTCGCCGCCACGACGGGGGTCGGAATGGTCATTTCGACCTTCACCAGCAGCCAGGTGGCCGCCGTTTTTATCACGACGGTGCTGACGCTGCTGCCGACGATCCAGTTCTCCGGGTTCTTGCAGCCGATCTCCACGCTTGTCGGGCGCGCGCAGCTCATTGGCACGATCTGGCCGACGACCTATTACATGCATGCGAGCAAGGGCGTGTTCACCAAGGGCCTCGGCTTCGATCTCTTGTGGCAGGATCTCGTCGTTCTCTCCTGCATCGTGCCCGTGCTCTGGGTCGTAAGCGTCCTCGCGCTCAGCAAGCAGGAGAAGTAGCGATGAACTCGCTGCTCAACATTCTCTGGCTCGGCGTGAAGGAGTTGCGCAGCTTCACGAGCGATATGGTGATGCTGCTCTTCGTCGTTTATTCGTTCAGCGGCGCGATCTACGCCCAAGCCACCGGAACTTCGAGCGAGGTCAACAATGCTTCGATCGCCTTCGTCGACGAGGACAACTCCGCCCTGTCGAAGCAACTCGCGAACGCGTTTTTTCCGCCGCGGTTCCAAGAGCCGGTGACGATCAACGCCTCGGAGGTCGAGGCCGCGATGGATCGGGGCCGGTTCATGTTCGTGGTCGTCATCCCGCCGCGGTTCGAATCCGATCTGCGGGCCGGCCGGCGTCCCGACATTCAATTGAACATCGACGCAACGGCGATGCAGCAGGCGTCGATCGGGAGCGGCTACATCAAGAACATCGTCAACGAGCGAATTTCCAGCTTCTTCACGCGCAGCGACCTGAAGGCGCAACCGCCGATCAACCTGGTCATTCGCCGTTTATTCAACCCCAACGGCGTGTCCGCATGGTTCTCGAGCGTGGTCGGCATCATCAATCAGATCACGCTCTTGACGGTCGTTCTCACTGGCGCGGCGGTCATTCGCGAACGCGAGCACGGAACGCTCGAACATCTGCTGGTCATGCCTTTGACCTCGCTCGAAATCGCCTTGGCGAAAGTCTGGGCCAACAGTCTCATCATTCTGATCGCGACGGCGGCGTCGCTTTATCTGATCGTCATGAAGGCGTTGCAGGTGCCCTTCGCGGGCTCGATCCCGCTGTGGTTTGCCGGCGTGCTGCTCTATTTGTTTTTCGCAACGGCGCTTGGGATGTTTCTCGGCACCATGTCCCGCACGATGGCGCAATTCGCGCTTCTGATCATTTTCGTGAATGTCATGCTGCAATTGCTGTCGGGCGGCTCCACGCCGATCGACAGCCAGCCGGACTGGATGCAGTACATGACGTTTTTTCTGCCCTCCCGCCATTTCGTGGCCTTCTCGCAAAAGATCATCTATCGCGGCGGCGGCTTCGAGGCCGTGTGGCCCAATTTCGCCGTGGTCGCGATCGTCGGCTCTGCGTTCTTCCTTTACAGCCTGTACATGTTCAGGAAGTCGATCGCGGTCTCGAAATGAGCAAGGATGTGCATATGCGGCAGAACACTCTCGCAGAAGCCGGTCAGTCGCTGCGAAACGATCCAAGAGAGCGACGGAGGCCTTCATGGGCGTGAGGATGAGGAAAGCGAGAGGCGTCGTCGGGGCCATGGAGCTTCTCGCCTTGGCGCTGCTGCCCGGCTGCGCGGTCGGGCCCGACTTCCTTCCGCCCGAGGTTCCGGTCCGCGACGAGTGGCAGGGGGGTCATAGTGCGGGCGTTTCTGAGCGTTCCGACCCGCGCCTCTACTGGTGGAAAACCTTCAAGGATCCGACGCTCAACCGGCTCATCGAGATTGCCTCCGAACAAAATCTCCCTGTTCAAATCATGGGTTTACGAATTCTTGAGTCACGGGCGCAGCTGGGCGTGGCGATTGGCGAGCTGTTTCCGCAGGTTCAGGAAGGCACGGGCTCCGCCCAGGAAAACCTCTTGAGCTCGAGGGTCGCCAATCAGCAAAATATCAGACATCTCTTTCCGATTTACAGTCTCGGCTTCCAGGCCGCCTGGGAGATCGATTTCTGGGGGAAGCTGCGCCGCAACGTCGAGGCCGCCGAAGCCCAAGTCTCGGCGACCGCAGCCGATTACGACAACGCGCTCGTTTCGCTGACCGCCGAGGTGGCGCGCGCCTACACCTCAATGCGAACGAATGAAACGCTCATCCGCATCGCTCAGGATAACGTAAAGGTGCAAAAGGAGGGGCTCGACGTCGCCGAGTCGCGGTTCCGCAACGGCGCCGTCTCCGAGCTCGACGTGACGCAGGCGCGCACGCTGCTCGAGAGCACGCTCGCGCAGATCCCTGAATATCAGTCTGAATGGCAAAAAGCGAAGAACGCGCTGAGCGTGCTGCTTGGGCGCCCGCCTGGAGCCTTCGATGCGCTGCTGCAGCGGCCGGCGGGAATACCGGCGGCGCCAAAGAGGGTGGCGATCGGCGTGCCGGCCAATCTGCTGCGTCGCCGCCCGGACGTGCGCGCCGCCGAGCTCGCCGCCGCGAGCGAATGCGCCCGCATCGGGATCGCGGAAGCGGAACTCTATCCGCGTTTCGTCCTTTTCGGCACGGTCAGCGTGCAGGCGAGCGACGCCGGCAAGCTGTTCGCTCCCCATAGCCTCGCCTATACCCTCGGACCGAGCTTCAGCTGGCCCATCCTGAACTACGGCCAGATCACCAACAACGTGCGCGCGCAGGACGCGCGGTTTCAGCAGGCGTTGACGAATTATGCGCAGATCGTGCTCTCGGCGCAGCGAGAGGTCGAAGACGGATTGATCGGCTACCTCAAGGAGCAGGAGAGCACCGTCAGTTACGGGAGAGCGGTGGCGGCCGCGCTCGAGTCGGTTCGCCTCTCGATGATTCAATATCGCGAGGGCGCGACGGACTATCAACGCGTGCTCGATTCACAGACGCAGCTGCTGCGGCAGGAAATTTTACTCACCGAGGCGCAATCGGCGATCGCGATCAATCTGATCGGCCTTTACAAAGGGCTCGGCGGCGGGTGGGAGATCCGCAACGGCAAGCCGGTCGTTCCCGTGGAGGTACAGGCGGACATGGCGAGGCGAACCAACTGGGGCGATCTGCTGCCGGCGCCCCCGCCGCCCCCGACCGACGCGCTTCCGTTGCCCACGCCGGCGGGCGAAGCGCCCGCTCTGCGGCCGCCGGATTGGTGAACAGGAAGGCGAGCGTCAGGCCAATCTGAAGAGTACCGTGACGAAGGTGGCCGCGCCGATCAGCGCCAGCCCTGTCGCGATGGCGAGAGCCGGCCCGTTGATGGGCAGCCTGCCCGTCTCAGCGAGCGGTCGAAACGGTCCATGGTGAAGGCGTCTCACGAGGGCGACATAATGAACGATCGCCGCGAAGAGCCCGAGCGTTCCGGCCAGGATGAGCGCCATTCCAAGCAGATGCGGCGCCCTTGGGGCGAGCGCGGGCCGGGTCTTCTCCAGCTGCTCGAGCCGCTCGAAGAATTGCTCGATCGTGAAGCCGAAACCGACCAGCGTGGTCGCAAGCCCCATCCAGCTCATCAGCATCGAGTCGGCCGCCAAGCGCGTCCGCATCCAGGCGAAGCAGCTGTCGGTCGATGGCCCCGCGGGGCGCGGCGCCGGGCTCGGCGGTGTCGGGGCGTTGGGCTCGGCGCGCTCGCTCATGGAGGCCGTAAGCTACGTCGTTTCGGCGCGCGCCGTCCAGCGGCGCCTATAAGCGAGGCGCCCCGCGAAATTTGACCCGGGACGGCAAATTCTCTACAATCGCACCCTTGCTGCCGCCCCTTGGGGCGGCGGTTTGTTTTTGGGCTTGAGCGCGTCGCCGGCCGTCACAGAAACGACGCGTCGGCAAGGGAGCGAGCTTTGACGTCGGCGCTTTATCCGACCTATGCGCGTGCGGATCTCTCCTTCGAGAGCGGCGAGGGCGCTTGGCTCGTCGCCAATGACGGCAGGCGCTATCTCGATTTCGGCGCGGGCGTCGCGGTGAATGCGCTCGGCCATGCGCATCCGCATCTCGTCGCCGCGCTGCAGCAGGCTTCGACGCGTCCCTGGCACGTCTCCAATCTCTATCAGGTTCCGCAAGCGGAGCGTCTCGCCCGCCGGCTCGTCGAGGCGAGCTTCGCCGACGAGGTGTTCATCTGTAACTCGGGCGCGGAAGCGATCGAATGCGCGATCAAGACCGCGCGCAAATACCACGCCGCCAATGGCGAGCCGCAGCGCTATCGGCTGATCACTTTCGAGGGCGCGTTCCATGGGCGAACGCTCGCGGCGCTTTCGGCCGGCGGCAATCAGAAATATCTCGAGGGCTTCGGCCCGCCGGTCGACGGTTTTGATCAGGCGCCTTTCGGCGATCTCGCCGCGGTCGAGGCCCTGATTGGCCAGCAGACGGCGGGCGTGCTGATCGAGCCGATCCAGGGCGAGGGCGGCATTCGCGTCTTTCCGCATGAGTTTCTGCGCGCGCTGCGCGCGCTTTGCGATCGCCGTGGCCTGCTTCTCGTGCTCGACGAGGTGCAGACCGGAGTGGGTCGCCTGGGGAGCTTTCTCGCGATCGAGAAGGCGGGCGTCTCGCCCGATATCGCCGCGCTCGCCAAGGGGCTGGGCGGCGGCTTCCCGATCGGCGCCTGCCTCGCGACCAAAGAGGCGGCCAAGGGCATGACGCTCGGCGCGCATGGCTCGACCTTCGGCGGCAATCCGCTCGCGACGAGCGTCTCCAATGCGGTTCTCGACGTCGTTCTCGGCGAAGGCTTTCTCGAGCGCGTCGCTCGGCTCGAGCCGCTGCTGCGCCAGCAGCTCGCCGCGATCGAGGACGAGCATCCGCAAATCATCGAGAGCGTGCGCGGCGCGGGACTGATGCAGGGTCTCAAGCTGCGCGTTCCCAATCTCGAATTCCTCAAGGCTGCGCGCGAGGCGGGCATCCTCCTGGTTGCGGCGGGCGACAATGTCGTGCGCCTGCTGCCGCCGCTCATCATCGACGAGAGCCATGTGGCGGAAGCGGGAAAGCGCCTCCGCGACGCCTGTCATTCGTTGGAGCGCGCGGCATTGGTCGGAGCGGCGCAGTAATGGCGCGGTCGGCAAAAGGCGCGCCGCGCCACTTCCTCGATCTTTCTCAGCTTTCTGCGAGCGACCTGCGGGGGATTCTCACGCGCTCGGCCGCGATAAAGGCGCGCCGGGTCAAGGGCGTCCCCTCGAGCGAGCGTCCGCTCGCCGGCAAGTTCCTCGGCATGGTCTTCGACCGGCCCTCCACGCGCACGCGCGTCTCTTTCGATGTGGCGATGCGCGAGCTTGGCGGCGAGACGATCATGCTGACGGGCGCCGAGATGCAGCTCGGCCGTGGCGAGACGATCGCCGACACGGCGCGCGTCTTGTCGCGTTTCCTCGACGCGGTGATGATCCGCATCCTCGATCGCGACGATCTGCTCGAGCTTGCCGAGCATGCCGCCGTGCCGATCATCAACGGCCTGACGAAACATTCGCATCCCTGCCAAGTCATGGCCGACGTCATGACCTTCGAGGAGCACCGCGGGCCCATCGCCGGGCGCAGGATCGCCTGGACCGGCGACGCCAACAATGTTCTGACGAGCTGGATCCAGGCGGCGCAGCGTTTCGACTTCGAGATCAACGTCGCGACGCCGCGCGACTTGCAGCCCGCCAAAGAGCTCCTGGATTGGGCCAAGGCAAACCGCACGCGGCTCAATCTGTGCCACGATCCTTATGAGGCGGTCGCCGGCGCCGACGCCGTCGTCACCGACTGCTGGGTGTCGATGGGCGATGAGGAGGAGGCGCATCGCCACAATCTCCTCGCGCCGTTCCAAGTCGACGAGAAGCTGATGACGGCGGCGGGCAAGGACGCGATCTTCCTGCATTGTCTGCCGGCGCATCGCGGCGAGGAGGTCACCTCGGCGGTGATCGACGGCCCGCAGTCGGTCGTCTTCGACGAGGCTGAAAACCGCCTGCACGCGCAGAAGGGCATTCTGACCTGGTGTCTCGAGGCGAGCGCGTCGTGAAGGGCGAGCCGACGAGCCGTCCTGTTTCCTATGAGCCTACCGACGATAGCGTGCTGGCTTTCGCCGTGCCGGCGCTCGATCTGCGCGGGCGCATCGTGCGGCTCGGTCCGGCGGTCGACGAGATCCTCACCAACTATCCTTACCCGGAGTCGGTGGCGCGGGCGCTCGGCGAAGGCGTCGCGCTCACAGCGCTTCTCGGCTCGATGATGACGCGCCGCGACCGCTTTCAGCTGCAGACGCGCAGCGACGGCGCGATCGATCTCCTCATTGTCGATTACGACCCTCCGGGGCGGCTGCGCGGCTTTGCGCGCTACGAGCGGGACGAGGCGGCGCCGCTGGGCTCGCCCGCCGAGCTTCTCGGGCGCGGCCATATGGCGCTCACGATCGAAAATCCGGAGGAAGACACGCGCCACCAGGGCGTCGTCGCGCTCGAGGGCGAGGGCCTGGCCCTGGCCGCCTTCGAATATTTCCGTCAGTCCGAGCAGATCCCCTCCTTCCTGCGGCTCGCCGTGGCCGAGGTCGTCGAAGGGCAGAAGCGGAGCTGGCGAGCCGGCGGAATCCTGTTGCAGTTTCTGCCTCCGAAAGGCGCGGCGCTCGTTGCGCCCGGCGATGAGGTTCCGGACTCCTGGAACGAGGGGGTGGCGCTCGCGAGTACGATCGCGGACCACGAGCTCGTCGATCCGGGCCTGTCGGCGGAGCGCCTGCTCTTCCGTCTGTTTCACGAGCGAGGCGTCACGGTGGAGACCGCCCGCCCGCTCGAGGCGGGATGCCGCTGTTCGGACGAGCGCGTCGAAAACATGCTGAAGAGCTTCTCGCGAGAGGACCGCGCCGACATGGTCGGAGACGACGGCCTTATCGTCGTCACCTGCGAATTCTGCAACAAGCGCCGGGAATACGATCCGGCGGCTCTGGAATGAGGGCCGCCGCGAGCCTTGCGGGCGCCGGCGCTTTCGTGGCACAGCGTGCCCAGGCTTCCTCAGGCGAGAACCCGCGGTGAACAAGACCGAATTGCGAAAGTTGCAGGCCTTCCTGCGTAAATCCTTCGGCAACGAGGGCGTCGTCGTCGGGCTCGATCCCAAGGACGAGGATGCGGCGGCGGTGCGCCTCGGCGAGCGCCAGATCGCCAAGATCACGGTCGACGACGAGGACGGAGACCGCTCCTTCGCCTTCGCGATGAAAATTCCCGTGGGGCGCGAGGTGCTGCAATCCTATCTGCAGAAGCTTTTTGAGAATCCGGGCCTGACGCTCGCGGCGCGCGGCCGCAAGGGCGATTTCGTCGAGCTCAACAGCGGCGAGGATTTTCTTGGCGTCATCTCGGCGGACGACGCCAAGGGTTCGAGCTACACGCTGCAAATCGCGATTTTGGATATCGATCTCGACGAGTTTTAGCTCGGCGGGGTCATGGCGTCGATTCAAACGCTCGAACTGCCCCCTCCCCACGCTCCCCCGCTTGGCGGGAGAGGGAGCCAATCTCGCCTATATCAAGGGCCGCCAAGCCGATCGTTAGTGTCCCCTCTCCCGCCAAGCGGGGGAGGGACAGGGAGGGGGCTTAGACGAGTCAGCCTCTCGTTACTTCACGTCGAGCAGATCGACGTCGAAGATCAGCGTTGCATTCGGCGGAATGACGCCGCCGGCCCCGCGCGCGCCATAGCCGAGTTCCGCGGGAATGATCAGCGTGCGCTTGCCGCCCACCTTCATCGTCGCGACGCCTTCGTCCCAGCCGGGAATGACCTGACCGACGCCGATCTTGAACTGGAACGGCTGTCCGCGATCCTTCGAGCTGTCGAATTTCTTGCCCTTCTCGCCATTCTCGTAGAGCCAGCCCGTGTAATGCACCGTGACGGTCTGCCCGGTCTTGGGCTCCGCGCCGGTCCCGACTTTCGTATCGATGTTCTTGAGGCCGGAAAGCGTCGTCACCGCCTTGCTTTCGTCGAGCGCCAGCGCGGGCGCCACGGCGGCGCCGAGCAGCGGCAGGGAGAGAAGGAAACCGGCGAGGGCACTGGCTGAGAATAACGTCTTCATGCTGCTGTCTCCGTGGTGGGGGTGTAAGATCGATCTCAGGCGAACAGGCCGCTGTCGCGAGCGAGTTGCGCCAGATCTTTTTGTGGGCGCGCGCCGAAATGCGAGATGATCTCGGCCGCCGCCAGGGCGCCGAGCCTCGCGCTTCTATCGTGCGGCAGGCCTTGGGTGAAGCCCGCGAGGAAGCCCGCTGCGAACAGGTCGCCGGCACCGGTCGTGTCGACGATCTCCTCGACGGGGAAGGCCGGCACGCTCACGACGCCCGCCGCATCCGCGACGACAGCGCCTTGCGCGGATCGCGTCACAACGCCGAGCAGCTCTTTTTCTGCCCTTAGCGCCTTGAGCGCCGTGTCGAAATCGGCGGTCTGATAGAGCGCATGCAACTCGCTCTCATTGGCGAAGACGATGTCGACGATCCGATCGCGGATCAGGCCAAGAAATTCATCGCGATAGCGATCCACGCAGAAGGCGTCGGAGAGGCTGAGCGCCACCTTGCGGCCCTTCGCGCGGCTGGCTTTCGCGGCTTTCAAGAAAGCCTCCTTGGCGGCCGGCGGGTCCCACAGATAGCCCTCGAGATAGAGCACCTTGGCGTCGGCGGCTTGCGCTTCGTCGATGTCGGCGGGGCCCAGCGCCTGACAGGCGCCAAGAAAAGTGTTCATCGTGCGCTGGCCGTCCGGCGTCACGAAGATGAGGCAACGTGCGGTGGCGGCGCCGTCCTTGGCGGAGGGCGTCTCGAAAGCGACGCCGGCCTTGCGGATGTCATGCGCGAACTCGCGTCCCGCATCGTCCTCCTTGACCTTGCCGACGAAGGCCGCGCGCGCGCCGAGGCTGGCCAAGCCGGCCATGGTGTTCGCAGCGGAGCCGCCCGAGACGATGGTCGTCGGCCCCATGTCGGCATAGAGCGCGTCGGCGCGCGCCTCGTCTATGAGCTGCATCGCACCTTTATGAAGGCCCGCGCGGGCCAGCGCGTCGTCCTCGGCGCGGGAGAGCACGTCGACGATGGCGTTGCCGACGCCGAGCACGTCGAGGGTGGTGGACATGATGCGGATCCGTGAGTCGCGTGGAAAGGCAGCCTCCGGACGGAGGCGTCGGCTTCCTAGCGCGCTTTCCGCATGAATGGAACCTTTCGAGACGGACGCTGCTGCGCCGGATTAGGGCGACAGGTCTCCGAGCGCGCCCTCGTTGTCGCGCTCAAAACGGGCCAGCCGATCGATCGGCAAGGGCTTTCCGGCCTTGTGAGCCGCAATCCATTTGCGAAGCTCAGCCACATGGCCGTTTTCTTCGGCGACGAATCCCTTGGCGAGCGCTTTGATCTCGGGATCCCGGGTCGTGTCGAGAATCTTCTGATAATAGTCCAGGCCCTCGGCTTCCGCTTCGAGCGCGATCTCGAGGGCCTCCTCGCGGCCAATGAGCGGATCGGCGGCCCAGATGGCCGCCGTCTCGGGGCTCTCGAGCCCCTGCCAGACGAAGTCTTTCGACTCCATCGCGGGGACGTCGCGAAATCCCGAACGCGCGCGCGAGACGGCGAGGTGCTTCCTCGAGTAGTCGGCAAGGATTCGAAAGAGCTTGCCCACCTCGCGATTGCCGCAAGATTCCATCGCGTCGGCCAGCTCGTCGTAGCGCGTCGCCGCCTCCTGTTCGAGCTTGATCGAATAGGCGAGAAACTCCTCGACGGATTGCATGGCGGCCCCTTCGCTTTGCTGGCTAACCGGCGCGCGCCCAGGGCGCACGCCGTTCGATTTGGCTCAATTCTCGCCCACGCCGGGCGAATGTTTCGTGTCCCATTCCTCGCGCGTCACCCAGGCCTCGAGGATTTTGACGTGCTCAGCCTCCTCCTTGACGAACTCCTTCGCCAAGGCCTCGACTTCCGGCGTGTTCGTGGTCGCCGCCACGGCGACATAAAACTCATAGCCGCGCCGCTCGCCTTGCAGCGCCGCCTTCAAGGCGTCGAGCCGTGACAGCGATGGATCCGCCGCCCACACGGAAGCGCGCTCCGGCGTCACGTGCTCAGGCCAGACATAATCCGGGGGAACATGCGTTTCGACATCGATCGAGCCCGCGCGCGCCTTCGCCTCGGCGAGATGCAGGCGCGAGAAAGCGCCGAGCTGTCGGAACAGCGCCGCGACACGCTGATTCCCGCAGGATTCCATCGCCGCCGCGAGACGCTCGTAATGCACGGCGGCGTCCTCTTCGACCCGGACCGTGTAGCCGAGAAAGTCTTCGACCGTCGATATCTTCGTTCCGCCCTTGAAGTGCTTGGCGGCATGCGTCACGTGCGGGCCTTGGGCCGGCATGGTCTCGTCACCCGGGAACTCAACGAGAATGTCCTCGTTTCGCACGAAATACTGACAGGCCAACCGATAGCGCGGCGGCATGTCGTTGGTCTCCGCATTCTCGATTTCGGTTTTGGAGATTTTGCCAAGCTGCTTGAGCAGCTCCTTCTCTTTCTCGGTCAGAGCAATGCCATATTGCCTGTTCCGGCTGAGATGCTTCACCTCGACGAGGCAAGACCCGCATTCGCCGTCCTGGCAATCGAAAGGGATTGGAATCTTATGCGCCTTCGCGACAGCCAGTAATGTTCCGCGGTCGCCCGCCACCGCGTAAACCGTCACGTCTCTCGACATGACCGGCGACGAAAAAGTTACGTTAGCCAAGGCCGTCCCCCCGCTTCGTTGCTATCTCTTGAAAGCCCCACTTGCTGGGGCTGCAGCGAGGCGTTGAGCAACGCATATGCCAGTTAAACTGCGACATTTTGCTCCGCCCAGCCGCACAATAATTTAGTAATTCATCAATGTTGCTATTATGTTCCGAACACTCTTGTGCTTATATCGACAGGATTAGTTCGCTTTCGACGAAGATCGACAATCCGGTTTCATTCACGACAAGATCGGTGCAATTCCCTACGTTGCGCCGTTAGAGTCGCTTCGCTTAATTCGTCTTGAGCTTGCGTGTGCAGCGCAAAAGTCTCCCGGCGAATTGCTGCGACACAACAATCCAGCCATCGACCTCAATACTAAGGCTCAAGCTATGCGTTCAGGACCACTGTCGGTCAGTCGGCCGTCAGACGGAAGCCCAAGCGTATCTCCTGCGAGACCATGTCCTTGGTGATCGCCGGATTGCCGCTCATGAAGCCCGGGAAGCCCGTGTAGGCGCCGACGTTCAGAAAGCGGTAGTGCAGGTCCAGTTTGAGATTTTGCGACAGATCGTAGCTGAAGCCCGCCATAAGGTTCCAAGAGAATTTCCAGGCGGTTTTCCTGAGCGCCTGGCCGACGGAAAGCTGTTGCCAGGGCCAAGCGAAATAAGGGTTCACGTAATTGGCCGCATAGGTGTAGAGCGGCGCGCTCGTGGGCGCCGGCATGATCGGCAAGGCGGAGAAGCCGTTCGCCGTGATCCAGCCGAGCGGAACGCCGGCGACGCCGAGATTGGGAGCCCAGAGCTGCCCGTTCCAGTTCTGATAGAGCGCCTCCGTGCCCGAGGATTGAATATAGGAGAGACCGACGCCGCCGCCGACGTAAGGCGTGACGCCCCACCAACGGCCGAGATCGATGTAGGCGTTGAACATCGGCGTCCAGCGATCGATGCTGCTTGAAAGAACCGGCGTGCAGGTTTCGCGCGGATCGTATAGGTAGCCTGCCGGCTCGCCCGCGCTGGGGCTTGCGACATCACTCGTCGCGGCGGGCCAGTTGACGACCGCGCCGGAAGGGCACCAGACCTGCGCTCCCGCGCCGCTTGGACGAAACACCGCGCGATCGAGCTCAAAATCGGTGCGCAGCCAGCTGTTATATTGATAGCCGAAGCCGAGGCCTCCCGAGATGGAGCCTTTCCACGCGAGCGCGTTGACGACATCCGCCACGATCGTCGGAGATTGCGTGTTCGAATAGCCCACGTCGCCGCGCAAATACCAGCCCGCGCCGAACTCGACGGGCCGCTCGACTTGAGGCGGCGAGACGAAATAGGGCATGTCCGCAGCGAAAGCGCCCGATGTCGTCATAACGACGGCGAGAACGACGCCTGCACTTCGAGCGCAGAAGTGATGGAAGACCATGCGAGCTCATCCTTGCTTCACGCCAGCCGGGCGCTCGACGCCCACGGCACGGAGTAAGGGAGGGATGAGGAAGCATGCTTAATGCGTTCTTAAGCGCGCAAGGCTCGCAAAAGCCTGCATCTGCGCGCAACGCCGCCTTGCGAATGTCTACTACCCGCTAAAACGCGGTTGTCGAGGCGCATCGCGAGGCTTGCGTGAAACTGAACGCGCGCCTCGCGCTCTTATGCACGCCTAGTGCAGCAGTCTCGCCATGACGAAGTCGAGGATGATGACGACCGCCGCCGCGAAGGAGTAGGCCGGGATCGACCGCAGCTTCGCGTGACGATAGATGTAGGTGAAGGCGAAGAAGTTCCAAAGCGTCAGCGGAAACAGCAGAAAGTTGACGAGTCGCTCGGTCGGCAGAGGCGGCGGCAGGGCGACCGAGAACACGAAATGCAGGGCGATCGAGGTGAGCGCGATGATGGCGCCGACGCCCGCGAGCGCGATCGTGGTTTGAATGGTCTTCTCGCGCGTGTCGTAGCGCGGCACGACGAGGAACGTGGAGACGCCGACGAGCGCCGCGCTGCCGAGCCCATAAATGATCGAGCCGCCCCAGCTATGCTCGATTAAATGATCGATGGCCTGCAGCACGGCATAGGCGCCGAGGCTCCCGCCAACGAGATTCATGTCCACGGGAAGCGCGTTCTGCGCGCCTTCGAGCGCGAGGATGTCGTAGAACGCTTTGGGAATTCCGTTTGCCCACTTCGTCCAGTCGGCCGGCACATTGATCGCCATGACGGTCTTTTTCCGTTTGTTGGAGCGCGACTTTGAGTCCGGCGTCGACGACGCGAAGGAGGCTGCGCTCGGAGTGATGAAAGGCCATCCGCTCTTAAGCGGAAAATCCGCTTATCCTGGCCGGTCGCGGCTTCTTACCACGGCACGCGCCGGGCGAAAACAGGCCCTCGTCTTGCCTCAAGTCAATCGGAAGAAGCCTGGCGGCCTTCTTACTTCCGGCCGCTGACATTGAGGACGCGCAGCAGAAACCACACGGGGATGACCACCGCCGCGCCCGCCGCCACATATTCGATGAGCTCGCGCACGGCCCCGAAGCCCAGCGCATAAATCCGGCGCAGGAAGTTGGCGATGCCGACGAGGATGTCGGCGGGATGGATCTCCAGCCACATCATCAGCGCGCCGACGACGAGCGACATGAGCAGCAGCTTCAAAGCCACCGCAGGAGGCGAGCCGCCGAGGAAGCCTTCCAGCCCATCGGCCGGCTCGGGCGCGGGCTCTTGCGGCCCGCCCGACGGCGCGCGCGACTCCTTTGGCCCCGCGCCGCGCGGCGCATCGAGATTCGGCCAGCTGGACAGCGGATTGTCGTTTTGCGCCACGTGAAAGGCTCCTTGATGACTTGGCGGGCTAGATTCGGTCGCTCGCGCTCTCTTCCTTCAACACGCGGACCATGCGGCGAATGAAGCGTTCGGCGAAAGAGAGCGCGCGCTCGAATTCCTCTTCCTTCGGCAACGTCGATGCGCCGCTTTGATCGTGGCTGAGCTCGCGTCCGGCCCTCATCTCGGCGTTCTCGCGCTTGAGCTCGGCGACCTCCTTCTCCAGCGCGGCCCGCTCGTCCTGTCCGGCCTGGCAGACAGATTGGCCTGCCTCCACCGTACAGAAGGACACGGCGCCGGTCTGCTTGTCCAGCCGCAGGAAGCCGCCCTGGGTGGGCGTCATGGAGTAGCGATCGACCGAAGCGGGCGGCTCGGCGGAGGGCGGAGGCGGCGTCATTTGCGCAAGCGCCGCCGGCGCCGTGAGCGCGGCGGCCAGTATCAAAAACTTCATCCGCCAGGGGGCGCGCATGGCCCAACTTCTCCACGAAGCGCCACCAGCGCCCCCCTGGAGATGGGGAGGAGCGCGGCGGGGGTCAATGGGCCCAGGGCCGCAGCCTGTGGTTGGCAGAATGGCCGCTTATGACCGAGGCCGTGTGAAAACGCGCCGTCTGCTTCCGTCTCGCTGCGCAGAAAGTGATTCTTCGCGAAATTCGGGTCTCTGCGCCGTCAGAGGCCTCAAAATTCTGGTCGGATTTTACGCCCTCGGAGTTTTCACACAGCCTGGACCCAAAACGTGCCTTCCCATGGCTCCGGTCGAGAAAGCTGCTCCGGCGGCGTGCGGCTCGAGGCATGCCAACATGTCGGCGGACTTGATTTGAGGCCGGAACCGGCCCAACCTCCATGACACGTAGAAGATCTTCAAGTAGGGGGAGAGAGCTATATCGATGCTGCTACGTCTGGGTGATAATTACCAGAACATCCGCTAGCTTTTGATCTGTCGCGCGCGCTTATCGAGCGGATGATCACATCCGCTCGAAACGCACGCTAGGAACGTAATCAGTTGGCGTCGAAGAGGTCCGACATGACCGCGACGTTCGCATTGCAGGCATTGTTGAGGCAGGGCAAATTCAGCGCTCCCTCGAGCGTGCGCAGCAAGGAGAAATGCGTATAGAAGCGGTTACTGGTGCGCCCGTCGGCGTCGCGGTCGTTCGTGTCGACGATCAACGTGACCTGATTGGTGATCGGAGCGTTGCTGTAGTCGCTCTCATCCCACACAATAACGATCGCGTTTCTTCCCTTCTTCCAGCTCGGCGAAGCCTTGATCGCGCCGACGATGCGGGCGAGCGTCGCGTCGCCCTGATACATCAGGGCGGGGTTGAGGCCATTCAGGGTTCCGACATCATTCGGGTCGTAGTCGCACTGTGGGCCGGCGCCACTGCGGCCATGCTGATCATTGCATTGGTTCGGAGCGATGAAGGAGAAGGTCGGCGCCTGTCCGTTATAGAGGTCGGCGAACAGGCCCGTCGGGCCATCGAAGCCGACGATGTTGGAGAGCTTCAGTCCCAAGGTCGTGCCGGCCTGGACGTCCGCGAAATACGCGAAGGGATTGTGCTTCACCGCATAGAGTCCAACCACGCCGTCGGACACATTGGCGTTTGTCGGCGGATTGAGGTTCGAGAACAGGCCATCGGCGGAGTTCACGTTGTCAGCGCCGGTCGCAGGCAAGCTCTCCTGATAGGACTTCCAACTGCCGCCTTGGGCGACGATCTGATGGACGATCGTCGCAGCCGTCGTCGGGGCGGCGGGGAAGAACGCCTTACCGTCGATGTTGTTCACCGGCCCGGAGTTGTTGCCTTCGAGGTTGCTGTTGTCGACCGCGGGCGTCGCCGCGTCCATTCCCGTCCCGCTGATCGGGCAGATGTTCGGATAAGCGTTGGTGTCCAGCGACGGCAGACCCGTGATCAGATTCGACTTGCAGGTCAGGTTGTGCCAATCGGGCGAGTGATCGTTGATCACGCCGAAGTTCGAGCCGCCCACGATTTCGAGGTAATTGGTCAGACTCGGGTGCGCCACGGCGTAGTAATTGGTCGCAAGTCCCGCGTTCTTCGCAAGATAGTTGGTGAACGGCATGTTGGGGTTGCCAATAACCTCGGCGTAGCCATGGTTTTCCATCATGATCAGGAAGACATGGTCGAGATGACGCATGCCATAGGGCTGTTGACCTTCGCGAGCCACCGCGGTGGTCGCGAGCGACACGGCGGCGACGCCGGCCAGTAGAGTTTGGAGGATATTTTTCATTTATAGTGCCCCACGCGCTGAGGTAATCCCGGATTCGCCGGATGGCCTCCGGCTCGGACACAGTTTTCCCCTAGCGACATGACACGCTGAAGTCTGTTGCGGACAAAAGGTTAGGACGCAAGATAGCCCAAGGGAAGCCGCGGCCAAGCTTGGAGGCGCGCGCAAAGGCCCCTACCGTTGTCTAAAGTGACAAATTGGCGCTTAGCGGACGTTCAAAACAGCGCAGCGCCAGCGCGACCGAGGCGTCCCGCCCCCGGCGGACTACTCCGCCGGCGCCGGCTGCGCGGGCCTTGGCGCGGGGCGTGACGGGGCGGCGAGGCGCGTCGCGATCACGATCGTTGCGATGGTCCCGAGATAGACGAGACCTTGCAGCGCCGAGGGCTGGTCCGCATAGCCGATCAGCGTGCGCAGAATGCGTCCGACGACGCCATTGTCGGGCAGGATCGCCGAAGTGTCCCAGAGCGTTTGCGTGAGCACGGTGACGAGGCCTGCCTGCTGCAGAAAGGCGACGCATTGGGAGGCGAGCCCCGCGGCGAGCAGCGTCACGAGCACGGAGGTCGCGCCGAAGAGCTTGCCCGGCGGGATCTTCACGAGCCCGTAAAAGGTCAGAAAGCTCAGGCCCGCGCCGAGCGCGAGTCCCATGAGCCCGCCCGTGATGAGGTTGGCCGTCGATTCGCCCGAGATCAGAATGCCGTAGAGAAACAGCGCGACCTCGGCGCCTTCGCGCAGCACGGCGACGCCGACGACGATGGCGAGCGCCAGAAAGCCTTTCTCGCCCGTCGCGACCGAATGGCCCACCGACGACAATTCGCGCGCGAGCTCGCGCCCATGACGCGCCATCCAGATGTTGTGCCAGGCGAGCATCAGCACGGCGAAGCCGAGCACGCCGGCGTTGAACAGTTCCTGCCCGCGTCCCGCGAGCGCGCCCGAAAGCTGCTCGGTGAAAGCGGCGACGACGAGCGCGCCCAAGAGGCCCGCCGCCCCGCCGGCGAGAATGACCGAGCGCGCGCCCGAGACGCCGCGCGTAACCGCCAGCGCGATCCCGATGATCAGACCGGCCTCGATGACCTCTCTAAAAACGATGATGAGCGCGCCGAGCATGTTGAACGCCTATTCGATGACGAGCACGCCCTGGGCGGTCTTCTCGTGATATTCGCCGACGAAATTATATTTGCCCGCCGCGAGCGCCGGAATGTGCACGGTCGCCTGACCCTTGCCGGCGACGACCTTCTCGATGTGCAGCGGCTTGCTCTCGAATTCCTCGGGCGTCGCGTCGAGATTCTTCACCGTCAGCACGATCGGCTTGCCGGCCGGCGCATGCAGTTCGGCGGGCTCGAAACGATGGTCCTTGATTTCGAGAGCGAGGCTCGAATCTTCGGCCAAAGCGGCGCCGGCGAAGCAGGCTGCGGCGAGGAGCGCGCCAGCAGCGACGAATTTTCTAACAAGTGTCACGAAGCGAGTTTCCTGTGGCTGTGGTTGCGGCTGTCGCGTCGCAGCGTAGCAGGGGGAACCCCGCGGTCAATCCCGATGTTCTGGACGAATTCCAAGCTCGCGAACCTTCACGCGCGCGGCTTGCTTGCTGAAAATGTCGCGACGCGGCAAGCCGCGCGGCTCACTCGGGGTAGCCGTGCTTCGCCTTGCTCGCTCGCAGCAGGCTTTGCGCCTTCGCTTCGTCTCCATAGGCGCAAGCGCTCTGCGCCTCGGCGATCTCCTTCTGGATCTGCGCGTAGACGCTCTTGTTGACGTGGCCCATCTCGAGATCATTCTGCTGGATGGCGCGATAGCGGGCGATGGCCGCCGAGCAGCCCGACCCTTCCGGAAGCGGAGCCGCGGGCGTCTCGGCGGGCGGGGGCGGCGGCGCCTGGCGCGAGCTGTTGCAACCGGCGGCGAGCGTCGCCACCAAAAGCGCTGCGGTCGGGAGGGCGGCGGTTCGTCGCATCATCGATCTCTCCGATTGCTGACGCTGTCCCGTGATTTAGAGCGAGCGCTGGAAATGCATGACGCCCGGACCCTTGAAGGCCTTGATGATGAGCTGGTCGCCTTTCAGGTCCCAGAAGGGCCCGTTGAGCAGAATCGTCCAGAACTGCTGCTCGAAGGCCTTTTGCGCCGGGTCGCAGGCCGATTCGGTGAAAGTCGGCATCTGGCGCGGTCCGAACCGATCCGGTCCCACCGCGAAAATTCCCGACCAGTTCTTGCACCCCGACGAACCGCTGGCGCGGCCGGTCGAATCGACGCGAATCCACATCTCCTTGGGCGGCGTCTTCCCGTCGATGTCGACGAGGTTGAAGATCAGATTGTGCGGAAAGGGCGTATAGCGCGGCGGCGCCTCGGCCTGCGGCTCTTCCTGCTGCGGCTGCTCGGCTTGCGGCTTTTTCTTAGCCTCGGCCGGCGCGACTGCGAGAGCGCAGGCGCAGAAGGCTACGGCGAGCGTGGTTGAAAAGCTTCTCATGCTTCGCGTCCTCTAAATCACGCTGCGTCTACGCGAATCTCGCAAACGCAGAAAGCGCGATCGATCCTAGTATTCCCGAGCGGGCTTGGCGAGACGGACCGGCCTCCGCGCTACCGTCACAGCATGCTCGGCAGGACTCGATCGGGCGGCCTGTGCCCGTCGATGAAGGTCTTGATGTTCACAATGACCTTCTCGCCCATGTCCACGCGGCCCTCGATCGTCGCCGACCCCATGTGGGGCAGCAGCGTCACCTTGCCGACTTGGGCCATTTTCTGCAGCTTGGGAGAGACGGCCGGCTCGTGCTCGAAGACGTCGAGACCGGCTCCGGCGAGCTCGTCGGCTTCCAGCATGCGCACGAGCTCATTCTCGTCGACGACCTCGCCGCGCGCGGTGTTCACCAATATGGCGTGCGGCCGCAGCTGCTTCAGACGCCGTGCCGAGAGCAGATGATAGGTCGCGGGCGTATGGGGGCAGTGGATCGAAAGAATGTCCACGCGCGCCAGCATCTGGTCGAGGCTTTCCCAATAGGTCGCCTCGAGCTGCTCTTCGATCTCCGTCGGCAGCCTGCGGCGGTTGTGGTAGTGGATCGAAAGCCCGAAAGCGTTGGCGCGCCGGGCCAGCGCCTGGCCGATCCGGCCCATGCCGAGGATGCCGAGACGCTTGCCGGTGATGCGGCGCCCGAGCATCCAGGTGGGGGCCCAGCCGTTCCAAGTCCCTGAGCCGATCACATTGGCGCCTTCGACGATGCGGCGCGCGACGGCGAGAATGAGCGCCATCGTCATATCGGCCGTGTCCTCGGTCAAGACGCCCGGCGTGTTGGTCACGGTGATCGAGCGGCGCAGCGCCGAGGCCACGTCGATATTGTCCACGCCATTGCCGAAATTGGCGATGAGCTTCATCTGCTCGCCGGCCTGGGCGATGAGACCGGCGTCGATTCGGTCGGTGATGGTCGGCACCAGCACGTCGGCGGTGCGCATGGCCTCCGCGAGCTCTTCGTGGGTCGGCGGCTTGTCGCTCTCATTGAGTCGCGCGTCGAACAATTCCCGCATGCGCGTCTCGATCACCTCGGGCAGGCGACGCGTCACCACGACGACGGGCTTCCTTTTGGGCATTTTCGCCTTCGCTCCCAGTCCCGATGCATTATTTTCCTAGCAGGAAAACCGGCCATCGGATACGCCGATCTCGCGGGCGCTGCGGAAGCTGCGCTTCAACTTTCTGTTAACGCCGCTACCTCGAAAATTGGGTCCGGCGCCGACCCGCCCCGGCCCGGCCTTCTAGCAGATGCCGGGCCAAAGACAAGGCGAGCGGCGCGCCCACGCGTTGCAGGAAAGGTCTCGACGAATGCTCTCGATTTCGCGCTTGATCAAAAGAGGGTCGCTGGCGTCGTTCATCCTGCTCTTGGCCCTCGCCGCATCCGCCGGCGCCGTGGAGCAGCCGGCGCAACAGGGGCAGGTCGGGCCCGTGTCGAAGCTGCCCCTGCCGCGATTCGTGAGCCTCAAGTCGGACCGCGTCAATCTGCACGAAGGCCCGAGCAAGGAGCACCCCACGCGCTGGGTGTATCAGCGCGTCGGTCTGCCGGTGGAGATCACCGCGGAATTCGAGATCTGGCGCCGCATCCGCGATTCGGAGGGCGGCGAGGGATGGGTCCTGCATTCGCTGCTCTCGGGACGGCGCACCGCGATCGTCGCGCCCTGGAAGAAGGAGCCGCTGCTGCTCACGGCTTCCGACCACCAGCAGCCCGTCGCCAAGCTTTCTCCCGGCGTGATCGCGGGGCTCAAGAGCTGTGACGGGGAGTGGTGCCGGCTGCAGGGGCCGGGTTTCGACGGCTATATGAAGCAGGAGAATCTTTGGGGCGTCTATCCCGGAGAAAAGGTGCAGTGAGGGTCTGAAGGCGCTTTTTCTTAGGCGCCTTCATCATGGGAAGGCGGCGACTGACTAATCAGTCGTCGTCGCGCCTGAGCCTCACGACGACGTCGACGCGGGCGACCTTCATCCCCGGAGGGGGCGGGGGAACATTGGCCACGGCGAGGGCGCCCGCGATATCCAAGAGCTCCTCGCTTTCCTCGAGCAGGAAATGATGGTGCTCGGCGGTGTTGGTGTCGAAATAGACGCGCGCGCCATCCACCGAGATCTCGCGCAAGAGGCCCGCCGCGGTGAACTGATGCAGCGTGTTGTAGACGGTCGCGAGCGAGACCGACAGCTGCGCCGCCGCCGCCTCATCAAAGAGCTTCTCGGCTGTCACATGCCGGTCGCCCTTGCCAAAGAGCAGCTCCGCCAAGGCCACGCGCTGGCGCGTCGGCCGCAGGCCTGCCGCGACGAGCCGCTCCGCGAATCCGCCCGCGCTCGTCTCCACGACGGCGTCGTCATTTTGCGCGGCGGCGGAAGGCGTCGTCGTTCCCATGCTCACGATAATATGCATTAGAGCCCGCCGACGACAAGTGCGGCCGCTGCCCAAGCTGCAGGCGCGCGACGGGCGCCTATTCCACGTCCTCGACCTGCGCCGGCCCGCCGCCATGCACGCGCTGGGCTAGCGAGGACTGCATGAAATCGTCGAGCTCGCCGTCGAGCACCTCGTCGGGCGTGCCGGAGGTGTGGCCCGTACGCAGATCTTTGACGAGCTGGTAGGGCTGCAGCACATAGGAGCGGATTTGATGCCCCCAGCCGATGTCGGTCTTTGCGGCTTCCACGGCGTTGGCTTCGGCTTCCCGGCGCTCGAGCTCTTTCTCATAAAGTCTTGCGCGCAGCATGTTCCAGGCGGTGGCGCGGTTCTTGTGCTGCGAGCGTTCGGCCTGGCACGCGACGACGATGCCGGACGGAATATGGGTGATTCGGATCGCCGAATCGGTCGTGTTGACGTGCTGGCCGCCTGCGCCCGACGACCGATAGGTGTCGATGCGGCAATCGCTCTCGTTCACCTCGATGTCGATCTTGTCGTCGACGACCGGATAGACCCAGACCGAGGCGAAGCTCGTGTGGCGGCGCGCGTTGGAGTCGAAGGGCGAGATGCGCACGAGCCGATGCACGCCCGATTCGGTCTTGGCCCAGCCGTAGGCGTTATGCCCCTTGATGAGGAGGGTCCCGGACTTCAATCCGGCTTCGTCTCCGGCCGTCTCCTCGATGATCTCGACCTTGAATTTCTTGCGCTCGGCCCAACGCGCATACATGCGAAACAGCATGCGCGCCCAGTCGCAGGATTCTGTGCCGCCCGCGCCGGAATGCACCTCCAGATAGGCGTCGTTGCCGTCGGCCTCGCCGGAGAGCAGCGCCTCCAATTGCAGGCGCTTCGCCTCGGCGAGCAGCGCCTTGAGGGCGGCGACGCCTTCCTTCTCGGTCGCCTCGTCGCCTTCCGCCTCGCCGAGCTCGACGAGCGTCAAGGCGTCGTCGAGCTCGCCTTCGAGCTTCTTTTGCGCGCCGAGCCGTTCCTCGAGCTCGCTGCGCTCGCGCATGATCTTCTGCGCGTCCTCGGCGTCGTTCCAGAAATTGGGGTCTTCGATGCGCGCGTTCAGCTCGCCGAGACGACGTGTCGCCGTATCGACGTCAAAGATGCCTCCTCAGCAGTCCCATGGACTGCTCGATCTCTTCTTTCAACGCCAGCGGTTCAGCGCGCATCGATTCTTTCCGGTTCGGATGGGAAGTTGCGAAACTAGGGATGCGCGGCGTGCTTGTAAAGAGACGGTTCGGCTGGAAAGCGTGAGCACGCGCGCGAAAGCCGCTTTCACTTTGGCGGAAGCCGCACTAGATTATTTCTCGCGGCGCTGCGGGGCGCGTGTAGGACAATTTCCCCGGGGCCTTATCGATCTCCTTGGGAGCCGTCCCTGGCCTTGCCCGTGGGCTTGGCCACATGGCGCCCACCTACGTTGTAGGTTCCCGGGATCGACGTCCCACGGCTCTCGCGGCCCGCACCCTCACATACCCGTAAGGCTCTCTTGGCGGCTCGGCTCGCGCTCTCACGGCCCGGCCTTCGTTTCTTCTTTACTCAAATGCCGTTCAAGCAAAAAGAAACCGCCCGCGTCACGGGGACGCGGGCGGCGATATTTCGTTTCGTCTGACCGCCAATCAGGCGAGCAGCGCGACGCCTTCCTTGCCGATCAGCGCATGGATGCGGCCGAGGATCTGCAGAACCACGCCGAACACGCCCAGAGCCATCCAGCCGAAGAACACGAAGCCCCAATGCAGCGGAGCCACGAACAGCTCTTCCATGAACCAGAAGGTGTGGCCCCACTCGTTGAGACCCACGTTCGGGATGATCATGAACGGGCCGATGGCCACGATCAGGAACGCCAGCGAGTAGCCATGAGCAAAATACGGGATGCGGGTCTTCGCATAGAAGAACGCGCCCACCGCGATCACCGAATAAATCGGGTAGCTCATGTAGAACTCGATGATGTGCGACGGCGTGAAGTCCGTGTCGCGAATCACCGTCATGTGCCAGGTGCCGTCCTGCTCCGTGAAGAAGGAAGCGCCCCAGTAAATGGCGATGCCATAAACCGTCAGCCACTGAACCAGCGTGACCAGACGGCGCATCTCCTCGCGCGGCGCAACCGCGTCGACGTTGCGGTCGCGCGTCTTCCACAGATAGCCGGCAAGGGCGATGCCCGAGACGAGCTCCAGCGGAATCTCCGTCCACAGGATCGACAGCCAGTAGGTCTGGAACTCCGGAGCGAAGGAGTCGAGGCCCGCGCGCCAGCCATAGATCTGCTCGTAGATGCGAACGATCAGATAAAACACGTTCAGCACCACAAGGCCGATCCACATTCCTCTCAGATCGACGATTGTGTCTGTGCCAGCGGCTGCGCCCGCAGCCGTGCTTGTCGTTGAACTCATGTTTGCTCTCCCATGTGCAACCCCAGAGCTTGACGCCCTTCGGGACTAATTCACTCTGACTCCATCAGGGGGAACAGTCAGGTGACATGGTCGCCATTCTATCTGCAAATCCCGCCACGCGCTACTGGCTTCTGTGCTGCGACGCAAAAAGGCCCGGGTCCCCCGGGCCTTTCCGCAAGTCTTTCTTTTTCCCCCGAATCAGGCGGGCTGCGCCTCCGCGCCGCCCAGCCCGGTTTCGCCCCGATTGGGCGAGGAGGGCACCGAGCCGCGCGGCTGGGCGGGGGTCGGCGGCTGGTCCTCGCGGGTCGGCACCTTGCCCTCGAGCAGCCCTTTGAGCTCGTCGCCGGTGAGCGTCTCGAATTCGAGCAGCGCGTTGGCGATCACGTCGAGCTGCCGGCGTTTTTCGGTGAGAATGCGTTTTGCGGCTTCGTATCCCTCCGACACGAGCCGGCGCACCTCGGCGTCGATCGTCTGCTGGGTCGCTTCCGACAGCGTCACCTGCCGGCCCAGCGAATAGCCGAGGAACTGCTCCTGCTGCGGATCGGCATAGGCCACCGTGCCGAGCTTGTCGGAGAAGCCGAACTGCGTGACCATCGAGCGGGCGACGCGGGTGCACATCTGAATGTCGCTGGCCGCGCCCGACGTCACATTGTCATGGCCGAAGACGAGCTCCTCCGCGACGCGCCCGCCCATGCCCATCGCGAGCATGGCGATGAACTGCTCGTAGCTTTGCGAGACCTCGTCGCGCTCAGGCAGCGACTGCACCATGCCGAGCGCGCGGCCGCGCGGGATGATCGTCGCCTTGTGGATCGGCACGGAGGCCGGCATGAGCAGCGACACCAGCGCGTGCCCGCCTTCGTGATAGGCGGTGAGGCGCTTCTCCTCCTCCGTCATCATCAGCGTGCGCCGCTCCGCGCCCATGAGTATCTTGTCGCGCGAATCCTCGAACTCCTGCTTCGTGACGATCCGCTTCGAGCGCCGCGCCGCAAGCAGCGCCGCCTCGTTGACGAGGTTCATCAGATCCGCGCCCGAAAAGCCCGGCGTGCCGCGCGCCACGACCTTCAGATCCACGTCCGGCGCCAGCGGCACCTTGCGCGCATGCACCTTCAGGATCTTCTCGCGCCCGATGAAATCCGGGTTCGGCACGGTGATCTGCCGGTCGAAGCGGCCGGGACGCATCAGCGCCGGATCGAGCACGTCCGGACGGTTCGTCGCGGCGATGAGGATGATGCCCTCATTCGCTTCAAACCCATCCATCTCGACGAGCAGCTGGTTGAGCGTCTGCTCGCGCTCGTCATTGCCGCCGCCTAAGCCCGCGCCGCGATGACGGCCCACCGCGTCGATCTCGTCGACGAAGATGATGCAGGGCGCGTTCTTCTTCGCCTGCTCGAACATGTCGCGCACGCGCGACGCGCCGACGCCCACGAACATCTCGACGAAGTCGGAGCCCGAGATCGTGAAGAAGGGCACATTCGCCTCGCCCGCGATGGCGCGCGCCAGCAGCGTCTTGCCGGTGCCGGGCGGGCCGACGAGCAGCACGCCGCGCGGAATGCGACCGCCGAGCCGCTGGAACTTCTGCGGATCGCGCAGGAACTCGACGATCTCCTGCAGATCCTCCTTGGCCTCGTCGACGCCGGCGACGTCCTCGAAGGTCACGCGCCCCTGCAACTCGGTCAAAAGCTTCGCCTTTGACTTGCCGAAGCCCATGGCCCGGCCGCCCATGCCCCCCTGCATCTGACGGGAAAGGAAAATCCAGACGCCGAGGAAGGCCAGCAGCGGCAGGCCGTTCACGAGCAGCGTCATCATCCAGCCGCCGCCCTCGCCGATGGGCCGGGCGCTGATCTGCACATTCTTGCTTTGCAGCCGCTGCACGAGGCCGGGGTCGTTCGGCGCAAAGGTCTGGAAGGGCCGGTTGTCGGCAAAGTGCCCCGTGATCTCATTGCCCGAGATCGTCACGTCATGGACGCGGCCCTGATCGATCTGGGTCAGAAGCTCGCTGAACGTGATGTCGCGGATCGAGGCGTGCTGGCTGGGTTCGTGGAAGAGCAGGACGAGCGCTGCGACGAGCAAACCAATAATCGTCCACAGGGCTATGTTGCGAATTTGCGGGTTCATGGCGCGCCTGACGTTGCCTGCGCGTCGCCCTGGGGAGTCCCTGACGACGCTTCGTTTGACGTTAAATTAAGCGCGCAAGTCACGCTTGCCAAGTGAGCGGGCCTCCGCGAAGCTCGAACGCGAGGAGAAACGCCACAAGCCGAAAGAATAACCTCACTTTTTCGCAAGTTGCGGCCGGGTCATCCCCAAGTGATCGGCCTCGCGGCGGCTCAAATCGGATTAACGAGAATTAATGTGACGCAAGTCGCTCGGCGTTCGTCATCGCCGTTTCCTCTAAGCGCCCGAGGGACGCAATGGAGCCAAGCTTTTCCGTGCGCATGGAAATCGCGACGCACTGCTTCCGTCATGCTCGTCTTCCGCGCGGCGGCGCCGGGCGGAAGCTCAAGGAATGCGCATCGAGGTCGATCAGGGCGCCGGCGAGGGTCATGCGCGCCGCCGCGCGCTCGGCGAGGCCTCGACTTAAGAGCCGAGCCGCGCGTTCGAGCCGATCCAGGCGCGGGGCCTGGCCGAAGCGTGCGATTTGCCGCTCGATCAGCCGCGCCAGAAGCTCCTCGGGCGCTTCGCGCAGCGCCTGCGCGCTGAAGCGCGCCATCGCCGCATCGCTCTCGAGCCGCGCGCGCTCTTCGGTCTCAGCGACGCAATGACGCAGCGCCGCTTCGGCGCGCGCCGCCCGGCGGCCGAGCCGCAGCAGCGCGTCGCGATCGAGCCCTTGATCGGCGAAGGTCGAGGAGAGCGCGCGTAGCCTGGCGCGCGCGAAGCGAGGATCGGCGTTGGCGGGATCGGTCACAAAGGGCAGCCCGCCTTCCATGCAGATCGCCTCGAGGGCCGTCTTGGGCGTATCGAGAAGCGGGCGCAGCAGCTTCAGCCCGTCGAGCGTCGAGACCGCCGACATGCCGCTAAGCCCCGCGACGCCGCTTCCCCGGCACAGCCGGAAAAGGATGGTTTCCGCCTGATCGTCGGCATGGTGGGCCGTAACGACGGCGCAGCTTGGGTCGATCTCGGCCGCGCAGCCGGCGAGCAAAACGTAACGCGCTTCGCGCGCCCGCTCCTGCAGGCGGGTTAGGGGCTTCGCGCCTTCCCAGACGAGCAGTCGATGCGGAAAGCCGAGGGCCTCGGCCTCTCTGGCGACGAAAATCGCCTCCTCGCGCGAATTTGCGCGCAGCCCGTGGTCTACCGTGGCGACGTGGATCGGCATCTTGTCGCGCAGGGACCAGCGCGAGGCGAGCAGCATGAGCGCGAGAGAGTTGGGGCCTCCCGACACGGCCAGCAGCAGAGCCCTTTCTTCGGCGAGCGGCGCGAGCAGCGCGTCCGCCGAAGCCAGGCTCAGCATTGGCGTTTTTTGATCTCGCGCAGCGCCGAGTCGCGCACCCGCGCCGGCGACCCCGGATAGCTCGCGCCGATGTCGCTGAAGGACTGGCACGCCTCGTCATGCGCGCCGATCTCGGCCAGCGATTGGCCGAGGCGCAGCAGCGCTTCTGGCGTTTGCGCCGATTGCGGGAAGCGCTTCTTGATCTCGAGGAATTTTTCCGCCGCCTCGCGGAAGCGCGAACGCAGAAAGAAGCTTTCGCCGAGCCCGAAGGTCGCGGCGGGCACATATTTGCTCTTCGGATATTTGGCGAGAAAGGCCGTCAGCGCTCGCTCGGCCGCCTCATACTGCTGCTGCTGCATCAAGGCGGCGGCCTGTTCGTATTCTTCCTTCATCGACGCAGGCGCCGACGCTTCCGCCGCCGTGCGCGGCGTGGCGGGGTTCGCCTGCAGGCCGGGCGGCGTGAGATCCATCGGCGCGCCGGGCTCGCGCGGGCCTGTTCTCGCGGTCTCGGCCGGCGTTAGCGGCGCCGAGGGGGTCGTTTGGCCGAGCGGCCGCGGCGCGCCCGTCGCGGTCGGATTGGCGACCGGATCGAAGGCGTCGCGCCTCCCAGCGAGCGGGGCCGACGGCGCGCCGCCCGACGCGGGGGGCGGAAGCGCGGCGGCGTCGGGGCGACCGCGCAATTGCTCTTCGAGCAGTTGAACCTGGTGCTGGAGTTCCTCGATCTGGCCCGTGGCCTTGCGCAATTCGCGCTCGAGACGGTCGACGCGCGTCGTGACCCCGGACTCCCTCTCCATCCCGGCGGTGGGCTCACCCGGGTCGAAGCCCTCCTGAGGCGGGTCGCGGTACTGCGCTTCGGCGGCGGAGGCCGCGGCGAGGAAGCCGAGGGAGACGATAAGAAGCGCGCGAGAGGCGCGAGAAAGCGTCATGGCGGGATCGGATCGGTTCAGGCGCGGCGATGCGCGGAGAGAAGCTTCCCGAAATATAATCGACGTTTCGACCAAAGTGAGGCGGGGGTCCGCTCCTCCTTGGCTGGCGCGGCGATGCCCTCGGTCGGCTTCATCGCATGCTCGAGCCTATGCGGGCCCGGCTGAACCGCGGCTGACCGCTTCGCGAGAGCGTCAGGGGTCGCGGCGAACCTTGTCACATATTGTCGCAAACCGTGATTAGCCGGAGCGTAGCCACGGCGTTAAGGTGCCCGCGCGAGCGCGGCCAGCGCCGCGTAACACCGGCTTCACCAAAAGCCTCAGCGCTTTTCGCGTGAACGCCTGCAGCAGAGACGGGTGGGCGGCTCGAAAAAGAGCCAGAGCCGAAACCCCAGGGGACCGCCGGCGGATTTTCAGCAAGACCATGACGTCGCTCACGCATCCCTCCTCACACCGCCAGACCACCCTCGCGCGCCGGGTGACGCTCGCGGGGACTGGCGCTCATACCGGGCGCCTCTGCCGAATGTTTATCCTGCCGGCGGACGTCTCGCGCGGGATCGCATTCACGCGGCTCGGCGGCGAGGAGGCCGTCGCCGCCGACTGGCGGCGGGTGCGCGACACGCGGCTGCGCGTCGAGATCGGCGCGGGCGGCTCGGGCGTGTCGACGGTCGAGCATGTCCTGGCCGCGCTTTCCGGCCTCGCCGTCGACAATGCGCTCATCGCGATCGAGGGGCCGGAAGCCCCCGCGCTGGACGGATCGGCCCGCCCGATCGTCGAGGCTATCCTCGAAGCGGGGGTGCGGCGGCTCGCCGCGCCGCGCCGAATGCTACGGATTTTGCAGACTGTTCGCGTCGAGAGCGGAGCGGCTTGGGCGGAGTTCGCTCCAATCGCCGCGCCACGGCTCGAGATCGACGTCGAAATCGACTTCCCCGAGCCCATCGGCCGCCAACGCGTGAGGCATCGGCTCACCCCGCGCCTTTTTATCCGGGAACTCGCCTGGGCGCGCAGCTTCGGCTTCCTGGAAGATGCGGAAAAGCTTTGGCGCGAGGGGCTTGCGCTCGGCGCCGCCTTTGAAAACACCGTCGTCTTCGGGCATGGGCGCGTGCTCAACCCGGAAGGTTTGCGTCGCGAAGACGAGCCCGCGCGCCACAAGGCGCTCGACGCGATCGGCGATCTCGCGCTCGCCGGCGCGCCGATTTTGGGCCGATTCCGCTCCCATCGGGGCGGCCATGCGCTCAATGTCGCGCTGGTCGAGCGGCTGATGACGACGCCTGCAGCCTATAGGATGGAGGAGGGAGCGGCTTCTTCTCCCCCGTCTCGGGCCGAAGATCGCGTCCTCTCGCCTTAATCTCGCCCGAACAAGCGGCTCTCTAGGACGGCCGTCTCGTCACGGGCGCCCGCCTGCGCCTCGAGCATGGCGGGATTCACAAAAAAACGTCGCGAGAGGCCGTCAGCATGAACGCAATCCTTCGCAAAGCGGGCGCTTTGGCCCCGAGCGTGGCGCTGCTCCTCGCCGCGCAGATCGGCCTTGCGCACGCCGACATCTCGGATTTTTTCGATCCGGTCACCAGCATGTTCGGCGGCGGCAGCAAGTATAAGACCGAGATCACCCCCGACATCCCTGCCGACGACCTTTATAATGAGGGCCTCGCCAAGCTAAAGGCCAAGGATTACGAGAATGCGGTGAAAAAATTCCAGGAGGTGGAGAAGCGCTTCCCCTTCTCGCAATGGGCGCGCAAGGGCCTGCTGATGACGGTTTACGCTCAATATGAAAAGCCGGCCTATGACGATGCGATCGCCTCGGCCAAGCGCTACATCGAGCTTTATCCGAAATCGCCCGACACGCCTTACATGTACTATCTGACGGGCATGTCCTATTACAATCAGATCACCAGCGTCATGCAGGATCAGACGAATTCGGAGCGGGCCTATCAGTCCTTCTCGGCGCTGGTCGAAAAATTCCCCACCTCCGAATATGCGGCGGACGCCAAGGTCAAAATCAACATCGCGCGCGACCAGATCGCCGCGAAGGAGATGCAGGTGGGCCGATTCTATCTGACGCGCAAAAATTTCCCGGCGGCGGTGAATCGTTTCCACGCCGTGCTCGGCAAGTATCAGACGACGCGCTACGCCGAGGAGGCGCTCTATCGCCTTACAGAGGCCTATCTGTCGATGGGGATCACCCAGGAGGCGGAGACCGCGGCGGCCGTTTTGGGTCACAACTATCCCGACTCGCAGTGGTATACGGATGCGGTGGCGCTCTTGAAGACGGACGGCCTGGCGCCTGAGGAGCACAGCGAGAGCTGGATTTCCAAGCTTTCCAAGACGTTCAAGTCCGAGAAACCCGAGCGGGGCGTCGCGCCGCTCACCGCCGAAACCGCTCGCTAGCCTTGGCGGATAAGCTGCGAGACCCCGAACCCAAGCCCGTGGGTCCGGCCAAGCGGCGCCGGAGCGCGCAGAATAGATACGGTCGCGCTTAAGGGCCGGTGGTTTCGATATGGCGAATGTTGGCGGAGTTCCGGAGCAAGTTGCGGTGGCTCTAAGCAAGAGCGAGCTGAGGTTCCGCACGCTGGTGGGCGCCGTCAGCGCCATCACTTGGTCCTGTCCCCCGTCCGGGCTGCATGTCGAGCCGCAGCCGGAGTGGATGGCCTTCACGGGACAGAGCGCCGAGGAGATGCTCGGCGACGGCTGGACGAAAGCCGTGCATCCCGACGATCGCGCGCGGGCGGCCTCGGAATGGCGGGAAGCTCTGGCTCACGCCGCCCTGATGAGGGTGAGAGTCGCATTCGCCGGCATGACGGCGAGTGGCGCTGGATGAGCGTCCGGGCCGTGCCAATTCGCGACGCCAGCGGCGAGATCGCCGAGTGGTTCGGCATGAACATCGACATCACCGAGCAGAAGAACGCGGCGAACGCCCTGCGCGAGAGCGAGGAACGGTTTCGGCTGTTCATGGAGAACAGTCCTGTATACGCCTGGGTCAAAGACGAAGACGGCCGCTACGTTTATCTGAGCCCAACATATGAACGCCGCTTCGGCCTAAACGCGGCCGCTTCCCTGGGCAAGACCGCCGCCGAGCTTTGGCCCCCGGACGTCGCCGCAGGGTTTCAAAAAAACGATCTAGCGGCGCTCTCGGCCGAGCGCCCTATCGATGCGGTCGAGGAGGCGCGCAACCCGGACGGTTCGAAAGCGTACGGACTCGTCACCAAATTTCGTTTCTGCAACTCAGCGGGCAAGCGGTATGTAGGCGGCATCGGACTGGACATCACCGAGCGCAGGCGGATGGAGGCGGCGCTCCACGCCGGCGAGCGGCGCTTCCACGCCATCTTCAACCATCAGTTCCTCTACACGGTCCTCGTTAGCCCGGAAGGGCGCGTCGTCGAAGCCAGCGACTCGGTGCTCCGCGGCACCGGCGTCGCTCCCGAGGCAGTGATCGGTCACTCCTTCATAGATGGCCCCTGGTGGCGCGACCTGCCGGAAATGCGCGAACGCTGGCGGCGCCAGTTCGAGGAGGCCAAGGCGCGGCCCGGCCCATCGCAGGACGAGGCGGACTATCTTACGAGCGACGGAGAGCTGCGCTACGCGCTCAACACCGTGACGGCGCTGCGCGACGAGCAGGGAGAACTCGAGTTCTTTCTTTGCGAAGGCCTCGACATCACCGAGCGCAAGCGGGCCGAGGCGGCTCTTCGGGCAAGCGAGCGACGCTTCCGCGCCGTCTTCAAGAATCAGCTTGCCTATAGCGCTTTGTTGACTCCTGAGGGACGCCTCGTCGATGCGAGCGATGTGGCGCTTCGCGCCACCGGCGTAGCGCTCGAGGAAATAATTGGCCTGCCCTTCCTGGATGGTCCCTGGTGGAAAGATCTGCCGGAAATGCGCGCACGCTGGCGGCGCCAATTCGAGGAGGCGCTGGCGCGGCCCGGTCCTGCGCGGGCTGAAGTCGAGTATCGCCTGGGAGACGGCCTGCGTCATGCGCTCAATAGCGTCACGGCGCTGCGAGACGAGCAGGGAGAGCTCGAGTACTTTCTTTGCGAAGGTATCGACATCACGGAACGCAAGCGGGCCGAGGATGCGCTGCGCGAGAGCGAGGAGCGTCTGCGGCTGGCGCTCGAGGCGTCTCACGCCGGAAGCTGGGCGTGGGACGCTGTGAGTAATGTCTCCAGCTGGGACGAGGGCTTTCGCGCGCTCTATGGATTCCCTCAGGGCGCGCCGCAACGCTTCGACGCCTGGATCGAGCGCCTGCATCCCGAGGATCGCAATCGAATTCTTTCTCGAATCGAGCGGCTCCGCGCCACCCCCGGCGACGACAAGTGGAATGAGGAATTTCGCAGCGTGTCGCCCGAGGCGAGTTTGCGCTGGCATCAAGGACTAGGTCAGGCGCGGCGTGACGCCTCCGGCGCACTGGTGAAAATGGTCGGCATCGATCTCGACATCACGGAGCGCAAGCAGGCAGAGAACGCCTTGCGGGAAAGCGAAGAGCGCTTGCGGCGAGTCTCCGACAACGCCGATGTAGGCTTGATCCGAACCAACCGCGAGCTGATTTATCTGTCCGCCAACCCGGCCTATGCGAAGATTGTCGGAAAGCCATTGGAGCAGATCATCGGCCGGCCCCTGTCCGAGGTGATGGGCGTGCAAGCCGCTGAGAGCATCCGGCCTTATGTCGAGCGGGTATTGCGAGGCGAGCGCTTCACCTATGAAGCCGAACTGCCCTATGTCGGCGCGGGCAAACGTTATGTGCAAGTCAGCAATGCGCCAGAGGTCGGCGCCGCCGGCGAGATCGGCAGCTGGGTCACCTGCGTCGTGGACGTCACCGAGCGTAAGCGAGCCGAGATCGCGCTGCGCGAGGCCGACCGCCGCAAGGACGAATTCCTCGCGACGCTCGCGCATGAGCTGCGAAACCCGCTCGCGCCCGTCCGTAACGGCTTGGAGGCCTTGCGCAACCTCGGCGCACAGGACGAGCCCGCCGACCGCCTGCTCGCCGTGATGGAGGCGCAGGTCGATCACCTCATCCGCCTCGTGAACGATCTGATGGATATTTCCCGGATCAGCCAAGGCAAGTTCGAGCTGCAGAAGCAGCGCATGGATCTCGCGACGGCGTTGAGCCAAGCCATCAACATGAGCCGGCATCTCCTTGAAGCGGAGGGCCTCGAGCTGAAGGTGAAACTTCCCAGCAGTCCCACGCCGGTCGAGGGAGACGCCGTTCGCTTGACGCAAGTCTTCGCCAATCTGCTGAGCAATGCGGCGAAGCACACGAAGCGCGGCGGGCGCGTCGAGATCGCGCTCGAACAGGTTGCAGACGAAGCGGTGGCGCATGTCGCCGACACGGGCGCCGGCATAGCGAAAGAACTACTTCCCCTCATCTTCGAGCCCTTCGTTCAAGGGAGAGGCAAGAGCGGCGGCCCGGAGCAGGGGCTTGGCATCGGCCTGGCCCTCGTGCGCCAGATCACGGAGATGCATGGCGGCGCGGTCGAAGCGCGCAGCGAGGGAGAGGGGCTCGGCAGCGCCTTCATCGTGCGTCTGCCTCTTCTCGGCAAAGAGACGACGGAGACGCCGGTGGAGATCCGCGCGCCCGCGCGCCTCGCCACGGCGTCGCGTGTTCTCGTGATCGACGACATGCCGCAGGTGGCCCAGGCCCTGGCCTTCCTGCTCGACGTCCTGGGCGCAACCGTCCGCGTCGCTCACAGTGGCGAGCAGGGTCTGGAGTTCTGCGCGGAGTTTGAGCCCGATCTCGTTCTTCTCGATCTTTCCATGCCGATCATGGACGGGTTTGAGACCGCTCGACGCCTCAAGGAGCTTCCCGCCGGGAGGCGAGCAAGGCTCGTGGCCGTGACCGGCTTCGGCGAGCAGCAATCGCTCGCGCGAACGCAGGAGGCGGGTTTTGAAAGCCACCTCGTCAAGCCGGTGCGCCTGCAGCAGCTTGAGGCGCTTCTCGCCTCTGTGGGCGCGGCGGCCGCGCAGCAGACGACCGCCGAGTGATCGCCGCGCGAAGAAGCGGACCTTGTGATCTATGCCGATTGCAGGACGCGCGGAGTGTCCAGTGTCATCGTGACGTGCAGGACGTTGCCCTCTTGCCTTGTCGCCATGGGAAGGCCGCTGCGCCTGAACACATGCAACATCGGCGTGTTGTTGCAGAGCACTTCGGCTTGGAATTCCTTTATCCCCTTCGTCGCCGCGATTTGAACGAGATGGCGCATCAGCGTCGTGCCGACGCCGCGATCCTGAAAGTGCTGCTCCACGGTGAAAGCCACTTCCGCAGCGCGCCGCATCTCGCCCGGATTGATGAGGAAGCAGCTCGCTCCGCCGATGACGGCCTCGTCCTGCGCTTCGCCAATTGTTGCAAGCAAGACGATCGCGTTTTCGAAGTCCGCGTCCGTGAGGCGGTGCAGCTCCTGATCGCTGAGCTTCACCTTCAGGGCGAGGAAACGCATGTAGCGCGTCCGCGAGTTCGAGCAGAGAAAAGGTGCGGAGGATTTTCGGCCCGTCGTCTGGATGCGCGGCCCGGATGGTGATGTTCTGGCCGTCCGAGAGCCTCTCCACGCAAGCGTAATGTCTCAGGCCTTCGAGCATTCGCCAACTCCTTGCCGCCGGCGCTCCGCTAAACGCCGAAGCCGTTGTGGCTCCTCGGACAGTGTCGTTTCCGTTGCGAAAAGCGTTTGACGCGCGGAAGTCAAGAAAATTCCGTCCCGAGAAGCCGAAGCAGGGGTCCCGACGGTTTCAAGACCTAGCGAAGCTTCCAAACGCCCTCAAGTCCAACGGGTTTTCGATGGCGCGGCTAAGGCCGTCCGGCTTTTAAGAGGCGCTTCGCGCTTGTTTGCAGCGCCCTCGCGCCTTATAGACCCCCGGCGGCAAGTCCCTTGAAGCCCCGGCCGCGGGGCGCGCCAAACCACCGCCGACATGCTCAGTCCCCTTGAAATCGCTCTCTTCGCCGCCGTCGGCCTCGTCTTCGCCGCCGGGCTTATCGTCGTGGCGCGCTGGGGCGGCCGCAATCTCGCGCCTCTCGCGGGCTATGCGCTGCTCGCCGCCTGCTTCATCTATGTCGGCCTCTCTCTCGGCTCCGAAAATCCGAATAGCTGGAGCGCCGTGGAGATGACGGCCGTTGCGGTCTTCGGGTCGCTGATCTTTCTGTCCCGTCTGACCTCGCCCTGGGTGCTCGTGGCGGCCCTGCTCCTCCATCCCGCTTGGTTGATCTACGTGCATTATATCGGCACGGGAGCGCTCTTCACTCCGGCGCCGCTCGTTCTCGCCAATGTCGGCTTCGATATTGCCCTCGCGCTTTACCTCGCCATCCTCGCGCTGCGCGGCGGCCCGGCGCCAGCCCCGGCTCGCGAGCCCGTCGGCAAGGGCAGAAAGGGAAGCACGCGATGAACGCGCCTTTCGACTTCGAGCTGCGGCACGACTGGAGCGTCCCGGAGATCGTCGCGATCCACGATTCTCCGCTGCTCGATCTCGTCGCGCGCGCCAGCGCGACGCATCGCCGATTCTTCGACGGCCATGACGTGCAGAAGGCGGCGCTGCTCTCGATCAAGACGGGCGGCTGCCCCGAGGACTGCTCCTACTGTCCGCAATCGGCGCATCATCGCGAGGTCAAGCTCGACCGCCTCGAGCTGATGGGCGTGGAGGAGGTGCTCGGCGCTGCGCGGGTGGCGCGCGAGGCGGGAGCCGATCGTTTCTGCATGGGCGCGGCCTGGCGCTCGGCGCCCGAAGGTCCGCGCTTCGAGGCGGTGCTCGACATGGTGAAGGGCGTCCGCGAGCTCGGCATGGAGGCCTGCGTCACGCTCGGCATGCTGACGCCCGCGCAAGCCAAGCGCCTCGCCGAGGCGGGACTGACGGCCTACAACCACAACCTCGACACTGGGCCGGAATTCTATGGCGAGATCATTTCGACGCGAGATTATCGCGACCGGCTCGAGACGCTGAAATCCGTGCGCGGCGCCGGCATCGAAATGTGCTGCGGCGGCATCATCGGCATGGGCGAGAGCGTCGCGGACCGCGCGGGCATGCTGCAGGTTCTCGCGGGCTTCGATCCGCATCCCGAGAGCGTGCCGATCAATGCGCTCATCGCCGTTCCCGGCACGCCGCTCGCCGATCGGCCTCCTGTCGATCCGCTCGATCTCGTGCGCATGATCGCGACGACGCGCATCGTCATGCCGAAGTCGCGCGTGCGCCTTTCGGCTGGACGCTCGAGCCTCACGCGCGAGGCGCAGATCCTCTGCCTCGTCGCCGGCGCCAATTCGATTTTTTATGGAGAGAAGCTGCTCACGACCGCAAACGCGGACGTCCCCGAGGACGACGCGCTCTTTGCGACGCTCGCGCCGCGCGCGGACGTCGCGGGAGATTGCGCCAAGGGCTGCGCCTCGAGCGAGACGATCTGAGCCGCGGCGCGGCGCGCTGGCGAAGAAGGGCTGAACGCCATGACCTATTGCTGCGGCATTCTGGTGCGCGAAGGCCTCGTCATGATCGCTGACACGCGCACCAATGCTGGGCTTGACAATGTCTCGACCTTCCGCAAGCTGCATATCTTCGAGCGGCCGGGCGAAGCAGTGATGATGCTCGCGACGGCCGGCAATCTCTCGGTGACTCAGAGCGCGATCCATCTGCTTGAAGAGGGCGTCCCCGACCCCACGGACGAGGAGAAGACGACGCGGCTCGTCGACGCGCCCAGCATGCCGGTTGCAGCCCATCTCGTCGGCGCGGCGATGCGACACGCGCGCTCGCTCGTAAGCGAGGGGTTTGAGCAGTCCGGCGTCAATTTCGACGTTTCCTTCCTGCTCGGCGGGCAGATCGGCGGCGGCGCCATGCGCCTCTTCATGGTCTACGCGGCCGGCAATGCGATCGAATGCACGATCGATACGCCCTATTTCCAGATCGGCGAGCACAAATACGGCAAGCCTATCCTCGACCGCGCCATCGGCTTCGACATGGACCTCTACGACGCGTTGAAGATCGGCCTGATCTCGATGGATTCGACGATGCGCTCGAATCTTTCGGTCGGGCTGCCGCTCGATCTCGCGCTGCTGCGGCGCGACGCGTTGAAGCTCGAGCTCTCGATCCGCGTCAATTCCTCCGACGCCTATTTCCGCGACCTGCGCGAGCAATGGTCGAAGGCGCTGAAAGCCGCCCACATCGCCATTCCGCGTCCGCCCTATGGCGGCGTGCAGGGCAGGTGACGCGCGCGCGGTCTCGCGAGCGTGAGCTTGTTCAGCTCTGCGACTGACGGCGTGCATCCTCGACGCGCACGACGACCGTCGTTTCCTCGACTCCTCCGCCGATGCGCGCGCCGCGAACCGGAGAAGCGCCGAGCTGGTCGAGCGCCACGGCGACGCGCACATAGGACTCATTCGGGCAGAGCGCATTGACCGCGTCGAAGCCGACCCATCCGAGCCCTTCGACATGCGCTTCGGCCCAGGCGTGGCTCGCCACCTGCGCGGCTTCGCCGTCCTCCTGGCGAAGGTAGCCGCTCACATAGCGCGACGGTATGCCGAGCGTGCGCGCGCAGGCGATGAAGACATGCGCGAAATCCTCGCTGACGCCGCGACGCTTCGCGAAGGCCTCGCTGGCGTTCGTCGCGGCATAGGCCGGGCTCTTTTCGTGGGCGACGCCATCGCGCAGCGCCGCCA
This sequence comes from uncultured Alphaproteobacteria bacterium, assembly GCA_963798515.1. Lineage (GTDB taxonomy): Bacteria > Pseudomonadota > Alphaproteobacteria > Rhizobiales > Beijerinckiaceae > Methylocystis. The sequence goes on from CAWCTS010000035.1 coordinate 72,483, forward strand.
TCAGCGCGTGCAGCCGCGCAAGCGTCGTCAGCTCGCGCGCCGCGACCTCGCGCGCGAAGCTCTCGAGCTCGGCGTCTGGGCGCGTCAGGGGAGTTTCCCGCAGGAACAGCGCGAGGGGAACGCGCTCCACGGCGCCGCTCACGACGCCCGCCTGATCGAAGGTTTCCACTTCGCCTTCGACAAGTGTCGTCAGGGTCTGCAGCGGTCCTTCGAC
>CAWCTS010000036.1:0-7425 GCA_963798515.1 uncultured Alphaproteobacteria bacterium
CCGCCTTCCGTCTCGCTGCCGCCTCGCGCGCGCGCCGTGCTGATCTCGGATTTTTTCTGCGATCCGCAGGCGCTGGAAAAGCGACTTTCGGCCTTCAGCGACAGCGGCGCGCGCGGCGCGCTGCTCATGGTGATCGACCCGGCGGAAGAGTCCTTTCCCTTTGCTGGCGAGACTCTGTTTCGCGATCCGCAGGGCGGCGCGGCCTATCGCGCCGGGGAGGCGCGCGCGCTGCGCGAGGACTATGGCGCAAAGCTCGCAGAGCATTTGGAGAGCTTGCGCGCGGCCGCGCGTCGCGCGGGCTTCCTGTTTCTCGTGCATCACACGGATCGCCCGCCCGCCGAGGCTGCTCTGTCCCTGCTGATGGGCCTGGCTGAGGGCGGGGAGCCGATGCGATGGGGCTGACCTTCGCCGCGCCGCTCGCGCTTCTGGGCCTTCTCACGCTGCCGCTGATCTACTGGCTCCTGCGTCTGACGCCGCCCGCGCCGCGCGAGATCGTCTTCGCGCCGATCGAGATTTTGCGAAAGCTCGGCGTGCGCGAGCGCGCCAGCGCCGTCACGCCCTGGTGGCTGCTGCTGCTGCGCCTCGGCGTTGCCGCGGCCGCGACGCTCGCCATGGCGGGGCCGGTGTGGAATTTCTCTCCTGCGTCGATCACCAATGCGCCGCTCCTGCTCGTCATCGACGACGGTTGGGACGCGGCGCCGACGTGGGAACGGCGCATCGAGGCGGCGCAAGCGCTCATCGACGGGGCGCAGCGCAGCGGCGCGAGCGTCGCTTTGCTGGCGGTTTCCGAGGCCGCGCTCGCGCCCGAGCTGGCTCTGGCGGCACGCGCGGGCGAGCAGCTTGCCGCCTTGCGGCCCAAGCCCTTTCTTCCGCCGCGCGGCGCAGCGGGCAAGCGCATCGCGGATTTCGCCGAGGCGCGAAAGAACGCGCGCATCGTCTGGATTGCGAGCCCGGTTGCGGGCGAGCAAGATTCCGCGCTGCTGGAGGCTCTGCGCAACGCCTCGCGTCAGGGCGCGCAGGTGGAGCTTCTGGCCGATGGGCGCCGCCCGCTGGCGCTCGCCGACGTCTCGAATGGCGCCGGCGCGCTCGAGATCTCGCCGCTTTCCGATGGGGGCCCGGCCTCGGGCGTCGTCGAGGCGCTCGACGACAAGGGCCGTTCGGTCGCGAAACAGCCCTTTGCAATTCTCCCCGGCCAGCGCGCCAAGGCGCGTTTCGAGCTGCCGCCGGAGTTGCGAAACCAGATCAGCCTGCTGCGCATCGCCGACGAAACCTCGGCGGGCGCCGTGGCGCTGCTCGATGCGAGCCAGCGCGTGCGCCGCGTCGCCATCGTCGCCGGCGGCGCCGTCAATCGCGCGCAGCCGCTGCTCTCCCCGACGCATTATCTCGAGCGCGCGCTCGCGCCCTTCTCGCAAGTCTCCCTTCCTTCCAGTTCGGATGAGGACCCGGCGCTCGCCGCGCTGGACGAGCGCCCCGACATGCTCATCCTCGCGGACGCCAAGGTCGCGCCGGGCGAGACCTATGAACGCCTTTCGGATTTCATCGAGAAGGGCGGCGTGCTGCTGCGCTTCGCCGGCCCGCGTCTCGCCAACGATCCCGACGGTCTCACGCCTGTGCGGCTTCGCCGCAACGGGCGCGTGCTCGGCGGCGCCATGTCTTGGGAGGAGCCCAAGCGCCTCGCGCCCTTTGACGAGACGAGCCCCTTCTTCGGCCTTTCGATTCCGCAGGACGTGTCGGTGTCGCGACAGATTCTCGCCGAGCCCGATCCGGGGCTTCCCGAGCGCACCTGGGCGCGGCTTGCCGACGGCACGCCGCTCGTCACCTTTGAGCGCCGCGGCGAAGGCCTCATCGTGATGTTTCACGTTTCCGCCGATCCGTCATGGTCCAATCTGCCGATGTCCGGCCTCTTCGTGGAGATGCTGCGCCGGATTTCGGCGCAGGCGCGCGAGAGCGCCGGTTCTTCCGCGAATGTCGATCGCAGCGCGGCGCTTTCCCCCTTCCGTTCGCTCGACGGCTTTGGGGCCATCGTCTCGCCGCCGCCGACCGCGAAACCCATCGCGCCCGATTTCACCGGCCCCGCCGACGCCGATCATCCGCCGGGCTTCTACGGCGCGCCGGGCGGACTGCATGCGTTGCAGACGCTCGCGCCCGGCGCGACGCTGAGCGCGCTCGATCTCGCAGGCTTGGGAGCGCCGATACGGACTCTCGACGCCGCGCGCGCCGCGCTCGATCTCCGCGCGCCGCTGCTCGTCGCCGTCGTCCTGATGCTGCTCCTCGACTGGCTCGCGCTGCTCTGGCTTTCCGGCCGTCTACGCTGGGCGCCCGTCGCGCTTGCGCTCCTCTACGGCTTCGCCCTTGCGCTGGCGCCGGAAGCGCCGCGCGCCCAAACCACGCCGCATCCGCCGCCGGCGCGCGAGCGCGAGGCCGCCCTAAAGACCCGCCTCGCCTATGTGTTGAGCGGCGATGCGCGCATTGACGAGGCGGCAAGGCTCGGGCTCGAGACGCTGACGCGCGTGCTCGAGCAGCGCACCTCATTTTCGGGTGGAGATCCCGTGGCCGTCGATCCGGCGCGCGACACGCTCACGCTCTATCCCATGATCTATTGGCCGATCTCGCCTGCGGCGCCGCAGCCCTCCGCGCAGGCCAAGGCGCGCCTCGCCGCCTACATGAAGCAGGGCGGCATGATCGTGTTCGACACGCGCGACGCGCTGACCGCGCGCGCCAATGCGCAGCCGACGCCGGAAGCGCTGTGGCTGAGAGAGCTCGCGCGCGGCCTCGACATTCCGGAGCTCGAGGTCGCGCCGCGGGATCACGTGATCACCAAGACATTCTATCTCCTGGACGGTTTCGTCGGCCGCTACACGAATGGCGAGACCTATGTCGAGGCGCTTGCACCGGAGCCCGATGAGCCGGGCGTGTCGCGGCCCGTGCGCGCGACCGACAGCGTCTCGCCGGTCGTGATCGTCTCGAACGACCTCGCGGGCGCCTGGGCGGAGGACAAGAACGGCGATCCGCTCTATCCGCTCACGCCCGGCGCGCCGCGCCAACGCGAGATGGCGCTACGCGGCGGCGTCAATCTCGTCATGTACACGCTGACCGGCAATTACAAATCCGATCAGGTGCATGTGCACGATCTGCTGCAACGCTTGGGGCAGTAGCCGGCGCTACAGCCAGTTCTCCACTCTCACACCCGGCATTCGAGCGAATTCTCGGATATTGTAGGTCACGACGATCAGCCCCTCGCTGCGGGCATGTCCGCCGATCTGCATGTCATGCGGACCGCACGGCGTTCCAGCCCGCTCCAGCTCGGCTCGCATCTGTCCGTAATGGGCCGCGGCTTTGTTCGCGAGCGCTGCGGTCTCACGCTTTCGGCTTGGGCTTCTTGCTGCGGTCCTGCCAGATGAAGACGATGAGCGCGAGCAGGCCCGCCGCGCCCAGAAGATAAACGGGGAGGCGCCGCCGATAAGGCTGCGCGACCGTGAAGGGAAAATAGGCTTCCCAGTGCTCGCCATTCGCGCCGTCGACCGTCACGAGCCCCGCATATTCGCCGGGCTCCTTGAAGTCGTAAGAGAGGCCGACGCTTCCCGTGGAATGGACGCGCGGCGGCTCATAGGCGAGCGTCGCCGCCTCGATCGCCGCCGCATCGGCACCCTCGCCGATGTTGCGCAGGATGCGGAAGGAGACCTTCATCTCGCGCATCTCGCTCTGCGCGAAATCGATGGCGAAGACGGTGACGCCGGTGCTCGGCGCCTCCTCGCAATAGCGCTTCTTCGGTTTTTGCGGATCGTAAGCGGAGAAATAAGCGTAGTCGGGCCCGATGTAGAGCAGGCAGACGTCCTGATTGAGCGACAGCGCGCCGCGGGCGCGAGCCTTTTCCCCCGCGCCCGAAAGCGCGACAATCGTCGCCAGAAGCGCCGCCGCAAGAAATTTTCGCAAAGCCATCTTTTTCTTCCCTGCGCCGCTCACGCCGCCATTCCCGATATTTTCCTGCGGGCCGTCAATGCGCGCCCAAAGTCCTATGGCGCGCGCGCGTCATTGCGCAGGAAGATCACATAGCCGAGGAACTGCGAGTTGCGCGCGAGCGACGCGGGCGGCGACCATTGGGCGCCTTCGGCGAGCCCTAAGCGGAACGGAACATGCAGCCGGCCGAGCCGCGCGAGATAGGCGTCGATGTCTTTGACCGTCTCGCGCCCGCGATAGGTCTGGAAGATCATTTCGTCCACGGTTCCCGAGAGCCGGTCTATGTCCTCGAGCGACGCCTGCGAGGCCCAGTCCATGAGCCCCGTCACGCCTAGCCCGCAACCTTCCGGCAGCGTCTTGCGAAGCTCGGCGAGAAAGGCCGCATAGCGCTCCAAGCCATGCGTCGAGGCGTCGAAGTCGAGCTGCACGCCGGCGACGCGCGTCGCGTCGCGCCAGCGTGCGAGCCTCCGATTTATCGCCGCGAGAATTTCCGGAGTCCAGTCGAGGCTGCGCACGCGATACACGAGCCACAGCGCCGGCGCATGCGGCCCCGGCTCGGTTGCGCCCTGCGCCTTCAGGCGGATTGCGCCGAAGCGGTCCGGTCCAATTTCTCCTTGCAGCAGATAGAGCGTCTTGGCCTTTTCCAGCTCCGGCCGCGCCTTCACGCCGGCCCAGAGCCAATAGGCGTCGTAATCGCGCGCGTAGACGCTCTCGCCGGCGAGGCTTGCGCGCGTCGCGCAGAGCAGCAGCGCGAGCGCGAAAAGGCGCAGCCCTTTCACCAATAGAATTTCAGGCTCTTCGCCCAGGGCGTTCCGCCATAGCGCGATTTCATCAGATCGTACCAGGCCTTGCGCTGCGCGAGGTCCACTTCCTCGCCGCCGCAGGTGTTGTGGCCTGCCGGCACGTAGCAGTTGACGAGGCGGAAGAGCGCATAGGCTTTGTCGCGTTCCGGCGTCGAGGCCTCGGCGAAGAGCTTCTTATAGATTTCGCCGCGCGAGAAGGGCTCGCCGGGGAAGATCGGCTTCGTCCCGCCGAGCTCGGCAGCCGGGGGATGCGTGGAATCGAATCCGTCGAGATCGGTCACGCGCAGGAATTCCCCAAGGCACAGCAGCCCGTGCGAGGAATTGGCGTTGGCGGATAGCTCCTTGATGACCTCATGCAGCGCCGGGCAGGGATAGGGCGCTTTCGATCCGGGCCAAAGGAGCAGCGTCGATTTGAAGGAGTCCATGAGCGAGCGTGCGTCGGCCTCGTCCTTGCGCAGCCCTTCGGCGTTGTAGTCCTGCAGGAAGTTCGCATATTGGCCGCGCGTCGCCTCCTTGAAGAGCAGCACGAAGCGCGCGAGCCGCCGCTCGGCCGGCGTGCTGTCGGGATTCTCCACCGCCATGCGCAGCAGGATCGGACCCGCGACATTGCCGAGCAGAATGGCGCGGATGCGCGGCGAGGCGATGCGCGTCTCCGGCAGGAACACCTTGTTGACGGTTCCAAGGCGCTCCCAGCTCATCGCGAGGCCGAGCTCGACCGCCTCCTTCTGCCAGGGATCGGCGGCGAGCGGCAGCAGGCGGCGCCATTGCTCCGCCGCCTTCTCATATTGGCCCAGCGCCATCAGCGCCTGCCCGCGCAGCGTCTCGCGGCTGAACGCGAGATAGGGCGGGGACAGGGGGCCGGGGGAGGGTTCGCCAAGGAGCTTCAGTGTTTGCGCGAAGTCGCCGTCGACGTAATAGGCGCGCGCGGCTTTCAGATAGTCGAAGAGCGCCTCACGCCCGGTGAAATCCTTGGCCTGCGCCTCCAGATCCTTGGCGGGGAAATCCGGCTTCTTGTCGCCGCTCACGCGCATGCGCATCAGATCCGCGACGGCGAGAAGCATGGGGTCGCGACTCTCGCCCTTCTCGCCTAAAAATTTGCGGTCGATCTCGTCGGCGAGATCGGGAATGGCCGCGGCGGCGCGCGCCTCGCCTGCATGAGGCAGGAGCGAAGCATATGCCGCGCCGAGCGTCGCCTTGTCCCGGGCGAGCCAATAAATGCGCCGCATCAGCCCTTGCGCCGAAGCGGCGTAGCGTCCCAAAGGATAGTCCGCGAGATAGGCCTTGAAGGCGTTCTCGGCTTCAGTGAGCGAAGCCTTGTCGGAGATTTTCGGCTCGGCCGTTCCGTCGAAATCGGCGAAGGCGCCGACCTGCGCCTTGTTGAGCCAAGCGCGCGCGCTCATGTAACGCGCGGTCTCGCGCATCCAGGCGTTCTGCGATTTGGCGAGCGAGGCGAATTGAGCGAGCGCCGCATCGAAAGCCCCGTCGTAAAAGGCCTTCGCGCCGATCAGATAGGCCGCGAAATCGCGCGCCGTCGCGGAGGGCCGCGAGACCTTGGCGAGCGGGTCCGCTAGCGCCGAAGCATTCGCGCTTTTTTCGTCGCAGCTCGAGGTGAGCGCGTTGCGCGCCTCGATCAGCGCGGCGCGCTCGCTCTCGCTTAAGGCGCTCTCGGCGCGAACAGCTTCGAGAAAAGCGCGCTTGCCGGATTCAAGCGAGAGACAGCGGCTTCCCTCGCCATCGGCGATGGGCGCGTCGGGGCGGCGCGGCGCGCGCCCACAGGCCGTGTCGAGATCGGATTTGTCGAAGATCCCGGTGGTCGTCAGCGCGGGCGTGATGTCGGCGTCGGGCTTCAGCGACGCGGGCCGTCGCGACGCGGCGTCGAGCATCAGAAATTGCAGATTGATGCGGCTGTCGTTGCCGGGGCTCAGAAACGGCAGGCCGATGTCGTCGGCATATTGCCGGTGGTCGAGCGTCCAGATCGGGCCGATGTCAGGGCCGCCAGCGCAGGCCTTGGCGGCGGCATGCGGAAAGAGAAGCAGCAAGGGCAGGGCGCTAATACGCAGCAACCACTGGGCGCGACAAAAGGAGTGCGAAGAGATCGATCTCATTGCGCCGGTCATAATGCGCCTCTCGGTGTTGAAGATTTTTTAGAGCGAGTCCTCCAGCCCTCGCGGTGCGCCAGCTCACGCGCCCCGCCGCGCCCGCGAGACCATTTCGCGCGCGCGCAACAGGCGGGCGAGTTGGGCGATTTCCGCTGCGCCGGTCTCGGATATCGCGGCTTTTCGCGCAAGCACGCCGACAGGCGGCGCAAGCGACGGCGCGAGGCGCGTGAGCAGGCCCTCCGGCTGTAGTTTCAACATGCGCGCGGTCTTCAGTCCGCCGAAAGCCGCGACGTCTGCCGCCTCGTCCACGAAGCTGCGATCGACGCAGAAACCCGCAGAGAGCAGGAAGACGTCGGCCTGGCGCGCTTCCGCGAGCGCCTGCGCGAGGGCCGCGCGCGGCTGCGCGGCTTCGACGAGGCGTCCGCCGGCTTCGTCGGCGACGTCGGCGAGCGATGGAGCGGGCGCTGCGACGAGCGTGGCGTCGGCAATGACGCCCGCGATCGAGGCCTCGACGAGAGAGGCGAGGCTGCGCGCCGCGCGCTCGCGTAAAAGCGCGGCGAGGTCCG
>CAWCTS010000037.1:0-21458 GCA_963798515.1 uncultured Alphaproteobacteria bacterium
ATCGCGGCTACGCTCCCCGCCGTGTGGGGGGAATTGGTGGGGGGAAGGGCTGAGAGCTGAACTCTCCCTCGCGGTCTATCGCGTTCATCCATGTCTATCGTCTGATGTCTTATCGTTCGTGATGCGCCAGATAGCCTTCTCGACAGAGAAGTATACAGATTTGGATATCTCGCGGACCAGAAGATGTTTCGCGGCTTCATGGATACACTTTCATCTCTACGCGGACAGTGTCGCCGCTTGCCTCTCTTTCTCGCGCATGCCAGACCCCCGGCGTGGCGCGCGACGCCACCCGGCTCATCAGCTCAGGACCCCATGGCAGGCTTTTCCCGCGCGGATCAGGAATTTGCGCCCATTCCCGGCGCGCGTGTGCTCGTCGTCGCCGCGCATTTCAACGCCCGCATCGTCGCGCTGCTGCACGAGGGCGCGGCCGCAGCGCTCGCGCGGGCCAAGGTCGAGGCGCGCGTGATCGAGGTCCCCGGCGCGCTGGAAATCGCGCCGGCCGTGGCCATTGCGCTCGAGGCCGCGCGAAAAGCCGGGGCGCCGTATGACGGCGTCGTGGCGCTGGGCTGCGTCATCCGCGGCGAGACCTATCACTTCGAGATCGTCGCCAATGAGAGCGCGCGCGCGCTGACCGATCTGGCCGTCTCGCAGCGTCTGCCGCTCGGCAACGGCATTCTCACCGTCGAGAATGAGGAACAGGCAATCCTTCGCGCCGATCCCAAGCAGGGCGACAAGGGCGCCGACGCGGCCCTGGCCGCGCTCGCGCTGATCCGCCTGACGCGTGAATTGGAGTCGCGCCGATGAAGCCCGCGGAGCGCTCCAGCGCCCGCCTCGCCGTCGTGCAGGCGCTCTATCAGATGGAGGTCGCCGGCAAGGGCCTGCATGAGGTGCAGGCCGAGTTCGAGGCGCATTGGATCGGCCGCGAGATCGAAGGCGCGCGCTATCTGCCGGCCGAGGTCGGGTTCTTCCGTGAGGTGCTCGCCGGCGTGCTCGGAGAGCAGCGCGTAATCGACACGAAAATCGACGCGGCGCTTTCGGGCGGCTGGCCGTTGGCGAGAATCGAGACCGTGATGCGCGCGATCCTGCGCGCCGGCGCCTATGAGCTCATGAATCGGCCTGATGTGCCGGCCTCGGTCGCGATCAAGGAATATGTGGACGTCGCCGGCGCCTTCTTCGGGCAGACCGAATGCGGCATGATCAACGCCGTGCTCGACAAGCTCGCGCGCGAGGTGCGGGCGGGGGAGCGGGCGAAGGGGTGAGCTGGGCGCAGCGCCGCGATGGCGCTTTTCGTCTCGATATGCTAGCTAATTCAAATGGCTATCGCGGCGCCCCACGACCCCATTCTCGAACGTTTCCGCTCCGCTGTGCACGAGCTTTACGGCGAGAGGGTTGCGCAACTCGTGTTGTTCGGCTCGCGCGCGCGAGGCGATGCGCGGCCGGATTCCGATTATGACGTTGCCGTGTTCTTGCACGGCGAGATGCCCGATCGCATCGGCGAGATGTATCGCCTCGCCGACCTCAGCACGGCCATCCTGGAGGAAACCGGCGAATTCATTCACGCCATGCCCTATCAAGCTGAGGCTTACGATGAACGCACGCCGCTCATGCATGAGATCCGGCGAGAAGGCGTGAGCTTATGAAGCCTGAGACGGGCGCATTCCTGGAGAAGGCGCGCGAATTTCTGGCGAAGGCGCAAACATTCCTCGACGCCGGTCCTTGGACAGACGAAGCGGGACGCGCCGCATATCTCGCGGGCTTTCATGCGGCTCAGGGCCTTCTCTTCGAGAAGTCCGACAGGGTGTTCAAAACCCATAAGGGTGTGCAGTCCGAGTTTCTGAGGCTGATAAAGGACGAACCGAGCTTCGACGTTGAGGTGCGGGCGTTCCTCGGCCAAGCTTACAATCTAAAGGCGATCGCCGATTATGAGACCGGGCCGGGCGCCAGGGTGAGCGACGAACGCGCAAGCGCGGCGCTCCGAACGGCGCGCCACTTCGTGGCCTCCGTGACCAGTCTCCTTCCATGACCCACCGTCTCACGGAAGACGAGCTCATCGAGAAGCTCTTCGCGCCGCTCGCGGGGCCGGCGGGGCTCGGGCTCGAGGACGATGTCGCGCTGTTGCCGGCTGGCGGGGAGAGTGTCGCGACGGTGGATGCGCTCGTCGCGGGCGTGCATTTTTTTTCGGACGATCCACCCGGCGCGATCGCCAAGAAAGCGCTGCGCGTCAATCTCTCCGATCTCGCCGCCAAGGGCGCCGAGCCTCTGGGCTTCCTGCTGGCCCTGGCGCTCCCCGAGGACTGGACCAACGACTGGCTCATGGCCTTCGCGCAGGGGCTGGGCGAAGACGCGGGCGCTTTCGCCTGTCCGCTGCTCGGCGGCGACACGGTCAAAACGCCGGGTCCGCTGACGATCTCGATTACGGCCCTGGGCCGCGTCCGGGGACGCTTCGTGCCGCGCGCGGGAGCGAAGGTCGGCGACGGGGTCTTCGTCAGCGGGACCATCGGCGACGCCGCGTTGGGGTTGCGGCTGCGCAAGGAACCAGCGCTCGCCGCGCGGCTTTCTCCCTCCGCGCGCGATTTTCTGCTTGATCGCTACCTGCTCCCGCGGACGCGCCTCGACCTCGCGGGAGAGCTTCGTGCGGGCGCGAGCGCCGCGATGGACGTCTCCGACGGCCTGCTCGGCGATCTCGCCAAGCTCGCCCGCGTTTCGAAAGTCTCTTCACGCATCGCGCTGGCCGATATTCCTTTCTCCGAGGCGGCGCGCGAGGCGCTGGCGCTCGATCCGGCGCTCCTCGAAACCCTGCTCTCGGGAGGAGACGACTACGAGATTCTCGCCTGCGGCGACGCGGCGATTCTCGGCGCCGAATCGGGAGGGTCAGGCGGGTTCAGAAGAATTGGCGAAATCGTCGCCGGTCATGAGCCGCCCTGCGTCCTGGACGAGCTGGGAAAACCGATGAAATTCAGAACATTGTCCTTTCGCCATTTCTAAGCGGCGGCTTCGCGTTGCCATTGCCGCGAGCGCGTCTTTCTGGCAAAGGGAAAGTGAAACACCGTCGCAGCCGCGATTCTCGGATCGCGGCTGCGCGTCTTTTTTTCAGCTGGGGCGCGAGGGCGGCGATCCGTCGCGGCATGCGGCGTCGGGGCACGGCGTCGGAACGAGAGGGCGAAACCACCATGGTATTGTTTCTTACCATTCTGTTCGGACTGGCGTCCGTCGCCTATGGGGCGGTGACGGCCAAGGAGCTGCTGGCGCAGGACGCGGGCTCGGCCAAAATGCAGGAGATCGCGGGGGCGATCGCCGAGGGCGCGCAGGCCTATCTCAATCGCCAATATCGGACCATCGCCATCGTCGGCGCAGGCGTCGCGGTGCTGCTGGCCTTCTTTCTCGGCCTGTGGGTCGCTTTCGGCTTCGTGCTCGGCGCGGTGCTCTCGGGAGCGGCCGGCTTCATCGGCATGAACGTCTCGGTTCGCGCCAATGTCCGCACCGCTCAGGCCGCTACGAAGTCGCTCGCCGAAGGTCTCGACATCTCCTTCAAGGCGGGCGCGATCACGGGCCTGCTCGTCGCGGGCCTCGCGCTGCTCGGCGTCGCAATCTATTACGCGATCCTCACCTGGGGCGCGGGCTATGCTCCCGCCGACCGCACGGTTGTCGACGCGCTCGTGGGCCTGAGCTTCGGCGCTTCGCTCATCTCGATCTTCGCTCGAACTCGGCGGCGGCATCTTCACCAAGGGCGCGGATGTCGGCGCCGACCTCGTCGGCAAGGTCGAGGCGGGCATTCCCGAGGACGATCCGCGCAATCCGGCGACCATCGCCGACAATGTCGGCGACAATGTCGGCGACTGCGCGGGCATGGCGGCCGACCTCTTCGAGACCTACGCCGTCACCGTCGTCGCGACGATGGTTCTGGCGTCGATCTTCTTCGCGGGTCAGGAAGGCCTGTCGAGCGCGGTGCTCTATCCGCTGGCCATCGGCGGCTTCTCGATCCTCGCCTCGATCGCCGGCACCTATTTCGTGCAGCTCGGCGACAGCCACTCTTTCGAGTTTACGAAGATCGCCGCTCCCTGGTTCAAGAAGATCGGCATCGACAATTCGATCATGGGCGCGCTCTACAAGGAACTCATCGCCTCGGGCGTCTTCTCGATCGTGGGCCTGTTCCTGGCGACGCTCTTCACCGTGGGCCTGGGCGAGGTCGGCAAGGTGAATGGTCAGCCGATCTACGGCTTCTGGCTATTCATCGACGGCGTCATCGGCCTCATCGTGACCGCGGCGATCGTCTACATCACCGAATATTACACCGCCACGGGCAAGCGCCCGGTCGTCTCCATCGCGCAGGCTTCAGTCACGGGTCACGGCACCAATGTGATCCAGGGCCTCGCGGTGTCGCTCGAGTCGACGGCGGCGCCGGCGCTGGTGATCGTGCTCGGCATTCTCTTCACCTATAATCTCGGCGGCCTTTACGGCGTCGCCGTCGCGGTCACGACGATGCTTGGCATCGCCGGCATGATCGTGGCGCTCGACGCCTTCGGCCCGGTCACCGACAACGCCGGCGGCATCGCCGAAATGTCGGGCCTGCCGAAGGAAGTGCGCCAGTCGACCGATGCGCTCGACGCGGTGGGCAATACGACCAAGGCCGTCACCAAGGGCTACGCGATCGGCTCGGCGGGTCTCGGCGCCCTCGTGCTCTTCGCCGCCTACACCAACGATCTGAAGCACTTCACCGACCAGGGCCTGCCCTTTTTCAAGGGTATGGACGCCGTCGACTTCGGCCTCTCCAACCCTTACGTCGTGGCGGGCCTGATCTTTGGTGGACTGATCCCCTATCTCTTCGGCGGCATTGCGATGACCGCCGTCGGCCGCGCCGCCGGCTCGGTCGTCGAGGAGGTGCGCCGCCAGTTCAAGAATCCGGGGATCATGGCCGGCACGGAACGTCCCGACTACGGGCGCGCCGTCGATCTGCTGACCCAGGCGGCGATCCAGGAGATGATCATTCCCTCGCTGCTCCCGGTGCTCGCGCCGATCGTGGCCTTCATCGTCGCCTGGATTTTGGGCGGCAAGGCCAACGCCTTCGCGGCGCTCGGCGCGCTGCTGCTCGGCGTCATCGTCAACGGCATTTTCGTTGCGATCTCGATGACCTCGGGCGGCGGAGCCTGGGACAACGCCAAGAAGAGCTTCGAGGACGGTTTCGTCGACAAGGACGGCGTCAAGCACGTCAAGGGCGGCGACGCGCATAAGGCGGCGGTGACCGGCGACACGGTCGGCGATCCCTACAAGGACACCGCCGGTCCGGCCGTGAATCCGGCGATCAAGATCACCAATATCGTCGCGCTGCTGCTGCTCGCCACGCTGGCGCATTAAGCGGCGAAGCGATCGAGGCTTTGAGGGCGGGGGAGACCCCGCCCTTTTTCTTGTGGTGCGCTGTTCTTGACGCTTCATGATAAAAGAAGCAGCTACTTGCCGGGGAACCCAAGGTGCGTTGATGCCAGGAACTCGCGAAAAATTCGCCACGCAAGTCGATGGTGAGGTCCTCGCCGCGATTCGGAAAATCGCCAAGGACGAAGGGCGGCAACTGCAGGCGGTGGTCGAGGAGGCGCTCAAGGCTCATATCGAGCAGCGAGCCCGAAGCCGGCCGCGCGACCATGTGATCGCAGCCTACGAGTCAAGCCTCCTCCGCTATGCGGCGCTTTACGAGAAACTCGCCAAATGACCGACTTCCCCGCGGTCGCCGAAATTCCGGCGATCCACCGATCTCCACCGACGATGTCCTCGCAGTAGGAGCGCTTGCGCTCTGCCCGCATCGGATTATCTTCGTGCCCATGTCGATGCGAAAGATGCTTTTCGGCCTCCTTGGGCTCCTGCTCCTCGCCGCGCCAGACTTTGCCAGCGCCGCCCCGGATAATGGCGGCGGCTTTATCGAGATTCCCGGTTTCGGGCGCATCCCGCTGCCCCCCACGTTTCCTCCCGATGAGGGCTTGGAGAAAGCGATACCGCGCGAGGCGCCCAAAAAGCCCCCGCGCGCCGTCGCCGAGCCCGCCCCGAAGCTGACGCCGCAGCAGGCTCAGGCGAAGATGACCGACCAGCTCGCCGCGCGATTGAAAACCGCTTCCGACACCGCCGAGGCCGAGGCCATCATGGGGCTATTGCGCCAGGCCTTTGCGAAAACATCTTCGGACACTTCGGCGCTCGTCGCTTCGCGCGCCGCGCAGGCGGAGAAGGCTGGCGCGCCCGTCCTGGCGCTGGCGCTGCTGGACCGTCTCGTCGCCATAGATCCCGCTTGGTCCGAGGGCTTCGTCCAGCGCGGCCAGCTGCGGCTGTCCGACGGCGACGCGCCCGGCGCGCGCGCCGACTTCGAGCAGGCGCTGCGTCTCGAGCCGCGCCGTTTCGACGCGCTTCTGGCGCTGGGCGCGCTCAAGGAAGAGTCCGGCGACAAGAAAGGCGCGCTCGAGGCTTATCGCCGCGCGCTGGCGCTTGCGCCGAAGCTCGAGAGCTTGCGGCGAAGCGAGCAGCGGCTGCGCGTCGAGGTCGAGGGCCGCGAGATTTGAGGACGGTTTCGCCGTCGCTCGCTTGTCGTTTCCTGCGCCGTCGCGTGAAGCCGCGCCTGAGCTTCGCTCAGACGCTCACCGAGGCCGCGCAGGCCTTCGCTTTCGATCTTCCCTATGAGCCTCCTCCCGGGGGCTTCAGGCGCCGGCGGCTTGGCGGCGTGCCGACGGAAGTCTGCGGCGCCGGAACGCCGCTGCTCTATCTGCATGGCGGAGCCTTTTTCGCAGGAACACCACGGTCCTATCGCCCGATCGCCGCAGCCTTCGCGGCCGAAGGCTTTCAAGTTTTCACGCCCGCCTATCGTCTCGCGCCGCGGCACGTGTTTCCCGCGGCCTTCGAGGACGCGCGCGCGGCTTTCGCGGCGCTGACCGACGAGCATGGCGGTGTCGCATTGGCTGGCGATTCGGCTGGCGGAGGATTGGCGCTCGGCGTCATGGCGGCGCGGCTTCGGGACGGCGGCAGCCAGCCTCGCGCCGCGGCTCTCTTTTCTCCCTGGACCGATCTCGCGGTGACCGGGGCATCGACGCGCGAGAACGAGGGACGCGATCCAATGTTCACCCGCAAGATGCTGAAGATCGCATCGCGCGCCTATCTCGCTGGCGCAAACCCGAAGGATCCGCGAGCCTCTCCGCTTTACGCCGAGCTTTCCGGCCTGCCGACGCTGCTGATCCATGTCGCGGAGGCCGAGCTCTTGCGCGACGACGCGCTGCGCTTCGCCGCGCGCGCGCGGGAGGCGGGCGTCGCGGCGAAGCTCGCCCTCTGGCCCGGCGTCCCGCATTGCTGGCAGCTCGCGCAGGGGCTCATGGCGGAAGGACGCGCCTCGCTGCAAGAAGCCGCGGCCTTTTTGCGCGAGCGAACGCCGGATTAGGGGATGGAGCCGCTTTTCAGCGAAAAGCATAACAGGGCGATAGCTTAGCGCTTGCCGCACCTGCGTCGAACGTTGTACATTAAAAGGGGAGAATTTGAGTCTCACCGCGCCGCGAGGGGATGCGGGCAGGACAACTTTTTGGGAACGGAGCCATGGGCGACCGCAAGACCATTTTTCTCGGCGTCGTCGTTGGCTCCATTCTTTTGCCGACGGCAGCGAACGCCGAGTGGTGGAAGAAAAATCTGGAACATTACAGCTACAACGCCAGCATCTATAAAAGCAGCGGACATGTGATCAACGCCCGATGTCAATTGGAAAAGGGCTATACTCACCGCATCAATTTCGAGCCTGGAATCGATAGCAAGGTCATGGCGCTCGGATATACGGATAAAGATATTCAGGATGTGGCCTATCGTGTGACTGATTTCGAGCAAACCTACGATGATAGGGATTATGCTCGTGGCATATGCCGTATCGAGGTTCTATTCTCTCAAAATGTTGAGGAAACATCGCCTCTCGCCGCACATGGCCTCTTGTCTCCTCAGAATGAGGCTGATGCTCTGTCGCCTCAGGCCGGAAACAATCCTTCCTTACTCCAAATCGAGAGACGCTAGCCGTTTCCATCAAGCTTGAGCTATTGGACCTGCGGTCCCGCGGGACCGCACACGCGCCAAGTCTCGGCCCAATCGCGCGAAGCGATGCTCATAGCTTCGCTGAAATTTCTGAGATATCTCGCTCTTGCACTTCATCGCTCAAGGAGGCTCGAATTGGTCACTCGTCGTGAAATCAGCGCCGGATCGCTGGCCACGCTCGCCGGTATGGCGTCTTCCCAGGCCCTGGGGCTCGAAGCGGACGGCCCGGTCATCCGCGCGCTGGAGGGCTTGGACGAGTTCTGGATCGCCTCGGACGCTTACATCTATGGCTATCCGCTGGTGACGATGGAGATGACGCGGCGGATCATGACCAACGTCGCGAGCCCGACAGGCGCGCGAGCTCCAATGGGGCAGTTCGCCAAGGCGCGCGAATATCCGACCGCCGCCTTCCGCGACGTCACGGCGCCCAACGCCGACACGCTCTACACCCTCGCCTGGGTTGATGTCAGCAAGGAGCCCTGGGTGCTCAGCATCCCCGAGATGAAGGATCGCTATTACCTCGTTCCGCTGCTCAACGGCTGGACGGAAGTGTTCCAGGTCCCCGGCAAGCGCACGACCGGCGGCGGCGCGCAGACCTATGCGATCACCGGACCGGGTTGGAAAGGCGCGCTGCCGGCGGGCGTGAAGGAATATAAGTCGGAGACGGATCTCGTCTGGATACTCGGCCGCATTTACTGCACCGGCACGCCCGAGGATTACGCCGCCGTGCACGCTTTGCAGGATCAGTTCAAGCTGGTTCCGCTCAGCGCCTATGGCAAGGAGTACACGCCGCCGGCGGGCAAGGTCGATTCCGCGATCGACATGAAAACGGCCGTGCGCGAGCAGGTCAACAGCCTCGACCCCGTGGCCTATTTCACGCTGCTCTCCGAGCTCCTGAAAACCAATCCGCCGACGGCCGCCGACGCTCCGGTAGTCGCGAAATTCGCGAAGATCGGTCTCGTTCCCGGGAAGGACTTCGACGTCTCGAAATTCAATCCCGACTTCGGCAAGCATCTGCCGCAGGTGAGCTTCGATCGCATCATGGCGCAAGTGAAGCTCAACAAGGCGATCACGCTGCGCGATGGCTGGCTCTATACGATGAAGACGGGCTTGTACGGGACCGACTATCTCATGCGCGCCTTCATCACCGCCGTCGGTCTTGGCGCCAATCGGCCGCAGGACGCGATCTACCCCATGTCCACCAAGGACGGGGAAGGAGACGCCTACGACGGCGCGCATAAATATGTGATGCATTTTCCCAAAGGCCAGCTTCCACCCGTGCACGGCTTCTGGTCTCTGACCATGTATGACAGCGAGTATTTTTTCGTCGCGAACCCGATCAATCGCTATTCCATCAGCGCCCGACAGAATCTGAAAGCGAATCCCGACGGCTCCGTGGATCTCTACATCCAGAACGAGTTGCCCGGGCCGGAGAAGGAGTTGAATTGGCTCCCGGCGCCGGCCGGGAAGTTCCAGCTCATGCTGCGCCTCTATTGGCCGAGCGAGCACAATCCGTCGATCCTCAACGGTTCGTGGAAGATTCCGGGTGTGAAAAAAGTGAGCTGAAGGCTCAACCAAGCCCGGGCGAAACGCAGGGCCGCGTCCGATGAGGGCGCGGCCTTTTTGCGCGAACGGGCAGGGTGAGCGTGTTAGGCGCGGCGGTGGTTCGCCGTTGCGAGTTGCCTCTTTATTTTCGGCTCGATAGTTTGGCTCCAGCTGGCCATTCAGCTCGGGCGGAGCATCCCGTGACCATCAACACTGTGATCGCGGGCGTGTTCTGTGTCGGGTCGGCGTTGCCCGACCCTCCCTTCGAGCTCATGCAGGCCGATGTGCCTCGCGGATTCGACATCGAGCTGACGCAGGCCATTGCCGCCGAGCTTGGCCTCGCGTGGCGGCTCAAGCCCTATGCAGGCGCCGACTTCAACGACATTTTCGGCGGACTCGCGAGCGGGATCTATGACTGCGTCGCCTCAGGCGCGACGATCACCCCCGAGCGCGAGAAGCTGGCGAGTTTCTGCGCGCCCTATCTGCGCTCCGGTCAGAGCCTCGTTTGCAACATCGAGGCGACGCCGCACGTCAAATCCATCGACGATCTGAAGGGAATGATCCTCGGCGTGCAGCACGGCAATACGTCGGAGCCCGTGGCGCATCGCTTGAAGGATGAAGGTCGGATCGCCGAGGTACGCGGTTACGCCTATCACGACATCGGCCTGATGCTGGACGATCTCGCCGCCGGCAAGATCGGCGGGGTGATGAAGCTCGCCCCCGTGATGCGGTGGCTGATCAAGGACCGGCCCCGCTTGCGCCTGGTGCAGGAACGCATAACCGACGAGACTCTCGGCGTGGCCGTCCGCCTAGGCGACAGCGCCTTGCTTGACGCGATAAACAAGGCCCAAGCGCGACTGCAGGCGAGCGGCGTGTTGCAACAATTGGCGCAAAAATGGCTTCTCGAATAATCTCTTGCATTCATCTTTTCACCGGGGTCGACGGCCGTTCGCATGTCGAGCGCAAAGATCTTCCGCTGGGCGCCGCGCTGCAAACGACGATCGCGCATTTCGAGGAGACGGCGGCGGGCGCCTCGCTCGACTGGCACACCGCGCCCTGCGAGCAATTCGTCATCACCCTCTCGGGCACGCTGGAGTTCACCACGCGCGACGGCGAGACCTTCGTCCTGCGTCCCGGCGATATTCTCCTGGCGTCCGACACGACGGGAACGGGACACCGCTGGCGTCTCATCGACGATCAGCCGTGGCGACGGCTCTATGTCGAGCTCGAGGCTCTTTCTCCCACCTGAAAAATGCGCTTTCGTGGCGGCTGAAGCGCCGCATCGACGCGCTCACGCGCCTGAGATATGAGGCTGAAAGCAACGCCTCTAATCTCCGGAAAATCGTCCATGCGTCTCACGCCTCTCGCCTTCCTTGCGCTCGTCGCCGCGCTGCTAACCACCCCGGCGCGCGCCGCGGACGAATTCCGGCTTGCGCTGCAGGCGACCGGCACGACGGTTTGGGAGATGGCGGTCGTCTCGGCCTATGGGCTCGAGAAGGAGGCGGGGCTCGATCTCAAAACCACGGAGCTCGCCTCGACCGAGGCCGGCAAGATCGCGCTTCTCGGCGGCTCGGCCGACGTCATCGTCTCCGACTGGCTTTTCGTCGCGCGCGAGCGTGCGGGCGGAGGCGGCCTTCTTTTCTATCCGGCCTCGACCGGCATTGGCGCCGTGATGACGAAGGACCCGGCGATTGGCTCCGTCAAGGACCTCGCGGGCAAGAAGCTCGGCGTCGCCGGCGGACCGCTCGACAAGAGCTGGCTCTTCCTCAAAGCCTATGCGTTGAAGCAGGGCGTCGATCTCGAGAAGGCCGCGACGATCGTCTATGGCGCGCCGCCGCTTCTGGCCGAAAAGGCCGCGCAGGGCGAGCTCGACGCCGTGCTCGAGTTCTGGAATTTCGCGCTCGATCTCGAGGCGCGCGGCTTTCGGCGGGCGATCGAGATGAGCGACGTCGAAAGGGCGCTTGGCGCGGGGGGCGATCCGGTCGTGACCGGCTACGTCTTCGACGAGAAATTTGCGAATGCGCACGGCCCCGCGCTCGCGCGCTTCTTCGCGATGATGAAGAAGGTGAAGACGCTCATCGCCACGAGCGACGAGGCCTGGGCGAAGGCGGCGGCGCGCATCCCCGCAAAAGACAAGGCGACGCTCGACCTCTATCGCAAGCGCTATGTGGAAGCGCAGCCCAAAGGCCCAGTCGAAGCCCAAGAGGCCGACGCCGCAAAGCTCTTCGCAGTGCTTGCCGGCATCGGCGGCGAGGCCCTGGTCGGACCCGCCAAGACGCTCCCGCCCGGAGCCTTCTACAAGGCTACGCCTTGATCAGGCTTTTCTCCTTCGCGGCGATGCTCGGGCTTTGGCAGGCGGCGGCGCTTATGAGCAACCCCCGTCTTCTGCCGGGGCCTTTGCCGGTGCTCGCGGCGATCTTCGAGGAGGCGCGTTCGGGCGCGCTCTTCACTAATCTCGGCGTCACGTTGGCGCGCGTCGCCGCGAGCTTCGCGCTCGCCATGACGCTCGGCTCCGCGCTCGGCTATCTGATGGGCCGGCGGCGCCTCGCCGACAAGATTGTCGATCCCTGGCTCGTCGTGCTGTTGAACCTGCCGGCGCTGGTCGTCATCGTTCTCGCCTATCTTTGGGCCGGGCTGACCGAGGTCGCCGCGATCGGCGCCGTCGCGCTGAACAAGCTCCCTGGCGCGATGGTCGTGGCGCGAGAAGGCGCGCGCGCGCAGGATCCGCTGCTCGACGAGATGGCGCAAGCCTTTCGCTTTCCCCTCTCCACGCGGCTTCGCCATGTCGTGCTGCCACAGCTTGCGCCCTATCTTGCGGCGGCGACGCGCTCGGGTCTCTCGCTCGTCTGGAAGATCGTGCTGATCGTCGAGCTGCTGGGCCGTCCGAACGGGGTCGGCTTCAAGATCTACACGGCCTTCCAGCTCTTCGACGTGCGCATGCTGCTCGCCTATGCGCTGCCCTTCGTGGCGATCATGCTGTGCGTCGAAACCTTCCTCGTGCAGCCCTTCGAGCGGCGCCTCGCGCGCTGGCGTTGAACATGCTGCTCGACGTCGACATTGCTTCCAAGGAATTTGCGGGCGCGGACGGTCGCCAGACGCAGGTCATTTCGGATCTGCGCTTGACGCTGGCGCGCGGCGAGGCCGGCGCGCTCGTCGGGCCTTCGGGCTGCGGCAAGACCACATTGCTGCGCATCATCGCGGGTCTTCAAACGGATTTTTCCGGCCGCGTCTCCCTGCCGCAAGGAAGCCGGCTCGGCATGGCGTTTCAGGAGCCGCGGCTTCTGCCCTGGCGCAGCGTTTTCGACAATCTGAAAATCGCTGCGCCGCAGGCGAGCGCCGTGGAGATCGACGCGCTGCTCAAAGATTTCGACCTCGCCGCGCATCGCGACGAATTTCCCGGGCGTCTCTCGCTCGGTCTCGCGCGCCGCGCGTCGCTCGCCCGCGCGCTGGCCATTCGTCCGACGCTCCTGCTCCTCGACGAGCCGCTCGTCTCGCTCGATGCGGCGCTCGCGCTGGAGCTGCGCGAGCGTATCGCGCGGCTCATCGACGAAACGCATGTGACGACGCTGATCGTGACGCATGACTTGAACGAGGCCATCGCGCTCGCCGACCGTATCTTCATTCTAACGTCGCGGCCGACCCGCGTCGCCGCGACGCTGCTGATCGAGACGCCTCGCGCGAAAATGTCGCCGGCCCGCGCGCGCGATTATGAGCAAGAGGCGCGCGCGGCGATCAGCCGGCTGCGGGGATCGTAGCGCGAATAAGTGCGGCTATTTTCGAACCACGCCGCTCGTCTCCACGACGTTGAGAGCCGCGAAGAAAGTCCCGTTCAGCGACGCCTGCTCCGAGAGGGCCCACCAATTGTCCGCATCCTCCTGGGCGATGAGGTCCGCTTCCGCGCATTGATCCGCAACCTTGCGAAGATCGAAGATGACGTCGGCGTCGCTGAGCTGGCTCGTCCAGAACGCATGCACATGCGTCTTCAGCGCCTCGACCCCGCATTCTTTCATGAGGGACGCAAGCTCGCGCCCGATGAGACGGTTGCGGATGGAGCGTTGGAAAAACTCGGCGATCTGGCGGCTGTCGTCGAACTCCCCGTTGAACAGGATGAAGGTTTCCCAATCGGGCTCGCAGGCGACAACTCGTCCGCCGCTCTTGGCGACGCGAGCCATGTCCTTCAGGACGGCGGCCGGCGCCTCCACATGCTGCAAGGAGCGATCGATCCGCACGGCGTCCACGGTTGCGTCGCGAAGCGGCAGACGCTCCGCGTCGCCCGGCAGAAATTCCACATTGGGCGCCGAGCCGGCCCGTTCTTTCGCGACGGCGAGGAAATTCTCGCTCTTGTCGACGCCGATGAAGCGCGTGGCCGGGAAGCGCGCGGCGAGTTGGATCAGATCCGACCCGGTCCCACAGGCGACGTCGAGGACGACCTGTCCCGGCTCGATCTTCAGCTGGTCCCAGGAATGCGCCTTATAGGCCTGGAAGAAGGGGAGGTCGTTGGCGAAATCGAGACAGCGCACGAGCCTCCCGAAAAGCTCGCTGTCCGCATTCCGAAATCCGGCGCCGATATTTGTCGTCATCGCTTTCCCGTCTGCTTCGCCGCAAGGCCTGGGGATGTTAGCGTCTCGCCTGGCGGCAGGCCAGGGCGGAGAGGCTTGCCAGGGGCGGGTTGCGTCCAATTGCCGTCATTGTTCGGCCTTTCCGCGCGCCTATGTAGAATTTAGCGTAGGAGGGGGCATGACGGACCGTTTCATTCGTTTCTTTGGCGAGATCGGCATCGACGACGTGCCGCTGGTAGGCGGCAAGAACGCGTCTCTCGGCGAGATGTATTGCGAGCTGACGCCCAAGGGCATTCTCATCCCCAATGGCTTCGCGATCACGGCGGAAGCCTACCGCCATGCGCTCGACACCGCTGGCGCGTGGCCGGCGCTCGAAGCGGCCTTCGCCGGGCTGGACGTGACCCAGGTGGAGGAACTCGCGCGCCGCGCCAAGAAAGCGCGCGAGATCGTGCGCCGCGCGGGCCTGCCTGCCGCGCTCGCCGAGGAGATTCGCGCTGCGCTGGGCAAGCTCGTCGAGGAATATGGCCCCGAGCTTTCCGTCGCCGTGCGCTCTTCGGCGACGGCGGAGGATCTGCCGCATGCGAGCTTCGCGGGCCAGCACGAAAGCTATTTGAACGTGCGCGGCGAGGCCGGCGTGCTCGAGGCCGTCGTGCATTGTTTCGCGAGCCTCTTCACGGACCGGGCGATCCGCTATCGCGTCGACAATGGCTTCGACCACTTCAAAGTCTTCAATTCCGTCGGCGTCATGAAGATGGTGCGCTCCGACATCGCGTCGTCGGGAGTCCTGTTCACGCTCGACACCGAGACGGGCTTTGAAGATGTGGTGTTCCTCACCGGCGCCTATGGTCTCGGCGAGAATGTGGTGCAGGGGGCCGTCGATCCCGACGAATTCTACGTCTTCAAGCCGACCTACCGCCAAGGCAAGAAAAGCGTGCTGAAGCGGGAGCTCGGGGCAAAGAAGATCAAGATGGTCTTCTCGGAAGGCGGATTGGCGACGACGCGCAACATGCCGACCGATCACAAGGAACGCGAGAAGTTCTGCTTGAGCGACGAAGAGGTTTTGACGCTGGCCGGCCAGGCGATCGTGATCGAGGAGCATTATAGCGCGCGGGCCGGGCAGAAACGGCCGATGGATGTCGAATGGGCCAAGGACGGGCTCGACGGGCGCCTCTACATCGTCCAGGCGCGGCCCGAAACCGTCGCCTCGCGCCGCGACCGCAGGGCGCTCGAAACTTATCGGATCGATAGGCGCGCGCCGGTCAGGATCGAGGGCAGGGCGGTCGGAACGAGAATAGCGGTCGGTCGGGCGCGCGTGATCGGGAATCTCAGCGAATTGTCGCAATTCGTGCCGGGCGAGATCCTCGTCGCCGATTCGACTTCGCCCGACTGGGGCACGGTGATGAAATCTGCCGCGGGCGTCGTCACCAATCGCGGCGGCCGCACCTGCCATGCGGCGATCGTCGCGCGTGAGCTCGGCATTCCCGCGATCGTCGGGGCCGACGGGGCGACGCGCGCGATCCACACGGGCGAGCTCATTTCCGTCTGCTGCGCCGAGGGCGACGTCGGCCGCGTCTATGAGGGCGAGATCGGCTATTCCGTCGAGCGCGTCGATCTCTCGCAGCTGCCGCGCCCGAAGACGCATGTCATGCTCAATCTCGGCAATCCCGAGCTCGCCTTCGCGCTCGCGAGCCTGCCCAATGATGGCGTCGGCCTCGCGCGCATGGAGTTCATCGTCGCCGAATCGATCAAGGCGCATCCCATGGCCCTGATCCATCCCGAGAAAATCGCGGATCCGGCCGAACGCGCCGAGATCGCTCAGCTGACAGCGAACGATCCGAGCCCGAAGGAGTTTTTCGTGCGCAGGCTCGCCGAGGGCGTCGGGACCATCGCCGCCGCCTTCTATCCCAAGCCCGTCGTGCTGCGCATGTCCGACTTCAAGAGCAATGAATATGCGCAGCTTCTCGGCGGGCGCGCCTTCGAGCCCGTCGAAGCCAATCCCATGATCGGCTTCCGCGGGGCCTCGCGCTATGCGCATCCCGCCTACAAGGAAGGCTTCGCGCTCGAATGCGCCGGGGTGAGGCGCGTGCGCGACGAGATGGGGCTCACGAACGTCAAGCTCATGATTCCCTTCTGCCGCCGGGTCGAGGAGGCCGAGCGCGTGCTCAACGCCATGGCCGAGATGGGCTTGAAGCGCGGCGAGAACGGTCTCGAAATCTATGTGATGTGCGAGATCCCGAACAATGTGCTGCTCATCGACGCCTTCTCGCAGCACTTCGACGGCTTCTCGATCGGCTCGAACGACCTCACGCAGCTTACGCTCGGCGTCGATCGCGATTCCGAGATCGTCGCCTTCGACTTTGACGAGCGCGATCCGGGCGTCAAGGAGATCATCCGCCTCGCTGTGGAAGGCGCGCGCCGCAACGGCCGGCACTGCGGCATTTGCGGCCAGGCGCCCTCGGATTATTTTGAGATCGCCGAGTTCCTGGTGCGGCTCGGCATTGATTCGATCAGCCTCAACCCCGATACGGTGCTTGCGACGACGCGGCGGCTTCTGGAGCTGGAGAAGGCGCTGGAGACGGGCAGAAAGGGCTAGCCTGAGCTTTGCCGGCTTTGTCTATCGGCGCTCCGTACGCTAATGAGCACACATGGCGCTCCCCGTTGGACCGCCTCATTAGTTTCGGGAGCAGGACGCATGAAGATTTCCGCACGCAACGCGCTCGCGGGCAAGATCGTCGAGATCAGGAAGGGCGCGACGACCGCGCATGTCGTGATCGACGTCAACGGAACGCGGGTCACCGCCTCGATCACCAATGAGTTCGTCGACGAACTCGGGCTGAAGGTCGGCGACGCCGTTCACGCCATCATCAAATCTTCCGACGTGATGATCGCGGTGGCGTGACGTCCGCGACCTTGCGCTCCCAGTGAGGCCGCTCAAGCCGCTTGGCCGAGCGCCTCCTCGAGCGCGCGCATATCGATGAGAGGGGCGGCGGGGCGCCGCCGC
Organism: uncultured Alphaproteobacteria bacterium; assembly: GCA_963798515.1. Taxonomy (GTDB): domain Bacteria; phylum Pseudomonadota; class Alphaproteobacteria; order Rhizobiales; family Beijerinckiaceae; genus Methylocystis. The sequence continues at coordinate 17,140 of CAWCTS010000037.1, forward strand.
GCGCTGCTGGCGGAGAGCGCCGGCGCCCTTACGCGGGCGGCTTCGCGCGCCGCCTCCATCTCGAAGCGGCGCAGCAAGGCGACGAGGCGATCCAGTTCGCCGCCTCTTGCAAAGTCGCATCGCGCGAGCACGGATTGAATCACCGCGAGGCGCAGTTCGACCGGTTGCTTAGGGCTCGCCGGCTCGAACTCGCCCAGGGCTTCGAAGGCGGCGCGGAAGACGCTCAAGAATTTCTCCGGCAGGCCCGCTTTCGCATAGGCTGCCGCAAAGCCCGCGCCTCTGAACGCGCCGAGCTGGCTCGCGACGCGCGCTTCGGAAAGGCCCGAGAGCTCGACGAGCGCCGCCTCGAAAAAATCGGACCTGCCGCTAAGGAGCGCGCGCAACAGGAGGCTCGCGGTGAGCGCGCCGCTTCGGCGCAGGTGCGAGACGAAGGCGCGCAGACCCTTGCTGCCCGAGCAGCGCGCCGTTTCCGCCGCAATGCTCACATTCGCCTTTTCGCGCGCTTCGCGGGAGAGGCGTTCGGCGCGCTCCGGCGACAGCCAGGCGCGATTCACGGTGAAAGCGAGGAGCGTCGAAGCCGTCGCCTGGACAAGCTGGCTGTGGATGGCGCCGGGAAGCCAGGGGCGAGCCAGAAGCGCCTCGCGAATTTCTCCGTCGTCGCCGAAACGCGCGAGCAGGCTGCGCATCGCCGCTTCCAGGAGATCGGCGCCGGGATTCATGATGAGCGTGATCGCCGCCTCGCGCCCGCCGCAGCCGGCGAGCGCCGAGGCGACCCCCAAAGGCACATGTGCGCGGCGCGCGATCGCGGTTTGTGCGAGAGCGTCGCCGACCGTGGCGTAGTCGATCAGCTCGGCCTCCGACAAAAGCGGCGAACGCGATAGAATGGGGGCTGCGACGTCCGACTGATCGCTCGCGAGCGCTGCGACGAGCGCGCGCGGCGCCTCTGCCGCGCTGGCCATGACATCCGCAAGCGCGCGGCGCACGCGCGGGGAAGGGTCGTCGGCGAGGAAGGTGAGCGCGATCTCGGCCTCGCGCCGGCTCGCTTCATCGAGATTCGAATGTAGATAGGCCCGGGCCAGGGCGCTCGCGCCCTCCGTCCGACGCGCCACGCTTGCGTTTTTCGCCCAGTTGATAAACTCGCCGACGATCATAAAGGCGTTCTCCCTGCGATGCCGGTGGCGGCGGCCGAAAGTTCAGTAAAGATGAAGATTCGTGGTAAAGAGCGGCTTAACGCCGAGACGAACCGAGGAAGTCGACGAGCATGTCGTCAATGAGAAGCTGTCTTATCGCACCAAAGGCTAGTATAAGCGACACGATGTTTACATCCGGGGCAGGGGCGTTTATCTTCGATTTCGCCGATGCGGAGACCATGGAGAGACATGCGGCGCTCCTCCGCCGCGCCCGCGGGGTCAATTGTCCTTCGCGGATGCTCGTACGTCTTCCCAGGCTCGAGGACTCCTTTTTCGACATTGCTCTCGAAACCCTTCGCGCGACGCCTCCCGACGGAGTCGTGCTGCAAGCGACCGAGGGTTGCGCGAGCGTGCAGCAGCTCGGCTCGCGACTTGCCGTCTTCGAAGCTGAAGCGGACGCGGCCGACGGCGCGACGCGCATCGTCGCCGAGCTTTCGACGCCCAGGGGCGTTCTTTCCGCCGCCACGCTGGCGGGCTCGTCAAAGCGCCTTCATGCTTTGCTTTTCGGGCGCGCCGCGCTAGCCTTTGCGCTTGGAGCGGACGAAGCTTCGGTCCCCGTCGAGAGCGCGCGAGCGCTCATAATCCTTGCCGCGGCGGCGGCGGGGGCGCATGCGATTGACGCGCCCTGCCGCGAGCCGGTCAGGCTCAAGGAGGAATGCCTCGCGGCGCGCCGAGATGGCTTTTTCGGCAAATGCGCCACGCGCGAAGAAGACGTCGGCGTCATCGAGCGGCTCTTTGGCGCCCCGGATGCCGACAAATCGCCCCATTCCGCACGCTAGCTTCCGCAATGAAACGTCTCGCGCCGCTCCTCTGCCTTCTGCTCGCGCTGCTCGCCGGCCCCGGCGCCCTTGCGCAGAACGCTCCTCGCCCGCACGCGGGGACGCCGGCGAGCGAAGCGTCCTCTGGCGGCGTGCATCTTTCCGCGGCGCTCACAGCCAATGAGACGACGAACATCAAGGGAGGCCTGCACTGGCGCGTCTTCGAGGAGAAGTCGCAATCCGACGAGCCGCATCGCTTCGTCGCGGAGTCGCGCGAGGCGGCGCCAAGCTTCGCGTTGCCTGACGGCACCTATATCGTCCACGCGGCTTTCGGCCTGGCGGGCGCGACGAAGCGCATCGTCGTCGAGGGGCGCTACACGCATGAAGTGCTGATCTTGAACGCCGGGGGATTGAAGCTCATCGACAAGCTCGGCGACGCGACGCTCCCGCCGCAGCGCCTCGCGATCTCGATCTATGTGCCGGAGCGCGACAATTCCGAGGCGAAGCTCGTCCTCGCCAATGCGCGCGCTGGCGAGGTGATCTCGCTTCCCGAAGGCCCCTATCACATCGTCGCGACGCTGCTCGACGCGAGCGGCGCCTCGCCTGGAGAAAACAATGCGACGAATTCCGTCGTGACCACGGATCTGCGCGTGCCGGCCGGCAAGCTCATCGAGGCGACGCTGCGTCATCGCGCGGCGACGATCACGCTGAAGCTCGTCAATTCGCCGGGAGGAGAGGCGCTGGCCAACACGTCTTTCTCTGTGTTGACGCCGGGCGGCGACGTGATCCGCGAATTGATCGGCGCCTTCCCCTCGCTCGTGCTTGCGGAAGGCGAATATGTCGCCATCGCGCGCCACGACGGTAAAACCTTTCAGAACAGCTTCAAGGTCGTCTCGACGAAGGACTCGGATGTGGAGATCGTCGTCGGCAAGAGCCTGCCGAAGCAGCACGACACGGTCGAGCCGGAAACGCTGCGGTAGCTTCGCTTGCAATGACGGAGAGGTCCCCGCCTCACCCGCCGGCGGTCGTGCCGCCGGAGAGGCCAAACAGCGCCCTCAACAGATCGAGGGCGAAGTCGCGCTCCGCGAACCAGACGTAAAGAAGCGCGGCGACCCCGAGCCCGACGATGATCACAGCCTCGTGCGCGCGAAAGGGCATGGTCAGCGATACAGCACGGCGCGCGCCGCAGCGACGATCTCCTCGATCGACGGCAACGCGAGCTTCTCGAGATTGGCGGCGTAAGGCATCGGCACATCCTTGCCGGTGACGCGCGCGATGGGCGCGTCGAGCCAGTCGAAGGCCTCTTCTTGCACGCGCGCCGCGATCTCGGAACCGATGCCGCAGCAGGGCCAGCCCTCTTCGATGGCGACGAGACGATGCGTCTTCTGCACCGACTGCACGATCGTGCCGATATCCATCGGGCGCAGCGAGCGCAGATCGACGACCTCCGCCTCGATTCCGTCCTTGGCCAGCGCCTCGGCCGCGGCGAGCGCATAGATCACGCCGATCGAGAAGGAGACGAGCGTCACGTCGCCGCCCGGCCGGGCGATGCGCGCCTTGCCGATGGGCACGAGGAAATCGTCGAGCGCCGGAACATCCCCGGTCTTGCCGTAAAGAATCTCGTTCTCGAGAAAGACGACGGGATTGGGATCGCGGATCGCGCTCTTCAACAGCCCCTTGGCGTCGGCGGCGTTCGACGGCGCAACGACCTTCAGTCCGGGCACTTGCGCATACCAGGCGGAGTAGTCCTGGCTGTGCTGCGCGGCGACGCGCGCCGCGGCGCCGTTGGGGCCGCGAAACACGATCGGGCAATTGATCTGGCCGCCCGACATGTAGAGCGTCTTCGCGGCGGAATTGACGATGTGGTCGATGGCCTGCATCGCGAAGTTGAAGGTCATGAACTCCACGATGGGCCGCAGGCCGGCGAAGGCCGCACCGACGCCGAGCCCCGCGAAGCCATATTCCGTGATTGGCGCGTCGACGATGCGCCGCGCGCCGAACTCTTGCAGCAGGCCTTGCGTGACCTTATAGGCGCCTTGATATTCGCCGACCTCTTCGCCCAGCACGAAGATCGTGTCGTCGCGGCGCATTTCTTCCGCCATGGCGTCGCGCAGCGCCTCGCGCATCGTCATTTGCAGCATGCGGGTTCCGGACGGAACTTCGGGCTCCGGCTGCGCCGCGCGCTTCGCGACCTGCGGAGCCGCGACGGGGTCCGGCTTCGGGGCTTCCGCCGCGGGGGCGGGAGCGGTCGGGGCCTGCGCGGCAGGGGCCGGCGGGGCGGCGGGCGCGGGAGCCGCCGCCTCTTCGCCTTCCAGCGCGATCACGCCAATCGGCGTGTTGACCGCGACATTCTCCGTGCCGCCGGGAATGA
>CAWCTS010000038.1:0-12644 GCA_963798515.1 uncultured Alphaproteobacteria bacterium
CGTGAGCATTTCTCTGTCCCGCGACCCTTCGAGGTCGGCGAGAGTCTCTCGGGCAACGTCCTCTCGGCGATCGTCGCCAATGAGGAGCGCGACACGCTCGCGGCCTCGACCTTCTTTCGTGAGGCGCTGCGCGTCGATCCGCACAACAAGGACCTTGCCGAGCGCGCGATGATCGCGGCGCTGGCCAATGGCAATTTCCCCGAAGCCTTCGATCTTTCGGGAAAGGTTCTGGCGCAGGACCGCAAGAATCCGGTCGCCAATCTGACGACGGCTGTCGAGGCCATGCTTCAGCACAAATGGGCGAAAGCGCGCGAAGGCATTGGCAGAGACGGCGGCGAGCAGCCCATCGACGTCAAGAACGTGCTGCTCAACGCCTGGACTTATGCCGGTGACAAGCAGGAGCGTCGCGCGCTGCAGATGCTCGATCAGTTGCGCGGCGAAGGTCTCGCGACCTTGCGCGATTATCATGCGGCGCTGATCGCCGATCTCTTCGGCGACAAGGCCGAGGCCGAAAAGCGCTTCAAATCGGTGATGAGCGCCGACCGCACCGTGCTGCGCCTCATCGACGCCTATGGACGGTTCCTGTCGAGACAGGGCGACAATGAGGGCGCCCGCCGCCTTTACAAGGCCTTCGACGAAGCGGTGCCGGGCCATCCGCTGGTCCTCACGGCGATCGCCGAGCTCGATGCGGGTAAGCAGCTGCCGCCGATCGTGAACAGCGCGGAGGAAGGCGCGGGCGAGGTGCTCTACGGGCTCGTGGCGCTTGGCGGCGGACGTCCGGGCGAGGAGCTTCCCTCGCTCATCTATCTGCGCCTTTCGCAGGCGCTGGCCCCGGCAAACGAGCTGACGATCTTCACGCTCGCCGACATCTACGAGCGCATGAAGCAGGAGGAGTCGGCGATCCAGCTCTACGACTCGGTGCCGCAGACGAGCGCGCTTCGCGTCAACGCCGAGGTGCAGGCCTCGCTGCTGCTCGAGGAGATCGGCAAGAAGACAGAGGCCGCCGATCACTTGCAGGCGGTGGTCGAAGCATTTCCGCGAAACGCCGACGCGCTGACCGCGCTCGCCAATCTGCAGCGCTCCCGCAAGCTCTATGACCAGGCGGTCAACTCCTACACGCGGGCCCTGGCGATCGACACGACGCCCGAGAAATCGAAATGGCTGCTCTACTACTACCGCGGCATCGCCAATGAACGGCGCAAGAACTGGCCCGCGGCGGAAGCCGATCTGAAAAAGGCGCTGGAGCTGAACCCGGATCAGGCGTCGGTTCTGAACTATCTCGGCTACTCCTGGGTCGATCAGGGCATGAATCTCGACGAGGCCTTCCGCATGCTGCGGCGCGCGGTCGATCTGAAGTCGCGCGACGGCTACATCGTCGACAGCCTCGGCTGGGCTTACTACCGACTCGGGCGCTATGACGAGGCGGTGCGCGAGCTCGAGAAGGCCATCGATCTCAAGCCCGCCGATCCGGTCATCAACGATCACCTCGGGGACGCTTACTGGCGTGTCGGCCGCAAGCTCGAGGCGCAGTTTCAGTGGAACCATGCGCGCGATCTCGGTCCCGAGCCGGACGATCTTCCGCGTATTCTCGACAAGATCAAGAACGGTCTGACCGAGAAGCCGGTGGCCGGCGAGAAGCAGACGAACAGGGGAGGGTGAGTTCCTCACGTCTCGCTTCGTATAGGGCAAGTCGCGCTGCTAGCCCGGCGCGCCGCTTTCCATAAGCTCGATCCAAGGAATCGTCGATGCGTCGCATGATGCTGGTTATTCCGCTCCTCGCCGCCTCCGCGACGGCGAAGGCTGCGCCCATCACGCTGACCTGCTCGCTTGGCCAGGAGGGCATGCCGCAACAGGCGGTCATCCTGCAGATCGATGGCGGCGCCGTGCGGCTCGGCTCGGATCAGGAAAACATCGTCGACGCGCAGTCGCTCGAAAAAAATTCGCTCGTCGTCAAGAAGGACGTAATCTCCTTCCGCCAGATGTTCGCGGCGACGCGCGTGGCCTGGGATTGGAAGATCGACCGCGCGAGCGGCAAGGTCACGCAAAAATACATCAATACGGAAACCGGCAAGTCCTTTATGACGAAGACCGGCACTTGCTCCGGCGGCTAATCGCGCCGAATCCCCGCACCATCTCGCGACGGCGGGCTTGGTGAATTTGTGAGCGGGCTCCAGTCGCGCCTCAGCGGTCGCGCGCCGGTCAATCCTCCCCCTTCCAGCATTGCGTCGCGACACACAAAAAAAGCGGCCCGTTGCGGGGCCGCTTGTTGTTTTGCGCCCTTCGACGGGGGCGAGCGTTACTTCTTCTTGCCGTCGGCGCCGAACGACGAGAGATAGGCCCACACGTCGCCCGCATCCTTGTCGGAGGAGAGGCCCTGGTAAACCATCTTCGTGCCGGGGACCTTGGCTTTCGGATTCTTGATGAACTCCAGGAAGGTCGCCTCGTCCCAGGTGAGGCCGGAGCCCTTCATCGCCTCGGAATAATTATAGCCATCGACCGTGCCGGCCTTGCGGCCCGCAAGCCCGTTGAGCTCGGGCGCGATGCCGTTCTTCGCGGTTTCGCCGATCTGGTGGCAGGCCTTGCACTTGGCGAAAACCTTCTCACCGGAAGCGGCGTCGCCGGCGAGCGCGGAACCGGTCAGACCCGCCAGGACGACGGCCGTCGCCGCGCTCAACATCGAAAAAGCCTTCATTCCTTGTCCTTTCCTCTTTCAGGCCGACCTTTGGGCGGCTTTGTTTTTTTTTGAGCCTTCAGCTCCTACACGCGTTCCAAACTATAACGTGGCGGGCTTCGAGACAAGCTCGGGGGCTGCCCAAACGGAAGACGTCCGCGCCCGCTTCCGTCCCGCGCCGAACCCCATTACAGTCACGCTCCGACAAGCCCCCGAAACGAGAGGGGCGTCGAGGCGAGGAAATCGATCGTGACGGGAACATTGGATTTTAGCAACCGCGTGATTGCGAGCGTCAATCTGCTCGCCGGCCAAATCGTTGACAAGATCGCCGCCGATCCCGGGCGCTATCGCGTCTCGGTCACGCGCGGCGAGAGCGGCGAGCTTTTGATCGACGCCGGCGCCAAGTCGCCGGGCGGGCTCGAGGTCGGGCTGCTGCTCACGGAAATCTGCATGGGCGGTCTTGGCCGCGTCACGCTGACGCATGCGCCGGGCGCCGCGAAATGGCCGTTCTGGCTTACCGTCTCCTCGAACGATCCGGTCGTGGCCTGCCTCGCGAGCCAGTATGCGGGCTGGAGCCTGCAGCACGAGAAGTTTTTCGCGCTGGGCTCGGGCCCGGGGCGCGCGCTCGCCAGGGTCGAGAAGCTCTTCGAGGAGCTCGCCTATACTGACACGGCTCAGCGCGTCACGATCGTGCTGGAGGGTGACAAGCCGCCGCCGGCCGCCGTCGTCGCCAAGGTCGCGACGGCCGCCAAGGTCGATCCGTCGAACGTCGCCTTCGTCTATGCGCCGACCCAAAGCCTCGCCGGCTCCGTTCAGGTCGTCGGCCGCGTGCTCGAGGTCGCGCTGCATAAGGCGCATGAGCTGAAGTTCCCGCTCGAGCACATCATTGATGGCGTCGCCACGGCGCCGCTCTCCCCGCCGCATCCCGATTTCGTGCAGGCCATGGGCCGCACCAATGACGCGATCATCTATGCGGGCCGCGCGCATCTCTTCGTGAAGGGGCCGTCCGACGCCGCCCGCGAGCTTGCGAAGAATTTGCCGAGCAGCAATTCGCGCGACTACGGCCGGCCTTTCGCGGAAGTCTTCAAGGCCTATAAGGGCGACTTCTACAAGATCGATCCGAGCCTGTTCTCTCCCGCCGAGGCTTTGGTGACGGCCGTGGAGACGGGCGAAACCTTCCGCGCCGGCGCGATCGACGAGAAGCTGCTCGACGCGTCTTTCGGCGGATAACGGAAGAACAGAAGAGGGAAGCCCCCTCCCTCACCCTCCCCCGCTTCGCGGGAGAGGGACGCGGCATGCGTTGCGCAAAATCTCAGTCACGCCCACAATCCGACTCCCTCTCCCGCGAAGCGGGGGAGGGGGCGTTAGACCAGCTCAGCTGCGCTTTCCGGCCTCGATCACGTCCTCGATCGTGCGAAGGCCCGTCGTCGGCGCATTGACGAGCACGGCCATGTTGCCGGGCGCGTGCTGGTTCTTCCACATCTTGGTGTGCGCGTAGGGAATCTTGTCCCAGGGGAAGACCTCGGACATGCAGGGATCGACCCTGCGGTCGATCACGAAGCGGTTCGCCGCGGCCGCCTGCTTCAAATGCGCGAAATGCGAGCCCTGGATGCGCTTCTGCCGCATCCAGACATAGCGCGCGTCGAAGGTCAGGTTGAAGCCCGTGGTGCCGGCGCAGAAGACGACCATGCCGCCGCGCTTCACGACGAGGCAGGAGACCGGGAAGGTCTGCTCGCCCGGATGCTCGAAGACGATGTCGACGTCCTTCTTGCCGGTGATGTCCCAGATCGCCTTTCCGAAGACGCGGGCGTTTTTGGTCCACTCGTTGAACTCGGGCGTGTTCACCGTGGGGAGTTGCCCCCAGCACTTGAACTCCTTGCGATTGATGACGCCCTTGGCGCCCAGCGACAGCACATAGTCGCGCTTCGACTCGTCGGAGATCACGCCGATGGCGTTCGCGCCGGCCGCCGCGCAAAGCTGCACGCCGAAGACGCCTAAGCCTCCCGAGGCGCCCCAGATCAAAACATTGTCCGAGGGCTTCAGGCGATGCGGCTCATGCCCGAACAGCATGCGATAGGCCGTGGCGAGCGTCAGCGTGTAGCAGGCCGATTCCTCCCAGGTGAGGTGCTTTGGCCGCTCCATGAGCTGGCGGTCCTGCACACGGCAGAACTGCGCGAAGGAGCCGTCCGGCGTCTCATAGCCCCAGATGCGCTGCGAGGCGGAGAACATCGGATCGCCGCCATTGCACTCTTCGTCGTCGCCGTCGTCCTGGTTGCAGTGGATCACGACCTCGTCGCCGACCTTCCAGCGCTTGACCTTGGAGCCTACGGCCCAGACGACGCCCGAAGCGTCGGAGCCGGCGATATGGTAGGGCAGCTTGTGGACGTCGAGTGTCGAAATGGGCTGGCCGAGCGCCGCCCAGACGCCGTTGTAATTGACGCCCGCCGCCATCACGAGCACGAGCACGTCGTGGCTGTCGAGCTCCCAGGTCGGCACGACCTCGAGCTGCATCGCTTCTTCGGGCGGCCCGTGCCGCTCCTTGCGAATCACCCAGGCGTACATGTTCTTCGGCACATGCCCGAGCGGCGGAATCTCGCCCAACTCATAGAGGTCTTTGAGGGGGGCGGCTTCGGTCTTCGTCAACGCGGGCTCCTTGCGGAAATTTGGGTTTTCTGGCCGGCAGCTCCGGCTGCTTCAGGGGCGCATTCATATACGGGAGCGGCGCGGATGAACAGGGCGCCAAAAGCTTAGCCGGCCTTGGCGACAATGAGGCTCGTCGCCGTCGGGAGCGGCGTCTCGACGAGCCTGACGTTCGAAAATCCCGCCGCCTGCAGGAGCGCCGCGATTTGGGAAAAACGTCGCGGCTCGCCGCGCCCCATCGCCAGCGTGTAAAAGGCGTAATAGGCGCAGAGCGCTTCGGCGCCCGGGGCGTCGGAGATCGCCTCGACGATCAGCAGCGTCCCGCCATCGGGGAGCGCGCGGCGAACATTGCGCAGCAACCTCAAAGCCGAGGCGTCGTCGTGATCGTGCACGATGCGCACGAGCGAGATCGCGTCGGCGCCCGTGGGCAGCGGGTCTTTGAGAAAATCGCCAGAAAAGATTTGCGCGCGGGCGGCGAGGCCCGCGGCCGTCAATCGCGCGCGGGCGCGCTCCGCGACGGCGGGAAGATCGAAGAGCATGAGCTTGAGATCGGGCGCTCGCGCTGCGGCCGCCGCAAGGAACACGCCTTCGCCACCGCCGACGTCGAGGAGCCGCTTATGCTGGCCGATGTCGTAAGCCGCGAGCGCCGTCTCGCTCCACAGCCCGTTCGAAGCGGCCATGAGAGCGCTATAGGGCGCGACCTGTTCCGCGTTGAGCTCTTGGGGCGCTGCGCCCGCCGAATAGGGCCAGTAGCGTGAGAGCTGCGTTTCTCTCTCGCCCTTGAGCAGCGCGACCGGGTCGGCGAGGTCGGCGTAAAGCATCGGCTGATGCTCGATAAGCGCTAAGGCCTCGGGCGTGCCGATGAGCGCCGCGCCGAGATCGCCGAGCGCATAGCGGCCGTCGCCGCGCCGCGAGGCGAGGCTGAGCGCGCTCGCCGCCTCCAGGAGACGCCGCGCCGCGGCCGGTTCGAGCCCGAGCTTCGGCGCAAGCGCCTCGACGCTCTGCGGTCCGGCGCGCAGCTCATCGAAGAGCTTCACCTGCACGCAGGCGAAAAGCGTCTGCGAATAGACGAAGCCGGCGCAGAGATCGAGCATCGCCTTGGCGCGCCGCCGCGCATGGAAGCGCGTGAGCGGATTGGCGAGAAGACGCGCGCGCAGCCGCGGATTGGCGAGCTTGCGGTCGCGCCAATCGCGCAGGCGGTCGAGGAGGGGGGCGAGGGTGTTCGGCATGCTCACAGTTACGCGCTTATCTTGAACATCAAGGAAAGCCGGCTTCCCGGACGTCATCCTGAGGAGCCCGCGTAGCGGGCGTCTCGAAGGATGATGGAGCGTCGCATTCTCACGGCGCCCTTCGAGACGCGACCTGCGGGCGCTCATCAGGCCGAGGCGTTTGGCAGAGGCTTTCAACTCGGTTGCCCATTGTGTCTCTGCGCTCAAATCGTCTGATTATACGCCCCGACTTCCGGGTTCTCGCGCAGCACCTTGTCCACCGCGTGGAACATCTCGCGCATGCGCGCTTCCGAGGCCGGGCTTTCGACAACGACGACAAGCTCGGGCTTGTTCGACGAGGCGCGCACGAGGCCCCAGGTGCCGTCGCCCAGCGTCACGCGCACGCCGTTGACCGTGACAAGATCGCGGATCGGTCCGCCGAGAAACGGCTCGCCGTCCGCCTGCATCTTCTTGAAGCGCTCGACCACGCGGTCGGCGACGGCATATTTGATCTCGTCGGCGCAATGCGGCGACATCGTCGGCGAGCCCCAGGTCTTCGGCAGCGCCGCGTAGAGGTCGGACATGCTCTTCGTCGGATTGCGATCGAGCATTTCGAGCACATGCAGCGCGGTCAGCAGCCCGTCGTCATAGCCGCGGCCGACGGGCGTGTTGAAGAAGAAGTGCCCGGACTTCTCGAAGCCCGCGAGCGCGCCGAGCTCGGTGACGCGGCGCTTGATATAGGAGTGGCCGGTCTTCCAATAGTCGGTCTTGACGCCGCGCCCGATAAGCTCGGGGTCCGTCGCAAAAAGCCCCGTCGACTTCACATCGACGACGAAGCGCGCATTGGGATGATGCAGCGAGAGATCGCGCGCCAGCATGACGCCGATCTTATCGGCGAAAATCTCCTCGCCCATGTTGTCGACGACGCCGCAGCGGTCGCCGTCGCCATCAAATCCGAGACCCACGTCGGCGTCCAACTCGCGCACCTTGTCGGCCATGGCGTGCAGCATGTGCAGGTCTTCGGGATTGGGATTGTAATGCGGGAAGTTGTAGTCGAGCTCGACGTCGAGCGGCACGACCTCGCAGCCGACGCGCTCGAGCAGCTGCGGCGCGAAGGCGCCCGCCGTGCCATTGCCGCAGGCGGCGACGACCTTGAGCTTGCGCTTAAGCTTCACGCTCTTGGCGAGATCGTCGAGATAGCGCTGGCCGAAATTCTCGACATAGCGATAGGAGCCGCCCGGCGCCTCGCGGAATTTTCCCGAGAGCACGATCTCCTTCAAACGCCCCATCTCGTCCGGGCCAAAGGTCACGGGACGCTGCGCCCCCATTTTGACGCCGGTCCAGCCATTGTCGTTGTGCGAGGCTGTGACCATTGCGACGGCCGCGCAGTCGAGCGCGAATTGCGCGAAATAGGCCATGGGCGACAGCGCGAGGCCGATGTCCTGCACCTTCACGCCCGCAGCCATCAGCCCGGTGATGAGCGCAAGCTTGATCGAGGCGGAATAGGAGCGATAGTCGTGGCCCGTCGCAAGCTCGAGCGGCGCGCCCATCTCATGCAGCAGCGTTCCGAGCCCGAGGCCCAGCGCCTGCACGCCCATGAGGTTCAGCTCTTTTTCAAAGAGCCAGCGCGCGTCATATTCGCGAAAGCCGGTGGGCTTGACGAGCGGCGTCGTCTCATAGCCGAATGTGTTGGGCTTCAATTCTGCGACGGGCTTAGGGAACATAGGGGATTCCTGAGGAGAAAAGCGCGCCGGGTTCCTAGCGCAAAAGGGCGAGGAGCGGCAAATGAGCGCGCCAGCCCACAAATCGCGCAATCCAGGAGCCCCGTGCTTCGAGATGCGCCCTGCGGGCGCTCCTCAGCTGAGGGGGCAGGAGCCAACGGCTTTTCCGACCAGCCCCGCACCCGCCACGAGCCCATGGTCCTGAGACGGAAACTCTGCTATCTCAGCCCTCGCGCGGGCGTAGTTCAGTGGTAGAACGACAGCTTCCCAAGCTGTATGTCGTGGGTTCGATTCCCATCGCCCGCTCCAAACAAGCGTCATTCCTTGGCGTGGACGCGCTCGCCGAGCTTTGCCGTGAAGCGCTTCAGCGCCGCCGAGCGGTCGTCGCGCGCCAAGCGCACCTCGATCAGCGTCCACCCGTCCTTATGGGCCCGGGCCTCAGCCAGCGCCGCCTCCATCTCGCGCTCCGTCTCGACCTTGATCCCGAGACCGCCGCCGAGCAGCGCCGGCAATTGCGCATAGCGCCAACGCAGCACGTCGTTGAAGCCCCCGTCGAGCATGGGCCGCTCGGTGCCGTAGCCGTCATTGTCGAGCAGGACCACGATCGGATTCATGCCGAAGCGCGCGGCGGTCGAAATCTCGACGCCCGTCATCTGAAAGGCGCCGTCGCCGACGAGAACCAAGGGCCGCAGCTGCGGCTCCGCGGCCTTGACGCCAAGCGCCGCCGGCACCGCGAAGCCGAGCGAGGTGTAATAGGCCGGCGCCAGAAAGCGCGCGCCGTCGCTGATGAAGAGGTCCGAGGCGCCAAACAGCGCGTCGCCGGGCTCGGCGATGACGATCATGTCCCGCTCGAGAAAGGCGTTAATCTGGCGAAATAGCGCCGCGACCGTCATTTTCGCGTCGGAAGCCGCGAAGGGCCCGGGATGCTCGGGATGCGCGTAAGGCGGGACGTCGCGCCTCGTCCAATCCTGTTGCGCGAGCGCCGCGATGAAGTCCTCCATGCGCACGTCGTCATAGGCGTGCAAGCCCACGGAGACGCGATCCTTGGCGGAATAGATGGAGGTTTGACGGTTGATGCTCGCCGTGTAGACGCCGAGGTTCACGTCGGTCATCATCGCGCCGAGCAGCAGCAGGCAGTCGCTGTTCTCCACATAGTCCTGGACGCCCTGGGGCGAGAGCGCGCCGCTGTAGACGCCCAAATAGGCGGGATCGGACTCGGGAAAGACAGACTTCCCCATGATTGTCGTCGCGACGGGAATGCCGCTGCGGCGCACGATTGTCGCCAGCGGCTCCTGCAGATGGAAGCGATGCAGCTCCTCGCCCGCGAGAATGACCGGCCGATGCGCCGCCTTGATGCGGCCCACCGCTTCCTCGACCGCGGCGGCCAGCGCCTCCTCGTCGCTCGTCTCTTCCAGCGGCGGCCGCGGCGTCGGGGGCGCGATGGGAGCGGTCGCCATGTCGCGCGGCATCTCGATATAGACGGGGCGGCTGTGGCGGCGGGCGAGCGCGAACATGCGGTCGATCTCGTCTGCGGCCGTGAGCGGGTCGTCCAGCCGCACCGCGCCGACGGTCAGCTCCTGAAAAATCTTGAGCTGGGTGTCGAAATCCTTGATCTTGTGATGCAGCAGCGGATCGCGCTGGCGCTCGCGGCGGCCAGGGGCGCCGCTGACGACGATCAGCGGCGAGCGCTCCGCGTAGGCTTGCGCGACGGCGTTTGCGATCTTCAGCCCGCCGACGCAATATGTCACGAGGCAGGCGCCGATCCCCTTGAGACGGGCGTAAGCGTCGGCGGCGAAGCCCGCGCCCTGCTCGTCGCAGGTGTTGATGAGCCGAATAGGGCTCGCCTCGACCTGCGAGCAGAGGGTCAGGCAATAGTCGCCGGGGACCCCGAAGACGTGACTGACGCCCTCTTCATGCAGCCGTCGCACGAGATAGGCGCCAACGCTTTCGCTCATGATCCGGCTCTCCCGTGGTTAAGCCAGAATCCGTCACGCCGCGTCGTTGAAGGCCGGGCAGGCGCCGCAGGGCGTTCCGCCCCCCATGGCCGCGCAGGCCGGCGCGCTCTCGCCCGTGTCTCCGCCAGGCGCGGGCTTGGCGATGAGCGACAGATGCCGCTCCAGCTTCTCACTCCCGCAGGAGGGGCAGGCGGGCGTCTCGTCGGAGCGCACGAGCGTCTCGAATTCATGCGCGCAATCGGCGCAGGCGTAGGCGTAAAGCGGCATGGGACCTCCGAAGGTTTGATTTTCCACGAAGATGACGGTTAAGGCTCCGTCGATCAAGTCTCGTCTCACCGCCCCGAAAACTTCGGCTCGCGTTTCTCCAGAAAGGCGGTGCGGCCCTCCTCGAAGTCGGCGCTGTCGAAACAGGTTGCGGCGAGCCGCGCGCAGTCCTCGCTCGTCGGCGCGCCGGGGGCTTTGAGCGCCGCGCGGATCGCGGCCTTGGCGGCGCGCAGCGTCAAAGGCGCGTTGGCGGCGACCTTCGCCGCGAGCGCCGCGACCGCCGCGTCGAAGCCTTCGCTCGGCAAGAGCTGCGCGACGAAGCCGCGTGCGAAGGCTTCTTTCGCGTCGAGGCGTCGCGCCGTGAAAAAAAGCTCCATCGCGGTCTGCGCCCCGAGCGCCGTCGTCACATAGGCCATGGCCTTGGGCGGATAGCCGACCCCGAGCCGGCCCGCGGGAATGGCGAACACAGCATCCTCGCGCGCGATGCGCAGGTCGCAAGTCGACGCAAGTCCTGCGCCGCCGCCCATGCAGAAGCCGCCGATCGCGGCGATGGTAGGCTTTGCGGCTTGCGCCAGCGCGTCGAAGGCGGCGAGATTGGCTTCTTCGTAGGCGCGGCCGCCCTCGGCCGTCGCGCGCAACGTCGAGAATTCGGAGATGTCGGCGCCCGAGCAGAAGGAGAGACCCGGCCCGGCGCCGAGCACGATGACACGCACCTCTTCGTTTGCGTCGAGCGCGCCGAGGATGACGGGCAGCGCGCGCCACATCTCAAAGTCGAAGGCGTTGCGGCGCGGCGCATTGTCGATGACGACGCGCGCGACATGCTCCGCGATCTCGACTTTGATCTTCGGCGTCGGCGAGAGAAAGATCATGGGCGCTCGAAATAAAGCTCGAGAAGGCGGCGATAGGTGTTCGTGAGCCGATCGATGTCGTCGAGCGCCGCGTTCTCGTCGATCTTGTGAATGGATTCGTTCAAGAGGCCAAATTCGACGACCTCGCAATCGCGCACGATGAAGCGCGCGTCCGAAGTGCCGCCTGTTGTGGAGAGCTCTGGGGTGTGGCCGGTTTTCTCCGTCACCGCTTGAGAGACGAGCGCGACAAAGCTGCCGGGTTTGGTGAGAAAGGCGCGCGCATTGCAGGGCGTGAAGTCGATCTTCGCGGCGTCGCCGACAGCCTGCGCCGCCACAGTGCGGATTTCCTTCTCCAGCCGCTCGGGCGTCCACAGATCGTTGAAGCGGATGTTGAAGGCGGCCGTCGCGCGCGCCGGGATCACATTCACCGCGGGATTGCCCACGTCGATCGTGGTGAATTCCAGATTGGAGGCGCCGAAATGCGCCGAGCCTTCGTCCAAGCGATGCCCTGAGAGGGCTGCGACGAGCCGCGCCATCTTCGGCACGGGATTGTCGGCGCGCTCGGGATAGGCGACATGCCCCTGCACGCCCTCGATCGTGACGCGCCCGTTGAGCGAGCCGCGCCGGCCGATCTTCATCATGTCGCCGAGCGAAGCAACGCAGCTCGGCTCGCCCACGACGCAGTGATCGAAGCGCTCGCCCTGGTCTCGCGCCCAGTCGAGAAGCTTCGTCGTGCCGTTGATCGAGGGGCCTTCCTCATCGCCGGTGATGAGGAAGGAGATCGCGCCGCTCGGTTCGCCATGCGCGTGCAGAAAGTCCCGTGTGGCGACGGCGAAGGCGGCGATGGCGCCCTTCATATCCGAAGCGCCGCGGCCCCAAAGGCGCTCCGACTCGACCTCGCCAGCGAAAGGATCGTGTCGCCAGCGCGCGAGATCGCCCGCCGGCACGACATCGGTGTGGCCCGCGAAAACAAGATGCGGCGCGCCGCGGCCAATCTTGGCGAAGAGATTGTCCACATCGGGCGTGCCAGGCTCAATGAAAATCTTGCGCACGCAGGAGAAGCCAGCCGCAGTCAGAAAGCCTTGCAGCACGTCGAGCGCCCCCGCGTCGGTGGGCGTGACCGAAGGGCAGCGGATCAGATCGCGAGTGAGGGCGATGGAGGGAGAGAGGGGCATGCGGCCGGAGTGGGTCGTTGCGAGGCTAGGCGGCTCTTCTTAACGGCTTTCGGCGGCAGGCGCAGTAAAAATGCCTCTCGGCTGGATCATTCAGCCCGCTGTCGCCGCTTCACCCCCAGCTCCCAGGCCGTCCAGCCCGCGACGGCCATGAACGCAGCCTCT
>CAWCTS010000039.1:0-71479 GCA_963798515.1 uncultured Alphaproteobacteria bacterium
ATTATGCGCTAATTGCGGTCCTTGTCGACAAGCTTGTTCTTGCCGATCCAGGGCATCATCGCGCGCAGGCGCTTGCCCACCTCCTCGATCGGATGGGCGTTGTTGCGCGCGCGGATGGCCTTGAAGGAGGTCTGGTTCACCTTGTTCTCGAGCATCCAGTCGCGCGTGAACTTGCCGGTCTGGATGTCGTCGAGGACGCGCTTCATCTCGGCCTTCGTCTCCGGGGTGATGATGCGCGGACCGGTGACATATTCCCCATATTCAGCGGTGTTCGAAACCGAATAGTTCATATTGGCGATGCCGCCTTCGTAAATGAGATCGACGATGAGCTTCACCTCGTGCAGGCACTCGAAATAGGCCATCTCGGGCGCGTAGCCCGCCTCGACGAGCGTCTCGAAGCCGGCGCGGATGAGCTCCACGAGACCGCCGCACAGCACGACCTGCTCGCCGAAGAGATCCGTCTCGCACTCCTCGCGGAAGGTCGTCTCGATGATGCCGGCGCGCCCGCCGCCAATCGCGCTGGCGTAAGAGAGCCCGATCTCCAGCGCGTTGCCGGAGGCGTTTTGATGCACGGCGATGAGGCAGGGCACGCCGCCGCCCTTGAGATATTCGCCGCGCACCGTATGGCCGGGGCCCTTCGGCGCGACCATGGCGATGTCGAGGTCATTGCGCGGCTCGATCAGATTGAAGTGGATGTTGAGGCCATGCGCGAAGAACAGAGCCGCGCCCTGCTTCATATTGGGGGCGAGATCCTTCGCGTAGATTTCGCCCTGCAGCTCGTCGGGCGTCAGCATCATCATGACGTCGGCGGTCTTGGCCGCCTCGGCGACCTCGAGCACCTTCAGCCCGGCGCCTTCGGCCTTGGCGGCGGAAGCCGACCCTTTGCGCAGCGCCACCGAGACATTGGGGACGCCGCTCTCCTTCAGATTGAGCGCGTGGGCGAAGCCTTGGCTGCCATAGCCGATGATGACGACATTCTTGCCTTTGATCAGGTTGATGTCGGCGTCACGATCATAATACACGCGCATTTCGGTCTTCGTCCCCTGTCATTGACTTTTGCCCGCCCGCTGCGTGCGGACGGCGATTGCGTGGCGGAATTTTCGGCCCTTGTAAGCGGCGGCGCCCGGAAGGTCAAAGGCGCCTCCGAGCCGGTCCGGGCGGGCGGCTCTAAGCCCCGCGTTCGCGAGCGCTCTCGTGCCAATCCTTCAAAGCGAGATGGCTGAGCAGGGCCAGCGCCCCATAGATCGCCAGACCGGCGAAAGAAAGCAGAAGCAGCGCCCCGAACATGCGGGGGATATCGAGGCGAAACCCCGCCTCGACGATGCGAAAGGCGAGACCCGACCCCTGGCCCGCCGCGCCGGCGGCAAGCTCCGCCACGACGGCGCCGATCAGGGCGAGGCCGCCGGCGATGCGCAGGCCGGTAAGAAACTGCGGCAGCGCCGCCGGCGCGCGCAGATAGATGAGCCGGTCCCAGGCGGAGGCGCGGTAGAGATCGAAGAGGTCGAGCAGGCCGTGGTCGACCGAGGCCAACCCCAGCGCCGTGTTGGACAGAATGGGAAAGAAGGCGACGAGAAAGGCGCAGACGAGCACCGCATTGCTCGGCGAGAGATAGATGAGCAGCAGCGGCGCGATGGCGACGATGGGCGTCACCTGCAGCATGATCGCATAGGGCGTGAGGGTTCGCTCCAGCCATTTCGAGCGCGCCATCAGCAGCGCCAGGCCGACGCCGCCGAGCGTGGCTAACGCCAGCGCCTGCAGGGCGATATTGACCGTCACCCAGAGCGAAGCGGCCATCAGCGCGCGGTCTTCGTAAAGCCGCGTGAGGATCAGGCTCGGGGCCGGGAGCACATAGGGCGGGAGGCCCTTCACGCGCACCAGGCCCTCCCAAAGCGCCAGAAAGGCCGCGAAAGCCAGAAGCGGCGCGACCGCCTCCTTCGCTAGCGCCTTGATATTACTGGTTTGCGTCATGCGCCTCTCCGGGAGGGGAAAACGTCGGCGTCGGGCGCGCGCATTGGCGCCGGGCAATGCATGCTTATATGACTTTGAGGCCGGCCAAACCTGGAGAAATCGCCGTGGGCGATCCGAATTCGCAAAAACCCGAGACGCCGCGAGGCAAGGTCGAGATCCTGCCGCCGGAGGACCGCGCCAGTCCCTGGGGCGACGGCGTCTATTCGACCCGGCAGTTCGGCGCGGTCAGGGTCGTGCGTCTCGGTCCCGTCGGCGCGACGCTCCTGGGGCTCGGCTTGCTGGGCTTCATGACCCTGGGCTTCCTCTTCATCGGCGGCGTGATGCTGATGCTCCTGCCGATCGCTGGCCTCTTAACGATGGGCGCGGTGCTTTCCGGTTTCTTGGCCAACCCGTTCAGACGACTGCGCTGACGTCAGCCCTTCCACTTGATCGAGCAGCCGATCGTCGGAACTTGCTCTTTCGGCGCGTCGCCGGTGCGGCCGATCTCGCGCATCGCCTCGAGGAGCTCGCGCTTCGCGCCCTTGGGCGGCGGGGTCGTGCGCCCCTCGTCGAGCCTTCCGCGATATTTCAGCTTTCGTTGCTTGTCGTAGCCGAAGAAATCCGGCGTGCAGACTGCGCCATAGGCCTTGGCGACGGCCTGCAACTCGTCATGCAGATAGGGGAAGGGAAGGGCGTGCGCCTTGGCGAATTCTTTCATCTTGGGAAAGGAATCCTCTGGGTAGGCCTTCGCGTCATTCGAGCAGATCGCCGCGAAGCCGAAGCCCTCCGATAGCAGCGCCCGCGCGTCGGCGACGAGCCGGTCGATGACTGCAATGACATAGGGGCAGTGATTGCAGATGAAGACGATCACCGTCCCTTTTTCGCCGGCGACGTCGGCGAGCGTGTAGGTCTTTCCGTCGGTCGCGGGCAGACGGAAGTCCGGCGCAGGCAAATCGAAGGCGGTGTCTTGTGGGCCTATGGCGGCCATGTTGAGTTCCCCTGCACGCGGGCACCCAAGCCGCAAAGTTCCGGCTGGGGTCAAACAATTGAGAGATCAACGGATTAATGAAGTTGGTCGGAGTGAGAGGATTCGAACCTCCGACCCCCTCGTCCCGAACGAGGTGCGCTACCAGGCTGCGCTACACTCCGACTAGGCGGTTGCCCGCAAGGCGACGCCCGCAGGCGTCGCGGGGCCTTATAGCTTTCCGTCGCGCGGGCCGCAACAGCGCTTTCTTTCCCGCCGCCCGAGGCTCAAGCCGCGGGCCCGCTCGCCTTTTCGGGGGGCGCTTGCAACTTCGCGCCCTCTCCCCGATATCCCCGGTGGCGCCCTTCCTCGTCTCGGCCCGCGCCGCGGCCGAATCGCCCTGGGGCGCTCATTGACCCGCAAATCCTTCGGAGACCCAAAGACGTGACCAACGACGCAAATTCCGCGACTCTCGACGCCGCTCCGGCCTCGAGCCACGGCTTCACCGCCGATGTGGCGCGGCTGCTGCAGCTCATGGCGCATTCCGTCTATTCCGAGCGCGACGTCTTTCTGCGCGAGCTCGTCGCCAACGCCGCCGACGCCTGCGAGAAGCTGCGCCACGAGGCGCTCTCCGACGCCGCACTCGCCGAGAAAGCCGGCGCGCCGCTCGTCACCATCGCCCTCGACAAGGAGAGGCGCCTGCTCACCGTGACCGACAATGGCGTCGGCATGGACGAGCGCGAGCTCGTCTCGGCCCTCGGCACGATCGCCAATTCCGGCACGCGCGCCTTTCTCGACAAGCTCGGCTCGGAGAAGACGGACGGCCTCGCGCAAAATCTCATCGGCCAGTTCGGCGTGGGCTTCTATTCGGTGTTCATGGTCGCCGACAAGGTCGAGGTCGTAACGCGCCGCGCCGGCTCCGACAAGGCATGGCTGTGGACCTCGGAAGGCAAGGGGACCTACACGATCGAGCCGGCGGCGCTGGACGCCGCGCCTGCGGTCGGCACGCGCGTCACGCTGCATCTCAACGCCGAGAGCGACGAGTTTCTGGAGAGCTGGCAGATCGAGCGCGTGCTCAAGGAGCATTCGGGCGCGATCGCCATTCCGATTGATCTCATCGGCGCGCCGGGCGAGGAGCCGCGCCGCATCAGCGACGGACAGGCGCTTTGGGCGAAGCCGAAATCCGAGGTCACGCCGGAGGAGTATACGGACTTCTACCGCCAGCTCTCCGGCCAGTTCGACGAGCCGGCGCTGACCATTCATTGGCGCGCCGAAGGGCGCACCGAATATACGGTGCTCGCGTTCATTCCCGGCGCGCGGCCGCTCGATCTTTTCGATCCGCAGCGCAGGAGCCGCGCCAAGCTCTATGTGCGGCGCGTGCTGATCTCCAAGGAGATCGATCTGCTGCCGGCTTGGCTGCGCTTCGTGCGGCTCGTCGTCGACAGCGCCGACATACCGCTCAATGTCTCGCGCGAGATGGCGCAGAAAAGTCCGCTCATCGCGCAGATGGGCAAGGCGATCACGACGCGCATCGCGCAGGAGATTTCAAAGCTCGCCGAAAACGAGCACGAGAAATTCGCGGAGCTGTGGAAAAACTTCGGCGCCGTCATCAAGGAGGGGCTGCACGAGGATCCGTCGCGGCGCGACGAGATCTTCAAGATCGCTCGTTTCGCCACGACGCGCGCTTCCGACGAGACGCGCACGCTGAAGGATTATGTCGCCGATCTGCGCGAGAATCAGAGCGCGATCTATTACATCCTCGGAGACGATCGCAAACGTCTGGCCTCGAGCCCGCAGCTCGAGGAGTTTCTCGCGCGCGGAGTTGAGGTGCTGCTGCTCGACGATCCTGTCGACGCCTTTTGGGTGACGAGCTGCGTCGGGTTTGAAGGCAAGACCTTCAAATCGGTGACGCAGGGCGCGGCCGATCTGAGCGAGGTTCCGCTCAAAGAGGGCGAGACGCCACCCGAGGCGCCGGAGGCTGCGGGAGAGGTCGCGGCGCTTGTGACGCGTCTCAAGGAGACTCTGAAAGAGCACGTCGAAGATGTGCGCCTTTCGACGCGTTTGCGCGACAGCGCGGTTTGTCTCATCGCGCCGGAGCACGGCTTCGATCGCCGCTTGGCCAAGCTCCTCGCCGAGCATGGGGAGAGCGGCGCGCTCGGCAAGCCCGTCCTCGAGGTCAATCCGCGTCACGCCGCCATCGTGGCGCTCGCGAAACTTCCCGAGGGCGAGGAGGCAAGCGACGGGGCGTTCCTGCTGCTCGACCTCGCGCGCATCGCCGATGGCGAGCCGCCGGTCGACGCCGCGAGCTTCGCACGTCGCCTCGCCGCGCGGCTCGCGAAAATCGCCGCGTGAGCAGAGGCGACATCTTCGAGACGCTTCCCGGCGAGACGCGTGAGAAGGCTCTCGCGCGTCTCGCCCGTTTTCTCGAGATGAACGGCATGGAAGAGGCGCGCGAGGATGCGCGTCTGCTGCTTTTCGACGCCTGCAAGCTCACGCACGCCGATTACGTGCTTTCCCCCGAGTCGCCGCTCGACGAATCGGCCGCGCGCCGCCTCGCAGAAAGTGCGGCAAGACGCGCCGCGCGCGAGCCCGTATCGCGCATTCTCGCGACGCGCGGCTTCTGGACGCTCGATCTCGGCGTCTTCCCCGATGTGCTCGATCCGCGGCCCGACACGGAGAGCGTGGTGGATTTGGCGCTGTCGCTTGTCGGCTCGCGGCGCAATGAGGCGTTGCGCCTGCTCGATCTCGGCTCTGGCTCCGGCGCGCTGCTCTGCGCGCTCCTCGTTGAGCTTCCTCAGGCCTTCGGGGTCGCGGTCGATCGCTCGCCGCAAGCGCTGCTCGCGACGCGCGCGAATCTGACGCGCTGCGGTCTCTCTGAACGCGCTTCGGTTCTATGCGGAGCTTGGGGAAGCGCGCTCGGCGGGACCTTCGATCTCATCGTTTCCAACCCGCCTTACGTGAAGAGCGGTGAGATCGATGGATTGTCGCCGGAAGTGCGTCTGCACGACCCCCGTCTCGCGCTCGACGGCGGCTTGGACGGATTCTCCTGCATCCGCTGCATCGCCATGGATTCGCCACGATTGCTGAGGTCCGGGGGCGTTGTCGTCATCGAGGTGGGCATCGGCCAGGCGCGCGAGACGGCGGCTCTGCTCGCCAGGGTGGGACTCGAAAGCGCCGGAATCCGCCAGGATGCGGGCGGTCGCGAGCGCGCCGTGGCCGCTCGCCGTCCACTGTGATAAAGTTGCCACGGTCGAACGCTTTTTTATGGATAGTCGGCGTAAGCCCTTGGCGAAGCGTCGCGCGTCTTATATAAGAGAGGTATCGGCTTGCTCGTATTGTAGCGATGCAGCCTAGGGCGCTCGCGCTGGGCGAGCGCCGGCTGCCAAGTGGAACCTTCGGGCAGAGGATGCGATCGCCGATGACGGCGAGCGGTTTTTCCTGGGTTCACCGATGGGGTCGCCCGGCTTTGGGAGCGCGCTGCAGCAGAGCGCGCGGCAACCGCTGGGCCATCTGACGATCCGGCAATGAGACGAAGGGCGCGCTGAAGCGCCAGTCTCGATGTGGCGGCGCGGCGCTGGCGCCGCCGGCGCGAACAGTTCGCCAAGCGTGATCACATCCGTTTCTGGAGCCTTGCTGCGGCCTGCGGATCGAAGCCTCAACGCAAGAGGAGCGCAAGGCTTCCCGCCTGAATAAGGATCATTGGGGACATTCTATGAGACCAGGACAGAACAAACGTTTGCGCGGGCGTCCGGGACGCAAGGGACCCAATCCGCTGACGCGCTCCTTCGAGTCCAACGGACCCGACGTGAAGATTCGCGGCACCGCCCAGCATGTCGCCGAGAAATATCTCCAGCTCGCGCGCGACGCCCAGTCTTCGGGCGACATCGTCTTGGCGGAAAATCTTCTGCAGCACGCGGAGCATTATTTCCGTCTGATCGCCGCGGCTCAGCAGCAGAACGGCGGCTATGGCCGTCCCAACTACGAGCAGGAGGCGGAGCTCGAGGACGACGACGATTTCACGGGCGTGCCGGATCGTTTCGCGCCACTCTCCGAACGCCTCCCCGCGCCCGCTTACTCCCAGCAGCAGCCGAATTTCCAGCCGCCGGCCACCTTCGCGAATGCGCCGCAACCAAGTTTTCAGGCGCCGCAACCCCAGCCCCAGCCCTTCGAAGAGCGGCCGGCCTATCCGGAAATGCGGCATGAGCGGCCCGTGCGTAATGACCGCGTTCAATTCGGCGGCCGCAATCGCGACCGCAATCAGGAGCAGAACCCCGAAGGCGGCGAGCGCGCGGAACGCGGCGACCGGCCCGAGCGCGGCGATCGTCAGCCGCGTTTCGGTTTCGACCGAAATAATCGCGAGCGTCCTCGTTTCGAGCAGCGCCGGGACCGAGATCGGGAACGCGAGCCCGCTTTCGGCGCGGAGCCGCCTGGAGCCCCCGAGGGCGGCGCCGCGCTGCCGGCTTTCATCACCGCTCCCGTGCCGCGCCCCGGCGCCGCGAGCGAGAGCCCGGCTTCCGACGCCGGCGAGGAGCGCCCGAACGGCGGTCGCGGCGGATTTGCGATGAACCCGCGGCGTCGCTCGCGCGCGCCGCGAGAGGAGGCCGCGAGCGAAGGAACGGCGACCGCCGCCGGAGAATTGCCGCTCGGCGAGTGAGCGGGCGAGGCGGGCTTTGCGCTCGAGCGGAATCGTTCGAGCAACACAGCGTCGCGCTCGCTTAGAATTCGTCTCAAGCGCGAGCCGCGTCGCCGATCTTGATCTCGCCGCCCTCGAGAACCCTCGCATAGACGCCGCAGTCGATGTGGCCGAAGCGCTTGCGCAAGGTGTCCACGACGTCCATGTCGCGTTCGCCGCTGATGGGGTCGACGCCGGTCGCGGCGCATCGGTCAATCATCTTCAGGACTTCGAGCTTGGCGCCGCCCAGCGTCAGCGTCTTGCCGACGAGCTCGGCCTCGGCCCATGGCGCCATATCCACGAGATGGATGTTAGCGCGAAAGCGCAGCGCGTCGACGGCCTCGCCCGCCGCATCGGCGATCGCTTCGACGCTCGCGAGATTGATCAGCGAGACGAAGCCGGATTTCGAATCCATGAAGCGATGCCCGTCCGGCGCCGCGAGCAGACGCACGGGGCCGCGAATTTCGTCGCCGAGAAACGCCGTAAGGTAGTTTTCGATTGCGGCCTGTCCTTCGCGCCGGTCGAGCCTTCCTTGAGCGACGAGCTTGCCCTTGAGCCGGATCGTCAGCGTCTTCGTCGCGTCGTCGTAGCGCGTCGTAAGCGCGGCGAGCCTGCCGTTGCGCATGAGCATCAGGAACTTGATCTTCGGCTGATGCGTCGGCGCTTCGGGGTCGAAGCCCGAGGGTCCGTTTTCAAGCGCGAACAGCCGGTCGCAGGGGAAATGCGCGTCTTCGACGAGCTTCGCCGATTGCAGCGGCTCGGGCGTCAGTCCTTTGACGGGGTGGCGGTAGAGCTGAGCGACTCGCATCGATATCCTGGATCGACTTGCTGCGCCCTGCGGGGCGCAATTCTCCGCCGACGGCTCCCGCCAAAGCCGCGTGAGCGCAGATAGGCTTATCATACGCGCCGAGCCGCGCCTCTCAAGAGGGAGATGGAAAGCCGCAGAAATTCATCCGCTCTCGACGTCGCCGGATGCGCCGAACGGCGCTATTTAGCCGGAGGTTCACAGGACCGAAGGTCGCGGGCGCGAGCTGGGGAGGAACACCTTGAGCGAACATTGGGTCGTATCGGGCGCGAGCCGCGGCATCGGTCTCGAGCTCGTTCGCGAGCTCGCGGCGCGCGGGGAGCGCGTCACCGCGAGCCTGCGCAATGAGGCGGCAAAGGACGTGCTCGCCGCCTCGCTCGCCGCCCAGCATGCGCGCGTGGAAACCAGGCTGTTCGACATGCGCGACAGCACCGCGATCGACGCCGCCGCAAAAACAATCGCGGGTCCGATCGACGTTATCGTCGCCAACGCTGGCGTTGGCGGCCCTTCTCCGCAGACGCCGCTGGAGGTGGACTTGGAGAAGGCGCTCGACGTGTTCTCGATCAACACGCTCGGCCCGCTGCGGCTCGTGCGCGCGCTGCTGCCTCATCTCAATGGCGCCGCCAATCCGCGCATCGCGCTCGTCTCGAGCCGGCTGGGTTCGATGACCGACGTGCGTCCCCAGAGCGCCGTCTACGCCGCAAGCAAGTCGGCGCTCAATAAGCTCGCGCAGTGCTTGGCCGAGGAGCTGAAGCCGCGCGGGATCGTCGTGGTCGCGCTGCACCCCGGCTGGGTGCGCACCGACATGGGCGGCCATAGCGCTCCGCTCTCCGTGCAGGAGAGCGCCTCCGGCATCATCGCCACGCTCGACGCGCTGACGCTCGCCGACAGCGGGAGCTTCATCGATCAGCGTGGCGAGAGCGTTGCCTGGTAGGACGTTCGCTTTAACCGCGCCGCGACACGCGCGCGACGAAAAAGCCGTCGACGCCGGCAAGCCGGGGATCGTCGTTGGGCAGCATCTGCGGCGTCGTGCGCAGATCGCCGTCGCGATTGACGAATTCCGCCGGCGCGCCCAGCGCGGCCGGATCGACGATGTCGCGGCGGAAATCCGGATTGCGGCGCAGGAAGGCGGCGATCTGATTCTCGCCCTCTTCGGGCTCGAGCGAGCAGACGCAATAGACGATGCGTCCGCCCGGGCGCGTCAGGGCCGCGGCGCGATCCAGCATCTTGGCCTGCAGCGCGGCGAGCGACTCGATGTCGCCGGGCTTTTTGGTCCAGGCGACGTCGGGGTGACGGCGGATCGTGCCTGTCGCGGAGCAGGGCGCGTCGATCAGAATCGCGTCGAAATGCGGAGCCGAGTAGCCTGTCGCATCGGCGACCGCGATATCGGCGTGCAGCTTCAGCCGGTGCAGATTGGCGGCGAGAAGCTTGAGGCGTTCGGCGGAGCGGTCTAGGGCGGTGACAGACGCGCCCATGCTGGCCAGCTGCGCGGTCTTGCCGCCGGGCGCGGCGCACATGTCGAGCACCCGCTCGTCGGGCTTGGCGTCTAGGAGGCGCGCCGGCAGCGCCGCCGCCGCATCCTGCACCCACCATTCGCCCTCGTCGAAACCCGCGAGCGTGACGATCGGCTCGCGCGTCAGCAGGCGCACAGAGCCTGTCGGCAGCACGACGCCGCCAAGGCGTTCCGCCCAGCTTGCCGCGTCGGATTTCGTGGTGACATCGAGCGGCGGCTCGCACATCTGCATCTGGGTGATGCGCCGCGCCAGAGCGTCGCCGTAATTTTTGCGCCAGCGCTGCGAAAGCCACGGCGGCGCGTCGTAATCGCCACTTTCCGCGAGCGCCAGAAACTCGTCGCGCCGCCGAACGAGATTGCGCAGCACGCCATTCACGAGTCCCGCGAAGCCCGCAGTTTTGGGCTCGAGCCGCACGGCGCGCACGGCGAGGTCGACGGCGGCGTGATCGGCCGCCTCCAGAAAGAGAATTTGCGCCGCTGCGGCGATCAGCGTCCATTCGATGCGCGTCGCCTGCCGCGGCAGGCCTTTTTCGAGCAGGAGCGAAAGCGCGCGGCGGATCACGCCAAGACGGCGCAGCGCGACCGTGGCGATTGAGCGGGCGAGCGCGACGTCGCGCGCCTCGAGCCCCGCGATGCGATTGGGAACCGCGAGCGGCGTGAAGCACTCGTCGAGACGATGTCCGCCCTGCACCACGTCGCAGATGATATGCGCCGCGGCGAGCCGAGCCGGCAGGCCTGGAATTTTTTGCGCCTCGGCCTCGCGCGCCTCCTCAGCGAGGAGGAACCCCTGCCGAGAGGAACCGCGCCCCGCCGTCTTGGCTTTCGA
The DNA here is from genome assembly GCA_963798515.1 of uncultured Alphaproteobacteria bacterium. Taxonomy (GTDB): domain Bacteria; phylum Pseudomonadota; class Alphaproteobacteria; order Rhizobiales; family Beijerinckiaceae; genus Methylocystis. The sequence goes on from CAWCTS010000039.1 coordinate 10,728, forward strand.
AAGGAAAGTTCTAGAGTTCTGGGTCGCCAACAAACGGCCTCCGGTCCCTGCTGCTGCTCCCATAGCACGCTACGGGCCGAAGCTCGCGCGAAGATGGAGGCGAGATGACGACAAAAAACGTGAAGCCCGGGGAAGATGAAAAGACTCTTCCCACGGATGGAAAGCTCGAGCGCGCCGATGCGCTCGCTCCCGCTGCGCGCCGCGCCCTGGAGGAAGCCGCCGCGCGGCGCGCCGCCGCTCCGCAATCGGCGCCAAGCGATGAGATTGGCGGTCGCGGCGGCCTCGAGCCCACCCGCTACGGCGACTGGGAGAAAAAGGGCATCGCGAGCGATTTTTGAGGCTTACGCCGCGCCCTGCGCCTTCAGAAAGGCCAACATGCGCGCAAAGGCGTCCTGGGCAGCCTCCTTGCGATAGCTTTCGCGATAATCGGCGAAGAAGGCGTGCGGCGCATTCGGGTAGATGACGATCTCGCCCGGCGCGGGCGCTGCGCCAAGAAGCGCGCGCATCTTCTCCACGAGTTCCAGGGGGATGGAGGGATCGGCGCCGCCATAGAGCCCCAGAGACGGGACCGCGAGCCTCTGCGCCACGTCGATCGGCCATTGCGGCTGATTTTCCGTGCGCTCGCCGTCGAGTCGTCCATACCAGGGGACGACGGCGCGCAGCTTCGGATTATGCGCCGCATAGAGCCAGGCCATGCGGCCGCCCCAGCAGAAGCCGGTGATCGCGGCGCGCGTCGCGTCGCCGCCGAGCGCGGAGGCGTAGGCGAGGGCCATATCGAAATCCTGCATGGCTTGCGCGTCCGGGACCTTCATCACGATCGCGCGGATCGCCGCGATCTCCTGCTCCTTCGACGGATCGCCGACGCGAAAGAAGAAATCGGGAGCGATCGCGAGATAGCCTTCCGCCGCAAAGCGGCGCGCGACATCGCGAATGTGATCGTTGAGGCCGAAGATTTCCGCAACGACGATGAGGATCGGCGGGTGGGCGCGCGCTGCGGGCTTCGCCACATAGGCGGGCATATCGCCGACGCGCGCGTCGCCTGCGTCAATGGGAGCGCCGTTTTGGGCGGCAGTTTGCGACATGGCTCCCTCCTTTTGCGCTGGCGTCTCGATGAGACCACTCTGGTTGCGCGCGCGCGGCTTCTCAAGCCCGCAAAAGAAGAGTATACGCCCCCGCCGAACCCCGAAGGGGCCAAGGTCGTGCTTCCGGCGCCTTTTTTGCGGCAGGTCATAGAGGAAAGGTCGCTCGATGGCCGATAGTGGGACCGTGCAAAGATCAGGCGCCGAGCCTTTGCCCGCGGGCGCGACAGCGGAAGCCGGGACCGAGGCGCATTCAGGCGCGCCGATGCCCGCGCTCATCCTGGGCGCCATCGGGGTCGTCTACGGCGACATCGGCACGAGCCCGCTCTATGCGCTGCGCGAGTCGCTCTCGCATGCTTCCAAAGCGGGGCGGCTGACGGAAGAGGCGATCATCGGCGCGACGTCGCTGCTCATCTATGCGCTGATCTTCACCGTTACAGCCAAATATGTGCTGTTCTTGATGCGCGCCGACAACCGAGGCGAAGGCGGCATACTGTCGCTGATGGCGCTTGCGCAATCGGCGCTGGGCCGACGCGCCCGCGTCGTCTTCCTGCTCGGCGTCGCCGGCGCCGCGCTTTTTTCGGGCGACGCGATCATCACGCCGGCGATCTCCGTGCTCTCCGCCGTCGAGGGTCTCGATCTCGTCACGGAGCGCTTCAAGGATTATGTGAACTTCAAGGATTACGTGCTGGAGATCACCATCGCGATCCTCGTCCTGCTGTTTTGGGTGCAAAGCCACGGCACGGCGAAGGTCGCAGCCTTCTTCGGGCCGATCATGGTGGTCTTTTTCATCGTGATCGGCGTGCTGGGCGCGATGCATATTCCCGACGCGCCGCAGACGCTTCACGCCTTCAATCCGCTGATCGGCCTGCGATTCCTGTTTCACAATGGCTGGCTTGGCTTCGTGGTGCTCGGCTCCGTGTTTCTCGGCGTGACGGGCGCGGAGGCGCTCTACGCCGACATGGGCCATTTCGGACGGCTGCCGATCCAGGCGGCCTGGACCTTCTTCGTGCTGCCGGCGCTGCTGCTCAACTATCTGGGGCAGGGCGCGCTGATCCTGGCGGACCCGAGCGCCATCGATAATCCCTTCTTTCGCCTCGCCCCCGAATGGGGCTTGGCTCCGCTCGGTCTCGTGATTCTCTCCACCGTCGCGACCGTCATCGCGAGCCAGGCTGTAGTTACCGGCGCCTTCTCTCTCGTGCGCCAAGCGATCCAGCTGGGCCTCTTGCCGCGCCTCGAGATCACCCACACTTCGGAGAAGCAAGAAGGGCAGATCTATATCGCCCGCGTGAACCGCCTGCTGCTCATCGGCGTGCTCATTCTCGTCGTTTTGTTCAAGAACTCCTCGGCGCTCGCCTCCGCCTATGGCATCGCCGTCACCGGCACGATGGTGACCACCACCGCGCTGGCTTTCGTCGTCGTCTGGAAGCGCTGGCGCTGGCCCCTATGGGCGGCGATTCCCTTCGTCTCCGTCTTCCTCGTTATCGATCTCGCCTTCCTGGCGGCCAATCTGATAAAGGTCCGCGACGGCGGTTGGGTGCCGCTGACGCTGGGCGCCTGCTCCATGGTGGTCATGTGGACCTGGGTGCGCGGGACGCATCTCCTGGCGGAGAAGACGCATCGCGACTCGATCCCGATCCGCGAACTCATCGCGATGCTCGAGAAATCAAAGCCCACAAGGGTCAAGGGCACGGCGGTGTTCCTGACGAGCGATCCCAATGTCGCGCCCGCCGCGCTGATGCATAATCTCAAGCACAATAAGGTGCTGCACGAGCGCGTGCTGGTGATCTCGGTCGCGACCGAGGATGTGCCGCGCGTTTCGCTGGCCAAGCGCTTCGAGATCGAGAAGCTCTCCGAGGACTTCACGGGCATCAGGCTCCACTACGGCTTCATGGAGAGCCCGCGCGTGCCTGCGGCGCTCGCGCAATTGCGCAAGACCGGCCTGAAATACGACATCATGACGACGTCCTTCTTCCTCGGGCGGCGCTCGATCATCGAGAGCGCCGGCTCGGAAATGCCCATGTGGCAGGACAAGCTCTACATCGCGCTCACGCATCAGGCGGCGAACGCCACGGACTTTTTCTCCATACCCTCGGACCGCGTCGTCGAGCTCGGCGCGCGCGTGACGATTTGATCGCCGGCTTTGCGACAAACTGTCGCATCCAAGCCGCAGCAGAACCGCATAGCTAGCCGCGCAACCCAGCCGAGGCTTGGCTGGCGGGCGGCAAAGGGAACGAATTCGTGAAACAGCGCTCGCTGGGCAGAGAAATCGGCCTTGTCCTGGCGCTGAAGATCGCCGCGCTCGCCGCGCTCTATTTCGCATTTTTCGCCGGCGCTCACCGCCTCCATGTCACGCCTCGGTCAGTCGCGGCGCTTATCTCGGCTCCAACGCCCGCTGCGCGCTGACCCTCGTTCGGGGAGACCCTGTGATGCACGATCTCGACGTTGCGACTTTATCACGTCTGCAATTCGCGCTGACCGCGCTCTATCACTTTCTCTTCGTGCCTTTGACCCTCGGCCTTTCCTGGCTGCTCGCGATCATGGAGAGCGTCTATGTGATGACCGGACGCACGGTCTGGCGCGACGCGACGAAATTCTGGGGCACGTTGTTTGGGATCAATTTCGCGATGGGCGTCGCGACCGGCGTGACGATGGAATTCCAATTCGGCACGAATTGGAGCTATTACGCGCATTATGTCGGCGACGTTTTCGGCACGCCGCTCGCCATAGAAGGCATCCTTGCCTTCTTCCTGGAGGCGACCTTCGTCGGCCTCTTCTTCTTCGGCTGGAACCGACTCTCCAAGGTGCAGCATCTCGCGACGACCTGGCTCGTGGCGCTCGGCAGCAATCTTTCGGCGCTGTGGATTCTCGTCGCCAACAGCTGGATGCTCAATCCCGTCGGGGCCGAATTCAATCCGCAGACGATGCGCATGGAGCTGACTTCCTTCGCCGAGGTCCTGTTCAATCCGGTCGCGCAGTCGAAATTCGTGCATACGGTCAGCGCCGGCTATGTGACCGGCGCGATGTTCGTGCTCTCTATCAGCGCCCTCTACATTCTGCAGCGTCGCCATGTGGATCTGGCGCGCCGCTCCTTTACGGTGGCGGCGAGCTTCGGCCTCGCCTCGGCGCTGTCCGTCGTCGTGCTCGGTGACGAGAGCGGCTACACTGCCGGGCGCAGTCAGAAGATGAAGATCGCGGCGATCGAGGCGATGTGGGAGACCGAGCCCGCTCCGGCTTCCTTCACCGCCGTCGGCCTGCCCGACCTCAAGACGGAGACGACCCGCTATGCGGTCGAGATTCCCTGGCTGCTGGGCCTCATCGCGACGCGCTCGCTCGACACGCCGGTCGAGGGCATTCATCCGCTCGTCGCCGAGACCGAAAATCACATCCGCAACGGGCTGCCGGCCTATAAGTGGCTGCAGACGGCCGGCGGCGGAACGGAGTCCATCCCTCCCAATCTCAAAGAGTCCTTCTCCGATCTGGGCTACGCCCTGCTGCTCAAGGGCGTGAGGGCGGACGCGGAGAATGCGACGGCGCAGGACATCAAGAAAGCCGCGCGTTCGACCATTCCCGACGTGCCCGTGCTGTTCTGGGCCTTTCGCATCATGGTCGCGCTGGGATTCTATTTCATCGCGCTCTTCGGCTGGTCCTTCTACATCTCGAGCCGCCGTCGCATTCGGGCCTCCCGACGTTTCCTACACGTCGTCCTGTGGAGCCTGCCCTTGCCTTGGGTCGCCGCCGAGGTTGGCTGGATCGTCGCCGAATATGGCCGCCAGCCGTGGATAATCGACGGCGTGATGCCGACCTTCCTCGGCGTCTCGAACATACCCGCGAGCAATGTCGTGGCGAGCCTCGCCGGCTTCTTTGTCTTCTACAGCGCGCTGGCCGTCGTCGAGCTCGCGCTGATGCTCAAATACATCCGCCTCGGGCCGGAAACCGCGGATCATGGGATCGAGCCCCTGCCTGCCCCTGCCGAGTGAAAGGAGACGCGACCGATGATCGATTACGGAACCCTGCGTCTCATCTGGTGGGCGTTGATCGGCGTGCTGCTCATCGGCTTTGCGATCCTCGACGGCTTCGACATTGGCGTGGCCATTCTGCATCCCTTCGTCGCGCGCAAGGACGTCGAGCGCCGGGTGACGATGAGCGCGATCGGCCCGGTCTGGGAGGGCAATCAGATCTGGTTCGTGCTCGGCGGCGGCGCGGTCTTCGCCGCCTGGCCGCTGCTCTACTCCGTTTCCTTCTCAGGCTTCTATCTCGCGATGATGTTGGTGCTCGTCGGCTTCATCCTGCGGCCGGTGGCGCTGACCTATCGCTCGAAGCGGCCGTCGCCCCGCTGGCGCTCCTTTTGGGACTGGGCCTTCTTCGTCTCTGGGCTCATTCCCGCGCTCGTCTTCGGCGTCGCCTTCGGCAACCTGCTTCTGGGATCGCCCTTCCATTTCGAGAGAGGGCTCAATGTCGTCTATGAGGGCGGCTTCCTCGGCCTCCTCAATCCCTTCGCGCTGCTTTGCGGTCTGGTCAGCGTCGCGATGCTGACCTTGCAGGGCGGGAGTTTCCTCGCCTCCAAGACGCAAGGCGTGGTGGCGGCGCGCTCGCGCCGCGTCGGGGCGGTCGCGGGGGTCCTGCTCGCCTTGCTCTTCGCCCTCGCTGGCGTCCTGGTCGCCAAGGTCATCGAGGGCTATGTCTGGGTGGGCGCGGCGGACTGGGAAGCTCCGTCCAACCCGACACTGAAGACCGTCACGCGCGAGGCGGGCGCCTGGCTCGCCAATTACGGCCGCGCGCCCTTCACGCGCGCCTTTCCGATCCTTGGGCTCCTCGGGGCGGTCGTGGCGGCTACGACGCTGCAGCTTGGTTACGCCCGGACGGCGCTCGTCTCGAGCAGCCTCGCCATCGCCGGGGTCATTCTCACGGCGGGGGTGAGCCTCTTCCCCTTCCTCATGCCCTCGTCGAGCCACCCAAACCACAGCCTCGCCGTCTGGGACTCCTCTTCCAGCCGCTCGACGCTGTTCCTGATGCTTGGCGTCGTGGTCGTCTTTCTGCCGATCGTCCTCGCTTACACTTTTTGGGCCTATCGGGTGTTTCGCGGCCTCGTCACCGAGGCGTCGATCCTGCAGGGCGACGATTACCACTACTGAAGGAGGCGCGGGCGATGTGGTATTTTTCCTGGATTCTCGGTCTCGGCCTCGTTTGCGCCTTCGCGATCCTCAACGCGATGTGGCTCGAGCTCGAGGTCTACAGCGACGAGAGAAGCGAAGAGGCCCTCCCGCCGCCGCCCGGCGGCGAGACTGGAAAGCAATCTCAAAATTAGGTCGCGCCGCGCCGCTCGAGCGTGACGAAGGCGTAATCGGCGTCGTCTGTCTCGCCGCGCGCCTGCGGCTGTCTCGCCGTCTCGCGCCAATCGCCGGAATCGAAGGCTTGCAGAAAGGCGTCGCCGTCCGGGGCGAGATCGATCTCGGTCAATTCGATGCGATCCGTCGCAGCGAGAAGCGCCCGATAGATCTCGGCGCCGCCGCCGATGCAGATTTCCCCCGCGCCGGAGCCCCGAGCAATCTCCTGCGCAAGCGCGAGCGCCGCTTCGGGGCTCTGGGCGACATGCGCTCCCGGCGCCGAAAATCCGAGGTCGCGCGTCACGATCACGAGCTCGCGCCCCGGCAGGGCGCGCGGCAGCGCCTCGAAGGTGCGCCGCCCCAAAATCAGGGGCTTGCCCATCGTCAGGGCCTTGAAGCGCTTGAGATCGCCCGATATGCGCCAGGGCAGCGCGCCCTGGGCGCCGATGACGCCGTTCCGCGCCACGGCGACGATCGCGACGACTTGCGGCTTGTCGCCAGTCCGTCCGGGATTTTCGCTGGCCGCGCCCATGTTCCTTGATCCTTATCAAGTTGTTGTCCCTAAAGCCAATCGGCGCTCGACCAGCTGGTAACCCTTTTTCAATAATCTGTCGTTAAGGATAAGGATCGGGAAAGCCGCCTGGAGCTTAACGCCGGTTTTTCGACACGAACCGACCTTATTCTCGTCCCGAGCGCGATTGAGATTGCCGTGCAGTGGGAAAAGTCCGGAGGGTCCTTTATGCGTTCGAAGCCGTCGACCCAGAAGAAAATTGGCGAACAGATCGGCAAGGAGCTGAGGGCGATCTACGACGTCGTTCTCAACGAGCCGATGCCTGATCGCTTCCGAGTCCTCGTGGATCGGTTGGGCGAGGAGCTCGCCTCGGCGGCGCCTGTTTGCGGGCCGGCCTCGAGCCTCGCGGCGGCCAGCCGACTCCCTCGTGGAAGCGTGCGCGTTCCTGAAATCGTTCGGTCGCTGCCGCGCGGCGCGACGCGTCTCGAGCGCGTCTGGAGCGGCCGACGCTTCGAGAAAAATTGAGCTAACGCAAAGGAATACGGACCTTCGCCCAGTCCTGTCGAGGATGGCGGCTGAGCCTCGCTGAGGCGTGCGACCCCATGCCACGCTTTTTTTACGCCGTCTCAGGATAAACGAGTCGCTTCCACCGCGGACAAAGCCGCGCAGTTTCGGAGCGACCATGTCCGAGGCCCCGGATAAATTCGCCTCGCCGGGGGCTTTCAGGATGGCCCTGGCCCTCTCGGTCTTCCTGCACCATACGACGAGCTTCAACATCGGCATGTCGGCGGTGCTGGTTTTCTTCGTGCTGAGCGGCTATTGGGTCGCGACCATGTGGGCCGCGACCTATTCGAAGACGCGCGCGCCCTATCTGACCTTCATCGTCTCGCGCTGCTGGCGCATCATTCCCGTCTTCGCGCTCTGCTCCGCCATCACCTGGGGGCTGCTGTATTGGCGCGGCGAGCATCCCGCCAATATCGGCGGGCTGGCGCATCAGATTTTCTCCAATCTCTTCATCCTCGGCTACAACACGCTGCCCTATCAGGCGAATGTGCCGGGCTGGTCGCTTGACATGGAGCTGCAGTTCTATCTGATCGCGCCGCTTGTCATCTTTCTCATCTCGAAGAGCATCCACGTCCTCGCCGTCTTCGTTCTGACCACGGTGCTCTCGCAATGGCTCGGCGGCGCGGCGACGGTCGCGCCCTTCATCATCTTCTTCGCAATCGGCGTCGCCTCGGCCGTCTATGATCTGAAGCCGAGCCGCAGGCTCGCCTATGGGACGCTCTCGCTGACGCTCGCATTGCTCGTGATCTTCGAGGCGCTGTTCATCAAGAACATCGCGCTGGGCGAGCTGCAGGGCAAGGATCTCGTGGCCTTGAGCAGCACGAGCAATCTCCTCGTCGCGGTGATGATGACGCCTTGGGCGCTTTATACGGTGCGACAGAGGAGCGGCTGGGTCGACCGGATGTTCGGCGACCTGACTTATATTTTCTACCTGATGCACTGGCCCATCATCGGCTTGAATCAGACCGGAGAGGGCACCTACTGGAATCGTCTGTGGCTCTGTTCGGAATCGCTGGTCGTGATCATGGCGGTTTCCTTCGTGATCTGGCGGGTCTTCGACCATCCGGTCAACAAATGGCGCGCCGCCTGGGTCAAGAGCCGAAGGCTGCCGTCGGCGGCTCCTGAGGCGCGAGCCCAAGGCGAAGAGGCGGCGGGCGCTTGGCGTGAGAGCTGAAATCGGCTTCACTCCCCGCCGCGTCATGCATGAGAAGCCAGGAGGGCTCGCGCCGTGAAGATCAAGGACCGCCCGGAATTCGCAAAGAAGCCCCAGGCTTTCTCGCTCAAGCGCGAGGAGACGGTTGCGAGCGCGGTCAAGACGATGGTCGAGCGCAACATCGGCTCGGTCGTCATCGTCGACGACGATTTGAAGGTTCAGGGCATTGTGACGGAGCGCGATATTCTGCGCTTCGTCGCCGACGGCCTCGATCCGAAGGCCACGCCGCTCTCGAACGTCATGTCGACGCAGATCAAGACGGCCAGGCTCGACGACGACGACATGAAATGGCTGCAGCTCATGTCGGGCGAGCGCTTTCGGCATTTGCCCATCGTCGACGAGAACGACCGGCTGATCGGCATTCTGTCGCAGGGCGATTTCGTCGCCCAGACCTGGGAGGATTTGCTGCTGCTCGTCCGCAAGAAGACGGAGGAGACGTTCAAGAAGCCCTCCGCGCAGATCGTCGGCGCGCTCGTTCTCTATACACTCGCGATCATTGTGATGTCGCGGTTCTGGCAGGGGTTTTCGTTTCGCTAGCCGCGCTGTCGGGGCCGGTCGGCCCGTCGGGTCTCTCTCTGGTAGACCTATTCATTTTGCAGGAAGCGCGCGGGAGGCGGACAGAGTCGGGGAGGACTCCTGTCATCGGGGGCAAAGAACCGGTCCGCACCCCGCGCCAGAGGATCGGATCAAATCCGGCGCCAAATCCTGAGCCATAAAACTCAGCCTCTTACGTCGATACTGAGCCATTGGGCTCGCCTCATTTTGCAAATTGCGAGTGAATATGCGTCTCCCAGCTCGACAGCGGCCTTGGCCCGCCGGCCTGGACGGGGAAGCGCTTTTGTGGCATCCGCATGAAATCGAGCCTGGTGGAGAAACATGGCCCAGTTCAACGACATTCCGCTGCATGAATTGCAGCAGGGCATCGCCGACGGCACGCTGACTCTCGTCGACGTGCGCGAGCAGGACGAATGGAACGCCGGTCATATCAAGGGCGCGCATTTCCTGCCGCTTTCGAGATTCGACCCGGCCAAGCTGCCGGCCCCCGAGCCCGGCAAGAAGATCGTGATCTACTGCCGCTCCGGCAAGCGCTCGGTTTCCGCGATGGAGCAGGCCCGGCTCGGTGGACGCCGCGATTGCGACACGCATTTCGGCGGCGGTATCCTAGGCTGGCTCAACGCTGGGCTCGAGGTGGAGAAGCCCTAACCCCATAGCGCCGGCGCCGCCGGAAAAACCATTGGCCCCTCATAAACGAGCCCCGGCTCGCGGTCGCTCGCCAGCAGCAGCGGCCCGTCGAGGTCGACCCAATCCGCCGACTGGCCGATCAGCATCGCCGGCGCCATGGCGAGCGAGCTGCCCACCATGCAGCCGGCCATGATCCTGAGGCCCAAGCCCCGGGCCTCTTTCACCATTTCCAGCGCCTCGGTCAGGCCGCCGGTCTTGTCGAGCTTGATGTTGACCGCGTCATAGCGGTCGCAAAGAGCTTCCAGATCTTCGCGGGCATGGACGCTCTCGTCTGCGCAGACCGGCACGGGGCGGGCGATCCTGGCCAGGAGCCCGTCCGCTCCGGCGGGCAGCGGCTGCTCAATGAGATCGACCCCGATCTTAGCGCAAAGCGCGAAATTCTGTTCGAGATCCGCCTCGCGCCAAGCCTCGTTGGCGTCGACGATGAAGCGCGCCCGCGGCGCCCCGGCGCGCACCGCCGCGAGCCGCTCGGCGTCGCCATCGCCCGCGAGCTTCACCTTGAGCAGAGGCCATGCGGCGGCGGCCTCGGCGGCGGCGAACATTTCGTCAGGCGTGTCGACAGAAATGGTGAGGGCCGTGACGAGCGGCCTCAACGCTTCAACTCCCGCGATCCAGGCCACAGGACGGCCGGCGCGCTTCGCCTCGAGGTCGAAGAAAGCGCAGTCCAGCGCATTGCGCGCCGCGCCCGGCGGAAGAAGATTCTGCAACGCGGCGCGGTCCGCGCCCCCCTTCAGCGCTCCGCGCAAACCTTCTATCGCGGCGACGACGCCGTCAACGCTCTCGCCATAACGGGCGTAGGGCACGCATTCCCCGCGCCCGCGATGCGCGCGGTCGGTTAGCGTGACAGTCACGACGCGCGCCTCCGTCTTCGCGCCGCGCGCGATGACGAAACGCCCCGCGATCGGGAAGACGTCAATGTCGACGTTCAGCTCATATCCCATCTGAGGCCCGCTTCTATCGGCTGCGACTGCCGCGTATCGCTCGGCGTGCTCGCGCGCCGCTCGACATGGGGCATCGGCGAAGCTAAGAGGATTCGCAAGCGTTTATAGCGCCTGAAGGCTTCTTCAGCGCGGGCGGCGGCAGGGCGCAGCGAGGCGCAATGACGGGCACAGTCGCGACGCAGTCGCCAGAGATCTCCGGCCAGGCGAGCGGGGACGCGCGTCGCTTCGCGCTGAGCGGCGCGTGGACGATCGGCGCCGCGCGCCGGCTCGAGCGCGCCTCGCAGGATCTCGTCAAGCGCGGCCGCGGCGCGCGCTCCGTGGCGCTCGACCTCTCCTCGCTCCATCATCTCGACACCGCGGGCGCGCTGGCGCTCAACGACGCTCGCCACGCGCTCGAGGCGGCCGGCGTCTCAGCCTCGATCGAAGGCGCGACCGCGGAGCAGATCCTGCTCCTCGACCGCGTCGGCTATCGCGACTCTCCGCCGGCGGGCCGGCCGCCCAACGCCGTCCTCGAGACGCTCGCGGACCTCGGCGAGCAGATCGTGCAGGGCGCTCGCGACGCCCTCGTGCTTGTCGGCTTTCTGGGCGAATTCGTCGCGGCGATCGCGCGCGTCATTCAAAAACCGCGGCTCTTTCGTGGGGTCTCCGTCGTCTATCAGATGGAGAATTTCGCGCTACGCAGCATTCCGATCATCGTCACGATCAACATGACAGTCGGCGGAATCGTCGCGCAGCAGGGGATCTACGAGCTCCTGCGCTTTGGCGCGAGCATCTATGTCGTCGATCTCGTGGGCATATTGGTGCTGCGCGAGCTCGGCGTGCTGCTCACCTCCATCATGATCGCCGGCCGCTCCGGCTCCGCGATCACGGCGGAGATCGGCTCGATGAAGGTGCGCGAGGAGGTGGACGCGCTACGCTCCATGGGCATGTCGCCAATGGAGGTGCTCGTCATCCCGCGCATCCTGGCGCTCGTCTTCTCGCTGCCGATCCTGACCTTCATCGCCGATATATCGGCGCTTTTTGGCGCCATACTGATGTCCTGGTGGTATGGCGGCATCAGCCCTTCGGAATTCATCGGACTGCTGCAGACCGCCGTGAGCGAAAGGACCTTTTCGGTCGGACTGATCAAGGCGCCCTTCATGGGGCTCGTGATCGGCCTCATCGCGACGCAGGAGGGGCTTGCGACGCAGGGCTCCGCCGAGTCGCTTGGTTGGCGGGTCACGGCCTCCGTCGTGAAAAGCATCTTCACCGTCATCATTCTCGACGGCTTGTTTGCGATGTTCTTTACCGCGATCAACTATTGAGGAGCGGCGTGGCGCGCTTCTCCCTCGAACGTCCTTCGAGGCCGGAGGCTTCGCGGCGTCGATACGCTTTCTAGAGGAGCAAGATGGACGCGGCGCGCGCGACGAACGGCGGGGAGGAGGAGGAGCGAAACCGCGAGGTCGTCATTCGCGTGCGCGATCTCGTCGTCGAGTTCGGCCGACACAGGGTCATGAAGGGCCTCGACCTCGACGTCTATCGCGGCGAGGTGCTGGGCTTCGTCGGCGGCTCGGGCCAGGGCAAATCCGTGCTGACGCGCGCCATTCTCGGGCTGCTGCACAAGAGCTCGGGACGCATCGAGGTTTTTGGCCAGGACCGCGACCGCCTGAGCGAAAGGGATCTGCGTCTTCTCGAGCGGCGCTGGGGCGTGCTGTTTCAAAATGGGGCGCTGTTCTCGGGACTGACCGTCAAGCAGAACATCCAGCTTCCCATGCGCGAGAGCTTCGATCTTTCGCAGCGTTTCATGGATGAGCTCGCCATGCTCAAAATCGAGCTCGTCGGCCTGCCAGCGAGCGCCGCGGACAAAATTCCGTCCGAATTGTCGGGCGGAATGGTCAAGCGCGCCGCGCTAGCGCGAGCCCTGGCGCTCGACCCGGAACTGCTGTTCCTCGACGAGCCAACCTCGGGCCTCGATCCGATCGGCGCGGCCGCGTTCGACCGGCTCATCGGCACGCTGCAAAAAACGCTCGGGCTGACGGTCTTCATGGTCACACACGATCTCGACAGTCTCTATGCGATCTGCGACCGCGTCGCGGCGCTCTATGACGGCAAGGTGATTGGAGAAGGCCCCATCGACAAGCTCTTGGCCTCCAGCGAGCCCTGGCTGCGCGACTATTTCCACGGGGAGCGGGGAAGCCGGCTTCTCGCGACGCGCGGCCTGGGTTCCGGCGCGTCGGAAGGAAGGGACTGAGGCATGGAAACCCGAGCCAGCTTTGCCGCGATCGGCGCCCTGGCGCTCGCCGTGGCCTTCGGCGCCTTCGCCTTCGTCTATTGGGTCGCCGGGCCGAGCAAGGTCGCGGAGACCAAGACATATCAGGTCATCGTGCGCGGCTCCGTCGACGGGCTGGCGCGCGGCAGCGCGGTGCAGTTCAACGGGCTGAAGGTCGGCGAGGTCACGCGCCTTCAGATTGACGACAAGGACCCCGGCCTCGTCGATCTCCTCATCAGCATCGACAAGAAGACGCCCGTCAAGACCGACACGCGGGTGCGGCTCGAGCAGCGTCTTCTGACCGGCGTCGCCATCGTCTCGCTCGTAGGCGCGACGCCCGAGGCGCCGCCGCTCGTCGCCAAGCCTGGCGAGACCTATCCGCAGATCGCCGCCGAGCCCTCGGAAATGCGGAGTCTCATGGAGAATGTGCAGCAACTCTCCACGCGCGCCGGCAATGTGCTGGAGAAGCTCGACAAGCTCATCGACGAGAATTCCGACTCGATTTCGGCCTCGATGAAAAACATAGAGACCTTCAGCAAGACGCTCGCCGACAACAGCGAGCCAACCGCGAGCCTGATCAAGGATTCCGCCGCCTTCATGCACACGCTGCGACCGGTGGCGGAGAAATTCGATCATCTCATCGCGAGCGCTGACAAGACCGTCAAGGCGCTCGATCCGAAGACCGTGAAGAACATCGCCGACAATCTCGCGGGGCTTTCGGAGAACATCAATAAGTTCACGCAGACGGGCCTACCCCAATATCAGCAGCTCGCCATCGACGCGCGCCGCGCCGTCGACACGCTCAGTAAAGCCGCGCGCAATTTCGAACGCGACCCGTCCCAGGTCATCTTCGGGCCGAGCTCGGCGCTGCCGGAAGTGCAGGGTCGCTGATGAAGACGAGGGGCGATGGCCTCCGCTCTTTGTCAGTTTTCCGACGGGATCCTGAAACCTTTCGAGACGCGCGAGGCGATTTCTCCCTGTAAACGCTCTACTGAGCGCTCTGGTCCGATTCTCGCTTCCTGCTTTTCGTCATGCCCGCTCTGCGACAAATCGCTCCGCGAAAGAGCCTCCCCCTCGTCAGCCGCCTGGACGCCCGCGTCCTGCGGCATGACGAAGACTACGGGCTCTCGACGCTGCATTTCGCCGACGGCGAGCTGCGGGCGCCGCGGGTCGAGGCGCCGATCGGCGCGGGCCTGCGCGTCAAGATCGACGCGCGCGACGTCTCGATCGCGCTGTCGCGTCCGATGGACGTCTCCATTCTCAACCGGGTTCCCGGGTCGATCGTCGAGCTGACGCCGCTGGGCCTGCCTTTCGTTCGCCTCACGGTGAGCCTCGGCGCGACGCAAATCTATGCGCTCGTCACCGCCGAATCCGTCGATCGTCTCGCGCTCGAGGAAGGCCTGCGCGTGTGGGCGATGCTCAAGAGCCTTGCGATCGCCGAGGAGCCGCTTCCGGACTCGCGTCTGCCGAGGTCGCGGGGCTTGCGCGTCGTTCGAAGCTCGGATTGAGCGCCGCCGCGATCTCGCCGAGCGCCGGCTTCGCCTGAGCGCGCGCGCGCCGCTCGATCGAGGCGTAGACCGCGACGATCCTCTCGCCAAAGGGCGTCAGCTCCGCGCCGCCGCCGCGCCGGCCCGGATGCGTCGCGATCACCGGCTGCTCGAAGGCGCGGTTGAGCGCGTCCACGATGAGCCAGCAGGTGCGGTAGGAGACGCCCGTGGCGCGGCTCGCTCCGAGGATCGAGCGCTGCTTGCGTATGGCCGCGATGATGCGCAGCTCGTCGGGGCCAAGCTTCGCGCCATTGGCGAAATGCAGGGCGATCTCGAGCCGCGTCTCGGCCAAGGGCTCCGCAGAGGGTACGCCGCTCACTACGCGGCCTCGCAAGCGCGTTGGGGGGTCTGCTGCGCCCACCAGCCTTCCAGCGCCTCGGGGCTCGCATCGAGGAACTGGAACAGCGGGGCGGCGAAGAGCTCCCATTCCTCCGCCGCGGCCGGGGAGACGACGGTCAATATGGGAAGGTCCGCCTCGATCGCGGCGCGAAACGCGTCGGCGAGGCCGCTACGGGCGGCCTCCAGCTTTCCGAACTTGCTCAAAACGACGAGATCGGCCCCTTCCGAGATCGCCGTTTCGATCCGCCCGCAGGCTCTGACCAGCGCGGCGGGGTCGAGATTGCAGGCGGTCGAGCCGCGCCCAAGGTCCTGCGAGATTGAGATCGTCTCTCCCGACAGGAGATCGCGGACGCGGAAGTGCTTGCAGGCGCCGTCATGCGCGCAATCGGAGTCCTCGACGACGCCGGCGACGCGCAGGCCGGCGCTGGCGCGGCGCTGCGCGAATTCGTCGAGGAGGGTCTGCATCGCCGAGCTCGGCGCGCCGCGTAGCGCTGCGATGCGCGGAATCCCACAATCCGTCTCGTCCATGAGCATGAAGGCCTCCTCGCGGTTAATGCATGAGCGCGGCGGAACGCGACGCGCTGCGCGCGCGAACGCGGGCGCCGGCGAGCACGGCCTGCGCGGTCGCCTCGGCGACGGCGCGCCCCAGCTCGTCCGTGCCGGTCCAGCAGGCCCAGCGGCCGCGCGGATCGATCTCCACGAGCTTTGCGCCTTCCGGCGCCTGCGCGCCGTCGCGCGCGAGGCCGCGCAGGAAGCCGTCCATCGGCGCGACCAGAGGCGCGCCCCCGTGCCGTCCGATCGTCACGCCCTTGTAGACCCGGTCTCCGATGTTGAGCGGCGTGCGCCAGACGCCGGCGCGCGGCGCGCGAAGGAAGCGCTCCTCGCCGAGGCCGCCGAGCGCGCGCGGGATTCCATCGCTGGCCCAGGTGCGGCCCGTTTTCAACACCGCCCCGGCGCGGGCGGGATGCGTCTCGATCGCCACATCGCAATTGACGCCCACCGTAAAATTGGGGCCGAGGCCCACGGCCAGGCCAGCGAGACCGCGCAGATCCGGGGTGACTCGGTCCTTCTGCATGCGCGCGTCGATGATCGCATCCGCCCGCCGCAGGGGAATCAGATCCGTAGCGTGCAACGGCGTGACGGCGACGCAGCCGCCGCGCGCAAAAATCTCGAAGAACTCCACTGCGTTTTCGGCGCGCCGGCCGGTGATCCCGTCGACCTGCGCGCTATCCTCGTAGAGAGCGTCATGAAAGGACATGCCGCGCCGCAGCACCGGCGGATGCGGATCGTAGCTGAGCGCGGCGTCGAAGCCCTCCCATGAGAGCCTTACCGCGACCGCCGAGGCGATCTCATTCGTGCCGAGGATGATCGCAAAGCCGCGGCCTGCGTTGCTCTGTGCGCTCCACATCGTTGATCCGTCCATCGCCGCGCTCTTTCCTGTCGAGGTTCGACACCGCGGAGCAAAGGCCGCGCCAAGGGTGATGAGGATCTAGAAGAGTCTGAAAAATCATCGGCTTATTCAAGAGCAGGCCCTGCCATGCGGCGGCCGATAAGCTGTATTGTTACGAATATAGCTGATGCCGTCAGTTATGTTGTCGCGAATATAACAAGGGTTGTTCGCTTGAGGATTGCGACCCTTGGCGCATCCCGCGCCAGTGCTGCGTTTTCCGCGGGTTGCAGATGCAAAGCGCGGCTGGCGCCTCGCCTGCATAAGGGCGCGCATCGGCGTTGCGCTTGCGCGGCCCCCAGCGTAGACGCTCGACCCCACGACCTCGCCGCAACGACAATGAGAGACGGCTCATGACCACCTTCGACTTCCCGAGAATCGACGACCCGGCCGAGAGAGAACGCATCGAGGCCGCGATCGTGGCCTGCGTGCGCGACTTCTATGGGCGCGGTCTCGCCGATCCGATGCTTGGACCGGTCATGAGCGGGTCGATTCACGATCTCGACAGTCACGTCGCGACGGTCGCGAACTTCTGGTCGAAGTCGCTGCTGCACACCGAGCGCTACGACGGGCATCCCTACACCGCTCATACGCATCTGCCGGTCGAGCCCGAGCATTTCGCGCGCTGGCTGGAGCTCTTCACCCAAGCCGTGCGCGACAACCTCCCCGCAACACAGGCCGAGCAGGCGCTCGCCAAGGCGACGCATATGGCGCAATGCTTCCAGGCGGGATTGTTCCCCTTTCAGGGAGCGGACGGACACCCGAGCCGCACGCCGTCCGACACGCCGATTCCCGTCGCGCACTGATCGCCACGCCGGCGCCGCAGCGTTAGACGCACGTCGCTTGCGCGCGCAAATGCGACATAGCGCCGCAAAAGGGCGACGAGAGCGCACATTTGTCTCCGGGTCTGCTAGCTTGACGGTTGGGCGCTATTCGCGCGGGAGGCGTGCGCCCCAACCACAAAGCCGAGGAAGCCCATGCCCAACGTTACTTTCGAATCGCCCCTGCTGCACAAGAATCTCACCATCTACGCCATTGCGGGGGACACCTCGACCGTGCTCGCGGTGGCTGAAGCCAATAAGGTGGCGATCCCTCACGATTGCCGCGACGGCGAATGCGGCTCCTGCCTCATCGAGGTCGTGACGCTCTCCGGCAAGACCATGGGCTCGGCGCTCACCGAGAAGGAAAAGACGCAGCTGAAATCGCTCGGCAAGATCACGCAGGAGGAGATCCGCAAGGCGGAGGTCGAGGACGTCGCGCCGCGCTTCCGTCTCGCCTGCCAATATGTCGTGCGCGATCAGGACATTCTGGTGAAGTTCACCGGGGAGCCCGGCGGCGCTTAAAGGGAAGGTTTCACCATGGAATCGGTCGAGCTGTTTCTCGCCTATGCGATCCGCTTGGAAGAGGAAGCCGCCCTGCGCTTCGGCCAGCTCGCCGACGCCATGGACAGTTGCGGCAATCGCGAAGTCGGCAATCTGTTTCGCAGGCTTTCGGACTATTCGCGTCTGCATCTCGCGGACGCGAGGGCCCGCTCCGGCTTTCGCAACGTCCCGAAGATGAAGACGGGGGAGTTCGAATGGCCGGACCTGGAAAGCCCCGAGGCCGCGGCGATCTGGGCCGCAGACCCGTTTCTCGGCCGAAACGAGGCGCTGGAGATCGCGCTTGCGGCCGAAGAGGCCGGCTACGATTACTACAAGAAGGTCCTCGACGAGACGACCGATCCGGAGGTCAAGGCTCTGGCGCGCGAATTCGTCGACGAAGAAAGCGGCCACATAGCCGAACTCAAGCGGTGGATCGCGGCGAGCGCCGCCGGTAAGGCCGCTCCGGTTGGAAGTTGAGACGGCGTCCGTCGTCTCGACGACAGCCGCCGATCGACATGCTTCGCTGAAATCTCGAAGGAAAGTCTGAGATGGTGATCAAAAGATGCGGCGGCAAAAATGCGGCGCGCGATTTCGCGCGCCGTTTTGTTTTATTGGGGCTGTGCATCGTCGGCGCGTCGCCCGCCGCGGCCCAGGAGGCTGCGGCGCCTGCGCCAGAGATGCCGTCCTCACATCACATGCATCATCATCAGATGGACGGCGGCGACGGCGCTTTTCATCGAAGCTTCGACGGCGCTGAAAACTGGGCGAAGGAATTCGACGCGGCCGAGCGCGACGCGTGGCAGAAGCCGCAGGAAGTGCTCGACGCGCTCAAGATCGGCAAATCCGCGATCGTGGCGGACATTGGCGCCGGCACGGGCTATTTCGCCACGCGCATCGCGCGGCTCGCGCCAGAGGGCCGCGTCTATGCGGTCGACGTCGAGCCGGACATGGCGCGCTATCTCGGCGAGCGCGCGAAGCGGGAGGGGCTCTCCAACCTCGTTCCGGTTTTGGCGCCAAGCGACAGTCCCGCGCTGCCGCAACCCGTCGACCTCGCGCTCGTCGTCGACACTTTCCACCACATCGGCCATCGCGTCGCCTATTTCACGCGGCTCAAATCCTCGCTGAAAGACGACGGTCGTCTTGTGATCATCGATTTCAAGGCCGATTCGCCGAATGGCCCGCCGCCGGAGCACCGCATTCCGCCGCAAAAAGCCGTGCAGGAGCTCGCGGAGGCCGGCTTCACATTGGTCGAGCAGCCTGACTTCCTGCCGCGGCAATATCTGCTGGTCTTCCGCAAGAGCGCGCCGTAGCGCGGCGCAATTCAGCCCGCGACGCTTCCAAGCTTCGCGAGCGTTGCGGCGTCCGGCGCGCCGCCGCAACAGCGCTGGATCGCCTCTTGAAACAGCGCCTCATCCGGCGCGGCGGCGGCAAAGAGCGTCGCGCAGGAGCGAAACTTCATGTCGTCGGGAGAGCCGAAGAGTTCTCCCAGAGGACGGTCCGCCGCGATGACGAGGCGTACGCATTCGCGCAGCCTTTCTCCGAGCAAAGGATGCGCGAGATAGGCCCGCGCCTCGGCGCGTCCGCCAATCGCATAGCGCACCGCCATCACGCTGGAGCCGAGGCCCGCGATCTGCGGGAAGACGAACCACATCCAATGCGTGCGCTTGCGTCCCGCGCGCAGCTCGGCGAGAACGCTCTCGATGACCGGCGCCTGCGCCGCGACGAAGCGCTCGAGCTCGAAGGGATCGTCGTTTCGTGGCATGCGATGCGCGGCCTCGCGTCCTTTAGAGCGCTTCCCGCTCGAACGAAATCGTTCGAGCGATAAGGAATCGCTCCAAATCCAAAACTTAGAGCATGTCCCGATCGGAAAACCGCTTCGCACTTTTCCGGGACATGCTCTAGGCGCTCGTTCAAAACCCAGGCTCAGGCGAGCGGTCTTCGAGCGGGTGGCCGGCTTTCTCCCAGCCGTCCGTGCCCTCGGGATACCAGTAGACATTCGCGTAGCCGAGCGAGAGCGCGCGTTTGGCCGCGTTCCAGGACATCCAGCAATTCTCGAGGCAATAAAAAACCAGGGGCTTCTGCCTGTCGCCGCCGGAAGCCTTCGCGAGCCCCGTTTCGAAATAGCGCTGCGTCGTCTCCGCCAGCGCGCCGAAGCCCGTGTTGACGAGCCAGAGGCTGCCGGGAATGTCGGCGCGCGGCTTGTCGCGCCAGACCGTCTGCGGCGGCAGGTCGGCGGGCTTGGGCGGACGCGGCAAAGCGTCGATGAAGACGGCGGATTTTCCCTGCCACAGATCGAACGCCTGCGGCGTGTCGATGACATGCGCGCCCTTCAGCGTCGCCGGCGTCGGCGAGCGGTAGTCGTCCTGGCGATAGTCCGCGGGTTCATCCACCTCTCCGCGCGCCGGAGCGCAAGCGAGGAGCGCCAGAAGTCCCATGGCGAAGCCAGGAGCGGCGCGCCGGCTCGGGCGAGACCTATCGTTTCTCATTCCAGTTGATCCATCGCCAAGCCTCTTCGCGCCTTCGTGGCGCGCCTGACGTGAAATCCCTAACGCCGCGCGGCCTGCGGCGGCAAGCCGCTTGTCGCCGTCGGGCGCGTCGGCTTAAAAGACCGCCTCCCGTCCCCTGTGCGGTCCCGTCATGCTGCTGTTCTTGCGCTCGCTCGTCTTCCAATGCTCGTACTACGTCGGCACGGTGCTGCTGATGCTCGTCTGGCTCCCGACGCTGATCACGGGTCCGCGCGGGATCGTGCAGGAGCTCGGTCGGCAGTGGGGCCGCACGACGCTCTGGCTCTTGGAGAAAATCTGCGGGCTGAAGCACGAAATCCGCGGGGTCGAGAACATACCGAAAGGCGCGGTGATCGTCGCCGCCAAGCACCAGTCGGTCTGGGACACCTTCACGCTGCCGATCTTCTTTCCGGACTTTTCCTTCATCCTGAAACATGAATTGGTCTATCTGCCGCTCTTCGGCTGGTATCTGCTACGTTCCGAGCAGATCGCGATCGACCGGGCCAAGGGACGCAAGGCGCTGCCGCAGCTTGTCTCCAAAGCCAAAGCGCTCTTCGCGCAAAACCGCCAGCTCTTTATCTTTCCGGAGGGCACGCGCCGGCCGCCCGGCGCGCCGCCGGCCTATAAGTTCGGCGTCGCCTTGATCTATGAGGAGACCGGCGCCGCGGTGCTGCCGGTCGTGCTGAATTCCGGGCTGTTCTGGCCGCGCCATGGCTTTCGCATCCGGCCGGGCGTCGCCGTCATGGAGTTTCTGCCGCCGATCGCCCCCGGACTGAGCCCGCACGCCTTCTTCTCCTTGCTGCAACAGCAGCTCGAGGCTGGAACCGAAAGGCTCTTGCAGGAGGCCGCGGCGAAGGACCCCGCGGTCGCGGCGATCATCGAGAAGAACAGGCTCACGCCCGCGCCGGCCGCGGCCCGCGCTGAGGGTTGACGGCTTACGCCACAGCCTCCTGCCGCCGCGCGACGAAGGGATAGGCGGATTCGACGACATAGGGACCGCCGCCGACCGAATTGCGCGACGAGTAGAGGACGAAGCGAGTCGGCGAGAATTTGAGCGAGGGGAAATAGCCGCGCGCGCTGAGATAATCCGCGACCGCCATGGGCGAGGCGCCGCGCAGCCGCGCCAGCGTCACATGCGGCGCGAATTTCCGCACCTCGGGCGGCGCGCCGAGCCGTCGCATCAAGCGTTCGTGATCGGCCTGAAGCTCGACAAGCGCCGGATCTGGCCGCGCCTTTGCGATGATCGCGCGCGGCTTGTCGCCGCCGAAAGCCGAGAGCTCTCCGAGCGTCACGACCGGCGCGGCGCGGCGGATCGAATGCAGCGAATGCTCGACGTCGCGCGCCACGCGGTCGTCGACGTCGCCGATAAAGCGCAGCGTGAGGTGATAATTTTCGACGTCGATCCAGCGGGCGCCGAAATAGTCCGCCGCGCAGCCGCGCGAGGCTTTCTCCGACTTCGGACGGGATCTCCAGGGCTGTGAACAGTCTCGGCATGACCTTCCTCCCCGCGCTGACAAAACATCATCTAATTGAATATTTTAGAGCGCATATTACGCGAATGTATTCCTGCCGGCCGGGCTTAGGGCGCCGGCGGCTCAGGGTCCTTTCTTGGCGCGCGCGATCATGATCTCGCGCAGGCTCTCCTCGACGGCGGGCGCGATGCCGGCCACGATTCGCGCCACGCCCTCCTCTGTGGGATGAAGCCCGTCCTTTTGCAGCAGCGCGGGATTCTTATCCAATCCCTCGACGAAAGAAGGGGTAGAGCGGCAAGGACTGCTCGCTCGCGAGCGCCGGATAGATGGCGTCGAACTGCGCCTTGTAGGCGTTTCCGAAATTGCCGCTGGCCTTCATGCCGGCGAGCAGAATCGCGGCTCCCTTCGCCTTGATCGCGGCGAGCATCTTCTCGAGGTTGGCGCGAGCGATTTTCGGATCGACGCCGCGCAGCATGTCGTTGGCGCCGAGCTCCAGAATGACGAGATCGGGCTTTTCGGCGAGCGCATAGTCGAGCCGGGCGAGGCCGTCCGCCGTCGTCTCGCCGGAGACCCCGGCGTTGACGACGCGCACGGGGAAACCGTCTGCGGCGAGGCGCCGCTCCAGCTGCGCCGGGAAGGCCTGGCTCGCCGGAAGCTGATAGCCGGCCGTCAGGCTGTCGCCGAAGGCGACGACGGTGAGCGTCTCGGCGCATTTCTGGTCGCCGCCAAGGAGCGAAGGGGCGTTGGCGCATTCGGCCGCGGCGACGGCGGGGAGGAGCAGAAGGCCAAACGAGAGGAAGGAGGAGAGCGCTTGGAACGCCGCGCGCAAACCGGCATATAGGCGCGCGCTTCCTTTCAGCGTCTGGCTCGAGGCTCCCGCGGTGTCGCTTTCAACGATTGAACTCATCGACGTCGACCTCACTCTCGGCGCCGGCGCGGCGCGGGTGCACGTTCTCAAGGCGTTGTCCCTTACAATAACCCAAGGAGAGACGATCGGTCTCGTCGGACCGTCGGGCTCGGGGAAATCCACACTTTTAATGACTCTGGCGGGGCTCGAGCGTCCCGATTCCGGCGCCGTGCGCATCGGCGACCTCGATCTGGCCCAAATGGATGAAGACCGCCTGGCGCGCTTTCGCGGGGAGAACATAGGTGTGGTTTTTCAGTCCTTTCAGCTCATCCCGACCATGACGGCGCTGGAAAACGTGGCCGCGCCGCTGGAGCTCGCGAATCGCCCCGACGCCTTCGAGGTCGCGGCCGCCGAGCTCGCGGCCGTCGGTCTCGAGGGGCGTCTGCGCCATTATCCGCGCCAGCTCTCGGGCGGCGAGCAGCAGCGCGTCGCGCTGGCGCGGGCGCTCGCCCCGGACCCGCTGATTCTCGCGGCGGACGAGCCGACCGGCAATCTCGATTCGGAGACCGGCGCGCAGATCATCGAGCTCATCTTCGCGCAGAAGGCGCGGCGCGGCGCGACGCTCATCCTGGCGACGCATGACGCCGCGCTCGCCGCTCGCTGCGATCGCGTGGTGCGGCTGCGTTCGGGCAGGATCGACGCCGACGAGCGGAGCGCGGGCGTGCGAAAAGGCCGCTAGATCGCGCTTTGCCTCAGAGCGGAGCCGGCCGCACGCCGCGCAGAATGGCGTCCGCGAGCGGCGCATAGGCGCCGTCGGAGCGATGCAGGATCAGGGGCGGCAGCAGCGAGAGCGGCGCCTTCGAGCCCTTGACGCCGCGGATCAGAATGCGCGTCGCCGCCGCCCCGTCGCGCGGCTGGACCGGCAGGACCGCGAGCCCGCCGACCCGCCCCTCGAGCGCGGAGAGACACTCGCCGAGCGCCTCGGCGCGATGGATCATCGCGAAGGTTCCCCCGGGCGCGAGCAGCGCCAGCGCCGCGCGCGTCCAGTCGGCGAGCGGCGCCTCCGCGACATGCGCCAGGGCCTTGGCGGGATCGGGCGAGACCCGCACGCTCGAGCGTTCGTGAAAGGGCGGGTTGGTCAGGACGACCGCCGCCGCTTCGTCGACGAGGCCGCAGGCGCGACGGTTGGCCGCACCGAGAAAGTCCGCTTCGTAAAGTCTGACGCGCGCCTCAAGATCGTTGAGGCGGATGTTCTCGCGCGCGAGAGCCGCGATCTCAGGGGCTATCTCGACGAGGCCGATGCTGGCTTTGGGCGCCAGCCGGGCCGCGCATAGGCCCACGGCGCCGACGCCCGCGCCGAGGTCGAGGATGAGGCCTGAAGTGGCGGGGGGCGTGGCGGCGGCCAGCAGGGCGGCGTCGAGGCCCACGCGATGACCGCGTTCCTCCTGCGCCAGCTGCATCCGCCCGCCGAGGAAGCCGGAGATTCGCACCGCCATGGCGCTAGCCATCTCACGCGCATGCTTCGGGAGCAAGACGCTCAGACGAGAGGTTCGGTTCAGCTTGCCGCCCGTAACGCAAACAATTAAGCTGAGCTTGCCGTCGAGTTGATGGTCGAACGGATGATTGGGGGGGCTGTGGGCATCGTCATCTCGCTTGACGAGAGAGAAAAGCAAACCGGCGCGAGCCTCGATAATTTGTTGGCTCTGATCCGTCCCGATCTTGAACGCACCAATCAGCTCATCATTGCGCGGATGGGGTCGGACGTTACGACGATCCCGGAAGTCGCCAATCATCTGATCTCGGCAGGCGGCAAGCGACTGCGCCCGATGCTCGTGCTCGCGACGGCCGGCATGTGCGGCTATAAGGGCGACGGCCACCTGAAATTCGCCGCCGGCATCGAGTTCATGCACACGGCGACGCTGCTCCACGACGACGTCGTCGACGAGAGCGACATGCGTCGCGGCAAGATCGCGGCGCGCATGCTCTGGGGCAATGAGACCTGCGTGCTCGTCGGCGACTTTCTGCTCGGCCACGCCTTCAAGATGATGGTCGAGCCCGGCAATCTCCCCTGCCTCACCGTCGTCTCGAGCGCCGCGGCGGTCATCGCCGAAGGCGAGATCATGCAGCTCAACGCGGCCAAGGACACGCAGACGACGGAAGACGCCTATATGGAGGTCATCCGGCGCAAGACGGCGGAACTTTTCGCCGCCGCCGCCGAGGTCGGCGTCATTCTCGCCGGCCGCTCCAAAGCCGACATCGCCGCGGCGCGCAGCTACGGCATGAATCTCGGCGTCGCCTTCCAACTCATCGACGACGCGCTCGACTATGGCGGCTCCTCGGCGAAGCTCGGCAAGAATGTCGGCGACGATTTCCGCGAGGGCAAGATCACGCTGCCGGTCGTGCTGGCCTTCCGCCGCGGCAGCGAGAGCGAGCGCGAGTTCTGGCGGCGGACGCTCGAGAAGGGCGAGATCAAGGACGGCGACGTCGAGACCGCCTGCGGCCTCATGAAGAAGCACAAGGCCCTCGACGACACCATCGAGCGCGCGACCCATTACGCCGCGATCGCTCGCGACGCGATGGAGATTTTCCCGCCCTCGCCGTCGAAAAGCGCTCTGCTCGAGGTGCTCGATTTCTGCATCGAGCGCGTCTACTGATCCCGAAGCATGGGGGAATGCATCGTCTTCGCGATCGTTCGGATTGCGGGGCGAGGGGAAGTTCTGAACCTCGCTCTCGATTTTCAACGGCAACATAGAGCGGGAGCCGGCCTCGCGCCGGTCGTGGAGGGCGTCGATATGGCGGGGGGTCGAAATAAGGGAGAGCTTCGGCGTTAGGCTCAAGAGCCTTCTCATTCGCGGCGCGGCCAGCCTGCTCATCCTGCCCTCCTCCGGACCGACCTTCGCGCAGACGCCCGCTCCGCCTCCGGCCTACGAGCCCGCGCCGAACGCGGCGCCCGAGGCGCAGCCGCCACGGTTCACGCAGGCGGAGCTCGAGCATCTGCTGGCGCCGATCGCGCTCTATCCCGACGCCTTGCTCGCCCAACTGCTGCCGGCCTCCGCCTATCCGCTGGAGATCGTGCAGGCGCATCGCTGGCTGGAGAGGAACAGCGCCGCCGCCGCCAACGGGGACTTTTCCGGCGCGGACGCGCAAAACTGGGACCCGTCGGTGAAAGCCATGGTGCGCTTTCCGACGGTGCTGCAAAAGCTGAACGACGACCTCGATTGGACCCGCAATCTCGGCGACGCCATCGTCAATCAGCCGCAGGAAGTGGCGGACGCGATCCAGCGCCTTCGCCTCAAGGCGCAGCAGGCGGGTGCGCTCGCGTCGAACGATCAAATGACCGTCGTGACGCAGAAAGAGGGCCCGCGAGAGGTCATCGTTATCCAATCGCCCAATCCTTCAGTCATTTACGTTCCGCGATACGATCCCGTCGCGGTCTTCGCGCCGCCCGCGGGCGCGGCGATCGCCGCCGGCCTGTTGAGCTTCGGCGTGGGCGTGGCCGTGGGATCCGCCTGGCGCGGAAATTACTGGAACTGGAACACGGGCGCTTTCTTTCCGCCGGTCTGGCCGGGCTATCCGGGCTGGCGGGGCGGCGGCAACAATGTTACGATCAACGGCGGCGGCGGCAACACCATCATCGGTGGCGGAAACGGCGGAAACAATGTGATCGGAGGAAGGCCCTGGCGGCCGGACCCTGACCGCCGTCCGGGCGGAAGGCCGGGTGCGGGCGGGCCGATCGGACGTCCCGGCCCGGCGGCGGAAATAGGCGGCGTCAGACCCGCCGGGCGGCGGCGTTGGCGGCGGCGGGCCGGGCAATCGTCCGGGTCGGAGGCGGCAACGGGGGGCTCAGACCCCCGGGCGGAGGAGTCGGCGGCGGGCCGGTCAATCGTCCAGGCCCCGGAGGCGGAAACGGAGTCGTCAGACCGCCGGGCGGGGCGCAGGCGGCGGGCAGATCAATCGTCCCGGCGGAGGAGTCGGAAACGGAGCCCTGCGCCCGCCGGGCGGCGGCGGACAGGTCAATCGTCCAGGGCCGGGCGGCGGCGCGATCGGCAGACCCGGCGGGGGGCCTGGCGGCTCCATCGGGCTGCCTGGCGCGGGCGGCAGGCCCGGGGGCGGGGGCTTCCCAGGACAAGCGGGAGGATTCCCGGCCCGCCCGGCGCCGGGCGGCCGTCCCGCTTTGCAAGGAGGCGGAGCCCCAGGTCATCGTGGCATGCAGGGTCGGCCGGCTCATCACGGTTTCCAAGGGGGCGGCGGCGGACATCGTCGCGGTGGCGGCGGTCACGGGGGAGGAGGGCGCGCGCATCATGGCGGGGGCCGGCGTCGTTAACGGCGCTGGCCGCGCACGGGAGCGCGCGATGACCAAGGTCGCGTCCAGAAACGAGATCTTGCTGGCGCGGGCGGCGCTCGCCTTGCTGCTCGGCTTCGCCGCGCTCGATCTCCTCTGGTACGGCCTATCGACGGACGAGCTGCAGCGGCTGTGGCGGAACATTGTCGCGAGACCGGGCGGTCCGATGACCTTCCGTTTCGTGCTGCAGCCGACGATGGCGAGCATCGCGGCGCTCCGCGACGGCTTCGCCGATGCGCGGAGCGATCGCAGGCCTTATCTTTCGGCGGTCCTGTTCGGCGGCGAGCCGCATCGAGCTCCTTTATGGGAGGGCGTGCTCTCGACCGCGAGGATCATCATCCTCAGCCTCGTCATGGACGTCGCCTATCAGCTCGTCTTTCTGGACATGTTTCATCCCGGCGAGTCGGTCGTGATCGCGATATTGCTCGCGTTCTTGCCCTATGCGCTGATGCGGGGACCGGCGGCGCATCTGGCGCGCGCCTGGCTGGCGCGCCGAGCGCTCCTGAGATCTCGAGTCTTGCGCTTGGACCTCACCAGCCCGCAATGCGCTGACAGCCGTCTTTTCCATCCTTTGCCGCCTCGAAGGCGTAATGGTCGCCGCAAGCATAGACGACGGGCGGCTCATGCGTGGATTCGAAAAGGTCGTAGCCTTCCTTGAGATTGCGCCAGAAGGGGGCCCATTCCTTGCCGGCCTCGGCGTCTTGGGACATGAAGGCCATCCAGCCGCTCGCCGAGGTTTCCTTCTGCAAGGCCGTGTCGGTCATGCGGAAGGGGAAGATGTGCACGGGCACCTCGCGCTGGCCGGCGGACAGCGCCGCGGCGACGAAGCCGTAGATCTCTTCGATGCCCTTGTCCGTCATCGCGAAGCAGCCGACGGATTTGCAGGACCCGTGCACCATCACGAGGCCGCCCGTGCGCCCGTTCTGCTTGTCGAAGGCGTTGGGGTAGCCGACGTTGAAGGCGAGGTGATAGTTCGAGTGCGGATTGAGCTGCTTTGAGGAGACCGAATAAAATCCTTCGGGCGACTGATAGTCGGCCTCCTTAAGCTTGGGCCCAAGGTGGCCCGAGGATTTGCAGATCGGGAAGTTGCGATAGAGCGTGTAGCGGCCATTGACCTTGAGCCAAAGCTCGAGCTCGCCCTCCTTCTTGAAGATGCGGACATAGGCCGGCGCCCCCATGTTGAAGCGGGGCGGCGGCTGATCCGTGTGGTCGAAGCTCCCGGGCGGCGCGGGCCTCAGCGTCGGCTCCGGCCCTAGGGCCGCGACCTGCTGCTGCTCGGCGGGCGCAGCCGCCGTTGGCGGCGCAGCGGCTGCCGGCCCAGGGACGGCCGAGGCTGCTTCCGCGGGCGCCGGCTCCGCCAGGAGGTTGGCCGGGCGGCGCGGGGGCAAAGGGAAATCGTCCGACCCCAGGTCGTCGGGACGGCGCGGCGGCGTCGGCGCGTCGACCGGCTGCCCGACGTTCGTGGCTTCCTGCGCGGCCGGCGCTTCCGAAGGGCTTGCAGCCTCGGGAGGCGCCGCGGCGATCGGCGCGAGATCCTCCTCGCCGGGCAAGGTCTTCAGCCCCCCGCGCAGCGCATGCAGAAACCGCCCGCCGAGCCCGTCGTCGGGCCGCGTCGAGGCGAGCGGCTCCGGCGCTTCCGCGCTTTCCTCCTTCTCGGGAGAAAAGCTCAGCGCGATAACGCCGATCGCAAGCGTCGCCGCCGACAGGACCGCCAGCAGAATCTGCGACCGGCTCGGCTTGATCGCCAGCACCTTCATGTTTTCAGCGCTCGTTCACGCAAAAAGCTCGGGTCAAGCTAGTGCCCTTCGAACGTCACGAGGCTGCGCACGGGAACGTCCAGCGCCTCGATCTTTTTCGCTCCGCCGAGGTCCGGCAGATCGATGACGAAACAGGCGGCGACGATCTCCGCCCCCATTTTGCGCAGAAGGCGGATCGCGCCCTCGGCGGTGCCGCCGGTGGCGATCAAATCGTCGACGAGAATCACGCGGTCGCCCGGGGAAACCGCATCCTCGTGCATCTCCATCTCGTCGGTGCCGTATTCCAGCTCATAGCTGATCGAAACCGTCTTATGCGGCAGCTTGCCCTTCTTGCGGATCGGCACGAAGCCGGCGGAAAGCTGATGCGCGACCGCGCCGCCCAGGATGAAACCGCGCGCCTCCATGCCGGCCACCTTGTCCATCTTGGAGCCCGACCAGGGCTGCACCAGCTCGTCCACCGCCTTGCGGAAGGCGCGGGCGTCGCCGAGCAGCGTGGTGATGTCGCGAAAGAGGATGCCCTTCTTGGGATAATCGGGAATGGTGCGGATCGCGGCGGCAAGAGGCATGGTTTCGGCTCTAATCCTTTAGGTTGCGGCTTCTTAGCGCATTTGGGCGGCGAAAGCAGCCTTTGGCTTCACTTGCGCCCTGAGCTCACTGGGGGAGAAGCTCGAAGGTCGCCTCCACCTCGGTCGAGAGCGGGAATCACGCCGGGCTCGACGGGAATGACCGCCTTCGCCGCCATGCGGGTCATGGGCGCGGGAGCGTAGCCTGCGGCTTGCGGCTCGGGATTGAGGACAAGAAGGCGGCCGAGCTTCATCGAGGCGGCCTTCGCATAGACCTCCGCCCGGCGGCGCGCCTCGACGACGGCCTGGACGCGCAGCGCGTCCATGCGGGCGTTTTCATCCGTAAGGCCAAAGGACAGGTCTTGCGCCTCATTGGCGCCCTTGGCGAGGAGCTTGGCGACCACCAGACCGGCCTTGTCCACGTCGCGCAGCCGCAGGCGAAACAGGTGATTTGCCCTGATAGCCGGCGACCTTCTGCCGGGTCGGCTGGCGCGGCCCGGCTTCATGCTCCTCGACATAGACCGGGGAAACCGAGAAGGACTGGCTCTGGATATCCTTGGGATCGACGCCCATCGCCTTGGCCGCGTCGATCGCGGCCGCCGAAGGCGCCGCATTGTCGGCCGCCGCCTGCTCGGCGGTCGGCGCCTCGTTCACGACGCCGAAAGTGAGATAGGCGATATTGGGCCGCTCCTCGCTCTTCGCCTCGCCGCGCAGGGTGATGTGCGGGGTGGGGAAGCGGCTTTCGGCTTCGCCCGCCAGGACGCCATTCGAGGCCACGAGAAGGCTGAAACCGAGAAACAGAGCTTTCATCGCGCGCTTCGCTCGTTGCGGCGCCCTCGCAGGCGCCAATCCGACGCTCCCCGGAATCAGCCTAACCTCGCCTTGAGGGGATTTTGTGGCCGACGCGGGCGCCGTTGCTCGACTTTTGTGGAATTCGCTCCGACGCTTCCTTGCGCTATGCTTGGCGCATGACCCCGGCGCCGCCTTCCGCCTCCTATCTCTCCCAGCTCGACGAGCGTTCGCGCGAGGTTTTCCGCCAGATCGTCGACGGCTTTCTCGCCTCGGGCGAGCCCGTGGGCTCGCGCCATATTTCCCGCGTTTTGCCGATGACGCTCTCGCCCGCCTCGGTGCGCAACGTCATGCAGGACCTGGAGGAGCTCGGCCTCGTCTACGCGCCCCATATCAGCGCGGGGCGGCTGCCGACCGAGCTGGGCCTGCGCTTCTTCGTCGACTCGCTCTTGCAAATCGGCGACGTCGGGCCGCAGGAGCGCGCGCGCATCGAGGCGCAGGTCGAGGCCGCCTCCAAGGAGCGCGACTTCGAGGGCGTGCTCGCCGAGGCGACGGGGCTGCTCTCGGGTCTCGCCCGCGCAGCCGGCGTCGTCGCGGTCGACAAGGCCGACGTGCGCTTGAAGCAGATCGACTTCGTGCGTCTCGAGCGGGAGCGCGTGCTCGCCATTCTCGTCGCCGAGGACGGCGGCGTCGAGAACCGCGTGCTGCCGGTTCCACGGGACCTGCCGGCCCCCGCGCTGATAGAGGCGGCCAATTACCTCAACGCGCGCATCCGCGGGCGCACGCTCACCGAGGCGCGCCGCGAGATCGAGGCGGCGAAGGCGGCGGCGCAGGTCGAGCTCGACGCGCTCACAGCGAAGCTCGTCGAGGCGGGCATAGCGAGCTGGGGCGGCGCGGGGCGCGAGCTCATCGTGCGCGGCCAGGCGCATCTTCTGGAGGACTTGACCGCGCTCGAGGATCTCGAGCGCATCCGCCTGCTCTTTTCCGATCTCGAGACGAAGACCGAGGTCATCGATCTGCTGGAGCGCGCCGAGGACGGCGAGGGCGTGCGCATCTTCATCGGCAGCGAGAACAAGCTTTTCTCGCTCTCGGGCTCCTCGATGATCGCCGCGCCCTTGCGCGACGCCAACCGCCGCATCGTCGGAGCGCTCGGCGTGATCGGCCCGACCCGCCTCAACTACGCGCGCATCGTGCCGATGGTGGACTACACCGCGAAGCTTTTGTCGCGCGTGGCGGGGGGAGGGTGAGGGGAGGGGAGAGGGGACTCTATCCGGAACCAATGCTCCGGAAGGAACTTTGTTCCCTCACGTTCGCTCGCCGGGGCAGAGATGAATAGTTTGAAAATTGTTCTGACCTTCTCGTTCCTCGCCCTCGCCCTCTTGGCGTCGCAAGGGCTCGCGCGGGCTGAGGAATTCAGCTTCAACCGCTCTGACGATCTCCTTTGTCGCGGTCTCAAGCAGCGCGTCGATTTGAGAGTGCAAGGTCCAATCGTTCTCAGCGCTGTAAATTTCATGGATGAGTTCTTTGTGCAGCCTCGACCGCCGCGCAAAATTTCTGAGCCTCTTCGAGAAGTGCACCAACGCGAGCGGCTACCTCTTCGTCACGCGTAAGCCTTTTGCGCTTCGTCGCTTTACTCTTTGCTGCGTTGCTCACACTGAAAAAACCTTTATCGCAAGACGCCGAACTTCTTTGCGTTTGGCTCTACCCAACGGAAAGCAGCGAATTCCGAGGGTCTTCATCCCCCCACATCCGTGTTCAGCACCTCCACGCCGCGAAACCTTGCGCAGGGCGCGCCGTGGGAGACGGGGGCGAGCTGCATCGGCTCGGCCTTGCCGCAGGTGAAGACGCCCCAGAGCGCATAGGTCGAGGCGTCGCCGAGCCCGTCGAGCCCGCTCCAGAAATCGAGCGTGCGCCCCTGATAGGCGGCGCCCTGCACCATCTCGCCGAGCTTGCCGTTCTTGATCTCGTAGAAAAGCTGGCCGCCGAACTGGAAATTGTCGCGCTGCTGATCGATGCTCCAGCTTCCTGCGCCAACCACATAAAGCCCGTCCTCGACGCCCGCGATCAGCTCGTCGCGCGAGCAGGCCTGTTCATTGGGCTTGAGCGAGATATTCGGCATGCGCTGCAGCGGGAAGGCGCAGAGATCGTCGGCATAGGCGCAGCCGTTCGTCATCGGCAGGCCGAGATAATGCGCCTGGCCGATCGCCATCTGGAAGTTCTTGAAGACGCCCTCCTCGACGATGTTGAAATCGGCGAAGGCCGCCGGCGCGCCGTCGTCGTCATAGCCGATCGTCGCCAAGCCACCCTCCTGGCGCCGGTCGGCGAAGATCGTCATGAGGTCGGAGCCGAAGCGCAGATTGCTCAGCCGATGCGGCTTCACAAAGGTCGTTCCTGCGAAATTCGCCTCCCAGCCGAGCGCGCGGTCGAGCTCGGTCGAATGGCCGACCGTCTCGTGGATGGTGAGGAACAGATTGCTCGGATCGATGACGAGATCGCGCTTTCCCGCCACGACGGGCTTGGCGTTGACCTTCTGGCGCGCTTCCTCCGCGCCGCGCCGCGCATCCTCGATGAGACCGCAGGACTCGACATAATCCCAGCCGGCGCCGCGCGGCGGGATGAGGCTGTCGCGCGAGGCGAAGCGCCCGCTCGCCTTATCGACGGCGGTGATCTGGAACTCGGGCCATACGCGCGTGCGGCTTTGCCAGATGCGCGCGCCGCGGCTGTTGGCGAAGAGCCGCTCCTCGCGCGCCGACTGGAATTGCGAGGTGCAGAAATCGGCGCCGGCGTCGCGCGCCGCGGCGTTGACGGCGAGCAGCAGATCCGCCTTCTTGGCCAAGGACACGGCGAAGGGATCGACGCCCAGCGCCATCTCCCAGCGGTCCTCGACGACGGGCAGCGCCTCGAGCGCGATCGGCGCGCCCTGAATGGGCTCGACCGCCCGCGCATTGGCGAGCGCGGTCTCCACGGCGCGGCGAATGGCTTCCGGTGTGAGGGACGTCGCGCCGCAAAAGCCCCAGGAGCCGCGCCGCAGCACGCGCAGGCCGAAGCCCCAGCTCTCGCCGCTCCAGACCGTCTCCAGCCTTTCGTCGCGCGCGCAAAGATAATCTTGCAAGGTCGCGCCGAGCCGGATGTCGGCGTAGTCGGCGCCGCCTTGCTGCGCGAGCGAGAGCGCAAGCTCGGCGAGCGCGAGCCGCGCGGCTTCGTCGGGCGGGGTGGCGTCGGATAGGGGGCGGGAGGCCCGGCGGCGAGAGCGAAACGGCGCGTTCATGGTGATGAAGTTTAGCGACGATGAGACGGAGAAGGAAGGGCAGGCCGGAAAGCGGCGCGGACACTTGGGTGCAAGGGGCGCATAGGTTTGACCCCCGCACGCCCCCGCCCTACAACCGCGCCATCCTCAAAAGATCGCGCAAAGCCTCTCAGCAAGCCATGTCCCACAACAGCTTCGGCCATCTCTTCCGCGTCACGACCTTCGGCGAGAGCCATGGGCCGGCGCTGGGCGCGATCGTCGACGGCTGTCCGCCGCGCATTCCGTTGACGGCGGAAGAAATCCAGCTGTTCCTGGACAAGCGCAAGCCCGGCCAATCGCGCTTCACGACGCAGCGGCGCGAGGACGACGCGGTCAAGATTCTCTCCGGCGTCTTCACGGACGATGACGGGACGGCAGGTGACAACCGGCGCGCCGATCGCGCTCGTCATCGAAAACACGGATCAGCGCTCGAAGGACTATGCCGAGATCGCGCAGAAATACCGGCCGGGCCACGCCGATTACGTCTACGACGCCAAATACGGCATTCGCGACTATCGCGGCGGCGGGCGCTCCTCGGCGCGCGAGACGGCGGCGCGCGTCGCCGCCGGCGCCTTGGCGCGCAAGGTAGTGGCGGGCGTCACGATCCGTGGCGCGCTCGTGCAGATCGGCCCGCACAAGATCGACCGCGCGCGCTTCGACTGGGCCGAGGTCGACAAAAACCCCTTCTTCTGCCCGGACCGCGAGGCCGCCGCGCGCTGGG
Organism: uncultured Alphaproteobacteria bacterium; assembly: GCA_963798515.1. GTDB lineage: Bacteria > Pseudomonadota > Alphaproteobacteria > Rhizobiales > Beijerinckiaceae > Methylocystis. The sequence continues at coordinate 44,828 of CAWCTS010000039.1, forward strand.
AGGAGTATCTCGACGGCGTTCGCAAATCCGGCTCCTCCATCGGCGCCGTGATCGAGCTCGAGGCGACGGGCGTTCCTGTCGGCTGGGGCGCGCCGCTCTATGGCAAGCTCGACGCGGAGCTCGCCGCGGCGCTCATGTCGATCAATGCGGTGAAGGGCGTCGAGATTGGCGCAGGCTTTGCGGCGGCGGAGCTCACGGGCGAGGACAACGCCGACGAGATGCGCAAGGGCCCGACCTTCCTCTCCAATCACGCGGGCGGGGTTCTCGGCGGCATTTCCACCGGCCAGCCCATCGTCGCGCGCTTCGCGGTGAAGCCCACCTCGTCGATCCTCACGCCGCGCAAAACGATCGACCGCGCGGGCGAGGAGACGGAGATCGTCACCAAGGGCCGCCACGATCCCTGTGTCGGGATAAGAGCCGTGCCCGTCGGCGAGGCGATGATGGCCTGCGTGCTCGCCGACCAATTTTTGCGCCATCGCGGGCAGGTGGGGTGAGGCTCACGCGCCGCGCCGCGCTGATTCTGGGCGCGCTCGCTCCGCTGCCATTGCGCGCCGAAACGCGCGAAAACTGCTGCTCATTCTGCCGCCGGAAAACGTCGGCGCCGCACGATCCCGGCCCCGGCGCCTATGATCGTCCCGAGCGTCTCGCCGCCGTGCGCCGCGCGCTGGCGCGCAGCGAATTCGCGGGCGTCCCGCGGGTCGAAGCGCCGAAGGCGAGCCTCGAGGCTCTGCTCGCCGTTCATGACACCACCTATGTCGAACGCCTGCGCGCCGCCTCGCCGCGCGAGGGCTACTCGCGCCTCGGCCCCGACGTCGTCATGAGCCCCGGCACGCTCGACGCAGCGCTCATCGCCGCAGGTGGCGCGGTGCTGGCGACCGACGCCGTCCTGCAGGGCAGAGCGAGAGCGGCCTTTGTCGCGACGCGTCCGCCGGGGCATCATGCGCTGCCCGATGAAGCCATGGGCTTCTGCTTCTTCAACAACGCCGCCATCGCCACGCGCCATGCGCTCGCCTGGGGCGCGGAGCGCGTCGCGATCCTCGATTTCGACGCGCATCACGGCAATGGCGTGCAGAAGATTTTTTGGGGCGAGAAGCGCGCGCTCTACGCCTCGACGCATCAGATGCCGCTTTTTCCCGGCACGGGCGCGGTCTCGGAGCAGGGCGAGCACGGCAATATCGTCAATGCGCCGCTTTCAAAGGGCGACGGCGGCGCGGTCTTCGCCGCCGCCTGGCGCGAGCGCATCTTCCCGGCGCTCGAAGCCTTCTCCCCCGACCTCCTGATCCTCTGCGCGGGCTTTGACGGGCATCGGCACGATCCGCTCGCCGGGCTGCGGCTTTGAGCCGGAAGATTTTCGCGCGCTCACGCTTCGGCTGCGCGACTTCGCAGAGAAGCGCTGCAACGGCCGGATCGTGTCGCTGCTCGAAGGCGGCTATCGCCCGGAAGATCTGGAGCGGAGCGTCGCCGCGCATGCCGGGGCGCTGGCCGAAGTCTGATCGCGTGAACCTTTTCCCTCAGATCGCGCGCTTCGCCCACGCTTTCGTCCAAAATGGCTGCGAGCATGGCTCCCAATGGATGTGGGGAGTGGTCGAATGAAGCGTCTCATCGTTTGCTGCGACGGCACATGGAACAATGCGGACAGCAAGGACGCCGAGACGAATGTGGCGCTCATGGCGCGCGCGATCCACGCCAATCCCAAGGAGGGGCCGCAGCAGATCGTGCTTTATCTGCGCGGTGTCGGCTCGTCGGGGCTCTTGGCGGAGACCTTATGGGAAGGCGCGACCGGCTATGGTCTCGATGAGAACATCCGCTCCGCCTATATGTTCATCGCGCAGAATTATGTGCCCGGCGACGAGATCTTCTGCTTCGGCTTCTCGCGCGGAGCCTTCACCGCGCGCAGCCTCGTCGGCTTCATCGCGGCTTGCGGAATCCTGAAGCGACAGAGCCTCGGCGATCTCGTCGACGCCTGGGACTATTACCGGGATGCGAGCAAGAAGCCGCACTCGCCGCAAGCCTTCATGAGGCTCAACAGCTGCGACTGCCACACCGACGCGAAAATCAAATTCCTCGGGGTCTGGGACACGGTCGGCTGCCTCGGCATTCCCGGTCAGCTCCTGTCGGCGGAAAACGAGAGCCGTTTCGCTTTCCACGACACCGGCCCTTGCGCGATCGTCGAGCACGCCTGTCACGCGCTGGCGATCGACGAGCATCGCGAGCAATTCGTTCCGACGCTGTGGACCGGCGCAGCGCCGCAGGGCGTGAACATCGAGCAGGTCTGGTTTGCGGGCGCGCATGCGGATGTCGGCGGGGGCTATGTCACGCGGGCGCTCGCCGACATCCCGCTCGTCTGGATGGCGAAGAAGGCCGAGGGGCCGGACCAAAGTCAGCTTGCGCTGGACTGGTCTTGCCTGCCCGATCCGGCCAAGCTCAATCCCCTGGCGCCGGCGCATGATTCGCGCGACGGGGTCTTCCGCATCGACCGCTTGCGTCCGACGTTCCGGGAGATCGCCGAGACGCCCTGCGAGGTCTCCTTTTACGAGACGCTCTACGCGCCCAGCCAGGACGGGAAGCGGCTTGCGACGATCAATCAGGCCATACATTCCAGCGTCGTCACGCGTTTCAAGCAGAAGGCAAAATTCTGCAAGGACGACAATTCTCGGAAAATGCGAGGATCAAATCTACGAGGCGCGCAATCTCGCGGCCTTGTTCGAGGAGAAGAACACATTCGGCGGCAAGCCGCCCGTGGCGGATTGAGCGGCGGGGTCACCCCACCTCGAACCACGTCGCGACGCCCGCCGCCTCATGCTCCAGAATATCGTCGTGCAGCGCCCATTTGCCGAGGCTGTCTGCCAAAAAGGCGGCGTGCTTGACCTTGCCGGGCGGCGCGACGACGGTGTTGCGCCAATAGGGCTCCCAGCCGTCGTCGAGATCGTGCAGCAGCCGCATGCAGTGGCCGTGCACATGCATGGCGAGGGGCACGCTGCTGCGATTGTCGAAGCCGAGCGTGACCGGCGTCCCGCGCTTGACGCGAAACAGCGGATCGCCCGCATAGGCCTTGCTCGGCTGGCCGTTGAGCGTCCAGCGGCCGTTATCCTGCGCGATGACGAGATCGACCTTCTTTGAGTGCTCGAGGTGGATGACTGGCGGCAGCGCCGGATTTTGCGCGAGCCCCCGGATCGCCTCGCGCGGCGCGCGGGGAGCGCCCTTTCGTCGAGAAAATCAGCAAGTCCTGATCCTTGCCGTCGGCCGAGCGCGAGATCACCCGCGCATTCGCGCCCTCGGTCGCCGGCAGATCGAACATCAGCTCGTAGCGCGCGCCGGGCGTGACCGGAATGGTGTTGCGCAGCGGCGGAAAGCGGTCGCAGGGCTGGCTGTCGACCGCGATCACATCGGGCGACAGGCCGTCGAAGCTCACCGCCATGATGCGGGCGTTGCAGTGATTGGCGAGGCGTAGCCGCACGCGCGAGCCAGGCGGGAACTCGAAGCTTTTGGGCGCGGGCGCGCCGTTGACGGCGATGAGATTGCCGATCCGCCCCGCGCCTTTCGCCTCATTGGCGTTGGCGAAATCGCCCTCGATGACCCCCTTGGCGTCGAGCCGCCAGTCGTCGAGAAGGACGAGGAGGTCCGCGTCGCTCTCGAGCGGCCTGGCTTCCTCGACGAGGAGCAGACCCTTGAGGCCGCGCCCGTTGAGCTCACCCGCCTCCTTGAAGACGCCGGGGCGGTAGCAGAAGAGGCCGGGGTCATCGAGCCGACGCTTATAGTCGAAGCTCCCGCCCGGTGGGACCGCCGCCTGCGTCAGCGGCGCGACGCCGTCCATGGCGTTCTCGCCGCGCAGGCCCGGCCAGGTGAGGCTCATGGGCTTGTCGGTCTTATTGACCAGCCGGACGAACAGCGTGTCCCCCTGCCGGTAGCGCAGCAGCGGGCCGGGCGAGACGCCGTCGAAGCCCAGAATCTCGGTCTCGGGCGCGGGGGCGGGCAGGAGCTGCGCCTTGCCGGGGCGGGCCTCCAGAATGCGGGGCCCCGGCTCCTCGGCGCGGGCCGGGAAGGGCAGCGCCAGGGCGCCGACGCCGGCGAGAAGGGCGCGGCGGGTGGGAAGAGGCATGTCGGCGTCCGGGGTTCAGGGGGCTCGCGAAGCCCTCGTTCTAGCCCGACCCTTAGGCGGAGGGGAAACCGGGCGGCTCAGGCGCGGCAAATTTGTGCTGCGCTCCCTCCCGGCCCTTGCTATAGAGCCGGCGCGGCTCTGGCGCGGAACGCCGGTCGGTCGTCTCGACGGGCAGCCGTCGCGGGCGTGGCGGAACTGGTAGACGCGCCGGATTTAGGTTCCGGTGACGCAAGTCGTGGGGGTTCGACTCCCTCCGCCCGCACCAGCAGAGAACGTCAAGTCGACGGATGGCGTAAGCCGCAAGGCTTCGCAGCCGCAATATCATTGCAAGAGGCTGATGAAATGCAGGTTACCCAAACCCTTTCCGAGGGCTTGAAGCAGGAATTCAAGGTGGTTCTGCCGGCGAGCGATCTCGCGGCGAAACTCAAGTCGCAGCTCGCCGAAGTGCGCGCCAAGGCGCAGATCAAGGGCTTTCGCCCCGGCAAGGCGCCGATCGCCCACCTGAAGAAGCTTTACGGCAAGAGCATCATGGGCGAGGTCCTGCAGGAGGCCGTCAACGACGCCAACCGCAAGATCGTCGAGGAGAACAAGCTGCGCGTGGCGAGCGGCCCGCAGCTCGATCTGCCCGAGGACCGCGAGACGATCGAGAAGCTGCTCGAGGCCGCGGGCGATTTCGCCTTCGTCGTGAAGTTCGAGACGCTGCCGAGTTTCGAGATCGGCACTTTCGACGACATTTCGCTTGAGCGCCCCGTCGCTCCGGTCTCCGACGAGGAGGTGGAGAAGGCGGTGAACCAGTTCGCGGAGCGACTGCGCGAGTATGAGCCGCGCGCCGAGGAAGGCGCCAAGGCCGAGAAGGGCGACAAGCTCACGATCGACTTCGAGGGCAAGCTCGACGGCGTTCCCTTCGAGGGCGGAACCGGCGGCGACGTCGATCTCGTGCTCGGCTCCGGCATGTTCATCCCCGGCTTCGAGGAGCAGCTCGAGGGCGTCGCCAAAGGCGACAAGCGTCTCGTGAAGACGCGCTTCCCCGAGGATTATTCTGCGGCCAATCTCGCCGGCAAGGAAGCCGAGTTCGACGTGACGGTGAAGGAGGTCTCGGCCCCGAAGCCTCTGGCGATCGACGACGAGCTTTCCAAGAAATACGGCTTCGAGTCGCTCGAGGCGATGCGCGCCGCGGTGCGCGCCAATATCGAGGCGGATTTCGACAAGGCCTCGCGCGACAAGCTGAAGCGCAAGCTCCTCGACGCGCTCGACAAGCGCTATTCCTTCGATCTGCCGGAAAGCTTGGTCGAGCAGGAGTTCCAGACCATCTGGCGCGAGGTCGAGAAGGAGCGCAGCAAGCCCAATTCGACGGAATTCGAGGGCAAGAGCGAAGAGGAATTGCGCGCCGACTATCGCGCGATCGCCGAGCGCCGCGTGCGCCTCGGCCTCGTCCTGGCCGAGATCGGCCAGAGCGCCGGCGTGACGGTCGACGAGAAGGACCTGACCGAGGCCGTCGTCGAGCGCGCGCGTCAATTCCCGGGCCAGGAGAAGCAGATCTGGGACTTCTACCGCAACAACGAGCAGGCGCTCGCCTCTCTGCGCGCCCCGATCTATGAGGAGCGCGTCGTGGCGCATCTCTCCGGCCTCGTGAAGATCGCGGACAAGACCGTCACGCGCGAGGAGCTCTTCGCGGAAGACGAGGAAGACGCGGCCTGATCTCATGGCCGGGCTTGGCCCGGCCATCCGCCGCCGTGCAGCTCTGGCGTCACATTCAACGGAGCCCGTCGTGACCGAACTCGCTTCCGCGCCTTCCGACGTCCGCTCCCGCCGCGTCGTCGACCCGACCGATCCGCGCTGGCGGCGCCTGCTCGCGCAAATTCAGAAAGACTCGCTGCAGATCGGCGACTTCACCCTCTCTTCCGGACGCAAGAGCCGCTTCATCTTTCAGCTGCGCCAGACGACGCTGCATCCCGAAGGCGCCTGCCTCTCCGCTGAGATCATCGTCGATTACATGCGCGCGCAGGGGCTGCGTCACATCGGCGGCCTCGTGCTCGGCGCGGTGCCGATCGTGGCGAGCGTCGCGGCGGTGAGCCACGCCCGAGGCGCGCCGGTCTTCGCCTTCTTCGTGCGGAAGGAAGCGAAGGGTCATGGCGCGCGCGAGATCATCGACGGCTATACCGGCGGGGGTGCCGAGGTGCTGCTCGTCGACGATGTCGCGACGACCGGCGGCTCGATCCTCAAAGCGCTCGCGATCCTAAAGGAAGAGGGCTTCAAGGGCCGCGTGACCAAGGCGCTCGTCGTCATCGACCGGGAGGAAGGCGCGGCGGAAAATCTCGCGCACGAAGGAATCGAACTCGTCTCGATCTTCAAGAAGAGCGATTTCGAGATCGGCGCCTGAGCGGTCCCTCGCGCTTCACAAGTTGAAAAGCCTCACGGCGTTGAGGCGGCCGATCTTCTCTCGGTCGTTTTCGGCGATGCTCGCGCTATCGAACCAAGTCGCGGCTTCGCTGATCTCCTCGAAGGGATAGTCGGTCGAAAACAGCACCCTGTCCGAGCCGATCTCCGAGAGCGTGCTCAACAGGGCTTGGGTGCGAAACGAGCCCGAGGTCGTGACGTAGAAATTCTCTCGGAAATATTCCTGGAAGTTCTTTTTGATCGCAAGCCCGCGCGGCGCGGTCGCTACGCGATGATCCACGCGCCAAATGAGGAAGGGCAGACCTTCCCCATGATGCCCCAAGATGACCTGCAGCTTGGGATGGCGGTCGAAAAGACCGCCGCCCATCAGCCGGAGGGCATGCGTCGCCGTCTCCACGCCGAAAGCCCAGGCCGAGCCGAGAAGCCACGGGTGACCCTCGTAGATGCGGGAGCGCGACGCCAAGGGATCGCGCGGATGCAGATAGAAGGGGCGGTCGAGCTTTGCGTATTCGGCCCAGAAAGCCTCGTAGCGAGGCTCGTCGAGATAGACGGCCGTGTCTTCCTCGCCGATCTGCGAGAAGCCGTTGACGAGCGCGCCCACGAATCCGAGCTCGGCGACGCAGCGCTTCGCCTCGAGGATCGCGGCGTCCGGGTCCTGCATTGGAAGCGCGGCGAAACCACGGAATCGATCGCGGCGTCGCGAGACATGCTCGGCGAGCAGATCATTGGCGCGCCTGGCCGTGTCGACGGCCTTGGACGCGTCGCTGATCGCCTGGATGGCCGGCGCGTTCAGCGAGACGATCATCATCTCCATGTCATATTGGTCCATGCGCCTCAGGCGCAGCTCATCGACATCGAGAAGACAATTCTTCATCTCGCTCCATTTTCCCTCCACGAAATACTCTTGCGAGTCGCCGAGCGTGTCGGGATGTGAGAAATGCTCTTCGAGGCCGATCTTGGCATTCATGCTTGCGCCTCCAAAAGCGTCCGAAATCGTTCAAATCGTCGCGCAAAAGCGCGCACAGTTCAAGGCGAATGACGTCTCGCCCGGCTTGTCCGAGATTGCCACCCGCGCGCGCTTGGGGCTAGTCTCGCCCCAAAAGTGCGGAGAAAAGCATGTCCGACATTCTCTTCAAGAATGCGCAAGTCGTATTCGACGGCCGCGACGAGCGGGAGCCGTCCATCAATATTCTCGTGAAGAACGATCGCATTGCGGCAGTGACCAAGGACACGATCGACTCCACTGATGCGATCGTCATCGACGTCGGCGGCAGGACGCTGATGCCCGGCCTCATCGACGCGCACGCCCACATCACCGGCCTGTCGCTCAGCCCCAAAAATCTCGCCTATCCTCCGGTGGATGTCGCTTTCGCCGCGGCCACCTATCTGCGCAACAGCCTGATGGCTGGTTTCACCACGATCCGCGAGGCGGGCGGCGCCGACTACACCATCGCCCATCTCTTGAAGACAGGCGCGATCGTCGGTCCGCGCCTGTTCTACTCCGGCAAGGCGCTGACCCAGACCGGCGGCGGCGCGGATTTTCGCACGCCGATCGAGACGACCGATCCCTGCGGTCACGTGAGCCCGTTTTCCGTGATGTCGGTCATCGTGGACGGCGTCGACAAGGTGCGCGAGGCGGCGCGCGAGGAGCTGCGCAGGGGCGCCAGTCAGCTCAAGGTGTTCGTGTCGGGCGGGGTGGTCTTCCCCGCCGAAGGTCATCCGACGCGCTACGAATTTTCGGAAGCCGAGCTCGCTGCGGCCGTGGAGGAGGCGGCGGCGCGCAGCACTTATGTCATGGCGCATGTCTATTCGGACGAAGGGGTGCGGCGCTGCCTGAAGGCGGGCGTGCGCTCCATCGAGCACGGCAATTTTGCGAGCGAGGAGACGGTCGCGCTGATCGCTCAGTCCGGCGCCTTTCTCGACATGACCTTCATCTCGCTCGTTCAGCGCATCGAAAGCGCGGAGGAGAATCGCCTTTCCGAGGCGATCGTCGAGAACATCGAGCGGACGGTCGAGCGGGGCAAGCAGGTCTATAAATGGGCGAAGCAGGTGAATGCGCCCATCGCCTTCGGCACAGATCTGTGGGGTCCCGAGGCGCAGAAGTCGCAGCTCAGGGAGTTCGAGGTTCGCCAGGAACTCGACACCCCCGCCAATGTGATCCGCTCCGCGACGGCGGTCAATGCGGAGCTTCTCATGCAGAAGGGCCTGCTCGGAACGATCGCGCCCGGCGCCTATGCCGATATTCTCGTCGTCGAGGGCGATCCGCTCGCCGATCTCGGCGTGCTGCTGCAGCCGGAAAAGAACTTCAAGCTCATCATGAAGGGCGGCGAGATCGTCAAGAGCGGGCTCGGCTCATAAATAGCGGCTTTCCGACAGGCTTGCGGCGCTAAGCAGAGTCGCGGGATTGATCTCGATGATTCCATAGCCGGAGCTCGAAGCTGTCTGGAACAGCGAGGCCGTGGTCAATGTCGTGGTCGACGCGCTGCTCGTCGTCGCGCCCGGCGCGTTGTTGCTCGCGTCATATTGGGCGGAGAAGCGCTCGATGAATTTCTGCAGCTTCGCCGGATCTTGAAAGTCCGTGAGATTGAGCTGCGATGTCAGCATGTTGGCCTGAGTGTCGATGGGCTCGGCGGCCGTCAGGGGCGATATGCCGAGCGCCGTCTGCACGACCGAGAGCAGGCTCTTGTCGGCGAGAATCTGGTAGACGCTCGTCACGTTCGGCGCTTGGGCCTGGAAGTAGAGCTCGAGCTGCACGCCGGGGTTCTGCTGTCCCTGCGCGGTTTCGAGCGAGTTCTCGACATATTTGTTGACGACCTGGTCGACGAGGCTCGACGAAGAAGTCGTCGCAGAGCCATTGTCGGCAAAATCGAAAGCCTTGGCGAAGGCTGAGATGTTTGTGTTGTCGAGCGTGTTCGCGAGCGCCGTGCTGCTCGTCACGCCCTGCTGCAGGACCTTCTCCATGAGGCCCTTGGCGTAGGTCATGTCGCTCAGGCCGAAGGCGGTCATCGCGTAGTCGAAGAGCCGCGGGTTGTCGACGAGCTGCTGCGCCGAAGTGACGCTGCCGATGTTGCTTTCGAAATATTGCGTGGCGGTCTGAACCGCCGGCGTCTTCGCGGTGAGCGTTTGCCATTGGCTCAGATTGTTCGCAACCGTCAGATAGGCCGAAAGCGTCGTGGTCACGGCGTGCTTACCTTTGAGGGCGGTGATGCGCCTTTGGGAGACGGACAGCGCCGCGAGGCTGAGCAAGAAGCGTTAAAGGACCCTTAAGCTCGCCCGGAGGCTGCGCCGGTACGCTGTCAACAATTTCAGGCGCTTGCGCCGCGTGAATTTCCCGCTCTTTTATCGCGTGGCTCATTGATGCGGGCGCGGCGCAGCGCCTATAGTGGCAACTCAAGCCAGGAGCGAAATCGAAATGACCCGCCCTGATCTTCAGTTCGACGTCAACACCGAGCTCGCGGCGCGTCGCACGGGAATGGCGTTTCAACGCACACGGCTGGCCGAAGACCGCACCTTGATGGCCGTCATCCGCACGGCGCTATCGCTCATCGGCTTCGGCTTCACGATTTTTCAGTTCTTCCGCACTTTGCGCGAGCGGGAGGTAATTTCGTCGGCGACGGCGCCGCGTAATTTCGGCGTCGCCCTGGTCGCGCTCGGCGTCCTGATGCTGGTGCTCGGCATCATCTATCATGCTCGCTTCATGCTGGGCTTGCGACGCCTGCGGCAATCCATGTCGGAGGACGGGCTGATCCATGGCGAAACATCCTTCCCCGTGTCCTTGACCATGATCACGGCCCTCCTTCTCCTGGCGATCGGCCTTTCGGCTATTCTGAGCATGGAGTTCAACATCGGGCCTTTCTAGATCGAGCAGTGGCTGGCGACAGCGAGAGACGCTTCCAAGTCGGAGAGTGAAATGGCGGACGCAAAGAAACCGAACATACTGATCCTTTGGGGTGACGACATCGGCTGGTGGAACATCAGCTACAACAACCGTGGACAGATGGGCTACCGCACGCCCAACATCGACCGCATCGGCCATGAGGGTCTGGCCTTCACGGACTACTACGGTCAGCAGAGTTGCACGGCGGGAAGAGCGGCCTTCATCACCGGCCAGAATCCCATCCGCACCGGCCTCACGAAAGTCGGCATGCCCGGCGCGAATGTCGGCCTGCAGGCGGACGACCCGACCATTGCGGAGCTGCTCAAGCCCTTGGGCTATCGGACGGGACAATTCGGCAAGAACCATCTCGGCGACAAGGACGAATTCCTGCCGACCATGCACGGCTTCGACGAGTTCTTCGGCAATCTCTATCACTTGAACGCCGAAGAGGAGCCGGAAGACCCCGACTATCCCAAAGACGCGAAATTCAAGGAACTGTTCGGTCCGCGCGGCGTCCTGCATAGCTGGTCGGACGGCAAGGGCGGACAGAAGGTCGAGGACACCGGTCCGCTCACGAAGAAGCGCATGGAGACCATCGACGACGAGGTGACGGACCATGCGCTCCGATTCATCGACGAGGCGCATAAGTCCGGGGAGCCGTTCTTTCTCTGGTACAACACCACGGGAATGCATTTCCGCACGCATTGCGCCGAGAAGCACAGGGGCAAGAGCAACGGCCAGGGCGAATACAACGATGTGATGGTCGCGCATGACGAGAACATCGGCGTCATGCTCAATAAGCTCGAAGAACTCGGCATCGCCGAAGACACGATCGTCTTGTACTCGACCGACAATGGACCGCATTTCAATTCCTGGCCGGATGCGGGCATCACGCCTTTCCGTTCGGAGAAGAACACCAACTGGGAGGGCGGCTGGCGCGTGCCGGCCTTCGTCCGCTGGCCGGGCCGCATCAAGCCTGGTCTCGTGCTCAACGACATCGTCAGCCATCAGGACTGGCTGCCGACGCTCTTGGCGGCGGCGGGCGAGCCCGACATCGTCGAGAAGCTACGGGCCGGCTACACGGCCGGCGGCAAGACCTATAAGGTCTGCGCCGACGGCTTTAACATGCTACCCTATTTCACCGGCGAGGCGGAAAAGAGCCCGCGGCAATTCTTCTTCTACATCAGCGATGACGGCGACATTCTCGCCATCCGCATGAAAGACTGGAAGGTCGTCCTGATGGAGCAGCGGGCGAAAGCCCTCGCCTGCTGGTTCGAACCCTTCGTGCGCCTCCGGGCGCCGAAAATGTTCCATCTGCGCCGCGACCCGTTCGAGCGGGCGGACGAGAGCTCGAACACTTATTGGGATTGGCTGATCTCGCACGCCTACATCATCTATGCGATGCAGGACGTCGTCGCGCGGCAGATAAACTCCTTTGTGGCCTTTCCGCCGCGCCAGAAGCCCGCCTCTTTCAACCTCGACGCGGTTCTGCGGCAGTTGCAGGAGGCAAACAGCAGCGCCAATCACTAACAGCGCGACCGGCGCCGCTGAATCGAGCAGCGGCGCCGGAAGCGCCTTGGAACGCTGGCGAATACGTAGAATCCCCTAGGGGGATTTGACTCGGGCTCCGAAGACAAATAGCGTTTATGACATCCCCGGTGGCTCTGGAGCCTGCCGGCGGCGCATCCGAGGAACCCGTGTTCGATCAGGAAGACCATCAACTCGCCGCGCGCATCATCGAACGCGCCACCGAGGGGATGAGCGGCGATCGGCTGATAGCAGCCGTCAGACAAGATTTTCCACATGTGCCCCTAAGCTCGATCGCGCACGCCGCCTTCATAGCGGTCACGCGTCCGAGCGTCAGCGCCGAGGCGCTCGCGTCAATCTACGACGTGGCGATCTCCGCTCGAAGGCCCGACCTCTCGGACATGTCATACAAGTGAACGGACCAGCCCTGTGGTGCGCGCCTTCGGGTCGCGCGGCGTCGCGCCATTGACAGTCGGGCCCGCAGGAGCGAAATCGAAATGAGCCGCCCTGATCCTCCCTTCGACGTCAACACCGAGCTCGCCGCGCGGCGGACCGGCATGGCGTTTCAGCGCACGCGGCTCGCCGAAGACCGCACCTTGATGGCCGTCATCCGCACGGCCCTCTCGCTCATCGGCTTCGGCTTCACGATTTTTCAGTTTTTCCAATCTCTGCGCCAGAGGGACGTGATTGCTTCAGCCTCGGCGCCGCGCAATTTCGGCGTCGCCTTGGTCGCGCTCGGCATACTGATGCTGATTCTCGGCATCGTCTATCACGCCCGCTTCATGCTGGGGCTTCGGCGCTTGCGGAAATCCATGTCCGAGGACGGGCTGATCCACGGCGAAACATCCTTTCCCGTGTCGCTGACCTTGATCACGGCCGTCCTGCTCCTTTCGATCGGCCTCACGGCGATACTGAGCATGGAGTTTAACATCGGACCTTTTTAGTCTAGCCAGAGGTCGGCACGGAAATAATTGGTTCAATCTGGGAGCATGAAATGGCCACGACCAAGAAGCCGAACATCCTGATCCTTTGGGGAGACGACATCGGCTGGTGGAACATCAGCTACAACAACCGCGGACAGATGGGCTACCGCACGCCCAACATTGATCGCATCGGCAATGAGGGATTGGCCTTCACCGACTATTACGGCCAGCAGAGCTGCACGGCGGGGAGAGCCGCGTTCATCACCGGCCAGAACCCCATCCGCACGGGCCTCACGAAAGTCGGCATGCCCGGCGCCAATGTCGGCCTGCAGGCGGAAGATCCGACCATTGCGGAGCTGCTCAAGCCATTGGGTTATCGGACGGGACAGTTCGGCAAGAACCATCTCGGCGACAAGGACGAGTTCCTCCCGACCCTGCACGGCTTCGACGAATTCTTCGGCAATCTCTATCACCTGAACGCCGAAGAGGAGCCGGAAGACCCCGACTATCCCAAGGACGCGAAGTTCAGGGAATTGTTCGGCCCGCGCGGCGTCCTGCATAGCTGGTCGGACGGCAAGGGCGGACAGAAGGTCGAGGACACCGGCCCGCTCACGAAGAAGCGCATGGAGACCATCGACGACGAGGTGACCGGTCATGCGCTGCGGTTCATCGATGAGGCGCATAAGTCCGGGGAGCCGTTCTTCCTCTGGTACAACACCACGGGCATGCACTTCCGCACGCATTGCGCCGAGAAGCACAGGGGCAAGAGCAATGGCCAGGGCGAATACAACGATGTGATGGTCGCGCATGACGAGAACATCGGCGTCATGCTTAAGAAGCTCGACGAACTCGGTATCGCCGAGGACACGATCGTCTTCTACTCGACCGACAATGGGCCGCATTTCAATTCCTGGCCGGACGCGGGCATCACGCCCTTCCGTTCGGAGAAGAACACGAACTGGGAGGGCGGCTGGCGCGTGCCGGCCTTCGTCCGCTGGCCGAACCGCATAAAGCCTGGCGTGCTCAACGACATCGTCAGCCATCAGGACTGGCTGCCGACGCTGCTGGCGGCGGCGGGCGAACCCGACATCGTGGAGAAGCTACGGGCTGGCTACACGGCCGGCGCCAAGACCTACAAGGTCTGCGCCGACGGATTTAACATGCTGCCCTATTTCACCGGCGAGGCGGAAAAGAGCCCCCGGCAATTCTTCTTCTACATCAGCGATGACGGCGACATTCTCGCCATCCGCATGAAAGACTGGAAGGTCGTCCTGATGGAGCAGCGGGCGAAAGCCCTCGCCTGCTGGTTCGAGCCTTTTGTGCGTCTCCGGGCGCCGAAAATGTTCCATCTGCGCCGCGACCCGTTTGAGCGGGCGGACGAGAGCTCGAACACTTATTGGGATTGGCTGATCTCGCACGCCTACATCATCTATGCGATGCAGGACGTCGTCGCGCGGCAGATAGACTCCTTTGTGGCCTTTCCGCCGCGCCAGAAGCCCGCCTCCTTCAACCTCGACGCGGTCCTGCGGCAATTGCAGGAGGCGAACAGCAGCGCCAATCATTAGGATACGCTGCGTTTCGAGCGCCTTGTTCCTCGGACGGAAGCGTTCGAGGGACCCGCAGGCGCGAGCGACGTGGGCCTTTCGACGTGAGACGCCATGCCCTTCAAGCTTTCTTCCTTCGTCTTCTGGAGCGGCGTCTACAATGCCGCGCTGGCCTTCGTCCTGCTCTTTCCGCCGCTCTACCGGGCGCTCGGCCTCAACGTATGCTCGCCCGTCTGGGCGTGGCTCATCGCGGGATTCCTGGCCTATACGAGCGTGGTGCTGATTTGGTCCTCGCGCGATCTCGCGCGGCGCGCGTCGCTCGTCTATTGGGAGGCGATTTTGCGCTTCATCGCCGCGCTCATCCTCGTCCCGGCGGGCCTCCTCAGCGACATCGGCCTGATCGCTGCGGTCCTTGGGCTTGGCGACCTCGCGATCGGCCTCGCCTATGTCTTCGGCCTGACCAGGGAGCTCGGGGCGTCGCATGAAGATTTGCTGCTGGACCGACTCGGCAGGCGTTGAGCGGCTTCGCGAGGCTCGGGGAACGGGACCTTCATCGACTGCTGCTCTCTTCCTCATAGCGTTGCTTCTTTGCCTTTTCGCCCTGCCCTCCCGCGCCGGAGACGCGCCCAAAGGCCAGGACGCTGCGAGCTTCGTCGGCTCGGAGCCTTGCGCCGAATGCCATGCGGACCAGACGCAGAATTGGCGCGGCTCGCATCACGCGCTCGCTATGCAAAAGGCCGACGCCAAGTCGGTTCTCGGGCGTTTCGACGGCGCGTCCTTCGACAAGGACGGCGGAAAAAGCGTCTTCTCGACGAAGGGCGGCGCCTATTTCATCCACACGCCCGGCCCTGACGGCAGACAAGCGGATTTCGAAATCAAATACGCCTTCGGCCTCTACCCGCTGCAGCAATATCTCATCGAGCTGCCGGGGGGACGCTTGCAAGCCTTCGGGCTCGCCTGGGACGCGCGTCCCGCAGCGCAGGGCGGCCAGCGCTGGTTCGATCTCTATCCCGATCGAAAGCTCGCGCCCGGCGATCCGCTGCATTGGACCGGCGTCGACCAGAACTGGAATTTCCAGTGCGCCTGGTGCCACACGACGGATCTAAAAAAGAACTACGACGCGGCCTCGAACGGCTTCTCGACGCGCTGGAGCGAGCTCGGCGTCGGCTGCGAGGCCTGTCATGGACCCGCGTCCCAGCACCTCGCCTGGGCGCGTTCGAGCGAAGCGCAGCGCGCGGCGACGCCTGGCAAAGGGTTAACAACGTCTCTCGTTGAACGGCGCGGCGTGAGCTGGCCGATGGGCGACAAGGGCCAAGCCTCCCGCTCGGCGCCGTTGAAGACGCATAAGGAAATTCTCGCTTGCGCCGGCTGTCACGCGCGCCGCATGCAGTTCTCGGACGATCCCAACGCTGTCGCCGGTTTTTTCGACGCCTTTCATCCGTCGCTTCTCGAGACGCCGCTCTATCACCCCGACGGCCAGCAGCGCGAAGAAGTCTTCGAGTTTGGCTCCTTCCTGCAAAGCAAGATGTATGCGGCGGGCGTGACTTGCTCCGAGTGCCACGAACCGCATTCGGGAAAGCTCCGCGCCTCTGGCGACGAGCTCTGCGCGCAATGTCATGCCCCCGAGCGCTTCGCCCAGACCACCCATCACCACCATGCGCAGGGGTCTACCGGCTCGCATTGCGTCGAATGCCACATGCCCGCGACGGTCTATATGGGCGTCGACGCCCGCCGCGACCATTCGATGCGCATCCCGCGTCCGGATCGGACAGTTTCGCTGAACACGCCCAATGCCTGCAACAGATGTCATGCGGAAGAATCCGCGGCCTGGGCCGCGGAGGCGCTGAAAAGCTGGGGCATAGCGCCAGAAGGTTTTCAGCGTTTCGCCGAGGCGTTTGCGGCTGCTGATCGGGGCGCGCCGGCGGCGCTCGCGAGCGTGGTCGACGGCGCGGACCAGTCGGCGCTCGCCCGCGCGAGCGCGCTGGCGAGGCTTTCGTCACGACCGGCGCCCGCAGCGATCGGGCTCGCGGCGCGCTCGCTCACGATCGACGATCCGCTCGTGCGACTCACGGCGACCCGGCTGCTCGCCGCGGCGGACGCCGAAACGCGGGCAAGGACGCTGGCGCCGCTGCTTGACGACAAGACGCGGCTCCTGCGCATGGAAGCCGCGCGTGCGCTGGCAGGCGAGGCGGAAAGCGCCCTCCCCGCCGCTGATCGCGATCGCTTCGAAAAGGCTTTGGCGGAATATGTCGAGGCGCAGCTCTTCAACGCCGAGCGCGCCGAGTCGCACGCCAACCTCGGCGCGCTCTACGCAGCGCGGGGCGACGCCGAGAAATCCCGCGCCGAATATGAGAGAGCGATCACGCTCGACCCCGCCTTCTTCCCCGCGACGATTGCGCTGGCCGAAATCACCCGAGCAGCGGGAGACGAGCCCGCCGCCGAGGCGATCCTGCGCAGGGCGCTGGCGAGAGACGCCGGCAATGGCGCGCTCCATCACGCGCTGGGGTTGAGTCTGATCCGTCAGCACCGTTCCGGCGAGGCCTTGAGCGCCCTGGCCGAAGCCGTCAGACTTGCGCCCGAGAACGCGCGCTTCGCTTATGTCTATGGCGTCGCGTTCCACGATCTCGGCGAGCCGGCCAAGGCGCTCACGACGCTGCGCGAGGCCCTCGCCCGCTTTCCGAACGACGGAGAGATTCTCTATGCGCTGGCCGCCTATGAGCTCGAGACGAAAGACGAGGCGTCGGCGATCTCGCGGCTCGAGGCGCTGATCCGGCTCGAGCCGGAAAACGAAGAGGCGATTGCGCTGCTCCGGTCGCTGCAGGCGAAGCCGCGATGAGCGATCGCCTTCGCTTTTCTCAAAGACCCAGTCGGATAAGACAGGGAGGGTGAATGCGGACGCTTGACGGCGGTCGCAACGACTCGTCGTGAATCAATAAACCAGCACGGGCGCTTCACGAACGCAGGTCCGGTCATCGATCTGTCGAACGAGGAAATCAGCCACATCCGCGCGCGAGATGATCCCGTTCCGCCACTGCGAGGCCTTGCACAGAACCTTGTAGCGTCCTGTCCGCGGGCCGCCGAGCAAAACGCCGGGCCGTGCGATCGTCCAATCGAGCCCGCTGTCCTTGATCATGCGTTCCTGCACGCTCTTATCCCCGTAGGCGCGGCCAAACACCATCTGAAACGGCAAGCGCTGCATGAGGCTGATGCTGGCGCGGCTGTCGCCCGCGCCAAAGCCGGTTACACAGATCAAGCGTTTGACGCCCTGGGCCTGCATCGCCGGGATCAGCACCCGGGTCGCGTCCGAGAACACGCTTACCGGCCGCAACAAGTCGCCCACGCCAACTCCAAGGGTCTGAATCACGACGTCTACCCCGGAAAGAGCGGATTCAACGTCTTCGGTCTTCAAGGCGTCGCCGCGGACCTTCTCGAGGTTTGGATGGGATAGCGCCATCCTGGGGGCGGATCGCGCCAGAGCGCGCACATGATGACCGGCCTCGAGCGCCTGGCGCGTCGTCTCCAGCCCGATGCCTTTGCTTGCGCCGATAATGAGCACGCGCATCGTTAAGCCCTATGTGGGGATGTCCATCATCGCTGGCCATCCGCAGTTGCAGATGTATTCAGTATACGTTCCGGCAAGCTCTCCGGACCACTTGCGGCGAACCGCCAGGCCCTAGGTTAGGTAATATGGCGGCGCCCAAGGTCTACAAACGGCGGCAAGGCGCCGCGCTTCGGAGGACATCGAAGGGTGAACACGGGACATTGCGCCGAGAGCGGAGGAGCGTTGGTTTCATCCGCCGTCATCGACGATCTGAGCCGCGAGCCGCCCCTGGCGACGAACGGGAGCCGCTGGCGGCTCGTCACCGACCAGGTCATGGGCGGCGTTTCCAACGGAACGATGGTCCGCGGGGTCGTCGCCGGCCGGCCCGCTATCCGCATGCGCGGCGAGGTCAGCCTCGACAACAATGGCGGCTTTGTTCAGATCGCGCTCGATCTGTCGTCCGATGGCGCGGCCATCGACGCAAGCGCCTGGAGCGCAATCGAACTCGACGTCTTTGGAGATGGCGAGGAATATGGCCTGCATCTGCGGACGGATGCTCTGACAAGGCCCTGGCAATCCTATCGGCAAATCTTCAGGGCCTATGCGGAGTGGAGGACGATTCGCCTATCCTTCGCCGAATTTCTCCCCCATCGCACGGAGGTCGCGCTGGATACGCGTCGGTTGCGGCGTCTTGGCGTGGTGGCGATAGGCCGCGTCTTCGCTCCCGACCTTGCTCTGGGCGGACTGCGGTTCATGACGTCGAAGTAAGAGAATGGTCGCCCTGCCGCCAAAATTCCCCGATACGAGGAAAGATGCTTGCGCGCGATGTGATGATCGATGATGTGGCCCACGTCACGCTCGACGCCGACCTCGACCAAGTCGCGCGCCTGCTCGCGACCAGCGAGGCGGGCGCTGTGGTCGTCGTCGACGCCTGGCGTCGCCCCATTGGGATGGTGACGCGCAGCAATCTGATGCGCGCCGCGAGCGAGGCCGACTCCCGGCCGCTGCCGCGCTGGTTGGTAAAAAAAGCGTCACCCCTCGCCGCTTCGCCCGCAACTTCGCGCCTCTTGCGCGAGGTGATGACCACGCCCGCGATTTCCGTTCGGGATGTGGCGCAACTGCTTGAATTCGCGATGCTCATGGAGCGAAAGCAGCTCAAGCGGCTTCCTGTGGTCAATGGCGACGGCCTGGTCGGGCTTCTGCGCCGCACGGACGTTTTGCGCGCGCTGGATGATCATGCGAGCCCGGTGGCGCCCTTGTCCCAAGTCGGGAGCGTCACGGCGGAGCAGTTCCGCGAATTGGCGGCGCAGGCGGAGGCGCGAGAACAGGAGCAGCGCGCCGAGGCGAAGCGCCTCGCCCAATTGGAACGAGAGAAGATCATCGAGGAGATGGCCGGGCGCCGGCTCAGCGATCGCGCCTGGGACGAGATGCTGGCGGGCGCGCGCCGCGCGGCCGGCGCCGGTCTGAAGGAATATGTCCTGCTCCGTTTTCCTGCGCAGCTTTGCGCCGACGGCGGCCGCGCCATCAATGCGCCCGATCCGCATTGGCCGGCCTCCTTGCGCGGCGAGGCGCGTGACGTCTACGAGCGTTGGCGGCGCGAATTGAGGCCAGGAGAATTTCAACTCGCGGCGCAGATCGTTAGTTTTCCCAACGGCATGCCCGGCGACGCGGCGCTGATTTTGAGCTGGAGCGCTTAAGGGCCCTTGCTGGATGCGTCAGCCTATCAGGCGCCATTGCGCTCGATCTTTGACGCGGTTGAAGGGCTTGCCCATATGGGACGACACGACTCGCCTCCTGCCGCTGGAGGAACTGTCCATGCCCGACTTCGACGCGATCGTCATCGGCGCCGGTCAAGCCGGACCGCCATTGGCCTTTCGTCTCGCTCGCGCAGGGCTGAATGTGGCTGTCGTCGAGCGCCATCTCATCGGCGGCACTTGCGTCAATACCGGCTGCACCCCGACCAAGGCTCTGGTGGCGAGCGCATATGCCGCCCGACTAGCGCGGCGCTCCGCCGACTATGGCGTGGACATCGGGGGCGACGTCGGCGTCGACATGCGGCGGGTCAAAGCACGCATGGAGGCGATTGTGGCCGCGTCGCGAAACGGACTTACCGCGGCGCTCGAGAAGTCCGAAAAAATTTCGCTTTACCGCGGCCATGCCCGCTTCGCGTCGCCCCAAGCTGTCGTCGTCGCAGGCGAGCGGCTCAACGCGCCCTGGATCTTCATCAATGTCGGCGGCCGGGCCTTCGCACCGGCGATGCCGGGCGTAAACGAAGCGCCTTATCTGACGAATTCGTCGATGATGGACGTCGATTTCCTCCCGCGCCATCTCATCATCGTCGGCGGCAGCTATATCGGCCTCGAATTCGGCCAGATGTACCGCCGCTTCGGAGCCGAGGTGACGATTATCGAAATGGCGCCGCGCCTGGTTCGTCGCGAGGACGAAGACGTCTCGGCGGCGATCAAGGACATCGTCGAGCGCGAGGGCGTCAATGTCAGGCTAAACGCCAAATGCATCAACTTTCTGAGGCGCGGCGAGGAGATCGTCGCCAAGGTCGATTGCGCCGACGGCGCTCCCGAGGTGGCCGGCTCGCATCTGTTGCTGGCCGTCGGCCGCCGGCCGAACACCGACGATCTGGATCTGGACAAGGCCGGGGTGCGCTGCGACGCGCATGGCTACATCATTGTCGACGACCAATTACAGACCACTGCGCCAAACATCTGGGCGCTTGGGGACTGCAACGGCAAGGGCGCCTTCACCCACACCGCCTATAACGACTTCGAGATCGTCGCCGCGAACTTGCTCGACCACGATCCGCGCAAGATCAGCGAGCGCCTGACCGCTTATGCTCTTTACATCGACCCGCCGCTCGGCCGCGTCGGCATGACCTTGGCCGAGGCGCGCGCCAGCGGGCGGCGAGTGCTCGTCGGCGAGCGGCCGATGACGCGCGTCGCCCGCGCCGTTGAGAAGGGCGAGACGCAGGGCTTCATGCGCATTCTCGTCGATGGCGACAGTCGACGAATTCTCGGCGCCTCGCTACTCGGCACGGGATGCGACGAGGCCGTCCACGCGATCCTCGATCTGATGTACGCCAAAGCCCCCTACACCGTCATGCAGCGCGCCATGCACATTCATCCGACGGTCAGCGAGCTGCTGCCGACGATATTGGGCGATCTGAAACCAGCAGGTTGAGCGGGAGCGAAGATCCAGATGGAAGACAAAGACATCCGAGCGGCTCTCGATCGCCACTGGGCCGCGTCCGATGCGAGCGACTTCGAGACCGAGCACGATATTTATCGCGAAGACGCGCTGCTCGACTATCCGCAATCGGGTGAGCGCATCCGTGGGCGGCAAAACATTAAGTCGTCTCGCGCCGCGCAGCCGAACTGCAAGCGCTTCACCGTGCGCCGGATCATCGGCGTGGCGGACCTCTGGGTCACGGAATTCGTCCTGAGCTATGACGAGCGGCCGTCCTACACCGTGAGCATCATGGAGTTTCGCGACGGAAAGGTGGCGCGCGAAACACAGTATTTCAGCGATCCCTTCGAGCCGGGGCCTTCGCGTGCGCAATGGGTCGAGCGGATGTCTTGAGACCGGTGCTCCATGACGACGGCCATCCGCCGCTCGCCCGCGCCGAGCTGCCAACCGACACCGTCGCCCTCGCCCGCTTTCTCATCGGCAGACTATTGGTGCGGGAATTGCCCGAGGGCGTCGTCAGCGGCCGTATCGTCGAGACGGAGGCCTATGTCGTCGGCGACGCCGCGGGACACGCCTATCGGGGTTTGACCCCGAGCAATCGCTCGCTCTTTCTCGAGCGCGGCCACGCCTATGTCTATTTCACCTATGGCAGTTTTTACATGCTGAATGTTTCGAGCGAAACGCCAGGGATTGGAGCCGGCGTTCTCATCAGGGCGCTCGAGCCGGTCGAGGGCGTCGGGATCATGAGGCAAAATCGCGGCGTCGACCGCTTGCGCGATCTGGCGCGCGGACCGGGAAGGCTCGCCAGGGCGTTGCGGATCGATCGGGGACTCGACGGTCTCGATCTTTGCCGAAATGGCCCTTTGTGGCTGGCGGATGATGACCAAGAACCCGGCGCCATCGGCCAGAGCGTGAGGATCGGCCTCACGCGGGAGGCAGACCGACCTTTACAATTCTACCGCTTAGGCAGTCCCTTCGTCAGCGGTCCAAGGTCGCTCAATGTTGCAAAAATCGCGACCTGAGCGACTTATTCTTTAGCTCAATCAACTGGGAGTAGCGCTTGCGCCAGATTTTCATCACCAAGACCGGCGGCCCTGAGGTTCTTGAGCTGCGCAAGTCGGCCGACCCTCTGCCGACGAGAGGCCTGGTGCGCATTCGCGTGAGCGCCGCGGGAGTGAATTTCGCTGACATCATGGCGCGCAGAGGCCTCTACCCGGACGCGCCGAAGCTTCCTGCCGTCGTCGGCTACGAGGTTTCCGGCGTCGTGGACGCCGTCGGCCCCGAAACCTCGGACGATTGGCTCGCCAAGGAAGTCGTCGCCTTGACTCGCTTCGGCGGCTACGCCGATACGGTTCTCGCGCCCGTGGAGCAGGTTTTTTTGAAGCCTGCGTGCCTGACCCATGCGGAATGCGCCGCGATTCCGGTGAATTATCTCACCGCTTGGCAGCTCATGGTCGTGATGGGAGCGCTCGCGGAGGGCGAAACGGCGCTGATCCACAACGCTGGCGGCGGCGTCGGACTCGCCGCGATCGACATCGGAAAGCGCCGCGGCGCGCGGCTGATTGGGACGGCGAGCGCGGGTAAGCACGAGTTTCTCAAGTCGCGCGGGCTCGATGCGGCGATCGACTATAGGCAGACCGACTGGCTCCCTGAAGTCATGCGCCTGACGGAAGGGCGCGGCGTCGAGCTCATTCTCGATCCCCTGGGCGGCGGCCATTGGCGCAAGAGCTACAAGGCCTTGCGCGCGACGGGACGCCTCGGCATGTTCGGGGTCTCGGACGCTACGGCGTCCCGCCTCCCCTACCCTCTAAATCTTCTTTCGGTCGCCGCGAGCATGCCGTGGTTCCACCCCCTGTCGCTGATGAACGCCAATAAGGCTGTGTTCGGCGTCAACGTCGGCCATCTGTGGGGGGAAGGCGCCAAAGTGCGCGCCTGGGGTGATACGCTGCTCGCGGGCGTAGCAGAGGGATGGGTTCGCCCGCATGTCGACCGGACTTTCCCGCTCGACGCGGCCGGCGACGCCCACGCGTATATCGAAACGCGGCGCAATAAGGGGAAGGTGGTGCTCGAGACGTGAAGCTCACGTCCAAGCGGCAGGGCCGACCGTCGTCTCTACTTTTTCAGCCACTGTCTGGACGGCAATGAAAAGGACGGCGATAAGCGCGTTAACAACTCTCTTACTCAGAAGCCCCTAGCGTCCTCCCGCACCAATCAGGGAGAGATGCATGACCGATACTGTGGGAATCGCGGGCGACCGCATCCGCTCATTCATCGAGCGCATCGAGCATATCGAGGAAGAGATCAAAGGGCTCAACGAAGGGAAGAAAGAAATCTTCGCCGAAGCGAAAGGCGATGGCTTCGATGTGAAGGTGCTGAAGGAGATCATCCGTCTGCGCAAACAGGATCGGGATGAGCGCGACGAGCATAAGTCCCTGCTCGACCTGTATCTGAGAGCGATGGAGGCGCCCGACGCCGAGCGAGCAAAGGCGGCCTAACACTCAAAGAGAAAGAGGGGGCGGTTGCGAGACTTGGCCCCCTCGCTCGACGAGGGGTTAACAGTGAATGGCTTGGCGGCGGGCTCGGCGCGTCTTGAAGACTGCGACAAGCTGGCCCGGCAACGTAGCCTGTTGTGTTTTTTATCTCCCCTCCGCTTTTGTGCGATTTTGTCGTCTCTTCCCTGCGCGGCGAGAGCGAGCGAAGAAATGCTCACCCGCGCTTTCAATGCCACATCGACTGCAAATTTTCTTTTATCGTTCCACGTTGTGGCTCGGCGCCCAGATGATCCGACCGAGTTGATGACGTTGACGTCGCGGTGACGGGCCCCCCCACTTATGCACGCGGCGGCGCGTCCCTCGAGGATGAGCCTGCTCATTATGAGCGCTTGCGCGATAACCAAGGCGCTCATAAAAATATACCCGCGTCCTTCGCGCGAAGGCGAATTGAAGCGCTTTCATGTCACGAGAGTTCCGCTTCAGAGACGAACAGAAAATTGGGTCTAGCAGCGCGAGTGACGACAATTCACCACGACGAGAAACCCACTGAAGGCCCTGCGGGCCCGACCTTCGGGCGCTCCGACGCTGAAATCTTCCGATTGTCGATCCGCATCGTCGTCATCGCCGTTCTGGGCTACATGGCTCTGGCCGTTGTCATGCCCTTCGCTCCGATCTTTGTTTGGAGCGTCACATTGGCCGTCTCGCTTTACCCAGTGTTTGCGTGGTTGACGACGGCCTTGAAGGGGCGCC
The DNA here is from genome assembly GCA_963798515.1 of uncultured Alphaproteobacteria bacterium. Classification (GTDB taxonomy): domain Bacteria; phylum Pseudomonadota; class Alphaproteobacteria; order Rhizobiales; family Beijerinckiaceae; genus Methylocystis. Next base: position 69,176 of record CAWCTS010000039.1, read on the forward strand.
GCATCGCTGCGGCTGTCATTCTGACTGCGCTCGGTCTGCTCGTTGTCATCGGTCCTATCGCTTGGCTGGGGGTCGATCTTCTGGATGTGTCGCAAGAACTCGTCGATCGCATCGAATCGGGAACGGCGCTGCTGCCGCCTCTTCCCGCCTCCATCAAGACATGGGCCGTCATTGGAGACCCGCTTTTCCAGTGGTGGAACCGAGCGTCGACGCATTTGCAGGCGGCGCTTGCGCCCTTCATGCCGCAGCTGCAGGTCGTAGGCGACAAGCTCCTCGCGGTGGCGGGAAGCGCGGGCCAGACCACGGTAAACTTCTCCACCTCCCTAGTCGTGATGGGAGTCTTGCTGCCGTTTGGAGCTTCTCTCGCGGCGATGGGCTCGAAGCTTGCACAAAAGATTGATCCCGAGCATGGGGCAACCTTTGTTCGGGTCGCCAGCGCGACGATCCGCTCAGTGTCGCGCGGCGTGATCGGCGTTTCCGCGTTCGAAGCGATTCTCGCAGGCACGGTCATGGCTCTTGCGGGGCTGCCGGGAGCAAGTTTTTTGGCGTTCGCCATCTTTTTTCTGGCGATTTTCCAAATCGGCCCGATACCCGTGGCGATACCGATCCTGGTTTGGGCCTGGAACAGCGTCACCCTTCCTTATTTGTTGGCGCTCGCCCTGTGCATGGCGGCGATCACCGCCATTGACGGTCTCTTGAAGCCCTATGTCATGGGCCGTGGGAAGACAGCCGCGATGATCCTTTACACGATCGGCATAATCGGAGGGGTCATGACCTATGGCATGATTGGCGTGTTCCTTGGCCCCATCGTCCTCGCCATCAGCTATGATCTGATATGGGCGTGGCTGGTACGCGATTAATGTCAACAGTTGGCGCGAGGAGCGGCGTGTCATCAGCGTAATCACGGGAACGCTCAATTTGGGCGGTCTGCCGATTGACGCCGTGCAGAAAAGTGGCGCACCTTTGGGCTACAGAAGCTCCGGCAGAAACAGCCGCCACTCCCCTCTGTCCGCGGGGTGGCGTTCTCCGTGCGCCACACCGCGGTGGCTCATGGCGACGACTATTCAGCGACAAGACTGGAGCGCTTATCGACTGTAGACAAGGGGAGAAGAAATGTCTGTCGAGAAAAACAGCTCGTCGCGAATGGGCGATGGTCTCGAAAGCGCGCCGGTTACAGCTCCTAATGTGACAAGATCTGGACAATCAGCACGGTCCAGTCAGTCGGCGTAAGCTGTTGGCCGCGGCGACGACCGGCATTGTCGGCACGATTCTCGGCGCACGCTCCGCAAACGCCACCGGCTTGTTTTCACGCTTGATGGGTGACGCCAATCTGCTCGCGCCTCCAGCCGAGGCGGCCGAGGCCGAGGCGCTGCGAATGGCCACCCTCGGCGACTATGTTTGGCTCACGCCGACGAAGCTCGGCGGCGGCGCCCAGGTGCAGGATCTCGCCACGGGAAAGACCATGGCGTGGATTGAATATTGGAATTACGGCGACAGCTGTCCCATTGCACATCATCTTGCGGCCTTCCCCTCGGCGGATCCACGCAAGGGCTTCGAGTTCGTGAACTCCACCCAGGGCGGCCAGAACGTTTTGATCTACGGCATCCCCACCCAAATCCGCGAGCATGGCATGCTCGATCCGCTGTGGGGCCAGGGCAATCAGATCTATCGAGTTCGGCTTCGACGGCTCACAGATGAACCTCCTGGAAAACGTCGCCGAGTTCGACCGGCGTCGGCCTGGGCGTCCACACGGTGATTTTCCCGGACGCCACGGGCTTCTCGGTCTCCGACGGCCAGAAGGACATCGTCGCTTTCTTCAAGCGCGCGACCGGCGCCAACAAGACCGAGGTGATCGAAGCCTTCCGCTTCGACTGGATCGGGAACGAGCCTAACGGCCTGCTGCAGGATAACTGGTTCAAGGGCGGCAAGGTGCGCGTCACCCGCCTCGTCAAAGCCCCCGAGACCGGCCTTTACGACTTCCGTGGCACGAAGGGCAACAAGCTCGACTGGGAGATGGTGCCGATGGGCGAATATCTCGCCTACACGGGTCAGCTGCCCGGCAATTCCGTGAAAACGCTGACGGGCGCGGACAACTGCGTCCACCATCCGTTTCATCCGTTGTCGTTGGTCACACTGCGCATGTTCGCTGTCGGTGTGGTGTTCGACCGAACCACCATGGAGCCGCTCGCCTGCATCTCCTCGCCGGAAGGGACGACCAAGGAGGCCATTCCCGTCAAGAAGATCGCCGACGGCATTTGGGACATCACGCTCGACAATGTTGTGACCTCCGGTCACGAATGCGGG
>CAWCTS010000040.1:0-306484 GCA_963798515.1 uncultured Alphaproteobacteria bacterium
GAACTTCGGACATTGGCGCGTGCGCATGCAGCTCCTGTTCTATGGCCGCATGCCGCGCTCGACGAATCTGCATTACAGCTGGCACGAGACGCCCAATATCCATCTCTGCACCATCAAAGATTTCGTCGATCTTTCGGAAGAGGTCGGCGCGGTCATCGAGCGCGGCATGGCGCTCGATCTCGCGGGCGCGCCTTTTCAAGTCGCCGCGCCCTTGCCGGTCATGAATCTCTTCGGCGCGCAGGCGATCTTTCTGCTTAAGCGTGGCCACGCTCTCGAGGCCTCGGCTCCATAAAGGCGCGCAAAAGCCTCTGCAAAGAATCCGCGCCGGCTTTCGCGACCGCGTCTTTAGCGTTAGCCTGCGCTTAACTGGCCGGCCCGACTCGAGGGCGAGAAGCCGGAGCAATAGTACGGAGGGGGCGTTCCGCCGCGCGGCGACGGCGGAACGGAAACAAATAGAGCCCGCGCATGTCCGAACCGCCGCCACTGCGAGAATTTCCATTCTTCGCGGAGATCGAAGACGCGACCCTGCAACGTCTTGCGGCGGAAGCGAAGGTCGAGTTGTATCAAGGGGGCGCCGTCCTCTTCCGCCAGGGAGAGCGGGTGATCGCGATGAGCTTCGTCGTTCGCGGCTTCGTGAAGCTCACGCGAACGGCCGTCAGCGGCGACGAGACCCTGATCGGCATGCGCGCGGATGGCGCGAGCCTCAACGAGGCCCCCATTGGCGGAGGCGAGACGCATCACTATTCCGCCGAAACGGTCGGGCCGACGACGGCGCTCAAGATTCCGGCGGGCCGCTTCGCCAGACTTATGCACGACCATCCTTCCCTCGCCTTGGCGGCGCTCGCCGACGCCAAGCGGACCGTCGACGCGCTCACGGAAGAGATCGAATCGTTGAAGGCGAGAAGCGCGGAGCACCGGCTCGTGCGCTTTCTCATCTCCTTCTGTCCGCCCGACGAGGATCAATGCCGGTTTCGTCTGCCCTACGACAAGCGGCTCGTCGCAGCCTGTCTCGGCGTGACGCAGGAGACCTTGTCGCGTTCCTTCGCGCGGCTGCGCGCCTATGGCGTCCGCACGGAGGCGCGAGGGATCGGAATCGAGAGCGTGGCGCGGCTGCGCGCTCAGTTCGAGGAGAAGGCCCGCGAGTCGCGCGCTTCGAGCCGCCACGCCGAGCCCGCCGTGCGGGGCTCGAGCTGAGCGCAGCCCTCGCCTCCCCCTGGCGAAGCCCGGCGAGCCGTGGAACAAGAGACCCGGCGTTGGCGTTAGCGCGGAAGGATGACTCGCATGGCGCTAAGCGAGTTTGGCCAGGCTAGGAGGCAGTCTCATGTTAAGCAGAAGGTCCGCTCTCGGCTTCGCCGCCCTCTGGCTCGCGACTAAAGCCGCCGCGCAGCAGGAGCCGCACGCCTTTCCGCTGCGCGCCGACGACGGCTCGCCGGTCGTCAATTCGAAGCTTCCGGCGGGACTCGACCCGACGAAATTTCCCGGCATCGTCTGGAAGGGGCCCGCCGACGCCAAGGTCTCGCTGATCGAATATTTCGACTACAACTGCGGCTATTGTCGCGAGGCGGTCGGCGATCTCGACGCGCTGGTCGCAAGCGAGCCGTCGATGCGCCTGGGTCTCGTCGATTACGCGGTGCTGTCGCCCGAGTCGGCCGAGGCCGCCAAGGTCCATCAGGCGGTGCTGGCGCTCGCCGGCCCCGAGGCGGCTTACGATTTCCACGTGCGCCTGTTCAAGCGACGCGAACATGCGAATGGCGCCGCGGCGCTCGCCGTCGCGCAGGAGCTCGGGCTCGACCCCGCCAAGGTCAAGGACACGGCGAACAGCCCTGCCGTCACCGAGGCGCTGGTGAAGCAGGCGCGCTTGGCGCAGCAGCTTCGGCTCGAGGCCACGCCCTCCTTCGTGATCGGCGGCGCCGCCATCCTCGGCTGGCCCGGACCGCGCTCGCTCAAGCATGCCGTCGCAGAGGCGAAAAAATGCGGGACGGTGGTCTGTCGGTAAGCTTGTCGACTTTCCTCAGCCGCCGAGTTGAATGCGGGTGAGCGTGAAGAGTCCCAGGGGCGGGATGCCGCGCCGCTCGACAAGGCGCGCGCCGGCGCGGCTCTCGATCCAGTCGTCGATGACTTTCCAGGGGAAATGCGGGCGCCACCCGATCTGCGAGCCGAAACGTCGCCCGATCCATTTTTCAAAGGAGACCAGCGCCGAAGCTTCGGGACTGACGCGGCCGACCACGATGATCTCGCCGCCGGGCTTGAGGACCCGCGCGACCTCGTCGAGGATCGCCTCCGGGCGCGGCGTGACGCTCAGGACATACATCAGCACCGCGCAGCCAAAGCTTGCATCCTTGAACCCGAGCCGGCTCGCGTCGCCGCAGACCAGTCCCTCGACATTCGCAAGCCGCCGCCGCCGGACGCGATCGTTCGCCCGATGCAGCATGGGCTCGGAGAGATCGACGCCAACGACGCGTACGGTTGGGGGGAAGAGCGGCAGCTCCAAACCGGTGCCCACGCCGACGTCGAGAATATGCGCGTCGGCCTGCGCGGCGGCGGCCGCGCCGGCGCGTCGCCCCGGCTCCAGCCAGAGCGAGAAGATCAGGTCGTAAAACGGGGCCCAGCGGTCATAAGCGCCCTCGGCGTCGTAATGTTCGGCCGGGGCCGGCTTGCTCTCGTGTTGGAGATCCCGCAACTCGCTCATTCATTTCCCTCGTCCGTCGAGCCTGGTTCCGCCCGATTCGTAGCGGAGGAGGCTATAGCCTGAGGTTATCGTTATCGCGACTGCCGAAGCGGTGGGTTTCGGCCGTGAGGCGGTTTTGCAGACTCCTTCGCAGCCTGGGGAAGTTCAGTCGCTAGCGGGGCCGGCAGCTGCTCCTCGATTCGCGCCGTCAAATAGGGGAAGAACGGGTTCGACGACATCCGTAAGAGCGCGTCCAGGCTCACGATGAGCGTGCCTCTTTCGCCGCGCAGCGGCAGGGCGCCGAGATGAATGCCGAAATCCTCGCGATCGTCAGGGGTCAGCCCGTAAAGCGAGTCGGTGAGGGGGAAGGGGAGCGCGACATGCGAGAGCGAGAACACGCCTTTCGGATAAGCCAGCCCCAGGGCTTTTGTGCGCTCGGCCGTCGCGCCCGGCTCGACGACGCGCTCGACGGCGTCGTCGGTCCCCTCTCCGGCGTTGGTGATGAGCGTCAGCCGGTAGTTTCTCGCTTCGGGCGGCATGAGCCGGGAGAAGGCGGTTTCGGCAGAAGGTCGCAGCAGCGGGCCGAATTTCGCGGTGCGATTCACGTCGAAAAGCACGAGCTCGCTGCCGTTGGCCGGCAGATGCGCATAGAGTCCGGAGACGACCGACTGCGTGCTGACGGTGAAATCCATGACCGACTGAAAGGTCAGGATCGGCGGCAGGGCCGCGAGCCGTCCCTCGCGCTCGAGGCGCGCGATCTGCGTCTGCAGCGCCGTCGTCAGGCGATAGGACTGGCGGGCGCCGTTCACCGGAAATGAATTATATTTGAAGGGATTGAACTCGGGCAGGACGCTGAGCCACGCCGCTTTTGCGAAGGCTGGCAAAAAGGCCGGCAGACCGGCGAGCCCCGCAAAGCGTGCGAAGCGCGTGATCCCGACCATGGGCGAGACGAGGATCAGACGATCCGGCCGCGCGAGCTCCGGGTTTTCGATGGCGTCGAGCGCGTATTTCAGCGCAAGAGAGCCGCCGTTCGAGAAGCCGACGATATGCAGGGGCAGGGGCTGCGGCGTGAGACGGCGCGCCTCCCGCACCGCAAGCCGCGTCGCAGCGAGCCAGGTCTCCCAATCCGTGCTGGCGAGAGCCGCCGGCACCGTGCCATGCGCCGGCGCGCGGATGGCGACGACGTAAAAGCCGCGGTCGCGATAGCGCGTCGCGATGTGACGCAGGCTGTACGGCGAATCGGTGAGGCCGTGCAGAAGCACGACGGCGCCCGCGGGCTCCTTGCTGGGCGCAAGCGCATAGGAGCGGTTCCAGTCCTGCGCGAAACGCGCCGGATTGACCGGGCTCTCGGCATAGTAGCGATTATAAGGGACCTGGTCCTGCGGCGGCAATTTGTCGGTGACGTTGGTCTGCACCGACTGAAAGATTTTCTGCTCCGCTTCGAGATAGCCGCGCCAATCGGCGCGGTCGAGCTCGTCTACCGTCATCTCGCGCGGCGTGTAGAGGTGCCATGGCTCGAGCGGGAGCCCGCGCTGCGTATCGTATATGCGAACGCCGAGAAAGGTCAGGAGCGCGGCGCCCGCCAACATCAAAGCGGTTTTGACAATTTTCTTGATCGGAACCCGCATTTGCTCTGTTCGCGCTCCTCAAATCTGCGGCCCGTTGCAGATGGACCGCGTCCGCCGCGGGATTGGGCAAACGAATAAAGCCTCGCGGCGTGCGGTCGCGTCAAGCGTCGCGGGTCGACAGCATTAAGCAATGCAAAGCGTGGAGCGTGAGGACAGCTTGACGCGGCCGCCCCGAGCAAGGCTTATGGGCGCGAGCTTCGAAGCGACGAAGCCCAGTCTTCACCCTGTCCGCCGCGGCGACGTCCCGACCCGCGGACGAGAGGCGCGCATTCCGCTGGAGGCGGCTCGTGCAGGTCAACGGCGCTCTCCTCAACACTGCGGTCGCCGCGCATCTCATTTTGATCTTCGCCCTATTTTGTAATCTCGGACAGGCGGTGGTCGAGCCCGTCGTGCTCGGCTTTTTCCTCATCGAGGTGAGCTGGCCCCTTTATCAATTCCTCAAGGAGAGAATCGGCAAGTGGATCGCGACGGTCGTCACGATCGGCCTGACCATCGTTTGCGTGCTCGCGCTTTTTTCCGTGATCGTCTGGGGCGGCGGGCAAGTCGCCACATGGCTCGGCGATAATTTCGAACGCATCCAAGCCACGCTCATCAGCTCGACCGCCTGGCTCGAGGAGCACGACATTTACATTCTCGCGACGCTCGCCGATCATTTCAACGCCGCCTCGCTCATCGCCTTCTTCCGAGCCGTCGCTCTGCGGCTGAACACCATGGCGGCCTTCGCCGCGCTGGTTTTCCTCTACGCCATGATGGGTCTCGCCGAGACCGAGGCCGTGCAAGTGAACATCGCGCGGCTCAAGGATCAAGATCTCGCGCGGCAGCTCCTCGCCGCCGGACGTGGCATCGGCGAGAAATTCCGCTCCTATCTCTTCGTGCGGAGCATCGCCAGCATCGCCACGGGGCTCGCGATCTGGGGCTTCGTGGCCTTTATGCGGCTCGATCTCGCCGGCGCCTGGGGCGTGCTGGCCTTCGCGCTGAACTTCCTGCCTTACATCGGCTCGATCCTCGTCACGGTCCTCCTGCCGCTGTTCGCTTTGGTTCAGGCCGATGCGCCCGCGACGGCCGTTTATGTGCTGATCGGCGTGACGATCATTCAATTCGTCATCGGCAGCCTGCTGGAGCCGATCTTCTCCGGCTCGGCGCTCTCGATCTCTCCCCCGGCGGTCGTGTTCTCGGTGGTCTTGTGGACCTTCCTGTGGGGCGCGCTCGGCGCCTTCCTCGGCGTGCCGATCACTATTGCAATGCTGACGCTGCTTGAGCAATTTCCCTCGGCGCGCTGGCTCTCCGACCTCCTCGCGGGAGGTCCGGGCCTCAAGAAGTCTCAAGCCAACCGGCCGTTGGCGTCCTAGGAGAATCTTCCATGCATCGTCCTTGGCGAAATTTCCTCCTCGTGTTCATCGTGACCGGCGCGGCCTCGGTCGCAGCGCAGAGCGCTTATTCTCAAGCCGCGCCGAAGCCCGCGACGGAGGCGACCAAGGCGGCCAACCGCAAGGTGCTCGAGAGTCTCAACTTCGGCGACCGGGAGGATTTCGAGAACGCCGCCCGCGGTTTCATCGCGAAGCCGGACACCTTGCGCATCACCAATGCCAAGGGCGCGCCCGTTTGGGACATGGAGAGCTTCAAGGCCTTCATCTCGCCAGACAAGCCCGCGCCCGACACGGTGAACCCGAGCCTCTGGCGCAACGCCCAGCTCGTCATGCAATATGGCCTCTACAAGGTGGCCGACCGCATCTATCAGGTCCGCGGCTACGACCTCTCGAACATCACCTTCATTCAGGGCGCCACCGGCTGGATCGTCTTCGATCCGCTGATCTCCGTCGAGACGGCCAAAGCCGCTCTCGATCTCGTCAATGAACATCTCGGCAAGCGGCCGGTCACGGGCGTCGTCTATAGCCACTCGCATGTCGACCATTTTGGCGGCGTCCGCGGCATCATCGACGAGAGCGACCCCAATCAGAAGAAGGTGCAGATTCTCGCGCCGGAGCATTTCACCGAACATGCGATCAGCGAGAATGTGATCGCCGGCAACGCCATGAGCCGGCGCGCGGTCTTCATGTTCGGCGCGCTGCTGCCGCGCGGCGAGCAAGGCTCCGTCGGCGCGGGCCTCGGCCCGACCAATTCGGTCGGAACGGTCTCGCTCATCCTGCCGACGCGCGAAATCAAGCGAACCGGCGAGGCCGTCACCATCGACGGCGTGCGCATGGTGTTTCAGCTGACGCCGAATACCGAGGCGCCGGCCGAGATGAACACCTATTTTCCGCAGTTCCGCGCGCTCTGGATGGCCGAGAACGCGACGAACACGATGCACAACATCCTGACCCTGCGCGGCGCTCTCGTGCGCGATCCGCTGAATTGGGCGAAATATCTCGACGAAGCCATCACGCTCTATGGCGACAAGTCCGATGTGAAATTCCAGTCGCATCACTGGCCGCTCTGGGGAACGGACAAGATCGTCGACTATCTCAAGAAGCAGCGCGATCTCTACAAATACATGCACGACCAGTCGCTCAATCTGCTCAACAAGGGCTACACGGGCGTCGAGCTCTCCAACATGATCACGCTGCCGCCGGAGCTCCACAAGGCGTGGCCCAATCGCGGCTATTACGGCACGCTCAAGCACAACACGCGCGCCATCTATCAACGCTACATGGGATTTTACGACGCGAACCCGTCGTCGCTCGATCCGCTGCCGCCCGAGGACGCCGCGAAGAAATACGTCGAATACATGGGCGGCGCGGCCGCGATCCTCAAACGCGCTAAAGCCGATTTCGAAAAGGGCGAGTACCGCTGGGTCGCCGAGGCGCTGCGGCATGTCGTCTTCGCCGAGCCCCACAACAAGGCGGCGAAGGATCTGCTGGCCGACGCCTATGAGCAGATGGGCTATCAGGCGGAAGCGGGCACCTGGCGCTCCATCTATCTGCAGGGCGCTTTCGAATTGCGCAACGGAACGCCCAACGCCGGCGGCGTCCGCTCGGCGAGCGCCGACGTCATAACGGCGATGCCGCCCGAGATGACCTTCGACTATCTCGCCGTGAAGCTCAACGGGCCGCGCGCGACGGGGAAGAAGATCACGCTCGACGTCAACTTCACGGATTTGAAGAAGCCTTATTCGCTCAAGGTGGAGAACGGGGTGTTGAACTATTCCAAGGGCTTTGCGCCCAACGCCGACGCGAGGCTGTCGCTCGCAAAATCCACGCTCGACCGCATCCAGCTCGGCGAGGTCACAGTCGAGCAAGCCGTCGCTTCGGGCGACCTCAAGGTCGAGGGCCGTCGCGAGGCCTTCGTGGAATTCGTCGGCCTGCTCGACGCCTTTCCCTTCTGGTTCAACATCGTGACGCCGTGATCGAGCGAGGAGCAGCGGGCGTGGGACGCAAGCCGAAGATCGTCGCTCGCATCGGCGCCCTGCTGCTGATCTCGAGCGCTGCGCCGGCTCCTCTTTCGGCTTGCGGCTTCGACGGGGTCATGGGCGCGAGCCTGAGCGCCCAGCACCCGAAATCGCTCGCGGTGGCTTTTGCCGTGCGCGACGCTGTCGAGAGTGGCGCGCTTGATAAAGCGGCGCTTGCGCCGATCGAGCGCGGCCCTAGGGGCTATTGGCGCGCCGCCGCGCATGTGCAGGAGCTTCAGCGCCGCTTGGCCGACGTCAAGACTCGCGGCGCGGCGCCGAGCTTTGCCGTGCTCTTCATCGAGTCGCAGCTCTGGTCGAGACTGAAGCCAACGGCGACGGGGCTCGATCTCGAGCTTCATGCGGCGGGCGCCGAGCCGCAGGACGTCGTGATCGTGACGAATGAGACGGTTCTCGCCTCGCTGCTCGACGGCTCTCTTTCCGCCCAAGCGGCGCTTGACCGCGGTCTCGTCGCGTTGGACGGGGAGTCGTCGGAGGTCAACGCCGTGCGCGAGGTCTTCCTCGACGGCCTAACCCGGCCCGCCGATCGCGCGTCTCCGGTGAGCCTGCTTCCCTTCACCGGCGCGAAAGGCAAGACTCTGCGCTGAGAGCGAGTCATTTGCGCGCGGGCGCAGCTGCCGGCGCCATCGGCCAGGGGAAGGCCGTCGGCAGATTGCCGGCTTCGATCAGCTTTTGCGTCAACAGGCTGTGCAGGCGCGCCCACTCCGCTCGAGTGTCGGGCGTGGGGGAGCCATAGAGCAGATTCCTCATCTGCAGCGGATCGGCGCCGAGATCGTAGAGCTCATAGTCCAAGCCGGCGCCGTCGACGCCGAAATAGACCGCATAGGTCCAGTCGCCCTCGCGCAGCGCGCGCAGATTGGCGCCGGCCGCGCCGACCGGCAGGCCGAAGACGTCGTCGTAGGAGAAGAGGATCGACTCCTGAACGCTTGCGGAAGGATCGCGCAACACGGGCCCCATGCTGCGCCCGAGAGCGTGCGCTGCCAGCTGCGGCGCGCCGGCGAGCTCCATGAGCGTCGGCAGCAGATCGAGGTGCGAGTAGAAAGCCTGCGTCTCGCGTGGCTCGGGAAAGAGAATCGGATTGGAGACGACGAGCGGGATGTGGATCATCTCTTCATAGGCGCTGTAGCTCTTCTCTCGCATGCCATGCGACAGGCCAAGCTCGCCGTGATCGGCGAGGCGAACGATGATCGTGCGTTCCGTCAGTCCCTGCGCGTCGAGCGCATCGAGAATCGTCATGATGTGACGATCGACGATCTTATGCAGATAGGCGTAGAAATTGACGTAGTCGCGCTGCTCGCTCGCGGTTTTCAGCGGCGCCTTCAGATTCAGGGCGGCGCGGGCTTTTTGCTGAATGGCGGGTTTCGTCGATAGATCGTCGTTGAAATTGGGCGGCAGCTCCACGCCGAGCGAGGCGAAATCCTCGCGACGGTAGCCGCCCTCCTTCCAGCCGTCGGGAAAAAAGCCGATGTCATGCGGATTGACGAGCGAGACGAAGAGGCAGAAGGGCCGGTCGAGATTGCCCGCGCGCGCCAGAAACTGCAGCACGCTCTCGCCGCCGACTCCCTGAGTCTGGCCTGTGGCGCCGGGCGTGACCCCGTCGACGTAACGCCCGTCATTGTTCGGGCGGCCGCCGCCGAGCGTCGCGAGGCCGTTGAAATTGCCGAACACGCTCGGCTGGTTCGGCTGGATCGCGTTGCCGGCATCCGGCGGATTCCACTCCGCGAGCCCGTAACGGCGCTCGAACTCCGCAATATCGGCGGCCGTCCAGTCGTCCCCGCCTGACCCCGGATTGGCGTTTTGCGGGAAGCTCAGGTGCCACTTGCCCTTCCACACCACATGATAGCCGGCGTGATCGCGTAGCAGGGAGCCGATATTGGCGCGCTGCCGCAACTCCGGCAGGCCCGGCCAGAGGAAGGTTCGCGCCACCCGGTTCGCCGGGGCGAATTGGCCGGTCATCAGAGCGGCCCGGCTCGGCGAGCACTCGCTCGCCGCGGTGTAGGCGCGATGGAAGGTCAGACCGTGCCGCTGCAGTCGCTTGAACGCCGGCAGATTGGCTTCGACCCAGCCGCCCGGCCAATGCGTGTGATAGCGTTCCTGATCGGTCATCAGGACGATGATGTTGGGCTGTCGCGGCAACCCCGCAGAGGATTTCGGCGGGCGGTCGGCGCGCGCCTCTGGCTGCGTGTAAAGTGATCCGGCTAAGCCACCGGCGGCTTGCAGAAAATTTCGGCGCGTCGCCATGACGATCCCTTGTCGCTTGCGCAACCCCCGAGCAGGCGTTTGGCGGGGAGTGGATCACGAGGGGCGTCGCTGCGCCAGAAATTTTCACTTGAGACAGGCGCTCGGGCCTGCGCCTCCCCCCAAGGGGAGAGAGGCGAGTTCCGCGCTCAGCCGCGCTTGTCGATCGGCGTGTAGTCGCGGCGCTTTTCTCCCGTGTAGAGCTGGCGCGGGCGGCCGATCTTGGAGCCGGGGTCCTCGATCATCTCCTTCCACTGCGCGATCCAGCCGACCGTGCGGGCGATGGCGAAGAGCACGGTGAACGTCGTCGTCGGGAAGCCCATCGCCTTGAGCGTGATGCCCGAATAGAAGTCGATGTTCGGATAGAGCTTCTTCTCGATGAAATAGTCGTCGTGCAGCGCGATGCGCTCGAGCTCCAGCGCGACGTCGAGCAGCTTGTCCTTGATCCCGAGCTCCCGCAACACCTCGCGCGTCGTCTGCTGCATGAGCTTCGCGCGCGGATCGTAGTTTTTGTAAACGCGGTGGCCGAAGCCCATCAGACGGAAGGCGTCGTTCTTGTCCTTGGCGCGCGCGATGAAATGCGGGATGCGATCGACGCTGCCGATCTCTTCGAGCATTTTGAGCACCGCTTCATTCGCGCCGCCATGCGCCGGTCCCCAGAGAGAGGCGATGCCGGCGGCGATGCAGGCGAAAGGATTGGCGCCCGAAGAACCGGCAAGACGGACCGTCGAGGTCGAGGCGTTCTGCTCGTGGTCGGCGTGCAGGATGAAGATGCGGTCAAGCGCGCGCGAAACAATCTGGTTGACCTTGTAATCCTCGCAGGGGATCGCGAAGGTCATGCGCAGGAAGTTCGACGTGTAGTCGAGGTCGTTCTTGGGGTAAACGAAGGGATGGCCGATCGAATATTTATAGGCCATCGCCGCGAGCGTCGGGACCTTGGCGATCATGCGCGTCGAGGCGATCATGCGCTGCGTCGGGTCGGCGATATTGGTCGAGTCGTGATAGAAGGCCGAGAGCGCGCCGACGGACGCCACCATGACCGCCATTGGATGCGCGTCGCGGCGGAACCCCTGGAAGAAGCGCGCCATCTGCTCATGCACCATCGTGTGGCGCGTGATGCGATAGTCGAAGTCGGCTTTCTGGGCCGGGGTGGGCAGCTCTCCGTAAAGCAGCAGATAGCAGGTCTCGAGGAAGTCGCCGTGCTCGGCGAGCTGCTCGATGGGGTAGCCGCGATAGAGCAGCACGCCCTCATCGCCGTCGATGAAGGTGATCTTCGATTCGCAGCTCGCCGTGGAGGTGAAGCCGGGATCGAAGGTGAACTTCCCGGTCTCGCCATAGAGCGAGCGGATGTCGAGAACGTCCGGCCCGAGCGAGCCCGGAATGACCGGAAGCTCGATCGTCTTTCCGCCGGCCGTGAGAGAACTTTTGGCGTCGCTCATCATAATCTCCCCTGGCTGAGACGTCCTCGCTCGGCGGCCCTGCAGGTCGCATGCCATGAACGAGGGCGGCTCTCGCGCCGCAGCAAGCTATTGTGCAGTGCAAAACGCTATAACAAAGCGGGGGCTTGTCAAGCAGCCATCGCCACTTCGGCGAAGCGTCGCCGGCGCCCGCCGAAAGCTAAAGGCGCCCTGCCAGGTTTCAACGCGCGCCATCCACGCAGAACATGAGCGCGCGTCTCGCCGGGGAGGTTGCTACCGAGTAGCCAGAAGTAGCCGAACGTGATTCGATTTCCATCGATCAAGTTTCGTCGCTTGGAGTCGTCCCTTGGCGGTGAAGCATCGGGCTTCGGGTGATTCAACGGCTTTCAAAAGTAAACAAATTATAAAGCCCAATTTGTAATCAGGGAGTGATTTTCATGTTTGCATTCAATATTTTAATGGATGATCCGAGTTTGCCTCGCAAGTGGATGGGGTGTGTCTATTGGGACACACGGTAAACTTTTTCTCCTGAGCCAGGGTCGTAGGGCTTGCCTGATCGATTCACTGATTACATTCTCTTTCTCACGGTATTCCGCGCGCCAAAAGCTCTTCCGAGTCGATAGTTCAAATCCTGAAAACGGCAGTGCCGCGTCCTGTATCCTGACGAGTAGCACTCAGCTTGTGAATCCCGCATAGCTCAAGAGAGCACAAAAATGTGCTCGTATCTTCGTAGAAATACGGAGGATGATTACGTGTGTCTGCGTTTTCCAATGAAGCATCATATCGGAGATCTGCGATGTCACGCATGGTAAAAACATCAAATATCCTTAGCGCCGCTGTTCTAGAGCGGTTTCCTGTCTGAGTGAATCGAAGGGGATTCCCGAATCGGCTGAAGTCTGATTCACCCTGCCTGCTGGCGAAGGAGGCCGGCGGGCATGTCGAAGAAGACCCTTTCGCTTGATCTTCGTGAACGCGTCGTCGCCGCCGTCTCCAGCGGCATGTCCCGTCGGCAGGCGGCGGAGCGCTTCGGGGTTTCGGCGGCGAGCGCCATTCGCTGGTGCGCGCGCGACAAGGAGACCGGCAGCCCAGCGGCGGGGAAACGCGGCGGCGACCGCTGGTCGGCGCGCATCGACGCGCACAAGGGCCTGATCCTGTCGCTGGTCGACGAAGTCTGCGACATCACGCTCAAAGAGCTTCAGGCGCGGCTCGCCGAGCGCGGGCATCGCTTCAGCATTGGCGCGCTGTGGCGTTTCTTCGACCGCCACGACATCACATGGAAAAAAAGACCGCCCATGCGAGCGAGCAAGAGCGGCCGGACATTCTGAAGCGGCGCGAGGACTGGTTCGAGGGCCAGCTCGATCTCGATCCCGAGCGCCTCGTGTTCATCGACGAGACCTGGGCTTCGACCAACATGGCGCGAAAATACGGGCGCGCTCCGAAAGGCGAGCGGTTGCGCGCCAGCGTCCCGCACGGTCACTGGAAGACCACGACCTTCGTCGCCGGGCTGCGCCGGAGCGGCTTGACCGCGCCTTTCGTGCTCGACGGGCCAATCAACGGCGTCTGGTTCCAGGCCTATGTCGATCAGGTCCTCGTCCCCACGCTCGCGTCGGGCGACATTGTCGTGATGGACAATCTCGGCAGCCACAAGGGCGCGCAAGTGCGCAAAGCGATCGAGGCGGCCGGCGCAAGCCTGCTCTATCTGCCACCCTACAGTCCCGACTTCAATCCAATCGAGAAGGCCTTCTCGAAGCTCAAGGCGCTGTTGCGAAAGGCCGCCGAGCGAACCGTCGACGGCCTCTGGAACAGGATTGGCGAACTGCTGCAAGCCTTCACGCCAAGCGAATGCGCAAACTTCTTCGCCGCCGCAGGATATGACCCCCTTTGAGAGGAAACCGCTCTAGCAATCGCGATGACGGGTTACCCAGGGGGAGACGCGCGCGCGAACTCGGGCGCTACGCTCACGTGGAGCGAGCAAGAGCTTTTCGAGCAATTGCGAAAGCTTCAGGCATTTCAAAACGTCCCGCCCGGCAAGATAAGGGAAATCGCCAAATTCGCGAACAAAAAAGCTGCGGTGGCTCCTACTTCGACTGGAATTCGACCAACTGTAGCGTTTTCTGGCACCGTGATGTCCAATAACGTAAAGACGAATACAACATATGAAAACAATAAATCCGATACTTCAGAACGCTGCAAGGTAACAGAAGATAGCTATAAGGCAAAAACTTCGGGTAATGATTATAATCCAAAAGTATACAAAGCCCTAAAAGGCATAGACGAAGATAATGTTCTGTATAAGGACTGCAAGACGATAGTCGCCAACATAAACCCGGCACCGAAGCCTTGGCTCGACACGCAACTTACACAGAATGGTATTGTCGTAGCACTGGGTAAGGACTTCGCCGACGTCGGCTATCTCAAGCTCGCGCCCAATCCCGAATCGGCCTGGGGCCCTGCGTCGGGCGGTTCGAGCGCGGGCGGTTCGGGCTCCAATTCCGGCAACGGCGCCACCCTCAGCTACTCCGACGATCGGGCCGCGTAGAGCTCCAAACTCACGCTGCAAGCGGTCGGCACGATTGGGTTTCAGTTTTCTCCGCTTCCCTGCCAGAAGGACTCCACCGCGACCTCGGGGAAACCATGCCAGAAGCCGACGCCTGATCTGTCGGGGGGAAGCGTCTTTCCCTCCCCCGGCCCGGGGAGCACCTGGTACGGAGAATTTGGCGGCTATGGAGGCGTTAACAAAGTCACATCGTCCTCGGTATCCGGCACCACAGGAACATCTACGACTTCGTCCACGCCAGCCTCCACGACCGTATCCACCTTGGCGCCTGCAAATACGAATACACTGGATTACACCCTCGCCGGCGGCTATCTCGTCCTCGGCTGGATTGACGGGCAGCCGTTTCCCCGAAACTGCGATAGCAAAACGGATAAATGCGACACAGTATATGTGGGAGATTATTTCCGCTTCCGGGCCGGAGAACTGACCGACAACCTCTCCCAGAGGACTTTGGCCAAAATCGGAAAGACGCAGATCACGGCGATCGATCCGGCGACGCAGTTTTCCGGCGCTGTGGAGTGGTTTCCGGTCTGGGACATTCCCGGAAAAATTGTGGAAAAATTGGGGTGGCCAATCGGATTGGGGGAATGGGCAAGCGGTAAGCCCGTCTTCCTCGAAAAGCTTGGCATTGGAACCGTTCAATTGTTGCCGTCGCTCATATTCGAATACGACGAGGCCCTCAATTCCAGGCATATTGTCCTGTTTTCGAATCTCAGGCGCGCCGAGCGGCTCGGACCGCAGGCCATAGTCAAATTCATGCCGTTCGCCCCAGATCCGAACCAGTCCGCACCACTTCCGCAAGATAATCTGGCTCAGTATTTGCGGAGCGAACTCTCGCAACTTACCCTAAGCACCACCTATCACTACTGGCACGAGTTCCAAAGCAAAGAGAACGCTTATGCACTCCAAGCGAGCGCATCTATACCGCTCCTGACTGGAATAAACTTCAAAATCCAGTATCAAAGGGGAATGGACGAGGGCACAGGGAAGAACGCCAACTTGTTCACCATTGGCCTCAGCGGACAATTTTGCTCCACGAATTGCCCAAGCTCTGGGTCTTCTGGTTCTTCTCAAAGCTCGGCCAATTAGGAACAGTGAAGTCAACGCTTAGATGCACCCGCCATGACTGAAACCCACGGTCATGGCGGGTCGCTTTTTCGACTACTGGTTCCCCTGATCAGCAATCCGCGCGAGGCTCTCTTCGCGGCCCAAAATCTCCAGCACCTCGAAGATCGGGGGCGAGACGCCCTTGCCCGTGAGCGCCGCGCGCAGCGGCTGGGCGAGATCGCCGAGCTTCAACGAAAGCGCGCTCGCCGTCTCGCGCACCGCGGCTTCCGTCGAGGCGGCGGTCCACTCCGAGAGCGCCTCGAGCCGCGGCTTGAGCGCCGCGAGCCGTTCGCCCCCGGCGCCGGCGAGGAGCGAAGCGGCCTTCTCGTCGGGGGCGAGCGGTCGCTCGGCGAAGAGGAATCCGGCGCCCTCCAGCAGCTCGTTCAAGTTCTTGGCGCGCGCCTTCAGGCCCGACATGGCGGCGAGGAGCTGCGCGCGCTTCTTTTCGTCGAGCTTGACTAGCGCTTCCGGCCCTCCCTTGAGATAAGGCAGCGTCTCGATCAGCGCGGCGAGAAGCTCCTCGTCCGCCATCGCCCGCATGAAATGGCCGTTCATGTTCTCGAGCTTGACGAAGTCGAAGCGCGCCGGCGAGCGGTGCACCTGCGCGAGATCGAAGGCTTCGATGAGCTCTTGCGGCGTGAAGAACTCCTTGTCACCCTGGCTCCAGCCGAGCCGCGCGAGATAGTTGCGCAGCGCCACCGGCAGATAGCCCATGGCGCGATAGGCGTCGACGCCGAGCGCCCCATGGCGCTTCGAGAGCTTCGCGCCGTCGGCGCCGTGGATCAGCGGAATATGCGCGAAGGCCGGGGTCTCCCAGCCCATCGCCTGGTAGATATGCGTCTGCCGCGCGGCGTTGGTGAAATGGTCGTCGCCGCGGATGATTTGCGTGACGCCCATGTCGTGGTCGTCGACGACGACGGCGAGCATGTAGGTCGGCGTGCCGTCGGAGCGCAGCAGCACGAAATCGTCGAGATCCTTGTTGGGGAAGGCGACGCGCCCCTGCACGGCGTCATCGACGATCGTCTCCCCCTCGCGCGGCGCCTTGAGCCGAACGACTGAGCTTGCGCCCGCTGGCGCCTCCGCCGGGTCTCGGTCGCGCCAGCGTCCATCGTAACGCGGCGGCCGGCCTTCGGCCTTGGCCTTTTCGCGCATCTCATCGAGCTCCGCGGGCGTGGCGAAGCAGCGATAGGCCTTGCCCTTGGCGAGCAGTTCTTCCGCCACCTCGCGATGGCGCGGCGCGCGCGCGAATTGATAGATGGCGTCGCCGTCCCAATCGAGCCCGAGCCAGCGCATGCCGTCGAGGATTGCCTCGATCGCCGGTTGCGTCGAGCGCTCGCGATCCGTGTCCTCGATGCGCAGCAGCATCTTCCCGCCGTGCTTGCGCGCATAGAGCCAGTTGAACAGCGCGGTGCGCGCGGAGCCGATGTGGAGAAAGCCTGTGGGGGAGGGCGCAAAACGCGTGATGACTTCTGTCGGCATCCGTTGACTGGGCTCTGGGGAGGAAGGGTGGGGCCCCTCTAGCATGCGCGCGCGCGCAATTCGACCCAGTGGGGATCGGGCGTAATCCGGCCCCCTCGTCCTGAGCAGCGCCCGCAGGGCGCGTGTCGAAGGTCGCCAGCTGAGAAAAGCTCGGAAGATTCCTCACGCGCCCCTCCTTCGAGACGCCCGCTTGCGCGGGCTCTTCAGGAGGAGGGTTGGGGAATCGCCGCCCGCCGCCGGCGTGCAGCGGAAGCGGTTCCCAAACAAAAATCCCTGAAGACAAGCCGCGCCGCCCGCGCTAGTCTTTTTCGTCCCATTGGGGGAGTCGCTTCTTTTGCGCGTGTTGATTGGAGAAACTGCTGGCGCGGCGGGACTGCGCCGGTTTCCGAATTTTTCGCTGCTGGCGCTGCGGCTGAGCCGCGCCTTGCGCCTCGCGCTCGAGCGAGAGGTCGCTTTGCGCCGGCCCTTTCTCTGGAGCCCGGTCGCCGCGGGCGCGGGCGCGCTGCTCTATTTCGCGGCGGAGCGGGAGCCTTCCTTCTGGGCCACTCTGGTCCTGTTTCTCGTCGCGGCGGGTCTCGCCCTCAAGGCGCGCGCCCATCCGCGCCTCTTCGCGCCGCTCGTCGTCTTCGCCTGTCTGAGCGGGGGCTTCTACTCCGCCGCTTGGCGCGCGTCGCGCGTCGAGGCGCCGGTGCTCGCGCATGTCGGCGTCGGCGAGCTCACGGGCTTCGTCGAGGAGCTGGACCAAAGACGCGAAGGCGCGCGCTTCCTCTTGCGGGTTGCGAGCGCCGAGGGCCTGCCCGGCGACACGCGCCCGGCGCGCGTGCGCCTCACGCTGCGCGGAAAGCCGCAGTTCGCCACCGGCGATTTCGTCGCGCTGAAGGCGCGGCTCATGCCCCCCGCGCAGGCCTCCCTGCCGGCCGGCTATGATTTCGCGCGGGAGGCCTATTTCCATCGGCTCGGCGCTGTGGGCAGCGTGCTCGGCCGCGTCGAGACGATGCCGGCGCCCGATCCCGCGCCCTTTTCGCTGCGCTTTTTTGCGGCGATCGACCGCTTTCGCAATGCGCTCGCGGCGCGGGTTTATGAGCGGCTGCAAGGCGACACGGGCGCCATCGCCGCGGCGATGGTCAGCGGCAAGCGCGACTATCTTTCCGACGACGCCAAGGAGCTCATCCGCAAGGCCGGCATCTTTCACATCGTCACCATTTCCGGCATTCAGATGAGCCTCGTCGCCGGCGTGTTTTTCGTCGGACTGCGGCGCCTCTTCGCGCTGTCGCGCACGCTGGCGCTGAATTATCCGATCAAGAAATGGGCGGCCGCGCTCGCGCTCATCGGGGCCGTCGTCTACGATCTCGCGACCGGCTCGCGCGTGGGAACCGAGCGCGCGCTCATCATGACGATCGTGATGCTCGTCGCGATCCTCTCCGACCGGCCGGCGATGTCGATGCGCAATCTCGCCTTCGCCGCGTTCTTTGTCATTCTCTTCGAGCCCGAGGCGCTGCTCGGTGCGAGCTTTCAGCTTTCCTTCGCCGCGGTCGCCGCGCTCATCGCCGTCTATGAGACGCGCTCCGACGCCCGCTATTGGGGCGAGGACGCGGCGCGCCCCAGCATCGGCGCGCCGAGCCTTTGGGCGCGATTTCGCTCCGGCTTTTCGCGCCTCGCGACGCTCGGGCCGGCGGCGGCGCTCTTCGCCACGTTTTTCGCGACGCTCGCCACCGCCTCCTTCATGGCGAACGACTTTCACGAGCTGAGTCCCTATGTGCTCATCGGCAATCCGCTCACGCTCGCGATTATCGAGTTTTTCGCCGTGCCCTGCGCGCTCGTCGGCGCGGCGCTCTATCCGCTCGGCCTTGATGGACCGCTCTGGATGTATCTCGGCTTCGGGATCGAGCTTGTTCTGAAAATCGCGCATCTCATCGCGGCGGCGCCCGGCGCGGGCCTGCCCGTGCGGAGCTTCGCGCCCTCGGCCATCTTCTTTCTGACGCTGGCGCTGCTCTCCGCCGTGCTCTGGCGCAGCGCGCCGATGCGCCTGACCGCCGTTCCCTTTCTGCTGATCGGGCTGTTCGGCGCGGCCGCCGAGCCGCCCTTCGACCTCGCCGTCGCGCCCTCCGGCGAAGCGGCGGCGCTGCGTGTCGAGGGCGCCGAACTCGCGCTCATCGGCAAGCGGACGAACGATTTCGCCGCCGAGCAATGGCTGCGCGCCGACGCCGATCCGCGCCCTTCGAGGCGCCGCAGGGCTGCGCGGCGAAGATCGTCATCGACCGAAGGCGCCTGGCCGAGACCGGCGCGGCGACGCTGCGCTTCACGGAAAGCGGCGTAGCGTGGTCGACGGCGCGCGCGCGCGGCGAGGACCGTCCGTGGTCGCGCGCGCCGAAAGCTCGCCCCGCGCCGCAAAAGCGGGAAGAGAAGCCCGAGGAGACGGCGGAAGAATGAGGCGTTCCCTCAGGCGGGAAAGCATTTGCCAAAAGCCAGCAAAAGCCGCGGCGGCCCTTTCAGCCGCAAGGCCCTCGTGACGAGCGGCCGCAAGATGGAGATCTCCTTGTTGAGGAAGCGCACCCAGCTTGCGCCATCCGCGGTGACTTTCAGGTTCGCTTGACCGTGCAGCCCGTCGCGCACCTCGAGACGGCGGTTGCGAATGGTCATCGTGGCCTCGCAGGCCTGCGGGCCGGTGAAGACGAAGTGGTAGACCGCGTCGAGACCCGCAGCCTTCCCCGGCTGAAAGCTCAGCGGCGCGCCGGAAAGAAAATCGCGCACGGAAGTGACGCGCGCGCCGGGTCTCACCCAGCGGATCGTCTTGTGCGGAAAGCGCTTGCGCACATGGTCGGCCGCGTCCGCGCCCTTGGCGACATAAACCGTCTCGCGCTTCTGCATCAGCGGATCGACGATCTCTCTCAAATGCCGCCGCTTGTCGGCCAGATAGGGGCCGATGACGTCCGCGCCCGCGGGGCACACGGCGAGGCAGTAGGCGGCGTTGTAATTGGGGCCATAGGACAGGCTCTGCCAGCGCGTGACGGTCTCGGCGTAGCTCTGCTTGTCGCGATAGTCGCGAACGGAGCGGCTGCTCGCGATGTCCTCGACGAAATTGACGAAGCCCCCCATGAATTGCTGGTAGTTGTGCGTGAGGCAAGCCGAGAAGTCGAAATAGCCGTCCGATTTGATCGCGCCGACGGGGCAGGCGGCGACGCAGAGCTTGCAGGCGATGCAGGGATCGTAGTCGAGCGGCTCGCTCGCGGGCGCTTCGACCTCCTCGCCGATGATTACGGTTCCCAGCAGAACGAAGCTGCCGAATTTCGGGTGAATGAGATTGCGATGGATGCCCATTTTCCCAAGGCCCGCCGCCTCGGCGACGCGCTTATGCGAGACGACCCAGCTGCGCTGCGGGAACTTATCCATTTCCATCGGGAAGGCCATCGCGGGGTTCAAGGCGCGCAGCCCGCGGTTCTCCAATCGTCGCACGATCCGGCGAGCGACCTCGTCGACCTCGTGTCCTGTCGAGTGAAACTCGAGATTGGCGACTGAGCGCGCGGGCGAGCGCACCGGCTCGCGGTTCATGCGCGCGACGAGCGAGAGCAGCATCCGCGCCGCGGGAAAAGCGCGCAGCACATGCGAGCGTTCTTCCGCGAGCGCCGGATCGTCGATCGACACGAGGCCGGCGTCGTCGGCGCCGCATTCCCGCGCGAGCGCGACCAGGTCCTCGGCGGTAAGACGATGGCGCGCCGCCTCGTCGGCCGCGAACGCCTCGATGCCTACAGTTTCCAGCATGGCGAACTCCCGAATATGGATGTCGAATATCATCTAATTGATTAGATGTCAATCGTCACCTATATTGAGGCTTGGAGGTCCGAGATGAGAAAGTCGAAGGAAGCCGCAGCCGAGAGCCGCAAGCGCATCGTCGCCGCGGCGTCTCAGTTTCTGCGCGCGCGCGGCCTGGAGGGAACGAGCGTCGCGGATGTGATGCACGCCGCCGGCATGACGCATGGCGGCTTCTACAAGCACTTCGCGTCGAAGGATGAGCTCTCCGACCTCGCGGCTCGCGCCGCCTTTGCGGAGATTGCGGCGCGCTTCGACGAGCGCGAGCGAAGCGAAGGACGCGACGCGGCGCGAGCGGGCTATTTCGCTGAATATCTCTCTCGCGCGCACATTGATCGGCCCGAGGCGGGCTGCCCCATGGCGGCCTTTGGCGCGGATGCGGCGCGTCGCCCCGAGGCGCTGACGCAAGCCTTCGCGGATGGCGCAGAGATGTTGATCGAGAGGCTCGCTAGGACTTCGGACGCCGAGGGACGCGCCGAAGCCATCCGCAAGCTTGCTACCGCCATTGGCGCTCTGCTCATCGCCCGCAGCGTGGGCGAAGGCGCCCTGCGCGAGGAGGTGCTGGCGGCTTGCGCGGAAGAACCGGCGCGCGCCGCCGCGACTGCTGCGTCATAACGATCTCGAAATCGTAAACTTTTTTGAAACGAAGAGGGCCAATCTCGACTGAGCCGCGGGTCGGCGGAGGCGCTGAGCGCATCCGCTTTCCGAGGCCCGCGCCGGTCGTCTTACTCGGCGAGTCCGCGCGCTTGATGCGAGGCTCGCCCGCCCTTTGCGCCGGCTTTTGCGGCGAGCGATGGGTCTCGCGCGAAGGAACGATCGGCGGGGCCCACGGATTGTCCACCCTTGCGGCCCGCGCGCACGGCGAGGCCGGCGTTCTGCGAGAAGCTGCGTTTCTCGGCCGGCACGCTCTTTCCGCCCATGCGGGCGATCTCGCGCCGTCTTTCCGGGTCCATCGACGCGAACCCGCGTTTGCCTTTAGCCAACTCTTCCATCCCGTTGAATCCATCTTTTATGATCAGATGCAGAATAACAACGCTTTCACTTGCGAGTCGCAATTGTGGAAATTACGTGGGCGCTGCTGTTTTTGACCGTTTCCTTCGACGCAGGCCGTAAATCCTGACGAAACCTATCTGCGTCGCAGGCTCATGACCGGGAGGCGCGCCTCGCGGCGAAAAAAATTCGGACGGAATTTGTCGATCGTCAATCGGTGTGCGCGGCTAACCCGCCATCGGCTCCGTCGAGGAAAAAGCGCGCCTGGCGACGCGTCTTCTCAGGGCTACATCTTGAAATCTTCGCCGAGATAGATGCGGCGCACGTCGGGGTTTGCGACGATGTCGGCAGGGACGCCCTCGGTCAGCACATGGCCGTTGTAGATGATATAGGCGCGATCGGTGAGGCCCAGAGTCTCGCGCACGCTGTGGTCGGTGATGAGCACGCCGATGCCGCGCGCCTTGAGGTGGCGCACGAGATCCTGAATGCCGCCGATCGCGATGGGATCGATGCCTGCGAAGGGCTCGTCGAGCAGCATGAAGGAAGGGCGGCCGGCGATCGCGCGCGCGATTTCGCAGCGCCGCCGCTCGCCGCCGGAAAGCGCGATCGCCGGCGTCTTGCGCAGATGCGAGAGGCGGAATTCTTCGAGAAGCCCGTCGAGCTGCTCGCTGCGCTTTTTTTTGTCCGGCTCCACGATCTCCAGGACGGCGAGGATGTTCTCCTCGACCGTGAGCCCGCGGAACACGGACATTTCCTGCGGCAGATAGCCGACGCCGAGCCGCGCGCGCCGATACATGGGCAGCGGCGTCACATCATATCCGTCGAGCGTGATCGAGCCTTTGTCGGGCTTCACCAGCCCCGTGATCATGTAGAAGACGGTGGTCTTGCCGGCGCCGTTGGGTCCGAGCAGCCCCACAGCCTCGCCGCGCCGCACATGCAGGCTCACATCCTCGACGACGCGGCGCGCCTTGTACGACTTGGCGAGATTGTGGATCGCCAGCACGCCCTCGGAGTCGTTCTGCGGCCCTTCGGCGAGCTCCATCGCCCTCTGCTCATAGGGCTCGGGCCGGAGGTCCTCGAAGAAGGGCTGATCGGACGGATCACCTTCCGGGCCTTGCTGCTGAAGCCAGGCCTCCTCGGCGATCTCGTCGCGCTTTGTCGCCTGGGCGCGCCGCGGGTCTCTCACATGCGAGAGAAATTCGCGCGCGTCTCTCCCGCGCGCGAAAAGGTCCCGCGCGGCGTCGAGGCCGGTTGAAAGGGCTCTAGGCAGGCGCAAGCGCGGTGTCCGATCAAAGGGGCCGGCTGGCGTCGGCCGGCGTTTCATTAGCGTGCTTTCCGCCCGAACGGAATTCCTTCGAGCTCAAGGAAGATCAAAAGCTTTAGCCGATTGCGATCGCGAGAGTTTGTCCCTTGCGCAAACGCCGCTCACGCCCAGGGACGCGCCGCCGCGGCGCGAGACTCATAGCTGGAGATTTTGTCCGCCTTCTGCAGCGTCAGGCCAATGTCGTCCAGGCCCTCGAGCAGGCACTGCTTGCGGAAGGGGTCGATGTCGAACTTGATCACGCCGCCGTCCGGTCCGCGGATTTCCTGCGCCTGCAGATTGATCGTCAGCACGGCGTTGGCCCCCCGCTCGGCGTCGCCCATGAGCTTGTCGAGCTCGTCCTGCGAGACCTTGATCGGCAGAATGCCGTTCTTGAAGCAGTTGTTGTAGAAAATATCCGCGAAGCTCGTCGAGATGACGCAGCGCACGCCGAAGTCGAGCAGCGCCCAGGGCGCGTGCTCGCGCGAGGAGCCGCAGCCGAAATTGTCGCCGGCGATGATGATCTTGGCGTTGCGATAGGCCGGCTTGTTCAAGACGAAGTCCGGATTTTCTGAGCCGTCGTCGCGAAAGCGCATTTCGGAGAAGAGGCCCTTGCCGAGCCCGGTGCGAGCAATCGTCTTCAGATATTGCTTGGGGATGATCATGTCCGTATCGACGTTCATGATCGCGAGCGGCGCCGCGACGCCGGTGAGCGTGTCGAATTTTTCCATCTTGGCCTTGGCCGTCCTCTTGGCGTTTGTGGCCAGCGGCTTAGCAAATGGCGCGGGCCGGCGCAAAGGCGGGGCGGCGCGCGACGCTCAATGCGCCTTGTCGCCGCAGCTCGCGAGAGCCATGCGGGTCGGCGCCTCCGGGAGAGGCTCGCCCTTTCTTTGCAGGACGGAGCGCCCCATCTCGACCAGCTGACCGTAAGCCGGGTTGTCTGGCCAAGTCTGCTTCAGGAATTGCGCCTGGGCATAGGCCTCCTTGATCTTGCCCTGATAGTAGAGCGCGAAGAACAGGCCGTTCTGCGCTTCCTCTAACGGCTTCTCGCCCTCATTGCACTGGGCGGCGCGAAACAGGGCCTCAGCGTTCTTGGCGAGATCGGGCCGGCTGTTCACCCACAGATGCGCCAGAGCCAGCAGCGCGGGGACGTTGCTGGGGTTGAGCGTAAGCGCTGCGGTCAAATCCGCGGTCGCGCCTTCCCAAGCGCCGGGATAGTCGAAATTATGGCCCATGGTCTGAAGATAGCCGCGTTCGTAAAGCAGCTTCTCGTCCTTGGGATGCGCATGTAACGCCGTGTCGAGGTCCTTTTTGAGCGCTTCGTATCGGGCCTTCACGTCGCGCTTGCCGCTCTCATCCTTGATGTCGGCCGGGTAGTGTCCGATGCTGGGCTCCAGCGCCCGCAGACGCTCCTCCACGGAGCCCGCGGCGAGCGCGCCCGAAGCGAAGAAAAGTCCTGCAAGGACCGCCGCGCATCGCCGTCTCGCCATGAATATTCTCCCCCACTCCGCCCTCGCCGTCACCTTGCGTGCGATCCGGCGCGCCGACAAGGGCCGGCGGATGCGGGTTGAAATGGCCCGCAGCTTTATCGTAACCCTCTGCGAACTCCCCGCGTCGGCTCGCGGCGCAGAAATTCAGAGCCAGGAGCGTCCGATGGTTTCTCGAAGGTTCACGAGCGAAAGAGGGGTCAGCGCTTTCTCTCAGCACACTCTCGCCGCTGTAGCGCTGGGCCTCGCCACATCGCTCTCTTCGACAACCGCCGGCGCGGCGGGGGCGCCCGTTTACGTCTTCACCGTCACCTGTCCCGACAAAAGCCGCATCGTCGAGCAATGGACGGTCGAGGGCGAGGACCCGGGGAAGGAATTTTTCCGCGGCAAGGCGGTGGAGAAGCACGAGGGCTGCTCCGCTGCGGACTATAAGCCCGCGACCAACTCGGCGCTGCTGAAAAACACGCAGTTCTTCAACCTGCATCCCAAGGAAAAGAGCTGGCTGCCGGAGATCGGCAATCCCTTGAGCGGGCTGTGGAAATAGGGCCGCGCGCGCCCTTCAATCTCAAAGCTTGTCCACGTCCGGGTCGAGCAGCTCGTGCAGATGCACGATGAAATAGCGCATGTGCGCATTGTCGACCGTCGCCTGCGCCTTGGCCTTCCAGGCGGCGAGGGCGCTCTCATTGTCTGGATAAACTCCGACGAGGTCGAGCTTTCTCACGTCGCGGAAATGGACCCCGCCCAGATCCTCGAGCTCTCCGCCGAAGACAAGATGCAGCAGCTGCTTGGGTTTGACATGGGGCGGAATCGTCGTCGTCATTTTCCTCGTCTCGCGGCGGCTTTGGCCAAGGCTATGCTTTCGCCGAGAAGCGCCTTGGGCGCGGCGACGAGCATGTCGCGGCGCGAATTGGGTCGGTTATAGGCGAGGGCGTCCCCGTCGAGCTCGACGAGCGCGCCGCCCGCCTCGCTTATTATCACGTCCGCCGCCGCAATGTCCCAGTCGCGGGCGTTGGGCTTGGCGATCGCCACATCCGCCTCGCCCATGGCGATCTGGACGATGCGGAGCGCCAGCGACGGCGTGCGTTTGACGAAGCGCAGCTCATAGGCGCTGTCGCCTAGAAAATCCTGATATTCGGTCGGGGCGACGAAGGCCGCCCCCTGCAGGTCGCCGCGCAGCGAGACCGAGATCGCCGCATCGTTTAGAAAGGCCCCTCCGCCGCTCACGGCGAGGAAGGTCCGCTCCAGCGCCGGCGCATGAACGACGCCGACGATGGGCCGCCCCTTCTCGACGAGCGCCAAAGAGATGGACCAGCGCGGATCGCCGCGCATGAAGGCGGTGGTGCCGTCGATCGGATCGACGACGAAGACCCTCTCGCGCTCCAACCTTTCCGGCGTGTCGGCGGTCTCCTCGGAGAGCCAGCCGGCCTCGGGCGCAATCGCCTCGGCCCCTTGCTGGAGAAAGCGGTCGACCGCGAGATCGGCGTCCGTGACGGGAGAGCCGCCCCCCTTGAGCCGGACCGCGGCGCTGGTGTGCTCGCCGGGACGAAAATCGGCCATGGCGATGGCCCCGGCCTCGCGCGCCAATTGCTCGAGGCGGCTCGCAAGCTGTCGAAGATTCGCCGGGGCGTCCTGCATGCCCGTCTGGTAGGCGACGCCTGCGCGCGCGGCAAGCCGCGATTTTGCGCATGCGGCGCCGGAAGCGCCCAATCGGCCAAAAGCGCCCCCGCAAAAATGCGCGCAATTTTACGCATCGCCTTTCCGGCCGTTTAGCCAAGGGAAGCCAAAGAGAGCTCAAAAGCAATGGTTTAAGCCGGATTCACCGATCCTGTTAGCAAATAAGGACGCGCTTTGGCGCAATGATGGTCCCAACGCAGCAAGCAACCCAAGACCTGGAGGCGACCATGTTCGAACGGCAACCGGCGCAAGACCGCTATCAGCCTGGCCAGATCCAGCAGGACCCCCGCGCCGACGGCGGCCGGCGCGTCGTGCGCGTCACCCGCAACGGCGTGCTCATCGAGCGTCGCCTCAAGGGCGTGGCGATGACGATCGGCGTCCCCTTCGCCGCCTATCGCGGCGTGGCCCTCGCCGTGGAGGCGGGGCCGTCCTCGGGCGTCGCCGCCTATCGCCTGTCGCTGGCTCACGCCGACCCCGATCTCGACGTCCTGCTCTGCGAGACCAAGGACAGCGGCGCTGCGGCCGCGGACTGGAAATACTGGTCCTTCTTCCTCGACCTGCCGCGTCTTGCGTCGCAGGACGGCGAGGTTGCGCCGATTGCGGGCGCGAATCCCGGCGTGGCGCGCCGTCGCGGCGCGGCGATCACGAAGCGCCGTCCGCGGTTTCTCGCCCGCCGCAGAGCCGGCGAGCTGGGGCGCGCCGCGGAAGTGTTCTACGGCGAGCGCGAGATCGTCTGCTACGAGTGAGCAAGCCGCGCGAGGCTCTCGGCCAGAAGGCCTAAAAACAGCAGGAGACCCGTATCGCGGTTGGCGCGAAAGAGCGCCAGCGCGCGAGGGGTCTCCAGACCCTCCTTTAGCGGCAGGACCTGCCACAGGAGATGCGCGCCGTAGGCCGCGACGCCGAGATAGGCGAAGAAGCCGAGCCCTGCCGTCATGCAGGCGGCGAGCGTAAAGGCAAAGGACAGCGCGTAAAGCGCGCCGACGGCTGCTCGCACATGCGCGCCGAAGAGCCGGGCCGTGGAGCGCACGCCCGCCTCGGCGTCGTCGTCTGCGTCCTGCAGCGCGTAAATCGTGTCATAGCCGATCGTCCAGAAGATCGAGCCGACATAGAGCAGCACCGCCGGCAGGCCCAGCGAGCCGAGCATCGCCGTCCAGCCGAGCAAAGCGCCGTAGGCGAAGGCCGCGCCGAGGATCGCCTGCGGCCAGGAGGTGAAGCGTTTGGCGAAGGGATAGAGCAGCACGATCAGCGGCGAGAGTAGCGCGAGGCCGATCGTCGTCAGGTTGAACGAGACGAGCACATAGAGCCCGACGAGGCATTGCGCGAGGAAGAAGAGCTTCGCGGCGCGCAGCGAGACGCGCCCGCTCGCCAGTGGTCGGTTGCGCGTGCGCTCGACACGGGTGTCGATCTCGCGGTCGACGATGTCGTTGTAAGTCGAGCCCGCGCCGCGCATGGTCACGGCGCCGAGCAGGAAGAGCGCGAGCTGCTTGAGATCGGGCGAGAGGCCGTAGGCCGCCGCGGCGAGCAGGCTGCTCTGCCAGCAGGGCAGGACCAGCAGCTGCCAGCCGACGGGCCGGTCCAACCGCGCAAGCTGCAGGAAAGGCTTTGCGGATTCGGGCGCGAGCCGCAGCAGCCAGGATCCCGCGACGGCGTCGGGGATGGCTTCGACGCTTGATTTGGCGTCGAGCGCGGTGTTTTCGGCGATGGGTTTCACGCGCGCCGCTTCATGCGCCACGCCCTCGTGGTTACAGGGGGCCGGCGGGCAGGCGCGGCGGGCCGCCGCCGGCGGCGTTCTGCTGCTCCTGCATCTTCTTGAAATTCGCGGCGGCCTCGCAGGCCTTCGTGGCGAACATTTGGTCGCGGCCCTGCGCCTCTTTCAGCTGCGTGATGAATTGATCGGGGATTTGGCACCACTCTTTGTTCTTGTTCATATAGGCGAGCAGCTGGGTCTCGGAGGCTGCGAGCGTCTTGGCGACCGGACACGCCGCCGTCGGGTCGATCTTGCCCTTGCCGGCCTTGCCGATCGCATTGAGCTTCTCGATCTGCGCCATGCGCGCCTGCATCATCTTGGGCAGGTCCGCCTGGCAATCGTCCGCGGCGCGCGAGGGCGCAACCGAGAACGCGAGCGCGAGCGTCGCCAAGGCGAAAGGCGCGAGCCAAAGAGGGGCTTTCGTGAGCCGAATGATCATCGGTCCTTCCGTAAAAACACGCGCGGAGCGCGCCGGTGACCGGCACTCTGGCCCCAACAAAGCGGCGGCTTGATGGCGGGGTTTTCCGGACGCCCTGTCGACAATTGGGGGCTAGCCTAGCGGCGCCAGCGCGTCTCTGAGCACCAGCGCGATATGCCGCGCCGGTCGTCCCGCGCCATGCTCGATCTGATGGCGGCAGGAAAAGCCATTTGCGATGAGCGGCGCCTGCGGCGCGGCCCGCACAGCGGGAAGCAGCGACAGCTCCGCCATCTGAATCGAGGTCTCGTAGTGCTCGGCCTCGAGGCCGAAGCTGCCGGCCATGCCGCAACAGCTCGTCTCGATGACATCGAAGGAGAAGCCGGGGATCCAGCCTAGCACCTTGCGCATCGCCTTCATCGCGCCGAACGCCTTTTGATGGCAGTGGCCGTGCACCAGAGCGGCCGACGCCTCCAGCGGCTTGAGGTTCATGCGCAGACCTTTGTTCTGGTGCTCGCGCGCGAGAAACTCCTCCAAGAGATAAAGCTGCTTGCCGAGCTCGCCGACCTGCGGGCCGAGCCCGAGGCTGTAGAGCTCGTCGCGCAGCGACAGCAGGCAGGAGGGCTCGAGGCCGATGATCGGCGTCTTGGCGGCGATCTCGCCCTCGAAGGCCGCGAGCACGCGCTTCGCCTCGTGGCGCGCCTTCTCGACGAGGCCCGTCGTGAGATAGGTGCGCCCGCAGCAGAGCGGACGATCGGGCTCCGCGTCGCTCGGCGTCGGCCGTGCGACGCGCACCGCGTAGCCCGCATGTTCGAGCACCGCGATCGCGGCTTCGGCGATTTCCGGCTCGAAATGCTGGCAGAAAGTGTCGACGAAGAGGATCACCGAGCCGCGCTCGCCCGCCGCGCTTTGCGCGGGCACTGCGAAGGGCTTCGCCGCCGGCTCCGGCATAGGACGGCGCGCCGTGACGCCGATCCAGCGCTCCACGAGCTTCGCCAGCGCGGGCAGGCGATTATGCGCCTTGATCGCGAGACGCAGCGGCGTCTTGTAGCGCGAGAGCCATTCGGGCGCGGCCCCGAAAAGCCGCAGCCGCAGCGACGGCGGCCGGATCTCGTGACGCTGCGCGAGATATTCCGTCTTGATGAGCGTCATGTCGACGGCGCTCGGACATTCCTTCTTGCAGGCCTTGCAGGAGACGCAGAGGTCCATCGCCTCGTCGAGGCGCGGATCGGCGAAGGCCTCCGCGCCCGAGCCTTCGTTCAAGGCCGCCTTGAAGGCCGCGACACGCGCTTCGGTCGAATGCTTTGCGTCGCCCGTGACGCGAAAGCTCGGGCACATGACGCCCTTGGCGGTCTTCTGACAATCGCGGCTGTGCATGCAGACAGCGACGGCCTTGGCGTAATTGCCGCCGGTCGCGGGAATTCCGGAATAGGCGTCGCCGATCCCGTAGGTGTCGTAGGCCGACCAGTCGAGAAAGGTTTTCATCAGCGCTCCCCGCGTCGTCCGCGAGGAAGCAAGGAGTGTTCCGGGATTGGATGTTGAAGGTCGAAGGCCTGCGCGGAGGCGCAATCGTGGTCTATGGCGGTTTGTGATCCCAGCCTTCGACGCTCACACTGCAACGCAACAAGCTCTCCTGCTCCCACTCCATGATGTGTTGCAGATTTGCCACACAAAGTCGGAAAAATGCGTCGTCCCCAATTTGGTTAATTAAGTTACCTTGACCATTCTTACAGCAGAACTCATTATCTCTGATAGAAACGAATCGTTTAACGCGATTGGGGGTAAGAAAATGATGAAATCTCTGCTTTCAGCGACCGCGCTCAGCTTCGCGCTAGCCGCGTCATCCTTTGCCGCAGACCTCCCTAACATCAAGGCGCCCATCGTCCTGCCGCCTCCGCCGCCGGCTTGGACGGGGTTCTATGCCGGTCTGAACCTCGGTGGAAATATTGGAACCAACAGTTCCATAACCAGCAATCCGTTCCAGAGCAGCTCCATGGTTTATAACGATACGGGGCAGCCAAATCCGGCCCCGCCGGGTTATGATCAGTATTTTGTGACCTTCATCGGTGGAATTGCAAATATTAGTTCTGGCAATGAAAGTCAGTCCGGCATTATTGGAGGCGGGCAGATCGGCTATAACTATCAAATCGGTTCGCAATTCGTCGTCGGTCTCGAGACGGATTTTCAAGGCACGAGCAGCAGGGGGCACTCACTCCTGTCAGGCAGTTCCTTCGCGGATACTGCGCCGATCATCGAGCCGCCTCCGCGCGAGGCGGAATATTTCACTTTGGGCGGTCTCAGTCAGGAGAGCGTCAATGCCAGCCTCAATTGGCTCGGAACTTTTCGGGGTCGCGTCGGCTATCTCATCACCCCGGATCTTCTCGCTTTCGTTACGGGAGGCTTGAGCTACGGTGGAGCGAGCGTCAACAACAAGTTCGCCGCGATCCAGAGCACCGCGCTTCAAAACGAACTTGATGTTGCGAATGTTTCGGCGGCGGGGACGCAAGGTTACGTAGGCGGCGGTTCTAAAAGCCAAGTCCTCGTGGGATGGAATATTGGCGCGGGCTTGGAGTGGAAATTCCTAGAGAATTGGTCGCTGAAAGCTGAAGCCCTTTACTGGAATCTCGGTAGTATGACCGCCCCTTCTCAAGCGTTTGCCGGCAGCTCGGTTGTTAATATGTGCCCGGGTGAGTGCTTCGAGAACGTGATAATTACTTCTGGATTTTTCTTCAGTCCCACGAAGGTTAACTACCAGGGCGTGATCGTGCGAGCTGGCGTGAACTATCACTTCCGGTGGTTCGATCCGGGTCCTGTGCTCGCTAAATATTGAGATAACCCTGGCTGAAGGAATAAAGGCCCGGTCTCTGCAGGCCGGGCCTTTATGGCCAGGATGCGTCGGACGGCGTCCGATCGAACGCCGCCCTCATCCCACTGCCGCTATATAATTTTTGGTGGAGCTAAGCCATTGCGCAAAGCGACGCGGACATGGGTGTCGCCAATCGTTTGCGCGCCATCTGCGCACCCGACGAAAAAAGGCTTTTATCGGGGCTTCCAGTATCGCTGGCGAGGCGGCAAGCTTAGCTGAGCATTGCGCGGGCTGGCGATTGCCCCCCCCGGTCGATCAAAGGCGAGAAGAGGCGTTGGGACGACTCCGCGCCTGTCCCCTCTCGACTTTTTTTTTCAGCGCGATCGAGGGCTTGAAGCTCACGTTTCTGTGCGCGGGCGGCGGCGCGCCTTCAGGGGCGCGAGCGTCGTGTTCCTGACGCTTCGTCCGGCGCCGAATGTTGAAGGTCCCGAACTCGTGCAGCTTTACGATCTCCTCTCGCTTGGAGAGCGCGTCGGCGATTTCCTGGAGAGCGCATTCGAAAATCTCCTGCGCCTCTCGCCGCGATAACGCCGGCACGCGCCTCATGATGGCGGTGGCGATGTCGTGGCGTGTCAGAGTGCGGGAGGCCTTCTTCTCCGAAGCACTTTCGGCCGTGTCGGGGGACGAAGGCTGCGGCGCAAATTGGCGATCGGCGTACATATTGGCGGGTCCGGTGGATGGTAGCTTGGCGATGAGCTTAGCTATTGCTTCGAGAATGGCCTAGGAATCAGTGTCATCCCTTCCCTTCTGCCTATTTTATACTGAGACTTGAGCTTTAAGTTCGTTCATAAAGGCGTCACCTAGCTCCATCCCACTTCCATGATAACACAGACTATTTGGTTTACAATCACTCTGCTCATATAAAATCCGCGGCGATGTGTCTCGCAGCGGCAGGAATACGTATATCCTCGTAGACGTAGATGCAGTCTAATCGCAGACTACAGCTCCCGACGCGCTCTGAGCGCTATTCGACGCTGCGGCCTCTTCGCCTCTTGGCCCAAGGGATCGCCTTTGGCGCATCGCGCGCCGTCAACTCGCCCTCGCCAAGGTGTCGCAACGGAACTAGCCGCGCCAAGCGCTCTTGCTCTAAATACTTGTTCGGCTCCCCACGCGAGGCGACGCATTGCGAACCATCGATCTCAACGCCGATCTTGGCGAAGGCTTTGGCGTCTGGCGCATGGGCGATGACGCGGCCATGCTGCGGCTCGTCACCAGCGCCAACATTGCCTGCGGCTTTCACGCGGGGGACCCCGAAATCATGGCGCAAAGCTTTCGCGCCGCGAAAGCCGCCGGCGTCGCCATTGGCGCGCATGTCGCCTTTCCCGATCTCGCGGGCTTCGGGCGTCGCGCGCTCGCCCTGACGCCCGCTGAGATCGAGCACGCCGTCGCCTATCAGCTCGGCGCGGCGCAGGCTCTGGCGCGGCTCGCCGGGCACGACATCGGCTATGTGAAGGCGCATGGCGCGCTCGCCAATCTCGCCGAGCGCGACCCCAAGGTCGCGCAGGCCATCGCCGACGCCGTCGTCAAGGTCGATGCGCGCCTGATCCTTCTCGCCATCGCGCGCAGCGAACAGGGTCCGGCGGCGGCGCGGGCCGGCCTCGAGGTCGCGCAGGAGATTTTCGCCGACCGCGCCTATGCCGAGGACGGAACCCTCGCGCCGCGCAGTGAGGAGGGCGCCGTGCTGCACGATTCAAGGGAGATCGTCGCGCGCGTAGTGACGATGCTGGAGGAGGGCGCAATCGTCACGCGCTCCGGCGCGAGGCTAAAGACGCCGATCGACTCGATCTGCGTGCATGGCGACACGCCCGGCGCCGTCTCCATCGCTCGCGAGTTGCGCGTCGGCCTGGAGGCCGCCGGCTGGCGCGTCCAGAGCTTCGCGGCGGGTTGAGATGGCGGGCTATGACGCGCCGCGATTTCTCGACGCCGGCGAGGCGGCGCTCTCCATCGAGTTCGGCGACAGCGTTGACGCCGAGATCAACGCGCGCGTGCTGGCGCTCGACGCGGCCTTGCAGCGGGCGCGGCCGAAGGGCCTGATCGAAACGCTCCCGACCTATCGCGCGCTGCTCGTCAGCTACGAGCCGCTGGTCCTGTCGCGAGAAAGGCTGGTGGCGCTCGTCGAAGCAGAACTCGCCGCGCCGCCACTCGATAGGCCGAGTGCGGCGCGCGCGCGCTGGCGGCTGCCCTGCTGTTACGAAGGCGAATGCGGCGAAGACCTCGCAGAGGCGGCGGCGCGTCTGGGGCTTACTCCCGCGCGCTTCGTCGAGCTGCACGCGGGGGCGGAATATCGCGCCTATATGTATGGCTTCGCGCCGGGCTGGTGCTATCTCGGCGGGCTTCCGCCAGCGCTCGCGCTGCCGCGCCGCGGGACGCCGCGCGGACCGACGCCGCCCGGCGCCGTGCTCATCGGCGGCGGTCTCGCGCTCGTCGCTAGCAATCCCATGCCCACCGGCTGGTATGTCGTCGGCCGCACGCCGGAGCGGCTGTTTTCGCCTGGCCGCGAGCCGCCGCTGTTCATCACGCCGGGGGACGTCCTGCGTTTCGAAGCCGTCGACCTGGAAAGCTTTCACGCGCTCGACGCGCGCGCGGCGAAGGGCGAGCGCGTGGCGATCCGCGAGGGCGCCGCATGAAGCTCCGCATTCTTGCCGCCGGCCCCGGGGTCACCTTGCAGGACGAAGGGCGGCGCGGATTTCTGCGCTATGGCGTGACGCCCGCAGGCCCCATGGACGCCGACGCCTTTCTCGCCGCGACACGCTGCGCGGGGACCGAGGCCGCGATCGAGGTCTCGCTCGGCGGCGTCGAGCTCGCGGTGGAGGAGGGCGAGATCGGCGTTGCGGTCTGCGGCGGGAATTTCGACGTTCGGCTTGACGGGCGCCCCTTGCCGTCAGCTTGCGCGCTGACGCTGGCGCCGGGGGCGCGGCTTTCGCTGCGCGCGGGCCCCTCCGGCGCCTGGGCCTATGTCGCCCCGTTTGGGCGTTTCGACCTGCCGAAGGTGCTGGGCTCACTTTCGACGCATACGCGCTCGGGACTCGGCGGGCTGGGAGGCCGCGGGCTCGCGGCGGGCGACGCGCTGAAAATCCTCGACGACCGTGCAGGACCCAAACAGCCGATGGTGCTCAGCGCGCCGTGGTTCGGCATGATTTCACGTCCGTTGCGCGTTCTCCTCGGACCGCAACACGATCATTTCGCAAGCGAGACGATTGCCGAATTTCTGGCTTCGTCCTGGCGGCTCTCGGCGCGGAGCGACCGCATGGCCTATCGGCTGGAGGGGCCGCCGCTCGCGCATCGCTGCGGTCACGACATCGTTTCGGATGGGCTTGCGATGGGCGCGATCCAAATTCCCGGCGACGGCGCGCCGCTGGTGCTGATGGCCGACCGCCAGCCGACCGGCGGCTATCCGAAGATCGCGCATGTGATCGGCGCCGACCTTCCGGCTCTGGCGCAGAAGCGTCCGGGCGAGGAAATCCGCTTTAAAGAGGCGAGCCTGGAGGAGGCGGTGGAGGCCCGCCGCGCCCGGGCGCGCGCCTTGGCCGAGAGCGTGCGGCTCGAGCCGATCACGCCCGAGCTGACGAGCGAGCTTTTGCTGGCGCGCAATCTCGTGGGCGGCGTCGTCGGCGACTTCACGCTTCCCGAGTGAAGCCGCAGCAGCTCATCCAGCGAATTTATACAATCCGCGGCCGGATCTGGTAATCGTTCCCGATTGGTTGAGGCGCGACAGGATCACGGAAAGATTGCCGGGGGTGACCTCCACGCCATATTCTTCGAGCTCGGCCTGCAATTCGCGGATCGAGGCCTCGTTCCTCTGGCGCAGCGTCGCAACGATGAGCTCCTGGGCGGCGGAAGACGCCGTGGCGTCCTTCGAGATGAAATGGCCGGAGTCGGCGGGGCGACCCTCATTGCCGGGGAAAGTTACAACGTTTCCCCCTCTTGTTGTAACTAGCTTCGCCGAGAGCGCGGCGGCCTGCTCGGCGATGAGGGCCTCGATGAGGCGGGGTTCCGCCCGATCTTCCAGCTTGAGGATGGCGTAGGCGTGAGCATAAGCCCGCTCGACGGCCTCGGCGAGCTCCTGCTTCAAAATCGCTAGAATCTTTTGGTTGCTGAACTCGACGGACGACACGCTTGCCTCCAGCCTGGCTCGCGGGAGCGGAACTTTCAACAAAACATTACTACGGGTCCGAGAACGAATTAACAGATGGCAGCCTGGCTAAAAAAAGACCAAGGGAATTGGTAAATTTCCTGCAAATTGAATTGACGAAAACGGGGGTATGTTGTAATGTTCGTCAAATAGCGGGGGATACGTTGTAATGTTCCCGCGAAACGGTGGAGAGTCATATGTCCAACGCCTTGACGTCTGCAGCTCCCACGCTGGCCCTGGCCGCGAGCGCCCTCGGGACCGGGCTCCTGCTGGCCCGCGGCTTCGTGAAGAACCTCGCGGGCGCCGTCTCGCTTTCGGGGGCGACGCAGCGCGTCGGCGACACCAAGGTGTGGGACGGGCTCCTCTCGCTCAAGCGCGGCAAGCTGCAGCTCGGGCTCTATCTGACGCTGCGCCGGATTGATTAAAGCGCCCAACTTGACCGCAGCCCGTCACCCCACGACAAACTCGCGCATCATGCCCATGTCCTCATGCTCGAGGTTGTGGCAGTGATACATGAAGCGCCCCGCATAATCGTCGAAGGGCTTTAGGATCCGCACGCGTTCGCCAGAGAAGACCGGAA
The DNA here is from genome assembly GCA_963798515.1 of uncultured Alphaproteobacteria bacterium. Lineage (GTDB taxonomy): Bacteria > Pseudomonadota > Alphaproteobacteria > Rhizobiales > Beijerinckiaceae > Methylocystis. The sequence goes on from CAWCTS010000040.1 coordinate 35,497, forward strand.
CCGTGTCCTTGAGCCCGCTCATGACGAAGCCGTCCTTGACCGTCGCATAGGCCTCCTCGTCGACCGCCTCCGCGACGCGGTCGAGGACCCTGAATTGCTGGCCGTGCAGATGGATCGGATGCGCCATGGACATCATGCCGCCCATCCCCATTCCACCCATGCCTCCGCCCATTCCCATGCCGCCCATTCCCATGCCGCCGCCCATGGCCATATGGCCCATGCCGCCATGCTGATGGAAAATCTCGAAGAGCTGCGTCGTGTTGAGCGGAATCTTCTCGATCTCCAACACGTCGTCAAAAGCGTAAGGCCGGCCGTTGAGGAGCATCGCCATCTGCGCCTCGCTGATGGCGATGGGCCGCGGGGCGTTGGGATTGGCCGACGCGTCGATGCGCGGGAACGGCGGCTTCGACAGGCGCTGCGGAAGCGCGGGGCTGTCGCTCGTCTCGCGCGCGACGCGCAGCGCAAAGAGCGGAAAGGCGCCGCCAGCGGGAAGGCCCGAACCGCCCATCATGCGCTGCATGCGCGCCGCCATCGCCGGCGCGGCGCCCGCAAAGGGCAGGCTGCGCATGACGATCGTTTCGCCGGCCTTGCGGCCGGAGAAGTCCGCCCAAACGTCGAGCCGCTCGCCCGGCGCGAGCATGACATAAGGCTTCGTCTCCGGCGACGCGAGCAGCCCGCCGTCGACTCCGAGCACGACGACGGGCGAGCCGTCATCCCAGGCGAGCTTATAGATCCGCGCGTTGGAGGCGTTGAGAATCCGCAGGCGATAGGCGCGGCTCGCGACGTCCAGCGCGTAATCCGGCTTGCCGTTGACGAGAATGCGCTCGCCTTGGAAGCCGATCATCCGCTCATGCATGCCGACGTCATAGATGAGCTGGTTCTCGTCGTTGAAGCTGCGATCCTGCAGCACGATCGGCAACTCGTATTCGCCCGACGGAAGGCCCAGCGCATCCTCCTCCGCGTCATTGACGATGATGCCGCCCGCAAGGCCGCGATAGACTTGGGTCGCCGTCGCCTCATGCGTGTGCGGGTGAAAGAAGTAGAAACCCGCGCGATTGCGAATTTCGAATTCGTAGACGTAGGACTCGCCTTGATCGAGCGCATAGGCGGGATGACCGTCCATTTCGGCCGGCGCATGCAGTCCGTGCCAATGGGCGATGTTGGGCTCGGGAGTCTGGTTGCGCAGCGTGATGCGCAGCTTCTGTCCGGTCCGCAGCCGGATGAGCTCGGCGAGATAGGAATCGTTGAGGCGCGTCAGCGTCCCCTCCGGCCCTTTGACGAGCCGCGCCGCGTATCGCCAGACATTCGTGGGCTTCCCTTCCAGGATTTGCGCGCTGGCGGGCTTGGCGATGAGCTCGATCTCGACATCGGGCGAGAAGCTCGGCGACGCCCAGCGCGGCGGCAGCCGCTTCATGCCGCCCATCGCATGCGTCGCCCCCGCGATCGTGGGAGAGGCGACGAACGCGCTCGCGGCGAGACCTTCGATCAGGGCGCGGCGGGAAAGTCTTTTTTTGTCGGGCATGATTGCAACTCCAGAGCCTCCGCTCTGGAGCTAGGCGCTCCGTCGGGCACCCGCAACGCGGCGAAAAGGCGCGCCGATCCTCTCGCTTAGCTGCGCCGATCCAAACGCTGCTTGACGAGCAGGCCAAGCGCCAGCGCCGCGGCGAGGCCGAGCAGGACGTAGGAGATGTTCGATCGCGGCGACGGACCGACCAGGAAGGGATAGAGCGCAGTGGAATAGTCGCCCGAGGCCCGCTCCACGCTGACGACGCCGATGAACTTGCCGCCCTCGGCGAAGCGGTGCGCGAGGCTCATGACCCCATTGGGATGCACCTGTGGCGGAACCTCGGCGACGAGCGGCCCCTCCACGGGCTCCCGCTCGTCGCCGAGATTTTGCAGGATGCGGAAGCCGATCTTCCGGCGGCGCAGCTCCTCGTCTGGGACGTCGAACACGAAGCTCGTGCTCTCCCCGACATTCGGCGCGTCCTCGCAGAATTTCTGCTTGCCCGTGCTGTCCTGATAGCCGGAGAAGTAGAGGATGTCCGGGCCGACCTTCACGAGGCAGGCGCCCTGATCGTAGATCAGCGCGCCTCGCGCCTCTGCGCGAGGCGGCGCGATGAGAAGAAGGGCGAAGGCGAGCAGCGCCCATCGCCCAGGCAGCGTCAAAGTGTCGCTCATTCGTTTCATAGGCCTCGCCTCGCCGACTCCCGACGCCTCGCTGTCCTCGCCCGGCGGCAACGATAGCAAGGCCGAAGCGGCAAGTTAATCGATCTTGCGCGCTGCGTGAATGACCTGAGCGGAGCTTTAGGGAGGGGGTGAGGGGGCGACGCGATGCTTCAATCGCCTTGACAAGGAACAGCGGTTACAATAATGCCAACAACAACTGCAATTCGGAGCCGCGGGCGTCACCTGCGGGAAAGACGGTCCATTCCGCGAGGAAAATGACCGGACGCGATCTGCAGGAACATTGTCTCGGCCCGGGAAGCAAAGTTTATCCCCGAGGCGCTGGACGAGTGACGCCGCGATCCGCTAACACACGATCGTAGTCAAAGTCGTCGCTCATTGCGAGCGACTGGTAAAGCGTTGGCAGAGACCCTGAACCGGCGCGTTTGGACCTTAAGGAGGAAACAATGGGCGCGATTCTCGAACTCACCACCTACGCCGCCACGCCGTTCGGCATGGTCGCCATCATCGTTCTCGCCGCGCTGGCCTATTTCGCCGCGCGCTGGGTCTTCTCCGACTGAGAAGCACACGCTTCTTAAGTCGCATTTCTGCGCGGCGTCTCGGTCAAGCCGGAGCGCCGCGTTTGTTTTTTGCGGCGCCCTCGACCCAAGGGTGGCGCGGCGGCAGAGCCGCGATAGTTTAGCCTCTCGAGAGGGAGCGGCGCAGAGCCCGTTCCGTTGCGGAGGCCCCTATGACGATTGCCTATAAGACCTCTAGAGCCGAACTCGTTCCCTTGTCCGAGCGCATCGCCGTCTATGCCGACGCGCTGGTGCGTCTGACGGCCGGACTTCTCCTCATCCCGCATGGCGCGCAAAAGCTCTTCGGCCTCTTCGGCGGACCCGGGCTCGACGGCGCGCGCGCGATGTTCGAGTCAAAGCTTGGATTGCCGCCCTGGCTCGCGGTGGCGGCCGGCGTCATCGAACTTGTCGGCGGCGCGCTACTGGCGCTTGGACTTGCGACGCGGCCCGTCGCGCTCATCATCGCCGTGCAGATGTTCTTCATCGTTTTCGCGGTGCATTGGCACGCGGGCTTGTTCGCGCAGAAGGGCGGCTTCGAATATCCGCTGCTCTGGGGCGTCGTGGCGCTGTCCTATGCGCTCAAGGGCGGCGGCCACTGCTCGCTCGACGCGCTGATCTTCGGCGACAAGAGCAAGGCGTGATCGAACGCGGCGGTCGGAACGAGCTTCCGGCCGCCGCTCGCTTTTAGATCACATAGGCCTCGAGTGGCGGAAAGCCGTTGAAGGCGACAGAGGAGTAGGTCGTCGTATAGGCGCCCGTTCCTTCGATGAGCACCTTGGCGCCGATCTCCAGACTGATCGGAAGCTCATAGGGCGTCTTCTCATAGAGAATATCGACCGAGTCGCAGCTCGGGCCGGCGATCACGCAGGGCCCCACAGCGCCGCCGGCTGCCGGCGTGCGGATGGGATAGCGGATCATCTCGTCGGTCGTCTCGGCGAGCCCGTTGAACTTGCCGATGTCGAGATAGACCCAGCGCACGTCGTCGTCATCCGACTTGCGCGAGATGAGCACGACCTCGGCCTCGATGACTCCCGCATTGCCGACCATGCCGCGGCCCGGCTCGATGATCGTCTCCGGCAACTGATTGCCGAAGTGCTTCGACAGCGCGCGGAAGATCGCATTGCCGTAGACCTTCACCCGCGGCACGGCTTTGAGGTAGCGCGTCGGAAAGCCGCCGCCGAGATTGACCATCTGCAGAGTGACGCCGCGCTCCGCAAGCTCGCTGAAAATCGCGGCGCAGGAGGCGAGCGCAGCGTCCCAGGTGCGTGGATTGGGCTGTTGCGAGCCGACGTGGAAAGAAAGCCCGTAGGCGATGAGACCGCGAGCGTGAGCGAGCTCGAGCACGCGCGGCGCCATTTCGGGCGCGCAGCCGAACTTGCGCGAGAGCGGCCATTCTGCGCCCGAGCCGTCGCAGAGGATGCGGCAGAAAACCTTGGAGCCCGGCGCGGCGCGCGCGATCTTCTCGACCTCGGCTTCGCAGTCGACGGCGAAGAGCCGCACGCCGAGCTCATAAGCGCGCGCGATGTCGCGCTCCTTCTTGATCGTATTGCCGAAGCTGATGCGCTCCGGCGTCGCGCCGGCCGCCAGCGCAAGCTCGATCTCGGTGACCGACGCCGTGTCGAAAGCAGAACCGAGCGAGGCGAGCAGCGCGAGCACTTCCGGCGCCGGATTGGCCTTCACAGCGTAAAAGACGCGCGTGTCGGGCAGCGCGCGCGAAAAATCGCGATAGTTCTCGCGCACGACGTCGAGATCGACGACGAGACAGGGGCCTTGATCGCGGCCTTCGCGCCGACGGGCGCGCAGAAATTCCTGGATACGTTCGCTCATCGCGATATCCCCCATGACCGGCGCCGTGTCGCGCCGCACGAGTGGCTTCAGCGGATAGCCGACCGCCTTCGCCCTCGCGCGTTGGAGACGCGAAGCGCGTAGAGATGTCAGCGACCCATGGATCGAAGCGCGAGAGCCTCGATCCGGCGATGCGCCGTGGCCAAACGTTCACGATCTAAAGACGCGGAGCGCGCCTCGAGCTTCGTTCACGGATGGCCATCGTTTGGAAAGGGAGGGTTCCCGTTCCGCACGCCCGGCAAGAAAGACTAGCCTCTTCAGCACGTCGGCCTTTGGAGGGCCGACCGAGACGAAAAAGCCCGGTCCGTCGTTGCTTTAAGTCGCGATCCTCCGCGGAAACGGAGTTCGCCGGTTCGCCTCCGGCTGCCGGTATTTTTAACAGCGGTTCACCGGCCTCTTGTCCGGATCCCCGCCGACCGACACACGACCACAGGCACGTGCGATTTGGGCGAGTCGTTAAATGCCGCCATTCGCTGGCGCTGACAAGGGGATTCTGCGAAGATCGACGCGTCGACTCGAAAATTCCTCAAGACTGTCTCCCATAAGCCACAGCTGGGACTCGACGGCGTCCGCCGCGTGACGTTTTGATGTCATGTCGGAGGGTTTCTGGAGCGCAAACATCCCGAGCGTCGGAGACGGCAAAAGGGCAAAGCTCATGACGCGATTCGTCGGCGCGATCGACCAGGGCACGACCTCGACGCGCTTCATCGTCTTCGACGAAGCGGGCGAGATCGTCGCCATCGACCGCCGTGAGCACGCGCAGATTTGTCCAAAGCCCGGATGGGTCGAGCACGACCCCGTGGAGATATGGAGAAACACGCTTGCGACGATCGAGGGCGCATTGGCGAAGGCTCGCCTCAAAGCCGCCGATCTCGCCGCGATCGGCGTCACGAACCAGCGCGAAACCACGCTGCTTTGGGATAAAGAGACCGGCGCGCCGCTCGCCAACGCCATCGTCTGGATGGACACGCGCGTCGAGCCGCTCGTCCAGAGATTTGCGCGCCAAGGCGCGGCGGCGCGATTGCGCGAAAAGACGGGGCTGCCGCTCGCAAGCTACTTCAGCGCGCTGAAGCTCGTCTGGCTCTTCGAGAACCTCCCCGAGGCGAGAGCGCGCGCGGAGCAGGGGAAAGCCCTGTTCGGCACGATCGACTCCTGGCTCATCTGGAACCTCACGGGAGGCCGGCATCTCACCGACGCGACCAATGCGTCGCGCACGCTGCTCATGGATCTGGAGACGCTGGATTGGGACGAGGAGCTGCTGCGCCTCTTCGACATTCCGCGCGCCTGCCTGCCGAAGATCTGCGCCTCGAGCGAGGTCTATGGCGCTGGCACGGCGCCGCTCGCAGGCGTGCCGCTCGCCGGCGCGCTCGGCGACCAGCAGGCGGCGCTGCTTGGCCAGGCCTGCCTCGCGCCGGGTCAGGCGAAGAACACCTACGGCACGGGCTGCTTCCTGCTCATGAACATCGGCGGGGCGCCGCGGGGCTCGCAACGCGGCCTCATCACGACGCTCGCCTATAAGCTCGGCCCGGCGCCGCCGGTCTATGCGCTCGAGGGATCGGTCGCGATCGCCGGCGCGCTGACGCAGTGGCTGCGCGACAATCTCGGGATCATTGAGAGCAGCGCCGAGATCGAGCCGCTCGCGCGGAGCGTGCCGGACAATGGCGGCGTCTATTTCGTGCCCGCCTTCTCGGGTCTCTACGCGCCGCGCTGGCGAAGCGACGCGCGCGGCCTCATCGCCGGGCTGACGCTCCATTCCACCAAGGCGCATATCGCGCGCGCCGCGCTGGAAGCGGCGGCCTTCCAAACCCGCGAGCTCGCCCAAGCCATGGCGGAGGACGCCGGCGCGCCGCTCGTCGAACTGCGCGTTGACGGCGGCATGGCCGCGAACGACCTCTTGATGCAGTTCCAGGCCGACATTCTCGACGCTCCGCTGGCGCGGCCGCAGAGTCTAGAGACGACCGCGCTCGGCGCAGCCTATGCCGCGGGTCTCGCGACGGGATTCTGGAAGAGCGAGGCGGACATCGCCGCGCATTGGCGCTGCGCCGGACGGTGGAGCCCACGCATGGGCGAAGGCGAGCGCGCCGGGCTGCTCCAAGGCTGGGAGAAAGCCGTCGAACGCTCGCTCGGCTGGGAGGGCTGAAGCTTGCGGCCGGCCCGCGCAAATCGGCGGGGTCGCGGCCTTCACACCACCGTCACAATAGACCTCGAAGACACGCGTCCCTCCTCCCGCAACCTCGAAAGCGCGCGATGTCCAACCGCACGAGTCCTGAACGCGACGCCGACGACCTGCGGCAGCTCCTCGTGGATGCGACGGCGCTGCGCGAGGACATCGCGACGCGGAGCCCGGCCTTGCTCGCGCAATGGGACGCAAGCGGCGACGCCGCCGCAAATCTTGCGGACTATCTCGTGCTGCGCCAGCATGACATTGCGGCGCTTCAGTCTCGACTGGCCTGCTTCGGCCTCTCCTCGCTCGGCCGCAGCGAGGCGCGCACGCGCGGCGCGCTCGACGCGCTGATCGCGACGCTGAAACGCCTGTGCGGGGACGCCGGCGCGCCTTTTCCGTCCCAACAAGTCATGCGCGAAGGCCATGACGCTTTGCTCGCGCAATGCGAGGCGATCTTCGGTCCCCCGCGCCCCGGCCCGCATACGCGCATCATGGCGACACTGCCGAGCGAAGCGGCGAGCGATCCCGCGCTGCTGCGCCGCCTCGTCGCCGCCGGCATGGATTGTGCCCGCATCAATTGCGCGCATGACTCTGCGCCCGCCTGGTCGGCGATGATCGCCAATGTGAGAGCCGCGGAACGCGAGCTCGGCGTCGGCTGTCGCGTGATGATGGATGTCGCTGGCCCCAAATGCCGTGTCGAGAAGCTGCGCGCTCCGCCGAAATATAAGGCGCGCAAAGGCGATCGCCTGAAGCTTGTCACGGACCTCGAGGCCAGAACGCGCGACCGCATCGCGATCGAACCGAGCTTCCCCGAACTCGTGGATCTGCTCACGCCCGGCGCGGAGGTCTGGATCGACGACGGCAAGATCGGCGCGCGGGTTGTTTCGCGTGACGCGGGCGAGGCTGAGCTCGAAATCTTCGCCGCGCGCGCCAAGGGCGTGCGGTTGAAGCTCGAGAAAGGCCTAAACTTTCCCTCGACCGAGCTCGAGCTGCCGCCTTTGACGCAAAAGGATCTCGTCGATCTCGACTTCGTCGCGAAAGAGGCGGACCTGGTCGGCTATTCCTTCGTGCAGCGGGTCGAGGACGTCGAGCTGCTGCAGGATCATCTCGCGCGCCGTCGCGGCGACGCGCCGCCGCAGCCGCTCGTCTTGAAGATCGAGACGCCGCTCGCCGTGCGCAATCTTCCGGCGCTCATCGTCCAATCGGCGAAGCGCCATCCGACCGCGGTCATGATCGCGCGCGGCGATCTCGCCGTGGAGCTCGGCTTCTCGCGGCTCTCGGAAGTCCAGGAAGAGCTGCTTTGGCTGTGCGAGGCCGCGCATGCGCCGGTGATCTGGGCGACGCAGGTGCTGGATCAATTCGTGAAGGAAGGCGTGTTCAGCCGGGCCGAAACCACCGACGCCGCCATGGCGCAGCGCGCCGATTGCGTCATGTTGAACAAAGGGGGGCATCTCGTCGAGGCCGTCTCTTTGCTGCGCGACATTTTGGGGCGCATGGATCGCCACCACGTCAAGAAATTCTCGCGCTTCGCGCGACTTTCCGCCTGGGGGTGAAGGGGTTTTTCGCTACTCGCCGTCGCAGGCGAGCTTGCGCCCGCGCAGAGCGCAGCGCACCAGCGGCCGGTCGTGCAGGTCGAATTCGGTCAGACGCCACTCCTTCTCGCCGCGCTCTAAGAGCGCGAAGCCATAGACGCCCGCGGCGCCGCGGCCGCTCTCCACCGTCGCGTCGCCCACCGTGAGGCCCACGAGCTTTTGCGGCATGGTGTCGAGCTTGTCGCCGCCGGAGCCCGCGACGATCTGCGCGGGAAGGTCTTGCGTGAAGCTCAAGATCTCGAAAAGATGCAGATGGCCGGAGAGCACGGTTTCGAGATTGGGCGCAAGCACGCCGCGCGCCGCTTCGACGAGCGTCTTGTTGTCGCCGATGCTGACGCCGTCCTTCACGCGGATCGAGCCGTAGATCGGCTTGTGCATCGCGATCCACAGCGGGCCCTGGATGTCGGCGAGCGCTGCGAACTGCTGTTTGAAGAAAGGCGCGAGCGCCCAATCCACGGCGCGATCCTCGGCGCGCGTCACGTCGAGCACGGCGAGCGTGACGCCGCCGAGATCGATCCGGTAGGGCGGCTCCTGGGCGATGCAGTCCGCGGCCGCATCATAAGGAAAAGCGCTCACGAAGCGCCGCCAGCCTTCGCGATTGCGGTTGCAGTCCTCGTGATTGCCGCGCACGAAGACAAAGGGCGCGGTCTCGAGCAGCGCGCGCGCCGGATCGAAGAAGTCGGCCTTCCAGGTCTCCCAATTGTCGCCGTGCGGCGAGCCCGCGCAGCCTTTTTGAGTGAGGGGGCAGGCGAGCTCGCGATAAATCAAATCGCCCAAATGCAGCACGATATCCGGCTGCGTTTCGGCGGCTTCGTCGGCGACGAGGCGGAAGGGCCATTCGCCCAGGACATTGCAATTCTGCAAAACCAAAGGGTGCAGGCGGCAGCCCGTGTCGCCGATGAGCAGCAGGCGATTGACGCGCGCGCCGGGCAGGCGGAGCGGACGATCCGCAATCGCGGCTTCCTTGGCCTCGCCGGGTATGGCGATCGCGCACACGCGCACAGGGAAGGCGTCGCTTGGACCCGCGCGCAGCGCCATCGACGCGGCGCGTCCGTCGATCAAAGCCTTCGGACATTCCGCCTGCTCGGTGATCGCCCGAGCCTCGACGCCGCCGCTCGCGACATATTGCGTCCAAGCATAGGCGTCGCCGGCATGCGCGCTCATCGGGAAAAGTAAGCCGGCGACCAGCGCGACGAGGAAAGTCCCGAGCGCCGCCCGGCGTTCTGGATATGAAGTCATGCCGCGCCTCCCGAGGCGATACCTCCGCGCTTTTAAGCAGAGAAACGGCGGCTTCGCCAAGCCCGGCGCTCGCATCGGGCCGCTCCCACAGATGGCGGGGCCGCCAGAGCCGATCGCGTGCTACCGTCTTGTAAGCTGCGGAGCGAATCTTCACCGAAGCCGATCGGAGGTATAGCCATGCAAGGCGACGACAAGCATGCAGGAAACGTTATCCTGCTCCAGTTCGCATGCCTATGGATTCTTGCGGCGCTGGCGGTCGCATGGTGTCTCGTGGGGCTTGGCTTCGATATCCCCCTGTTTCACGCGCTGTTCCCGGGCAAATATCATCGCTTGACGCAAGCGCATCTCGACTTCCTGATCATGAGCGCGCTCATCCTCGGCTTCTATGGCGCGAAGGCGCCCTTGCCCTGGCATGTTCGCTGGGCCATGGGCGTCGGCGCCTTCACCAACTCCAGCGTGTTCTTGCTGATGGCGATTTTTCCGTCGCTGGATCCGGTGACGCCCGCGGCGGGGGCCTTCGGGACGCTGTTCACCGCCTATACGCTCTTCAGCATCACGCTCACGAGCTTTGGTTTCGGCAAGGGCGCCGTCACGCTCCTGAAGTGGACCCTGCGCGAGAAGTAAAGCCGGAGCCGCGCGGCCGACGGATCCGTATTACTCGGACGGAGAGAATTTGTCGGCGGCCGGCGCGGCGGGGCCCGACGAGAAGCCCGTCGCAGCCCCATAGACCGAGGCCACGCCTTGCTTCGCCGACTGCGCCGCGGATTGCGCGGCGCCCAGCGCGTTGGAATAGGCCGAGGAAGCTCTGCTCGTGAAGGCGGTGCTTTGGGCCGTGAAGGCCGAACGCATGAGGCTCGCCCGCTCCAGGCCCCAGCCCAAACCTGAGTGGGACGGCTCGGCGTACTCGATCGATTTCGGCGCGACCGTGGTTTGCCCTTCGGGCGCCTTCTGCTCCGCGGCTTTCTGCTCCTGGGCCTTCCACTCTGCGGCCTTTTCCTCAGCCGCTTTCTGATCCTCCGCCTCGGCGGCGCTGGGGATCGAGGCGTCCGCGGAGCTATAAGCCAGGGCCGCGTCCGCATGGGGGCCGACGCGTTTGTCGCTGCGCCTGGCCTTGATCGAGCCGGTCGTCACGATCATGTCGGCGAGCGCATGGCCGGCGCCGCCATGCGCTTGCGCGAGCCCTCGAGGGCGAGCCGGCGGCATGGGCGCCGTGACGGCGATGAGCCCGGCGGGCCGGCGCGGCGGCAAGGGAATCGCGCGGTCGTCGGCTTCGGAATTTTCCGCCTCCGCGGCGGCGCGCTGCGCCTCATCGTCGCGGGCGGCGGATCTTTCGCCTTGCGGCGGGAGCGCCTCGGACGGGGGCGCGGAGAGAGCCGTCTCGCCGCGCGGCGTGTTGGCGGCCGCCTGCGCGAGCTGCGGCGGGAGACCCCGCGATCCGCTGTCGTCCTCGACCTCGGCCGAGGCGGTCCTCAGCTCCGCCCTGGGCTGGCGGTCAGCGAGCTTCGACCACTGCTTGCGCTCCGGCGCTGCGGCGGGCGCCACGTCCTCGCCCTCGTCCTCGCCGCCGCCAAAGATCGCGGCGAACAGAGCGCTGCCCCAGGAACGGCGCGGCTCGATGACGATCGCGCCATTGTTGCGCGCCTCGATCTCCGCCTTGGCTTCTTCGTAGCGCTCCATCGGCTGGCCGTTGGAGGGGATATGCACGGTCTTGCCGTCGGGGAAGAGGCGCGCGAGCTGATCGTAGCTCATGCGCGGCCAATGACGCACGTTGCCGACGTCGAGATGCACGAAGGGCGTGCCGGCCGTGGGATAATAGCCCACGCCGCCGCGTTGCATGCGCATGCCGACCTCGCGAATGCGCGACATCGACATGCCCGGCAGCGTCGTGTCCATCGCCTTGCCGAGCATGTGTTGCGAATATTTGGCGACGGCGCGCGAGCGCGCGCGCAGCATCGCATTCGTCTCGGGCGAGCGATAGGCGGAAACGACCCGGATGGCCTCGTCGCCGGCGCCGGCGGTGCGATAGGCTTCCCATACGACGTCGAAGAGACGTGGGTCCATCTCGGTCGGCTCGTCGCGCCGCCAATCGCGCAAGAACCAGTTGAGCTGCTTCAAAACGGCTGGATCGTAGCGGCCGTTTACGAGATAGGTCGCGGAAATCTGTTCCTGCGTATGCGCGTGGAAGAGATTGATCGTGCGCGTATCGCCGTTGGCGATCGCGGTTTCGGTGAAGGAGGGCGCGAGCGTCGTCGCCAGAACGACGAGGGTTCCCGCCAGGAGGGAAAGAGCCGCGAGGGAAGGACGGGGCGCTGCTGGATTCCTTCGCAAACTTCCGCGCTTTCATGCTGTCGGCGAAAGCAAAGGGACGCCTCTGCGCCCTAGAGCCATCGCCAGCTCATAAAAAGACGAGGTCCCGCGGCGCGGAACGCTCAAGGTCGCGTCCGTCAGGGCGACGACGCGCCGATGCTCGGGAAGAACGGAGAGGCGCGAAGAAACCCGCGCCGCACCCCATTTTGCGCAGTCCCGTCAGTGTGACCGCGCGCCCCTCGCCATCGCAGCTGCGTCTAAGCCATGATCGTGGCGAAAGAATGCCGCCCTGTCCCGGCCTGCCGCGTCGCACCGCAGCTCAGAGGTAACTATAAGCCAAGAATCATTTCCAAAGGCTTGACGCGGGGGCGGGGCGACTCGGCCAATTCCCGCCGAGCTTTTCTTATGGCAAAGTTGGCGCATTCCCGCGGGGCAGGGCGCAGCGGATTTTCAAGCGAAGGAATGAAGGCCATGGATGACATGCGCGCGCTTTTTTTAATCGGACTGGCCGCCGTGATCGCGCCGCTCCTGGGGCGCTTGCCGGCTTTCGCGCGCACTCCCATCATCGTGCTGGAGGTCGTGTTGGGCGTTTTGATGGGTCCCGGGGCCTTCAACCTCGTCTCGAGCCAAGGCTCCATCGGATTTCTGGGCGAGCTCGGCCTCATTTATCTCTTCTTCCAGGCCGGGCTTGAGTTCAATCCGGAGAAAATCGGGATAGAGCCGCTGCGCCTCGGCGCGATCGGCTGGCTCGTGTCTCTCGCCATCGCCGTCGTTTTCGTAGCGCTGCTCTATTCCGTCGACTTGCTGCGCGCGCCGCTGCTCGTCTGCATCGTCCTGCCCACGACGGCTTTCGGCGTCTTGATTCCCGCGCTCCGCCAAAGTGGCGAGCTCGAGAGCGACTTCGGCCGCTATGTGCTCGGCGCCGCGGCCTTCGGCGAGCTGGGTCCTCTTGTGCTCGCGCCCGTGGCGCTGGCGCAAGCGCATGAGCATCTGCATCAGACGCTGCTCGTCATGCTGTTTCTGCTCGCGGCCATCGGCACGGCGTGGCTGGCGCGAAACGCGCGCTCGAACGCTCTGTCGCTCGCCGTCACCCAATCGATGAGCGACGCCGCGGCGCTTCCCTTGCGCATCGCCATCGTTGGACTGCTCGGTTTCGTCTCGCTGGCGAGCGAGCTCGGCATGGAGGTCGTGCTCGGCGCTTACACGGCTGGCGTCGTCGTTTCCGCTCTCGTGCGCAACACGCCGGCGCAGGCGCTCGAGCGCCAGCTGGTCGCGGTCGGCTCGGGATTTCTCATTCCGCTGTTCTTCGTCACGAGCGGCACGGAGCTCGATCTCTTCCATTTCATCTCGAGCCCGGCGAGCCTGCTGAGACTGATCCTGTTTCTTTTCGGATTCCTGCTGGTGCGCGCCACGCCGATCTTTCTCTACAGAAACGCGCTGCCGCAAAAGGACCTCACGCCTTTGGGGCTGCTTTCCTCAACGACGCTGACGCTCGTCATCGCGATCACCTACCTCGGCACGCGCACCGGACACATGTCTTCCGAGAACGCCGCGGCGCTCGTGGGCGCGGCCGTCGTGTCGGTCGCCGTCTTCCCCGCCTTCGCCTTCTGGCTGCGCGCGCAGCGTGAGGAGACGAGGCCGGATCGCGGCCTCACGCGCGCGCTTTGCGAGTTCGGCGACCGGCTCGCCGCTCAATATGAGCAGATCGCGGCCCTGGTCGCGCCGGGGCGCGTGAGGAAGCCCTAGAATTCGTCAAAATAAGCTCGCTCCGCGCTCCTCTCGAGGAGGGAGCGCGGAGCCAGGACGCCAAGCCTTCAGCGACCAACCGCCGCTTACCAGCCCCAGCCGGGATAGCCGTAGTAGTAATGCGGGGCCGTTGCGGCTGCGACGCCCGCCGCCGCTATGCCGAGGGCCGCGGCTCCGAAGATCGCGCCGCTCGGATCATAGGCGTAACCATAGCGATAGCCGCGACGGTAACCGTAACGATACGGATAGCCCCGGTAATAGCGCCGATAGTAGACATCGGCGGTTTGACCGGGGAGCCGCAGGCTCTCCTGGTTCGGCGCCGCCGGCGGCGCGGCCAGCACGTCGATCGGCGTCGCGAGCACCGAAGCCGCGACGGCTCCGCAAAGCACTGATGTGAAGTTCCTACGCATCTTGGCGTCCCTCCGTTTGGAACTCTTACGCCGCCGGTGAGGCTGCGGCGACTTAAGACCCACTTTCAAAGACCTAGAGCGCGAGGGGAGGAAGGCTAGCTGCCGCGACGCTCGGAGGGCGAACAACGTCTCCGCATTCGATAATTTATCTTAACGCCGCTCCCCTCGCACTTTCGGCTACTCGATCAGTCTCACTTTTTTGATCACAGCCGCGTCTTTGTGACGAGCGCAGGCGGGATCGCCCTCGCAATCGTCGGCAATGACCCTCTCAACCCCATACGTCAAAGCGACTTTCTTGCCCCGGTAGAGCCTCTTCTCTCTCGCTTCGCAAAGCTCGAAATCGGCCAATTCGGTGAACGACGATCCTTTCGCGTCCTCAAGCTCATAATAGCAAGCCACGTCGCCGGCGGTGATCGATTTTACCGTGCCGGTCGCGCGTTTGGTGAAAGCGCCGACCGTTATGGCCCCACTTTGTTGAGAGGCTGTGACGGCAGTTGCAGGAGCCGCCGCGATAACAATCGCGACCACGATAGGGGCGAGCCGCTTCGATGGCGCATCCGCTACGTCGCCCAACCCCGCACCGTGGTCAGGGTTCTCAAGCTGTCGGAGCGCGAAGGCTTGGGCCGCCGCTCTGTCGCGCCGCCCGATCATCGCCTCAGGCGAAGGCGGCGCTGATTCCAACCCCAATTGGCGGGACGCTGGTGGTGGCGGTGGACGCTCGCCCCGAGACGCTCTTGAGCCGAGTTGACCGGCGAGGCGTTTGAAGCCGCCGTTGTGTCGGTCGGTGTGTCGCCGGCGAGGCTCGGCGTAGCCATGAGCGCGCCGACCACCGTCACATAGGCCAGCGTGATGGCGGTTCTTGCCGAAAAGACCATCGGGCGCGAGGCTTTCTGCCAGTTCATGAAGGATGGCGCTCCCTAGGGGACTCGAACCCCTGTTTTCGCCGTGAGAGGGCGACGTCCTAGACCGCTAGACGAAGGGAGCGTTGACGGCTCTATAGCGCTGAGGCTCCGACGGAGCAAGCGCCGAGACATGGCCAAGCCGGCGGCGGGCGTCCCGGCCGCGATCCCGCAAATTTCATTCGAACCGTTGTTGGCGACAACTCCAGAGCAATATAGCCGCCAGGGACGCGTTGAACGCGTCCTGAACTCGGCAATGGGAGGAAGACTCATGCGACGACGTCAATTCTTGATCGGCGCGGTGGCTCTTGCGCTCGGGCAGGCGACGGCTGTTTCGGTCGCGCTCGCGGCCAACGATCATATCGCCCAGGCCATCGATCAAATCACCAAAGCGATACCCTACGGTGAGCAGCCTCACGAAAGCTCCTCTTTCGTGCAGCACATCGACAATGCGATCGATCACGCGATGATGGCGGAGCGGACGCATCCCAGTCGCAATGTGAAAAAGGCGGTCGCTTTGCTGCGCCGCGCGCGCAAGACCGCCTATGGGACGCATCTGCTGAGTTATTCCCGACGGGCGGCGAGCTACGCGCAAAAGGCGCTCGCCGACGTGCAAAGGGGGTAACAGGCGCTGAGCGAAAACCGCCCGCCTCTCTGTGAGGCGGGCGGGCGTTTAAGAGAGTTCTTTTTGTATTACACGCTCTGCAGCCGACGCAGCATCGTCTAAAACGCCTTCGGGAGTCCGGCCTGACGAAGAATGGCGTTCGCGGTATGGCGGCTTGGAACGCCGATCGGGACTGCGAAATTCCGCTTCGTGATCTGGCTATGCCAAATCTCGTGGCTTCCCTTACCCTGACGGACCAGAAGGCAGCCTGCCGCCCGCAATAATTCGCGCAGGGGACGATCGAACTGCGGCGCCATCTACGCTGCCGCCGGCTCCACTTCGCGCAGGGCGGTGATTTGCAGGAAGACCGACGCGGGATCGAGATCGGGATGGTTATCCGGGAGCAGGTCAAGCGTCATCGCTGAAATCTTCTCGAACAGGGCGTCGAGCGTCGGCGCATCGGCCGCCGCAGGAATTTCGTCGCAGTGTCCCGTCCAGACGGAAGCCTCCGCGTCCCAGACAGCCGAGATTGTGAAAACCACCGGTCTTGCCGCCATGTTCTTCGCCCGTTTATTCTGCGCTCGCCTCAGTTGTCCAAAAAGCTCCGCAGCTTCCGCGACCGGCTCGGGTGCTTCAGCTTTCTGAGCGCCTTCGCCTCGATCTGGCGGATGCGCTCGCGCGTCACCGAGAACTGCTGGCCCACTTCCTCCAGCGTATGATCGGTGTTCATGCCGATGCCGAAGCGCATGCGCAGCACGCGCTCTTCGCGCGGCGTGAGCGAGGCCAGAACGCGCGTGGTCGTCTCACGCAGATTCGACTGGATCGCCGCCTCGATCGGCAGCACCGCGTTCTTGTCCTCGATGAAATCGCCGAGATGCGAATCCTCCTCGTCGCCGATCGGCGTTTCGAGCGAGATCGGCTCCTTGGCGATCTTCAACACCTTGCGCACTTTCTCGAGCGGCATGGCGAGCTTTTCGGAAAGCTCCTCGGGGGTCGGCTCGCGGCCGATCTCATGCAGCATCTGGCGCGAGGTGCGCACGATCTTGTTGATCGTCTCGATCATATGCACGGGGATGCGGATCGTGCGCGCCTGATCGGCGATCGAGCGCGTGATCGCCTGCCGGATCCACCAGGTCGCATAGGTCGAGAATTTATAGCCGCGGCGATATTCGAACTTGTCGACCGCCTTCATGAGGCCGATGTTGCCTTCCTGAATGAGGTCGAGGAACTGCAAGCCGCGGTTCGTGTATTTCTTGGCGATGGAGATCACGAGGCGGAGATTGGCCTCGACCATCTCCTTCTTGGCCTGCCGCGCCTCGCGCTCGCCCTTCTGCACCATCTGCACGATCTTGCGGAACTCGGAAATCTCGAGCCCCGTCTCGGTCGCGAGCGCATGGATGTCCGAGCGCAGCTCCTTGATGCGATCCTTCTCCTCGGCGACGAAATCCTTCCAGCCGCGGGAGGCGAGGCGGGCGACACGCGCCACCCATTTGGGATCGAGCTCCGAGCCGTGGAACTTGTCGAAGAAGTCGTCGCGCGCGACGCCGTGCGCGTCGGCCAGCCGAAACAGCTTCGTCTCGAAACCGATGAGCCGCTTGTTGATGTCGTAGAGCTGCTCGACCAGCGCCTCGATGCGGTTCTGGTTCAAGGAGAGCGACTTCACGTCGGCGACGATTTCCTTCTTGAGCGTCTTATATTTGCGCTCCTGCGCCGGCGTCAGCGTCTCGTTCTTGAGACGGTTCTCGACATTTTGATCCTGCAGGCGACGCAGCTTTTTATAAGCATCGGCGACGCGTGCGAAGGTCTCAAGCACCTTGGGCTTGAGTTCCGCCTCCATCGCCGAGAGCGAGAGCGAATTCTCGAGGTCGTCGTCCTCCTCGAAATTTTCGGGACCCGCGGGCGCTTCTTCCTCGAGACTCGCGGGAGGCGTGCGCGGCGCCGTGGCCGGCGCGAGCGACGGCCCGCCAGGGACGGGCGCTTCGCCCGGCGCCTTGGCGGCCGCCTTGCCGTCGGGGCCGGCGTAGGTGGCTTCGAGGTCGATGATGTCGCGCAGCAGAACCTTGCCGGCCTCGAGCTCCTCGCGCCAGATGATGATGGCCTGAAAGGTGAGCGGGCTTTCACAAAGCCCGGCGATCATCGCTTCGCGTCCGGCCTCGATGCGCTTGGCGATGGCGATCTCGCCCTCGCGCGACAAGAGCTCCACCGAGCCCATCTCGCGCAGATACATGCGAACAGGGTCGTCGGTGCGGTCGGCGGGCTCCGAGGTCTTGGTCGCGACGGCGGTGGCGCGGGGCGCCTCGACGAGATCCCCGCCTTCCGGCTCGTCGGCCTCCTGCTCCTGGCCTTCCTCTTCCTGATCCTCGTTGTCGCCTTCCGAGACGGTGATGCCCATCTCGGACAGCATGGAATAGACGTCCTCAATCTGGTCCGACGAGACCTCCTCGGAGGGGAGAACGGCGTTCAGCTCGCTATAGGTGACAAAGCCCCGCTTCTTGGCGAGCTTGATCATCCGCTTCACGGCGGCGTCGTTCAAGTCGAGCAGGGGGCCGTCCATGGTTTCCACGGCGGGGGCGCCCTCGACTTCGACCTTTTCCTCGTCTTTCTTGGCCATAAACTGCAGCTCCAAAGGAGTCAGCGACAGGGACACGCCCGCAACAGCGACCGTTCCAAATACGCTTCTCTATGAGGGCGCTCCGGGCGGGGATGAACCCTCCCGGGACGAGTGCGACGCCAAACATCAGGCGTCGCCCCTCCCATCACGACGACAACCCCGCCCGCTCGCCGATTCGGCGGAGCCAGGCTGAAGGGCCTCGGCTTAACGCGGGCTTAAGCACCCCTGCTCGGCAGAGATTAGAGCGCTCGGCTCAACCGGCCCGACATTGAGCCAAAACCCTCCAGAGAGGCTTCGGTTCCATCGATCGCCGATAGTTGCGCGCGGATTTCGGCAAGCCGCGCTTGATCCTCCTCACAAGGGTCGTCGGCAAGACGCCTTTCGACAGCGCGCAACTCCCTATTTAGCGTGGAAACCTTGCGATGCAAGCTCAAAACCTGCTTCAAAGTGACCGCCGCATCCGCCGCCGCCGCCCCCTTGCGGACGCTCCACAAGTTGGCGTGGGCGACCATGCCCTCCAGCCTGGAGAGGAAGGCGCCGAGCCCCGCTTTTTCAATCTCTTGCTCGATTGGAGCGCCGCCATCGGGGTCGTCTTGGCGAGGGTCGCTCGTCGCGATCTCGACGAGCAGCTGCTGCAAAGCTCTCGCCTCCCGCGCCTCGAAATCGATGGCGAGCAGCTCCTCGAGATGGTCAGCGATGAGCGACGGGTGATTGACGAAAATCAAGAGTAGGAGGCATTCGCGCGGCGACACCGGAGACTTCACGCCGCGAAAAAGGGGCGAACCCGCGAGCGCCGCGCCGACGCTCACGGCGCCGCCTGCGCCGGGTCCGGCGAAGGGCCGCCGGGTGTTGTCGCCGCAGCGCCAGGAGGAGGGCGGGGCGGGGCGGCGGTCGCGTCCCTCCAGGAGCTGGCGCAGCCGCTGCGCGAGGTCGCTCTCGTAATGCCGGCGCAGCGCGGGATCGCGGATCTGCGCCGCAAGATCGCGCACGCGTCGTTCGAGCGCCGCGCGCCGCTCCGGCGTGTCGAGCGCTTGGGCCTCCGTCTCGCGCCGCCAAAGCATCTCGATAAGCGGCAGCGGCTGGCCCAGCGCCTCGGCGACGGCGGCAGGGCCCCCGGAGCGCAGGAGCTCGTCGGGGTCCTGCCCGCCGGGCAGCAGGACGAAGCGCAGGGTCTTGCCCGGCTCGATGAGGGGCAGGGCCGTGTCGATCGCCCTGAAAGCCGCCTTGAGCCCCGCCTTGTCTCCGTCGAAGCAGAGGATCGGCTCCTCGGCCATGCGCCAGAGCAGACCGCATTGCTCGGGGGTCAGCGCCGTGCCGAGCGGCGCGACGCAATTCGGGAAGCCTGCGGCGGTCATCGCGATCACGTCGACATAGCCTTCGACGGCGATCACGGTCCCCGCTTCATGTGCGGCTTTGCGGGCGATGTGCAGGTTGTAGAGGGTGAAGCCCTTATGGAAGAGCTCGGTCTCCGGCGAATTGAGATATTTGGCCTGGGCGTCCTTGGCGAGCGCCCGCCCGCCGAAGGCGATCGTCGCGCCGCCCCGGTCGCAGATCGGGAACATCACGCGGTCGCGGAAGCGGTCATAGGGGACCGTCACATCCTCGCCGTGGATGAGGAGCCCCGCCTCGATCATGAGCTCGACCGAGGCGCCCTTGGCCGCCAGCGCGTCGCGCAGCTCATGCCGGCCGGGCGGCGCATAGCCCAGCCGGAACTGCGCCTGCGCGGCCGGCGAAATCTCGCGCCGCGCCAGATAGTCGCGCGCCTCGCGTCCTTGCGCGCCCCTGAGCTGCTTCTGGAAGTGCTCGGCGGCCCATTCCAGCACCTCGGTGAGCGTCGCGCGCTTCTTGTCCTTCTCGCGCTCCTCGGCCGTCTCGACGGGCATGGGCAGGCCCGCCATGGCCGCGAGCTTCGCGACCGCCTCGGGGAAGGAAATTCCCTCCGTCTCCATCAGAAAGGTGAAGCCGTCGCCATGCTTGCCGGAAGAGAAATCGTGAAAAAATCCTTTGGGATCATTCACATAAAAGGATGGCGTCTTTTCGCTGTTGAAGGGCGAGAGCCCGCGCCACTCGCGCCCCTGCTTCTTGATCGCAACTTTTTGGCGCACGACCTCCGAGACGGGCACGCGCGCCCGGATTTCGTCGAGGAAGGAGGGGGAGAATCTCATGGCTCTCGCTCATTTTACCGGCGCCGGCGGCCCGCCTCCAGAAGAAAGCGGTTTTGCGCCCGCAATCCACATGGGCGCCGAAGCATTGTCAGCGGCGCCCGGCTGGAGGAGACTGCTCGGATCGGGCGCTTCGCGGCCAACAATTCAGGAACCCCGGCGAAATGAGCACCAGCCCGACGATTGTTTTCGGCCAGGACCCCGACGCCTATTTCACCTTTCGCCCCCAATATCCCGACGCGCTTTTCCCGTGGCTGCGAAGCCTCGCCCCCTCCGACGCGCTCGCCTGGGATTGCGGGACGGGGAGCGGACAGGCGGCGGCGGGGCTCGCCAAATATTTCAGGCATGTGCTCGCCACCGATCTGGACCAACGGCAGCTCGACCGGGCGCCGGCGCAACCCAATATCGAATACCGTCTGGCCGCGGCCGAGGCTGATTTGGGGCTCGAGGGCAAGGTCGACCTGATTACCTGCGCCTGCTCGCTGCACTGGTTCGACTTGCCGCGCTTTTACGAGAACGCCAAGCGGGCGTTGAAGCCGCGGGGCGTCCTGGTCGCCTGGACCTATGACTGGCCTTACACGCATTCAAAGGCCGTGGACGCCGTGCTGGCGAAACTGAAGAATGAGATCCTGAAGCCCTATTGGGACGAGGCCTCCACCTATTATTTCGGCCGGTACGAGAATCTGCCCTTTCCCTTCGCGCCGATCGGCAGCCCGCAATTCTTCGTGCCCATAGCCGATTCGAAAGAGGAGCTCTGCCGGCACCTCGGCACCTGGTCGGCGCTCAAGAAATATCAGGCCAAGGAAAACGTCGACCCGCTCGCCCTGATCGCGCGGGATTTGGACGCGGCCTGGCGTCTCGAGCGCCCGGCGCTGCCACTGCGCGTTCCGCTGTATATGCGGGCAGGCAGGCGCAAGCCCGGCTGAGCGCGCCCAAACTGTCCCAAAGCTCCGTGCGTTGATTGGGGAGGGGCGCCGGGTCTCGAATTCCCTCTCCCCGCCTGGGGGGAGAGGCGGCGCGCCATCAATCCATCTAGCCGACTTTGAGCGGGGACCCCGGAGGCGCGGCAACGCAGAACCGCCGCTCGAGAGGGGCGGCGGTCTGCTGTTAGCGCGGGTGGAAGCCGCTCAGGCGCGGCGCGTTCTCGCATAGAGGCCGGCGAGCGCCAGGGCGGCGAGGTCCGCGAGGCCCGCGCCAGGCGTCGGGCCGGGAGCAAAGGTGATGTCGATCTCGCCATTGCCGGACCGCACGCCGGAGAGAGCGACGAGCTGCTTCACGCTGGCGTCGAGATAGGAACCGCCGCCGCCGCCGCCGTCGGCGCCGATTTTGGTGCCCTGTCCACCGGCGCCTCCGCTATAGCCGCCGCCGCCGCCGCCGCCGTTCAGGCCAGCGCCGCCACCGCCGCCATAACCGCCGCTCCCGCTACCGAAGCCGCCAGCGCCTCCGGCGCCCGGGAACGTGCCGCCCCCGTAGCCGGTAAAACCGCCCCCAGATGCGTCGCCGCCCTGGCTCGTGAAGCCGCCCCCTCCGGCGCCCCCATTGCCGTCCTTGCTGCCGGCGCCACCCTGGCTATTGCCACCGTTGCCCGCCAAGCCGCCGGCGCCGCTTTGAACGATGCGACCACCGCCGCCGCCGCCGCCGGCAACAACCAGCGCCGTGTAGCCCGGACTGGTTCCCAGCACGACAAAGCTGCCGCCGCCGCCGCCGCCTCCGCCGCCTATGCCAGGGTTGCCTTGACCGCCGACGAGAAGGGTTAGTGTCTCGCCTGCGGTCAGACGGACATCGCCGCTGATCTCCGCGCCCAGGCCGCCGGAGCCTGCTATGGTGCAGGGACCCGTCGAGCAGTTCTCGGCTTTGCCGCCCTGCGCGCCGAAGGCGGTGATGTCATAAGTGCCGGTTACGGGCGCCGTGAAGGACAGCAACCCGCCCGTGTAGTCGTAAACGGCGGCCCTCGCGTCCGTCGCGACTCCCAGCAACAACGCCGCCGCCGCAGCAGCCGAAAGGCCGCGCCCGAACCGCCTGTGTTTTTCCCCCAACCCGCGCATGTTTCGCCTCGCTTGCTCCCCGTCGCGCCCTCACCGCCCGACCGCCGGCTTAGAGAGCCGGTCGCGCAATATTCTACGGATTATCCCCGTTGACAATTGCGACGGCGCCGCTTGCCTCCTAGCGCCTCAACCGGAGATGGCGAGCGCCGATCCCCTCTCCCCGCCTGCGGGGAGAGGGGGCGATCGCCCCGGGGGCTTCCTTCCGCGCCCGTCTCTGCTAAACCGCCGGCCACTCTTGAAACGCAAGGCCGCCATGGACCTCTTCTCGCTCTTCCACGACCGTATCGCCGCGATCCTGCGCAACATCGCCGATTCCGGCCGGCTGCCCGGCTACGATCCGGCGCGCTTCGTCGTGGAGCCGCCCAAGGATGCGGCGATGGGCGATCTCGCCAGCAACGCGGCCATGGTCTTCGCCAAGGAAGCGAAGGCGCATTTCGCCTCGCCGCGCGCGCTCGCCGACGAGATCACCCTCGCGCTCGCGCAGGAGCCGGGGGTCGAGAAGGTCGAGGTGGCGGGTCCGGGCTTCATCAACATCCGGCTGGAGCCGTCCGTCTATCAAGAGGTTCTGCGCAGCGTGCTCGCGGCGCCCGAGCGCTTCGGCCGGCCGGAGCCCGCGGCGCAGGGCAAGGTGAATATCGAATATGTCTCGGCGAACCCCACCGGCCCGATGCATGTCGGCCATGGGCGCGGCGCGGTGTTCGGCGACGCGCTCGCCAATCTCGTCGAATTCGTGGGCCATGAGGTCGCGCGCGAATATTACGTCAACGACGCGGGCGCGCAGGTCGATGTGCTCGCGCGCTCCGCCCATCTGCGCTACCGCGAGGCGCTGGGCGAGACGATTGCGATCCCCGAGGGGCTTTATCCCGGCGATTATCTGAAATCGGTCGGCGAGGCGCTCGCCCACGAGCATCAGGACGCTCTGCTCAACAAGCCGGAAGCGGAATGGCTGCCGATCGTCAAGTCGCGCGCCATCGATCTCATGATGGATCTGATCCGCGACGATCTCGCCGCGCTCAACATCACGCATGAGGTGTTCTTCTCCGAGCGCTGCCTGCATGAGAAGATCGACGGGATGTCCCCCATCGACCGCTGCATCGAGGCCTTGCGCGCCGCGGGCCTCGTCTATGAGGGACGATTGCCGCCGCCCAAGGGGCAATTGCCCGAGGATTGGGAGGATCGCGAGCAGACGCTGTTTCGCTCCAGCGCCTTCGGCGACGACGGCGACCGCGCGCTGAAGAAATCCGACGGCTCGGAAACGTATTTTTCCGCCGACATCGCCTATCACAAGGATAAGGTGGATCGCGGCTTCAAGACGCTCATCGACGTCTGGGGCGCCGACCACGGCGGCTATGTCAAGCGCATGCAGGCGGCGGTGCGGGCCCTCTCGGGCGGCGCGGTGGATCTCGACGTGAAGCTTTGTCAGCTCGTTCGACTGATGCGCAACGGCGAGCCGGTGAAGATGTCGAAGCGTTCGGGAGATTTCGTGACGCTGCGCGAGGTTGTCGACGAGGTCGGCGTCGACGCCGTGCGCTTCATGATGCTTTACCGCAAGAATGACGCGCCGCTCGACTTCGATCTCGTCAAGGTCGTCGAGCAGTCCAAGGACAATCCCGTCTTCTACGTCCAATATGCGCATGCGCGCGCCAAGTCGGTGCTTCGCCAGGCCCTGGCGGCCTTCCCCGACATGGACTTGAGCCTCGCCGCATTGCGCGCTGCGCCCCTCGATCTCTTGAAGGACGAGGGCGAGATCGGTCTGGCGCGAGAAATCTCCCAATATCCGCGCGTCATCGCTGGCGCGGCGGCGGCTCACGAGCCGCATCGGATCGCCTTTTATCTTTACGGATTGGCGAGCTGCTTTCACGCTCATTGGAACCGCGGCAAAGATTGGCCACAATTACGCTTTGTTAATGTAGAAGAGAGAGATTTAACGAGCGCCCGCCTTGCCTTGGTGGTCACATTGACAGTCGTGCTCGCGTCTGGCTTGGCGCTCCTGGGTGTGAACGCGCCCGACGAGATGCGCTGAACGCCGCTTGATCCCTGACGTTCGGGATCGGCGCAATGAGCGCGATTCTCCAGAGCGTCCCGATCCGAGAAGGGAAGCGGTCCATGCGTGAAGCGATCAACAGAGGCGCGAACATCGATATCGATGATTTCGAGCAGCGCCTGCGCAGCCAGGAAGCGCGCCGCGCGGCGCAGGCCGACCCGCTGCGCGAGCTCGCTCGCCTGATGCAGGAGCCGGAGAGCGACGCGACGGCGCAGCGCTACGCGCAGATCTTCGACGAGCATCGCCATCCGGCCGAAGAGGCGGACGCCGACTACAACTACCATCACAATGCGCCGCACGAGGCTGCGGAAGCCGCGGCCGCGCAGGAGCGCTATGACGACGCGGAATGGCGGGAGACGGCCGAGCCCTTCGCCGATGAGGATTTGCCCCCGCCGCTGCGCGGCTCTTTCGACGAGACGCATGAGGCGCAAGGCGTCGCGACGGAACGCGTGGACTGGGGGCGCCGGCAGGCTGCGCCGCCGAGTTTTGGCGCGCATCATGACCAGGACTTCTATCCCCAGGATGTCCGCACGGCTGGATCGCCCCGCGCGCAGGCGCAGGAGGCGCACAGCGCGGATTACGAGACCTACGGCGACGCCGAGCAGGCTCAGGACTATTATACCGAGGCCCATGGCGACTACGAGGATTATCCCTCCGAGCCTTATACCGAGCCGAACGAGAGGGTCGAGCGGGTCAAGCGCGGCTTCCGGGTGAAGCCCTGGCAGGCCGTGGCCGCCGCCGCCATCGTCGGAGCCCTCGGCGTCGGGTGGGGCGTGGCGCGCATTAAGGGCGTCGCAGGGTCTCGCGAGGTCGTGACCATTGCCGCGCCGGCCGGTCCGACGAAGGTGGCGCCGGCCGCCGACGCCGTCCAGACCGCGAAGGAAGACGCGACCGTCCTTGACCGGGGACAGGAGACGCCGGTCAAGAACGTCGGCACCGCGCAAGAAGCGCCGGTCGAGCCCGTGGTGGAGCCGCAACAGGCGCCGCAACAGCCGGCGGCTACTGAAACCTACCGGCGTGTGAAAACGGTGGTGATCCGCGAGGACAACGCGGTCAATCCGACCATCGCGCCCCCCGCGGTGGAACGCGCGGCTGCCCCTGTGGCGCCGCCCGCAGCCCCCACGACAACGCCGCAAAACGCCGCTCCGCCCTCGACTACAGCGCAAAAGGCGCCGCCAACTCCACCTGCGGCGCCGCCCAAGAAGAAAGTCGCCAGCCTGCCGGCTGAGCCCGCGGAGCCCGAAGCCGCCGCGCCGTCGGAGTCGGCGGCGGAGGCCCCCGCCAGCGGCTCGGCCTCGGTGCAGTTCGGCGCCGCCCCCAATGAGACGGAGGCGCGCGCTCTCGCCAAGAAAGTCGTGGCGAAATATGGGTCACGCCTGCATGGGCACAAGCCGACATGGAAAACCGCTGAGGTCGGCGGCAACACCGTCTATCGCGTGCGCGTCGGCGGCCTCAGCAAGGAAGCCGCGGCGAGCTTGTGCAAGAGCGTCAAGGGCGACGGCGGCGACTGCTACGTCGCCGGCAACTAGCGTGTAACAGGCAGGGCGACCGCCACAGCCTGCGGAGAGTGCAACTTATGACTCGCGCCTTCATCTGCGGACTCGCGGGAGCGAATCTCGTTCCCGAGGAAATCAGCTTCCTGCGCGAAGCGCGGCCCTGGGGCGTCATTCTGTTTCGCCGCAACGTCGAGTCGCGCGCGCAGCTTCGCGCGCTGACCGAAGCGCTGCGCGACGCGCTCGGCGACGATCGCCTCCCCATTCTCGTCGATCAGGAGGGCGGCCGCGTGCAAAGGCTCGCGCCGCCGCATTGGCGCGCCTATCCGAGCGCAGCCTCCTATGAACGCCTCGGCGCGGATCTGGAGACGGCGGCGCGGCTGGCCTTTCTGGGCGCGCGTCTCATGGCGCATGATCTGCGCGAGGTCGGGATCACCATCGATTGCCTCCCCGTGTTGGATACGCCGCATCCCGGCGCGCATCAGGTCATCGGCGATCGCGCC
The DNA here is from genome assembly GCA_963798515.1 of uncultured Alphaproteobacteria bacterium. Taxonomy (GTDB): domain Bacteria; phylum Pseudomonadota; class Alphaproteobacteria; order Rhizobiales; family Beijerinckiaceae; genus Methylocystis. Next base: position 61,902 of record CAWCTS010000040.1, read on the forward strand.
TACAGCGACGAGCCGGCGCGTGTCGCGCGCATCGGGCGTGCGGCTGCGGACGGGCTCCTCGCCGGCGGCGTGCTGCCCGTCATGAAGCACGTTCCCGGCCATGGCCGGGCCGGGGCCGACAGCCATTTGGAGCTCCCGCGCGTTTCGGCGTCGCTGCAGGAGCTGCGCGAGGCGGATTTTCCCTCCTTTGCGGCGAACGCCGATCTGCCGATCGCCATGACCGCCCATGTGGTGTTCGAGGCGATCGATCCCGACCAGCCGGGGAGCCTGTCGCGGGCCGTGATCGAAGGAGTCGTGCGCCGCGAGATCGGCTTCGACGGCCTGCTGATGACTGACGATCTCTCGATGAAGGCCCTCTCTGGGGACTTCTGCGACCGCGCGGAGCGCGCCTTGGCGGCGGGATGCGACCTGGTCCTGCATTGCAACGGCGACCTCGCCGAAGCGCGACGCGTCGCCGAAGGCTCGCCGATTCTTTCGGGCGCGGGCGAGACGCGAGCGGAGCGCGCTTTGCGACTTCTCGAGCGCGTCGAGGCCTTCAATCCTGTGGACGGCGAGAGGGAATTCGACGCTGCGCTTGCGAGCGTGGCCTAAAAGGCCCAATCTCGACCGCCCGGGGAACAAGGGGCGGAAATGTCGATGCAATGGGGAACGGAGCCGGTTCGGACGCCCGACAGGGGTGAGAGCGAACCCGCCTTTCTCGTCGACGTCGACGGCTTTGAAGGTCCCCTCGACCTCCTCCTCGAGCTGGCGCGTCGCCAGAAGGTCGACCTGGCGAAAATCTCCATTCTTGCGCTAGCCGAGCAATATCTCGCCTTTGTCGAAGAGGCGCGCCGCCTGCGGCTCGAGCTCGCCGCCGACTATCTGGTCATGGCCGCCTGGCTCGCCTTCCTCAAGTCGAGGCTGCTGCTGCCCGAGCCCCCCAAGGGCGAGGAGCCCTCGGCGGCCGATCTCGCGACCGCGCTGGCCGAGCGTCTGCGCCGGCTGGAGGCCATCCGCCGGGCGGCCGACGCCTTGGGCCAGCGCGCGCGTCTCGGACGCGACATGTTCCTGCGCGGCGCGGCCGAAGGCGTCGAGGTCGCGACGCGCCCGAAATTCGAGGCGAAGCTTTACGATCTGCTCACGGCCTACGCGCGGCAGCGGCAGAAGACCGCGGTCACGCAAGTGACGCTGCGCCAGCGCGCCGTCTGGTCGCTCGCTGAGGCGCGCGAGGCGCTGGAGCGGCTCGTCGGCGCGGCGGGCGAATGGATGGCGCTCGACGACTATCTCGTGCAGTTCTGTCTCGACTCCCCGACGGCGCGCACCGTGCGCGCCTCGGCTTTTTCGGCCTCGCTCGAAATGGCGCGCGAAGGCCGCATTCTCATCCGCCAGGACCGCGCCTTCGCGCCGCTCTGGGTGAAGCGCGGGGAAGCGCCTGCGCTCGCGGCCGACGCCGGCGTGTAGCGCCTGTCCCGCGCCGGTCAGTGAAAAAAGGAGAAGCGCCTTGCCGCAAACGGCCGCAACAATCGAACTCTTCGAGATTTCCGCCGAGGAGGAGATTCTGCTCAAAGAGCAGCGTCTGACGGAAGCCTGCCGCATCGCTGAAGCGCTGCTCTTCGCGGCCTGCGAGCCGTTGGACGAAGCGGAAATCGCGAGGCGCCTGCCGGACGCCATCGCTGTGCAGGACGTGCTCGACCAGCTGCGCGCCGATTACGCCCAGCGCGGGGTCAATCTCGCCCGCGCCGGACACAAATGGTTCTTCCGCACGGCGCCGGATCTTGCCTATGTGCTGGCGCGCGAGGAGGTCGAGCAGAAGAAGCTTTCGCGCGCCGCGATGGAGACGCTCGCCATCATCGCCTATCACCAGCCGACGACGCGCGCCGAGATCGAGGAACTGCGCGGCGTCGCCATCTCCAAGGGCACGATCGACGTGCTGCTGGAGACGGGCTGGGTGCGCTTGCGCGGCCGACGCAAGGCTCCGGGCCGGCCGATCACCTATGGCACGACCGACCAGTTCCTCATGCATTTCGGCCTCGAGCAGATCGGCGATCTGCCCGGACTGGAGGAGCTCAAGCGCGACGGCCTCTTCGATGGCCGCCTGCCCAAGGACTTCCGCATCCCGGCGCCGAGCGACGATCCCGAGCTGCGCGAGGACGAGGAGCCGCTCGAGGAAAGCGTCGAGCCGCTCGAGATGGAGTTCGGCCTCGAGGAACAGGAGCCGGAGCCGCTGGAGGAGAGTTCGCTGGAAGATTAGGAGCGGTCAGAGCTCCTCTATTCGCGCTTCCCGCCTACAGATGCTCGTCGACGCCGAGCGCAAAATCCTCATGCGGGGTCGCCGCAAGGTCGCGCACCATCCGCAAGGTGGTGATCTCGAAGGCGAGATAGTTCAGGATCCCGAACAGCAGGCGCCCGCCGAGCAGGGCCCAGAACATCCACGTTCCCAGGACCGCATGTCTGGCGAAGCTGGCCGCCGCGAACTCCGCGACGAAGGCCGGGAAGCCAATGATCGTGATCCAGATGAAGAAGGAGAGCGGCCGTCTGGAAAAGCCGATGAAGGCCGAACGCACGGGATGGCGCGCGCCGAGCGAAAGGCAGGGCCGGATGAGCGCCAGCACGGCGAAGGCGATCCAGCGCGCCCAAGGGATGGCCGCGCCGCCGAGGGGAATCCACTCCTTCGGCAGCTTGAGCACCAGCATGGTCAGGCCTTCGCCGAGGCCGAAAGTGATGAGAACGACGGCCGCGCCGATGGCCATGGCCCAGAATTCGCGGCGGCGGTTCGCCACATAGCGGAAACGGCCGCGATCGCGGTTGCGGTCGAAGGGATGCAGCGCCGCCCATTGATGGACGCGCACGGCGATGAAGGCCAGGAGTTCGCCGCTGATCACCTGCCAGGCGATCAGGAACATCTTGACCTGGCTGGAGCCGAATCGGATCTGGTTCGCGAGCAGAAACTCCAGACCCAAGGAGGCTGCGATAATCAGCGCGATGACGAAGGTCGCGAGCCAAAAGCGAAGGGGAAAGCGGAAGGCGTCCTGCCAGCCGGAAACCCAGTTCTGCACCGGCCGGATGGGCAAATCGAGCGCCGTGTAGATCAGGGCGCAAAGCAGCCCGATCCAAAAGCTGTAGACAATTATATCGACGAAATCGAACATATCGGCTTCGGCTCTCGCTCGACGGACGGCCCAGCTTGAGAGCAGCTTGCGCGCTCGAGCCGGGCGGATCGACGATATTCTACGACAAACAGAGACGAGGGACCGTTTAGCGCAAGCGCGGCCCCAAATTCAACGCCTGACGGACGCCGGCGGGCGGGGGTGGCGGTCATGCGTCCGAGGCGATAGAGCGAGGCGATGCAGACGCCGCAAATGTCCGGATCCGAGCCTGTCCTATTTTCGGCTTTCGCCGTCTCGCCGCTCGTGGTCGAAGGCCTCTGCGTCGAGCGCGGGCGCCGCCTCGTGCTCAAAGATGTCGCCTTCAGCCTGGCTTCGGGCGAATCGCTGCGCGTGATCGGCCGCAACGGCGCGGGCAAGTCGACGCTGCTGCGCGCGCTCGCGGGGCTCCTGCCGCTGCGCTCCGGACGCATCCGTCTCGGCTCGGCCGAGGGCGAGGACGCGTCGACCGCGACGCATTACCTCGCCCATGCCGACGGCCTGCGCGCCGTGCTGACCGTGTCGGAGAACCTGCAGTTCTGGCGGGCGATGCTCGCCGAGCCGGGCGGGACGGACGGCCTCTCGCTCCCAGAGGCCCTGGCGCATGTCGGCCTCGCGCCGCTTGCGGAAGCGCCGGTCGGCGCGCTTTCGGCCGGCCAGAAGCGGCGGATCGCGCTGGCGAGGCTTTTCGTCGCCCGCCGTCCGCTCTGGCTCCTCGACGAGCCGCTGACGGCGCTCGACCAGCGGGCGCGCGACCAATTTGCCCAGGCGATGCGCGCCCATTGCGAAGCCGGCGGCATTCTCGTCGCCGCGACGCATGAGCCGCTCGGTTTCGAGACCACGCGGACCCTCGATCTCGATGCGGGAGGCCGCGCATGAGCTCGGCCTTCGTCGCGCTGTTCCTGCGCGAGATGCGCATCGCCGGGCGGGTCGGCGGCTCGGCTTCGATGGGCGTGGCCTTCTTTCTGTGCCTCGTCGCGGTCACGCCCTTCGCGGTCGGACCCGACCCGAAGCTCCTCGCTCGCATCGGCCCGGCGATCCTGTGGATTTCGGCGCTGCTCGCGACGCTCTTAGGACTCGATCGGCTCTTTCAGGCCGACGCCGAGGAGGGCTCGCTCGATCAGCTCTATCTGGCGAGCCTGCCGCTGGAACTCGCCGTCGTCGCGAAATGCGCCGCGCATTGGGTCAGCGCCGAGCTGCCCCTGGTCCTCGCCGCGCCCTTTCTCGGGCTGATGCTCAATCAGGAGGCGGGTGCGCTCGCCGCCGTGACCGCGAGCCTGCTCGTGGGCTCGCCTGCGCTTACGCTCATCGGCGCGATGGGCGCCGCCGCCACGGTGAGCGTGCGGCGCGGGGGCCTGCTGATGGCGCTGCTCGTGCTGCCTCTGGCCATCCCGGTGCTGATCTTCGGCGTCTCGGCCGCCAGCGCCGCGACGGCGGCCGACGCGCCGCTGGTCGCGTCCTTCGCCATTCTGGGGGCGCTGGCGCTGGCGGCGCTGGCGCTGTGCCCTTTCGCCGCGGCGGCGCTGCTGCGGCAGTTGTGAGTCCTTAAGGCCACGCTGCGGTCTTAATGTTTTGCTTACCCTCGCGGCCGGAATTTCGCCGGCCAGGGCGACCAAGATGCTACCTTGGCCCTTCGAAGCGCCATCGCGGAGCCGCCATGTTTCTATCCCTTCCCAAACGGGCGCTCGCGCTGCTTGCTGCAAGTCTGGGCGCCGCCGCGCTCGCCGGTTGCGAGGACACGGGCGTCTCGAATCGCGGCGCCGTCCCCATTCCGCCCGAGACCCTGGCCTTGATGGAGCAGGCCGGCGTCTCCAAGGACGCCCCGACGCTCATCCGCGCTTACAAAAAGGAGGCGGAGCTCGAGGTCTGGAAGATGAAGCCGGACGGGCGCTACGCCAAGCTCAAGACCTATCCGATGTGCCGCTGGTCGGGACAGCTCGGCCCGAAAACGCGCGAGGGCGACCGGCAGGTGCCGGAGGGATTCTATGCGATCGCGCCGGGGCAGCTCAACCCGAACTCCAGCTATTACCTGTCCTTCAACGTCGGCTATCCCAACGCCTATGACCGCGCGCATGGCTCGACCGGGGGCACGATCATGGTGCATGGCGCCTGCTCGTCGGCCGGATGCTTCTCGATGACCGACCGGCAAATCGCCGAGATCTACGCCATTGTGCGCACCTCGCTCAGCAATGGGCAGCATGCGGTGCAGATGCAGTCCTATCCCTTCCGCATGACGGCGGAGAATCTCGCCAAGCACCGGCTCGACCCGCACCTCGCCTTCTGGCGCCAGCTCAAGGAAGGGTCCGACCATTTCGAGACGACGCTGAAGGAGCCGTCTGTCGGGATCTGCGGCCGGCGCTACGTCTTCAACGCTCAGGCGGCTAACGGGCGAGAGCTCGACCCCGAGGGCGCCTGTCCGCCGCTGACGGTCGACCGCCAGATCGCGTCGCTGGTCGCCGAAAAGCAGCGCCAGGACGAGGCGCGCATCGCCGAGCTCTCGAAGGACGTGCCGGCGGTGAAGCTCGTCTATCGCGACGGCGGACAGCATCCGAGCTTCACCGCGAAAGTCGCCGATGTCGGCAGCCCCGAGGCGCTCGTGCCGCCGACCGAGATCGCCCTCGAGGAGAAGAAGCCCGCCGCCGGCAGGGCGAAACCAAAGGTCGAGCGGGACGCGGATGCGGGGGCGGCCAGCGGCTGGCTGGCGCTCCACGGTGAGAGCGACCCTCGGCCGACGGGAACGATAAGCCGATAGCCCACCTACGGCGAAGCGTCGTCGAGGCCTCTGACGCGAAAGGTTGGACAGCGGCCGGCGCGCCTGTATAAGCCTGCGACCGCTCTGCCCACCGCGCAGCAGCGGGGCGGCTCGGGGCATTCGGCTTTTGAGCCTCAGGCCCGGCCGCTCTGGGAACGCTCATGCTCGAAAAGCTCGTGGGGTTTTGCCTGCGCTGGCCATGGCTCGTCTTGGCCGCGACGCTCGCGCTCACGGGCGCCGGCGCCCATCTCACGGTGACGCGCTTCGCGATCGACACCGATACGAACCACCTCTTCTCGTCCGACATCCCCTGGCGCCAGAACGAGATCGAGCTCTACAAGGCCTTTCCGCAGCTCGACAATCTGATCATTTCGGTCATCGACGCCAACACGCCCGAGGCGGCGGAGGACGCGACCAAGCGCCTCGGCGCCGCGCTCGCCGGCCAGCCGCTGATCCGCCGCGTCTGGCGTCCGGAGGATGAGGAGTTCTTCAAGAAGAACGGGCTGCTCTATCTCGACCCCGCCGAGGTGCAGAAGATCACGGCGACCCTGGTCGCCCAGCGCTCCGTGCTGCAGCCGCTCGCGGAGGATCCGTCGCTGCGCGGGTTGACCTCGACTCTCGTCGACAACATGCGTCAGCTCGGCGATAGCCAGCGTGGCATGCAGCTCTATGCCGCCGGCGTGAAACGGATCACCGACGTTCTCGACAAGACGCTCGCCGGCGAGCCCGCCAAGCTAGATTGGGAGAAGATGCTCGGCGGCGAGCCGAAGGCGAGCGGGACGGAGAAGAGCGAGGCTTTGAAAAAGGCCGAGACTTCCGACCCACGCCGCATCCTGCTGATCAATCCGATCATCGACTATTCGGAGCTGCAGCCGGGCGCCGCGGCCATCGCCCTCGTGCGCAAGACCGCCGCCGATCTCGGGATCGACGCCGCGCATGGACTCACGCTGCGCCTCACCGGACAGGTGCCGTTGGAGGACGACGAGTTCGCGACGATTTCGGAGAACATGGGCGTCAATCTCAGCGTCACGCTCGTCATCGTGGCGCTGATTCTGTTCGCGGCGCTGCGCTCGCCCTTGCTCATCCTCGCCGTGCTCGTCACGCTGCTCGCGGGCCTCGCGATGACGGCCGGTCTCGGCATCGTGCTCATCGGCCGCTTCAACATGATCTCGGTCGCCTTCGCCGCGCTGTTCATCGGGCTCGGCGTCGATTTCGGCATTCAGTTCGCGACCCGCTATCGCGAGGAGCGCCACAAGATTTTCGGCAAGGGCGACAGCGTGGACACGGCGCTGCGAAACGCGGCGGCCAGTATCGGCGGGTCGCTGACGCTCGCCGCGGTCTCGCTTCTAGCGGGCTTCTTCTGCTTCCTGCCCACCGATTTTCGCGGCGTCGCCGAGCTCGGGCTCATCGCCGGCTTCGGCATGATCATCGCCTATGTGGCGACGCTGACCTTCCTGCCGGCGCTGATCAAGCTTCTGCGGCTGGGGCCGGAAGAATCTCCGATCGAGACCGCCTCGCTCGCCACGATCGATCATTGGATCGCCCGCCATCGCGCCTTGGTCATCGTCGCGTCGATCGCCGTCACGCTCGGGGGCGGGCCCTTCCTTCGGCATCTGAGCTTCAACTCCAATCCGATAAATCTCCGCAACCCGAAAGTGGAGTCGGTTGCGACCTTCCTCGATCTGGCGAAAAACCCGCAGACGGCGCCGAACACGATCGAGATCCTCCAGCCCTCCCTGGAGGCCATGCGCGACGTCGCGGCGCGCGCCGCGGCGCTTCCCGAGGTGGATCATGTCGTCACCATCGACACGCTGATTCCCAAGGATCAGGAGGCGAAGCTGCGGGCGATAGAGCATGCCGCCCAGCAATTGCGCGACACGCTCGCGCCCAAGGAGAAACCCGCGCCGACCGACGCCGAGACCGTGAAGGCGCTGCAGACGGCGGCCGCACTGATGAGCGGAGACCCGCGGGCGATGGCGGCGGCGGGCGTCGATCCCCGCGCCGCCGCACAAGCCGCCGCCGCAGGGCTGGACCCGCGCGCCCAGGCCGCGAGGCGCGGCGGTCGCCAGCGCCCCAGCGTCGCGCCGCCGCCACCGCCCCCAGTAGCGCCGCCGCCCGAGGTCGTGGCCTTTTCCAAGGCGCTCGATGCGCTCGCCAAGGCCGACCCAGCGACGCGCGAGCGTGCCCAGCCGGCCGTGTTCTCCGACTTTGAGCGGCTGATCAAGGATCTGCGGGTCACGTTGCAGGCGAGCGGGGTCACGCCGGAAACGATGCCCGAGCGCATTCTGCGCGACTGGGTGTCCGAAGGGGGACAATATCGCATCGAGGTCTTCCCGAAGGGCGACAGCAACGACCGTCAGGTCATGACCGCATTTGCCGACGCTTTGACGCGCATCGCGCCGGACGCGAGCGGCCCGCCGATCGTCGTCTCGCGCGCGGGCGACAGCGTCGTGCGCGCCTTCGAGCAGGCGGGCCTCTACGGGTTTATCGCGATCTTCGTCATTCTCGCCATCGCATTGCGCAATCCTTGGCACGTCGCGCTCACGCTCGGCCCGCTGGTGCTCGCCGGCATATTGAGCCTCGAGACCGCCGACGCGATCGGCATGTCGCTGAACTTCGCCAACATCATTGCTCTGCCGCTGATGCTCGCGGTGGGCGTCGCCTTCCACATTTATTACGTCATCGCCTGGCGCAAGGGGACCGAGGACATGCTCGCCTCCAGCCTCACCCGCGCGATTTTCTTCTCCTCGCTGACGACCGGAACGGCCTTCGGCAGCCTGATGCTGTCCTCCCACCCGGGCACGGCGAGCATGGGCAAGCTTCTGGCGATTTCGCTGTTCTACACGCTCGTCGCGGCCTTCTTCGTCGTGCCGGCCTTCCTTGGTCCGCCACCGGGGGGCAAGGCGAAAGAGAAAGCGACGCCAAGCCCCTGATTTTCGCGTCGCAGCAAGAATGTGATAAGATCGCGTCGATAAATCAGCCTCGTCTCGCCAGACATTGCCCGCTTTTCGGGCGGCTCCGCCTCTCAGAACGACGGGAGAGCGCAGCCGGCGGGCGGCCCGTATCTCGCGTGCTGCCGGCTCTCGCCGCTCTCACCACGCTCTTGGGCGTCCCCGCGCAGGCGACGGAGCCTCCGATCTATGGTGTCTGGCTTCGCGACGAGCACGACGAGCGGCTCGAGTTCTACGATTGCGACGGAAAGCTATGCGCCCGAGAGGACGCCGTGACCTCGGCCGTGGACGGCGGGCCCCCGCAGATCATCCTGCGTTCCGCCGCCAAGACAGGAACCAATCAGTGGAAGGGCGAGCTTTTCAACCCTGAGAACGGCAAGACTTACACCGGCAAAATTCATTACACTCCGCCCGATCAGCTGACGCTCACGGGCTGTCTCGTCGCTTTTTTGTGCCAGAGTGAAACCTGGACGCGCTCGGACAGAGCGCCCGCCAATAGCCCGACTGCGCCCGCTCCGGCGCCGGCTGCCCACGGCAAAGCCAAGTAAGCGTCGAGCTTTCCGGCAGCGTCAGTTGGCCTCGTCCGTCGCGCCTTGAGAGGGCGCGAAGAACAAGCGCAGGATCTGCGGGTCGCCGCTGTCCTCGATCGGAATGTGCCAGAATTTCGAGTCCATCAGCGGAAATCGCTCGAAAGGCACGTGGATCTCGCAGAGGCGCGACTTGTGGCGCAGTCCGCGCGCCACGGCGCGATCAAGGAGATCGAGGAGCTCGTCCTGGCGTTCGGGCGCCGCGGCTACCGTCAGCAGGGTCTGATTCGCCAACGGAAGAGCGCGATCGAACATTTGCTCGCATTGGGATGACGCCATTTTTTTCCCCCAAGAGCCATAACGACCAAACCGTGACGTCGATCACGGCTTTATCTCCGCCAACTCGGGAGCCCAAAGACGCGTCCCCGCATTTGGCTAAGTAGATCGATTCCCGCCCGATCCAGGATCGAGCCTTAATCTTGAAGGCAAGAAAGTGACAAATCGAAGGCGTCGCCCGTCCTCGATCCGACTATCCCCTCAAATGAGCAGCAAGCAAGCGGCGCGCCACCCGGCTGGATCACTGGCCGCCCCATGGCGGGAAACTTGCCGAAATGCGCCGTAGGCGCGCAATGCGACGCTTGCCACGAGTGTTAAGCGCGCGACGTAAACTTCGTAGATGTCGCACCTGGAGGCCGGCTTATGAGATTATGGACGATCGCAGTCGGCTTGTTGTTGTTGATCGCTGCAAATTCCCAGGCCGCCGCGCATGCCTCTCTCCTCGACGCTACCCCTCAGCCGGGCGCGGTTGTCGTCGGCGACAGCGTTTCTATCGATCTGCATTTCGACAGCCGCCTCGACGCTCGCTTCTCCCGCTTGGATCTGCTGAGACCCGACGGAAACGCGGCGCCCTTGACGTTGCAGGCCGCGGATTCTCAAAGCCAGCTGAAGGCGAGAGCGGCCGATCTCGACGCCGGCCCCTATATTCTACGCTGGCGGGTGCTGAGCATCGATGGACACGCCAATCAAGGCGAGATCAAGTTTCAGGTAGGGCGGTGACGATGGAGGCCTTTCTTTCCCTGTACGGTGTGATCGACTGGGTCTTGCGCGGCGTCTCGATGGCGGCGCAGGCGCTCGCGATCGGCGGCTTGGCCTATCTCCTCATCGCCCTGACGCCAGCAGAAAACGGCCGCTCGCGGCTGGAACGTTTTTGCAGACGTCTGGCGTTGGGGTCGGCTGGCGCCGCCTGCGTGAGCCAATTGCTGGCGGCGGTCGCGCTCATCGCCTTTCTCGTCGGCTCGACGGGAGCCGGGATCGAGACAGCGGCCAGCGCCGACGCGGTGTCGTTCCATCTCGTGTCAGCCGGCGCGGCGCTGGCGTTTGCCTTCGCCGTGCGCGCCCCCGGCAGGTTTGAACGCTGGACGCTGCCTGCACTGGCTCTGCTGCTCGTGTGCGCGCATGTCGGCGTCACCCATGCCGCGAGCCGCACCGAGCCGTCTCCTTCTCTCCTGGCCGCCGAGGCGCTGCATCTTCTGGCGCTTTCGACGTGGATCGGCGGCATCCCCTATTTCATCGCCTTTCTGCGCATGATGCAGGACGCCGGCGAGCGTCGAGCCGTATCTCGGCGCTTTTCGGTCGCATCCCTGGCTTCCGTCGCCGTTATCGCCGCGACGGGCATCTTCATGGCGGTCCCCTATGCCGGATCGATCGAAGGGCTCTACCAGACGACCTATGGGCTTCTGCTCAGCGTCAAGGTCGCGCTTTTGATCATGCTGATTTGTCTCGGCGCCATCAACTTCCTGGCGATCCGCAGTCGGCGCCGCGACAAGGATCTCATCGCGAGCAGAGTGCCGGCCATCGCGGAAATCGAGGTGGGAATCGGCCTTATCGCCATGCTGTGCGCCGTCGCGCTGGCCTCGTCGCCTCTCGCGTCGGCCACTGACGCCGAGCGACCGAGCTTCGCCGAAGTGTCGGCGCGTCTCCAGCCGGCTTGGCCGCGTCTCGCAAGCCCCGCCTATGCGCAAATCTCCGCGGGACAGCCGAATGCTGCAATCACCGCAAGAGAGTCCGAATTGGCCACGCGCACCGAGGCCGACGTGGCCTGGTCGGAAGCGCACCATCACCATGCGGCGCTCGTCGTCGTCATGGCGGGACTGCTTGCGCTCCTGGCGCAGAGGCGCCGCTTGAGGCCCGTCGTGCAGCATTGGCCGCTGCTGCTTCTTGCTCTTGCGGCCTATCTCGTCGTGACGGCGGATGAGGAGGCTTGGCCTCTGGGGAAAATCGGCTTCTTCGAGAGCCTGACGATACCGCAGATCGCGCAGCACAAGCTCATGATCGCGCTGATCGCGGTCTTTGCGTTCTGCGAATGGGGCGTGCAGGCGAAGAAGTTCAAGGCGGCATGGCCGTCCTACGTCTTTCCGCTGACGATCGTGGCGGCGTCGGCGTTCCTGCTCACCCATTATGGCCACACGGGCCAGAAGGAGGAAGTGCTGATCCAGCTCAGCCACGCCCCCATCGCTCTGCTCGGCGTCATCGTCGCGAGCGCGCGCTGGATCGAGCTGCGGCTGCCGGCGCCCGGCGCGGCGCGTCTCGCCGGAGTCGTCTGGCCGGCCGCCATGATCGCCGCCGGGGCCTTCCTTCTGCTCTACCGGGAGACGGCCTGAGCCTCCCGCAGCCCTGCCGGCTCCGACGACCGTCGGTCATTTCGCGGGGTCGGCAGGAGAGCTCGCACCGCGATTTCAGTAGCGATCGCAAGCTGTCGGCTCCCAGCCGTAACGGCGCCCGCGCTCCCAGCCGAAGCCTGCGCTGTGCGATCCGATGGCTTGGCATGCGCGTGCGCGCAATCGAGAAAAATGGTGCTGCAAGAGAGGATTGAACTCTCGACCTCGAACCTTTGGGCTGAAGGCAAAGGCGCCGTTGCTGGCTTGGGGGCGCGGAGGCGGAAGGGCGAGGCCGTCACCCATGTGCTCTACGCTCGAGCCTTATCGTGGATTCAATCGACCGAAATCAAATCGTGACAAGGTGGTCTGCGACCAAGATCCACAGCGCCACGAAAGGGACCAAAAGGATAAACCCCACTTCGCAGAGAAATAACGCGAAGCGATATTTGTTCCGTCGCTTTGAGAGTTCTAAAAGGCTGATTCGTTCAAAGTCGTTGCCACTGGATTCAGGGGTGAAGGCTGTTGGCCCGAGCGTATACAAGCAGCGCAAATCAATCCAAGCTGCATATGCGAAAAGCGCCATGTAGACGAAGATGCCGCCACGAAGCAGGGGCGCCTGGCGAAGGTGATAATCCACAAGGCCCAGTGAGAAGATCAACCCCGCGATCACCACAGATATAAAGGTCAGCAGCGCGGCGCTTTTGGCGTCGAGAACGCCCATGTCGTGAAGCACGCTTTCGCTGATCGCGTTAAGTCCTGGATTGGCTTCGACGCGGACAGCATGATACATTCGTTCCTGATCGGGCGTGGTGCGTAATTTGGCCCAAAAGATCATCTGGGCGACCTCTCCTATGTCGATCGCCTCGATGAGTAGTCATTCGATCTTGCCGATTTATGAAGGGCATTGGCTCATAAAGTCGGAATGACCGTTTCGGGTCACTCCTTCCCTTCCACTCGCTAACAGGCGCCCAAATTCGCTGACCAGCCCGCGAGAGCGGGTTGGGACGGCGGGTCGGCCTGAGGGAAAATCATGCCCGCTCCAGATGAAGCAACCTCCGCCATTCGGCGGTAGCGACGGAACCAAGCAGGGCTGACGGGTCAAAAGCGCCCGCGGCCTATCGGACGCAGTCGCTGCTTCTAACGACGGCTATGCAGAGAATGTCTTGCATTCGCGTTCGCTGGCGTCATCGCCGAAGCGGATGGACAGAAGGGGCTACGAGCATCTTGCCGCCGCGCGACAGTCAATCGCAGGCGAACCCACTGTCAAAAGCTGCGGCGCCCTGCGCGAATTTCCAGCTTGACCTTGCCGGGAATTTCCCCAGACTAACTGGGTTCTTATTTGGAAAGAAATTTCGGAGGGCGCGTGGCTGGGTGGAACAAGCAGCGCGCCGATCGCGAGAGCCGTTTGGCGGTCGCCCGCGCCTATGCGAAGGGCAAGGTCGTTCCCGCTTCGCAAGCTAGGCAGCTGATCGAGGCAGTCGTTCGCACGGGCGATCGAGTCTGTCTCGAGGGCGACAATCAAAAGCAGGCGGATTTTCTCGCTGACGCTTTGGCCTCTGTGGACAAGGAAAAAATCCACGACCTTCACATCGTCCAATCTGGCGTGGTGTTGCAGGCCCACATCGACCTCTTTGAGCGCGGCATCGCGCGCAAGCTCGATTTTTCTTATTCAGGTCCGCAGGGGCAGGCAATTGCGCGGGCGCTCGATAAGGGAAAGATCGAGCTCGGCGCGGTGCATACCTACATCGAGCTCTTCGCTCGCTATTTCATGGATCTGACGCCCAATGTCGCGCTGATCGCCGCGGTGCAGGCCGATCGCCAAGGCAATCTCTACACCGGCCCCAACACCGAAGACACGCCGACGATCGTCGAGGCGACCGCGTTCAAATCAGGAATTGTGGTCGCCCAGGTCAATGAGGTGACGGAGACGCTTCCGCGCGTCGATATCCCCGGCGACAGAGTTGACTTCGTCATCGAAGCGGATCGACCCTTTTACGTGGAGCCGCTCTTCACGCGCGATCCGGGCAGCGTCACCGAGACGCAGATCTTGATGGCGATGATGGCCCTGAAGGGCGTCTACGCGCCATACGGGGTCAGGCTCCTCAATCACGGCATCGGCTTTCCGACCGCGGCGATCGAGCTGATCCTGCCGACTTATGGCGAGGCGCTCGGCCTCAAAGGCAAGGTCGCGACCCATTTCGCGCTCAACCCGCATCCCACCCTCATTCCGGCGATTGAGAGCGGCTGGGTCGAGCAGATCCACAGCTTCGGCGGCGAAGTCGGCATGGACGCCTATATCCGGGAGCGGAGCGACATATACTTCACCGGCCATGACGGTTCCCTGCGATCGAACCGGCTCATTTGCCAGTTGGCCGGGCTCTATGCCTGCGACATGTTCATCGGCTCGACGCTGCAAATCGATCTCGCCGGCAACAGTTCGACCTTCACTGCGGGGCGCATTGCCGGCTTCGGCGGCGCGCCGAACATGGGCTCCGACGCGCGCGGCCGCCGCCATCCCTCGCCGGCCTGGCTGACGGCCGGACGCGAAGCGGTCGATCAGCCCACATCCTTGACGCGCGGCCGCAAGCTCGTCGTCCAAATCGTCGAAACCTTCGGGGAGAAGATGGCGCCGAATTTCGTCGAGACGCTCGACAGCGTCGCGATGGCGAAGCAGCTCAAGCTCGATCCGGCGCCGGTCATGATCTACGGCGACGACGTCACACACATCATCACCGAGGAGGGAATCGCCAATCTGCTCTTGTGCCGCAACGCCGCGGAACGCGAGCAGGCGATCCGCGGCGTTGCCGGCTTCACGCCGGTCGGCAGAGCGCGCGATCGCAAGGCCGTGGAAGCGCTGCGCGCGCGCGGGGTGATCCGCCGGCCGGAAGACCTCGGCGTCGATCCCCTTTCGGCCAGCCGCCAGCTCCTCGCCGCGCGCTCGATCGAGGATCTCGTGACATGGTCCGGCGGGCTGTACCATCCGCCGTCTAAGTTCCGGAATTGGTAGGAGGAGCGCCGTGGAGCAATTCGAAGTTCACCGCACGGCGACGCGGTCCGCCTCTGGCGACCGTCGCCAGGCCATCGTCGGCGTGAACGCATCTGGAAATCTCGAAGTCCTCGTGGAGCGAGCCTTGCCGAGCGACACGAGCGCCGTGGAGATCACCACCGCCGTCTCGGGCTTCCGCGATCTGTGGACGGCGGTGATTGAAGATTTCTTCGATCGTTGCGCGACGGGCGGATTGAAATTCTCGATCAACGACGGCGGCGCAAGGCCCGATGTCGTCACCCTGCGTCTGATGCAGAGCCTGCAGCTGATGGAGCGCGGAAGATGAGCGGCGTCCCCGAGCTGATCGAGCAGAATTATTACGAGGCTTCCGCCCGAGACCGCATCGCGGGGCTGCTGGATCCCGCGAGCTTCCATGAGTTCCTGGGACCGGAGCAGCGCGCGATGAGCCCGCATCTCGCTCAATTCAACCTGACCGGCGCCTTTGACGATGGTCTGATCGTCGGCGCCGGACGGCTCGACGGTAGGAAAGTTTATGTCGCCGCGCAGGAGGGCCGCTTCATGGGCGGCGCCTTCGGCGAGGTGCACGGCGCAAAGCTGACGGGCCTATTGCGCGCGGCGCGCGACGGGGCCGCAAAAGGCGTGCGCGCCGTGGTTTTGCTGCTCGACACCGGTGGGGTGCGGCTTCAGGAAGCCAACGCCGGCGAGCTTTCGATCAGCGAGACGGTGCACGCAATCGTCGAGACCCGCGCCGCCGGCGTGCCGGTTCTGGCGCTGGTCGGCGGACGCTCGGGCGCCTTCGGCGGCGGCGGCATCGTCACCGCTTTTTGCAGCCGCATCATCGTCTCCGATCACGCTCGGATTGGCGTGAGCGGTCCCGAGGTGATCGAGACCAACAAGGGCGTCGAGGAGTTCGAACTCGAAGGACAAGGGATTGGTCTGGCGCGTCACCGGAGGACGCACGCGGGCGATGATGGGCGGGGCGGACCTTTTCGTGCGCGATCGGATCAAGGATTTCCGCGCCGCGGCCATCGAGCTCATCGAGAAGGCTCCGCCATTCACTCTGGCGACACTCGTCGCGGAGCAGAAGCGGCTCGCCGAGCGGCTCTCGCGCTACGGCGATTGTCGTGACGCGCCTCAAATTTGGCGCGAGGCGGGATTGGCCGACGGCGATCGGATCGCCGACATGAGCGAGGAAGCTTTCTTGGCTCTTCCGCGTTTGAAGGAGGCGGCCAATGACGCTCGATGAGATCCTTGCCGGCCTGTTTCCCGGCGGGCACGCGGTCGCCCGTGGGCCGCACGGCGCAATCGCTGGCGTCGCGACGGTGGAGGACTATGGCGAGGCCGCCGTCGTCGGTATCGTCGAAGGAACGCCGCTCGGCGTCGACGGCGCTTTAACTCTGGCCCAGAGCGTCCTGGACGTCGTCGCGAGTAGCCAGCGTCGAGCGCTCGTTGTGCTCGTCGACACATCGAGCCAGAACATGGCGCGGCGCGACGAATTGTTGGGGCTGAACGAATATCTCGCCCATCTCAGCAAATGTCTTGCCCTCGCCGCGATGCAGGGCTTTCCGACGATTGGCGTGCTCTATGGTCATGCGGCGGCCGGCGCATTCATCTCGACGGCGCTTTCGACGCAGATTCTGGTTGCGGTCGAAGGCGCCTATCCCAGCGTGATGGATCTCCCGTCCATTTCACGTGTCACCAAATTGCGGCTCGACGAACTCGAAGCGATGGCTAAGACGACCCCTATTTTCGCGCCAGGGCTTGAACCCTTGTTCGCGACCGGAGCGATCGCCGAGAAGTGGGAAGCAAGCGAGATCGCAGCGCGGCTCAAGGCCCTTTTGCAGCGCCATCCCGAAGGGTTTCAGGATCGTCGCGACGAGATCGGCTTGGCGCGCAAGGGCCGGACTTTGGCGCGCGACATAGCCGACCGGGTGATGCGGGAAGCCGAGACCCATGGCTGACGGCGTCGCCGCCTCAAATCACGTAACGCCGTGGCGACGCCATGAGCTGGTCACCGTCGATGCGGCCGCCTGGGCGGCGGTCCTCGCCGAAACATCGAGCGCGCATCCGCTTCTTGCAGGCTGGGCCGAAGCGGGCTGGCCGCTGATCGTCCGGCGGCGCATGCGCGGCGATGCGCCGGATCATGTTCCAGTCGGGGCGCCGCTGCCGCCGAGCGAGGGCAAGCGGCGGATCGCGCTCTGCATGCCAGAGCGGGCGATCGCGGCGCGTTTTTCCCTGCCAGGATTGGACAAGGTCAAACAGGCGGCGCCGCCGCTCTGGAGCGGCGCGATATCGGCGCTTCTCGCGCTCGGCGATCGGTGCAGCATCGCTCCCGCCGTTTTCGGCGGACTCTTCTGGGAATATTGCACCGGGCTGAGCTATCTGAGCTCAACGTCCGACCTCGATCTTCTCTGGGCGGTGGAATCCGAAACAAAGCTGCCAGAGCTTTTAGAGGGATTGGCCGAGGTCGAAAGGAAGGCGCCGATGCGCATCGACGGCGAGTTCGCCTTTCCCGACGGCCGAGCCGTGCATTGGCGGGAATTGCTCAGCGCGCTCCGTGACGACGATGCGGGAGACGCGCTCGTCAAAACCATCGATGGGGCCGAATTGCGCCCCGTTCGAAGCCTTTTGTCGCCGGAGGCCTTCGTATGACGCTGATCCGGCCGTGCGCGACCGTCAGAGCCTCTCATCCCGCGAGCGGAGAGCCTGTCGCGCTGGCCGAGGCGATCGCCGAAACGGCGGTGGGCGCGCTCGCGCGGGAGCTCGCCGCTTGGCCCAAGCCGGGGCTCGTCAGCCATGTCGACAGCGGCAGCCACCGCGACATGACCGCCGCCACGCTGGAGGCCGGCATGTCTGCTCTTCGCCCGCATTTCGGCGCCTTGACGCTCGCCGGCTGGTGTGGGGCGGAGATGGACGCGCTGCGGCGCATCGGCCTCGCGGCGGAAGTCGACATGATGGCCGCGACGGGTGGCGTCAACACGCATCGCGGCGCGATTTTCGGTCTCGGCCTCTTGTGCGCGGCTGCCGGCGCGACAGCAGCCTTGGCGCCGCGCCAAAGACCCCGGAGCACGCAGAATCTCGGCGCCTATGTGGCGCGAACCTGGGGCGAGGCCATCCTGCGCGGACCCATTGCGCTCTTTAGCCACGGAAGCCGGGCGTTGCGGAGGTATGGCGTGGGCGGCGCCCGGCTGGAGGCGGCGAGCGGCTTTCCAAGCGTGTACGGCGTCGGTCTGCCAGCCTTGCGTCGGGGACGGCGCCTCGCTGGCGAGGAGGACGCCGCGGTGGAGGCCTGCTTCGCGCTGATCGCCGTGGTCCATGACACCAATCTGCTGCATCGCGGCGGTGCGGAGGGCGCGCGCTTTGCGGCCCAAGCAGCGGCCGATTTTTTAGCCGAAGGCGGCGTGGGGCGCGCCGACTGGCGGTCGCGGGCGGTTGCTGCGCATGTCGAATTCGTGGCCCGCAACTTGAGTCCCGGCGGCTGCGCCGACCTGCTCGCCATGACGCTCTTCGTCGATTCCCTGGAAGACTTCCCGGTGCTGTGACGGCCGGCGGAGGAGTGCGCGTGACGACTGGACTGACGGCCATCCTATGCTCCGGCCAGGGCGAGCAGCATGCGGGCATGTTTGATCTCGTCAGGGACTGTCCGGCCGCGGAGCCGGTGTTCGCAGCCTCCGCGGTTGCGCTGGGTCGCGATCCCCGCAAATTGGTCCGTGACGACGGGCCTCTACTATTTGAGGGAAAAACAGCTCAGATCCTGTGCTGCGCTCAGGCCCTCGCGACTTGGCGCGCATTGGAAGACGCATTGCATGGGCGAGCGGTCGTTGCGGGCTATAGCGTCGGCGAGATCGCGGCCTGGGCCTGCGCCGGCGCGCTGAAAGGGGACGCAGGCTTTTTCGACTTAGTGGCGCGCCGCGCCGCGGCGATGGCGGCGGCTTCTCCGCCAGACCACGGCCTTGCCGGGATCATCGGCCTTAGCCGCGCCCTTCTCGAGCCGGTGACGCGAAGCCACGGCGGCTACATCGCCATCGTCAATGACGAAGACAGTTTCGTGGTCGGAGCCAGCGCTAAGGGACTCGAGGAGATCTGCGCCGTGGCGTCGGCGCGCGGCGCGCGGCGCGCCGTGCGGCTGCGCGTATCGGTTCCTTCACACACGCTGTTTCTGACGGGGGCAGTCGACGTCTTTCGCCGGGCGCTCGACGACGCGTCGCCGCGCCTGCCAGAACCCGGCTACCGGCTGTTGAGCGGCATCGATGGCGATACAGTCTTCGATCTGAAGTCGGGCTTGGACAAGCTGGCGCGTCAAATCGCGACGGAGTTGGACTGGGCGGCGTGTCTGGACAGTTGCCGGGCCGCGGGCGCCGTACGGGTCCTCGAACTGGGACCGGGCAGGGCGCTGAGCGGCATGGCCGCTCCGCTGTTTCCCGAAGGGGCGGTCCGATCCAGCGAAGATTTTCGCACGGTTGCTGGCCTTAGGATCTGGCTCGCACGGCAGGAGTGAACGGCCGCCCGACTTGCCAAGCGGGTATCGATAGAGCCGATCCCGCCCAGAATTTTTTAGTGCGCCAGAGGCGCCATCTGCGCCAGGACCGACCATACCTCAAGTCGGCCAGTTCAGTGGGAGGTGGATCACGTCCCGAATGGGCATCATGTGTTGAGTCTGTCACGTCGACCGCACAAAGTTGTTCATGGTCGCCTAGGACCGGGGAAACCCCCAAGTGTTGGCAAAAGTGACGTCGCCATCAAGAAAGTTAGTTCTGGCTATCACACTGTCGGTGATTGCCGCGACATGGACGCACGACACCGTATTGGCCGGCGGGACGCTGCCTGGAGACAGTTCCGGCCAAGCCTATGCCGTCCCGCTCCCTGAAGGCGTCTACTTCTGGGACACGCCGTCTTATGGGACGCGTCCCAACGGTAGGGGCATAGGTATTGACGCGAATTCATTTGCCAATGTTCCGGTCTTCCTTTGGTCTACGCCTTTCAGTCCTCTTGGCGGCCGTCTCGAACTCGCGGCGACCGCTCCCGAACTCTTCGTAGGCTTTCCGAGCAGTGCGGGCTATCCAGGCCCCTCGTCCGCACGCGGACTCTATAATTCGTTGTTCGCGGCCCTTTGGGCCTTCGATTTCGGCAACGGCCTCAATGTCAGCTTGCTTAGCGGCTTCTACATTCCGGAGAATCCAGGAAAGACGGGCGCTTCGGTCTATGCGTGGGTGGCGCGCGAGGGCTTCAACGTCGCTTACAGCGCGGAGGGCTGGGAGGCCGCGGCCAACCTCAGCTACCAGTTTCAAGGCAAGGATTATCTCACCGGGCTGCCTTCGGCGAACGATAATTTTGTCTATGATCTCACCCTCACCAAAACGATCAACAAGTTTGAGTTCGGGCCTGTCGGCTTTGGGTCGACGGATACGGATCAACGCGCCAACAAACATCGCGCCGCCCAGTTCGCGCTTGGCGGACTCATTGGCTATGGCTTCGGGCCTGTCGACGTTCAGCTTTATGCGACACATGATGTCGCGCAAAGAAACTTGGGGGGCTACGAGACGCGCGTGTGGAGCCGCGTCATCATTCCGCTTTGGAGTCCGCCGCCGGCGAGCGTCTCCCAGGATGGCCTCGGTAAATACTGAGTTAGGGTCCAGAACCCTAACCAGTCGTTGACGGTCGCGGCGATGCAAACTGCAGCGAGGAAGTCGGTCGCGTTTCGGTCGGAAGATGCGGCGCGATCTTGGAAGACTGCGCGTTCGTTAGCCAGAACAGATCCAGAATCATCGGCGTTTCCTTTCGGAAGCCGTGAATCACAAGCAGTTCAAAGAGCCAAGCGATTTATGGGTCTGGACCCTAAAACTGAAATACGCCGGGGCTAGGGAGGTTGTTGTCCAATTGTCACGCTCAAATGCTGTGCTGCCCACGGTAGATCTGGACCGCCAAGAGAAGCTAACACGTCAATGACAATCGCTGCCAAGCCGCCCAAGAACGCACCTGTCCTGCCGTCGCCCGCAGTATCGTCGATCTCCCTCGACGATCCGGCGCGCTTCGTCAATCGCGAATTGTCCTGGCTCGCATTTAATCGAAGAGTCCTGGAAGAGGCGTCGAACGAAGCGCATCCGCTTCTCGAGCGCCTGCGGTTTCTGGCCATTTCCGCCAGCAATCTCGACGAGTTCTTCAATGTGCGCGTTTCGGGCGTCATCGAGCAAATCGAGCACGGCCATACCGCTCCGGATATGGACGGTTTGACGCCCTCCGAGCTTCTTGCTCGGCTCATTGAGTCCACCAACGAGATAAATCGCGACCAGGAGACCGCGTGGCGAGACCTGCGACAGAAGCTCGAAGGGGCCGGGGTCAAGATCATAGAGCGTTCCCTCTGGACGGAGGGTGATCTCCTCTCGTTGGAGCGTCATTTCAGCAGCCATATATTTCCGGCAGCGACGCCGATCGCGATCAACCCGACGCATCCTTTTCCCTTCATCCCGAATCTGGCTCTCTCTCTGGCGACGCAGCTTCTTCGACGCGAAGACAAGCAAGCGCTCTTCGGTCTGGTTCGCATACCGGGGAAATTCGCTCGCTACGTTCGGCTCGAAGCCGGCCCCGACGGCGCCTTGCGTCTCGCGCGCGTCGAGGACGTCATGGCGCAGTTCCTCGATCGGTTGTTCCCGGGCTGCGACGTTGGAGAGATCGGCCTTTTTCGTGTCGTGCGCGACCTTGACATCGAGTTCGGGGATGCGGAGGTCGAGGATCTCATCACCGAGTTCGAGGCCGCGCTCAAGGAACGGCGCCGAGGCAACGTCATCCGTCTGGAAATCACGGCGGCGACGCCGTCGGCCTTGCGAGATTTCATCGTCTCCCAGGTGGAAGTCTCGCCCAAAGGCATCATCGTCGAGACCGAAAAGCTGGCGTTCAGAGATCTTTCGCAGATCGTCGGAGTCGATCGGGCGGACCTGAAATTCCAGCCCTACACGCCTCGTTCTCCCGAGCGCATCGGCGAATTCGACGGAGACTGCTTCGCCGCCATCCGCTCGAAGGACATCATCATTCAGCACCCTTACGAGTCCTTTGACGTGGTGCTTCAGTTCCTGCGGCAGGCCGCGAGCGATCCGCGCGTGGTGTCCATCAAGCAGACGCTCTATCGGACGTCCTCGGACAGCCCCATTGTTCACGCCCTGATGGAGGCCGCGGAGAACGGCAAGTCGGTCACGGCGCTTGTCGAGCTCAAGGCGCGCTTCGACGAGGAAGCCAATATTCAATGGGCGAGGACGATGGAGCGCGTCGGGGTCCAGGTGGTTTTTGGATTCCCTGATCTCAAGACGCACGCCAAGCTCTGCATGGTCGTGCGGGAGGAGGAAAACGGCGAGGTGGCGACCTATTGCCACATCGGCACGGGCAACTACCACCCCATCACTGCCCGCATTTACACGGATCTTTCCGCGTTCACCGTCGATCCTGTCGTCGGGCGCGATGTGGCTCGCATCTTTCACTTCATCACCGGTTCGGGCGTCTTGGCCCCCCTCGAGCGCCTTTTCATCTCGCCGGTGACGGCGAAACGCCGCCTTCTCGATCATATCGAAGCCGAAGCGCAGCATGCGGCGGCGGGCCGGCCTGCCGCGATCTGGGCGAAGTGCAACTCGCTCGCCGACCCTGAAATCATCGACGCCCTCTATAGGGCCAGCGCCGCGGGCGTCGCCGTCGAACTCGTCGTCAGGGGCATCTGCTGCCTGAGGCCGGGCGTGAAGGGCTTGTCCGAAAACATCAAGGTGAAGTCGATCGTCGGCCGCTTTCTCGAGCATTCCCGCATCTACGCGTTCGGCGACGGGCATGGGCTCCCGCATAAGGACGCCGCGGTCTATATCTCCTCCGCCGACCTGATGCCGCGCAATCTGGACCGGCGCGTCGAAACGCTGTTTGCGATCACGAACGAGACCTTGCACGCCCAAGTCCTCGAGCAGGTGCTGCTTGCCAATCTCTTGGACAATGTGCAGAGCTGGCAAATTCGGGTAGACGGTTCGAGCCAACGCATAGCGCCTGTAGAAGGCGAAGATCGTTTCAGCGCGCAGGAGTATTTCATGACGAATCCGAGCCTCTCTGGCCGCGGCGAAGCCTTGCGCAGCTCCGCTCCGCCCCGTCTCGTGACGGCGAGAAGCTGAAGGGTTCTGACCGAGGCCTGCGCTCAGCTCTTCAAGGCTTAGTCCCGCTTTTGAAGGGGTTGTGTATCGTATGCGGGAAGATCCTGCGCCTCAGGATGGGTCTTGCGGCAGACGCGGATAACGACGTTCCAGGTCGTCGAGCAAACGGGCGATCTGCTTCATGCTCGCGTGCACGACCGGCGGCGGCTTTCTGCCGACCCAACGGTCCAGCAGTTGCGGCCCGCCGGGCAACAACACGGCTCCGCCGGCGATCACGAAAGGCAGTCCGGGAATTCCTGGAAGAATCACGCCAAGCACGCCGACATATACGAGCACCCACCCGACGTCAGGCGGAAGTTCTTCAAAACGCAGGGCGACCGGCGGGTTCTCCGCACGCTCAGGGGGCTTCGGCGAAGGTTTCGCACTGGCCGGAACCGCCTTGCGCAAGACGGTTGATCGCTGGGCGCTTGTCGTCTTCGCTGGCTTCCTTGCGGTCATGCGAGCGTTCCTTCCCGGCGTCACCTCTCGTCCCGCCCCCGCTTCGTCAACCGCCAAAGTGGGAAAAACCGGGCGTCTGTCAGGCGGCCGGTCTATGGTCCGGCTTGAGAATCCCGCTGTTCACCATTTCCTCGAGCTGGTCGAAAATCGCGCGATCCTCGCCCTCGAGCACGCAGAAGATCTCGCGCAGCTTCTTCTGACGCCGGTTGACCTCGTAGCCGACATAGGCGACGCCAACAGCGAGCACGACGCCCATGATCGCCTCGGTCCATCGTGTTTCAAACATGCTTCGCCTCCGTACGTTTCTCGCGGTGTGCGCGAATGCATCATTCCTCGGTCAGATGCTTATACCCCACCCCGCCGACGATCTCGATCGCGCCGGAGAGGCCTTGCCTGTGCAAGTTGTCGCGCACCACCTTCTCCAGATCTTTTGCGGAGCGGTTCATCTGCAGAAAGCGCGCAAACATCTGCAGAGCCCTTAGCGCCTGATCCTCCTGCCGGAGCAGGCCGAGATGAAGGCGGACTCCATGCACGTGGTGGACACGGCGCCTGTGGATGGCGCGCAGGTCATGCACGCTGATGATCGGGTCGTGGCCGATCAATCTGCTGTGCTGGCGCAGCAGGGCGATGGATTGGCTGCGGTCGAGAAAATAGACCTCCTCCTCGTCGTTGAACTCGCGAATGAGGTCCACATTATCTTGCAGAACTTTGCGCGCGACGGAATTCCAGCCAGTGTCGATCACAAAGATACGGAAGCGCGGCTTCTTCGCCGGGCTCGTTGGCGCAGGAGCGTCTGAGGCGCCGGCCTGACCGGGCTGATCACCATTCGGCTTCACGACTTGCAACCCCTTCTCCGCCTTGCTGAACGCAGATTGTAACCGTCCCGCGGCTTCGCTCAAAATCTGCATCTCCCGCTCTCCATCTCAGCTGCGTCTTTGCGACGGCGGAAACGCCGGCCGTTCATTCGACCGCTGGCGCCGTTTCAAACGTCTCGTCTCTCGCCTCGCATTCCTTGCTGAAGAAGCCGCTGGCCTGGAGTTGCAATTCCATCAGGTGCCGCCGCTCCGCCTCGAGGGCGGCGACCTTCCGCATCGGCCGCACGCCGTTGGCCAGCGCCCCCAGCGCCGCAACATTGTTGGTCAGAACGGACATCCCCACCCCGAATCCGAGGGTGAAGGCGCCAACAATGCACAGGACGTTCGGGACGAGGATAAGAATCCAGCTGGTTTGCACGTTGCGTTCGAGATCCCTGGCGATGTCGAGCAACTCGCACAATTTGCCGAGCCCCGGCTCCATGAAGACGACGTGCGCGGTGTCGGTTGCGATGGAGGTGGCGCCGCGCAGGGAGATCGAGACATTGGCCTTCTTTAGCGCGATCGCGTCGTTGACGCCGTCACCGATGAAGCAAACCTTCCGGCCCTCTTTCTGGAGCTTTTCGACGTAATCTGCCTTGTCCGCCGGCAGAACCTGAGCGAAGTAGCGGTCCATGCCGAGCTGCTCGGCAAGGCTGCGAGTCGGCGCCTCTTGATCGCCGGAAATGATCGCAATGTGCTTGACGCCCCGCTCTCGAAGCCCCCTGATGATCTGGGCCGCCTCCGGCCGCACCGAGGCGCGCAACTCCAGCGCGCCGCCGAGGGCGTCATCCACCGCGACCATCACCATGGTGTGGCCCTCGCGGTTGGCCTCGTCCAGCGCCGCCTCGACCTCCGGCGTCAGGGCGACCCCTTCCATCTCGAGGAAGCGGCGGCTGCCAACCCGGATCAGCTTCCCCTCGACGCCGACCGAAATCCCATAGCCGACCTTGTATTGGGTCGTGTCGGTCGGCGGAAGATCGAGGCCTTCGTCCTGCGCCTTCTGCAGGAGCGCCAGCGCGATCGGATGATGGAACCTGCGCTCCGCCGCAGCGGCGAAGCGCAAAATCTGCCGCGGCGTGAAGCCATTGGCGCCGATCATGCGCCCGACTTCCGGCCGCTCTCTTGTCAGCGTGCCGGTTTTGTCGAACAGCACGGTGTCCACTTGGCAGAGCAGGTCCAGGGCGCGACCGTCCTTCACGAGCACGCCGCGCTGGGCGGCGAGCGCCAAGGTCGACAGCATGGCCAGCGGCGCGGCCATGCGGATGCCGGTGCCCATGTCGCTGTTGAGCACGGCCGTGGCGCCGTTCGGTCCGATCGTGCCCAGGGCGAGCGCGCCCGCGGCCAGTGTCGGGATGACCGCTTTGTCGGCGAGCTGCTCGCCCTTATGCTGCGAGGCGAGCTTGTAGCCTGCGGTGTTGTTCAGAATCTGCGCGATCCTGGATGAGGCTGTTTCGCCGCCGGACTTCTCGACGGCGACGCGCATCTTACCGCCGACGACGACGGTGGACGCGAAGACATTATCGCCGACGCCCCTCTCGGCTGGGGACAATTCGCCGGTCAGCGCATGCTGGTCGATCATGGCCAAGCCTTCGACGACGACGCCGTCAATCGGCACGACTTCTCCCGTGCGGACGATCACGATGTCGCCCTTCTGCAGCTTGTCGATCGAAATCTCGATTTCCTGGTCGCCCTGCAAGAGCCAGACGAAGCGCGGCTGCTTGCCGAAGGCGCCGAGCAAGGCTTTTTTGGAATTGTCCTCGGTGTGACGCACCAAATGACGCCCGAAGCAGAGGCACCAGGCCAGGATTGAGCCCGGGAGCACTTGTCCGGTCGCGAGGCAGGATATGACGACGATCGAGTCGAGAACGTCGACGCCGAGTCGGCGCTCCTCGGTCAAGACCTTCCAAGCGCCCGTGAAGCTCGGTAGCGTCGTGTATGCGAACAGCGCGGCGGACACAGGCATCAAAGCCGGCGCCGCGAGTTGCGCCAAAGCCGCGATCGGCACCGATACGGAACAGATCGTCAGCTCGCGGTCACGCTTGTCGAGCTTTTTTGGATGCTTCGCCCCGGCCAGCGCCGCATCGAGAATTTCGACGATCTGAGCGGCGCTGATCTGCCGCGGGTCGTATTCGATCTCAACGCGGCATTTCAGAGAACAAGTTTCATATCGTTGCACGCCGAGCACGCTCATCAGCTCGCGCTCGATGGCCTCGCACAGCACGCGTTTGCGATACAACACGGGATTGTGAAGTCGGGCGGATCCAACGCGCTCGCGATGCACCCGCCAACCGGTGATGCGACCGGCGAAGCGCTGGTAACGCACGACGCCCCGCCAGTCTCGCGCGGTCGCCGACGGCGCCACAGCCAGGTGCTGACCGTTTTCGTCGGGCGCCGCGGCGGAAAACAACTCTGCGAGCCGATCCAAGACGCTCTTGCGGCCGTGCTCCTTGGCGTTGAAATGCAGATCGATGGAAGGCGCCCCGCCTGGGGCGATGACGGCCGCGTCGATCGGAGGCGTCAGCATCGCCCTCTGCAGAAAGCGCCGACAAAAATCATTGTCGGGCGAGCCGACAAACCCGGCGCTTTCGATTCGAATGATCCCGGCGCCAGGAAAGGAAACCTGAGGGGCGGCCCTGCCGGCTGCGGGAGCGGCGCTCATTAGGAACCTCTATTCAGCTATTGAGGCAACGACAGCGAGAGCCGCAGCCCATCCAGCCGGAAGTGCGTCGCCGTCGATCACGCTTTCGACTTCAACGCCTTTCTGGCGGCGCGCCCGCCGTCGCTTAGTCCATGCATCACAGGATTCTCTCGAGGCAAGGAATGCGCCGCGAAAACTGCCGCGTAAACGATTGCATAGGAGACGACATAAGAACTGCTGTAGACGACCCGAGAGGCCCCGCGGACGACTTGCGAGGTTCCCTTCGCCACCGTCCGCCTGACCGTGGCGGCGTGCTCTGCGGCCTGATCGGCGGCGTCCGACGCCGCATCACGAAAAGCTTCGCCCACGGACTGCATTTCGTCGTTTGCGACAGCTCCGGCAGTAGCGCCCATCCCATTCTCCTCAAGCCTTGGGAATGAAGGTAATCCGCGACAGAATGGCGGCGTCACGCGACAGTGCGATGACCTCGACCCGACAAGGAGCCCGGGCGCCCCTGCAGGCGCTTGCGCGCCCAGCTGACGACAGCGCTCGCCGCGGTGGAGAAAAAGGAGAGTATCGCCTGCACCGCGCGCTTCATCTTGGCGGCGTGACGGGAGGCGGCGGCGGTCGCGTCGCGCATGGCGTCGGCGACGGGGCGCATCTCATGGTCTGCGAAACCCAGGGCGGTGGCTGCCATAATGGTTCCCTCAACTTTCTAAGAGCTTGTAACAACAAGAGTATGTCTGCGTTCTGTCACAGTCAAATGGCCGACCGAGCCGATTCATCGAAATGCAGGATAGGAATGTTAGCGACAACAAGGGGATGGCGTGTCGAAACGCCGTGCAACAAGGAGAGCGGCGGCAAACGCCTGTTTCCGCATCAGGCGCGTCGGTCCTCCGCGCGCATCCCATAGAGCGCCTTCGCGCAGCGAGGGGAGTCGATCATGGCGAACGCCGCTTGGGTCCGGATCGCGTTGCCGATGGTGTTTGTGCCGCTATCGCTCGGTCTCCATCACTTCTCCAATGTCGCGCCGCAATGGGTGTTCCTCTCGGGGCTCATCGCCATCGGAGCGCTGGCTGACTGGGTGCGCCGCGGCACGGAAGAAGTGGCGGGTCATCTCGGAGGCGTCATCGGCAGCTTGCTCAACGTCAGCTTCGGCAACGCGGCCGAGCTCGTGCTGGCGCTGTTTGTGCTGGCGAACGCGCAAACGCGCGTGGTGCAGGCGCAGATCACAGGGTCCATCATCGGCACGACGCTCCTCTTCTTCGGGCTCTCCGCGCTGGTCGGCGGCATGCGCCGCGAGCACCAGTCGCTCGGCCGGCAGGCGCACCTCCTGTCGACCTTGCTTCTCCTGGTGGCCGTGGTCCTCCTACTTCCGGCGGCTTTCGAAATGACCCAGCGGCAGTCGGCCACGCCAGCAGACCTTTCGCAACTCGACGAGGAGTTGAGTCTCTGCGTGTCCGTCGTGCTGTTGCTCCTCTACGCGGCCCACCTGGTCTATGTGCTCGTCACGCATCGCGCGATCTTCGCCACCCGGGAGACGGGCGACCGCCGTCCAGACTGGAGCCTCCCGCAAGGGCTCGCCGTCATGGCCGTCGGCGTTTTCGTGATCGCCTTCGAGTCCGAACTGGTTTCGGCCCGTCTCGAAGAGACGGCCTCGAACCTAGGACTTACCCCGACATTCATTGGGGTGGTCGTGCTGGCGCTCATCGGCACCATCGCCGATCTCTTCGCGGCCCTGGCTTTCGCGCGCGCGAATAAGATGGATATTGTTTTCGGGCTCTGCGTCGGCTCGGCGATCCAGATCACGCTGGTGGTCGCGCCTGTGCTGGTGCTGGCCTCCTGGGCCATCGGGAACCCAATGAATCTGGTGTTCGCGAGCCCGCTCGACCTGTTTTCGATCGCCAGCGCGGCGTTTATCGTACGGGCCATCGCCTCCGACGGCGAAACCAATTGGTACGAGGGATTACTGCTCGTCGGGGCCTATGTGATGATCGCGCTGGCCTATTTCTTTCAAATTTAGGCGCAGCGCGTTTCGGGCATTCTGCTGCGTCATTCTTCGGACTTAAGAGCGTCGATCGCGGCGCCGGCGCCGTCACGCAGCCCGTGCATCACGGGATTGTCTTGCGGCAAAGAGTGAGCGACGAAAACGGCGGCGTAAACCACGCCGTAGGAAAGCCAGTAAGAACCGCTATAGGCCAAGTGCGACATGCCTTGCATCGCGCCCGGAACCAGTTCGTTCCCGTGATCCTCGGCGGCGGGTCGCGTCTCATACTCCTCATAATGCTCGGTATTCGCTTGCATTTCTCTGCCTCGCGCAGTCGTGGAGAGAAAAGAGGTTAGCATGGGTTGCGCGACAGCCCAATGAACCCCGTCCTTGACGCGCCCAAAGAGTGAGTCTTCGGCAAACTCCACGAATTTCGCCCCGCGACAAGTGTCGATTGATAAGGCTATTCGCGCGCCGCGCTGGCAGCGTCGATGAAGGCGGCGACGCGCGGAAAGACTTGCGGCAAATTCAGCACAACATGGCCGGCTCCTGCGACGGCGACGAACTCCTTGGGTTCATTCGCCAACGCGAAGAGCGCGCGCGCTGAAGAAATCGGAATGGTTTGATCGGCTTCGCCGTGCAGGATCAACAAGGGAAGATGCGCTTGCTTGATCGCGAGGTCCGTGCGCATGGGGTCGCGCATCAACAGGCCCACCGGAAAGATAGGATAGCGATCAGAGGCGACCGACACTGCGGAGAGAAAAGGTGAATCGAGGACGAGCGCCGCCGCCTTATGCCGTGAGGCCAGAATCGCTGCGACGCTCGTGCCGAGCGATTCGCCCATGAGCACGAGGCGTCTGCCGGCGAAGCCGCGCCGACCGGCTTCAGCGTACGCCGCTTCGGCGTCTAGCTCCAGGCCCGCCTGTGTGGGATCGCCCGAGGAACCGCCGTAGCCGCGATAATCGATTGCGAGAAGTCCGTAGCCACTCGCGAGAAAGCGTTTGAAGCGCTCCTGACGGTCCGCGAGCACGCCGCGGCTTCCGTGAAAATAGAGGATGAGCGGACGCCCTTCGGGCGGCTGCGCAAACCATGCGCTCAGCTTTTCACCGTCAGTGGTAGCCAGTTGCAGCGTCTCGACTTGCGGTAAGCCCGCTTCAATCGGCGTGACCCGCCGCGGGTCGGGATGGTATTGCATGTTGCGCTGAAACGCCGTGAGACAAACGAGCGCCGTTAGATAAAGTGCGAGAAGCGTCTGGGCCGAGCGCGCCAGGATCATCATATGCTTCTCCCAGCGCGTTGTCCGCCACAGTGGTTTTGTTCGACCGATGAGAAATCGCGTCGGATAAAGACCGTGGCGCGGATTCCGATTGCAAACATCTGCCGACGCCTGTGGAATTCGGAAAAGACGGACATCGCCTGATCCTCCGATGCGTTGGCGGCGACATTGACCTCTGATCGGGCGAGCATCGGGTGAGAATGGGAAGGCGAGACGATTCGCCGGCTTCCCGGTAGATAGGCTGATAAGCAGGCGTAGGCTTTTTTCGCAAGTCATTGAAAAAATGGTGCTGCAAGAGAGGATTGAACTCTCGACCTCTCCCTTACCAAGGTATAACGGCCATCTGACCGGCCATTAATACTGCTTACCCCGCTTTACGATGGCCTTGCCTTTGCGGGGGATGAGCGTTACCCTCTTTTACGGGGACTGAATACGACTTTCCCTATGCTGCTTCCCCAGCGCTTCCTCGAAAGAAGAGTTCAGT
Organism: uncultured Alphaproteobacteria bacterium; assembly: GCA_963798515.1. Classification (GTDB taxonomy): domain Bacteria; phylum Pseudomonadota; class Alphaproteobacteria; order Rhizobiales; family Beijerinckiaceae; genus Methylocystis. Next base: position 92,769 of record CAWCTS010000040.1, read on the forward strand.
CATGGCCAAGGGGGCAACCAGGATCACCAAAGAGGCGGTTGACGCTCTCTCGCCCGAGCCGGGGCGAGACACGTTCCTCTGGGATGGCGAGCTAAAGGGCTTCGGCGTCCGGGTGAAGCCGTCCGGCTCCGCGGCGTTCATCGTGCAATACCGCACGCCCCAAGGTCGAACTCGACGCTTGGCCTTCGCCAAGGTCGCAACGCTCACGCCCAGTGAGGCGCGTAAAAAAGCGAAAGACCTCTTGGCCGACGTGGTGAAAGGCGAGGACCCGTCGGCGAAGCGCCACGAAGCGCGCGAAGCCCTCACGATGGAAGGGCTTTGCGATCAGTACATGCAGGCGGCGCGCGCTGGCCTTGTGCAAACCCGCTTCAAGCGCGCAAAGCGCAAGACGACCGTCTCAATCGACGAAGGCCGCGTCGCCCGGCATATCGTCCCAATCCTGGGAAATAAGCTCGCGGACGCAGTGACGCGCGCCGATTGCCAGCGCATGATCGACGCCATCTCGGCGGGGAGAACCGCCTCGACCATCAAGACCAAGGCGCGGGGCGTCGCCCGCGTCACAGGCGGTGCCGGCACGGCGGCGCGCGTCGCAGGCTTGCTCGGTGGAATATTCACCTGGGCGGTCAAACAGGAGCTCGTCAAAGGGCCAAATCCCGCGCGCGGGCTGGACAGACGCGCAGATGAGGCGGGGGATCGCGTGCTCTCGCGGGACGAGTTGCGCGCGCTCGGCAAGGCGATGGCGGAGGCCGAGCGAGGATCGCCCATGGCCGCGAACGCCCTGCGCCTCATCGCGCTCACGGGCTTGCGCAGGAGCGAGGCGTATGGGCTGCGATGGTCTGAGATCGATTTTGACGGGTCGTGCATCCGGCTACGCGAGTCGAAATCGGGGAAATCAACGCGACCGATCGGCGAGGCCGCGATGGCGCATCTTCGAAGCCTTCCCCGCGTTGACGGCGCTCACGTGTTCGCGGGACGCGGAACGGAGCATGCGCGCATGTCGAAGACGATCGCGTCCATCTTCGACGCGGCAGGGTTGAGCGACGCGCGCGGGCACGATCTGCGCCGCACGTTCGCGAGCATGGCGGCGGGGCTCGAGTATTCGGATGCGACCATCGGCGAGTTGCTTGGCCATGCGCGTCAGGGCGTGACCTCGCGAAATTACATCCGGCGGCCGGACGATGCGCTAATTCAAGCGGCGACGCGCACGGCCCGCGTCATAGAGAACGCGTTGGATGGCGCTGAAGCCGCGGTCGTTGACCTGAGCGAGGCGCGGCGATGATCGCGAACGATGAGCACGTTCGATCATTTCGGCGCTGCCGCGAGGCAGCGGCACTGCGCGAGGCGGTTCGCCAGCACTTAAGCCATGACGAAGAATTGCCCGAAGGCCTTGCTCGCGACCTTCTCGCCGTCGTGGAAGCCTATCGCGGTCATTTGACCGATGAGGCGATGCAAGAGGCGGAACGCGCCGCGCGATGGTATCGCGACATCGTTGCGGGTTACGAGAAGCTCATCGCGCTCGCCGAGGCGCGACCGGAAAGCGCGACCGGCGGCGGCCCCGATATGCACGCGCTCTGGCTTGGGATTGCGCAAGCGGAGGTCGACTTGGCGCTCTGCGTCGACAAGAACCCTGCCAACAGGCCGGAGACGGTGCCGCGGCGCGACTGGTTTGCGCGCGAAGTCGCGGAGGTCCTCAAGCGCCATTTGCCCAAGTTGAAAGGGAAGGCCCGGCTCTGGGCGATTGCGTCGGTCCTGCATTATGCCGGCGCGTCCTATCCCGAGCTGAAAGGCAACAGCTCGAGCTTTTACAAAATGCTCCGCGAGCAGCAAGACGACCATGTTTCCAAGTGGCAGCGCTGGCGCAGTGCGGCGGCGGCCAAAGAGCGCTACGGCGACAGCCCGATTTAGGGTAGCTAAGCCCCCCACAAATCTAGCGCACTTATATACTCTATTTTAGATTGGGGTTGAGGGGTATTTACGGATCACACCCTAGCTAAATGGGAGTGACCTACGTGAGATACCTACGCCGAAAAGGCGCTGCCGCCTATCTTCAAGAAAAATACGGCTTCGGAACATATGGCAGCCTCGCTAAATATGCGACGGTTGGCGGCGGCCCTGAGTATCAATACTTGGGAGAGCTACCAGTTTACACAGAAGAGGCTCTCGATGCTTGGGCATCGGCGAAGATGTCCGGCCCCGTACACTCGACCAGCTGCCCGCGAAAAGCCGCCACCCCGCACGAGCGCGCCGCCTGAAAGGCGAAGGGGAGCGACCGGCTTCCCGAGCGCTCCCCCAAACTCAACCGCGCTGTGCAGGCGCGGCGATCCCCCACCGACCAAGGAAGAAGATCATGTCGGGCAAAATACTCAGCTTTCGGCGACCACACAAGCCAGCGCCGCCCACCCAGCCGCCGCGCGCCGCCGCGGCCCCCCGCATCCTCGAACTCGACGGAGGGCTAGAGCTGTTCACCGGTGGTTTGGTGATCATCTCTCCTGACGAGCAGTCCTACGTAATCGTGCTCGCGCCGAACGAGCGTTCGAGTTGGGCGCTGCGCGCGCTGACCATCATGAAGCCCTTCCCGGGCACAGTGTCACTTGCTGATCTCTTCGTGGGCAGCCGGGCAGGCGATGGGTGGGGGGAGCGCCGATGACCAGCATGCACGATTGGGCGCGCTACTGGTCCGCGCGGGGATATAACGTCGTTCCCCAAGCGGCGAACTTCGAGAAGCATCCTGGCGTCCGATGGCGGGAGCTACAGAGCAGGCGGGTTACCGAAGCTGAACACTATCGCTGGCGGTTCATGTTCCAGCATGGCGTTGGCTTTATCACCGGCGCTATTAGCGGCGCTGTCGTTGTTGAAAGCGACGGCCCAGGGGGCGAGGCGCTGCTCACTGAGTTCGAGCGCCTGCACGGCGCGCTCCCCGAGACACTGATGATCCGCAGCGGGTCCGGGCGCGGGCTGCATCGCCATTTCCGGCACCCGGCCCGCCGCGTCACGACACGCGCAAACCCGGCGATAAAACTTGACGTGAAGGGAGACGGCGGTTTCGCCGTGTTGCCCCCGAGCCTGCATAGGTCCGGCGGTCACTACGAGATCGTTCACGACGCCGCGCCGGCTCCGCTGCCCGAGGAGCTGTTGAGCTTCATTGAGGTGAAGGCGGCATTGGCCCGGGGAGAATTACATCGTAGCACGACAGGCTTGCGGCGGAGCCACACGGGCAACGTGAGCCTCGCGTGCACGCTGGCGAAGGGCGATTACAAAGTTCCGCCGGTCAATCGCGTGAACTGCGCCCTCGTTCAATCGATGCTGAACGCACTGCCCCTCACCTACGTCGATGATTACGACGCGTGGCGAGATACGGCTTTCGCGGTCCATGGTTTCGACAGCGGCTCGATTGGTCTCGCGCTGTTCGATCGCTTCAGCCGCCGTTACCAAGCGAAGTATGACGCGGCTCGGGTCCCGATAGAAAAATTCTGGTCGGACATATCGCGGGGAGACGAGCCGGGCAGCGCCAAGATCGGCCTTGGGTGCCTCGTTCATGAAGCACAACGACACGGTTGGACGTGGCCACGCCATTGGGACTTCGAGACGCCCGACGTTCGAGGCGAGGCAACCGCGGCCTAACAGGTGAAAGGGGATGATGATGTCAAGCAGTAGAATTCTGACGACGACGAACCTCGCGGGGGGCGATCAAGCTTCGGTTTACATGATCCGGCTGCGCCGCAACATCTCCGCGCAAGAGGCCGCGGAAGGGCTCTACGCAAGGGTCGGGCAGCAGGGGCTCACGCAGCACTGGCTGCCCATGGTGGTGTCGACGACCTTGGACGCGGAGCAGGCTGCGCTCTTCGAACGTGAGCTGCTCAAGCGCTTCCCGGACATACGCAATACTTTGGGGCGCACACAGAAGATGGGGTCATTCAACTTGTTCTTCACGCATGCCGCCAACGACCCGCTCATATGCGAGGCGCACGATGGCGTCTCTGCATAAGGAAACGCGCCGCCCGGCGAAGGCGGCGCGCTCATATTCACTCATAGCGATGGACTGGACAGAATATGGATACCACGAACACAGCGACGGATAAAGACCGAGCGGAGATTTTAAGCGCGATCGAGTTGGGCGAAATCTCGAACCTCCTGCCGCAACCCTTGAGCGCTGAGGAGACCGACGCCCTTGTCGAGAGAAGCAAGACCGACGTCGGGTCGCCGTTCGAGCCTGCGATGCTTCAGCGGCTCGCGGCGACCCGACGCACCCAAGAGCGTAAGGCGGATTTCATGCGCCTCAAGGCGCGGCTGAAGGAGGAGACCAAGGTTCAAGTTGGCGTTCTTGATCAGGACCTCGATGCGATCGACCGGGAGATGCGCGGCGCTGAAGGCGCTGCCACCGGGCAAGGGGGCAAGGTCACGTTCCCCGACATAGAGCCATGGCCCGAGCCTATAGACGGTGCGGAGCTGCTCGACGACATCGTGCGGGCAACTCTCGACTACATGGCGATGCCCGCGGAGGCCGCTCGCGCGTGCGCGCTGTGGGTCGTCTACACACACCTTTACGACCTCTTCGAACACGCCCCCCGATTGAACATCCGCGCGCCGACGAAGCGCTGCGGCAAATCGCTGTTGCGGCAGATCGTCGGTCGCCTAGTGCTACGCCCCCTCTCCGGGGCCGGGATAACCGTCGCGGCGGTGTTTCGCGTCATGGACAAACACCACCCGACGCTGTTGCTTGATGAGACCGACGCCTTCGCCAAAGACGATGAGACGCTGCGTGGCGTCTTCAATGCGGGCTTCGATCGCGACGAGCCTTTCCTCCGCTTGGTGGGGGACGACCATGAGCCCCGAGCCTTTGATGTCTTCGGCCCCATGGCGCTGGTAGGGATCGGCAATCTCGCCGACACGGTGGAGGACCGCAGCGTTGTCATCTCCCTTCAGCGCCGCCGCCCCAAGGAGCGCGGCAAGCGCTATCGGAAGCGGAAGACGCCCGAGTTCGCCACGCTGGTGCGTAAGATCGCCCGCTGGGGGCAGGACATCCGCGAAGCGCTCGCCGACCCCGACCCCGAGATGCCTGAGGCGCTGGATGACCGCGCGCAGGACAAGTGGAGGCCGCTGGTGAGCGTCGCGGACGCCGCTGGGGGTGCTTGGTCCGACCTTGCTAGAGCGGCTGCGCTGGCCCTCTCAGGTACAGGCGCGGAGGCAGACGTCGACAACGGCTCCGCCAGCCTCATGCTCTTGGCCGACCTACAGAAACTCTTCCGCGGCGACTACGACGACGCGTTGCAGGCGAAGGGCTCCCATCTGGTTGGGGAGTTCTCGCCCGGCCGGGATAAGGGTGGGCGGGGGTTCGAGCGGTTCCAGTCCGAGGCGCTCGCCAAGGCCCTGGGGGAGCTGCCCGATCGACCTTGGGGCACCTGGCATAAGGGGAAGCCCGTCTCGACGAGCGCCGTAGCCAAGCTGCTCAAGGGCTACGGCATTCGGCCGGGCGCGATCCGCTGGGGGGACAAGGTGCCGAACGGCTACCGTAGGTTGCAATTCGAGGATGCCTTCGAGCGGTATCTCGACAGCACCGCAGAGCAAGATAAAACGGTCGCATATGCGCTCCCCCTAGGAAAAACCGGTTTCGAGGTTCCTACGTTCCTACAACCCAACAAATCCGGGGATTTGCGGGCGAAAACGGGGTTCCTACAAGGGGAGCGTGTAGGAACCTCAAAATCAGCGAAACCCCTAGAGAAACAAGGGATGTTGGCACGTAGGAACCTAGAAAGCGGGAAATCTAGGGAGAACACATGCTCGACGGCTCCGGAAAGTTCCCGCATGCCAATCGGCAATCAGGTCGAGGGGGGTGAGGGAGGAGGGACAATGCAACTTGAACGTGTGATGACAATCCGCGAGCGCCGCCGGCTCGGCTTGAGCTTTGCCGTTGAGTTGGCCCGAGGCTGAGGAGGGAGACAATATGTTAAAAAATGTCATCATTGAACGCGTGAAGGGCTTCCTAAAATGGAACCCGCACAGGTTTGAAAATCTCGACGACAAGTCGGCCGTCGCGCCTCTCGACCCGTGGGGTTGGCGTCGCAATAGCGAATGGTGGGTTAAGCCGGCGGCATGGGGCGAGATGTGCGGCGACGACCTAGATCCGCAAGAGGTGGCGCGGACGCTGAAAGGGCTCGACCTGTTGCGCGTGCAAGACGACCGGCGTTTTCAAATCGTCGCGAAGGTGGGGAACTCAACGCCGAGGGTCTATGCCGTCAGCGACGCAATTTTCGAATGGAAGCCGCCGGTTTCCTCAGGGGGTTTCGCCAGTTACGCCGGCGCTGTCCCAGGGCAATATGGGCGTGATTTTGAGCCCTCGCAGGGCGGCGCTTCGCCCCTCACGGCGCGGGAAGGCGGCTCCGCCCCGGCCGATCTCGCCACCAAGCTCGAAGCCGCCGTCGGCGTAGCGCTCGACGAGATGCTGCGCGTGCTCGGCCTACGGCTGGACCCCACCGCGCGTGAATTTGGCGCGATCATTCGCGCGAAGTCATCCATCATAAGCACGGCATTGAACACTCAGACCCGTGTCGACGACATGCGTTTGAAAAATGCACAGCGTGGGGATCGACGCGCGGAAATTATGCGGATCGTAGAATCTGAGCGGGAGAAAATACGGCTTCTCGATGCGCAGGCGGGGGTCAGGCAGCCCCCCATCGCGACGCCCGGCGAGGCCGAGTGAGCGCCGATTTTTACGACGGCGCGCGCTTTGGGGGCTTTCGTTCGCGCTCCGGCGGCGGTCTCCGTGACCCTGGGCCTTGTAAAGGCATAAAATTTGAGGAAAGTTGCAACCGAACCGGGGCCTAGTCGGCGAGTCCCGCGTAAGCTCCTCTCGGGGGAGAATCGGATGCGTGCAACCCTTTTAGCTGTTTCGATAGCGGCAGTGGTCTTTTGCTCGCCAGCGCAGGCGAAGGGACCAATCAATCAGATTAAGATTGGGAACTGGTTCGGCGGCAGTTACACGGATGACGCAACGGGAGCGTTTTCGCACTGTGCGGTCTCAGCATCATATCTTAGCGGAATTATGTTGCATGTGGCGGTCACGGCATCAGGCGGCTGGGTGCTAGGCGTCGGCCACCCCCAATGGAATTTGACGCCGGGGAAGGCCGTTCCCGTGGATATAACCTTCGATGGCCGCGAACCGATCCACGTGTACGCAATCGCGCGTGCCACTCAGTTTGCTGTAGTAGATATGCCCACGAATGGCGCGCTGGTCCGCGCTTTTCGGAGTGCGCACGTCATGGAGGCGTTCGCGGAAGGCAATCTCTTCAAGTTCAGCTTGGACCAGACGGACAAAATTTTCCCAGCGCTGGTTGAATGCGTCCGAAGTCGCGGCGAGACAACCGTTGCCGCTCCCACGCGTCCCGACACCGACACCCGCTCGGCCAAGCACGCTCAACCAACAGCGCCCACTGTTGGGAGCCGCATACCGCCATGCCCGAACGAAGACGAGAAGGTGGTTTGGAATAGTTGCCAAGGCACCCGCACTTCGCCCGAGGGAGACACATACGTCGGCGAGTGGAAGGACGACATGAGAAACGGTCGAGGCACCCGCACTTGGCCCAATGGAGTGAGATACGTCGGCCAGTGGAAGGAGGACAAGAGAAACGGTCGCGGCACCCTCACTTTGGCCGACGGACAAAAATACGTGGGTGAATGGAAGGACGACATGAGAAACGGTCAAGGTACTCACTTTTGGCCTAATGGAGAGAAATACGTTGGCGAGTGGAAAGAAACTAGGAGAAACGGCCAAGGCACTTTGTACGCCGCTAACGGATCAATTATTTCGTCAGGAATATGGGCTGATGACGCATTTGTGGGTGCCATTGCCCGTGAAGAATCGCTCGCAATGGAAAAAGAGGGTGGTATCTATGTCGTTCCCGTGCGATTCAATGGCATAATAACGTTAAACGCCGTCATTGATAGCGGAGCCTCCGACGTTAGCATCCCAAATGACGTAGTTTCTACCTTGATCCGCACTAAAACGATATCTGACGGGGACTTTATTGGAGTAGAGACTTATGTGCTCGCCGATGGGACAAAAGTTCCTTCTGCACGCTTCCGCATTCGTTCGCTACAAGTCGGCAACAAAACTCTAGAGAATGTAACAGCCAGCGTCGCCTCGGAGAAGGCGGATATTCTTCTTGGACAGAGCTTCTTGAGCCAATTCAAGTCTTGGTCAATTGACAATGAGCGTCACGTTTTAATGCTCCGATGAGTAGGGTATATTACTGGTGAATTGTCGACAAAATCTCTGCATCGACCAGAAAACCGAGTTCGGTTGAGCGCCATTCTCTCCGAGAGGTTTGGGAGTCATAGGCCGCACTCAGTTCGTATGAGGGAGGGTAGCGCCATCAGCGAGCCATCGGACCGATTTTTATTTTGGTGCGCAATTCGGATGTGGTCGGACAAAAATGAACGCTGGCCGATTTACGCCCGCTATTCTCCCAAGTTTCCCTTTCGAGGTGAGCCCCCTCCGGGGGTATGGAGCCCCCTCCCCCCTGTCGAGGAGAGGCGACGTGAGCTGCTACTCCGCGGCAATCAGAGCAACCGTCGCCGGGGCAGGTCGAGCCAGCGCGGTCCGCTGATGCGTGATCGAGGGGGGCAGGCGCAGCGCCGCGCGGCGGACATAAGCGCGACGAGCGTGACAAGGGCAGTAAGGGCTGGCTCGCCCGTCGGGCCGCAGCTCGACCGCCTCGCCGCAGTAGAGCAGGACGTTGCGCTCGAACTCGGCGAGGGGCCAGTGACAGGTGGAAACGGTGAGTTCGTCGAGGGTCTTGAGGGGCATGGGGCGACCGGGAGCGGATCGACCTTCATAGCTGAAAAAAGCGCCCGCTGCTTCCCCCGTGCTTCCCCGGCACGGCGGCGATCCGCGCGCTCTTCCGTAAGTCTTTGAGAAGAATGGTGCTGCAAGAGAGGATTGAACTCTCGACCTCTCCCTTACCAAGGGAGTGCTCTACCACTGAGCTACTGCAGCTTCTTTGCAAGCGGCTTGTGCCACAGGCGCGCATGGCAGGCAAGACGCGGAGCCTTCCCGGAGTGGGCGCGAAAATCTCGGCGCGCGGGCGAGCGGGAACGTCCAAGCGAGAGAGGGAGGCTGGGCCCGATGGCGCGCAGGCCCCGAGTGTCAATCCTCAGGAAAGTTGCAATTGCAATTATTACAACCATAGGTAGTATACGAATCAGTTGGAAGGTTGGGAACGCGTGAGGTTTCTGCTCCGCCTCTCCGACTGAACTGAAACCGCATCAACGCTGCGTGCACGCAGGCTTGACGCGCGCTCTTCGGCGCGCGGGCGACGGCGCACGTCATTCCAGGAGGTTGCATTGACCGAATTTTATCTTACCGACGAGCGGTGGTCGCTGATTGCTTCCCGGGTCCCTGGCAAGGAGGGCGATCCGGGCTGCCATGGGCGCGACAATCGCCTCTTCATCGAAGCGGTATTCTGGATCGTGCGCACCGGCTCGCCCTGCCGCAGTCTCCCGCAGCAATTCGGCAAATGGTACACCAACTACACCCGTTTCCGCCGCTGGACGCAAAAGCGCGTCTGGCCGGGCGTCATGGAGGCGCTGGCCGCCGACGAAACCTGCGAATTTTTCTTTGAGGAAGGCAAGATCCGCTACGCGCCGCTGCGCCGCCTCGTGACGCCGGAAGCCGCGACGGCGCCGGCCGCCGCCACGGCGAGCGAAATCGCCGCCTGAGCGCGACTGGGACGCCACCGGTCGGGCCGAGGCGGGGCCTCGCGGGCCCGCGGAAACGCGAAGACGGCGTGTGGCGAGAGCCGCGCGTCTCTCCCTTTTCAGGAGGGCGCGAGGGCCGGCTCCCTTGAACTTCCCGGGGTGGACAAAGTTTGGCGCTCGTGGTTTGGCTACGAGCATCGGCGCGGCTCGGTCAGAGCGCGCCGGTCCCGCCGCCCCGAAGAGGCCATGCACCGTCCCGTACTCGCCGCCGTCACCGTCTTGTCTTGCCTATGCGCTTTCGACTCTGCGCTGGCGGATTTCCGGCTGTGCAACAAGACGTCGGGACGGGTGAGCGTGGCTCTCGCCTATACGGACGGGCGCAACTGGTTCGTCGAAGGCTGGTGGAACCTTCGGCCGACGGGGTGCGAAAACCTGCTGCGCGGCCCGCTCGCCGCGCAATATTATTACGTCTACGCGATGGACGAGCGCGGCGGCGAGTGGAAAGGCAAGTCCTTCATGTGCACGCGCGATCGGGAGTTCAAGATCGAGGGGCGCGAGGACTGTTTCGCGCGCGGATTCGATCGCACGGGTTTCTTCGAGGTCGACACGGGACACGACGCGCGCAGCTGGACGGTGGAGCTGACGGATCCCGCGCTGCCGGTTCCCCATGCGCCTGCCGCCGAGCATTAGCTCCTCCAAGAACTTCCGACGAAAGGGTTAGGCTACTCCATGAGACGGCTGCGGCGCGTGAAGATCATTGCCACATTGGGGCCGGCGAGCGTCGACCGTGCGGTCGTCGCCTCGCTCGCCGCCGCCGGCGCCGACCTTTTCCGAATCAACATGAGCCACACGGATCACGCGTCGCTCGGCAATTACGTGCGGATGATCCGTGAGATCGAGGCCGAGCTCGCGCGCGCCATCGGCGTGCTGGTCGATCTGCAAGGGCCGAAGCTGCGCATCGGCGCCTTCGCCGAGGGCTCCGCCCATTTGCGCAAGGGCGACAGCCTGTTCTTCGACCTCGATCAGACGCCGGGCGACGCCAATCGCGTCTGCCTGCCGCATCCCGAGATCCTGGCGGCGTTGAGGCCCGGCCATACGGTGCTCATTGACGACGGCAAGGTGCGGCTCAAGATCGTCGAGGCGACGCAGGACAAGGCCAGGGCGGTCGTCGAGATCGCCGGCCGCATCTCCAACCGCAAGGGCGTGAGCCTGCCCGATACGGACATTCCGATCACCTCGATGACGACCAAAGACCACGCCGATCTCGCCGCGGCCTTGGTCGAGGGGGTCGATTGGATCGCGATCTCCTTCGTCCAGCGTCCCGAGGACGTGCTCGAGGTCACGAAGATCGTGCAAGGTCGCGCGGCGGTGATGGCAAAAATCGAGAAGCCGCAGGCGGTGGCTCGCCTCGAGGAGGTGATCGAGGTCTCCGACGCGCTGATGGTCGCGCGCGGCGATCTCGGCGTGGAGCTGCCCCTGGAGAAGGTGCCGGGGCTGCAGAAGCGAATCACGCGCGCGGCGCGGCGCGTCGGCAAGCCCGTCGTCGTCGCAACCCAGATGCTCGAATCGATGATCCTCTCGCCGCTCCCCACCCGGGCCGAGGTCTCCGACGTGGCGACCGCGGTGTTCGAGGGCGCCGACGCCGTCATGCTCTCGGCCGAAAGCGCCGCGGGGCAATATCCGCGTGAGGCCGTGGCGACGATGAGCCGCATCGCGGAGGAGGTCGAGACCGACACGGTCTATCGCTCGATCATCAACGCCCAGCGCGCCGAAGCGCCCAATCCGACGATCGCCGACGCGATCGCCGCCGCTGCGCGCGACGTCGCGCAGACGATCGGCGTGAAGGCGATCTGCGCCTGGACCGACTCGGGCGCCACGGCGCTGCGCATCGCGCGCGAGCGGCCGGCCTCGCCCATTCTCGCGCTCACCCCAAAGCGCGACACGGCCCGGCGATTGGCGCTCGCCTGGGGCGTGCACGCGCTGCAGACGCCGGATCCCTCGAGTGTCGAAGACATGGTGCGTCGCGCCTGCAGCTCGGCGCAGAGCCAGGGCTTTGGGCAGGAAGGCGACCGTGTCGCAATCGTCGCCGGCATGCCCTTCGGCTCGCCGGGCGCGACCAATATGATCCGCATCGCCACCGTCGGCGAATGAGCCGTGGCCGGACGCGCTCAGTCGTCGTGATGATGATGGTGGTGGCCGTGCTCGTGCTCTGATTCGGTCTCGGCGTTGGCCGGAACCACCACGAGCTGCCCATAGCGCACGCCGCGTTCGCCGATGACGTGCTGCGCGAAATGCTCCACCTCGGCCTTTTGCCCGCGTAAGAGCGACACCTCGAGACAACTTGCCGCGTCGAGATGGACGTGCAGGGTCGCAACCGACATGTCTGCATGGCTGTGATGGTCGCTCAACAGCCGCTTCGAGAGCTGGCGCGTCTCGTGATCATAGACATAGACGAGCGCCGCCATGCAAGCGCGCTCGCTGTCATCGTTCTTGGGCTGGAGCAGAAGGCCGGCGCGCACGAGGTCGCGGACGGCCTCGGAACGATTGCGGTGCCCCGAAGCCGCCATGTAGCGGTCGAGGCTCTCCATCAGATCTTCGTCGATCGTCATCGTCACGCGTTGCATCGGCGGCGTCTCCGAGAGCGCGCGGGCGCTCCCCTCGTCATATCCTTCGGCGCCGGCCGCCGCAACGTCTTGGCGCTCAGTCTTGCCGGGCGGCGCGCCTTCGGCTATGGCGCCCTCACGCTGAAGTTATGGGTCGCAGGAGTCGGTCAAATGAGAAGTTTCCTGGCCGGGTTGGCCGCTTTCGCCATCCTCGCCTGCGGCGGCGCGCTTCCCGCGCAGGCGCACACGCCGGATATTTCTACCGCGAAGATCGAGGCCAAAGACGGGGGTTTCGTCGTCAACGTCGGGTTTCTCGCGACCGACCTTGAGCGGATGTTTCAGGAGTCGATGGCCGAGCGCAGGGATGTTGACCTGTCGCAGCCCGGCGTTCTCGAGGAGGAGATCGGCAAATTCGTCGAGCGCCGCGTCGCGATGCGCGACGCCGCCGGAAAAGCCTGCCCCGCCGCCGTGCAGCATGCGGGCGAGGACCCGACCAATCAGGACAGCGCGCTCGTTGTGCTGCGTTTCGACTGCGAGGGACTCGTCACCTATGACGCGACGAAGCTTCTGAAGGCGCAGGGGCCACGCGGCAAGGAGCTCGTTACGCTGCTGAGCGGCCCCAACGCTGGCGAGATCGTGCTCGAAGGGGCGAGCCCGCCGCTCGATCTGACGAAACCGCTCGAAACGACCGCGCAGCTGATGCTGAAATTCGGCAAGGCCGGCATTGAGCACATCCTCACCGGCTACGACCACATCTGCTTTCTCATCGCCGTGATCCTCTGGGCGACACGGGTCTGGCCGGTGGTGAAGGTCGTAACGGCCTTCACGATCTCGCATTCGATCACGCTCTCGCTCGCCGCGCTCGACGTCGTAAGCCTGCCGACGACCCTGACGGAATCGGCCATCGCGGCCTCGATCATCTTCGTCGCCGTCGAGAATTTCTTCTCGCGCAATATCGACAAGCGCTGGATCGTCACCTTCCTTTTCGGCTTCATCCACGGCTTTGGCTTCGCGAGCGGCTTGAGGGAGCTCAACGTGCAGAAGGCGACCATCGTGCCGGCGCTGGCGAGCTTCAACATCGGCGTCGAGATCGGCCAGATCGCCATCGTGCTCGTGCTGCTGCCGATCCTCCTCTATATTGACCATCACACCGGCAAGAAGCGGCACGAGAAGCTCGTCTACGCCATCTCGGCGGCGATTGCGCTCGCCGGAGCCTATTGGCTGCTGCAGCGGCTGGGCGTTATCCCCGGCTGAGCCGCGGCTGTCACAATCTCTTTACAATAGCAACATACGGGAAAATTTAGATTTTGCCCGAGGGAGGCGTGCGTTCGCTCCGCGACGCCGCCAAAAAGAACGAAAGCCGCGTCGGCCTGTGATCCCCTCCGACGGTAAATGTTGAGCCCGCCGGCCCAAATTCCCGCACGAGTCCGGGCGGTCGTCCCGCGGAAGTCCTGGAGCGGTCTCCAGGGAGGCGGCTCGAGCGCCACACGAAAAAGGAGGAATCAATGGAGTTGACGACGGCGGAGATCGGGCGCGAGATAACGAAAGTCTCGCTGGCGGGACGGTTGGACATTGACGGCGCGCTCAAGATCGACGGGCCCTTCATGGACATCGTCAAGGAGAAGAAATTCGTGTTGGTGGACCTTTCCGATGTGGGCTTCCTCGCCTCGCTTGGAATGCGCACGCTGGTTTCGGGCGCGAAGGCGTCATGGGAGCATGGCGGCAGAGTGGTCCTGCTCAAGCCCCAGGAAAACGTCGAAAAAGTTTTAAGGTCGGCGGCTATTGATACGATCATTCCGATCGTTCGCGACGTGAGCGAGGCCGAGAGGATCTTTGGACTTTGAGGCGGGGATGACCACGAGCCAAGCCGTGCATAGCGAGTGGCGTCGGGATTTCTCGGGAGCGATGACCGCGGTCAGCGGCGCCGTTGGTTGGGTCGGAACCATCGCCTCGGATCTGGATCTTCCCGAAGCAAAGACGTATGCCGTGCAGGTCTGCCTCGAGGAGCTGATGGCGAATGTCGCAATGCACAGCCGCACGCCGCCAGCGCAGAGCGGCCAGACTGGGCTGGCCGACCCTCTGAAGGTCTCCGTCTCGCTCAACGTTTCGAGCGAGAAAATCACCCTGACGGTGGAGGACAACGGGAGACCTTTCGACATCTCCCGCGCCGAGCCGCGTCGTGTCGAGGGGGGGCTCGATGACGTCGTTCCTGGCGGCCTTGGCATTGGCGTGATTCGGAGCTTTGCGGACAACCTAAAATATTCTCGAACCGAAACAGGTAATTGTGTCACCGCCGAATTTTTCCGCTAGAGTGGGATTTCGCGGAATTTGAGCGGTAAGGATAGAAATTGGCTGTCGAGGTGGGCACGGGCGAAGCGGTCGAGGAGCGAAGACCGGTCCCTCTAGAAGCGCTCGAAGAGATTCTCGCCACCTTGCAGCCGATCAATCTCGAACCGGGCGACATTCTCCTGCATCAGGGGGACGAAAGCGACGCCGCCTTCTTTCTCAAGAGCGGGACGCTGCAGGTCTATGCGGAGACGCGCTACGGACCCGTGCCTCTCGCCGGCGTCGAGGCGCCGCGGCTCATCGGCGAAATTGGAGCTCTGGCGGGACTGGCGCGAACCGCGAGCGTCAAGGCGGCGAGCGCCGCGCAGGTCCTTGTTGTCGATCGCGAGAGGCTTTTGGAGCTCGGCCGACGCTCGCCCGAATTCCTCGTCACCATCATCAGTCAGTTGGGCGGGCAGATCGACGCGGTCAACCGGGCGCTCGCTCTCTACGCCAATGCGCTCGAGGCCCTGGAGGCGCGAACCTTCGACGACGAGATTCTGAAAGACCTGACGCACGCCTCGCCGCATCTCGCGGAGTTCTCGGCGGCGTTTCGGCGTTTCGCCAACCACATCGTGAAGAATCGTCGTCGCGAGGAGGAGATGGCGAGCGCAGCCCTTATCCAGCGCTCCTTTCTACCCGACGATTCGAAAATCAACTTCGCCCGCGACGAGGTGGAGCTGCGCGCCGCCGTCCGCCCGGCGCGCGAGGTCGGCGGCGATTTCTACGACTTCATTCCCCTCGATTCGAACCGGCTCGCCCTGGTCCTCGGCGACGTCTGCGGAAAAGGCATGCCCGCGAGCCTGTTCATGAGCGTCGTCGTGACCGTGCTCCGCATGGCCGCAAGGGAAGAGCAGAGCGCCGCCTCCGCCATTGCTCGCGCGAATGCTTTGCTCTGTCAGGACAATAAGGCGTCGATGTTCGCCACCGGCTTTTTCGCCGTGCTTCATCTCAACGAGGGGGTCCTCGAATATTGCAACTGCGGTCACAACGCGCCGATCCATTTCTCGGCTGCGGGGCGGGTGACCCGGTTGGAGGCGACCGGCCTGCCGCTCGCGATGCTCGCTGACCGTCCCGCCCGGGCCGCGCGTGTTCCCTTCGGACCCGGCGACGCCCTCTTCGTGTTCTCCGACGGCGTCACGGAAGCCGTCAACGCCGCCCAGGAGGAGTTCGGCGACGCGCTCCTCCTCGAGACCCTGGGGAAAAACCATGGCGCGAGCGTCGCGGCGCTCGTCGCGAGCGTTTTCGAGGCCGTGGACGATTTCGCAGGGGGGGAGCCGCAGGCGGACGACATCACCTGCATCGCCCTGCGGCGGCGCGTTAAGCCGGATTTTCCGCCTGCAACCGTCGAGCGCCAGACGAGATGATCCAGCCGGGCGCAGCCCGTAGCCCCGAGACGGCGGGCTTTCTGGGTCTTGGCCGTCCCGTCCTGCCTGATGTAGGTGTTCGAGGGTGGAAGTTACGTTGGACGCCGCCCGCGCGTCCGGCCGTTCCGTTGGAGCTTCATCGCCGTGGAGCGTGATCCCCCAGCCGAGCCGAGAGGGCTGCAACCCATGGCCGATGCGAATGCGCCTCTGCGAAAACGGGCGCGGTCGGTCATTCACAGCTTGATCTCGCGCCGGGCGGGACTTGTTTCCGCTTTCGAACATAAGCGCATCGCCATTGGGCTTTCGACGGGACTCCTCGCCGGCCTTCTCGCTCTCGTGTCTTCGGTCACCTCGACGCTCTTCATTTTCGCAGGCCCGCTGCAGGAATCTTTCCCTGTGGGCCTTGCGATGACCTTGATGTCTTCCGTGATCTTCGCCGCGGTGAGCGCAGCGTCGGGCCCGGGGCCCTTCGCCATCCTGCGCACGCAGGAGGTTGCGATCGCCAATCTCGGCGTGATGGCTCTGGCGGTGCGCGCGGGGATGGCGAGCACCCGCAGCTACGCGGAGATCGAGGCCACGGTGATCGCGCTGTGCTGCTTCGGCGCGGCCTTCGTCGGGCTGGGGCTATACGTGATCGGGCGCTTCTCCCTGACCCGCTATCTGCGCTACGTGCCGGACTGCGTCATCAGCGGCTATCTCGCGAGCGTCGGATTCCTCCTTCTCAAGAGCGGCGTCCTGACCCTCTTCGGCGCCGACGGCTTCGATGCGCCCCTTACCCTTTCCGATTCCATCTCGCGCCTGGCGGCGGGAAGCGCGCTCGCGCTGCTGCTGCTGCTCGTCGAGTTCGAGATTTCGCTCGCGCATCGCCGTCCCCCTGCTGATCCTGGCGGCGATCGGCTGCTTCCAAGCCGTCGTTCACTCAACCGGGCTGTCGGTCGCCACGCTCGAGCGCCATGGCTGGATCGTCGCCGCGGCCCCGAGGGAGGTCCAGAATCTCCTCCTTCTGCCGCCCGCGCGGCTGCGCGAGATCGATTGGATGGCCCTTCTCGGTCAGGCGCCCTCCATGGTCTTCCTCGTGCTGACGAGCGCGCTGGGCGAGATGCTGGCGCTTGCCGGCATCGAACGCGCCTCCGCGCATGAGCAAAGCGTCGACGCGGAATTCAAGAACGCGGGCTTGGCGAATTTTCTCGTGGCGCCCTTCGGCGCCGTGCCCGGCTTTCACTCGACGGTTCATACGCTGCTCGCCCTGCGCTTTCACGCGCCGCGCCGGATCATGGCGGTCGTGACGGGGCTGGTGTGCCTTTTGGGGCTCGTGAGCGGGAAGCCGTTTCTGCAGCTCATGCCCTGGCCGCTCTTCGGCGGCATGCTGCTCTGGATGGGCGCCGCCGCGCTGAAGGATTGGTTTTTTCGCGGCCTGCTGCAGATGAAGCGCGGCCACGCCATCGTGAAGGCCCTCATCCTTTTCGTCGTCGTCACTTTGGGTTTTTATCAGGGCATGGTGTTCGGCGCGCTTGCCGGGGCGTTCCTGTTCATTTTGGAATATGCGCGCACCGGCGTGGTGCGCCTGCAGATCAGCGGACGCAACTACCACTCCTCGCTGACCCAGCACGACGACCGGCGCCTCGCGGCGATCCAGGAGGTTGGCGACGCGATCGTCATCTTGCGGCTGAAAGGCTACGTCTTCTTTGGATCCGCGCATGGCCTGCGCGAGCGCGTGCACGAAGCGCTGGCGAGCGATCCTGGGCTCGAATGCATCGTCATCGATTTCGAGGAAGTCGCCGGCGTGGACGGCGCCGCGGTGATGACGCTCGAAGCCGTGGGACGCGAGGCGCATGCGGCCGGGGCCGAGATCGTGCTCTGCGGTCTCTCGGAGGAGCACCGGCGCTCGATTGCCGGGCTCGGGCTCGACCTTACCTCCGACTTCCACTTTTTCGCCAATCTGGATCAGGGCCTTCGCTACGCCGAGGACGCGGTGTTCCTGCGGCACAGGCCCTCCGTCGTGGCTCCGAAGCCCGTCTCCGTCTTCGCCTGGCTGCGCGACGCCACGGGCTCGGACGCTCTCGCCGCGCGGCTCGCCGAGGCCGGCCAAGCGCTGCGCTTCTCGCCGGGGGAAGCCGTCATCCTCGAGGGGCAGCAATCGGACGAGCTTTATGTCGTGGCGGAGGGCGAGGCGAGCGTCGAGATCACTTCGTCGGGCGGGGGGCTCGTGCAGCTCGCGATCCTGGGGCCGGGGGCGCTCTTCGGGGAGCTCGCCTATCTTTTGAGAACGCCGCGCTCCGCCACGGTGCGCGCGAAGACCGAGCTCGAAGTCTGGCGCCTTTCGAGAAGCGCGCTCGAGGCGCTCGGCGAAGAGGCGCCCGCGGCGGCGCTCGCCTTCCAGCAGTCCCTGGCTGCGCGCCTCGCCGACCGCGTTCTCGGCGCCAATCGGCTCGTGCGCTATCTTTCCCGGTGACGCCGGCAAGGGGCAAGTTGAGCCCCTGCCTCACTTATGTAAAATAATTGAGTAAAAGCAATAACATGGGGCGACTCTGAAAGCAGAAATCGGTCGACACGCGGCTCCATCTGCTCTAGCGACGCCCGGTGAGGATTTCGGCTCGTATGTGCGCAAGCGCACATCGGCGAAGCGTCGTTTTGGGCAACTCCTTCGGACCCGCTGTCTCCTGGGATCGTGGGCCCAATTCCCAGCACGCTCTCGCCCGGGACCGCCCCGGGAGGACTAAATAAGGACCGACATGCTGGCGCTACCCGCTCTGCTCTCCACCCGCTGGCTGATCATTGGCCTCTTCGTCTTTCTCACCAAGCAGTTCGTCGCGGATTTTCTTTTACAGAGCCAATGGATGGCCTTTGGCAAGGAGCGCGCCGAGCGCTGGATTGCACCGCTTGTCGCGCATGCGAGCATTCACGCCGCCTCGACCGCCGTGATCTTCGCGCTATTCGCGCCAAACCTTGGCTGGCTCGCCGCCGTGGATTTCTTCGTTCATCTCTCCATCGATCGCGCCAAAGGCGTCATCGGTCGGCAATTCGACCTCACTTACAAAAGCACTTACTTTTGGTGGGTGCTCGGATTCGACCAGTTCCTGCACCACGCCACCCATGCGGTGTTTGTGGTGATGCTCGCCGCCGCTCGGAGCGCGCCGGAGCTGAGTTGACAGGCCTTGCGGGCTTTCACGACCGGGATTTCCTTCCTTCCGCCAAGTTGATTTCTCTCGAACGATTTCGTTCGAGGAACAAGCGCGCTAAAATCGGGGCGATCGCGGCGCGCGCCGATCAGCTCGTTTGGCTGGCGCGGGGGGAGCAGCCAATGAAGTCGTCTAAGCGGGTGCCTGAATGAAGCGACGGCGCCTGATTTTCCTGCTCTCCGCCTTGCTCGCGGCCTTGATCGTCCTTCCCTGGGGTCTGATCCAGCCGAGCTTTCTCGATGACATGCGAAATCTTGTCTTCGATCGCTTCCAACGTCTCTCGCCGCGCGTCTATGACCGCGACGCCCCCGTCAGAATCGTCGCCGTCGACGAGGAGAGTCTGAAGCTCCTGGGCCAATGGCCCTGGCCGCGCGACAAATGGGCCGAGCTCGTGGGCAGGCTGACGAAGCTCGGCGCGGCGTCGATCGCCATCGACGTGCTTTTCGCGGAGCCGGACAGGCTGAGCTTCGAGAAGGTCCTGGCTTCGATCCCCAGCAAGAGCGCTCAAAAAGAGCTGTCCAAATCCTTGGCGAAGACCGCCACCAACGACCAGCTTTTCGCCAAGGCGATCGAGGCGGCCCCCGTCGTGCTCGGGATGACGCTCGTCTCCAAGGGCGGCGCGCCGAGCCACCCGCAAAAAGCCGGCCTCGTGTTGGCGGGAGACGACCCGACGCCCTTTCTGGCGACCTTTCGCGGCGTGGTGACGCCCACTCCCATTCTCGGGGATCCGGCGCGCGGCATGGGCGTGACGAACTGGCTGCCCGACCACGACCAGATCGTGCGCCGCGTGCCTGTGTTCGCAGCCGATCCCTCCGGGCCCGTTCCCTCGCTGGCGCTCGAGGCGTTGCGCGTCGCGCAGAATGAGACGACCTATGTCATTCGTTCGTCGAACGCGAGCGGAGAGCAAGCAGGGGGGGCCAGGACCGGCGTCAATGCGATCGCCGTGGGCGCCATCGAGGTCGGCACGGGCCCCAGCGCCGACGTCCGTCCGCGCTACGCGCATTCCAGTCCCGACCGCGTGATCTCTGTGGCCTCCGTGATGCGCGGCGAGGTCGACCGCAAGGAGATCGAGGGGCGCATCGTCTTCATCGGCGAGGTGGCGGCGGGGCTTGGCGACGTGCGCGCGACGCCGATCGAAGCCAGCGTGCCGGGCGTCGAGATCCATGCGCAGATCATCGAGGCTCTGCTCTCGGGTCAGCTGCTGTCCCGCCCGGACTGGGCTCCCGGCGCTGAATTTGCGACGGCCGCAGGCCTTCTGGTGCTTTTGACCATATTGAGCCTGTTCGCGCCGCCACTGCTGTCGACGCTTTTCGTCATCTCGACGATTGGCGGCCTCTTTTACGCATCCTTCTGGATTTTCAAGCAGGACGGCCTGCTCCTCGATCCTTTCTATCCCAGCGCCTCGCTGGCTGTCGCCTATTTGATCGGCGCGATCACCTTGTGGCAGTTCGAGCGCGCGGCCAAGCAGCACGTGCATCAGGCTTTCGGCAAGTTCCTTTCGCCCTCGGTCGTGGATCGACTGGCGGAGAACCCTGACCGGCTTGTCTTGGGCGGCGAGACGCGCGAGCTCACCGTGCTCTTCTCCGATCTGCGCAACTTCTCCACCCTTTCCGAGGGCATGAGCGCGCAGGAACTCACGAATTTCATGAACGAATATCTCACTCCGATGACCGACTGCATCCTCGATCGCGATGGAACGGTCGACAAATATATCGGCGATGCGATCATGGCGTTCTGGAACGCCCCGCTCGATGTTCCCGAGCACAGCAAAAAAGCCGTCAGCGCCGCGCTGACCATGCGTCAGGCGATGATTTCCTTCAACGCTTCGCGTGAAGATAAGGCGCGCGCCGCCGGCGTCGCGTATCGCCCGGCCGCGATGGGGGTGGGCGTCAACATCGGTCCCTGCAGCGTGGGCAATATGGGCTCGACCCGGCGCTTCGACTATTCGGTGCTAGGCGACGCGGTAAATCTCGCATCGCGCCTTGAGGGCGCAAGCAAGATTCTCAAGGTCGACATTGTCGTCTCGGGCGGGGTGCGTGACGCCGCGCCCGACTTCGCCTGGCTCGATCTCGGCGAGATCGTTGTGGTGGGGCGCGAGACCCCGACCCCCGTCGCGACGATCGCCGGCGACGAAGCTTTCGCAAAGAGCCCGGAATTCACGGCGTGGTCGGCGCGGCATAGGGAGATGCTCGAAGAATATCTGCAGCGGCGCTTCAATGCGGCGGCGGCGCTGGCGAACCGGCTGGTTCTCGAAGCGCCCGAACGCTGGCGCGGCCTCTACCAGTTGCTGGAATCGCGTTACCGCAAGCTGGCGGAGCAGAACCTGCCTGACAGCTGGTCGCCCGCCTGGGTGATGGAGAGCAAGTCAGGCGAAGAAAAGGCGAAGCCAAGCGCCGAGCAGAAAAAGCCGGAGATGGTGGCCTAGGCGCAGTTGCGATCATTGCGCGGGGCTGGAAGAATTGGAGTGGGCGAGGCTCGCCGGAGCGAACGTCGCCAAGATGCTGAGGCAAGACGATGACGCTTAATTTCGTCGGCTATCTCTTTGACCTTCTTGCCTGGCTGCAGGCGGAGAGCACCCACGGCGTTCCCCTCTACCTCTCCAATATTTTCGGCTGGGCCGAGGTCGTGATGTCGATCGCGGCGGCTTTCGCGACGCGAATGATTCCGTTGCGCTACACCTCGATGCTCAGCAATGTGGCGGGCCTCGCCTATGGGCTGGTGACCGGCTATGTCCCGTCCATCGTCGAGCATGGCGTCAATCTGCCGCTCAACGCCTCGCGCGCTCGCCAGATGCAGAAGCTCATCGTCGCGGTGCGTCAGGCCGCCGAAACCGATCTCAACATCGAATGGCTCAAGCCTTTCGCGCATTCGCGCAGCTTCAAGGCGGGAGACACCATCTTTCGCAAGGGCGACAAGGCTTCGGAAGCTTTCATCGTGATCGCGGGCGAGGTGGAAATTCCAGAAGCCGGCGCGCAACTACGTCCGGGCGACATCTTCGGCGAGATGGCGCTCTTCACCCAAGATGGCGCGCGCCTCGCCTCCGCAATCTGCAAGTCGAAAGTCGAGCTTCTCTACATCACCTATGAGGAATTCGAGCAGCACTACTTCCAGAACCCGGAGTTCGGGCTCTATCTCGTGCGCCTGATCGTGCGCCGTCTCGAGAGGAACCAGCGCCGGGCTCTCAGCGTGCTGGAGGCGAGCTAGGCGCGCGAAACCTTTGGTCATCAGCCTTGGTCAACCGGCGGCTTTGCGGCAGGCCGCTTCGCAGGCCGTCGCATGCGCCGCCAGCGTGGCGCATTCGCCGACGGTGGGGAATTTCTCGCAGTCCTTGCGGGCGGCGGCGCAGAGATCGGCGGTCGTGCGCGCGAAGCCGAGAGCGAAGGCGGCGTCGCTGGCGGCGAGCGCGGTCAGTGCGTCGCAGGCCGCAACCATCTCGGCGCCCGAGGCGGCGCAATCCGCCAGCGGCGCGTCTCTGGCGCCAAGGCGTGGCATGGCGAACCGCAGGAACTCCCGCGCAGCGGCGGCGCCCTGTGCGGCGGCGACTGCAAGAGTGGCAATCTCGGCGCGCGGAGTCGCTGGCGCTGCGGGCGACGCCCGACTCGCCGCAGGGGCCATGAGCGTGGCCAAACCCACTGTCTTGAAGAAGGACCGTCTGAGCATGCTCTTCTGTGACGTGATGGGGGCCGAAGCAGGGGTGTCGCAGCTTCGTCGCTTTGCCTTTACAGGATAGGCTCTTGCGATCGAAACGTCAGCCCCGCGAGGCCGCAGCCTATGATGTCCCTCTTGAACTTCAGTCTGCCGGGGTTTGAAAAGACGATTCTCGCTTTCTTCGTCGCTCTGGCGCTTGGCGCGACGATCGGCGCCGAGCGGCAGTGGCGTCAGCGCATGGCGGGGCTGCGCACCAACGCGCTCGTGGCGCTGGGCGCGGCGGCCTTCGTCGATTTGGCGACGCGGCTCAACGGCAACCTCGGCGGGGTGCAGGTCTTGGCCTATATCGCCTCTGGCGTCGGCTTTCTGGGCGCGGGCGTGATCCTCAAGGACGGCGCGAACATTCGCGGTCTGAATACGGCTGCAACGATCTGGTGCTCCGCCGTCACGGGCGGCTTCGCGGGCGCGGGCTTTCCCGTTGAGGCGGTCACGCTCGCCGTCTTCGTTCTCGGCGGCAACACCTTCTTGCGCCCACTCGTAGCCATGATCGAGCGGGCGCCGATCGATGAACGCGCGCTCGAGGGCATTTACGACGTGCGCCTGACGGTCGCGCCCGCGCGCCGCGACGCTCTGCGGGATCTTTTGGTCGAGAGGCTCGAGGCGGTGAATTATCCGGTGCGGGACATGGCCGAGTCCGAGCGGGACGAAGAGGTGGAGCTCATCGCGACGCTCGCCGCGACGAGCGTCAATCCGGCCGAGCTTGATGCGCTTACAGCGGATTTGGAGCGTGTGGCGGGGGTGCGGCACGCCACCTGGGGCTCGCGCAGCGAGGATTGAAGGCCAAGGGGAAAAGCCCGGAGCGGATCGCAGCGCGAGGGGGAGAAATCGCGGGCCGCGCGGCTCTGGACAAGCCAGGCAGGGGCGCCTATAAGCCAACTCCTTCGCAAAAAGGCGAAAACGCCCGGGTAGCTCAGTTGGTAGAGCATGCGACTGAAAATCGCAGTGTCGGTGGTTCAATTCCGCCCCCGGGCACCATCCCGTGATTTTTCCACATCTGATGTTGTCCAATAACGCATTGTAAATCAGTTTATTATGCTCACATTGGTCCAATGTCGTCGTTTGGCGTCGCTTGACATCCAGCCATGATGTTGGCCTCCTTGTTGGTCCGAACCATCCTGCTCGCGGGCGGAGGCCAACAAAATGCCGCTCACCGACATCGCCATTCGTAACGCCAAGCCCGAATCTGAGCGCACCTTGAAGCTCTCGGATGGCGGCGGTCTTCAGCTTTGGATCAAGCCCACTGGCGCGAAGCTCTGGAATCTCGCTTACCGCTTCGACGGCAAGCAGCGAAAGCTCGCGATCGGCCCCTATCCCGCAATCAGCCTCAAGGAGGCCCGTGACCGGCGGGAGGCCGCGAAGCGCCTGCTTATTGACGGCCTCGATCCGAGCCAGCAGAAAAAGGTCGATAGGTTGGCCTCGCAGGCGCTCAAGGCCAGCACTTTCGAGGCCATCAGCCGCGAACTCATCGAGAAGAAGCGGCGAGAGGGGAAAGCCGAAACCACGCTCGACAAAGTCGAATGGCTGATAGGCCTCGCCTTGCCCGCGCTCGGCGCTCGGCCGATTGTGGACATCTCCGCCCTGGAAGTTCTAACCGTACTGCGTGCGGTCGAGGCCCGCGGCCGGCTTGAGACGGCGCGTCGTATGCGCGCGACGGTCGGAGAAGTTTTCCGCTACGCCATCGCGACCGGACGCGCGCAGAATGACCCCTCGGGAGCACTACGTGGCGCCCTGACCACCCCGAAGGTGAAGCATCGCGCGGCGATCATCGACCCAGCCGGCTTGGGCGCACTCTTGCGGGCGATCGATGGCTATGAGGGAGCGCCCGAGGTTCGGATGGCGCTGCAATTGCTGGCGATGACCTTCACGCGACCGGGCGAGTTGCGTTGCGCGGAATGGACCGAAATCGACCTCGTCGCCGGCCTTTGGACGATACCGGCCATCCGAATGAAGATGCGCCGCCCGCATCGCGTGCCGCTCGCGCCGCAGGCCGTGACGCTTTTGCGATCGGTGCGTAACATCAGCGGCAATCGAGCACTGGTCTTCCCGGGGACGCGGGACCCAAACCGCCCACTTTCGGAAAACACGCTGAACGCCGCGCTCAGAAGATTGGGCTACGGGGCCGATGACATGACCAGCCATGGCTTCCGCGCCGCGGCGTCGTCGATCCTGAACGAATCCAGCAAGTGGAACCCCGACGCCATCGAGGCGCAGCTTGCCCATGTCGAAGGAAATGCGGTTCGCCGAGCTTATGCTCGGGCGGAATACTGGAGCGAGCGGGTAGAGATGATGAACTGGTGGGCCGACCAGCTTGATCTGTTAAGAGCGCGCCTGCATGGTCCAGCTCTTCAAGCCCTCCAAGGCCCCCAAGTTCGTAACGAAGCTGGGGGGTGTAGATTCGCCGGAAAAGACTTCTCGACGCCGATCGGATAAGTTTGCCGACCTAACAACCTTATAGACGGGAGCGGAATATGCTCGGTAAGCGAGGCTGGGCCGTAGCTTCAATCGCGGTGTTGGCTCTGTCATTGGTTGGTATAAGCCTGGAACTCCGTGATAGCTCTAGCCCACAGAAAGGAAATTTTGTTCCGCCCGATTATAGTTTTCATGTTGATTTGTTGCAGAGGTTCACTCCAAAGTGTCACATAGCCTTTCTCGGCGATTCTCACATAGCAAGAGTGGACTGGAATGCTCTCTTAGGGCGCTCAGATACAGCTAATTTTGGTATCGGAGGTGACGAAACCAAGGGCGTATTAAGTCGACTCCAACCAGTTATCGCCTCGGGCGCCAGGCATGTCGTATTATTAATTGGTATTAATGATCTTATGAAAGGGAGAAAGCCTGATGAGATTGCAGATGACATACGAGAGATAATAAGACAAATACAGCAGAGTTCTGAAATAACTGTTGTTTCCGTTATGACAACGTCAGGAATGTACGCATCAATAAATGACAGAGTAAGAGAGCTTGACGAAAAGCTCCGCAACATTTGCATCAATGAATGCAGATTTATCGATGTACTAAGTATAACAGGAAAATATATTTTAAACGAAAAATATTCGCTAGATGGGGTACACCTTAATGTTGATGGGTACGCGGAGATAGCCGAGGCTATAAAACCTTCATTGCCTGAAAAGGATGAGAGTCAATGATCGGCTTTCTACGTTTTCGCGTTTGGACGCGGCGTCGGGGCTAACGCAAGATGATGCCTATACTCTAAACCTCAAAGCGTGTTTTGGTGATCACTCCTAGCCAAGACGGGCGGCAGCTGTAGTTTATAGCCTCGTCGTATCTCGAATTGAGGGCATAGAAGCCAAAATCAGCTGCCACTCTTTGGTTATTTGGGAATCCTGCGCGAGAGGCTAAGTTTCCTTCCGAAGGCAATCGCTGGCGTTTCGATGAAGCAGTAACCCGCGGCGGCGGCGATCAAAGACGCAGTCAGAACGCCTGCGGCAAATATGAAGCCTGGAAGATTTTGCTTCATGTTAGCTACGTATAGTTCGGAAAGCATCATTGCCAATCTGAGAAACAAGGGATGAAAAAGGTATATCGAGTAACTTATCATGCCGATAAATACGAACGGCCGTATTTTAATTTTAACGACGAACCCAAAGATAAGAAAAAGGCACAATGGGAGGCTATGGGAAAGATTTGTTCGAAGATCTTGCAATGGAAAAATTCCTCTATAGAATAGTTCTGCTGGCAAAAACAGGAACTCTGCTATGTATAGCAATATTAATATAATAATTAACGCAATTGTTGCCGGCGATGCTTGCTTCTCAAACACAAATCTGGTACAGGCTCCAATGCACATTATGCAAAGTGCAAGGATAGCTAAAAAAGTGAATGATCCCCAAGGATCGAGAGGATTACTGACCACAATGCGGGTCAAACGCATGACCAGCCCATCTTGTTCGAACCATCCTAGCGGAGATAAGGCTACTGTGAAGACATTAATAGCGATCAAAGACGCGAACCCAATTACACAAAATATGAGAGGGCAGCGCGCTACGCCAAATATAAACAGCAGCAGGCAAATTCCGTAGAATATTAACTCAATTGAAAGGGTCCAATAGACCCCAAGCATAGGCTCGTATCCCAAGAACTTCTGAAACATGGATACATTGGCAAGAATCATCCCATAATCTAGCGGTGCTTTATCGATCAATAGTGTTATCAAAACAGCAAAAAGCAAAGAGATCCAATATGCTGGATACAGTCTGAAAAACCTACGCAATATAAATTTGGTCGAGCCTTCCCCCCAACAGCCCCTAAGAGTTGCAGGGATGAGGAAGCCAGAAAGTGCAAAAAACAAGAAGACGCCGATTCGACCAAAATCCATTGTCGGTATTAGCAACCTGTAAAGTGAGCTACTCTCGGCTGCGGGAAGCAACTGCTCGGTATGTTCCCACAGAACTAGTAGAGCGGCAATTGCACGTATAGAGTCTATGTGTTGGTAGCGCGTAGCGATACCTTGCGCTTCCGCCTTCAGTGGCTTCTCGAGGCCGCTGCTCAAGCCAGAGAGACGGTGAGTTTCAAATGTAGTCATAGAGAGAGCGATCGTTCGTTTAGCATTGCCCGTGGCGCTGAAGCGGAGGGCATCGCGTCAAGCTTTAACACAAGCGGTATACGCGAGCATTCCCTAAAGTGAAATCTTCGATTTATAGCGTGCCCCCTTAGAGTCTGCGCTTTCCAACTCAACGGTGGCATTCTGCTTTGCTCAGGCAGGAGAACGCGGCAAGTGCGTAACTCTTTAACCGCATCTCGGCTGTGCGCGCAAGCCTGAGGCTGCCGGTCCCTCGAACAAGTTGGTCAGGCATTCGCTGGAGGGGTTGAATTTAAATCATCTGCGCTCTCGCCGAAAACTGCGCCGTAAAGTCATGCAAAACGGCCGCTATTCGCCGCTTCACGCTGCGGGAGCCTATCAACAGCGCAGGCGGTGGGCGCATCCTCGAAAAGGAGAAGCTCAGGGCCTTTGTCAGCGATCGCCTCGCCGAAGGATGATGGACGCCCGAATGAAATGGCAAATGGCCGGCTGGCTCAGTGCTGGCCATGAGCGCGGTCTACGCTTCCTCGGCGTCGAGGCCATCGACGCCTTTGTCTCGGCAGCCGGCAAGGGTGAGCGGCTGTGGCGCTATCTCACCATAAGCGGCGCCGGAAGTACCGGGCCAGCCTTCCCGCGGCCTGTTCAAAGACCGCAGCTCCATCTATGACAGGCCAACGGAGGTCAACGCCCGCGCAGCCTATCAGTGCTATCCGCACGCCGAGCAGTTCAAGCGCGCGGGCAAGGCGCTGCGCAAGATCAGGACTTTCCTGGGTCGCCTCGGGGGCGACATCGCGAGGCGCATCAAGGACGACGCAGATGGGGTGCGCCACAAGCTGCGAAACTGGCGGCCCTGATGAACATGCCGAGCCAGAGGGTTTCGCCTTCAGGAGCTTTCCGCGCCTCCGGCTTGGAGCTTGCTATCGCGAGATCGGTTTTCGGTTACCCACGCTCGACTATCCCAGCTCAGCGAAGGGGTCGCCGTTATGCCCTGTGTCGAGGTCAACGCTCGAGCGCTTATCGACGATCTGGTGATACTTAACACGGGCGCGATCATCGAGCACGGCGTGCTCGGTCCCAGCTCCCACGCGGTGCCTCGGGTCAGTTATGGGCGGCAACGTCGCGCTTGGGGATCAGGTCTCCTTGGGAAGTCGACGCCGTAGCTCGACGCTGCTGCCGGATCGGCGAGCGCGCACGATTGTCGGACCAGGCGCTATCGTCGTCGGAGAGGTCGGGCCGGGCGCGGTCGTTGCGGCGCTCCTGCACGACCGTTGCATTGCTTCCGGCATCGCAGCGTTGCGCGGCGGCTGAGGCGCGAGGCGAGATGATCAGGCCGCGCGGACCGCATTGACTAGGGGGTGTCTGCGCGGCACAGAGCGGCCATCGAAAATCTGACTTATGTCGACGGGTGGAGGGCATGCCTCAGGATTCAAAACGCAGGATACGCGTCGGCGTTCTCTTCCCCGGAAATTATGGGACTGCGGCCGGAATGGGCCGGAGCGCGCTCCAATTGTGTCAGGATCTGCTCGTTTCGGGACCCAATTATGAGGTCGTTCTGGGAAGCCGATTGGAGAAGCAAGATGCAGCCGACGTTCTGGGCCACTTCGACGCGACGCGACTGACGCTCACGGACCTCGTCTGGGGCGGCAGCGTCAGCGGTGACGGGAACGCCTATGTGCGTCCCTACAGCTTTAGCGGCTATGACTTCTTGGATTGCGACGCTTGGCTACTCCTCGGTTGCCCGACCGAGGGGATCGTGCTTCCTCTGCGCCCCTTCGCGGTCTTCCAGGCGGACTGGATCGCACGCTATGTCCCACGCTCCTTTGACGAACGTCCGAATTCACTGAATTCGCAGTGGACGGCAATCGACAACGTCATCCAGACTTGCCGCCAAGCGCGCTTCGTATTCAGTACGACCCCTCGCACCTTGCTCGATATCGTCGACTATGCCGGCGTTCCTCCGGACCGCGCGCTCCTCGCGCCTCAGTTCTCGGTCAAGAGCATATTGAAGGTCGAGGCCGAGCCGGTCGTGGTTCCGTACCCCCGGTATTTCGTCTGGTCAACCAACGACACCGCTCATAAGAACCACCATCGGGCCTTCGCGGTTCTCGACGCCTATTATTCGAGCGGCGAGGGAGAGCGCCTTCCAGTTATCGTGACGGGAGCCCATTCTGAAAATTTCGACCCCGTTCTCGCGTTGAAGAATAACGCCTATTACACCGATCATTTTCAAGCCTTCATCCGAGAGCGCCCGCACCTTATGAGAAATGTGTTTTTCGCAGGTCCGTTGCGGTGGGGCCAATACAGACATGTTCTCCAGGGCGCTGAGTTCTTTTGGCACAATGTGGTTTACGACAATGGCACGGCTGGTTGTTTTGAGGCGGCGCAACTCGGCGTCCCGTCGCTGTCTTCCGACTATCCGCAGATGCACTACTTCGACGCACAGTTTGGCACGAACGTTCGCTTCTTCTCTGCCTTCGACATCAAGGCGGGGGTCCACGCGTTGCAGGCGATGACCGCCGCGGCGAAGAACGGTTTGCGAGCGACCTATGGCGGGCCCGCCGCCACTATTGGCGAGCAGGTGGCGCCCTGGTTCGCTGCGCTAATAGAAAAACTTGTCGCGCCGGCGTCCACACAGTCGCCGCGCTTTGACGCCCTTTCGATCCGGCTCGCAGAGGCGCTTGGCGGTTCGAACCTGAAGCGCGCTAGCAAAACGGCGGCTTACGTAAGAGCCTTCCCATTCGAGGATGCCGCCCGCGTTTGTCTGATGCTCGATGGCGCAATCGCCCATGAGGACGTGGTGAGTGCTCTCGACATCCTGCTCGCGCTCGCGCGCGAGCGCTACGTCAGCTTTAAACTCTTCGTCTTTGTCGATCTCCCGCCGGACGCGATCGCCGTGATCGAAGAGTTCGTCTACGCCAATGTCGTCCACAATGACTTCTTTATCGTGGGGGGAGAGGTCGATTCTGTGTTGCGCGCGACCGCTTTGGACGGCGCGCACCTGACCATCGCCCTCACCGGGAATGGGGCGGCTTCGATCGATCTCCTTGACGAATTTGTCAGCTTCGGTTCTCCGGTCTTTGTCCTCTGCGCTTCGCGGCTTCCCACCGCGGGGCGGAGCGGGCTCCTCGACGACCTCGTTGCGGCGCTTGCCGCGCGCAATGACCTCCTCAACAGACAACGGCTCGAACTCGCGGTTGCAGATCGGCGCGCGCCGCCGGTCGCCGCGGTTGTCAACGATCCAAACGAAGATACCGTTGCGACGCTGCTGCGCGCGCCGCCACCCATACCCTCCGCTCCGATGCTTGTAGATTTTCGAATCGCGGCCTATTCGTCGTTGTTGCGCGCTGGGTTCTCTGCCCATGACGAGGGCTATCGCTGGGCGTCCCGCACCGCGCGATTGGTTCTGGGTGGCGTGGGCACGCTACTCGGCATCGAAGCCGGTTGCGACGCAAACGCATTCGACGCGGCTGGAGGTGCGCCGAGGTTAGCGGTCGACGTGAATGGCGTTCGCGTGGGCGTCGTCGAACTGCGTGAAGGTCAGCATCGCTATTGGCTAACCAACGATCACCTCGAGCCGAGTGAGGGGCAATGCGAAGTAACGATCACGGCGAATTTCGATTATCGAGCAAGCGATGACAATTCACGCATGATCGCTTGGCGGGCAATCGCCGTGGGCTTCGCAACAACTCCGATTCCCGCGTTGCTAGACTTTCGCGAGGGCCACTTTGGGTTCTATCTCGGCGACGGCTGGAACATGTGGGAACCGATTGGCCATCGTTGGGCGCAGGGGGAGGCCCATTGCGTGCTCGGCGAGATAGACGCGCCGTTTCTCGTCATTCAGGGAGCATGCGAAGAGCGGGCTTTTACACTTGTCAAGCGGCCGCAACTCGCTGTCGAACTCGACGGTGAGCCACTCGGCAAGATCACTTTACGGCCCGGGCTGCAGGTCTATTGGATCGCTGTTCGCGACCCGAAGCTCGGTGCGAAACCTCACCGTCTAAAGATCAAGGCGAACTTCGAATATCAGGCGAGCGCCGAAGATGCGCGGCGCATATCCTGGATGGCCTCGGCCGTTGGCTTCGCGCCGCAGCTAGCCGGCTCGAAACCAGGATGGCTCGCGTCTCTCGATGCCCTTTTTCGGTTTCTGGAGCCCTTCAAATAGTATCATGGCCTCAGGCATTGAAGTGGTTTGTGTATTTGGTTTTGAAGATGTCGGTGCAGGCTACTTTCACGCTGCTCATGCAGCCTGATGTTACGACTCACATATCGGCGACGGCGGATTGTAAGTGAGAACCGGTTTCAAAGACGGCGGCAATCCAAGTGATCTCTTTAAAAATTAGTTCTTCCAGAAATCGGCAAAGGTGCCGTTGCGACCGTAAAACACGTCTTGGCCGAACAGGTTGTTCCCTTGCGCCGCTATGGATTCTGCGTCTACCGCCCTGTTCTGAAAGAAAAACCAGAGCCGACCGGGAACATGATACAATGACGAGCTGAAGTTCCATCTCTCAAAAAGAATCTGCATACTTTTGTTGGTAAAAAAGGAGATATGGACTGGCAGAAGATAGAACCAATTTGGGTCGTCTGGCACAGTTTCACTGACGAGCGTATGAATACCGAGGACACCATAAGGTGCCACCAGACTGTTAATTTGATCCAGAGTTCCAAGATCCCCGACGTGCTCAAACACAGACGTCGAGACGACAAAATCAAATCCAGACCGTTCTAATTCCTTCTCGAACAGATAGCCCTTACCCTGCAAGTATTTATCATATAAGAGCAGTTCCAAGTCTCTTTCTTTGAGCAACCGCGTAAGGCCTCCATCGCCCGCTCCCCAGTCCAACCAGGGTCGTTTCGACGGCAGGTGACCCGCCGTATGCAAGAAGCAGATGGCATCTCGTTGCCGCTCTTGGCGGGCCTTCCAATTGGGGTCGTCGGCGTTGGTCTCGCTGCCCTGATAGTGAGAGTGATAAGCCAGATTGAGCCCGACCCAGGATTCGCTGGACATGTCGAAATGGGTTTTCGAATAGACAAATTTACATTGGGAGCATTGCCAGTAATCAACTTCTTCCAGACTATAGACTCCGGAAAAATTCTTTGAGAAATAATACACTGTCTCGCTTCCGCAGATCATGCACATAGGTTTGCTCATTTGCAGTCTCCATTCCAGCCTGGCATTAGAGCCTCAATGCTTATGACTCTTCGGAGCGGAGGGCAATCTAATGCCGTTTCAGCGGTCGAGCCGGGTTACCCACCCATGTTTCGCCCGGCGGAATATCATGGGTGACGACGGCGCCCATTCCGACGATCGCGCCCTTACCGATTCGAAGCGGCCGCTTTTCTGCGCCTTCTTTGATGAGTGCGCCCGTTCCTATATATACTTGGTCCTCGATGACGACATTTCCGTTACATGCCACCTTCGGCGCAAAAGTCACGAAGTCGCCTATAACACAGTCGTGCGCAACGTACGACATCAGATTGCAATGAAAAAAGCGCCCAATTGTAGTATTTGAAGTGATAATTGAACCGTAGCAAATTATAGAGCCCTCTCCTAGTTCGTTTTTATCATAAAATGACGCCGCCCGGCTGTGAATGTGTACCGGTCTTGCGCCGTTTTGTATAAGTCGCTTCGCTATATTCGCTCTTATTCCTGGGTTAGCAATAGCTACAGTAAAATATTTATCCTGCTCCTCCAACTGAAGAAAATCATTTTCAGAGATGACAGGGTGGCTGTTGACGAACAATCCGGGAGTGGGAGCAATGTCAACAAAGACAGCCCTGGTGTTCGTTCCGTCGAAGTTTGGCATTTCGCTTAGCATGGGCATAACCTCGCGGCCAAAACCACCGCACCCAACGATACCGATCAGCATGGGCGAACTCCAGAAGCGCGTTTGTTTTCGACCTCTACGTCAAGGTCCTTCCACTGATGGAGGTGGGGTCCAGTATTAGTTCACGCCGGAACGCGCTCATCTTGAGAGGTGAGCCTTTTCAGCGGCTGGCTCGGTCTTTGAGTAGGCTTACCGCATCGGTTTCAGAACGGCGCACACACGGCGAATCTCCTCGTTTCCCAGGTTGGGCGCCGTCGGAAGATTTATGCCCTGTGAGGCGATCAGGTCGGTGTGCGGCAGCACGATGTTGCGTCTCCTCGACTCTTCTCGGTAGGGGGGCAGGCTGTGCAAGGGTACAAAGAATGGTCTCACCTCGATATTCGCCTCTTCGAAGTCGCGCATGACTTGGTCGCGAGAACGGCCGAAGAGGTCGGCCTCGATCCTCACGCAGAACATCCAAGGCGCGACGGAAACATCGGGCGCGGCCGGTTGCAAGGCCAAGCCCGATACGCCGGCCAGCAGAGCTTGGTAGCTTTCGAACAAACGACTGCGGCTCTGCACTAATTCCGTGTAGCGCTCGAGTTGCGCGCAGAGGATTGCGCACGCCACGTTGGTGATCCTGAAATTGTATCCGATCACGGGAAAAAAATAGCGGCGTTTGGGGTCCATACCCTGTCCGCGCAATGTCTTAAGTCGTTGATAGAGATGCGGATCATTGACAGTAACGGCGCCGCCTTCCCCAGAGGTTATGATTTTATTCCCGTAGAACGAGAATGTCGCAATGTGGCCGAGCGCACCGACGCGGCGGCCCTTGTAAGTGGCTCCGTGCGCTTCAGCGGCGTCCTCGATGACCCACAGACCATGCACAGCTGCAATGTGATTGATGGCGTCCATGTCCGCGGGATGGCCGTAATTGTGCACGGCGACGATCGCCTTGGTGCGGCGCGTGATGGCGTCCTCGATCCTCGAGGGATCCATGCACCAGGTTTCGGGGTCGATATCGACGAATACGGGTTCGGCGCCCACGTATCGGACTGCATTGGCGACCGCCACGTAAGTAAGACTCGGCACAATGACCTCGTCACCGGGACGAATATCGAGGCCGAGCATCGCCAAGTGTAGCGCGACTGTGCCGTTCGAGACGCCGAGAGCGTATCGCGCGCCCGCAAATTTCGCAAACGCCGTCTCAAACTTGTCGACGAACTCTCCGGCGCTGGAAATCCAGGAGGACTTGACCGCCTCAAGTACGTATTGCTCCTCCAAGGAGCTTAGATCAGGCGCAGAAACGAAAATCTTGCCGCTTCCGAATCCGATTTTCCGTTCTGAAGACATTTTACCCCACACATGGCCTAAGTTGCAGCTGTGCTGACGGACGCTCCGGGGGCGCGCCTGCGCACCTGAGCCATAGCCGCCGCGCCCGAGCCTGTTACAATCCACCGCTCGCGCAGGGAGGGGTCGTCTCGCAAGAGCTTGAAGACGATTTGGGCGGCGTGACGCCAAGACATAGTCTCTAGCTGGGGCTTGCGCCTCTCCATGCGGCAGCACAGCTCAATTTCGTCCGCCAGCGCTTCTGCGCTGAGCAACTCGAAATACTGGGCTTCTTCACCCGCGATCTCGCGAAATATCGGTATATCCGACAGAATCAGGCGCGCGCCGAAGCAAGCCGCCTCGATGATTGGCAGGCCGAAGCCCTCGTCGATCGAAGGGAAAACAAGTCCCTGCGCCCGCGCGTAGATGTGCCTCAAATCCCCATCCGTCGCGTCGTCCAGCCACAGCAGATTTTTTCCGTATTGCGGGTGCTGGCGGATGCGTTGCGCCAGCGCGGCAGATCTCCAGCCTTCCTTGCCCACAATCAAGTAGGACGCGGAAACTCCTCTGGCCCAGAGCATTTCGAAGGCGTCGAGCGCGACGGCGTGGCACTTGCGCGGCTCCACCGTGCTGACCGTTATGAAAAGCGGGTGGTCAAGCGGACCATCGATGTCATGGCGAGGGGTGCCCCCTTGCATCTGGTCCATATCGGCGCCGAGATGGAACCAGCCGAGCTTCATTCCGGGTCGAAGCGGGATTTCCGCGGCCTCCAGATAGCGACGGACGTCGAGCGCGACGCTTTTTGAGATCGCCAAGATGCAGTCCGCGCAGGGCAAAAATTCATCGAGCCATTCGACCGGTTGAAAGTCTATGTTGCAGATAGCAGGGTACTTGATCGGGATCAGGTCGAAAACGAGCAAGGCGACCGAGGCGCCGCAGGATCTCGCGCGATTGATCGCTCCGCGCAGCCGTCTCTTGTCCGCCCACACCGGCGCCAGCAGCATGTCCCCGGGCTGCATTTCCAGTTCGTCGTGCGACAGCCAGTCAGAGAAGAG
Source organism: uncultured Alphaproteobacteria bacterium (assembly GCA_963798515.1). Classification (GTDB taxonomy): domain Bacteria; phylum Pseudomonadota; class Alphaproteobacteria; order Rhizobiales; family Beijerinckiaceae; genus Methylocystis. Next base: position 128,372 of record CAWCTS010000040.1, read on the forward strand.
AGGAGCCATCGCGTTGCCGTCATCAGCGAAGAGGACAGGTATGCCCTCGCCCGCCACGGCGGCTTCAATTGCCAAATTGCGCATCACGCGCGGTATGCCACTTTTATTCGTATCGGTGAAAGTTTGCGTGCATTTGACGAAGATACGGGGCTGACGCAATGGCGCCCAGGAGTCCGTCGGCTTGGGGATTTGGTGTTTTGAGATCGACACCGGCTCCGCCGACAAGATTGGCGCCTCCGACGCTCGCGCAGCGAGCAAAATTCTAAGCATGTAGGATTTGAGGCGCTGCAAAGTCCAGCCGAACTCTTTCTTTCTCCAGTTGAGGTAGTTCCTCAGGGTAAAGGTTTCTGCGTTCTCGGCATCGGTCTTGGCTTTCCTTGCCGCCGCAAGGAAGTTGTATTCGCTGATGGTCGTATTGCTAACGAACTCATCGATAGCAATTTTTTGCCGCAGCTCGTCTACGTTTGCAAAGCGCCAGTATAAACCCAGCATTCCAGCCTGACCTCCACAGTAGGGACGAGTTCAATCTTAGGACGAGTTTCGGGAATAGATACTCCAGGAAAACCGTTCTCAGCAAGGCTTCTGGTGGGACTGGCGGCAGGGCCTTCGGCGGCGCTCGAAGGCGGAGTCTCAGCGCCGCCAGGTGCGTGTTTGAAAGGTCGATTCAGAACGCCTTGCCTCCTAGGCGCCGTTGGGCCGAGCGCCCTGCGCCGGGCCTTGGCCAGGTGGCGAGGATGAGAGCGATGCACGCGCGGCGACGCTGAGCGGCGCTGAATCCTGCGTGGAATTCGAGCTCTTCGCTCGATCGAAGCAGGTGTTCTTGAGGGAGTTTCTGGCGCTCGAGGGCGACTTTCCCAGCCACGACATCTTCTCGCGCCTGTTTCGCCTGATCGACCCCGACGCCTTTGCTGAGTGTTCTTCAGCGCTTGGCGCAGGCGCTGGCGACGGCCGTCAGCCAAGCGGGGACCGTCGCCATCGACGGAAAGGGCTTGCGCACGGCTGTCGCCAGCGTCAGGGACGGGCCGCCGCTCGCGCTCGTCAACGCCTTCGCCAGCGCCAGCGGATTGGCGCTGGGCCAGGTCGGCGTTCCCGGCGGGACCAGTGAAATCGCAGCCCTGCGCGAATTGCTCGCTCTGCTTGAGCTCAAGGGACAAACCGTCACGGCCGACGCGATTCACTGCCAGAGAGAGACCGCGCGAGCCATCGTCGACAAGGGCGCCCACTACCTGTTCGCCTTCAAGGCGAACCGCTTCGCCATGTATGACGACGCCCTGCTCTATCTCGACAATCCGGTGACCCAGGCCGGCGACGCTGCCAAGACGGTCACGGCAAGACGCTGCGCGGCTCGAAGCAGGACAGGAGCGCGGCGCGGGCGCCCTGCATGTCGTCTCAGCTACGCCCACGAGGCTGGGCTCGTGCTCGCCGCTCTGGCGGTGGAGACGAAGGGCAACGAGATCACCGCCATCCCCGAACTCCTCGACATGCTGGCGCTCGACAGCGCCGTCGTCACCATCGACGCCATTGGAACGCAGAAGGCCATCGCCGCGAAAAAAGGCGACTATCTCCTCGCCTGCAAGGAAAATCAGCCCGCCCTGCACGCCGATATCGAAGAGTTTTTCGCCGATCCGGCGCTGGCGAAGGAGTGTGCGAACCATCGTGAAACCGACGCCGGCCACGGTCGGATCGAGGAGCGCTGCGCCCGCGCTGCGGACGCCGGCTGGCTCTCGAAACGTCATCCGCAGTGGAAAGGATTGCAGTCGATCGCAGCCATCGATTGTCTGCGACGGGACAAGAAAACCGGCGCGACATCGAAGGAAACGAGGTTCTACATCTCATCGCTGGCGCCCGACCCGGCCCGACTTCTCGCGGCGAGCCGCGCCCATTGGAGCATCGAGAACAACCTCCACTGGACGCTCGACGTGGCCTTTGGCGAGGACGACGGCCGAACACGAAAGGATTACAGCGCCTTGAACCTCGCCATCATCCGCCACGCCGCTTTGATGCTCAAGCAGGAGCCAACGAAAATCCCCATCAAGCGCAAACGCGTCAAAGCCGCTATCAACCCCGACTTCCGCGCCGCTCTGCTCCAATGTTAACGATTCATGATCTTGCCCTGGCGCTTCGACTGGGATCTCTTGCGGCTTCGACAACGAGCGGCTAACCTAGACGACCCCTTTAGAAACTGGCGTGGATATGATGTCGAAGTTCTATGGACAATTCGACCCACCGGTCGATAAATTCATCTTCGAAAGATTTTTCTTGAAAGATCGTCTTGAAAACGTAGGAACGTGCCTTGAATGCGGAGCATTCGACGGAATTCTGGAGAGCTCCTGTTTCTTCTTTGAAGAAACACTTGGGTGGCGCGGCATCAATATCGAAGCTTCACCCCCAATCTTTAAGAAACTCCAACAACGGCGACCGAAGGCGATAAATATCCATGCAGCTCTCTCAGACGACGTGGGAATCGTTGACTTCACGCATGTGTATCACCCAAAACATGGGGAAAACTTCGGCAACGGATCTGTTTCTCATACCAAGGCTCACAAGGAGGAGTTAGATCGCGAGAAATGCACGTACAAAAGCTTCTCAGTTCCAAAGCGCACGTATCGCTCGATCATTGATGAGCACGCGATCCAGTCATTAGATTTGATGGTTTTGGACGTGGAGGGGCATGAGCAGGCTGTGATTAGGGGGATGGTAGGCAGCGCCGTTCTGCCCAGAATATTTTGTGTGGAGTTCGGCCACGTCGGTTTAGACAAGCTGCGGTCCGTCCTCGGCGAGATCGGATACGACTTTGAAGCCGTTTCACACGCGAACGCCTTCTTCGTCCGTCGCGCGACGTGAGTAATCTGCGATTGTATAAGGCGAAGGCAGCAGTGGACTCCTTGGGTCGACTATTGCAGCGCCTCTCGGGTCTGCGCGATGAGAACCGCGGCGAAGCCTTGGTAGGGGAGCGCCTGGATCGGCTTGAGCGAAGCCTGGATCTTCTCTTTAGATATCAGGCGAGTTCTTACTGGCGCGCAGTCGATCTCATCTACGAGCACACACTCGCAGACCGGCGATTGGCCTGTATCGTATGCGGTCACGTCGATCTACGGGACGGCTTTGAGACGCGCACAAGCCAGTGCCTCTTCGGCGGCGGCAAGCTAGAGCGCTACGTCTGCCCGCGCTGCGATTGCGTCTTCGGCCCTCAGAAGTTTCTCGATCTGCCCCAAGAATATGTCGACCTAGAGTATGAGGTCGCCTATTCGAAATATTCAGAGGCCGACAGCACAGAGAATGAGATCAAGGCCTTCCGGTCGCTGAGGCCTTCCGCGAACGCGGGCGTCTATGTCGATTGGGGCTGCGGTCACTGGAGCAACACAATTGATCGGCTACGCAGCGAAAACTGGGAGGTTTGGGGATACGAACCCACTTCGTCCAACCCGCCGCCGTTCGTCGCTACGCGACCGGAGCATCTGCCGCGGGAAGTTATCGGCATTTTTTCGAACAATGTGATTGAGCATCTGCTGGACCCCGTGGCGCAATTCATGCGGTTTTATGCCATGCTGCCGAGCCGCGGCCGGATGGCTCATGCGTCGCCATGTTACGTATGGTCTTATGAGTTCACCCGCTTCCATACATTCTTTCCGCTCGGCCGATCTGTCGAGGTATTGGCTGCGCGCACCGGATTCCGCGTAATTGATCGCCAGAAAGAAGGCGAATGGGTCAATGTCGTGTTCGAGAAAACGTGAGCACGGCGCGATGGAGCCGATCCTAAAGGGACTGCCTCGTGTCTCGCCGGGGCCTGTCGAAAAGTCGGAGAGCACACATGAGACGGAAAGCTACCTGGGTCCGCTTTCCGCGTCGCCCGGTGCCTACAGGGTCGAGACCCTTAGAGCGGTTGTAAGCGGCGTTTTCAGGCCACGTCTCTGAGGGCGGTGAGCGTCACGTAGGTCCAGGGCATCAGCTCATCAAGCTTGCTCGCGAGATGGCCGTTGACGATTTTCGTCAGCACGTCGGCCATGTAGGCTTGCGGATCGACGCCTTTGAGCTTGCAAGTCTCGATGAGCGAGGCGACGATCGCCCAGTTCTCGGCCCCGCCGTCCGAGCCGGCGAAAAGAGCATTTTTGCGATTAAGGGCAATGGGTCGGATTGCGCGCTCGACGATATTGGAGTCGATCTCGATGCGCCCGTCGTCGATAAAGCGCGTGAGGCCGTCCCAGCGCGAGAGCGCATAGCGGATTGCCTCGGCAAGCTTGGTCTTTTGGCTGATCAGCGCGAGCTTGTCCCGCAGCCAGGGCTCAAGGGCGTCGACGATAGGGCGGGATTCTTCCTGTCGCGCCGCGCGCCGAGCATCGGGATTGCGTCCGCGGAGTTCCGCTGGCCGAAGATTGAGGACGGCGTGATGCGTCTGTCCTATGCGAGAAGAATACGATCTGTTGCGCTGGGAGAGCATTGTCGGCGAACTATTCCGATACCTCGTCACGGTGCAACACGTTTCTCACGCTCATGGCGTGCCATTGCCCACCCCTCGGCGTAGCGACGCCCCTGGCGTTCAGCGCCTCGGCGATGGCGCGTAGTGTCGTCGCGCCGGACCGCTGGATTTCTGCAATTATCGGCAAGACGTTCGCCGCCGCCTGATTTGCCTGCCGCTTGATGGTCTCGACGGCCCGAGCCTGCGCAATATCAAGATGTGGATTGCCGAGTCTGACACCACGCGCCTTGGCGGCGGCGAGGGCCGATCTGGTTCGGCTGGCGATCAGCGCGCGCTCCTTTTCCGCCAGCGCCGCATAGAGGTGCAAGACGAAGGGGTCGACGTCCGGGCCAAGCTCCGCGACCACGAAGGGCACGCGATGCGCCATCAGGCCGGAAATGAAGTGGACATCGCGGGAGAGGCGATCGAGCTTGGCGACGACGAGGGGGCAACGGAGGGCGCGCGCCTTGGCCAGTGCCGCAGCGAGTTGCGGGCGCCTCTCGAGCGCGTCGCTTCCCTTGCCGGTCTCGACCTCCACGAACTCCGCCGCGACCTCAAAGGCCTCCGCTTCGGCGAACCTCTCCAGCGCCGCGCGCTGGGCCTCGATGCCCAAACCTGACCGGCCCTGTTGGCTGGTGCTGACGCGGATGTAGCTTAGGATGAGCTTCATGGGGGTGGCCACGGAATCTCTTGTATAATACATATACGCTCGTTTTGATTTTATACAGCCCGGCAGGGGTCGATTTCAGGCCGCCTTCCCCTTCAGGTCGACCTTGGCGAGCGCCTTGCGCAACAGTTCCGCAATCTCGTCGCCATCTGCCGGCTCGGGCCCGACCGCGGCGCTGCGGATCAATTCGCGTTGGCGGCTTGGCGAGAGCGTCCCGTAGCTCGAAAAGGTGGTCGAGATGTCATCGTGCCCAAGATTCTGCGACCACGCCTTTAGAGCCTCTAGATCGAGCTTCCGGTCGTAGGCGACCTGCATCAAAGTTTTTCGGAACAGATGCGGATGGAAATACGGGAGCCCGGCTCGTTCGAATGCTTGCTTGAAGATTGCGCGAACCGGCCCCCCATTCGCCCACGGAGCCCGGTCGAGCCCATCGACATGGAATCCGCGCTCAGCGTTGGCAACAGTGCGCGTCTTCGGAAAGACTGGGTCCTCTTCGCCAAAGCCTTTCTCGGACCGCAGAAAGGCGACCCAATCGGAGACAATCTTCTCTATCCAATCGCCAACAGGAAAGAACCATGTCGGGAACGTCTTGGAGCGCTTGGTCCTCACCTCGCGCGCGTCCTGGTGAACGAGCGCAGCATCAACATCGACATGCTTCAGTCGGATCGACACGATCGCCCGAACCCGCGCACAGGTCAGGATCGTGAAAGCGACCAGGGCGCGGTCTCTGCGTTCGATCTCGGTCGTGTCCGGCATCGCCCGAAGGACCGTCTCGATCTGCACGAGCGTCGGAAAAGGCTTGAAGCGGCGCGCCGAGGCGACGCGCGACAGGTTGTCGGTCGGATTGAAATAAGCGGCGTCGGCGACTTTGATAGCGCGGCGGTATCCCGGCTCTTGGGCTAGCCATTCGAACAAGGCTTTCAGATGGGCGAGGCGCGCTTTGATGGTCGCCGCCGCCAGCGGCTTGCCCGTCCGCGCATTCGTCGCGGCCAGCAGTCGCGCCTTGAAGGCCCGCGCCTGCTCGATGTGAAACTTTCGGAAATCGCGATACTTGTTGTACACGTCAAACTCGTCGAGAGACTGCGCGACCGCGTCGATCGACGCCTCGTCGCGCCCCTTCGCGTCCTTCAAGAAGGTGAGATAATTGCGCTTCATCCGTTCATTGTCGGGGTGACGTTTCATGGCGTTCTGCCGTCCGGGTTGAAGTCAACATTTGAGAGTGTGGAGCCCGTCTCGCTTAGGCGTGATTGGCGTTCGGAAAAAACAAGTCCAAATCGCCGCGAACCTCGTCAATTTTGGCGAGTGAGACGTGGCGCGGCATGATTGACCCGCAGCTGGGGCAGATGCCGACGAGAACGCCGTGTCTGGGGCCTTTGGGGACATAGTCCGCCGTGTCGCCGTCTGGGCGCTTCGGCGCTCCACAACCGACGCAGTAGATCATGCCGGGGCGCAGAGGCTGCTTGCGAGGCTGGTGCGCCTCGATGAAGGACCGGAGGTCCTCGCCATGGATCAGGATAGGCCGGGTCGGGGAGACCACGGGCAAGCCGTTCGCAATCCATCGCCGGACAGTGTGCGAATGCACGTGGAGAAGCTCCTCGACCTCCGCCACCGTATATGAGCGATGCTTCTTGATGCGACGGCAGTCATACCGCCGCATGCGTTACTCCGATTTGTCGATGAGGGCGCGGATGTCTTTAACGCTCCACGCTGTCGTCCGCGGCCCAAGCTTTATCGGCTTGGGGAAGCGGCCAGACTTGACGCCCGCCCACCAAGTAGATTTGGAGACAGGAATAGGGCCCCTTGGCCCCAAAATCGAAGATACTCGAACGAACCCTTCTTCCGGGAATGAACGCCCCGCACACAACGCCGCGTCAGTCACGTCGTCGTCCTTCTTGCGCATCTGTTCGGCTTTCGGCGGTCTAAGTTGGAATCGATTATCCCAATCTGGACGAGCCAAGCCGGATTTTCAGAGAGGATTTTCCGGAATCCGGAAAACCCTCTTAATTTTCCTGAACCCGGAAAATCCTGTCAATTTTCCTGTGCTCTGGGATGCTTCCGAGCTTCTCGCAAATGCCGCGTGATGGCGTCGAGACTTAGCTGTTGCCCTTTACCCTTCTGCAGTCCGGGCAGCTTCATCTTAAGAATCTGTCGCGCCGTCTCGGTGTCGTTCCTAGCCAAATTAGGATCCTTGGAATACAGTAGTTTTGCAGCCTTTAGGATTTCTCCGCGCGTTCTCTCGCCTTGTCGTATTCTTTCCTCACGCGCTTTAGGCAGCCCAGCTTCGCGCCACTCAGAGACTGCGAAACCATCAAAGAGGTACTCCTCATAATCCGCTATTAACTTACGTTCTGCCGCTGCATGGCCCAGCTCGAACGCCGCGCGAACCGCGATCTCGTGGGGTTCTTGAGGCGGATGCTCGGACAATAAGATATCCAGGAAGCCGAGCCTGTTCAGCAGGCTAGCCCTTTGCCTCGCGTATTCCATGAGCCTAAATGAATAAGTCCAATCAGCCGCGATACCCTCTGAGCAATTAATCTTGTCCATCTCCTGGTGAAAATCATCAAGCAGCTCATTGGAAGACACAAGCAGTTGATCGTCTAAAATCTCAACATAACGCTGAAAATCTCCAGGAACGAAGTTTAAATGCATGTGCCAGCGCGCAAAAGATGCGCCACACCATCGCCAAATCTCATAGTGGTCATTGTTGCATCGATCACACTTGCGCGCTAGCAACTGATATTCTCGGTCGCCGACTTTTATTTCATCCACTGGGTGCTTTGGCCCGTATTCGCCTTCCGACATCACGGTCTCCGAATCAACGCCGATGGAGCTACTCTAACCTAAACGAACCAATCCATAGGATGCGTAATACCAACCGCTTCCAATCGGTTTCCAAGCGGGTTGAGTTCTCAATCAAACTCAGCGGGCAATTGGGGACAAGCGAATTGAAGGGGATTTTCAAAAATGCTAAGTGGAAGGAATGTAACTCTTCGCGCCCCCGAAGCGGTGGAACCGCGCTGGAATCCGGGCATAGGAGGCGGGCTCTTTGATTTGAATTTCATCGCCGGACTCACGCCGCAGTTCGGCACCTTCGCTTGTATCCGTGTCGGGGAGAGGCGTCAGTGCGCGATCGTCGAGACTTATTGATTGGATTTGCTGCAGCGCTCGCCATTTCGCCTGTCTGCGCAGTCATGGCGTCTTCCGAGCCACAACTCGCTAATTTTCAGGCGTTGCTTGAACAAGTCGCTGCGAATGAAGCCGAGTTAGACGGCGCTCGTTCTTACCGAGAGCTGCAGTTCCGACAGCTTGGACCTTCCAAAGAGGAGCTTGCCGCGCAACCGGGATTGGCTCGGCGGTACGCATCTACAAAATCTATTTCTCCGCTAGCTAAAGACCTACTTATCAGGTTCGAAGTATCCGGAGCAAAAATATACAACGCGAAATATAGAAGGCCGGTTTGGCCTAAAGGTGAATCAGGGGTTACGATTGGTATCGGTTATGACCTTGGATTTTCAACGACTGCACTTCTTGAGGAGGATTGGCGCGATCTAATGGACAACTCTAGCATTGAACGTTTGAAGGATGCGTGTGGAGTTCGAGGATTGGAAGCGTCAAGCCTAGTCGCCTTTGTCCAAGACGTAGATGTTCCCTGGTCAGCAGCGAATGGCCAACTTGACCGCATGCTCAGATTTGTATGTGGCGAAACCTTAAATGCCTTTCCTGCAGCGCAAACACTTTCACCCAATTCCTTCGGTGCCCTGGTGTCGGTTGTTTATAATCGCGGCGGCAATCTTAAATCGCCGGAAGGAGATCCACGGGATCGGCGGCGCGAAATGAGGACAATTCGAGACCTTCTCGCGCAGAACAGGGCCAGCGAAGTTCCTCTACAAATCCGGAGCATGAAACGCCTATGGGCAAACGATCCGAACGCGCGTGGGCTATTAGCTCGCCGGGAGCTGGAGGCGCAGCTTTTCGAACTGGGGCTAAACTTAAACTGAGTTGGCGGGAGAAATGATCCGTATCATACTTCTCTTCTCGAGCTTCATCGCAGCACAAGCTGCGCTGGCTCAATCGGGTGGCCTTGAGCCAAGGAGAACTCTATCGACACTCATAGCGGCCTTTCAAAATTGCGGGCCCGCTATAGCTTATCAAATGTTAGGCCTTCAGGCCTTTCAAATCGTTTTCCAGCAGACTGGGGGAACCGGTTGTTACCCGGCGGTAAGGCAACTCGGCCCAGTTCAGCAAATAGAGATAGTGAATACAACTCAATATCCCGTAGGCCCATTTTACACTTTAAGAGTAACTCACCAGTCAGGAGATAAAAGCTATTGGCAACTCGGTCTTGGAACAGCGACAAACAAAGTTGAGCATATAAGCGTATTCAATTATGAACCGCCTGCGCCACCAATAGTTGATGAGAAAGGTAAAAGCGCAGGACATGCTGGCAAGGAGGCATCCGAAGGGTGCCTAATGTATAAAGTGATGTGCGAATGAAATATATAACGCGCAGGGAAGTTATTTTAGGTGGCTTGGCTACCTTAATTTGGGTAGAGACACGCTGCTCGTGTCAAGGTGGTTCTGCGCCGCGGTACGGGTGTGTGCTTCCGCAACATTTGGAGCGCGACTATCTGCAACGAGCTACTGAAGGACAAATTTTCTCTCAAGGAACAGAGCATCTTGAGTCTCGATCCGGAGATAGGTATTTAGACTTTGCCCTGGCCCAGACTTTAGCGAAGTTGTCACATACGTTTGGCGTATTACCCGGGTTTTCGTATTATCATGAGATCGATGAAGGCGATTACAATGCTCTAGCGACTAAGGAAGCTCTGCTCGATCGGACTGACGGCACAGTGCTTTTTGGTTTAGGTATGCTTGGCCATTTGCTCCGTTTGTCGGAGAAGCCGGACGCCGCCATCGTGGCCGTTTGCGCGCATGAGTTTGGTCATCTCGCAGCGATGCGGCGCGGAGAAATGCGGAGGCTCGCCCCCGATCCAACTAATCCATTCAGAGCGGAACAGCATGCTGATTTCATGAGCGGTTTTTTCGCGGGGTTGCGGTCTCTCGAATATCCGGACTATCCCGCAATGATATTTGCTACAACGTTCAGATCTCTAGGAGGTGCGATCCGAGGCACGCATGGCACAAGAGACGAGAGAGGACTGGCAGTGGCGGCGGGCTTTACTGCGGCGAAAGAACAAAGACTTAGTGTCGTAGACGGACTCGACCAAGCCTACCGATACGCTATGAGCCAAGTTTGACGCGGAGTGAGAGAAAGACAGAAAGCGAGGGGGGTTAGCTCGTCCCCTACGCTGCGGGTTGGCCACATGTCCTCGTTGCGGGACGCTGGCTCGCTCCCCCAAGGGAATTTCATATGTCGAAATACGATGCGTTCATATCCTACAGCCACGCCAATGACAAAGCAGTCGCTTCTTCGCTTCAGTCGATCATTCAGAGCATTGGGAAGCCCTGGTACAAGCGCCGCTCTCTTCGTATCTTTCGTGACGCCACGAGTCTCGCCGCCGACCCGAGTTTATGGTCGGCGATCGAATCTGCCCTGAACAACTCGCGATACCTGATCCTATTGGGCTCCGCCAGAGGATCCAAGTCGCCCTGGGTAGATAAGGAGGTGACGCATTGGATAGAGACCAAGGGCGTCGAAACGATATTGATTGGCGTGACGGAAGGCGAATTGTCCTGGAGCGTCGTAACAAATGACTTTCTCTGGTCCGAAGCGACGCCGCTGCCCAAAGCGCTCAAGGGCAAATTTGGCCACGAGCCGCGTTGGATCGACCTCCGCGAGTTCCCCACTTGGGCGGACCAGAAAGCTAAGGTTGCCGAGGTCGGCGCCGAATTCGCGGCGAAGTTGCACGGCGTTTCCAAAGAAGATCTGGTTTCGGCGGAGGTCGCACAGCACCGTCGGGCGATACAGCTGGTGTCGGCCGCTGTAGTGGTCTTGATCCTTCTCGTCGCCGTCGCGACGATCGCATATCACAGCGCGGTCGGCGCCAAGCATGGCGAAGCTTTGCAGCGCGAGTCCTTATGGAAGCAACAGGCGCTAGAACTCGCCGACCACAGCTTGCGCGTCACGGAGTTTGGCGATGCGGGCGGCGGCCTCGGCTTTGGCCTGGAGGCGCTGAATCTTTACGCCGACAACGCACAAAGGGCGCCGCCAGACGTTTTGCGAAGCGTTTACACCGCCTATGTTCGGAACCGAGAGACCGCATGGTTCAGTTCGGAACACCCGGGAGCTTGGGCGACGGCAAGCGCGAGACCGCTTGCCGCAATAGCCGACGATCTAGGCGGCATTCGAGTCGGTAATACGAGGACGGGTCGAACGGTCACGGAGTTTCACACCTCGACGTCTCGGCGAGCGACCAGCATCAAATTCGATCCGCTCGACTTTGCCTTGCTCGCTGTAGCCGGCGGCGAAGTGAACGTATGGAACATTGCCGAGCAAAAGCCGCCGTCAATCATGCGGGCTCAGGCGCTGGAGGCGACATTCTGCGGGGGCGCCAATAAAATCGCGGTCATCTCGGGCCTCGCGTCAGGGGTGAGCATCTGGACTGAGGATAAGGCGACGCATCTTAATGCGCTGAGAGATAACTCCGAATTCTTGAAATTGAAATGCAGCAGCGATGGCTCCAAACTCATCGCCTATGGGTTCAACACCGGCGTTTACTTAATAGATACAGCAAGAGACAAGATTATTTTCAAAGCGGACGAAAATTATTCGGTAAATGATCCCGAGCTTTTTTCCGGCAAGAATTTGATGCTTTTATCTTCGAACGAAGATCTTGCGGTGATTGATACTTCGAACGGAAAAGTTATTGCGCGAATACGCCTGGAGTCGTCGGGCGGCTTTGTGGATGACACCATCAGCGCCTGGGCCATTGGCAAAGATGGCCAGTATGTCGCGACTGGCTCAACCCGCGGTCGCGTTCAGATTTGGGACGCCGCGAATGGCCGAGCAATCAAGATGATCGCTGTGGGCGACGCTAAAATTAGAGCGGTCGCTCTCGATGGAAAGAGCCGACGCCTGCTGACCGCCTCCGACGACGGTTACCTGCGGTTATTTGACGTCAAGAGCGGTGCGCCGCTGGCAATGCGCGCGGTGAACGACGCCCCCTTCGTCGCCGCGATGTTCGATCCAAATTTTGCCGACGACGATGAGGTCGAAAAACGCATAGTCTCGGCTGATGCAGATGGGACCGTGACTTTCTGGGAGATTTCGGGCGGTTCGGCGCTGTCGCCGCAACTCCCGCTTAAGAGCAGCTTGCCGGGACTTTCTAGCCTACAGCTCCAGAGCGGCGCCGTTGTGGCGAAGTTCGGGGCAAACAGATTCGTCAGCTGGAACACCACACCCGCTTTTCCGATTTTGGAAAGGAATGTCGTCGCTCAATCCGCCGACGGCAATGTCCTGGCGCTGGAGGATCGCTCTAAAGACCATCGCGGATCGATCACCGTGACGAATGTCAAAACAGGTAAAGTCATCGCATATCTATTCGCCAAGGGCCACACCGACCGATATCCTCTCATCGGCGCGTTGTCGCCGGACGGAGCCATTCTGGTTTCGGGCGGCGCCGACAGGACACTGAAATTTTGGAACGCCGTTAGCGGCGAGCTGGTCCATTCCACCCAGCCGCTGCCCAACAATGTAACGACCATCGCCATCAGCCCAAACGGCAAGTCGGTGGCTATTGGATTTGGTGACGGCAACGCGGAGCTGTGGGACGCTGCACCTCCGCAAAAGCGAGGAAGCTTCGAAAGCGGGCGCGCAAGGATAGCGTCTCTCGCATTCGATCACGAAGGCCAGCGCATCGCCGTCGCTTTTCAAAATAGGTTTATGATCTACAACTCCTTCTCGGGAGAAAAAATCGTCGGCGCAATGAATACGAACACCAAACACTTCGTCGATATAAAATTTAACGCCAATTCATCTCAGCTCGTGACGCTGGACGCGGGCGGCGTCATTGCGTCCTGGGACGCAAAGTCGTTGGAGCGGCTTAGGCAGGTGAAGACTGACTCGATCCTGTCGACCCATATCACCTACGATCCCAGCCAGTCGTGGATCGTCTCTCGTGGGAATTTGCTCGACGCCGCGGAGCTGCAGCCGCTGATCGCCGCCTCTCCCAGAAACACTTGGTATGTCAGCCCCTATTTCACGTCGGAGGGCGCTAACCTCGACGAGAATTTCCGTGGCGAAATCACGAAGCGGTTTTTGCCCCGAACGGAATCCGACTTGTTAGCCCGCGCCCGATCCGCAACGCCAAGGTGCTTGACCACCAGCCAACGGGCGTCGTTCGCTTTCCTAACGCCGACGCCGCCCGCCTGGTGCACCGAGTTGGACAAGTCACCAGACAAGCGCGGCGGATTGCAAGGTTGGTTTTCCGCGCCAGACTAGCGGTCTGCGTTGGCCCAGGCGTTGGCCTCAAGGAGATTAGGAACAATCTTCTCATCATAAAAACAAATGGATATAAAGCTTATACGATTCCGCCCCCGGCACCATTAGAAACAAAGGCTTAGTTTTCCGGCAGTCGGTCCGTAGCGAGAACGCTCCGCCATTGCGCTGACGCTTCCCCTCAGCTTCTGAGCCTATCCTTCGCAAGTTTGACGCCTCCCTGGGCAGCGCCGCCGGAGGCTGCGCTGCTTGCTGGCGTCGAGCGTCGAAGCCCGCAGAATCTCCAAATTTGGCCTCTACAGCATGTCCCCGAAAAGTGCGAAACGGTTTTCCGATCGGGACGCTCAATAAGTTATTGATTTGGAGCAATTCCTGATCCCTCGAACGATTCCGTTCGAGCGGGAGGCGCTCCAGGCGTCAGAATCGGCTCTTCATGGGAGAAATGCTTGTCGCCTCGAATGAAAGCTCGTCGCCGATGGATCGGCGCGCTCGCCTTTCTGGCGCTCGGCGTGCTCGCCGCCGTGCGGGCCGACGAAGCGCCAGTCTCGATCGAGCAATATAAACAGCGGCTTGACGGCGCGCGTGCGACGCTCGACGAGGTGGCCAAGGCGGTGGCCGAACCCGACGTTTCCGCCGAGGCTTTGCGCGCCTTGCGCGAACGCGTCGCGCCCTTGCCCGGCGAAATCGAAGAAGTGGTTCAAAAGCTCGCGCCCCGCCTGGCGGCGATCGACGCAAGGCTCAAGGAACTTTCCGGTCCGGTGACGGGAGCGGGCGCCGCCCCAGCCCCAACGGAGCCGGCGCCGAAGCCGCCGCCGCCCGCTCCGAAAGCGAGCCCGTCGACCCACAAGGCGACGGAGCACGGCAAGCCCGCCAAAAGCTCGACGCAGGCGAAACCGCTCCCCGCGCCGGCAGCCGTCGTCGCGCCGGCGGACTCGGCCGCCGCTGTCCTCGACGCCGAGCAGAGCGTGCTGCGCCAGCGTTACGATGAATTGGACTCCACGCTGAAGCGCGCGCGCGCGATCCAGATCGAAGCGCGACAAATGCTCACCGAGATTGTGGCGCGGCAGCGCGCGGTGTTCGCCGAGAAGCTGTTCTTGCGAACGCAGGGATTTTTCTCGCCCGGCTTGTGGCGCGACGCGCTTGCCGATCTGCCTGCGACCGCGGAACGCGCGAAGAGCGCGCTCCAGGAGATAGCCGCCGGATTCTCAGTTCGTCTCGACAACGGCCACAGAACCCAGTTCCTTGGGATCGTGCTGCTGATTTTTATCTCGAGCGTAGCGGCGCTCCTGTTCGCCAACCGCTTTCTGATGCGCAGCGGCGCAGTTAAGCAGCCGACGAGACTGATGAAGTCGGCCGGCGCCGCCGGGGCGGCGATCGTCATCACGGCTGTTCCGATCGCCGCCATGGCCGCCCTTCGCGCAACGATCATGGGATTCGATCTGGTCGACGCTTCCGTGACGCCGATCCTGCAAGCGCTGGCCGAGGCCGTCGCGCGGGTCGCTTTCAGCTATGCGTTGGCGCGCGCGATCTTCGCGCCCGCTCGGCCTCAATGGCGCCTGTTCGACCCGGGTGACACGCTCGCGGCGAAATTCGTGCGATTGGCGGTTGCGGTCTCAGGGGTCTTCACCTTGACGCATATTGCGGAGCAGGTCGGGGAGCTCGCGCAGGCGAGCCTGCCGGTGGTGATCGTGACGCGTGGCGTCGGCGTGACGCTCGTCGCCGCCCTCACGGCGGGCGCCTTCGCAAGGATACCCCGCAGCAATGGCGATATCGAGGTCGGCGATGGCGCGCTGCGCAGACGCGACTGGCTCGCCATCGCGCGATTTCTCGGATTGGCCTTCGTGGCGCTGATCCTCGCAGCCGCGGCGGCCGGCTATGTCTCTTTCGCGAGTTTCGCCATTCTCGAGGTCGGATGGCTTCTGGCTTTGCTGGCGCTGCTCGAGATCGCGCTCGGCTTCGCTTCCGCGGGGGTCGAGGCCGCCTTCGATCCGAAAGGCGTCATCGGCCGTCTCTTCAGGGACGGCCTCGCTATACAGGACGCGACGCTGAAGCAGATGGCGGTGGCGCTCGCCGGCGTCACAACGCTGACGTGCTACGCTGTCGCCGCAGCGCTCGCGCTGCTTCCCTTTGGGGTCGGGTCCAACGACTTCTTGCCCTATCTCCAGTCCGCCTTCTATTCTTTCACCATCGGCGACGTCACCATCTCGCCTTACAACGTCCTAACAGGCGTGCTGCTCTTTGGCGTTACAATTGCGGCGACGCAGGGATTGCGGAGATGGCTCGAACGACGCTTTCTGCCTCTCACGCAACTCGACAGGGGACTGCGCAACTCGATCAGCACAAGCATCGGTTATGCCGGCGTCACGCTCGCCTTCCTGATCGCGTTGTCGCATGTCGGCCTGAGCGTCGAGAAGCTCGCGATCGTCGCCGGCGCTCTCTCGGTCGGCATCGGCTTCGGCCTGCAGTCCATCGTGAACAACTTCCTGTCGGGCCTCATCCTCTTGTGGGAGCGGGCCATTCGCGTCGGCGATTGGGTGGTGATCGGAGACGAGCAGGGCTACGTGAAACGGATAAATGTGCGCTCGACCGAAATCGAAACTTTCGACCGCGCGACGATGATCGTGCCGAACTCCAATCTCGTCACCGGGGTCGTGAAGAACTGGCTGCGCGGCGACAAGGTCGGGCGCATCAAGATCGCGCTCGCGGCCTATTCCGGCGCGGATCCCGAGATAGTCCGCGACGTGCTTCTCGCTGTCGTCAGCGCGCAGGAGGGCTTGCTGCGCACGCCCGCGCCCCAGGTAATCTTCTTGGGCATGGAGGGGAGCGTGTCTCGCTTCGAGCTCTGGTGCTATGTCGAGGACATAGAGCAAGGGACGCGCCTGCGCAGCAATCTCTATTTCGAGCTGCACAAACGCCTGGTGCAAGAGGGAGTCGCCCTATCGCCGCCGCCAGCGCAGACGACCCTTCAGCTTCCCGACATCGAGAAGCTCGCGGCCGCCGTCGTCCTCACGCTTGCCGAAGCGGGCAAGCACGGACGCGCGAACGATCCGAGCGAGGTCGAGGAGGCTCGCCAAAGGAGGAACTCCAGGCCGAGCGCGATATGATGAATGTGCAGCCGCCGGCGCGCTTGCGCAAAACGGAGCTGTGGTTTCACCGTCGCGCCGATCCTGAACCAGGAAGAAGGGCAGCTCCTGCATTTCGGCGGCTCGTTCCGCTATCATCAGCCGAACAGCTCGACGGGCTTCAACGACGACCGCGCGATGCTGCTTGGCGCCAACACGAAATCGGAAGCCAATATTCTCAACGAGAATCTGGTCGGAACCCCGGATCTCTCCTGTGGCCTTGTGGAGCAGAACTACGCCCAGATTACCCACAGCGAGTTGACGGGACCGCTCGTCTCCGGCAGCAACTGCGTGAAAAATGTCGACGGTGGCCGCCGTCCGGCGGGGTTTTTCATGCGCTTGTGAAGTAGAGACGCTTCAATCCCCTAATCACGCGCTTCCGCTTGGGGTTGCTTCTGTATCAGACTATTCGCGAGGGCCTTCGCGGCGTCGAGCTCCTCGGGATCGAGCAACGCCCGAACCTCCTTGCGCTTCTTGAGCGCCTCCGTGTCACCCTGAGCGGCGGCTGTGGCAAACCACGCGTAAGCCTGAACGAGATCCTTTTCGACGCCCAGTCCGCGCATATAGTCGACGCCGAGATTGTATTGACTATCCCGAACGCCGAGCGCTGCAGCTTTCCGAAACCAAGCATCCGCCGCCGCGTGGTCCGGCGTACGGCCGTGACCTTCGCCGAGAAGCACCGCGAGGTTGTGCATGGCGAGAGCATTGCCGTTCTCCGCCGACGCTTGAAACCATTTGCGTGCAAGCGTGAGATTGCGATCGACGCCGAAGCCCTTCCCGTAGAGGATTCCCAATCGTAGCTGGGCTAACGCCAGCCCCTGATTTGCGGCCTTCTCGAGCCAGCGTGCTGCGGCTTTTGCATTTCGCGCGGCGTCATGACCGCTCATCAGCTTGGTGGCCAACTCGTATTGAGCTTTCGCATCACCCTGTTCGGCGAGCGCCTGGATATCGGCAGTGTCTGCTCCGGCGGCGCGCTCTGGAGCGCTCGGAAGCTGGAGCGGTGAAGAATTCTGCGAGAGACTCAAGGCGGACGGATCGGGCGCCTGCCCCTTCGTCAAATCGAGCTGCGACGGCGGGTTCATGCCAGCGGTCGCGCTCTCCACGGCCGCTAGCTTCTGCAGTCCTCCACGCCATTCGACAGACCCAGTTGGGCCGTCGGCGGCTTGGCCCATGCGGCGATTTGCTCCCTCTCCACTTTCGTCTTTTGTGGCGGCAGGTCTAGCTGTCGACTCATAGTTTGTCTTCAGGACGGGAGCGCCTGTGCGCAAGAAAAAATAGCCGCCAACAACGAGGATCAGGCCCGCTATCGCCAGAGCGGATCGGCCTTTAATGGGTTTTGAGAGAAGTCCGTTGGACTCCCGAAAAATCTCGATGCTCAGAATGGCGCGCCTCAAGATCGGCTGCGACTTCTCGAGAAGCGAGGCGCAGGCCGACCGCATGTATCCCTGCCCCTGCCAGCTGGAGATTTCCGAATTGAGGGGCAGGCTGATGTTTCGAGGCTCGCCGCCCTCCGCCGTCAGAAGAAGATTGCATGGCGCACTGAGCTGCTCGGGCTCGCTGCTTTCGGTGGCGTCCTCGAGCCTTTCCTCAAAGACTCTTCCGACGTCGCCATGTTTCTGTTGGGCGATGGACGTCGTTGCGTACGACAGATCTGATCGCGCAGGAGCGTGCTCGCGGGGAAAAAGGTCGGCGCTGGCCGTGGGATTGACGTTCTCGTTCTCGCCTGTGGAGGTTCTTTGAAAAAGGTTTCTTCGCCACGTCGACTGCGCGAAGCGCATCTCATCGGCAGTCTTCTCCAGCGACGCCAGTATCCTCGCGGACACAGGGCTGATCGCCGTGGCCTGGAATCGAGCAGCCTCCGCTCTCGGTTTATCAGCGCTATCGAGGAAGCGCGCATGCCGCTGCTCGAATGCGAGCGCCGAGTTCGACTCTCAGGGCAAGGTCGACAATGATCTCCTCAAGCGATCCGGTGTTGCTCAGCGGCGACGCGGCATTTTCGGGCGCGCCTTGGCGATGGGAGGCTCTGCGAAGCTCTTCGACCAGATCGCTGAGTTCCTCGAGCCGGCGGCCAATGCGAAACACCTCGCGCTCCAGATCGGCGGCCGCTGGTCTCGGGCTGTGGCTCCCCCGCAATTCTGTGACGATTCGATGTTCCAGATCGCGAAGGGCCGCTTTCATTTCAAGCAGAGGCCAATGAGACTCTTGCCGTGGTTGCAGTCAATTCGACGCGTCTTCACCGAGATCGGAATAGTCTGGGTCTGCTTGATGAACGGCTGACGACGCCGGCGCCAATTTTCCGCCGCTTCGATCCTCGCCATCGCCCAGCGATGATTCGCCCGGCAGGGTCGATTGTCGACCTAGGCGCCCGACCCGTGCCTGTCCAAAATTGATGAGTTTCGCGCTTGGCGTTCCTGATTTGCTCACGGCTGACTTCACTCTTTTGGACGCCAACAGGCGTAAACCCACACAGATCTCGCGCCTGGAGTTCCGCTCGGCGATAACGCATCACGCTGTCTCGGAGCTGGACACCGCAAGTGTCGCGCTCAATTGTGATGCGAAGATGGTCGGCGGCAGGAAATTTGGTCCGAGAGCCGATCGAGTTCGCCGGCAACCCCGAATTTTATTTATTTTCAGAACAAGGGTCACCGGTCGCTTGTGCGGCGTTTCACCTCGGGCGTGGCGAAAATGCGTATTCTTCGCGAGCGTTATCGACGTTCTTTTTAGAGCGATTCATGAGCCGTCTAATAGCGCAATTCGTATGGAGATCCGATGTAATAGGGCCCTTCGACATAGGCGCCTTCCGGCGTGGAATGCAAATAGTAGCGGGGTTGTCTCAGGCCGCCCCAGGCAGAATAAGGATAGCCAAAGGCCTCCTGGCCGAAAGGGAAGGAAGAAACAGATTCATAACGCTGCAAGAGTTGGCGATAATCGAGTTGTCCGTTCCGCTTCCATCGCAGATAGCGGTGCACGTCGACTTGCGCCGAAGCGGAGCCGAAGGCCGAGACGCCGCTCAAGAGCGCCGCGAGAAGAAGCGCCGCCTTTGCCTTCGCTCTAAGCCCCGTCATTGCACCCCTCCCAACCCCACGACCCGATTATGGCGGATATTTCTTATCATCGAACAGTCGGGGCTGCGACTCCCTGCATCTTCCACAAGCTCGATGGGTGATGCGCGAGATCGATAACTCTCGGCTCTCGGCGCGAGGCTCGGACCGGCGTCCTTCGGCCGAAATTTACAGGGCGCCGGCGATCCGACCCTCGGCCTCGACGCGGTGCGGCGAAAATGCGAGTTTTCCGCTAAGGGTTGCGTCCGGCGCTCCATAGCTCGCGACCGGCGGCTGAGAGAGCTCGGACTGATATGCGCGCATTCTCTTTCTTCGCCACTTCTTCGCGTCGTCGTTGCCGCAAGCTCGGTATCCGAGCCCTTGCGATACTGCGAGCGCAGGAAGGAAGTCGCGCCCACAGTCACATTTTCTGGCTTGGCCTCGCGAGCCTGGGCTTCCTCATTGCGCAGGGAGAGGCGGCGAGCTGGTATCTGGCGCCGAGCATCGCGCTGTTTTGCGGACTTTCCATCATCGTCGTCTTCGACATCGAGTATCTGATCATTCCGGATGGCCCGCTGCTTTTCTTGTTCGTGACGGGTCTCGTGACAACGCTGCTCGACGCGCCTAGCGCATTGTGGTCGCGCCTCGTCTGCGCCTTTGCCGCTTGGGCTTCGCTAAGCCTTCTCGCTGCGGCTTACGAGCGATGGCGCGGCTTTCCAGGCCTTGGGATGGCCGATCCGAAGCTTTTCGCGCTTGCGGGTTTATGGCTGGGTTGGCAAGCGCTCCCCGGTTGCTTGTTGGCTGCTGCGCTATCCGGCCTGCTCTCGGCCGCGATCCTGATGCGCGAGCGCCGCTTGACCAAGGCCGATCAGCTCATGCCATTCGGGCCTCACCTCGCCCTCGCCCTCTGGCTCGCCTGGACATTGGGCCCACTCGAGGGAGGCTGAAAGCTTAAAGGTTAGCGCTGGCGCAATGCGACCATGAAGGAAACGTCCACGGTGCGGCCGGAGCTCTTTCCTGCGATTCGCACCGAGACGAGAAGTGGCAGGGTGAGGCGGCCGATCCATTGATCCGTCCAGACTGGCGGCCGGCCATTTTCGAGCGGGCCGAAATAGGACAACTGAAAATATGCGGCGTCGCGCAGCAGCGAGACGCGACGCAACGACTCTCGAGCGCTTTCGAAACCTTCAGCAGGGCGGAAGACGCGGCTCCAAAGCGCGACTTCATCGCTAGCTCCTTGCGCAAGCCCAATCTCCGTCAGAATGAGACCGCCCCACTGCGCATCTCCCTCGCTAAGCGCAAGAAAGCGGCAGCTATCCGGGAGGCCGTGAAAGGCGATGATCTGCTCATTGTTGGCCGTCGGAATTCGAACGGCGATCGCGCGCGCCATCTGTCCATTGATTGCGCGAGCGGATTCCTCAATTTCGCCCACCGTTTCATAGGTTTTTCCCGCTTCCCACGCGCGCCTCCCGAGGTGCAATCCCCCAAGGATAGCGCTCACGATCAACGAAAGCAGCGTGATCGCGAGAAGCATTTCGAGGAGCGTGAACCCCAGCCGCGGGCCGCGCCTCATTGCGAGGGCTCAGCGGTTGTTATGATTTTCAGTGTCGCCAGTGTGAGACTTTGAGTCGCTCCCTCTCGGGCCCCCGGGCGGCGGATCGTCAAACGCGCCCAAAAGCTCGCCACGCCGCCGCTCCTTATCGGGCTCTGCAATGTAACGTGGGGTTCCACCTTGAGACTCCACAGCAGCCCATCCTCGTAACTGCCGTTCGTCTCCCCCTGAATGAGCCTTTCGGTCACCCCGAGAGCGTCAAGCTGAGATTGTCCCTCGCGACAGGCCCGCAAAAAAAAGTCCGCTCGGCTCTCGTTCTGCGCGGCCCCGCCCAGCGCCGCCATCAGCTGGGACATGGCGACAGCCAGAACGGCAAAGGCGACGAGCGTTTCGACCAGCGTAAAGCCGCCGCGGCGGCGCATCAGGAGAAGTCGCACCGTGTCGCTCCGCTCAGCCAGTTGACTTGGATGATTGCGCGATTGCCGCCGATTTCAAGAATGATGTCACCGCCAGTGGAGCCCCCGCTGGGATAGAAAACAAGATCGGCATTTCCGCGCCTATCCCTTTGGCCGCCTGCCACCGAGAGCTGAATGCGCGCTTCCGCCGGAATGAACGTCTCGCGCACGCTCGGAGAAACATAGGCTTTGCGCTCCAGATCAAAAACGAACGTCGCCTCCTCATTGCTCGCGATCGCGCGCGCTCTCGTGGCCCGTAGAGCAGCGCAAAGCCCGCGCGCCGTTGCCTCCAGACGAAGGCGCGGCGCCGCCGGGCGCACGAGCTGCGTCGACAAGCCCGCGAGCAGGGCGATCAACGCCAGCACAACAAGCATTTCGAGGAGGGTGAACCCACTGCGCCGCTGCGTTGAGAAAGGAGTTGGCAAAAAACTCACTTCGTGGCCATCTCGTTGATGCCGAGCACGGCATCCATCACGGTCATGATGAGTCCGCCGACCACCAGAGCGATCAGTATGGTCAGCGCGGGGGTGACCAAGCTCATGACTCGCTCGATCGAGCGTTGAGTCTGCAGCTCATACATCGTCGCAACGCGCAGTAGCATGGCGTCGAGCTTTCCAGTCTCCTCGCCTAATGAGATCATCTGCGGGACGACCCGCGGGATCGCCTCAATGCGGTTGAGCGCGCCGCTCAGGCTTTCGCCACCGCGCACTTCCTCAATCGCGCTCTCGACCTTCGCGCCAAGATGGCGGTTTGAAAGAGCCGTGCGGCCACACTCCAGCGCAGGCAACAACGGCACTCCAGCCTTCAGCAAGGAGCCCAAAGTGTGAGAGAATTTAGAAGTCTCAAATTGTGCGCTGAGAGATCCGATAAGGGGGATGCTCAAAAAGCGCCGGTCAATCGCCTCCATCCAGAGCGGGCGCTGGCGGGCGGCGCGCCAGAATAGAAAAAGAGAGAGGCCGACGAAGCCGAGCGCAAGGGCGATGAAACGCCAATTGGCCTCGACATCGAGAATGAACTTCAAGCCAGAGGGAAGGGGACGATTATTATCGACGAAAATCGGCGCAATGTTGGGAACGAGCGTCGCGAGCACGATCCCCGTGGAAATGATCGCGAGCGCGATCAACATACTGGGATAGATCAGGGCGCTCGTGATCCTCGAACGCAATTCGACGCGTCGCTCCAACATCGTGGCGAGATCGCTCATGGCTTGGCCGACGTCGCCTATGGTCTCCCCTGCGCGCACAACATTGACGTATTCCTGAGAGAAGACGTCGCTCCGCCCCGCGAGCGCTTCGGATAGGGCCGTGCCGTTCACCACGCGGCCGAGAATTTCCTCGGCGAGCGCGCGCAAACGTGGACTGGCGCTCTGCGTGGCTAAGATACGAAGCCCGTGGTCAAGAGGAATGTCTGCCTGTTCGAGCGCGGCGAATTCCCGAGTGAATGAGGTAAGCTCGCTGAGATCAGGCGGCCGATTTCGATTAAAAAGCTTCAATGAGGCGCTGCGTCCGGTCTCGCGCGTCTCGAACGGCGTAAGACCGCGCGACCAAAGCGCTTCCTCGGCCTGATCCTTTGCGTCGGCCGCGATCTCGCCCTCGACGAGATCGCCAGCGTCGGAGTATGCACGGTAGTGAAATGTCGGCATGCTCACTCCATCCGGGTCACGCGCAACACTTCGTCGACGCTCGTTTCTCCACGCCAGGCTTTCCCCATCCCGCATTGATACATGGTCACCATGCCGGCGCTTCGCGCGCAGGAATCGAGCGCACCCTCGGGAGCTTGCTCGCACACAAGCCTCTGCATCGCGTCGTTCATGACCAGGACCTCAGCAATCGTGCTGCGACCCGCATAGCCTGAACCCCGGCAATGTGAACAGCCCGCAGGGGCCCTTAGTCTCTCACGCTGAGTTGAGAAGCTCTCTCCCGCAAGTCGCGCGCGCCACTGCGCTCTGGTCTCGAGGGGGGCCTCGCAATGCGGGCAGAGGCGGCGAACCAAGCGTTGCGCCAGCACAGCCTTCACCGTGGATGCGATCAAATAACTTTCGACGCCCATGTCGATGAGGCGCGTGATCGAGGACGCGGCGCTGTTGGTGTGGAGGGTCGAAAAGACCAGGTGACCGGTAAGCGACGCCTGAATCGCGATCTTGGCGGTTTCCGCGTCGCGAATCTCGCCGATCATGATGATGTCGGGATCCTGGCGCAGCATGGCGCGCAGGGCGTGAGGGAAATCCATGCCAATCGAGGGTTGCACTTGCACCTGATTCACGCCGCTGAGCTGGTATTCGATGGGATCCTCGACTGTGAAGACTTTCACTTCCGGCTTGGTCAGCTCTTTCAGCGCCGTGTAAAGCGTGGTCGTCTTGCCGCTGCCGGTGGGGCCGGTCACGAGCACAATCCCGTTGGGATTGCGCATCGTCCTGCGCAATATGTTGATCGTCTCGGGTTCGAAACCCAAGGCGTCGAAATCGAGCGCTGTTTGACTGCGATCAAGAATGCGCAAAACGATGCTCTCGCCATGCGCAGTCGGGATCGTGGACACGCGAAAGTCGATGTCCACGCCGCGGATCGCCATCTTGATGCGCCCGTCCTGCGGCAGGCGCCGCTCCGCGATGTCCAGGCGCGCCATGATTTTTATGCGCGAAATGATCGCGGCTTTCAGGCCAGGCGGTAAAGTTTCAGTCGGACGCAGCACGCCGTCGACGCGGTAACGCACGAGCACCGACTCCAGCGCGGGTTCAATATGGATGTCGGAGGCTCGCACCTCGATCGCATCTGCAATGATCTGATTGACGCGGCGAATGACGGGCGCCTCATTGGCGAGATCGCGCAAGCGCTGTAAATCGAACTCGCTCGCCGCCTCAAGATTGGCTTCTTCGCCGACAAAAGCGTAATTTTGAGCCTTCTGGCCATAGAGTTCCGCCCAAGCCTTCTGAAAAAGCGAAGGAGTCAGCAAGCGAAGCTCGAAGTCCAATCCGGTTGCATAAATGAGGGCGTCCACGGACTCGAGATCGAGCGGATCGGTCACGGCCAGCGCGGGCCTGTCCTTCTCGAGGAAGAGCGGCAGGATGGACGCGCCCCGTAGGAAGCTCTCGGGGATCTTGTCGATCAGAACGGGCTCGAGCGGGATCCCGCGCGGCTCAAGCACCGGAATCGCGAGGAACGCGCTCAAGTGGGCGTAAAGGTCGCCCTCCGAGACAAGGCCGAGTTTCGTCAGAACGCGGTCGAATCTCTCGCCGCTCTGTTTCGCCGCTCGCTGCGAACGTTGAAGCGCGAGCTCGTCGAGCGCGCGCGCGTTAAGCAGGAAGGCTCCGAATTCTTCGGTAAAGGCGTCGCCTGCGGCTGAGAAGCGACGATGCTCTGAAGCTCGCGCAGCAACTGATGGAGAACCCTGCATTCGCTGCTCCCGCAACGGCACGGCGTGTCGACTTTCGACAGGGCGCCGCGTCTCGGCTTGGCGCCATTAAGATGCCGCTATTCAGATGTTCATGCTAAAGCAAAATCGAGCTTCTTGTCCACGTCCCCCGCATCGCGCCGACCCAGAACACAAGGGTGCGAGGGCGGTTTCGTATGGTTGAGTGGGCGATCTGGCGACGCGCAAGGCGGATCTTCGAACGCTGTGGACACCGAGCGAGGAAAAAGTTCTCATGACGTCCCAACCTCGCACGACATGGAACACGGAAATTCTGGAAGGCGCCCTGCTGGGCGGCGTCCGCCGGCTCTGGCATCTCTACCGGAGGGAGTTGTTTGCGCTTTTTCCTGCCTCAACAATCGCTTGGTGGCTGGAGAGGCCCGATCGAAAGCTCGTCATTTGCAGCGGGCGCGGCGCTACAGAATTCCGTTTCCTGGGAGGCCCGACTCAAGCCATCCTCGCGCCTCTCACGACCCGCGAAGTGCGCCAAAGCTCTCTTCGAGAGGCCCTGTCCAAGCGCGGCCTCTCTCGCGCCGCAACGAAAGTCTACCTGGAAATTCCCCGCCAGGCGTTTTTCGTGCGGCGGTTTGACATTCCGGTCGCCGCCGAGGGCAATCTGGCTCGTCTCCTGATCGCGGACATTGAACGCAAAACGCCTTTCCGACTAAATGACGTCGTTTATGGGCAAACGCTGGCGCGAAAGCCGGGTTCTTCCGATAAATACACTGTGAATCTATGGATCTTGCGGCGAGACATCATTGCTCAGGAGATTGAAGCCATTGGGGTCGGATGGGAGGACCTCGATCATGTTACGTCGGCCTCTGGCGCTGACTTGGGGGAGGAGAGGCCGACCATCGCTCTCAGCCGGGGTGGGGCGTCTTCCCATTGGTTTCGCAATGTTGCGCTAGGGCTGTGCGTCGCGACGGTCGGATTAAGCGCCATAGGCTCGACGGCGCTGATCTGGCGGAGAGGTCAAGCCGCTGAAGATCTCGACGCGAAAATCGCCGAAGTCTCCGCGCGAGCGTCAAGCGTGCGCAACATCGCGGATCGAGCCGTCGCTGAAAGCCGTCTACTTCAAATTCTCCACGCGGAACGCGCCAAAGGTTCGACCCTTGCCGATTTGTGGGAAGAGGTTTCGCGGATATTGCCCGATGAGGCCTTTCTCAGTGAACTCCGCCTCTCGGAGGGGAAAAACGGCGAGCGTTACCTCGATCTTGTCGGTTTCGCGGACTCTGCCGTGGGCCTCCCCGCGCTGTTTGAGAAGTCGCCGATCTTCACCGATGCGTCGCTGACGGCGCCGATAACGTTCAACGCCGCAGAAAAGCGAGAAGCGTTCTCACTGCGTGTCAAAGTCAAAGAAAGTGCGGCGGGCGACCTAAAATGATTTCGATCAACAGCCAACAGCAGCTGTGGTTACGCCGAACCTTGTTCGTGACTGCCAATCTGGTCATCCTTCTCCTCGCCTATCTCATTTTTGTTGAGCCGGTGCAGAGTCTCGTCGAGGAGCGCACGGACGCTCTAATCCAGCGGCAAACGGCTTTGGCGCGCTACAGTTCTGTCGCCACTCAGGAGGCGGCCGTTCGCGCTTTTGCGAGCCAAGTCGCGGAGAGCAATGCGCGCGGGGAGCTCGTCGGCGGATCAAATCCAGGCATCATAGACGCGAATCTGCAAGCGCGTCTGAAGACGCTTTCTGAGCAGTCAAATGTCACGGTGACGTCGATTCAGATGTTGCCGCCCAAAACGATCCATGGCGCGACGCTCGTCGGCGCGAGGCTCGACGTCTCCGCTTCCAGCGTTCCGCTTCACGCGCTTGCCCGCGCATTGGAAAAGGACACGCCTCTGCTGCTCGTGATGGCGGCGACCTTGCGGGGCCAAGCGGGCTTTTGGGGACGGCCTGCTGAAGCGGCCGGGGCGACGGATACGACGATCGAGGCGCAATTCGATGTTTACGCCGGCGCCCTGGGTAAGGAGCAGCCGTGAGGGAAAATTTTCCAAAGGCGCTTCTCGCACGCATCTCGGACTTCGCCAACGCGAAGCGACGATCGCCGCTCATGCTGGCGTCGCTAGCCATGCTTGCCAACACGAAAGCCGCGAGAGATATGCTTTCAGCAGCGCCGCTTGCACGCATCTCGGCCTTCGCCAAAGCGGAGCGCCTGTCGCCGCTGATGCTGGCGTTGCTGGCCTTGCTCGCCAACACGACCATGCTTTCCGCTTTGTTTTTGTTGCGGGTGCTGATCGGATGGGGCGATCCGGAGCCTGCTCCGATAGCGGACTGGCGCCCACCTGCGGTGTCTCTCAAGCAGCCCCCTACTTCCGCCGCTTTTGCGGCCGATACCCAGACCTTGACGAGGCCGGTCTTCGCCAAATCGAGACGCCCTAGCGCACAGCCCGTTGCATCGGCGGTTGCAGCCTCAGGCAGCGGCCCCCAGCCGGCGCTGGGGGTAGAAGCGATCGTTTTTTCCAAAGACGGCCCGCGCGCCTTTCTCGCCAGCCAGGGGGGAGGGGGCGGCGATTGGTATGTCGTCGGACAATTGGCGGACGGATGGACCGTCTCGGAAATCCGCCCGTCCGAATTGGTTCTGAAAAGCGGGGAGCGTTCCGCAATATTGTCTCTGTATCCTGAGACGACGCCTTCCGATGAGAACGAAACGAAACAACCTGGGGAGCAGCTGGCGATGCCTGGGCCAGAGAAAGCGCCAAAAGCGGCAGGTCCGCTGCACCGAGAGGGTCGACGATAAACTCGCGTTGAGGCTGAGCCTCTGTCACAATGTTTCCATCCGTGTTAGCGAATGCTGGCCTGTGCGAAGGCCGGACCTTGGGTGAGCCTGCTCGTGAACAGACGTTATGTAACAGCGTGTCTGACGGCTTTGTGCCTCGCCCTTGTGGCTTGCCAAGCCACCAGCGATCCCCCCGTCGCCGAATGGAGTGTGGAGCCCTCCAGCACTCTTCAGGATCCTGCGCAAGGAAGCGCAAGGACCGGCGGGCGCAGCGTCGCTGTGACCAATGCGCAGGGGAGCGCTGCGCTCACGATCCCCGGAACCGGACGGTTCATCGGCTCCGGCGCAGGGCGGAAGCAGCAAGCTGCCGATCCGGAAGAAGAGGTCGTGACTCTCAATCTCGCCAATCTCCCAATCATGCAAGCCGCTAAAGTCGTGCTGGGAGATATTTTGGCGGTGAATTATGTCGTCGATCCGAAACTCGAGGGCAAGATCACAATTCATACGACGAAACCCCTGTCGCGAACCGCGGCGCTGGAACTGTTCCAATCGGCGCTTCGCGTCTCTGGCGCCGCCGTCGTGCAGGCGGGAGGCGTTTTCAAGGTCGTGCCGCTTGACCAGGCTGCAACCGCCGGTGGAGACGTCTCTACCCCTTCCACGGAAGCTTCTTCGCTGCCTGTCGGGCAGAGCACACGCGTCGTTCCCTTGCGCTATGTTGCGCCCTCGGAGATGCGTCGACTCATCGAACCCATGAGCATTCAAGGGGGGGTCCTTCAGGCCGACGATGGACGGCATACGATCACGCTGAGGGGCACGCCGCAAGACATTGCGACGATGGAAGAAGTCATCGCGATGTTCGACATCGACACGATGCGCGGCATGTCATTCGCGCTCGTGCCGGTGAAAAGCGGTGATGCGGACGCGATTGCGGAGGATTTACGAAAGGTTTTCGGCGCGGACGAAAAGGACGGACCCATGAAGGGAATGGTCCGCTTCATTAGCAACAAGCGCCTCGCGTCAATTCTTGTGATTTCAGCGCAGCCCGCCTATCTCGATCGCGCGCGCGTCTTCATCCAGCGGCTGGATGCGCGCGCGCAAGGCACGGAAAAGCAGTTTTTCACCTACCGCGTTCAGAATCGGCCCGCGAAGGAAATGCTGCAGGTTCTCACTTCAATGTTTGGTTCCGGCGGCTCTCAGGGAAGCGGCAATTCCGCGCCGCGCTTCGGTCAAGCCTCGACGTCGTCGGCCGGCGAGGACGCCACGCAAAGCTCTTCCAGCCCAGCTCCTTCAAGCCCGCTGGGCGCGCTTTCATCTTCCGGCCCCACCAGCGGAGGACCTTCGAGCGGCCCAAACAGCAGCGGTCCGTCCGGAGCCGGCTCTGGGAGCAACGGCGGTCAGGTTGGCGGACCCGGCGGCTCTCCAGGCTTCTTCGGCTCCGCGGGGTCGAGCTCGAGCGACCAGAGTCAGTCTAAGGGTCCCAGCTCGGTCTCGCTCGGGGAAGACAACCGTTATAAGGTTGGGGTCGACGAGGCCAAGAACGCCCTCGTGGTAATGGCGACGGCGGATGACTATAAGCGCATATTGCACGTCATCGAAGCTCTCGACGTTCAACCTAATCAGGTCTTCATTGAGGCGACGATCGCCGAGGTCACCCTTACCGACGAGCTGCATTTCGGCGTGGCCTGGTATCTGCAACGGGGCGCCCGCAACGCTGCGGGGTTCGGCGGCCAACTTCCCACGGGGGCGGCTGCAAGCAGCACCTCCGGCACCAACAGTATTCTTGGCGGCAACAACGTTCTCGGCAATAATTTAATCGGCGTTCCGCTGCAAAGCCTCTTCCCTGGTTTTTCTTACGCCTTCACGGCGGCGAATGGGGTGGTGACGCTGAACGCGCTTAACGCCATTACAAACGTCAACATCCTATCGACGCCGTCTTTGACGGTTCTGGACAATCGTCAAGCCACCTTGCAAGTCGGTCAGCAGATACCGGTCACCACGCTGCAAAGCGTTGCGGCGCTCGGCAACACCTTCAATTCGGTTTCTTATCTGAACACCGGCGTCATCCTCGCGATAACCCCGCATATCAGCGAAAGCGGCCGGCTCATGCTTGAGCTCGATCAGGAGGTGTCCAATCCCGAGCCAGGCACAGGGCTGAACGGCAATAATCCCACGATCCAGCAACGCAAGGTGAAGACGCAGGTCGCGGTGGCGGATGGAGAGTCGCTGGTGCTTGGCGGCTTAGTTCAGGATCAGCGCTCGAAAACCGCCAATCAGATCCCGGTGATCGGGGATCTGCCGATCGTTGGCAATGCGTTCAAGGATAAAGACGACAAGATCGATAAGACAGAACTCATCATCATGATCACACCGCACGTCATTCGTTCGATGTCCGAAGCGCGTTCGATCGCCGAGGAATACAAGCGCAAGCTGTTGAGCGTGTCGACGAAAGCGATCGCTAGACCGCATGATATCGAACAGACCACGCGACGCACGCTGCTCGACGACACGTCGGTCAGTCCCTGGCTTCTCGATAAGGTTACACGCTAGAGCTTGTCCCGGGAAGTGCGAAGCTATCTTCCGATCGGGACAGGCTCTAAATTTTGTTTTGGGGCGATTTCCTTTTCTCTCGAACGATTTCGTGCGAGCAGGCGGCGCACCAAGACAACGGGCGCTTCGCCTTACTCGCTGCTGTCAAGCGCATTCGGAGATAGCTGAACCGGGTTCTTTCGGCGAACCGCGTAGCGTTGAGAGATATCTTGCGTTCGCCCGGCGCAGTTCCTTAATGGCGAAGGCCTCACTCGAGGCGCCGCGGAGGTCCAATAGCGCTTCCCGCACGCTCGCTTGCCCCGTTGCAAGAACGACCTCGACATGGATCAAAAGGACCCGCCCCAGGCCAGGACCCTGAAACTCTCTGGGGAAGCGAGGATCGTTACGGTCCAGCGCGTTGGGGAAAGGCCTGGCGAGCAGCGACTGAACTTCTTCAGGCGGCTGGCCGACCAAAAGTGCGAATAACGCGGGCGGAGCGGCTTTCGGGTCCACCCCCGGGCTGCGTGAATGCACTGTCACAAGTGAGGAAACGCGCCTCAAGATCAGCGGTGAGACGCCTGGAACCTGGTCGAGTTCCGTGATGGTCTGAAAAGGAGCGTGCTTAAGTCCAAAGGGCTTTTCGCTGGCGTCGATCTGCGGAGCAACGGGACTCGCCTCGACGCTGCGGAAGGCCACCACGCCTGCGGCGGCGGCGTCCGCCTCGGGCGCCGGAAGACCCAATCCTCCTAGCAGCGTCTGCAGCAACTTCTGTGGCGCCGCATTGAGATCGACCTTGCCATTTTCGTCTTCGATCGAGATCGCCACCGCGGAGTCGTTCAGGAAGCAAAATTTAGGCTTCCCATCATGTACCGGCTGCTCTTCTTGTCGAGAAGCCGTGCCGAGGGTGGGCGTCGCGCCTTTTTGCTGGCTCTCCGACAGCAACGAAAGCACCCCCTGCCCAATAGCGGCGTCGGCGATCAAATCGGCCTGCGTGGCGTGAGCGAGATTGAAGGCCATCTGGAGACGCAAGCGCGCCGCCGACGCATAGGAAACGATAAGCAGGGTGATGAGTGCGATTCCCCAGATCACCGTGACCAACGCAAAGCCATTCTCACGTTTGCGGCGGCCTTGCAGAAGCGGCGCGGGGTTTGAAGCAAACCTCATTTTTTCCGGGAGACAGCCGACGATCCGCCTTCGCGACCTTCCGGCCCGAGCGAGCCGATGTCGTAAGGAGTGTTTTGACCCGGCGTGCGATAGAGATACTCATGGCCCCAAGGATCTTTGGGAACGCCGACGGTTTTCAGATACGGTCCATTCCAGGCGCCGGCGCTCGCTGGACGCTGAACCAACGCGCCCAGCCCTTCCTCTGTCGAGGGATAGCGTCCGTTGTCGAGATAATAGAGATCCAATGCGCTTGCGAGGTTCTCCATCTGAATCTGGGCCGCCTTGACCTTGGAGTCGGATAAATAGTTCAAGACGCGCGGGCCCACCAGCCCTACGACGAGGCCGAGAATCGCTAAAACGACCAGCATTTCAACGAGCGTAAATCCGCTGCGACGCAGAGGTTTCCGCGACATCCGAGGTGCTGGACGGCGTTGGCTGCTTGATGAGATTCGCATAGATCCATTCTCCCCGGCTTCTGCGCGAGCGCGCGAATTCTTAGCGCAATCCGAGCCCTAGGGCCAGCACAAGCAGCGGCTGCAATGGGCGCTTTTAAGGCTGGTCTACCGGCGGACGCCGGACGTCGCATAAGCTTACGGAGCGGCTGGGGTTCCCGGTCCTGCGCCATTCGATGTCATGAAGACGGCCAAAATCTCCGACTCCAGCCTGCCCTTCAGTTCTCGCAGGCGAATCGCAGCAGCTTCTGCACGGGCCACTTCAATTAGAGCTGCTCCTCACGGAAGTTCACGATGTTGTCGAGGGGGCGGCAGCTCTCCTGGAAGGGGTTCGGCGCTACGCCCGGACAAGAAGTTCGACGATTCTCCTCAGGCAAAGCGGGCTCGTTTCATAAGTAATTGTCTTAAAAGAGCTATATTGAGCCGGCGACGCTGGCGCAGAAAGCGCGAATCGCCTATAGAGACATGAAATTTACATCAAAGTAGGAATGGGTGCCGCCCTTGGCAGACGACACGCAGGCTCAGGACGGATCGGGCGTTCCGGATTCCGACATTCGCCCGGTTTCGATCGCTGAAGAAATGAAGCGATCGTATCTCGATTATGCGATGAGCGTGATCGTGAGCCGCGCTTTGCCCGATGTGCGTGACGGCTTGAAGCCCGTGCATCGGCGCATCCTCTTCTCAATGAACGAAAACGGCAATGCGCCGGATCGGCCGCATGTGAAGTCGGCCCGCATTGTCGGCGATGTGATGGGTAAATATCACCCGCACGGCAATCTCGCGATTTACGACGCGCTTGTGCGCATGGCGCAAGATTTCTCGATGCGCGCGCCGCTCATAGACGGGCAAGGGAATTTCGGCTCCATAGACGACGATCCGCCGGCGGCCGAGCGCTATACCGAGGCGCGCCTCGCCAAAATTTCACTCGCTTTGCTCGAGGATCTCGATCAAGGCGCGGTCGACTTCAAGGATAACTACGACGGCAAGGAGCGTGAACCAACGGTCGTCCCGGCGCGATTCCCCAATCTTCTGGTGAATGGCGCGGGCGGCATCGCCGTGGGCATGGCCACGAATATTCCGCCGCACAATCTCGGCGAGGTCATCGATGCTGCGATTGCGCTGATAGACAAGCCCGATCTGACCGTCGCCGAGCTCATGGAGATCGTGCCGGGCCCGGATTTGCCGACGGCCGGCGCGATCCTTGGGCGAGGCGGCATCCGTAACGCCTACACGACGGGTCGCGGCTCCATCATCATGCGCGCGAAGACGGAAATGGAAACGCTGCGCAAGGATCGCGAGGCGATTATCGTCACCGAGATTCCCTATCAGGTGAACAAAGCCGCGCTCGTCGAACGCATCGCCGAGCTGGTGCGGGAAAAGAAGATCGAGGGCATATCGGACCTCCGCGACGAATCGAGTCGCGATGGGATGCGCATCGTCATCGAGCTTCGCCGTGAAGCCGTTCCCGAAGTGGTGCTCAATCAGCTGTGGCGATTCACGGCGATGCAGACGAATTTCCCGGTCAACATGATCGCGCTGAACGGCGGCAGGCCCGAACTCCTGACGCTTCACGACGTTCTGCGCGCGTTCATCGATTTTCGGGAAACCGTCGTCACGCGCCGCACAAAGCATCGGTTGGGAAAGGCTCGCGACAGCGCGCATCTGCAAGTCGGCCTCGCCATCGCGGTCGCAAACATCGACGAGGTTATTCGGCTCATCCGCACGTCTCCCGACGCGGCGGCGGCGCGAGAGGCCCTGATGGCGCGCGACTGGCCCGCCAAGGACATGGCTCCGCTCGTCGCGCTCATCGCCGATCCGCGCCACGCGCTCGGACCCGATGGGACCTGTCGCCTTTCGGAAGCGCAGGCGCGCGGCATCCTCGACTTGCGCCTGCAACGTCTCACTGCGCTTGGACGGGACGAAATCTCCGCGGCTTTGGAGAAGCTTGCCGCTGAAATCGCCGAGTTCCTCGAAATCCTGGCCTCCCGCCAGAAGCTCTTCGCCATCGTCAAAGACGAGATGCTTCAGGTAAAGGAGCTCCACGCCACGCCGCGTCGCACGCAGATCATCGAAGCGGACGGGGAAGTCGAAGACGAAGATCTTATCGCGCGCGAGGATATGGTCGTCACCGTCTCGCACGCCGGCTATATCAAGCGCGTGCCGCTTTCGACCTACCGCGCGCAACGTCGGGGTGGCAAAGGACGCTCCGGCATGCAGACGAAGGAAGAGGATTTCGTTTATCGCCTCTTCGTTGCCAATACCCACACGCCGGTGCTCTTCTTCTCGACGCTCGGCCGCGCCTATAAAGAAAAAGTCTGGCGTCTGCCGCTCGCGGCGCCCCAGGCGCGCGGCAAAGCGCTGGTTAATCTCCTGCCGCTGGAGCCGGAGGAGCGGATCACGACGATCATGCCGCTGCCGGAGGACGAAGCGAGCTGGGCGCGTCTCGACGCGATCTTCGCCACGACCGGCGGCTCGGTCAGACGCAACAAGCTCTCGGATTTTTCCGATATTCGGCGCAGCGGCGTCATCGCCATGAAACTCGACGAGGGAGAGCAAATCGTCGACGTCGCCACCGCCGATGAGACCAACGACGTGCTGCTGACCACGCGAGACGGTCACTGCATCCGCTTTCCCGTAACGGAGGTTCGCGTCTTTCAGGGGCGGACGTCCATGGGTGTTCGTGGAATCTCTCTGGCCGAAGGGGATTGCGTCATCTCGCTGTCGATCCTCAAACATTTTGAGGCGAACGCTGGCGAGCGCGCCGCCTATTTGAAACGCGCTGTGGCTTTGCGTCGCGCTCAGGACGTGGACAGCGTCGAGGACGCAGAAACCGAGGAGGCTGCGGCGGTCGAGCTTTCGGACCGGCGCTTCGAAGAGCTGCGCGTTGCCGAGCAGATCATCCTGACCGTCTCTCAGAACGGCTATGGCAAGCGAACGTCGTCTTTTGAATACCGCACGACCGGGCGAGGCGGAAAAGGCATCGTCGCGATGGTCGTCAACCAACGCAACGGGCCTTTGGTTGCATCTTTCCCCGTAGCGCAGGGCGACGAAATCATGCTCGTGACAGACGGCGGACAATTGATCCGATGTCCCGTCGATGGAATTCGTATCGCCGGACGAGGAACCCAAGGCGTGATCGTTTTCGACACAGCTGAGGATGAGCGCGTCGTTTCGGTCGAGCACATTGAAGACGTCGGCGAGCAAACTGAGAACTGAGCGCCGGCGCACTCTCGCCCAGCGGATCAAGCGGCTGCGATGGCACGCTGCCGGGGTGGCGAGGGGCTTTCGCTAAACGCGAGCGGGCTCCAAAAACTAATCCTCGTAAACGCTGTTTTCCGTGTTAAGGTTAAAAGATGGCTAGCGCGCTGGCCGTCCGCTTTTGCGTTAGCCTGATCGCATCGAGCATTGGGGCGATTGAAATCGCTCCCTTTTTGTGTGGGCGTGCCATGCGTGTTGAAGAGACACTCGAGAGCGAGTCGAAACCGATCTCCTTCATCGATCGGTTGACCTCCTCCGAGGGCTTTTCGCTGCTTTTTCGTGAGGGAATGACCTTAGTCGAGGACGCCGCGTCTTACCTCGACGGGAAGGGACGCGAAGAAGCGAAAACGCTCCCGCGCGCCGTTTCGCTAGCCTATGCCGCCGAGAGCATGAGGTTGACGACGAGGTTGATGCAGATCGCTTCCTGGTTGTTGCTCCAGCGCGCGGTCAATCAGGGCGAGATGACGCGTTCGCAGGCGGCGAGTGAACGCCACAGGGTCAAGCTATCTCAGCAAGACGTTGCGTCTAATGCCGAACTCTTCGGCGCATTGCCCGAAAAGCTTCGCGAATTGACAATCCACTCTATCCGTCTTCAGGGTCGGGTCATTCACCTTGACCAGCTGATCTATGCTTCAACTCTCCAATACCGGGCAAGCCCTAGCCCTGTTGGGCAGCAGTTCGCGAGGTTGCGTGACGCCTTCTCAGTCGGGAAATAGCGATGCGGAAATTGGGTGGCCTTTGGACCCACCAACGCCCATTGCGCAGGGTTTCGTAGAAACGCTTTCTGACGAGTTGGGTTACAATTTCTTCACATGAAGAGGGCATCCCGCGATCATGTGCGTCACGCTTCCCGCGACGCGCGCGACGGCCTGATGCAAATCCCCGCTGGCGTCACGGAAGGCGCGAGCAAGCGCATTTTCAGGCACAATACCCAGCCCAACCTCCGATGAGACGGCGACGGTCACGGCGTTCCGAGAACGAAGAGCGGCGACAACGACCTCGATCTCGGCGTGCAGGTCCGCGCGCGCGAGCAGGCGATTGGACAGCCAGAAAGTCAGGCAGTCGACAAGGAGCGGCGAGTCCACGGGAGCTTCGGCGAGCGCGGCGGCAAGGTGGTGCGGCGCCTCGATCGTCCGCCAGCGCGCATCTCGGCGCGCTCGATGCTTGGCGACTCGCTCGACCATCTCCGCATCCAGCGCCTCGGCCGTCGCCAGGTAGATCCAGGGCGGCGGCGATGAGCGGATCAAGCTCTCGGCAAATGCGCTTTTTCCAGACCGTGCGCCGCCGAGAACGAGGCTCAGTCGCGTATTGACCGGCATGTCCTGGTTGTCGCCTGTCATTGCATCGCCCGCGCCAGGAGTTGCCCTTCCCGACCGAAGATAAGCAGCTCCAATTCGATTTGGCGATTGTCCAAGGCGCGCAGCGCGGTTCCGAGAGCCTGCGCGGCTATGGGAGCCGCCAGATCGACGCCCACGCTTGAGGCCAACTGAAGCGCCTCCAAGGCGCTGTTTGCGGCGGCGATGCTTTCCGCGAGTTTCGGGTCTCCGCCGGACGCGGTGGCGAGGCTCGCGAGCGCCGACAGATTGACTGCGGAGCGGGCGGAATGGAGATCGAGCGCGCCCTGCGCGAGCTTCGTCATTTTTGCAAAGCCTCCCGCGAGCGCCAGCTTCTCGACCGGATGAGCGCGGACATATTTGAGCAGCGCGCCGACAAAGTCTCCCATTTCGATGAGCGCCTCCTCGGGCAGGGAATAGAGCCTGCGCACGCCGTCTTCGGAAACGCTGCCCGTCGCCGCGGCGATGCGCCGCGCGCCGCAAGCTCTCGCAACGTCAACTCCGCGATGGATCGCGTCGATCCAGGCGGCGCAGGAATAGGGCACCACGACGCCCGTCGTGCCGAGAATGGAGAGGCCGCCCACAATGCCGAGCCGCGCGTTGAGCGTGTGCTTGGCGATCTCTTCGCCGCCGGGAACAGAGATCTCGATCGAGATGTCGGTTGGCGCGGCAACCTTGCGCGCCGCCTCTTCAATGTTTGCGCGCATCATCGCGCGCGGAACGGGATTGATCGCCGGCTCTCCGACGGCGAGCGGCAGACCCGGACGCGTGACGGTTCCGACCCCAGGACCTGCGAGAAAGGTCACGCCGGAATCTGGCGACGCGCGCGAGACTTTGGCGAGGATTGTCGCTCCATGAGTCACGTCGGGATCGTCTCCGGCGTCCTTGACGACACCTGCACGCGCAAAATCGAGAGTTCGTTCGATACACGACAGAGGGAATGTGACCCGCTGGCCTGAGGGGAGGAATATCTCCACCGAGGCCGGCAACGGGCCCGCGTCATGCAGGGCGGCGAAGGCCGCCCGCGCCGCCGCCGTGGCGCAAGCGCCCGTCGTCCAGCCGCGCCGCAGGGCGACCTTCCTCGTGTCCTCGTTCATGCACGGATTATAATCTTTCTGAGATCGCTCGGGCTGGAAAGTTCACAACTCGCTTCGGGGGCGTAAGGCGACCCGTTTGTGGCGGCGGTCGCCTTCCCGTGCTCAGCACAGCCCTCGCGCAATGTCAGAAGCAGGAGCTTCTTGCCTTTCAGCCGACGATTTCGTTGCCGGCAAAGAACTGAGCAATCTCCACCTTGGCAGTCTCTGGAGCGTCCGAGCCATGCACGGTGTTTTCGCCCACATTCAGCGCGAACTCCTTGCGAATTGTGCCCGGCGCGGCGCTCGCCGGATTTGTCGCTCCCATCACTTCGCGATAACGAGCAATCGCGTTTTCGCCCTCGAGAACCTGCACGACGACTGGAGCCGCTGACATCTGCTCAACGAGCTCGCCAAAGAAGGGACGCTCCTTGTGCACGGCGTAAAAAGTTTCGGCCTGGCCGCGGGTCAAATGCACGCGTTTTTGCGCGACAATTCGAAGTCCTGCGCTTTCGATCAACGCATTGACTTTTCCAGTGATGTTGCGCCGTGTCGCGTCGGGCTTGAGAATTGAGAAAGTGCGTTCGATCGCCATGGGCGCGCGCCTCTGTTTGCTGAGGGAAAGGGAAGACGACGCGCTTATAGCGGGGGCCTCGAGGGGGAGCAAGGCCGCAAGCGCTCAGCCAATTTCAACGACGATACGGCCTTGCGCCTTCCCATCCGCAAGGTCCATCGCGCGAGTCAGGGCTTGCGAGAAGGGTATCACTTCGCGGATTTCAGCAAGAGCGGCGTGGTCCAGCTCCCGCGCAAGCCGCTTCCAGGCCTCACGCCGCAATTCAAGCCGGGGTCGCACGCTCTCGACTCCGAGCAAGGCAACGCCCCTCAGAATAAATGGAGCGACGCTCGCGGGCAGGTCCATGCCGCGCGCATTGCCGCAAGCCGCGACGGCGCCATCATAGTCTATTTGCGAAAGCACATTTGCGAGCGTCGTCGAGCCGACCGTGTCAACGCCGCCAGCGAAGCGGCGTTGCTGCAAAGGCTTGCCAGGTGTGGCGAATTCGTTCCGGTCGATGATCTCGGCGGCGCCCAGCCGCATGAGATACTCTGCTTGCTCCGGCCGGCCCGTGACGGCCGCAACTCGCCAACCCCCGCGGGCCAAGAGCGCGACGGCCACCGAACCCACTCCCCCCACTGCGCCCGTCACGACGACGGGTCCTCGGTCGGGCGTCAGGCCGAACCGTTCCAACGCCATCACACAAAACATTGCTGTGATGCCAGCCGTTCCGATGGTCATGGCCTCCTGAGAAGAAAGACTGTGGGGCAGCGAAACCAACCATTCGCCCGATACACGGGCTCTCTCTGCAAGACCGCCGTAATGCGCTTCGCCAAGCCCGCAGCCGCCGGCCACAACGAGGTCGCCCGCGCGGAAGTCGGGGTGCGTCGAGGCGGTGACGCGGCCGGTGAAATCGACGCCAGGAATCATGGGAAATCGACGTACCACGGGCCCTCTGCCCGTGATCGCCAGACCATCCTTGTAGTTTAATGTCGAGTGAGCGATCTCGATGTCGACGTCGCCGCCCATCAACTCGTCGTCGGACATTTGCACGTAAGCGGCGCGCTGCCCGCCATCGTCCTTGTCTATGCGAATGGCCTTGAACGTCACCGCACACCCACTCTCTCTACTCTGCTGCTTCTATGTCCAGCATCCCCCGATCCGCTCCGCCGCCGATGAGAATTTCGCGCTTGCCGGAGTGGTTAGGCGGGCTGACGACGCCTTGCTGCTCCATCTGCTCAACGAGCGAAGCCGCCTTGTTGTAGCCCACCGAGAGGCGCCGCTGAATGTAGCTCGTTGAGCACTTTTTGTCGCGGAGCACGATGGCCACGGCTCGACCGTAGAGATCGCCGCCTTCCTCCGCATCCATCGAGCCAGAAGGCGGTCCCGCCTCGTCGTCGAGATCCTCCTCCATGGTGATCGCCTCGAGATAGGCCGGCTGGCCCTGCGCGCGCAAATGGGCGACGACCTTCTCAACCTCGGCGTCCGAGACGAAGGGGCCGTGCACGCGGGAGATACGACCGCCGCCAGCCATGTAGAGCATGTCGCCCTGTCCCAGCAGTTGCTCGGCGCCCATCTCGGAGAGAATGGTGCGGCTGTCGATCTTGCTCGTCACCTGGAAGGAGATGCGTGTCGGAAAATTCGCCTTGATCGTGCCGGTGATCACGTCGACCGAAGGCCGCTGCGTCGCCATGATAAGGTGTATTCCGGCCGCGCGCGCCATCTGCGCCAGGCGCTGGATCGCTCCTTCGATATCTTTGCCCGCGACGAGCATGAGATCCGCCATCTCGTCCACGATCACGACGATGTATGGCAGCGGCGCGAGGTCCATCTCCTCGCTCTCGTAGATCGCTTCCCCGGTTTCGGGGTCGAAGCCCGTCTGAACGTTGCGCGTAAGGACCTCGCCCGAGGCGCGCGCTTCAAGCACGCGCGCGTTGAACCCGTCGATGTTGCGCACCCCGACCTTTGACATTTTCCTGTAGCGGTCCTCCATCTCACGTACCGCCCACTTCAGCGCGATGACCGCTTTCTTCGGATCGGTCACGACGGGCGTGAGCAAGTGCGGAATGTTGTCATAGACGGAAAGCTCCAGCATTTTCGGATCGACGAGGATGAGCCGGCACTCCTCGGGCTTCAATCGATAGAGCAGCGACAGGATCATCGTGTTGATCGCGACGGATTTACCGGAGCCGGTCGTGCCCGCCACGAGCAGATGAGGCATTCGCGCGAGGTCGACCACGATCGGCTCGCCGCCGATCGACTTTCCGAGCGCGATCGCAAGTTTATGTTTGGTCTCGCTAAATTCGGAGCAGGCGAGGAGCTCTCGCAGGTAGACCGTTTCGCGCTGCTGGTTTGGCAACTCAATGCCAATGGCGTTTCGCCCGGAGACGACCGCGACGCGCGCCGACACAGCCGACATGGAGCGGGCGATGTCATCCGCGAGGCTGATCACCCGTGAGGATTTGACGCCGGGCGCGGGTTCGAGCTCGTAAAGGGTTACGACCGGCCCCGGCCGCACATTCACTATTGATCCGCGCACCGCGAAATCCTCGAGAACACCCTCGAGTTCCTGCGCGTTCACGGATAAAGCCTGTGGTGAAAGCTTCGCCGCGCCGGGAAGCTTCTTCGCCTCGGAGAGCAATTCGAGTGAGGGCGGCGCGTAGATACGAGCTCGCGCTCTTGCCGAGGTTTTGGCCTTTTGGGCAGGGGGAGCGCTCGGTTGGACAGGGGGGGCGCTCGGACGGGAAAGCGTCGGTTCCGGCTCGTCGACGGC
Organism: uncultured Alphaproteobacteria bacterium; assembly: GCA_963798515.1. GTDB lineage: Bacteria > Pseudomonadota > Alphaproteobacteria > Rhizobiales > Beijerinckiaceae > Methylocystis. The sequence goes on from CAWCTS010000040.1 coordinate 169,318, forward strand.
AGAAGGAAACGGAGTTGCCGAACGCGGACTTTGTTCCTGCGGATCCCAAAGGGCGCCGTCGCTCCCATCCTCCCAATCAAACAGAGGCTCATGCCTCTCTTCGAAGGGCGGGGGGGATGCTTCGACTTTCCGCTCGTGCGATTGGCCCCGTGCGGCCCGGCGCTCCTCCAGGCGACGTCTGACGCTCGCCCGCACTGCCGAGGCGTAATGAAGCAGCGCGCCCAGCCACACGAGCGCAGCGCTTGGTTCGCCAGCGGAGTCTTCCTCGTCATACTCTTCCGCGCGTCGCGATCTCGGCGTTCCCTCCGCCAAATCGCCAGTGTCTTCGCTTGCGCCATTGAAACCCACGCCCGCCGCGCCGCTCAGACAAAGGATGGCCCCGAAAACCGAAGCGAGGCCAACCACGATTGATCCAATCGGGCTGCCGATGAGCCGTCCTCCGAGCGCGAACAGCGCATCGCCCACCACACCGCCAAGACCCGTTGGAAGCGGCCAACGGTCGGTGACCGGCAACATCGCCGCGCTGGTCGCCGCGCAGCAAACGCCCGCAATCCAGAGGAGAAGACGCCAAAACGGTCGGTCAATGCGACGTCGTCCTATCAGGCGCAAACCAAACGCCGCTATCGGGAGCAGAGCTGGTGCCGCGCCGACGCCAACCGTTTGCATGATCAGATCCGCGACCACCGCTCCCGGCGAGCCTAACCAATTTCGCACGGACGAATCGGTCGCATGGTTGATTGACGGATCCCGCGTGGACCAGGTTGCGAGCGCGAGCGCCAGGGCGCCGCAGGAGAGAAGGAGGAGCAGCCCGGCAAGCTCAGTCACGCGCTTGCGTGCGAAGTCGCGCAGGGAATCCGGCGTGGATGCGATGCTCTGGCCGCGCGTCATGAAAGAATGTGCCCTCTCAACTTTGCTTCAAGCGCGCTCAGCATCGCTGAACCCCTTTCGGCAGGATTGTGCAGGAAGCTAGGAAATTTACCGTTAAGCCGGGATTAACCTCGGCAAAAAACGGGCGCCTGGCGCAGATGGCGGGGCAAAACCCTTAGCGGAACAGCCTTGATCGCCTCAGATTGAGCCGAACTTTGATATCCGGGCGCACATTGCCGAAGCCTGGGGTCGGCCTGAACTCGTCAGGACCGTCGACGAGCTCGAGCTCAAATGCGGCGGCGAGGTCCAGCAGGAGAAGCACGACATTCAGCAGAACCAACCGAAAAACGATCCTTCCGCCGCAGGCCAAATATTGGAGCCCGGCTAGACCGGGGTCATATTTTCGATCGAGTTGCATTTCATCGGCTTTATAGAAGTAATTCCTTCTTCTGAAAATAATGTTTGGACATATTATGAGCTTGTCCCCGGGCTTTATGACAACATCTCTCAATAAAAATCCTACATTTGTCTCAAATATTACAAAAGTTCGCGCCGGCGCTAGCCGAAAAATTTCTAAAACTAAGTTTTTTGTAGAATTCCTATCATAAATTCGATTGATATCGAGATCTCCATCGGATGATAGGCATGTATCAGCCTCTCTCTCAACAATTGATCGCACACTTTCATTTCTTGATAGAGCAAAAATTGCCCAAAATAGAGCCTCAGCTGTCGTTTGAGACACGGAAATAGCCAGATCTACGACCCATTCTCTCGAAGCTATCGATCTTGGTACGTGCGATAATAACCCCATGCTTTGACTGAGAAACGGCGATCTGAGTAATTCCGTGCGGGCTATGTGAACATGATCTTTATATGTCTGGGTTTTTGAACGTATGTCTTTCACGTTTTTGAGAATAATATCTAGAGAAATGGGGTCTCTGAGGGAGTGAATGGTTTCTGCGTGATGTGAAAAAATCTGCTCATCGCCAATGGCGTCCGTGCCAAATAGATTTACAAATGTCAATTTGGTGGCAATTGATTTAGAAAAATGCCAGCAATCGAAAGAAGCATGCCGATATGCTGAAAAGAGAGATCTTCTAAGGCTACACAGAGCCTCTTTCGTGATGTAATCGATAATTTTTGTACAATCATCCGCACCTATCACTTTTCCGGGCTGTGTTATCAGGCGCTCCTGTGTTTCTGCATTAATCGCAATGGCTGCAAAAGGATCGTCGGGCGAGGAAGACATGTAAAGACTGTCTGCACTGAACGGCCCCTCATTTATAAGAGATAGGTCGGCGACGAGAAAATTGCGGCGGAAACCCAGCGCGAGCGGGAGCACGGGCGCAGATGCGCCTTCCGCTTTACGGAGCAAAAATTCCAAAGGGTCACGCCCGAGCCTGTCTCGGTCCGGAAAAAAGAAATTCATGAGCAGAGTTGAAGCGTGGTCGAGACGAAATCTCAGCGTATCATGAGCGTGAAATGGCACGGTCGCAAGTCCGAAATTTGCCTTCTCGAGACCTTCGCCGTCGCCTCGAGGAGCTCGATCAATTTCTGCGTCTCCGAAATCGCGGCTGAGCGCTTCTCGGCCAAGCCGTCGCCGTCCTCAGCGCAGATCTCGTATTTTTGGTCTCCTGCGGGCCCATCTGCCGGAGGCGAACCGAGCAGCCTTCCTAGTCAGGAGCGGAACCGCAACGCTCGCGGAGCCGTTTGGACACGAGGACGCAAAAGGGCTAACTAGGTCTTCTCGATGGGCGCTCGTCCACGCGGGCATTTGCATCTCGCAGGCGATAGAACCTAAATGCCGGTCCCAGTTCGGTCGGCTCATTCAACAATCCTTCAGCCGGGCCTCCGACCCAATTATTGAGATTAGGTTTTCGGCCCTGCACTTGAGCTTCGTTACGAGGTTTCCGCGCAGCCGATGGCCTGCCAGCTAGACCTCGCCAAACGCCAATTCGTAGGGGGTCGCGAGACCCTAAAGGAAGGTTTATAGATGTCGCTTGCGAAAGGAATCGGAGCGGGGTCGGCGTAACCGAGGATATTCGCCACCTGATTGAGCGTGCGCGCCGGACCGGGGAAGCTCGACGCATCTATAAGTAGAGCTTATGTCTTAATGCGGCGCTCGCTTCTGCACTCGACTGCATGATGCGCAGTTGCTAGGCCGAACAACAGCAAGGTTTGACGATGCCTACCATCGCTCTCGTTGATGACGATCGCAACATTCTCACATCCGTCTCCATCGCGCTGGAGGGGGAAGGCTATCGCGTGCAAACCTACACCGATGGAGCTGCTGCGCTCGACGGCTTGCGCGCCAATCCGCCGGATCTCGCAATCTTCGACATCAAGATGCCGCGCATGGACGGGATGGAGCTTCTGCGCCGGCTACGGCAAAAGTCCGATCTGCCCGTTATCTTCCTCACATCGAAGGACGAGGAGATTGATGAATTGTTCGGGCTCAAGATGGGCGCCGATGATTTTATCCATAAGCCCTTTTCCCAGCGTCTGCTGGTGGAGCGAGTGAAGGCGATTCTCAGGCGCGCCAGCCCGAAGGAAGGCGGCGCGCAAAAGGAGTCAGAAGCCAAAATTCTAGAGCGAGGCGCGCTGTCCATGGACCCTGAACGCCATACCTGCACCTGGCGAGGCGATCCGGTGGTCCTGACGGTTACAGAGTTCCTGATCCTGCATGCGCTGGCTCAGAGACCCGGCGTGGTGAAAAGCCGTAATGCGCTCATGGACGCCGCATATGATGATCAAGTCTATGTTGACGATCGCACGATTGACAGTCATATCAAGCGGTTGCGCAAAAAGTTCAAAGTGGTGGACGCAGATTTCGAGATGATCGAGACGCTCTATGGCGTCGGCTATCGCTTCCGGGAAGCGTGAGATTTCCCCGCAGGCATAGGAGCAGGCGCGATCCATGACCGAGAGGGCCCAGGCGTCGGGGACGGCGCAACCGGCGTCTCGCTCAACGAGGCGGACCGGTCGCGCTGCCTCCTTGCGCGTGGCCCGAATGCTGCGGGTTGTGCAAGCGCGCTTCGCCTCATCGCTGACCCGACGCATCGTCGTGCTGAATTTGGGCGGGCTCGTCGCTCTGCTGGGCGGATTTCTCTATCTCAGTCAATTTCAAAACGACGTGATCGGCGCTGAAAGCTTCGAGACGCAGGGAAGAATCATCGCTCAAGCGATGGCGGCTTCCGCGAGTCAGGACGATGCGGAAGACTTTACCGCCCTTCCCGAGGAAGGATCCGGTCGCCCGCACCAAATGAAACAGGGGCAGGGGGATTCTGCACGCGGCCCTACGCTTGGATTCTCCCTAAATCCCGAGCGGATCGGCCCGCTGCTCTTAAAGCTTGTCAATGTCACGCACACGAGAGCTCGCGTCTATGACCAAGCCGGCGATCTGGTGGTGGATTCGCAGGCGCTCGGCGAAGCCGTCCTCGCGTCGACACAAAGGCCGTCGGAAAAACCGACCGCCTTCGAAGAGGTCATGGCCACTTTGCGCCGCTGGATGAGACCGCAACTCGACTCATACGCAGACATCGGCTCCGCAAATGGCAAAGCTTACGACGAGGTAAAGGCGGTTTTGATGGGCGACGCTCCGCCCCCTGCGGCGATCCGTGCGAACGCCAAGGGCGAAACCATCCTTTTCAAGGCTGAGCCAATCCAAGCCCATCAACGCATTCTCGGCGCCTTGTTGCTCACGACACTCAGTGGCCAGATCGACCGGATCATTAGCTATCAGCGCTGGGCTATCATCAGGACCTTTCTGGTTTCCGCTGGCGTGATGGCACTGCTTTCGCTGCTCTTCGCCAACGCCATCGCCGAACCGATGCGGCGGCTCGCGGAAGCGGCGGATCGCGTTCGGCGTGGCGTGAAGTCTCGGCAGGAGATCCCCGATTTTACCGACCGTCAAGACGAAATTGGACACCTCTCGGGCGCTTTACGCGACATGACCCGCGCCCTTTACAATCGTATCGAGGCGATCGAACATTTCGCCGCAGATGTTGCGCATGAGCTCAAGAACCCGCTCACCTCTCTGCGGAGCGCGGTCGAGACGCTCCCCATCGCGAAGACCGACGCCGCCCGAGATCGATTGCTGGAAATCGTCAAGCACGATGTCGCGCGTTTGGATCGCCTCATTAGCGACATATCCGACGCCTCTCGCCTCGACGCCGAACTTGCGCGCGCCGACATGGTGCCCCTCGATCTTTCTGCAGTGCTCGGGGCCGTCGTTGAAATCGGCAATGCCTTAGAGCGCGCAGAGCATGTCTCGATTGAACTGGTGAAACAGGATCCCCTCGGAGAAGGCGCGAGACAAGGTTGGCGGGTGCTCGGCCATGACTCGCGGCTCGCGCAGGTTTTCGACAACATCATCGAAAACGCTCGATCTTTCTCCCCGGCGGGGGGAAAGGTGCGCGTTGTGTTGCGGCCGGAGAGCGGTATCGACATGACGGGATACAGGCGGCCGGGATATGAGATACTCGTTGACGACGATGGGCCCGGCATACCGCAAGGCGCATTCGAGAGGGTGTTCGAACGCTTCTACACTGATCGCCCTGACCAGGGGTTCGGAAACAACTCGGGTCTCGGTCTCTCGATTTCCCGACAGATCGTCGAGGCGCATGGTGGTCGCATTCGCGCCTTCAACCGGACTAGGCTTCATCCGGAGGGCACGGATGAGCCGCTGAGCTCGGGCGGGCCTCATCCGAGCGACATCGTTTTGGGCGCGCGCTTCGCCCTGTGGTTCAAGGCGCATCCATGACGGGCTTGCGCTCAACGCAGTGGACGCATGCCAACGCAGTCGTTCTGCGCGAAACGGGACTGCTTTTGCGCGGCGGTTCCGGGGCGGGGAAGAGCGCATTGAGCTTGGAGTTGATCGCTGAAGCTCGCGGTAAAGGCGAGTTTGCGTCGCTTGTCGGAGATGATCGGATTGCGCTACAAAGCCGCAATGGACGACTGATCGCTCGACCGCATGGAGCCATCAAGGGCTCAATAGAGGTGCGCGGAGCCGGCATCGTCTCCCTCGGGTTCGAACATGGGGCAGTGATACGAGGGGTCGTCGATCTCTCTGGAAAAGATCGGAGCGAAGACGTTCGCCGGGCGGAGGTCGAGTGGGAGGCTGAAGAGATCTGCGGGCTGACCTTGCCGATGCTCGTGCTTGAGTGGCGAGACTGGCAGAGTCGGATCAAGATAGGCTTGTTTTTACAGCATCTTGAGGCACGATGACGCATGCCGCCGCTTTTTTCTTGCCAATTTCGCCGCATTGCACAAAATATGGTGGCGAGACCGCCTGCGTTTCGGTCGTCGCAGGTCCTTGTGGAACGGGCTACGATCTTTGGCCTCCGGCGGCACGGGGGACAGCACTACGCAAAGGGCGCCCGGGACGCCGGGTCGTCGAGCGTAACATCACAACGGACGGTAACGCCGAATGATCGGAATTGTCCTGGTGGCCCACGGACATCTTGCGCCCGAGTTCCTCGCCGCGCTGGAGCACGTCGTTGGTCCTCAAAAGCAGATCGCTTCGATCTCTATCGGACCTGAAGACGATATGGAGCGTCGTCGGCTCGACATACTGGAGGCCGTCAAGCTCGCAGACAGCGGCGAGGGTGTGGTCCTCCTCACCGACATGTTCGGGGGGACGCCTTCCAACCTGGCGATTTCGGTTATGAATGGCGGCAATGTCGAGGTGCTGGCGGGGGTCAACCTTCCGATGTTGATCAAGCTGGCCACCGTGCGAGAGGGCTACACTCTCGAGGAGGCGGTCCTTCAGGCGCAAGACGCCGGGAGAAAATATGTCAATGTGGCCAGCCGCATCCTGAGCCCGCGATGCCCCGCCACAAAAGAGCCGACCGAGGCTCGCAAGTGAGTGACCGCGCGGTGGGCGAATCGGAGCTTCCCGAGCAGATGGTCACGCGCGATCTCGTGATCATCAATAAAAAGGGGCTGCATGCGCGGGCCACGGCGAAATTTGTGCAGTGCTGTGAAACCTATCAATCCGTCATCACGATCACGAAGGACGAAGAGACCGTGGGCGGAGACTCCATTATGGCGATCTTGACGCTGGGAGCCGCGAAGGGCTCGACGCTGCGCGTCACGGCGACAGGTCCTGACGCAGAGCGGGCGCTCGACGCTTTGGAGGCGCTCGTCGCGTCTCGATTCGGCGAGGGCGAATAAGCTTCTCGCGCATGGGTCCCCGCCTCCGGCCCCGGTTACTCCTCCTGCGATCCTGGTTAATGCATGCGTGTCGACCTCTTCGACTTCGACCTCCCGGAGGCGTCGATCGCTCTGCGGCCTGCCAACCCCAGACATGACGCGAGGATGCTGGTCGTTCCGGCCTCCGGCGATTCGCTGGAGGATCGACACGTCCGAGATCTGCCGCATTTTTTGAGACCGGGCGACGCTCTCGTCGTCAATGACGCGCGCGTCATTCGGGCTCGACTCCATGGGTTCAGAATCCGACAGGGGGTGAGGGCGCAGATAGAAGCGACTCTCATCGAGCAACGATCGTCGAATAGCTGGCAAGCCATGGCGCGACCGGCCAAGAAGCTTGCCATCGGCGACCGACTGATTTTTTCGGCCGTGCCCCCAGGGGGCGAGAGCGTCGCTTCCGCTCTGGAGGCGACGGTCGAGGCGCGGGGTCAATATGGCGAAGTCACTCTTGCATTCGACCGATCGGGCCAGGAGCTGGATTTGGCGATTGAATCTCATGGTCGTCTTCCCTTGCCCCCCTATATCGAGAGCCGGCGCCCTCCAGATTTCCGCGACGACGCTGACTATCAAACTCTTTTCGCGACCAAGCGGGGAGCCGTCGCCGCGCCCACGGCAGGATTGCATTTCACGCCAGATCTGCTGCGTGCAGTTGAGGGCGCAGGGGCTTCACTGCATAGGCTGACCTTGCAGGTCGGCGCAGGCACGTTTCTACCCGTGAGGGCGCACGACACGCGAGATCATGTGATGCACGCGGAATATTGCAGCCTGCCCGACGCGACTGTGACGGCGCTCAATGAAACGAGGAGGCGGGGAGGCCGCACCATCGCGGTGGGCACAACGGCGCTCAGATGCCTTGAGAGCGCCGCGCGCCCTGACGGCGTGCTCGAGGCTTTCCACGCCAAGACGGATATCTTCATCACGCCGGGATACAAATTTCGAGTTGTCGACGTGTTGGTGACCAATTTCCATCTTCCTCGCTCGACGCTCTTTATGCTGGTTTGCGCCTTTGGCGGTCTCGATCGACTGAAAGCCGCCTATGCTCACGCTGTCCGATCCGGCTACAGATTCTATTCATATGGCGATGCGACTCTCCTCTTCCGATCATGAATACACAAGATGTCCGCATGAAAGCGCTGTGGCGCGATGATCCGACGGAGGCGTCTCTGACTGTGGACCTGCGCCTCGACGCCGAAGCGAAATCGATTGTTGCGCCCTGGGATATTTTCGGAGCCTTCGATCTCGATGGAGGCGATACGCGCCCTTTCGTTCTGCGACGTAGTGGAGAAATCGACTTCGGTTCCGTTTCGCCGCATCCATGGCGAACCAACCTTCGCGCCGTCAGCATCGACGTCGGCGCCCGCTTTCAGGTGTACTGGAATGAAACTGACTTCGGCGAGTATGAGATCGTGAAGGTCGCAAGGCTCGGCTCTCGGGACAAAAGCGGATGATCGGGCGCTTCTCTTTTGAGCTCGAAGGCTCTGACGGCTACGCGCGTAAAGGCCGCATCACTACAGCGCATGGGGCCATCCGCACGCCGGCCTTTATGCCCGTCGGCACCGCGGCGACAGTGAAGGCCATACAACCTCAAGACGTGCGGGCGGCTGGAGCCGAAATCGTACTCGGCAACGTCTATCATCTCATGTTGCGACCCGGGGCCGAACGGATCGCGAGCCTCGGCGGATTGCACAAATTCATGTGCTGGCCCGGGCCGATCTTGACCAATTCGGGGGGGTTCCAGGTGATGTCGCTCGCCAAGCTCAGGAAGCTCGACGAGCAAGGGGTCGCGTTCCAATCGCACATCGATGGTTCGAAACATCTGTTGACGCCTGAGCGCTCCATGGAAATACAGGCCTTGCTCGGGTCGGACATTCAAATGCAGCTCGACGAATGCGTGCGCCTGCCCTGTAGCGAGGCCGAGGCGGAACGCGCCATGCGACTTTCGCTCCGCTGGGCTGAACGCTCGCGCAACTCTTTCGTTGAAGCGCCGGGCCGCGCGATCTTCGGGATCGTGCAGGGGGGCGCCGTGAAGCCGCTTCGCGAGGAGAGCGCAAAGGCGCTGACCCAAATGGATTTTCACGGTCTCGCAATTGGCGGGCTCGCCGTCGGCGAGCCGCAAAATGTGATGCTCGACATGCTGGAAACGGTTATTCCCCACCTCCCCGAAAACAAGCCCCGTTATTTGATGGGTGTGGGCACGCCGGACGACATCGTCGAGGCCGTGTCCCGAGGCGTGGACATGTTTGACTGCGTCATGCCAACCCGCGCAGGACGGCACGGACTGGCCTACACTCGCTTTGGAAAAGTCAATCTGATGAATGCTCGACATGCCGAAGACCCGGCACCGCTCGACGAGCAATCCTCCTGTCCCGCGGCGCGCGACTATTCCCGCGCCTATCTGCATCACCTTTTCAAGTCCAAAGAAATTCTCGGCATGATGCTGCTTACGCAGGTAAACATACAATATTATCAGTATGTTATGGCTGGTTTGCGCGAGGCTATCGCCCAGCGCCGTCTGGCCGACTTCATTACGGAGACGAAAGAGGGCTGGGCCCGGGGTCTCGAAGCGCGCACGTGAGCCGGGTTCTAAATTATGTCTGCGCAGGCGGGTCAGGCGTTGGGCAGATGATGCGCCAAGGCTTCCAAAACGGCCATGCGCACGGCGACTCCCATTTCGACCTGCTCCCGAATGAGAGATCGGGCGCCATCCGCCACGGAGGAGTCGATTTCGATACCCCAATTCATCGGTCCCGGATGCATGACGAGCGCATTGGCTGCAGCGCATCTCAGCTTTTCCTCGTCGAGCCCGAAAAACTGGAAATATTCCCGAGAGCTCGGCACAAGCGCGCCACTCATGCGTTCACGCTGCAGGCGCAGCATCATGACGATGTCGGCGCCGTCGAGCCCTCGCGCCATGTCGTGGAATACGGCTACTCCCATCTTCTCAAATGAGCGGGGCACGAGCGTCGCGGGCCCGACCACGCGCAGTTTTGCGCCGAGGGCGCCCAGGAGCAATATGTTCGAGCGCGCGACGCGCGAATGCAGTACGTCTCCGCAAATGGAAACGGTCAGGCCTTCGATGCGTCCCTTGTTGCGTCGGATGGTCAAGGCGTCGAGCAAAGCCTGGGTTGGGTGCTCATGCGCTCCGTCTCCCGCGTTGACGACGGCGCAGTCGACCTTGCGCGCCAGCAGATGCGCGGCGCCCGCCTGGGAGTGGCGCACAACGATGATGTCGGGTCGCATCGCGTTCAGGGTTATTGCGGTGTCGAGCAGGGTCTCTCCCTTGCTCTCGGACGACTTCGCCGTCGACATGTTCATGACGTCTGCGCCGAGGCGCTTGCCCGCGATCTCGAATGAAGCCTGGGTGCGGGTCGACGCCTCATAGAATAAATTGATCTGCGTGCGGCCGCGCAGCTTGGAGCTCTTCTTTTCGATCTGACGGGATACTTCGATCGCATCCTCGGCCAAATCGAGCAGCGCGAGAATGTCGGGGCGGGAAAGGCCCTCTATTCCGAGGAGGTGTCGGTGAGGATATTGGCGTGGGGCAGGGTCCGTCGGCATGGCTGCCGGGGATAGCAGGTTTGGGGCGGTGACGGAATTGGCCCTAGACTAAATTATGCCTTCCCGGCGGACCTTCCAGTCGAGTCCGGCTCGAGAAGATTGAGATCGGCTGACCGCATTACGCCTAACAATCCGCTCATCGAGGCCATGGGAGCATTTTGCCTGAGATGATTAGATTTCCTTCTGATAAAGGATGACTCAATCTCTGTGCGAGCCCTGACAAAGCTAAAAGACATCCATGGACGAGGAAAGCTCCGCTGGGCAGATTGTAGAGGTATTGGCGCCCGTTGCGGTGAACCAAACCTACAGCTATTTCGCCCCGCCTGCGCTCTTCCTCTCGCCGGGCGAGCATGTCGAGATCCCATTGGGCCGGCGAACCGCCTACGGCGTCGTTTGGGAGATCCGGGGACCTGCGGTTTCTGCTGGAAATCTAAAGACAGTCCTCTCGCGTTACGATCTGCCGCCTCTCACGCGCCATTTGCGTGAATTCGTCGATTGGCTCGCGCGTTACACGCTCACCCCACGCGGCATGGCTCTCCGGCTGGCGACACGCCCAGCCGAAAGCGCCGAACCCGAGGCGGGGCGCACGGTCTATCGCAAGACAGAGTTTGCGCCTCGACGGCCGACTCCCACGCGTGCGCGCGTGCTTGCGGCTGCGGAGGGCGGCCTTGTCTTCTCGAAGAAAGCGCTGGCCGACGCCGCCGGCTGTTCGTCGTCCGTCATCGACGCGCTCGTGGACGAGGGCGCGCTGGAGGCGATCGCCGCGCCGCCGCCCCCTCTGGCGGACGCCTTGACCGCCGATTTCTCGCCCCCATCACTGGAGGCGGAGCAGGCGAGGGCCGCCGCGGCGCTGCAGCGCTCGGTGGAGCTTCGCGTCTATCAACCCTTTCTGCTCGAAGGCGTCACCGGCTCGGGAAAAACGGAGGTGTATTTCGAGGCGGTCGCCGCAGCGTTGGAGCAGGGCGAGCAGGTGCTCGTCATGATGCCGGAGATCGCGCTGACAAGCCAATTCCTAGAGCGATTCGCCGCCCGCTTTGGGGGTGCGCCGACGGAATGGCACTCCGCCGTTTCCGAACGGAAGCGCGGGCGCATCTGGCGCGGTTGTGCGACGGGCGAGGTCAAGGTGGTCATCGGCGCGCGTTCGGCGCTGTTTCTCCCTTTCACGAAGCTCCGACTGATCGTCGTCGACGAAGAGCACGACGGCGCCTACAAGCAGGAGGATGGCGTCTGTTACCACGCACGCGACATGGCGGTGGTCAGGGCGCGGATCGAAGGCGCGACTCTTGTGCTGTCTTCGGCAACTCCTTCAATTGAATCCCGCGTCAACGCCGAGTCCGGGCGCTACGAGCATTTGCGACTGCGCGCACGCGCCGGGGGGAGGCTCCTCCCCCATGCCAAGGCGATTGATATGCGCTCCGAGGGCCCTGAAAAGGGTCGCTGGCTCGCTCCACGACTTGCGCAAGCGGTTGGCGAGACCCTGGCGCGCGGCGAGCAGTCCCTGCTGTTTCTCAATCGTCGCGGCTATGCGCCGCTCACGCTCTGTCGCAGCTGTGGACATCGATTTCGCTGTCGGCAGTGCGACGCTTCGCTTGTCGAGCATCGTTTTCGCCGCGCACTCATCTGTCATCTCTGTGGTCACATTGAGCCGCGGCCGAACGTGTGTCCCGAATGCGAGTCTGAAGATAGCTTGTCGCCTTGTGGACCAGGCGTCGAGCGCATTGCGGAGGAGAGCGCGAAGCTCTTCCCTGAGGCGCGAATACTTGTCTTGTCTTCCGATTTTTTCGGCGGAGCCGAAAGGCTGCGTCGCGAGCTCGATGAGATCGCGAAAGGGTCCTTCGACATTGTCATCGGGACGCAGCTTGTCGCAAAGGGACATAACTTTCCATATCTGACCCTAGTTGGCGTCGTCGATGCGGATCTCGGTCTGGGAAGCGGCGATCCGCGCGCGGCGGAACGCACCTTCCAGCTGCTTGCGCAGGTGACGGGCAGAGCCGGTCGTGGAGAGAAGTCGGGCGCCGCCCTCATCCAGACCTATCAACCCGAACACCCCGTCATGCAGGCTTTGCTCCGTGGCGACGCGGAGGAGTTCTACGCGCAGGAGATCGCCTTGCGCGAGCGCGCCGGGCTCCCGCCCTTCGGTCGGCTCGCGGCGCTGATCGTGTCGGGTCGAGACGCTGCGCTTGTTGAAGCCCATGCGCGGGCGCTCGCGCGCGCCGCCTATGCATTGCCGGCAGGTTCCGGCCATCGCGTGGCGACGGTCGGTGGCCTGCCGGAGCCCGATGAGATTTCCGTGCTCGGGCCGGCCGAAGCGCCGATCGCGCTGCTGCGGGGCCGCTTTCGCTTTCGACTGTTGGTGCGGGCTCCACGTCGCGCAGATGTGCAAGGCTTTCTGCGGGCGCTCTTCGACGCGGCGCCGCCGGCGCGAGGAGGCGTGCGCGTGCAGGTGGATATTGATCCACAGAGCTTTTTTTGAGTCGCCGCTTCGCTTAAGAACCGGCTTCCAAGGAGCCCGTCCGCGCCGCCATGCCCTGGGATCTCACCGCAGCAAGAGAGAGGCTGAAAACCGTCTTTGGCTATGACGATTTCCGTCCTGGCCAGGACGAGATCGTCGCCGCCGCGCTCGCGGGCCAGTCGGTGCTGGCCGTGATGCCGACGGGCAGCGGCAAATCCATGTGCTTCCAGCTCCCGGCCATCGTCGAAAACGCGCTCACCGTCGTGGTCTCGCCCTTGATCGCGCTCATGCGCGATCAAGTTCAGCAGATGCAGGCGGTGGGGGTTTCGGCGGCGGCGCTGAACTCGCAGAATACCGCCACAGAGAACGCTCGCATCTTCGAGGCCTTGCGCGCAGGGGCGCTGAACCTTCTCTATGTTGCGCCCGAACGTCTGCTCATGGAGGGCTGCATCGACGGGCTTCGTGCAGTGCGGCCGAGACGGCTCGCCATAGACGAGGCCCATTGCGTTTCCGAATGGGGACATGATTTTCGTCCCGAGTACCGCGAGCTTGGGCGCGTGGCGTCGGCTCTGGGCGCGCCGATCATCGCGTTGACGGCCACGGCGGGAAAGACGACGCGCGCGGATATCGTTGATCGACTGTTTGGCGCGCCGCCACGCGTCTTCCTGCACAGCTTCGACCGTCCCAATCTGGAGCTGAGCTTCGCCGCCAAGAGCCGATCGGCACGGCAGCTCCTGCAGTTTCTGGACCGGCGGAAGGACCAAAGCGGCATCATATACTGCGCGTCACGTCGACGAACGGAGGGCCTCGCGGCAGAACTCCAGGCCGCTGGTTTCGATGCGCTGCCTTACCATGCCGGCCTGGATCATGCGGCGCGCATGCGCAACCAGGATCGCTTTCTGCGCGACGATCGGGTTGTCGTCTGTGCAACGATCGCTTTCGGAATGGGAGTCAATAAGCCGGACGTCAGATTTGTCGCCCACGCCGACATGCCGTCCTCCATCGAGTCCTATTATCAGGAGATCGGTCGCGCGGGGCGGGATGGCTTGCCCGCGGAAGCCTTCACTTTATACGGTCTCGAGGACATGGCCTTCCGACGCCGTCAAATCGACGAGAAGAACTATCCCGAAGAGCGTGCGCGCACAGAGCACGCCCGGTTTTCCGCTCTCGCGCTCTTGTGCGAGTCGCCGCGCTGCCGGAGGCAGACGCTCCTCGCCTATTTCGACGAAGCGAGCCAGCCCTGCGGTCGATGCGATCATTGCCTCGGGAAGATCGAGATGCGCGACGGCACGATCGAGGCGCAGAAGGCGCTCTCGGCCGCGATGCGCACCGGCCAGCGTTTCGGCGCGGGCTATCTCGCAGATCTTTTGATCGGCGAAGAGAGCGCGGCGTTGCTGCGCAACGGCCACACGAGCCTGAAGACTTTCGGCGTCGGGAAGGAGCACTCTCGCAAAGTGTGGATGGCGGTTGTGCGACAACTTTTCGCCGTCGGCGCCTTGGAGGTCGCAAACGGGGAACACGGCGGCTTTGCGCTCACCGAGCAGGGTCGGTCCATTCTTCATGGTCAAGCGAAGTTCTCGCTGCGCGAGGATCTCGTCGTGCCGCCTCGCGGTCGATCCTCCGCGCTCTCGTCTCCCTCGTCAAAGGATCAGCCCAATCCGCCGCTTTTGACCCTGCTCAAGCAGACGCGACGTGAGCTTGCGGAACGCGAAGGCGTTCCCGCCTTCATGATTTTTCCGGATCGTACGCTGATCGATATGGCGGCGAAGCGGCCGAAGACGCTTGCGGCGCTACGCGAGGTCTACGGGGTTGGAGAGCGCAAGCTCGCGGCCTATGGCGCGACTTTCTTCGAGGCCCTTTGGAGAGAGCTATAACCGGCACGCGATGCGGCCGCTGCCCTGAGCGGCGGCGCTAATGCTTTGACGGCGTCGCGGCTGCGACCATCGCGACGAGGCTCGCCACATCGGGAATGACGCAGGGAACGACGCCGGCCGAAGCGACCTCGTCTCCGATTTGCTGCGCCCGCGCCAGCGCGGCTTGTCGGAAGCCGAGCTTGCCGGCCTCCCTGAGGCGAGCTTCCGTATGGATGACGGGCCGGACGGCGCCGGAGAGGCCGATCTCTCCGAAATAAACGCGGTTGGCAGGCAGGGGCGCGCCGGTGAGCGAGGAGACCAAGGCGGCCGCTGCGGCGAGATCGGCCGCGGGCTCGTCGGCGCGCATGCCGCCGGCGACATTCAGATAGACGTCGTGAAGAGAGAGCTTTACACCCCCATGCGCTTCGAGAACCGCGAGGATCATCGCGAGACGACTTTGGTCGAAGCCCACCACGGCGCGGCGCGGCGTTCCGAGCGCGCTCGGGGCGACGAGCGCCTGAATTTCGATGAGCATCGGCCGCTGCCCCTCCATGCCTGCGAGCACCGCCGCGCCTGGGGCCTCGGCGTCGCGACCCGCGAGAAACAGCGCCGAGGGGTTCGCGACTTCGGCGAGCCCAAGGCCCGTCATCTCGAACACGCCGATCTCGCCGGTCGCGCCGAACCGGTTTTTCGACGCGCGAAGCATACGGAAATGATGCGCGGCGTCGCCCTCAAAGGACATCACCGCGTCCACCATATGCTCCACGACACGGGGGCCGGCGACCTGGCCATCCTTGGTCACATGGCCCACGAGGACAAGCGCCGCGCCGCTCGATTTGGCGAAGCGCAGAAGCGCCTGCGCGCTGGCGCGCACCTGCATCACCGAGCCAGCCGGCGAATCGACCAATTGGCTCTGCATGGTTTGGATCGAGTCGATGATGATGAGAGCAGGAGGCGATCCCGCGGAGCAGGTTGCGACTATGTCCTCGACCTCGGTGGCGCAGGCGAGGTCGATCCGCGCATCCGCGAGGCCCAGGCGCCGCGCTCGAAGCCGCACCTGCGCGAGCGCTTCCTCGCCTGATATATAGATTACACGCGCGCCGCCTCGGGCGAGCGCGGCGCAAACCTGGATAAGCAGGGTCGATTTGCCGATCCCCGGCTCCCCGCCGAGCAGCGTGACGGAACCGCGCACGAAACCGCCGCCCACGACGCGGTCGAACTCGGCGAGACCCGTGGCGATGCGTGGCGCTTCCTCGCCGTGTGCGGATAGGTCTTCCAGCGCGACGAGGCGCCCACGCTTGGAGCGGGCGGGACCAGCGGACTCGCCAATCTCCTGCACGATGCTGTTCCATTCCTGGCACGAATCGCAGCGGCCTTGCCAGCGATTGGTGATCGCCCCGCAGTTCTGGCAGACGAAGATCGATCGGGCTTTGGCCATCTTGTTTCCCGAGTCCGGCGGCGTATGCCGCGCTTCGCTGGCGGCTCCATTGCCGCAGCTACTTCCCTGCGCGCTCGACGATCGCTAAAGCAGCGCGGAACGCCTCCTCTACATCGAGATCGCTCGTGTCGAGAATGATGGAGTCCGCCGCCGGCTTGAGCGGCGCCGCCGAACGCGAGGCGTCGCGCTCGTCGCGTTTTCTCACATCGGCGAGGATGCTCGGATAGTCGGCTTTCTCGCCTCGCGCCGCCAGCTCGAGCGCGCGCCGTTGCGCTCGTGTCTCCGGCGAGGCCGTCACGAAGATTTTCACCGAGGCGTCCGGGCAAATGACCGTTCCAATGTCACGTCCATCGAGCACTGCGCCCTTTTCGGATGCGGCGAAGCGGCGTTGGAGTTCGACGAGAGCCGCCCGCACGGGCGGAAGCGCGGCGACGACCGAGGCCGCTTCTCCCATTTCTCGTGAGCGGAGACGTCCCTCGTCGAAATCCACGAGCGAGAGCCCGCGAGCGGCGGCAGTGGCCACCTCGACATCGTCGAGCGGCAATCCTTCATCCAGGAGAATGCATGCCGTCGCGCGATAGAGCAAACCGGTATCGAGGTGCGGAAGGCCCAGACGCTCGGCGAGGCGCCGGGCGAGCGTGCCTTTCCCGGAGGCGGCAGGGCCATCAATGGCGATAACGAGACCGCTCACGCAAACCTCGCCCCGAGATCCTCCATGAGCTCCCGAAAATCGGGGAAGCTCGTCGCGATCATGCCCGCGTCGTCGACCGTGACCGCCTCCTGCGAAGCGAGGCCCATGACAAGGAAGCTCATGGCGATACGATGGTCGAGATGAGTCTCGACCAAGCCTCCTCCGCGCACGGCGCCCCCGACGCCCCGCACATAGAGATCGTCGCCGTGAATGTCGCAATCGACGCCGTTCGCTTCAAGACCCGCCGCCACGGCCGCAAGGCGATCCGATTCTTTAACGCGCAGCTCCGATAGCCCTCTCATAATCGTCTCGCCGGAGGCAAAACTCGCGACGACAGCGAGAATCGGATATTCGTCTATCATCGACGGCGCTCGCGCCGCGGGGACTTCAACGCCTCGAAGAGACGGGGAATAGCGCGCGCGCAAATCGGCGATCTCCTCTCCGCTCGCAGTGCGGCGATTCTCGAAGGTTAGATCGGCGCCCATCTCGAGCAGCGTCTCGATCAGCCCGCAGCGCAGCGGATTGATCATCACCGATTCAACGAGCACATCCGATCCTGGAACGATCAGCGCCGCGGCGAGCGGAAAAGCGGCGGATGAAGGGTCGGCCGGCACCCGAACCTCGGCGGGCCGAAGGTATGGACGCCCCTCGAGCGTGATCCTGCGACCGACGCCGTCGTGAGTCTCGACGGCGACACGCGCGCCAAAATGCGCCAGCATCTTTTCGGTGTGGTCGCGCGATGCCTCGCGCTCAATGACGACCGTCTGCCCCGGCGAATTGAGACCGGCGAGCAAGACGGCTGACTTGATTTGAGCGGAGGCGACAGGCGTTGAATATTCGATGGGAAGCGGAGACCCCGTTCCCTGCAGCAGGATCGGCAGACGACCGCTAGGCTGCTCCTCGAGCAGACGCGCGCCCTGCTGGATAAGCGGATCCAGCACGCGCCGCATCGGGCGCTTGCGCAAGGACGCATCGCCGTCGAAGCGGGCGATGATCGGATGTCCGGCCACAACCCCCATCATCAAGCGCGATCCGGTGCCCGCGTTTCCGAAATCCAGCGGCGCCGCAGGCGCGAGAAGGGAACCAAGGCCTGCGCCCCTCACGCTCCAGCGGCCCGTGGAGTGGCGCGTGACGAGGCCGCCGAGAGCGCGGCAGGCTTGCGCCGTGCGCAGGACGTCTTCGCCTTCCAGAAGGCCCTCAACCGTCGTTTCGCCGACGCACAGGAGTCCGAGCAGCAGCGCCCGATGCGAGATTGATTTGTCGCCGGGGGGGCGACGCCGACCGACCAGCCCATTCGAGCGAAGGGCTGTGAGGCGCAGCGGCGCAGCATGCGTGTCGGCTTCAGCCATTTGCAATCTCGTGATCCTCGGTGGCGGCCAGCGCAGGCGGGCAAGATTTTCCTGTTTTTGACATAATTTGCGCCTGCGCAAGAGGTTTCCTGCGGGATGCTCCCCGGGCGTCTGTTTTGACCCGGCGCGCCGTGGCGTCTATCTTGCCCGTTCGAGCCGTCCCCCGCGTATATTGGAGGAACCTTGTCGCTCAACACGTTAGCTGGGCGTTCCCCGCTGGGCGGAATTGGCGCCTTGTTCGCAACCTTGCTGCTTTGCGGCTGCGTGGACACCGCCGTTGAAACTGGATCGCAGCGTGTCTCCGGCGCTTCGCCTCTGCGGATCGCGGCGCGCCCGGGCGTAAGCCCGCATGGCGCGAGCCTCGGCTTCGCAACCCTCGACGGACCCTCGCAAGCCGTCTCGGAAAGGTTCAGAGAGCACTTCGATAAAGCCGCGCAATCGCGGGACGTGGCGCTCGCCAAGCCCGAGTCGGCTCATTACCGGCTGCGCGGCTATTTGACCGCCGCGCCCGCTCAGAGCGGACCGCGCCTCTCCTATGTTCTGGATATTTACGATCGGCAAGGGCGCCGCGTGCAGCGCCTGACGGAAGAAGTCGGGGTCTCGCCAGAAGCGACCTCTTGGGAAGCTCTCGACGACAAATCTCTTGCAGCCTTCGCGGATCGGGGCGCTGAGGATGTCGCGGCTTTCCTCTCCAATACTTCAGAGGCCGTCGCGGCGGCCGAGAAAGATTTTGGCGTGACCGTTGTCGCCGGTCAGGCGAAAGCCTCGGAGGACAAGCCGCGGGCGGGCGGGGTCGCGCAAATTCACTGATCGCCAGAGGGGTCTATGCAGTTGCGGCGTCCGCCTTCGTGAGCCGGCGGCGGGAGCCGCCTCGCACGGCGCCTCGCAGTGCGGAGAAGGGCACTCTCAGGAGCCACAGCGCGCCCGCCAGAACGCCGAGATAGACCAGCCCTCCCCCAATCGCGAGCGTCAAGAGAGCGACGAGGTTGGCGAAGGCGCCAAAGTGGGCTCCGAGCGCCAAAGCGGGTCCCCGACAAAGGTGAGCAATGACGATAAGCGCCGCGGAGGCTGGGACGGTGGCGAGCAGGCACTTTCCGAATAATGCGTCAAAACGCATGACGTCGCGTGACATCGCGACGCCCACGAGCGCGCCGAGATTGATCCATAGTCCGACCGCGGTCGCAATCGCGAGCCCTGGCGCTCCCATCGGATGGATCAAGGCGACCTTTAGCGCGACGTTGACGGCGAGCGCCGCGAGCGCGATCAGCATCGGGGTGCGCGTGTCGCCTCTCGCCTGGAAGCTCGCCTTCGCCGAGGCGACTAGCACCAGGGCGAGCAGGCCGCCCCCGTAGGCGGCCAGCACGTCGGCGGCGGCGAAAGTCTCCGCGACGCCGAATTTGCCGTGCATGTAGATGCCTGCGACGATGAGCTCAGGCAAGGCAATGAACGCCACGAAGAACGGGGCGGCGGCCATGACCGTCAGAGCCATGGTCGCATTTTGCGCGCTCATCGCGCCGCCTTCGTCGTCGGCGGCCAGGCGACGACTCATTTCCGGCAACAGAACGGTCGCCGCGGCGACCCCGATCAGGCCGTTCGGAAGCTGATAGAGCCGATCCGCATATTGGATCGAAGAAACCCCGCCGTCCGGAAGCATGGATGCGAGAATTGTGTCGACAAAGATGGCGATCTGGCCGCTCGCGGAGCCGATGACGGCCGGCCCGAGCCTGAGGAAGAACTCGCGCACGCGGCTCCAGCGCACGGGCGCAATCCGCTCCAACAGGTCGTATCGATGGGCCGACCACATGAGCAAGCCGAGTTGGACAAAGCCCGACAATACGAAGCCGACGGCCGCGGCGACGGCAATGTTCGAAAAGAAGAGGCCGATCGTCAGACCGAGAATGACGCCCAAGTTCATGAGGCTTGGCGCGAAAGCGGGGAGGGCATAGTGCCCATGCGCATTCAATGTCCCTTGATGCAGGGTGAAGAGAACCATGCAGGCGAGATAGGGAAAGGCTATGCGTGTGAGAGTGACCGTGAGCGCAAACTTCTCCGGCCGGTCGCCCAAGCCCGGCGCCATGACCTCGACGAGCTGCGGGGTGAAAAGCCAGGCGAGGATCAGGATCAAGGCTTGAGTGACAATCAGCAGCGAAAAAATCTGCGAGGCGAAGTCCTTGGCGCTCTCGGCGCCTTCCTGCTCCAAAGTCTCTGAATAGCAGGGGATGTAGGCTGCGTTGAACGCGCCTTCTCCGAATATGCTGCGAAAGCTGTTGGGGAGCCGTTGCGCGATGATGAATGCGTCGGAAACCTCGCTCGCGCCGAGGATGTCGGCTTGAACCATCTGGCTCAGAAAGCCGGTGATGCGCGAAAGAAGGGTGAAACCACCGACGGAAACGAGATTCCGGATCATCGAGACGACCCCGGCGGGACGCCGTTTTGAACAGGTCCGCCGATCCGCTCCGTCACAAGATATAATGGCCTGCCCTTAACCTCGGAGAAAATGCGAGCGATATATTCGCCGATCACGCCGAGGGAAATGAGCTGCACGCCTGAGAAAAATGCGATCGAGACAATCAAAGTCGCGAAGCCGGGCGTATCGACGCCGAGGATCATCGTCTTGAAGAAGAACCATGCGGCCATCGCCAAGGCGCAGCCGGAGATCAGCAAGCCAAAAAACGTCCATATCCTCAGAGGGATCGATGAGAAAGACATGACGCCGTCAAGCGCGAAACGAGCTAAGCGAGAAAAGTTGAAGGTCGAGGCGCCATGCGCGCGTTGCTCAACGATGAAAGGCACGCCAATCGTCTTGAAGCCGATCCAGGCGAACAGGCCTTTGTTGAACCGAGCTCGTTCGCGCATGGCGCAGAGCGCGTCTACCGCTTTGCGGTCGAGCAGCCGGAAGTCGCCGGCGCCCTCCGGCAGCACGACATCCCCAATGTGATCGATCAGCGTGTAGAAGAGTCGTGTCAGCACCGCCCGAAGCCGCGGATCAGAGGCCCGATCCACGCGTTCTGCATAAACGTTTTCATAGCCCTCTCGCCACTTTTCGACAAATTGGGGAATGACCTCCGGAGGGTGCTGTAGATCTGCGTCCATCACCACCACCGCAGAACCCCGAGCATGGTCCAGTCCTGCGGCAATGGCGATTTCCTTCCCAAAGTTCCGGCTGAAGGAGATGGCGATCAAGCGCGGGTCCGCGGCGCAGAGCTCGCGCAGGGTTTCAAGGGTGCCGTCGGTTGAGCCGTCATTGACGAACAGCGCCTCGAAGGGCAAGCCGACCCCCTCCAGGACAGGCAGGAGACGGGCGACCAAGGGGCGCAAATTCCGCTCCTCATTGTAGAGCGGCGCGACAATGGACAAAATCGGGCGCGTTTCAATGTTCACGAAACCGTTCCAGCATGTGGTTTCCGGTGAAATGGCGTGCGCATCAGCGGTTCTGGAATTTCGGCGCCCGCTTTTCGACGAAGGCGCTCATTCCTTCCTTTTGATCCTGCGTCGAGAATAGCGCGTGGAAAGCCCGGCGCTCAAATCGTATCCCTTCCGCCAGCGTGGTCTCGAAAGCCCGATTGACCGCTTCCTTGACGGATAGCGCCGCGGGCGCCGACATCGCCCCGATGCGTTGCGCCGTCTTGATCGCCTCGGGCAGAAGATCCGCCGCCGGCAGGACGCGTGCGACAAGGCCCGCGCGTTCGGCTTCCTCGGCTCCCATCATGCGGCCCGTAAGACAGAGCTCCATGGCCTTCGCCTTGCCGATGGCGCGCGTCAGACGTTGCGTGCCGCCGGCTCCCGGAATGACCCCGAGCTTGATTTCCGGTTGGCCAAATTGCGCCGTTTCAGACGCGAGAATGAAGTCGCACATCATGGCCAATTCGCACCCGCCGCCAAGCGCGAAACCCGACACCGCGGCGATGATCGGCTTGCGCGTGCGCGCCACGGCGTCCCATTGGCCGAGGAAATCCTCCAAAAGAGCCTCTGCGTAGGTTTTCTCTCGCATTTCCTTTATGTCGGCGCCCGCAGCGAAGGCCTTTTCCGAGCCCGTCAAAACAACGCAACCGATCTCGGGATCCTGCTCGGACTGTAGCAAGGCGACGCCCAGCTCGGCGATGAGCTCGGCGTTCAGCGCGTTCAGCGCGTCAGGTCGGTTCAGTCGCACCAGCCTCGCTCGCCCGTGCGTTTCGATCTCGATCGGTACTAAAGCTCATGCGTGGCTCCTTGGGCTTGCTCAGATGCGATCCCGGTATTTCGTATGTGGATGGCCCGACACCGTCACAGCAGACCTTCGATACACGGAACTCGGCGCTCCCGCCGGTGCCGTTCCTCCGTCAGTCAGCGACGTCGAAGGATTCGCATTTCACGGCGTTTACGGCGGCGCGCGCCCGTTCGACATCGGAGCCCCGTTTCGCCAGGGCCCGGATCAGCACAAATCCCCTTGGCCCGGGCGCTGTCACGCGGGTTTCGGACGGTGGAGGCCCATCTTCGGGATCGGCCTCCTCTAGGTCTTCGATTTGAGGCGCTTGCCCTAGCACGATTTCAATCTTGTTTTTGTCGGCGCCACGATCCGTCAGCGCGTGAAACACGGGTCCGAGAGCGCTGTGGAAGGAAATCCCAAGAAAATTGTCGCCGTCCACGGTCGCGGTCAATCGCAGCAATCCGCCGGATAGATCATAGACGCATGCGCCTTCCACCAATGCGGGATCCTCTGAGGGCAGCAAAGGGTCGCCAGGCGTCGTCGCGTCCAGCATCACAATGCCCGTGGAGGACGGCTGTTGCGTTTTCGCCGCCTCGAGAAGGCGATGGTACGCGTCTCTGGGCGCGAGATAAGGCATCAGCAGGATCGAGACGATATGAACCACTCCCGCCAGGAAAAGAGCGGCGATGCACCAGGGCAGGAGATCGAGCAGTCTGTCTCGGAGGTTCATGCGCAGGCCTGCCGCACAATGCTTGGAAAGGCTGAGGCGTCGAGCTTGGCTGCGGCGTCGATGGAGATATCGTAAAGGCGCAGCGTGATCTCGAAGGCGCGGGCATTTCCGGGCGAAAGCCAGTTACCGGGTCTCGCATTCCGCGAAACCTCTATTTTAAACCCGCCGCCTTCGCGCCTGAGAATCTCTGCGGAGGTGTAGGCGTATCTCTGCGTGTCGCTGGGCAGCGGCGCGCCTTTTTGATCGAGCAGGCTCAGCGTCCAGAAGCGAGCCGGCGGAGCGGGTGAGCTGATAAGGTAATCGCAATGACCGTTGAGCGGCGCGCCGCCGGAGTCGGTTCGAGCGACAAAAGCCAAGCCCAGTTCACGCGCTAGCGGCGCCTCTCCGCGTCGCGCGAACGCAGCCCGCGCGTAGGGATCGATTTCCGGGCCGCCTGTCTGTGGCCAGGCGGTCCAGGGGCCGGCGACGAGGGGGCCAAAACCATACCCGGCGTTGAGCGCCGCCCAGGTCGCCGCAAGACCGAGAGCCAAGCCGCAAGCCGCGGTCCAAAAGGCGGCGATGTAGATTCGGTGCGAACGTCGCGACGTCGGGCCAAACTTACTCTGCGCCCCGGGAGAAGGTGACGATCTCTGGAGCAAAGCTTTAGTTCCCCGACATTAGGCGAAGTTCGCTGATAATCATTCTAAAGCGCCGCCGCCACCAGCGGAATTTTGTGCAGCCGCCTGAGCGGGTCGCGGCTGAGAAGGCTCATCCAGCTTTGCGCCTTTGCCGAGAGGTAAATTCTTGGCTTTGGCGGCAATCGCGGACAGCGCCTCGGCTGCCCCCTTTGAAAGCGACGAGGGCCGTTGGGGGGCCCCCGGATCGGCAGGTTTGGCCGCGGAGGCCCCATTGGCCGCCGTCTGAGGCGGAGCGGACGGCGTCATGCCCACAATCGGCTTTATTTGAACTCCCTGGTGGGCATAAGCCATGACATCGTGCCACGTGTGCGCCGGCAGCGAGCCCCCCGTCATATTGGCCATCAACTCGCCGTCGTCATTGCCATACCAGATACAGCCGCCCATCGTGCCCGAATAGCCGCAGAACCAGGCGTCCTTGAAGCCGTTGGTCGTGCCGGTTTTGCCGATCACGTCGATGCCGGGCCCCAGGTCGGCGGCGCGTCCCGTGCCCTCCAGGACCACCTTGCGCATCATCGAGCCGAGCTCGATGACCTTGTCGAGGGGAACCGCTTGCACCTGTTTCGGCGCGTCTCGATCGTGCTTGTAAAGCACGTCGCCTCGTCGATTGGAAATTTCCACGGCGGAATAGGCCGTGGCGCGCTTTCCTCCGTTGACGAAAGCGGCATAGGCGGCGGAATGCTCCAGCACCGTCAGTTCGCAAGCCCCGATGGGAAGAGAGGGCGTGTCCGTCAGAGGCGCGGTGATCCCTAAGGCGCGCGCCGTCTCTACGATTTTGGCGCGGCCGATTTTTGGATTGCCGTTGCCGATCGCGATCGAAAGCTTGACTGCGACGGTGTTCAGCGATCTTGCCAGCGCATTGGCGAGAGGCAGCGAGCCGGCGTAGGAGCCGCCAAAATTATGGGGGCACCAATTGCCGATGCAAACGGGCGAATCCACGACGATCGTCGTAGGATTGAACTTCCCGGTCATCAAAGCGGTCAGGTAGACGTATGGTTTGAAGGATGAGCCGGGCTGCCGCAGCGCTTCCGTGGCGCGGTTGAATTGGCTCGCGCCGTAGTCCCGACCGCCCACGATCGCGCGCAGGGCGCCATCAGGCTCCATCACGACCATCGCGCCCTGTTTGACGTGATAAGATTTTCCGCTGAGACGCAAATTGTCTTCGATAACGGAGTCGGCTCGTTTCTGAATATTCGAGTTCGAGCGCCAAGCGCACATTGAGAATGCGCTCCTCGCCCAGCTTGCCGGACTCCGCGAGCTTCTGCACCTCGCCATAGGCATAGTCCAAATACCAGTCCGGACTGGTTTCTTCTTTCCGCGCCACGGGCGTCGCCGGATTGCGCTTCGCCTGCGCCACCTCGCTTTCGGACATGAAGCCGAATTCGACGAGGTTGTTCAACACGTCATTCGCCCGGGCGCGCGCCGCCGGCAGATTGACGTGCGGGGCGTATTTGGTCGGGGCCTTGAACAGGCCGGCGAGCATCGCGCCCTCCGCGACGGTCACGTCCTTGACGGACTTGCCAAAATAGAACTCCGCCGCCGCCTGCACGCCGAAAGTTCCGCCACCCATGTAGACGCGGTCAAGATAGAGCTGCAGAATATCCCTTTTGGTCAGATGGTGCTCGAGCCAGAGGGCGAGAAAGGCTTCATTGATTTTGCGCGTGACGGTGCGCTCGTTTGAGAGAAACAGGTTCTTGGCGAGCTGCTGAGTAATCGAGGAGCCGCCTTGCACCACGCCAGAAGACTTAGCGTTCACCGTGAGGGCGCGCGCCGTTCCGATCACATCGATGCCAAAATGCTCGTAAAACCTTCTGTCTTCTGTCGCGAGGACAGCCTTGATCAGATGGGGCGGATACTGCTCCAACGGCACGGCGTCGTCATGCCTGATGCCGCGGTTTCCCACCTCGGCGCCATAACGATCGAAAAATGTGACGGCGAGATCCGCGCGTTTGAGCCAATCGTGCTCGCTCGTCAGGCGAAAAGCCGAGAGGGCGAGGGTCAGAGCGACAAGTCCGACGGCGAAGCCCAGCGTCAAAGTCTCACATAACAACTCCACGACGAGTCGCGCCGGGCCCGACACTTGGAAACGCGACATGAAATTGGAGAATTTCTCGTAGCTTTCCCGCGACCTGCGGCCGCTGTCGAACATGCCCCAATCAATGGAGGCGTCGATAGCGAGTAGGGCGCGCTGAATACGCTTGACGACGCCGAGGTTTTTCAGTTTTTGCCACAAGATCGGATTCCCCGCCCTACGGTCTTTCCGCGGATGCGGAACCTAGCACTTCTCTAACCCTGTTGACGATGGTCTGGGCTCCGACCACTAAAGATAAGGCCTTAGCTGGGCTGAGCCAAGGGAGAGGATCAAGTCTGCATTCATGGCCTCTGATTCTAAGCGCTTCTGGGAGAAGCCCCTTGCGTCTCTGACCTCCTCGGAGTGGGAGAGGCTCTGCGACGGTTGCGGCCGCTGCTGCCTTGTCAAGCTGGAGGACGAGGACACCGGCGAAATTCATCACACCAGCGTGGCCTGTCGGCTGCTGGATCACCACAGCTGCCGGTGCGCTCAATATAAAGGGCGAAAGCGCCTGGTTCCCGAATGCGTGCGGTTGACGCTGACGAGGCTCGCCGAAATCTCCTGGCTTCCTCCAAGCTGCGCCTATCGGCTGCGCCTCGAGGGCAAACCGCTGCCCTCCTGGCATCACCTTCTCACCGGTGATCCGGAGAGCGTCCATAAGGCCGGAATGTCAGTCAGGGGGCGGGTGGAGGCGAATGAGCAGGATATCGAGGTGGAGGACCTGCCTCGCTATATCCGCCGTTGGCCCAAGTCTTGGCCCAAGCGCGCTCGCTGACGGTTTGGCTGGCGCGGACCGGCTTCTCCGCTAACGTCCGGTTCCGTTCATCCCAAGTTCAGAAGGCAGACTGTAAATCTTCGCCGGGAGGGATTTTGCAGTGCTGCTGCGGCGCGGGGCAACGATATTGGCGGTTGGCGCCGCGCTCGGCTGCGCTGTAGGCGGTCGCGCGGCTGAAGCGCCCGCTACCGAGTGCTACACGATAGCGCAGACGCGCGAGAAAATCGCGCAACATGGGTTGGCCGACCCGGTTCCGCTTCTCCGAAAGGCCGGGGCGGAAAACCAGGGGGAGGCGCTGGCGGCGCAGCTTTGCCGCAACGGCGAGGTCTTCATCTACGACATCACAGTCATGCGCCGTGATGGGCGAATCGAGCGCGTTCCGCTGAACGCCGCGGACGGCAAACCCCACCCCTGGCGCGAAAAGCGGCCTTAGGCCCGGAGAAGAGGGACTGGAAGTGCGGCTACTTGTGGTCGAGGACGACAAGGACTTGAATCGGCAGCTTGTCGAGGCGTTCCAGCAGGCCGGTTACGCGGTGGATCGCGCCTTTGACGGTGAAGAGGGGTATTTCCTTGGAGATACAGAGCCTTATGATGCGATTGTGCTCGACGTGGGTCTGCCCAAGAAGGACGGCGTCAGCGTGTTGCAGGAGTGGCGTAAGGCCGGTCGTCTCACCCCCGTGTTGATCCTAACGGCTCGGGATCGTTGGAGCGACAAGGTGCAAGGGTTCGACGCCGGCGCCGACGATTATGTGGCTAAGCCGTTCCATATGGAGGAGGTCTTGGCGCGTCTGCGCGCGCTGTTGCGGCGGGCGTCCGGACGAGCGACGAACGAGATCGTCTGCGGCCCCGTCACGCTCGACGCCAAGGCGGGCCGTGTCGTCGTGGACGGCGCCCCGGTGAAGCTCACCTCCCATGAATACAGGCTCCTGGCCTATCTTCTTCACCACGCCGGGCGCGTGATCTCTCGCACGGAAATCATCGAACATCTTTACGATCAGGATTTCGACCGCGACTCGAACACGATCGAAGTTTTCGTTGGTCGTTTGCGCAAGAAGCTGGGCGTCGATCTCATTCAAACCGTGCGGGGCCTCGGCTATATCGCGGCGCCGCCCGGTGAACGAGAGAAAAGCTGAAGGACGATGCGCGATTGGCTCCCTGCCGCCGGTTCTATCGCTCGACGTCTTTTTTTGTCTGCCGCCGCGCTGAGCTTCCCGCTGCTTCTCGTCGCCTCCCTGCTGCTCACCGAGTTCTATCGCCGCAGCGAGTTGGAGAACTTCGAGCAGAAGCTCGAAGGCTATCTGAAGAAAATGGGGAGAGACGTAGAAGATTTTGCCCAGGAAGGGCGAGAGATCGCGATCGAGCTGCCCGAGCCGAGGTTCGAGCTTCCGCTCAAAGGCTGGTACTGGCAGGTGACCAGGACCGATGTGACGCCGCGTGAGATCGTGACGTCCCACTCGCTTTTCACCGAGCAACTGCCAAAGCTTCCCGCCTCTCTCTCAGGGAGCGAGTTTGCGGGGATACACGGTGGAGAGGTCGAGGGACCAGGAGGCGATCGTCTCTACATGGTTCAATCGAGGACCAATGTCCGGGATGCGGGCGTCTACCTTTTGCAGGTCGCCGCGAGCCTCGATGAGATCGAGCCGAGAATCACGCGGTTTCGCCTCATCCTCGTCGGCGCCTTCACTCTGCTCGCAGTCGCGCTCGCCGCGGCGGCGGCGGTTCAGGTGCGCGTGGGCCTGCGGCCGCTACGGGCCTTGCGACAGGAGCTGGGCGACATCCGGCGCGGTGGGCGCGACAAAATCCAGGGAGCATATCCCAGCGAGGTAGCGCCGCTCGTCGAGGAGCTCAACCTCTTGATGGTGGCGAACCGCGACATTGTGGAGCGTGCAAAAACGCAGGTCGGCAATCTCGCCCACGCGTTGAAGACGCCGCTCAGCGTCATCATCAACGAAGCGGACGCCGCCCCTTCGCCTCTTTCCGACAAGGTCAGCGAACAGGCGCAGGTCATGCGCCATCAGGTCGCCTACTATCTCGACCGCGCCCGGGCGGCGGCGCGGGCGGGAGCCCTGGGTTCGTCGACCAGGGTAGCGCCGGCTCTGTCGGCGCTCCTGCGCACTTTCACGAAGCTATACGCAACCCGGGGAATCCAATTTTCGGCCCACGTTTCGGATGCGCTCTGGTTCCTCGGGGAACCGCAGGATTTCGACGACATGGTCGGCAATCTCGTCGACAATGCCGGCAAATGGGCGCGAGAGGCGGTGCGGGTGGAGGCGAGTTTGGTTCCTTCAGGGTCGGAAGGCCGAAGCGCGCTGCGCATCTGGATCGACGATGACGGCCCGGGGCTCGCCCCGGAGCTTCGGGCCGCCGCCACCCAGCGTGGCCGCCGGCTCGACGAAACGAAACCCGGCTCGGGCTTGGGGCTGTCCATTGTGGTCGATCTCGCCGCGGCTTACGGCGGTTCGTTGCAGTTGACGGACAGCCCGAGCGGGGGCCTTAGGGTGGAGTTGCGGTTGCCGGGATTTTAGCCGTTTGCCGAGACCTGTCCGTCTCCATCTTGACAGCAAACGCCCGGGCTTGGGGGCCCGGGCCGCGAGTACACCAGTTTTCGATCAGTAGAAGGCGAGGCAGACGGGCTCGCCGTAATAATCACGACCCCATCTCGCGCAACGCGGGGGAGGGGGAGGGGGCGGCGGGGGCGGCGGCGTGGTCGCGGCGCCCACGATGGCGCCGGTCGCGGCGCCGAGAGCGGCCCCGGCGAGCGTTCCACCCGCCCGGCCGTTGGACGCTATGGCTCCGATGGTCGCGCCGGTCACGCCGCCGATCGCTGCGCCGCCAACAGCACGATCTTGCGGGGTGTAGCACCCACCCAAGGCCAGAGCCACGGCGAGCAGCACAAGCTTCTTCATGGAGTTTTCTCCCTTTCTTCGCAGCGGGGCGGGCGGCGCTATTGCGCTCCACCTCCCGATCGAAGTTTCCTCGAAATGCGCAGTTTCGGGGTGGGCGCTTGCGACGTTCTCGACGCAGCGGACACCTTCGCGCCAGATAAGCCGATAATCATGGAGAAAGCGTGGCCTGAAGAGGCGGTGCGACCCTCGTCAATTGTGGGTTCACGCGGCCTCGGCTCGGGGCTAGGCTGGCGCCCAGTCTGCCAAAAGGAGGCGCGACGGATATGCTCCAAACGCTGAAAGGGCTGATTGGGCTGCCCGTCCTGGCGGCAATTGTCTATTTCGGCGTGCAATCGCTCGCCGTTCAGGTCGAGACCGGGCTTCGCCGGAGCGCGGAGCGGGTGGCGTCGCAACTCGGGGACGCGCTTTTAGACGCCAAGCTGCAGGTTTCCGGCCGCGACTTGGCGATTGAGGGTTTGGCGGCTTCCGAGGCCGACCGGGACCGAGCAATAGCCTCGTTCTCCAACCTGCCCGAGGTACGCAGACTGGCGTTCGAGCTGAAAGTTGCGCCGGCGGCCGTGTCGCCTTTCGTTTTTTCAGCCAAATTTGTCGCGGGCTCGCTGCGGTTGGAAGGCTCTGCGCCTTACCAAGATATCGAGGCGATACGTGTTGCTGCGCCGAGCCTGTTTCCCGGAACGGCCATCTCGGAAGCGGTGACGCCGGCCAGGGGCGCCCCGCGAAACTTCTCGGCCGCCGTCGCCGCGGGGCTCCAAGCGCTGGCTGAGCTCCGTCAGGGCGAACTCATCATTTCCGATCGGCTCGTGACCTTGACGAGCGAGGCGAAGCCAGCCGGCGCCTTGGCCGAATCGCTCGCCTTGAGGCTGCCGCAGGGTTACGGACTCATTTTGCAACAGGTCCCGCCGGCCGCCGCAAAGCCCTGACAACACCGACCCAAAAGCCGCTCCGTTTGTGCGAGGGAAGGAGGAAAAGGCCATGCTTTATCTGCTGACGCTGGGCTGGCCATGGTTCGCCGGCGCTGCGGCGCTTGGCCTCATCGTTGGAGCAGCGACAAGGCCGCCGGATGCGAGCTTCAAGGCCAAAATAGGCTTCGTTGTTCTTGGGGCAGCGATGCTCGGACTTCTTGGCGCAGCTCTTTTGAGCGAAAAATTCCAAGGACGAGAGGCTCTGATCCTCGAATTTGCCCTGCTCGCGGGCGCCGCTTATTCTCTCGGCGTGTTGAGCGGCGGGGCTTTTAAAATCGGCGGATCGGCGCCCGCAACGGTAAGGTTCAAGTCTCGTGCGGCGACCGCCCCGATCTTGCAATTCCACGATGGCGGCAAGCTCCGACGCGCCGAGCAGGAATCCGCGCCATCGCCGCCAGTCGAGCCTGGGCCGACGAAGGGCGAAGCGTCCGTGGCTCTGGAACCCTCGGGGGAAAAGCCGCTACCGGGCAAGCCGCCCGAGGCTCTGGCGGCTCCGCGCGCCGCTGGCGCGGACGATCTCAAGAAGATCAAGGGCGTCGGACCCAAGAGCGAGGCCAAGCTGAACGCTCTGGGTATCTATCACTTCGATCAAATCGCTGAATGGAGCCTCGACAACGCGCGCTGGATCGGCGCGGCGCTCGCGACCCCGGGCCGCATCGAGCGCGGCAAATGGATTCAGCAGGCGCGGGAGTTGGCCGCGCATCAACAACAGAGTCCGACAGAATGACCGGTGAAAAGCGCATTCGAGTGATGGGAAGCGCCGCGCTCTTGCTTCTCCTCCTGACGGCCTCGTCAGGCGCCCAAGAGTTGCTGCGCGGCGTGGACCTTGCCCAACCCGCCTATTCCCAAGCCGAGCTGACGCGTGAGGCGATCGAGGCCATCCTCAAGGGAAGGACGAGCGGCGACGGGCGCATCGACCTCTCGGGAAAGAGCCTCAACGGGCTCGACCTCTCGGGCCTCGATCTTTCCGGGGTGAATCTCCACGCAGCGCGCCTTGTGAAAACGCGCCTTGTCGGCGCAAAGCTCGATCATGCGATCCTTGATCAGGCGTGGCTGCTGGAGGCGGATCTTTCTCATGCGTCGCTC
This sequence comes from uncultured Alphaproteobacteria bacterium, assembly GCA_963798515.1. Taxonomy (GTDB): domain Bacteria; phylum Pseudomonadota; class Alphaproteobacteria; order Rhizobiales; family Beijerinckiaceae; genus Methylocystis. Next base: position 201,126 of record CAWCTS010000040.1, read on the forward strand.
ATCGACGCGCATCTTTTCTCCGCCCAGATGCAGCAGATTCGCGCCGACGGCGCCGATTTCTCGCTCGCCCGCGTCACTGGCGATCTCACCGGCGCCAGTCTGCGCGGGGCGAAATTCGTGCAGGCCGATCTCTCTTCGGACATGAAGAACCAGTCCATGGGTTTGATGCGCATCGTGCTCAGCACGGCCAACGCCGAAGGAGCTGATTTCACCGCGGCCAATTTGAGCCACGCCGATTTGCGCTTCCTTCATGCGGCCGGGGCCAATTTTTCGGGGGCGGCTCTCGAAGACGCCGATGCGTCGGGAGCCGACTTCGCCGGTGCGAGATGGGAGGGCGTGCGGGCGATAGATCTCGACCTCGATCAGGCGCGCATCGACAAATCGGCCAAATCGGCGCTGAAAGACGCGAAGAATCTCGATCGAGCGCGCACCCGTTGACCGCGCAGCGGCTGCGTATCGGCGTCGACCTTGGCGGGACGAAAACCGAAGCGATCGCGCTGGATCCCTCAGGCGCGACGCTGCTTCGACGCCGAATTCGGACGCCCGCTTACGATTACGCCGCCATCATCAGAGAAATCGCCGCGCTCGTCGGCTCGATTGAAGCCGAAATCGGCCAAGAGGGGCGGGTCGGCGTCGGCGTGCCGGGCTCCATCTCGCCGGCGAGCGGGCGCATCCGAAACTCCAACACGCTGGTTCTCAATGGCCGTCCCTTGGCTGAAGACCTCGGTCGCGCGCTCGGACGCGAAACGCGAATCGAAAACGACGCCAATTGCTTCGCCTTGTCGGAGGCGACAGACGGGGCCGGCGAGGGGAGAGCGGTCGTTTTCGGAGTCATTCTCGGGACAGGCGTCGGCGGCGGGCTGATGGTCCACGGCAGGCTTCTGAGAGGCGCGAATGCGCTCGCCGGCGAATGGGGCCACAATCCGCTGCCGCGCATGCACGCCGACGAATATCCCGGCCCCACTTGCTATTGCGGGCGCGAAGGCTGCGTCGAAACCTATCTCTGCGGCGGCGCGCTCGCCGCGGACTATGGGCGGAGGAGCGGCGAAAAGATCGCCGCGGAAGAGGTCGCGCTCCGAGCGGACGCCGGAGATCCTCTCGCGCTCGAGGCCCTCGACGCCTATCGAGACCGCCTGGCGCGGGCGCTGGCCTCAGTCGTCAATATCGTCGACCCAGACGTGGTCGTGCTTGGCGGCGGCGTTTCCAATATCGACCGCGTCTACCAAGGGCTGGAGCGGCTTGTCGGGGAATACGCCTTCACCGACGCGCTCGCGACGCCCGTCGTGAAAAATCGCCACGGAGACAGCAGTGGCGTGCGGGGCGCGGCGTGGCTCTGGGAACGCCACTGAGGCGGGTTCGCCTCGCGTGTGTAGACGCAATGTCCGCATCGGCGATCGGCTTTCCGCCCCTCCTAATCCACTTGGCGCCGTGCTAGCATCAACGGGTTCGCGACGGCGCGACCCGCTTGTCGCGAAACAGCTTTCACCCATCTTGGCCTCGGGGCGCTCGGATAGCCAGCTGCCCGGGCCGGGGGCTTGTTCGGAAACGGAACCAGAGATGCCCAAGGTCGAGATCTACACCACTTCCAGCTGCCCCTATTGCATCGCAGCAAAGCAACTCCTCACGCAAAAGGGCTTGAGCTTCCAGGAGATCGGCGTCGACGGCGACGCCGCGGGCCGGTCGAAGATGTCCGAGCGGGCCGGCGGGCGCCGCACAGTCCCTCAGATTTTCATCGGAGAGACTCACGTCGGCGGGTGCGACGATTTATACGCGCTGGAGGAGGCGGGCCGCCTGGATGCGCTGCTGGCCTCTGAACAACCGGCGCCTTCCGCCTGACGACCCCGCTCCTGCGCGTCTAACGGATAAAGCCCACAGCGGAAATATTCGGCCGGTCTGCGGGAGCCGCGGATTCACGGCTGGCCCGATGCGAGTTATACATTCTCTTAAGGGTGATTCGATCTTCGTCGGGGCGAAAATTCTTCGCCTCGACTACCTGAAGTTGCGGGCAGGAGAGGGGAAGGCGCTGGGCCGCTCCGAATCTGCATCCGCCGCTGCGTCAGTGAGGGTTTCTTAACCATTGAGGAGTTAGGGTTAATTAAATCGGGCGAAGTGGTGTTCGACAGGGGTTTGGCGACACGAGCCGGCGGAGTCCGGCAAGATATCATCGCAGGCGAGAGCAGGGGCTCGGTGGGGATCTGACATGCGCGTTTTACTGATTGAGGACGATAGCGCGACAGCTCAAAGCATCGAGCTCATGCTGAAATCCGAGAATTTCAACGTCTATACGACAGACCTCGGAGAGGAAGGCATAGACCTCGGCAAGCTTTACGACTACGATATCATCCTGCTCGACCTGAATCTCCCCGATATGTCGGGCTATGAGGTGCTGCGCACCTTGCGTGTCGCCAAGGTCAAGACTCCGATTTTGATCCTATCCGGCCTCGCCGGCATCGAGGACAAGGTGAAGGGATTGGGCTTCGGCGCCGACGACTATCTGACCAAGCCGTTCCATAAGGACGAGCTCGTCGCCCGCATTCACGCCATTGTGCGCCGCTCGAAGGGACACGCCCAGTCCGTCATCGCCACGGGCGATCTCGTCGTCAATCTCGATCAAAAGACCGTCGAGGTCGGCGGCGCCCGCGTGCATCTCACTGGAAAAGAATATCAAATGCTTGAGCTGCTGTCGTTGCGCAAGGGCACGACGCTGACCAAGGAAATGTTCCTCAACCACCTCTACGGTGGCATGGACGAGCCGGAGCTGAAGATCATCGACGTCTTCATCTGCAAGCTGCGTAAGAAGCTCGCCAACGCCAGCGAAGGCCGCAACTATATCGAGACGGTCTGGGGTCGTGGCTACGTGCTGCGCGAGCCGTCGGAAGGCGACGAACGCATCTCGGCTTAAGTTTTAGAGACGGCTCGGCAAAAGAGCGCCTTCATGTTCCCGCGGCGAACATGAAGGCGTTTTTCTTTTTGCGCCCGTGACGATTGGCCGGGGTCAATCGCCCTGGCGCCTCATCAGCTGAGCTCGGTCGCCGCGTGGGGCGCCGATTTTTCTTCGATCTTTCGCCACCCGCCCCTCTGACGCCAATGCGCAAAAATCTGCGCGAGAGCCGCTGAGGCGAGCCGCGAGAGCACGCCGTCGGCCCGGCTTGTCAGCATGATGGGGACGCGCGCTCCGAGCACGAGCCCGGCGACGCCGGCGTCGCCGAGATAGACCAATTGCTTCGCCATCATATTGCCGGCCTCGAGATCGGGCGCGACGAGAATGTCGGCGTCGCCGGCGACCGGCGAGACGATCCCCTTGGCGTGCGCCGCCTCCTTTGAGACAGCGTTGTCGAAGGCGAGCGGGCCGTCCAGAATTCCGCCTGTGATCTGGCCGCGGTCCGCCATCTTGCAAAGCGCCGCAGCGTCGACCGTCGAAGGAATTTTCGGCGTGACCGTCTCGACCGCAGAGAGGATCGCGACCTTGGGCGGATCGATCCTTAAGGCTCGGGCGAGATCGATGGCGTTCTGCACGATGTCGCGCTTCGTCTCGAGGTCAGGATAGATGTTGATGGCCGCGTCGGTAATGAAGAGAGGCTTCGGATAGTGCGGCGCGTCGATCGCGAAGACATGGCTCATGCGGCGTTCGGTGCGCAGCCCCATGGCAGGGTCGAGCGCGGCCGCCATCAGCTCGTCGGTGTGCAAGGAGCCTTTCATGATCGCATCGACGCGGCCTTCGCGCGCCAACTCGGCGGCGCGCCCCGCGGCGGCGTGGCTGTGGGGCGCGGCCACGATCTCGACGCCATTGAGGCGGCGTCCGGCTGCTTCGGCGGCGGCGCGGATTTTCGCCTCTGGACCCACCAGGATCGGAACGATCAACCCTTCGTCGCCAGCCTCGAGCGCGCCCAGCAGGGAAGCCTCGTCGCAAGGATGCACAACCGCCGTTCTAATCGGCGGCAGCCCCTTGGCGGCGGCTATCAACTCGCGATACCGCGCGCGATCCTCCCGCGAGGATGTATCAGGCGTCACAGCTGGGTTCAGCATGTTCTTCCCCCCAGTCGCAAGCGCATGTTCAACGGGGTTATCGCGGCGATTTCGCCGAGCTTAAGCTCATCGACGATAGGCGTTTTTCTGAACGACATTCGGGCTCCTCAAACTTAGCAGCTTTGATCAATCAACGCGCTCACAGATCTTCGCTGCAGTGCACCAGATTGTTCGCCTCATATACCAAGCGCATAACAAATTATCTTTTGCGGGGAACGGTTGAGACCGGGCTGCGTTACAACGATTACTCCGATTGCGTCCAAACGGGGGCGCATTCGCCGGAAGGGAGATCCGCAGTATGAGCATTGCGCGCATTCTCGCCCTCAAAGGGGCCGAAGTGTTCACGACGACGCCGGAGCAGACCCTGAAGGAAGCCGCGGCGGAACTCGCACAGCGTGGGATCGGCGCCCTCGTTGTAATCGATCGCTGGGGCGAGGTCGCCGGCGTCATCTCCGAGACCGACATTCTCGCGGCGATCGGCGCAAGGGGAGCGGACGCACTGGCTGAGCGGGTGGAAAGCCATATGGGGCGCAATTTCCGCTTCCTGTCCGAGCACGACAGCGTCGATGACGCGATGGAGACCATGACGATCGAGCGGCGTCGGCATCTGCCCGTTCTGCGCGAAGGGCGTCTCGTCGGCCTCGTGTCGATTGGCGACGCGGTCAAGTTTCGCATCGATACGATCGACGCGGAACGTCAGGCTCTGCACCAATATATCGCCACCGCGTGACGATCGGGAGTCGGCGGTGGCCAGATCCCTAGACGCCCATCGCCGCTGTTCCTTCATCCTTCGGCCCGCAGCGGTCGCATCAGAAGCGCGTCGATCGCCGCCTCAACGTCCATCCTTCCGGCAAGGATTTCGGTGACCGATTGACAGATAGGCATTTCGACCGACCGGGCGTGGGCGATCTCCATTAAGGCGGAGGCCGTGAAGGCGCCCTCCGCCAATTTGCCGTGCCTCGCTTCCTGCAGGGTCTCGCCCCGCCCCAGCGCCTCGCCGAGCGCGAAGTTACGAGACTGGCTGGAGCCGCAGGTCAGAACCAGGTCGCCGAGGCCGGAGAGACCCATAAGGGTTTCGGTTTTCGCCCCCCAAGCCACGCCGAGCCGTCTTAGTTCCGCGAAGCCGCGGGCGATGAGCGCAGCATTGGCCGACGCGCCGAGCCTGCGCCCCGCGGCCATGCCACAGGCGATCGCCAGCACATTCTTGGCCGCCCCGCCGATTTCAACGCCGCGAACATCCACTGATCGATAGAGGCGAAAGCTGCGGCTTGACAACTGCTCGGCCAAATGCTGCGCCAGCGCTTCAGTGCCGGCCGCAACCGTGACGGCCGTCGGAAGTCCTCGGCATACGTCGGCTGCAAAGCTCGGGCCCGAGAGAACGGCGGTTTCGACTTGGGGCGCCTCCTCGGACACCACCTCGCTCATGAAGGCGTGCGTGCCCTGCTCAATTCCCTTGGCGCAGATGACGAAGGCGGCGCCGGGCGCGAGATAGGGGCGCGCCGCTCTGGCGACGCCACGCACCGCTTGCGCCGGCGCCGCGCAAAGCACGATCTCGGCGGCGAGCAGCTCGGCGAGGTCAGCCGTCGGCGCAACCGCGTCCGCGAGACGCAAGCCCGGTAAAAATCGCGCGTTTTCGCGACGGCGCGCGAGGTCCTCGACGTGAGCTGGATCTCGTCCCCAAAGGGGAACGCGCGCGCGGCCGACGGCCGCCACATTGGCGAGCGCAGTGCCCCAGGCGCCTGCGCCGAGCGCCATGACAGATGCGCGCGTCATGCTTGAGCGACAGCGCCGAGGGGGCGGTGAAGGGTTTCCAGAGGCCAGCGCGGACGCGGCGCAAAAGAGAGATCGTCGACGAGCCCGAGCTTGAAACGCTCTAGGCCGGCAAAGGCGATCATCGCCCCATTGTCCGCGCAGAGCTCTGGGGGCGGAGTCGCGAGACGCAGGCCCGCCTCGCCGCAAAGTCGCGAGAGCGCCTGTCGCAGCGCCTCGTTGGCGCAGACGCCGCCGCCGATCGCCAACCCCTGCAAAGTCCCGTCGGCCTTGCCGAATAGGCGCAACGCCACGCGGAGCCGATCAATGACCACGTCAACGACCGCGGCTTGGAAAGAGGCCGCGAGATCGCGCCGATCGCTCTCGCTTGGCGCATCGCCGAGTCTCATGAGGGCCTGCCGGGCCGCAGTCTTTAGGCCGGAAAAGGAAAAGTTAGCCTCGGGCCGACCAATCATCGGCCGCGGAAAATCAAATCGCTGAGGATCGCCCTGCCGTGCCAGCGCCTCGAGCTCGGGCCCGCCCGGGTAGGGCAGCCCCAACATTTTGCCGACCTTGTCGAAGGCCTCGCCCGCAGCGTCGTCGACCGTCGCGCCGAGCCTCTCGTAGTCGCCGACGCCGCGCACGGCGACGATCTGCGTGTGTCCGCCCGACGCGATTAGCGCGAGATAGGGAAAGCCAATCCCTTCAGTAAGACGGGCCGTAAGCGCATGGGCCTCGAGATGATTGACCGCGATGAAGGGTTTTTTGGCGGCGAGCGCAAGGGCCTTGCCGGCCGTGAGGCCGATGAGCACCCCGCCGATGAGGCCCGGCCCCGCCGCCGCCGCCACTGCGTCGAGCCGCTCGATTTCGGTGCGGGCGTCGGCAAGCGCCCTTCCGATCAGCCTGTCGAGGACTTCGATATGCGCCCTCGCGGCGATCTCGGGCACGACACCCCCATAGGCCGCATGTCGGGCGATCTGGCTCATCACCTCGTTGGAGAGGATTTCTGCGCCCACGCCGCCCAATTTTTCCTCGACGACGGCAACGGCCGTCTCGTCGCAGGTCGTTTCAATTCCAAGAACGCGCATTGTCAGCCTTCGGGCGCGAGACGTGAATCGCTCACCGCAGGCCCAACCTAGCGCGCTTTACGCTCGAACGGAATCGCTCGCGCGTTGAGAGGGCGGGGTGGCGTGCAGAAGGTCGGTTGGCGGCGATTCAAGGCTCTGGGTTATATTTTGTTTACCACTGTGGCTTTTGTGCAACAGTCAGATACGCGCATTTGCTGTATGCAGTCCCCGCTCGAGCTCTCAGGCTTGGCGACGGCCCGCGTCGACCAAGGCCTTTCATATTTTGGAGTGCGGCGAATGAAGTTTGTCGATTCTGGGGGCTCCCCCAAGCCAAGGCGCGGCGATCGCCCCGCCAGTTCTTCAGATCCCCAGCCTCCCCGTAAGGATAGGTCCTCGGGCGAGTCGACTCCAACGGCCGAGCATGTCGTGTTCGACCCCTTCATTTCCTCGCGGCGCCGCGGCTCAAAGGAAGGGCGCATTTACACCCCCGACAACGGGTGACGGCGGCGGCTTGAGAGTTTGGCGCCTTCGCTTTTCGAGGGCCCTCCCGCACTTTCCCGCTTGGCTTGACAGTCCATCCCTGGCGCGACATGGGTTTGCCCCAAGGCGTCGCATGGTTGCGCGTCCGCTAGGGCCCGCCTCGGCCCAGCCTTGCTTTCGCAGAGAGCGCCCGGATGAACGCGCAGTCCCGCATCGATAAGCCGCCGTTGAGAATATTGCTCTGCTCTCCGCGCGGCTTCTGCGCGGGTGTGGTGCGCGCCATCGACGCGGTCGAGCGGGCGCTTACAGTCTATGGCGCGCCGGTATATGTCCGCCACGAGATCGTTCACAATCGCTACGTGGTGGAGGCGCTGAAGGCCAAGGGGGCGATCTTCGTCGAGGAGCTTGAGGAAGTGCCGGACACGCGCGCTCCCGTCATCTTTTCCGCGCACGGCGTCCCGAAATCCGTCTCCGCCGACGCCGCCGAGCGCAATCTGCTCGCAATCGACGCGACGTGCCCGCTCGTGACCAAGGTGCACCGCGAGGCTGAAATTCATCATCGGCGCGGACGGCGCGTGCTGCTTGTGGGCCATGCAGGCCATCCGGAAGTTGTAGGCACAATGGGGCAGTTGCCCGATGGCGCGGTGGTGCTGGTCGAATCGGTCGCCGACGTCGAAAAGCTGGCTCTCGATGACGGGGAGCCGCTCGCCTACGTCACTCAGACGACGCTCTCGCTCGACAACTCGCAAGAGGTCATCGAGGCGCTGACCAAGCGCTTTCCGGCAATCGTCGGTCCTTACAAGGAAGACATCTGCTACGCGACCACGAACCGCCAGGCGGCGGTGAAGCACGTCGCCCCCCTCGTCGACGCGGTGCTCGTCGTGGGCTCGCCCAATTCCTCGAATTCGCAACGGCTGCGCGAGGTCGCGGAGCGTTCCGGCGCGCCGGCCCAGCTCGTTCAGGGGCGTAACGAGATCGACTGGAGCCTCTTCGGCGATGTCAGGACGCTCGGCATCACGGCCGGCGCCTCGGCGCCCGAAGTGCTGGTCGAGGAAATCATGGGCGCATTCGCCGAGCGCTTCGACATCACCGTGGAGACGGTCTCCGCCGCCGACGAAAATGTTTCCTTCCCGCTGCCGCGCGAGTTGCGAGCGGTCGTCTGACGCCTCGGACAGGGGCGACGAGCAAGCATCTTTTCCGATCGCCCAACGAGCGCCATGGCAGTCTACACGGAAGTCAGCGACGAGGAGCTCCTCGCCTTCCTCGCCCAATACGAGCTCGGCGCCCTTCTCTCCTGCAAGGGAATCGCCGAGGGCGTCGAGAACTCGAATTTTTTTCTGCATCTGGAGTCCGGAAATTACATTTTGACGCTTTATGAGAAGCGAGTCGCGGAAGGCGATCTGCCCTTCTTCCTCTCCTTGATGGAGCACCTGTCGGCGCAAGGCGTGTCCTGTCCTCTGCCGGTCAAGGATCGCAAGGGCAGGGCGCTCGGACGCCTCGTTGGACGCCCTGCGGCGATCGTCACTTTCCTCGAAGGCTATGGGGTGCACCATCCGGACGCGCGCCATTGCGAAGCCTTGGGGGAAGCCATGGCCAAGCTGCATCTTGCAGCGGCGGGGTTCGGCATGAGCCGCGCCAACGCGTTGTCGCTCGACGGCTGGCGCGCGCTGTTTGACGCTCACGCGCATGAAGCGGACGGAGTCGAGCGGGGCATGGCGGCGCTGATTGAAGGCGAGCTCGCGACGCTCGCAGAGAATTGGCCGCACGATTTGCCCCGCGGCGTGATTCACGCCGACCTTTTTCCAGACAACGTCTTCTTCCTTGGCGAAAGAGTCTCGGGGTTCATCGACTTCTATTTCGCTTGCTGCGACGCCTTCGTCTATGATCTCGCAATCTCGCTCAACGCTTGGTGCTTCGACGACGAATGGCGATATGTTCCGGCGAAAGGCCAGGCCCTGGTCAGCGCCTATCATCGCCTTCGCCCGCTCGAGGCGCGCGAGCTTGCGGCGCTTCCGATACTCGCTCGCGGCGCGGCGCTGCGTTTCCTGCTCACGCGATACATCGACGCGCTGTCGGTGCCCGGAGGCGCGCTGGTTCGTCCCAAGGATCCACGCGAATATCTCGCCAAGCTCAAATTCCACAGAGAGATGACGAATGTGCGCGACTACGGCCTGGATCTTTGAGCCACGGCAAGGCCAAGCCATGCGCGGCTCGAGATGACGCGCCGCGTCGAGATCTGGACGGACGGCGCCTGTTCGGGCAATCCGGGACCAGGCGGCTATGCGGCGGTTTTGCGCTTCGGCGACCGCGAAAAGGAGATTTCCGGCGGCGAGGCGGAGACGACCAATAATCGTATGGAGCTGATGGCCGCGATCGCCGCGCTGGAAGCGCTGACGCGACCTTGCGCCGTGACTCTGCACACCAACTCCCAATATTTGCGCAACGGCGTCACGCAATGGCTGCGGGCCTGGAAGGCGCGCGGCTGGAAGACGGCGGACAAAAAGCCGGTGAAGAACATCGACCTGTGGTTGAGGCTCGAAGCCGCGAGTGAACGCCATGAGATCGACTGGCGCTGGGTCAGAGGCCATGCCGGCGACGCGATGAACGAGCGCGTCGACGCGCTGGCGCGGGGGGCGCTGGAGCGGCGTCCTGGGTCGGAAGCTCAGACGGGACGGGTGGGGGGCGAGCGCGGCTCCACGTAAGCTACAGGACATCCAGCGCCGTTTCCTTTGGCCGGCACAGTCTCGTCCCTTTCGGCGTCTCGACGATCGGTCGTTCGATCAGGATCGGATGCTTCGTCATGAAGCCGATTAAGTCTGCTTCGCTCCACTTGGCGTCGTCGAGCCCGAGCTCTTCGTAGGGCGTCCCGCGCTTGCGCAGGAGCTCGCGCGCAGAAATCCCCATCTGCGCCAGAAGCGACTTCAGCTTCGTGGCTGAGGGCGGCGTCTTGAGATATTCAACAATCTTGGGCTCGATCCCACGCTCGCGAATCATCGCGAGAACATTGCGCGACGTGCCGCACGCCGGGTTGTGATAGATCGTTACCGTCATATTGGAGGTTCTCCAGGCGTTTCGTCAGTCCTTGGTTCTCGCGACGAAGAAGAGACGGGGATAGTGCAATAGGAGGCGGCCATCCGGCTGGCGATCGTAGGACGCCTCGAGCTCCTTGCGATAGCGGGAGAGGAAGGTCGCGCGCTCCGCGTCGCTTAGAGGATCGAGGAAGGGGCGCAGCTCGGCGCCTTCAAACCATTCCACGATCTGGTCGGGCCCGGCGACCGGATGCACATAGCTCGTCTCCCAGATATCGACGCTCGCGCAAAGCGACGTCAAGAGCCGATAATACTCGTCCGCGGGGCCTATTGGCGGCCTGGTCTTGGCGATGGGCAGCAGGCGATCCGCCCAAGGATCTTCCGCCGAGATCATCCGCATCAGCGCGTGCGAGGCCTGATGCGTGCTGTTCGGCATTTGCGCGGCGATGATTCCTCCCGGCGCGAGCATCGACACGAGGCGCCGGATGAAAGCATAGTGATCGGGCACGAAATGCAGGGTCGCATTGGCGAAGAGAAAATCCGGCGGAGCTTTCGGACGCCACTGCGCAATGTCCTCATTCACGAATGTCGCCGAGGGAATGCGCTGCCGCGCGACGCTCAGCATGCTGCTCGATGTGTCCATGCCGACGATGGCGGCGGCAGGAAAGCGGCCCCGGAGCAAAAGCGTGCTGTTTCCCGGACCGCAACCGAGATCGACAATAGACTTCGGCCCGAAGTCGGGTACGCGGGAGAGCAGGTCGCGCGCCGCGCGCGTGCGCTCCTCCTCAAATTTCATGTAAAGTTCAGCGTTCCAGTCTTGCAAATCTTCTCCTCCCGCCTCCCATTAGGCTTATCTTCGAGTGATCCCATCCGAAAGCGGCGAACCACGCGCCCGGCGCGGGTCCGGCTTGCTTGCCCCCAGGGACCTAATAAGGCGCTTCAGCTTTCGAGACGAAGCGCCTTGATCGCAATGCGAATGGGGGGCCAGTCATGAGCTTCGAAAGGCCAAGCAGGGGGCCCGGCGCGTCTTCACCCTTTCCGCAAACATTGAAGCTCGCGTTGATCAACGCGGGGCAGCCGGTGCTGTCCTCGAAGCGTTTCAGAAGCTTATGAGCAGAGGATTGGCGCCGCGAAAAGAGTCCTTCTTGGCAGCCCTCGCGCAATTGACGCGCCGAGCCCGGTTGAGATGCTCGGGATGGGTAGCCAACGCGGCGCCCATCCGACGTGCTTTATTCGATAAATTTTTGGCACAGATCGCCTGGTCATCTCAACCTTTGCCGGGAGCAGATTCAAGCTCTCTCCCAGCGAGGCGTGCTCCTCACCGAGAGGCCTGCTGCAAAATGCTCGTTGTTGACTGCCCGTCCACGAGCTCGGCGCGGATGACCTTGCCGCCGCGCGCGCGAACAACATCCGCGCCGACGATCTGTTCCTCCTGGTAATCGGCTCCCTTCACCAGAACGTCAGGCTGCAATTGCTCGATGAGCCGCTGCGGCGTGTCCTCGTCGAACAACACGACGGCGTCGACGCCTTTGACGGCGCCGATCACCTGGGCGCGCGCGACCTCAGTTTGGACGGGTCGGCTCGGCCCTTTCAGCCGTTTGACCGACGCATCGCTATTGAGCGCGACGATCAGCCGGTCGCAAGCGGCGCTGGCCCGCGCGATGAGCGAGACGTGGCCGGGATGGAGCAGATCGAAGCAGCCGTTGGTGAACCCCACCGAATAACCTTGCGCCTCCCAAAACTTTCGCAGTCGGATCGCCGTTTCCGTGTCCACGAGCCTTCCGTCCTGGATTTCGGTCATGTGCGAGGCCGCGATCGAGGCGGCGAGCTCCTCCGGAGTCAGCGTCGCCGTGCCGAAGCGGCTGACGACGACGCCGGCTGCGTGATTGGCGATTTTCATCGCCTCGATCATCGGCAGCCCAGAGGCGAGCGCCACCGCAATCAAGGCGACCACCGTGTCGCCGGCGCCCGAGACGTCGAAGACAGACTTCGCCATCGTCGGCAGATGGATGGCGTCTCCCTGCGCCGGGAAGAATGACATGCCTTTCTCGGAGCGGGTCAGGAGCACCTCGGCGCCCATCGCATCGCGTACGCGCCGCGCGGCGGCTTCCGCCTGCTCGTCCGTCTCGCAAGGCATCCCCGTCGCCAAGGTTAGCTCGGCGCGGTTGGGCGTCAGGATCGTGGCGCCGCGATAATCGGCGAGCTCCCGGCGCTTCGGGTCGACGATCAGCGTTTTTCCAAGCTGGCGGGCGCGTGCGACGCAGGCGGCGATGACGCGATCGTTCAACACGCCCTTCCCGTAGTCGGACAGGACGACGATGTCGCAGCCGTCGATCGCCTCGATCGCCTTCGCGATGAGAGCGCGCTCAATGTCCTCGCCGAGAGGTCGATCGTCCTCCTGGTCGATGCGCAGCATCTGCTGAGCCTGGCCGACGACACGAATCTTCTTGGTTGTCCTTCGGCCCTTGTCGGCGATGACGCCGTCGACGTCGATCTCCCCTGCCGCGCGCAAGAGAGCGAGGAGCTGCTCACGGTCGGCATCGGCGCCGGAGACGCCTACCAGCGCGACGGAAGCGCCGAGCGAGGCGATGTTCGCGGCGACATTGCCGGCGCCGCCAGCGACCGCTTTTTCGGACTTCCATTTGATGACCGGAACCGGCGCCTCGGGTGAGATGCGCGTCACTCCACCGTGCAGATAAGCGTCGAGCATCACGTCGCCGACGATGGCGACCTTGCAGCTCGCCAGCCGTTTCAGAAATTCATAAGGCATCGAAGTCCTCTTTTGGTCGCCTAGACGGCGTCAGGACGCAGCCGGCGCCGGCAGCTTCACGCGAGAGCGGTCAAGTTCGCGGTAGGCGCCATAGAGATGGTAGAGGCTACTCGCGGGCACGTGATCCGTAGCCGGCTCGAGATTGGCGCTGAAGCGGTCGATCCAGCCCCCCGCGAACGGCCGGCCAAGAAAAAGCTCGTTCAAGGTTTGCAGCATCCGTAGACATGAATTCAGCCCCTCCGCCTCTCCAGCTTGATGGCGCACGAGGCCCGCTTTGACTCCCTCCGTGTGCGGCCAGAGGCGCGTGGACCGGCTGAGCGGCCGTCGATCCAGACTGACGCTATCGTAGCACCGCCCGCGCGTATCGAGGCCGCAGGCCTGGGCCGATTCCCAAAGCCGATCCTCGAGCCGCGGATCGAGCCCGCCGCCGAGCCGGCGCGACCAATCTAGCAGCCAGATCCATTCAAAATGATGGCCTGGCTCGAAATAGGCGGCGGCAGCGGGGTCGAGTGACCAGTCGGCGGCAAAAACCTCCGGCAGCGCGCCGGCCCCCTGCTGGAACATGCGGTCCTTAAAGAGGTGCAGAACACCCTGCGCGCGCTCCAGATACGGTCCGTCCGGCGCGGCCTCGTGCAGCGCGAGCAGAGCCTCCAGAAGATGCATGAGAGGGTTCTGGCGCTTCACCAATTCGGCCGAGGGGCGGCCATCGAGCATGCCGCCGTGATCCTGGCAGAGCAGATGTCGATCGACGAAGCCAAGGGTCGCCTCGGCAGCCGAGATCAGCGCCTTGTCTCCCGTCAACTCATAGAGCGAGGCGAGGGAAAGCAGGATGAAGGCATGCGTGTAGGAGTCGCGAAACTGCGACTGCGGTTTCCCGGACGCGTCGATCGAGAAGGCGAAGCCCTTCCCGGGGTCTTGCCCGTCGAGGTAGAGATCAAAGAGGCTGCGCATCGCGCGGGCGGCGATCTCGCCGCCTTCGCGGAAGGTCCCGTCCTTAGCGGCTGTGCTATAGACATAGATCTGGCGCGCCTGAACCATGGCGCGACGGGGAGCGGCCGGACAATCCCGTCTCGAGAAGTCGAGACGCTCCCGGAAAACGCCAGCCTGCTCGTCGAAGCCCGCATCCGCCCAAAACGGCAGAATTAGATCGCAGATCCTCCGCCGATACTCGTGAATGGGATCCCTTCGCCCGACCGGGTTTTGAATGGCGGCTCGAATAGGCAGATTTCAGCATCCTTCGTGCGAGAGAGGAATTTCAAAGACGCCCAGATTTTAGCCGGCAGGGTCATCGGAGGAAAGGCGGACAGCCCGATCCTTAAATCCTGGGCCAAGTTTAGGCTCTATCCACTTGTCTGCCTGCGAAATGCTCAGTTTGCGTGCAGTTTTATCTTGACGTTTGTGCGACGCAGCATTACAAAGAGTGCATCGCAGCGAGATCGCTCTTGCTCGATGCCCTCCTTGGGCGTTTCCTCCCTAAACTCGGGCCGCCGCCTTGTCGGTGGCCCCTTTTTTTGTCGCCAGCAGGTGAAAGAAGGAGCCGCTTACGGTTCCCTCGCGCAAGCCGCAGGGGCGAATCTTCGTCTCATAGGCGTCCCTGACCCGGGCGAATGCGCTGCCGTCCTCGCGCAATGTGACGGCGTAGTGAAACTCGTGGCCGTAGAGAAGCGCGCCTTCGTCCCCGAGCGCATGCGGCGCGGCGAGAGCGGCCCGTCTGTAGCCGAGGGCGAGTTTGCGCTGCGAAAAACTGGTTTCGAGCCGCAGTAGGCCGGCCATCGCGTGACGCTGGCCTTCTGCGTCGACAAGCCCATCGCCGAGGACCATGTAGCCGCCGCACTCGCCATGCACCGGACGGGTGCGCGCGAAGCTGCGCAAGCCCTCGAGGAAACCTCGCGCCGCTGCGATACGCCCCGCGTGAAGCTCGGGATAGCCGCCCGGAAGCCAGCAGAAATCGCAGTTCTCGTCCGGGGCCTCGTCGGCGAGAGGGGAAAAGAAGCGGAGTTCTGCGCCGGCCTCGCGCCAAGCATGAAGCAGATGCGGATAATGGAAAGAAAAAGCCGCGTCGCGCGCGATTGCGACGCGCTGGCCGGGGGGTGGCGGCGGGAAGTCTCGTATCTCCGGCGCGACGGCGGCTGCCGGAACCGCGCAGCCCCGGATCGCTTCCAGATCGACATGCGCTCCGGCAAAATCGGCAAGCTCCTCTAGGCGGGCGGTCAGCCCCTCTGTCTCCGCGGCCTGAACGAGCCCCAGATGACGCTCCGGCAGCGCCACGGTCTTGGTCCGCGGCAGCGCGCCGAAGACACGGACTCCGGCAGCTTCAATGGCGTCCGAACAGAGCTTGCGGTGACGCTCGGAGGCCACCTTGTTCAGCACCACGCCGGCGAGCGCGACATGGGGATCATGCAGGGCGGCGCCGCGCGCGAGGGCCGCAGCCGATTGTCCCTGTCCGGAGACGTCGAGAACCAGCACCACCGGCCAAGCTGTGAGGCGCGCGATGTCGGATGCGGCCCCGCTGGCGAAATCGAGGGGCGGCGCCCCGTCGAAGAGGCCCATCGCGCCCTCGGCGATGACGAGATCCGCCCGCTCGGCGGCTCGATCTGCGAGATGCGTGATGAGAGCTTCGTCCATCGCCCAGGCGTCGAGATTGAAGCTGGGGCGGCCGGTCGCCGCCGCATGAAAGGCGGGGTCTATATAGTCCGGCCCGCACTTTACGGGCGCAACGCTCAGCCCCTGACGGCTCAGGGCGCGCATGAGGCCCAGCGCCAGCGTGGTCTTGCCGGCGCCGGAGCGCAGCGCAGCGATAATGAGGCCCGGAGCAGGAGCAGGGTTCACACGACGCACTTACCGCCTGCGCGCGCCTTTGGCCAATCGCTGCCGGAGGGAGAGCTTGACCGCACGCGGCAAAGTAGCGCGCCGCCGCTTCGCGCGCTCGTCGCGTCTGCCCAGCCTCCTATTTCTAAGAGATAGGCTATCAAGAAGGTTGGCGAGGTTCGGCCAGTCGGAGGGCTCAACATGCCGGACATCAACACACAGAAAGTCTGCTTTGTCATCGTGAAGGCGCGCGAGCTTGAATGCGAGGACGAAGGCGTGGAGGCGGACGCTTCCAATGCGACGGACGACGGTTTCACGAGCATCATGACCGAGGAGGCCTACCGCACCGTGCGCGCCGAGATAAAGGCTGCGATCAACTCCATGGACGAGGACGAGCAATGCGAGCTCGTGGCGCTGGCCTGGGTCGGCCGCGGCGATTTTTCTGCCGAGGAATGGAATGAGGCCGTCCGGGAAGCGCGCGGACGACGCCAGGGTCCGACTTCGGACTATCTCCTTGGCGTCCCGCTGCTGGCCTCTTTTCTGGAGGAGGGGCTCGGGGAATTCGGCGAGAGTTGCGAAGGCTATGCGGCGGACCGCCAGTGAAGCGCGCGGGCCCGGACCTCGCCCGTATTGACGCCTCCGTCGCCCGGGGTCATGTTTCCATGCGCCAGGGGAGCCCCGCCCGAGGCCGTCGCCGGGGCTGAGAGGCCGAGGGCGCGCTTTGCGCGGGTCGGCGACCCTTCGAACCTGATCCGGCTGGAACCGGCGGAGGGAGGGCTCTTGATCCCAATTCGTAAAACGCGCCGCGATGCGCGTTGAAGTCGTCGGAGCGGGTGTCGCGGGGTTGACGGCCGCCTTTGAAATCGCCCGCCAGGGACTGGCCAAGGGCGTCGCCGTCACGCTGGTCGAGCGCGAGCGCGCGGCGGGGCTCGGCTGCTCACACTATGCCGGCGGCATGATCGCTCCCTGGTGCGAGCTCGAGACCGCCGAGCCGATCGTCGCCGAACTTGGGCAGGAGGCGCTCGATTTCTGGACCACGGACGTTCCCGTCGCGACGCGAAACGGCAGCCTCGTTGTGCCTCCGCCCCGCGAAAGAGCCGAGCTTCTCGATTTTTCCCGTCGCACGAAAAACTTCGAGGCGCTCGACGCTCCCGGACTTGCCCGACTGGAGCCTGATCTCGCTGAGAGGTTCGACGCCGCGCTGTTTTTCGCGAAGGAGGCGCATCTCGATCCCGCGCGAGCCATGATTGCTTTGACCGAGCGGCTGGATGCGCTGCCGAACGTGACGCTGCGCTTCGACGCGACGGCGTCGGGCGACGCCGATTGGACCGTGGACTGTCGCGGATTTGCGGCGCGCGACGCGCTCGCGAAACTGCGCGGCGTCAAGGGCGAGATGCTCGTCTTGCGCACACGCGAGATTGAGCTCTCGCGTCCGGTGCGCATGCTGCACGCAAAGCGCCCCGCCTACATCGTTCCGCGCGGCGAGGGCGTGTTCATGATCGGCGCGACGATGATCGAGAATGAGGAACGCGCCCGCGTCACCGCGCGCTCGATCGTCGAGCTCGTGAACACAGCCTATGCGATACATCCGGCCTTCGGCGAAGCCGAGATCGTGGAGACCGGGTCGGATCTCCGCCCCGCCTTTCCCGACAACCTTCCGCGCCTCACGCTTCGCGGAAAAACGCTCTATCTAAACGGGCTCTATCGGCACGGCTTCCTGCTCGCCCCGGCGCTGGCGCGCCGCGCGGCGCAAGTGTTGCTCGATGGCGCTTGGTTCGAGGAGGTCTGTGATGAAGATCCGAGTTAACGGGGAAACGCGGGAGGTGGCGGCTCAGACTCTCGAAGCGCTGCTGGCGGAGCTCGACTATGGCGATGGGCCGCAGGCCACCGCGCTCAATCACGAATTCGTGCGCAAGGACGCTCGCGCCGCGACAAGGCTCAAGGAGAACGACTGCGTGGAAATCGTCACGCCCAGGCAGGGAGGATAGGGCGCTTTGGATATTCTGACGCTCTATGGACAAAGCTTTTCGTCACGTCTGCTGCTCGGCACGGCGCGCTATCCTTCGCCCGCTACGCTCGCCAAAGCGATCGAAGCGTCACGCGCGGAAATCGTCACGGTCTCGCTGCGCCGCGAAGCCGGCGGCATGCGCGGCGGCGAGACCTTCTGGGAGCTCGTGCGCGCGTCGGGCGCGCGCGTCCTGCCGAACACCGCAGGCTGCCGAACGGCGAAGGAAGCGATCGTCACGGCGCAGATGGCGCGTGAGGTTTTCCAGACCGATTGGATCAAGTTGGAAGTGGTCGGCGACGAGGATCTCTTGCAGCCCGATCCTTTCGGGCTCGTCGAAGCCGCGCGCGTTCTTGCGGCCGACGGCTTTTGCGTTTTCCCCTATACGACCGAGGACTTGTCGGTCGCCGAAAAGCTCCTGGAGGCGGGTTGCCGGGTGCTGATGCCTTGGGCCGCGCCGATCGGCTCGGGGCGCGGCGTCAACAATCTCTTCGGCCTGCGGGCGCTGCGCGCGCGCTTTCGCGAGACGCCGCTCATCGTGGACGCGGGGCTGGGCGCGCCCTCCCATGCGGCGGCGGTCATGGAGCTCGGCTTCGACGCAGCCCTCCTCAACACGGCGGTCGCGCGCGCCGCCGACCCCGTCGAGATGGCGCAAGCCTTCGCGCTCGCCATCGAGGCTGGAAGACGCGCCCACCGCGCCGGGCTGATGACCCCGCGCGACTTTGCGGAAGCGTCGACGCCTTTGCTCGGCCGCGCTTTCGGCGAGCGCAGCCTGTGAGGCTCGACCCCTTTTATTTGATCGTCGACGAGGTGCGTTGGCTCGAACGGCTTTTGCCCTTGGGCGTGAAGCTCGTGCAGCTGCGCGTCAAGGATCGCTCCGAGCAGGAATTACGAGAAGCGGTCCGCGCCGCCGCGCGGCTCTGCGACTTTTACGGGGCGACGCTCGTCGTCAATGATTATTGGCGTCTGGCGATCGAGGAGGGATGCGGTTTTGTGCATCTCGGCCAGGAGGATCTCAACGGCGCCGACCTCGACGCGCTCAGAAGCTCGGGCGTGAGGCTTGGCGTCTCCACGCACGATCCAGAGGAGCTTGAAAGAGCGCTTGCGCTCTCTCCGAGCTATGTCGCTCTCGGGCCGATCTTTCCGACGCTGCTAAAGCAAATGCGTTTCGCGCCGCAGGGCCTTGCGCGCATTGGCGAGTGGAAGGAGAGGGCGGGAACGATTCCGCTCGTTGCGATCGGCGGACTAACCCCCGAGCGTGCGGAAGCGTGCTTGCGCGCCGGCGCGGACAGCGCTTGCGTCGTGACCGACGTGCTTCGTCACGCCAACCCCGAGGCGCGCGCGAAGGAGTGGCTGGCGGCGACGGCGAAATATCGTGATCCAAAAAGCTAAGGCCCCGCAGCGCTGGGGCTTACGGGGCCTGGATGCTCGCACTCAGGCGAGGCTGCTGGAGATTTGACCAGTCGATTTACGATCCCTCGCCGCTTGGCCTTCGCGTCCAGGGATCGATGGGGGGATGGAAAAATAGCCTTATCGAGGCTCCGCGGATCGGCGTCCCGAACTTCAGAGCCCGATGTCACAGCGCGAAAGCGCCTGACCATGCTGACCCGGTGGCGTCATGCTCCTCTCGCAAGCGTTGCGAAAGTCCGGCGCTCAAGCGTGCGCCGTCGAGGCCGTTCACGATCCGATTAGAGGTCCCGCTCAACCGGCGCTTGCCGCCATCCGAGAGTGGAGTCATCTCCGAGGCGACCGCGAACGTAGGGAATACTGAACTTGAGCGACAATTCGGTCAAGTGAATTATTGACGCGTCTCCCCGAGCCTCCAGTGGCGCGACGCGCACGCGCACAAAAAGACGTCGATCGATAAACTGCGAAGGAATCTCTTGACCGCGCGTTCAAGCGAAACCACCAATGTAAACGTAATGGTAGACATGCGTCAGCCTCTGCCGTGGCTTCCCTGCCACCTTCCCAAGGCTCGGCCGCAGTCGAACTCGAGGTCCATCGGTCGCGGAAAGGCTTCAGACCTCGAACAATGGGAGAGGATGCGCTCGGGATCAGCGCGGCCGGCCGTTTCTGGGCTGCGTCCTCTCCCATCCTTGACGCGGGCGCAGAGTGAACCTCGCTGAGGGCCGACGCGTGAACGATTTGACGCTTCGAGCGTTTTCGGCGTGATAATAACCTCGTTGCGCTTTTGATCGCGCCCCGCTGTGAGCCTGGTCGAATTCGCACAATCCGAAAAATCGTTGGAGGCGCCTATGAAAACACTCTTCATCGCTCTGCTTGCGATGCTCGCCATCGGCTGTGCGCATGCGCAGGAATCGAATGACTGCGCCGCCAAGGCCACGGAAAAGAAACTCGCGGGCGCGGCGCAAAAAAGCTTCGTCACCAAATGCGAGAAAGACTCCTGCAACGCCGCCGCCACCGAGAAGAAGCTCGCCGGCGCGGCGCGCAAGAGTTTCGTCACGAAATGCGTGAAGGACGCCGCCGCGGCGCATTGAACCTCGCCTGCAACGGGCGTTGGAACGGGTTGCCGTCACCGCGGCCCATCCGGCCGCAAAAAGCCTTGCGGCTTTTGCGGCCCCTTAATTTCTCTATCGCTTTGCGTCGCCAAAGGTTAATGCTTCGCCACCTCTTGCGCCTCGGCAGGGAGACCGACAGAAGGCCATGCTCAAGACCAGCCCCAAGCCCTTCAAATTGAACATCTCCAACGCCAATGTCATCGAGATCGCGATCCACATCGGCGTCATCGGGTTCCTGGCCTATTGGGCCTTTACGCTGATCTTGCCCTTCGCGTCGATCGTGTTGTGGAGCGTGGTTCTGACCGTTGCGCTCTATCCTGTGTTCGAGTGGCTATCGGCGAAGCTCGGGGGGCGACGGCGACTCGCCGCGGCGCTGCTGACGCTGCTGGGTCTCCTCGTCGTGGTCGGTCCCGTCACTTGGCTGGGCATTGGCCTCGTCGAAGGCGCTCGCGAGCTGGTCGCGAAGGTCAATGAGGGCCAGCTTTCCATTCCGCCGCCGCGCGAAAGCGTGAAGGACTGGCCGCTCGTCGGCGAGTTCGTTTACGACTATTGGGCGCGCGCCTCGACCAATTTGGCCAGCGTGCTCTCGCCGCTCCTGCCGCAACTGAGGCCCGCCGGCGAAGCGCTGCTCAGCGCGGCTGGCAGCGCCGGCATGGGCACGCTGAAATTCCTCGCCTCAGTCATCATCTCGGGCTTCATGTTCACGCCGGGCCCGACGCTTTTATCCGCGACCAAGCGGTTCGCGCGCCGGGTCGATGAGGAGCGCGGCGAAAGCTTCGTCGCGCTGACCGACGAGACCATCCGCGCGGTCTCGCGCGGCGTGATCGGCGTGTCGCTGCTGCAGGCCGTCATCGCCGCGGTTGGCATGTCGGCGGCTGAGGTTCCGGGTGCGAGCGTTCTGACCGTGCTGATCCTGGCGCTCGGCATCGTGCAAATCGGACCGTGGATCATCTGCGCGCCGCTCATCTTCTGGGGTTGGATGAATCTGCCGACCTTAGGCGCATTGACCTTCACGCTATGCATGCTCACGGTCGGGCTCATCGAGAACATCGTCAAGCCTTTCGCGCTATCGCACGGGCTGAAGACGCCGATGCCGGTGACCTTTGTCGGCGTCATCGGCGGCGTCCTCACGCATGGCATCGGCGGGCTGTTCATGGGCCCTGTCGTGCTGGCCGTCGCTTGGGAGGTCGTGAAGAGCTGGATCGAGGACGACGGAGTGACGGAAGCGCAGGAGCCGGCTCAGGAACCGCTTCTCGGGTCATAGGGCTTGCCGTCGCGCCATTTCTTCATGAGCGCCTCGAATTCCGCATCCGGAGTTTCCGGCAGCATCACCTTGAGGGCGACGTACAGGTCGCCCGCGGGCTTGCCGTCGCTCGCGGGCAGGCCCTTGCCGCGCAGGCGCAGCGCGCGGCCCCCGTTGGAGCCCGCAGGCACGGCGAGCTCCACCGTCCCGGAGAGCGTGGGGACGGGAACCTTTCCGCCGAGCGCCGCCTCATAGAGGGTCACCGGCAGGTCCAAGCGCAAATCGCGGCCCTCCACGCGGAAACGCGGATGCGGCGCGATCTTCACGGTGATGAGCGCGTCGCCCGCCTCGGCGCCCACGGGACCGGCCTGGCCCTGGCCGCGCAAGCGGATCTGCTGTCCATCCTCGACGCCTGCTGGGATGCTCACGTCGAGCGAGCGGCCGGAGGGCAGGACCACTCTGGCCGAGCCGCCGCGAACGGCGGTCTCGAGCGACACGCGCGCCGTGGCGACGACGTCGCCGCCGCGTCTCGCGGGGCCGCCGGCGCCGGGCCCGCGCCGCGCGCCGCCGAACAGGTCGGAGAGAATGTCGGCGGCGTCGAAGCCCTGCGCGCCGAAGTCGAAGCGGCTCCCGCCGGCACCCCCGCCTCTCGAGAATCCGCCAAAGCCCCCCGGTCCGCCGCCAAAACCCTCGAAACCCGAAAAGCGCGGCTTGCCGTCGGCCCCGATCTCGCCCTTGTCGAACTTGGCCTTCTTGTCCTCGTCGCCGACGATTTCATAGGCCGCGTTGATCTCGGCGAGACGCGACGCCGCCTTCGGATCGTTCCTGTTGTGATCCGGATGATATTTCTTCGCCAGATGCCGATAAGCCTTCTTGATGTCGGCGTGGCTCGCCGCTTTCGTAACGCCAAGAACCTCGTAAGGATCGCGCATCGTGCCTGTCTTGCCTCGTTCGTCAGCATCGCGCCGGAGGAAGTGTCGAACCGGCTTTCTCACCGCTATTTGGGCCTAAGCCCTGGCGAGCGCAAGCTTTCCTGAGCGAATGGGCGTAGCGAGCGCGTGGCTCGGGCTGGACATTGCGCGGCTTCGTCCCAGTTTCAGGACACATGAAGCGTTTCCTCGTCCTCCTCATCCTCGCTCTTTCGTTTTGGGACTCGCCGGCCGCGGCGAAGGTCGAGATTCGCGTCGACCTCGCCCGTCAGGAGATGAGGGTGGCGCGAAACCGCGAGAAGCCGATCGTCTGGAAAATCTCGAGCGGGCGCCCGGGGTTCGAGACGCCGACGGGAAGCTTCATCGTCCAGCGGCTCGACGCCGACCATCACTCGGACGAATACGAACAGGCGCCGATGCCTTACGCGATCTTCTTCTCGCGAGGTCTCGCGATCCACGGCACCTATGAGCGCGGGCTCGGCCGGCCCGCCTCGCATGGCTGCGTGCGGCTCTCGATCCAGAACGCGCGCGCTCTTTTCAGCTGGGTCGAGCAAGAAGGGGCTTCGATCGAGATCGACGGCGCCGCGGCGCAGGGTGCGAGCTATGCGGCGGCGCCGCGCGTGCGCCCAGCCCGCGCTTCGCCGCAGCCGGCCGCCGGCGATTATGGATGGTTCCAGCGCGGGTGGTGATCCGACGGCGTCGTCGGCGTCTTCAAGCAACGTTAAGGTTAATCCTTCACACTTTGGGCAGTTGCGCCCGATCCGGGCGGCCAAATCCGCTCGGAGTGTTTCATGATCGAGTCCAAGTCCCTTCGCCGCGCGTTCGTCTGCGCAGCGGTCCTCGGCTGCGGCTCCACCATCGCGCTTGGCGGCGAGGCCCTCGCGCAGAGCTGGACGATGCCGGCCGCCGGACCCGCGGCGAGCAAGGCGGAGCCCACGTCAGATGCTGAGCGGGCCGCGCTTCGTCGCCTCGGCGCGAAATATGTGAGCCTCAAGGATCTGAAGGGCGCGAAGCGCGCCGCCGCTCAGAAAGCCTATGACGCGGAAAAAGAGAGTTTCCTGAAGAGCTACGATCCGACCTACGTCCGCGACAAGGCCGCCTATCAGGCGGTCGCCGACGAATATGAGGCGAAACGCAAGGCCGTCTGGCAGGGCGCGCTCGACGAGTTGAAGGCCCAGGGCTACGAATTCAGCGGAACGAAGCTCGAAGGCGAAGATCTGCAGTATCGGAAGCGCTCGGTCGAGGAAGATCTGGCGGAATCCTCCGCTCCCGCTCAGAACGAGCCGCGCGAGGGCTATGTCGCGATCGTCAACAAATATGTCCAGAGCAACGCCGAGGTGCAGGAGCTCGGCGCGCGTCGTCTTCAGGCCTACAACACCCTCGCCGCGCATCAGGACGCGCTCATCGAAAAGATCGACGCCGAGGTCCTCGCAGCAAGTCAGGAGGCAGGGAAGCCAGCGACGGCGAAAACCGCCCCGTTGGAAGCTCCAAAGCCTATCGCCGAGGCGCCTGCGAAGCCTGGTCCGATCGAGCCGACCCAGCCTCTCGTGGAAGCGCCAGCAAAACCCGCGGCGGAGTTTGCCGCGAAGCCCGCCGCGCCGGTGGGGGCGCAACCCGCGATCGCCGCGCCGGCGAAACCTCAGGCCGAGGAGGGCGCATCGCCACGGCCCCCCGAGTTGCGCATGGGGGAAGAGCGCACGGCGCCCTCAGCGTCGCAAGCGGCATTGGCTGCGCCAGTGGCGCCGCCCGCGGCGCAGGTCGAGACGCCTCTGCCCGAGGCCGGCAAAAAAGTTTCTACCAACGCGCTGCCCCCGCTGCCTGCGCTTCCCAAAGACGACGGCCTGCCAGAGGCGCCCTCGCTTCCCGACGAGAATGAGACGGCGTCCATTCCTACGCCTGCAGCCGCGCCGCTCTCCGTCGCGCCGCTGCCAGCAGCGACCTCGCAAGGAGCGCTGCTGCGCATCGGTCTCTTCGGCAGCGCCAGCTTTGCGCAGCCGAGCCTCTTCTGGGCAGGTCCGGGGGGCGGCGCCGTCGCTCCTTTCGCCGTCTCGCCCTCGCTCAACCAGACCCTTGGCGGCGGCGGCGCTCAGCTCGCCCTGCGCCTGCATCCTCTCGACGCGCTTCGGGGCCTCTCCCTCGGCCTCGCCGCGGATGTCTCGGGGCGGGCAAGCCGCGCCCAGAGCGGGGCTTTCCCCTTCGTTTCGACGCGCTTCAGCAGCGGCTTGCAGGCGACGCAGCGCATCGAGATCGGATATGATCTCGACCTCGGCGGAACGACGGTCGTCACCCCCTTCGCCACCGCGGGCTTCTCCGAGGCGCAATTCGCCGTCTCGAGCTATGGGGCCGCATTCGGGACCTTCGCCTGGGGGAGCGCCTCCAGCTTCAAGCTCGGCACGACCTATGGCGGCGGCCTCGATGTGAAGGTTTTCGGGCCCGTGACGCTGCAGCTCCTCTATCTGCGCCACGAATATAATCCCGCCGGCGCGGGGATCTGGGGCGGCGTCGTCGGCGGCGCGGTTTTCGGCGCAAGGAAGGGTCTGATCGAGAACGAGCTGCGCGTCGGCGTGGCCATCCCCGTCCCAAATCTCTGGTGAGCGGGCCGTAAATGCGGTCTCGCGGCGCGCTTCTCCGGGCAGAGTGACGCGGGCCTCCTTCCGCCGACGCCCCGTCATGCGCATCTATCCTGTCATGGGCCGAAGTCGGCTGAGGGCAGGGGAGAGACCGTGCCGTTTCGCAATAGAGATGACGCCGGGCGACAGCTCGCTTTGCGCCTCCTGAAGTTCAAAGAGGAAAAGGCCGTCGTATTCGCGCTTCCGCGCGGCGGCGCGCCGGTGGCCGCGCCGATCGCGGAGGCGCTGGGGGCGCCGCTCGATCTCGTGCTCGTGCGCAAGATCGGCGTTCCCTTCCAACCCGAGCTCGCCATGGGCGCGGTGGCGGACGGCGGGACGCCTAACACCGTCCGCAACGAGGACGTGATCGCCATGGCGCGCGTGAGCGAAGAGGCGTTCGAGGCCGTCCGCCAGCGCGAGCTTGAAGAGATCGAGCGACGTCGACGGGCTTATGTCGGCTCGCGTCCCCGGCCGGAGGCGCAGGGCCGCGTCGCCATCGTCGTCGACGACGGGGTGGCGCCGGGCGCCACGACGCGCGCCGCCTTGCGGGCGGTTCGGGCTTTGAACCCAAGCAAGCTCGTGCTCGCGACGCCCGTCGCGCCGCCGGAGACGCTCGCTTCGCTGGCGCCGGAGGCCGATGAGACGATTTGCCTTGAAACCCCCGCGGACTTTGGCGCGATCGGATGCTTTTACGCCGATTTTCGTCAGACCAGCGACGCCGAGGTCGTCACGATCCTCGATCGGCTCGGCGCGAAAGAGTCTAAGGCCTGAGCGGAGCATGCTGGCGGGGAGGGATGCCGCCCGCGTCGCCTGACATAGTTACGGTGAAGACGCAGCGGATTGAGGTTAGGTCGATGCGGATCGGCGTTCCCAAGGAAATCAAGGACAATGAATATCGCGTCGCGCTGACGCCCTCCTCGGTCGCGGAGCTCGCGCATCACGGCCACAGCGTGCTGGTCGAAAAAGGCGCGGGGCTCGGCGCCGGCTTCGCCGACGCGGCTTTCGAGTCGAGCGGCGCCACGCTGGTCGCAAGCGCCGGCGAGATTTTCGAGAGCGCGGAGCTCATCGTCAAAGTCAAGGAGCCGCTCGCAGTCGAGCGCCGGATGCTCAGGCGCGGCCAGACGCTCTTCACCTATCTGCATCTCGCTCCCGATCTCGAGCTGACGCAGGAGCTGCTGCAGAGCGGAGCGACCTGCATCGGCTATGAGACCGTGACGTCCCCGCATGGCGGCCTGCCGCTGCTCACGCCCATGTCGGAGGTGGCGGGACGGCTCGCGCCGCAAATCGGCGCGCATTTTCTCGAAAAGGCCGCCGGCGGTCGCGGCGTTCTGCTCTCCGGCGCGCCTGGCGTGCCGGCGGCGGAGGTCGCGATTCTCGGCGGAGGAGTCGTCGGTTCGGCCGCGGCGGCGATCGCGCTCGGAATGGGCGCGAGCGTCATTGTCGCCGACCGCGATCCGGAAGCGCTGCGCCGCCTCGACGCGCGTTTTCACGGCTCGGTCCGCACCGTCTTCTCGACGAGGACCGCCATCGCCGAAATCGTGAAGCGCGCGGATCTGGTGATCGGCGGCGTGCTTCTGCCCGGCGCGCGTGCGCCGAAGCTCATCGTTCGCGAGATGCTCGCAACGATGAAACCCGGCGCGGTCATCGTCGATGTCGCGATCGACCAGGGCGGATGCTGCGAGAGCTCGCGCACGACCTCGCATTCTAACCCGACGTTCGTCTTGGACGGCGTGCTGCATTATTGCGTGCCGAACATGCCCGGCGTGGTGCCGCGCACGGCAAGCTTCGCGCTCAACAATGCGACCCTGCCCTTCGTGCTGGCGCTCGCCGACAAGGGCTGGCGCCAAGCCTTGCGGGAGGATGCAAATCTTTGCGCGGGTCTCCAGATCATGGACGGAAAGATCGTCTCGCCGGCGGTCGCTCACGCGCATGGCTTGCCCTGCGCTTCGCTTGCGGCGGCGATGGCGGATTAGCGCAGTGTTCCGTTCGGCTCCGTAAGCCACTTTGTCGCGCGTCCCGATCACAATCGGTCGGGCGTCTTGGGCGGCTCTTATTGTGCGCGCGGGTTCATGCGCGTCCCCTGTCACTGGAGCGCCGGCGTGTCGGCCGGGACGCTGTGGACTATATTTAGCCGAGGCGCCATGAAAGCCATTCGCAGAAGCGGGAGGAAAGAAAGCATATGGAAAGCGCACCGCACATCGAGTTTCAGGGCATGGACGCTTCGCCTGGGTTCCGCGACAAGATCGCGCTTCAGCTGGCGCGTCTCGAGGAGCGCTTCGGCCGCATCACCGCCTGCCGTGTGACAGTCAAGGCGCCGAGCGGCCATCGGCATGTCGGCGATCCCTACGAGATCAAGATCTTCTTGAGCCTGCCCGGCGAGCGCGAAGTCGCTGTCGACCGCACGCCGCATCAAGACGAGCAATTCCAGGATTTCGACTTCGCGCTGCATGACGCGTTCCATCGCGCGGAGCGGCAGTTGCAGGATCAGGTGGAACGGATGCGCGGCGCGGTGAAGCAGCATGGTTAGGCCGCTCCTGCTGGCGTTGACGCTTCTCCTGGCCCTTGCCGGGATGGCCTTCGCCGTCGATCCGGGCGAGAAGCTCGCCGACCCGGCGCTCGAGGCCCGCGCCCGGGCGATCGCCGCCGAGCTGCGCTGCCTCGTGTGCCAGAACCAGTCGATCGACAACTCCGACGCGCCGCTCGCCAAGGACCTGCGCGTCCTGCTGCGCGAGCGCCTCAGCGCGGGCGCGAGCGATGCGGAGGCCAAGGCCTATATCGTTTCGCGCTATGGCAATTTCGTGCTGCTGCGTCCGCCCCTGAAGCTGCAGACGCTGCTGCTCTGGGGCGCGCCCTTCATCGCGCTCTGCCTGGGCGGCGTCGCGGTCTGGCGCGCCCTCGCGGGGCGCGCGGCGACAGCGGTCGCGCCGCTCAGCGAAGAGGAGAAGGCGAAGCTGCGCGCTCTGGGCCTCGATCCCGCGGGCGACGCCTGAGGCGTCTCACGCTTCGTCCGGCTTTCCGCGCAGGCTCTTGACCTTGCCGCGCAGCGTCTTGCCTTCGAGACGGCGCAGCTTCGATCCGAGCGTCGGCTTCGTCGGGCGGCGCACGGGCGGAGGCGGGGCGGCTGCGGCGCGCAAAAGCTCGAGGAGCCGCTCCAGCGCGTCGGCCCGGTTGCGCTCCTGCGTCCGGTGCCGTTGCGCGAAAATGACGATGACGCCGTCCCGCGTCATGCGGCGGCCGGCCAGCGCCGGCAGCCGCGCGCGCACCATCGGGGGAAGGTTGGGCGAGCGCGCCGCGTCGAAGCGCAGCCGGACCGCGGTTTCGACCTTGTTGACGTTCTGCCCGCCGGCGCCGGAGCTGCGCGCGAAATCGAGCGAAATTTCGCTTTCGTCGATCGCGATGCGTGGGGTGACGGGAATCATGGCGCTCGAGCCTTGGGTGAGGCCGTCATCTAAAGCCTTCCCAGCCCGGAAGCGAGACCCCGTTTGCCGCGGCGCTCGGCCCCTTTATAGTCGCGAGACGCAATCAGGAGCCTCGATGAGCATTCCGGCCTTGAAAATCGGCACGCGCGGCTCGCCGCTGGCGCTTGCGCAAACGAGAGAGACGCGCGCGCTTCTCGCCGAGGCGCATGGCGTTGCGCCGGAGCATTTCGAGATCGTCATCATTCGCACGAGCGGCGACTTGATCCAGGATCGCGCGCTCTCCGAAGCCGGGGGCAAGGGCCTGTTCACGCGCGAGCTGGATTTGGCGCTTATTGCGGGCGAGATCGATTTCGCCGTGCATTCCTCCAAGGATCTTCCGACTGAGTTGCCGCCAGAGATTGTCATTGCAGGCTATCTGCCGCGCGAGGACACGCGCGACGTCTTCATCGGGCGCGGGGGCGCGAAGCTCAGCGAGCTGCCGCAGGGAGCGGTGATCGGCACGGCGTCGCTGCGCCGCGCCGCGCAGGTGAAGCGCTTTCGCACGGATCTCAAGACGGAGCTCCTGCGCGGCAATGTCGAAACGAGGCTTGGAAAGGTCGAAAGCGGCGCGGTGGACGGCACGCTGCTCGCGCTCGCGGGATTGCGCCGCCTGGGGCTCGCCGCGCGCGCCACCGAGATCCTGCCGCTAGAGGCGTTTCTCCCTGCCGCAGGGCAGGGCGCGGTCGGCGTCACCAGCCGGGCCGGGGATGAGATCGTCTCCGCGGCGCTCGCGCCGATCCTCGACGCGGCTACCCACGCAGCGCTCTGCGCCGAGCGCGCCTTTCTCAGGGCGCTCGACGGCTCCTGCCGCACGCCGATCGCCGGCCTGGCGATCCTGGAAGGCGACGCGCTCCGATTTCGCGGCGAAGCGCTGCAGGCCGACGGCGGCAGCACCTACGCAGCGAGCGGGGCGGGCCCTGCCGCCGAGGCCGCCTCTATCGGCGCTGCGGCCGCGCGCGAAATCCTGAAGGCGCTTCCGGGCGGCGTCGCGAGCCTGTCATGAGGCGCGCGCTCGTCCTGCGCGCCAGCGAGGACGCGCAGCGAACCGCAAAAAAGCTCGCCGAGATCGGCTTCGAGGGCGTGCTCTCGCCCGTGCTGGAGATCGTCGCGACGGGCGCAAAGGCCCCCGCCGGGAATTTCGACGCCGTCATCGTCACCAGCGCCAAGGCCCTGGAGCATAGCGATCTAAGCGAAAACTTGCGCCGTCTCCCGCTCTTCGCCGTCGGCGCGCGCACCGCGGCGCTAGCCGAGCACCTCGGCTGGCGCATCGCGGGCTGCGCGCCGGAGAGCGCCGCGCTTCTCTCCGTGATTATGGAAGATCGCGCCTCACCCCGCCGCCTGCTCTATCTCGCCGGCCGGCAGCGCCGCGAAACGCTCGAGGCGAAATTGCGCGCGGCAGGACGCGAGGTCGCCACGCTCGAAACCTATGAGGCGCGCGAGGCTACGTCTCTGACGCGCGGGGCGTCGCAAGCTCTCGCAAGCCGCACGCTCTCGGCGGCGCTGCATTATTCGCCGCGAAGCGCCGCGATTTTCGCTCGGCTCGCCCTGGGCGAGAACCTTGTGGCGGAGACCAGGACGCTCCCGCATTTCGTCATCTCGGCGGAGACCGCGGCCGCCCTCGCGCCTCTGGGGGCTTTGACGACGCGCGTCGCCGCTTCTCCCGACGAAGACGCGCTGCTGGCAGCGCTCGCGGCCTTCGATTGGACGCAAGAGTCGCAAATTTAAGCGCGATAAGCTAGACCGCGACCTTTTGACGCGGCCCGCTAATTATGCGATAGGACTCGCAATAAAAATTGAGATCGGCGCCCGTTTTTCGTGCAGCCGACGCGGGGGAGAACGGGGATGGCCGTTGCGCTCGTCATGGTCCTGGTCGTCGTCGGCTCCGTGCTGTTTCACTTGGCCAGCCCTTGGCGCGCGACTCCGATCGCCTCGAACTGGGGCTTCATCGACGGGACGCTCGGTCTGACATTCGCCGTGACGACGGTGGGCTTCGTCGCGGTCGTGCTCTTCATGGCCTATTGCCTCTATCGCTTCCGTCATGTGGAAGGGCGTCGCGCCGAATACGAGCCCGAAAATCAGAAGCTGGAGGCTTGGCTCGGCGGACTGACCACGCTGGGGGTCATCGGGCTGCTGGCGCCCGGTCTGATCGTCTGGGATCAATTCATCCACGTTCCTCCCGAGGCGACCGAGATCGAGGCCTTCGGCGTTCAATGGAACTGGAGCTTCAGGCTTCCCGGCGCCGACGGGAAGCTCGGTTCGAGCGACGTGCGCTACATAGACGGCGACAATCCGCTTGGCGTGAGTCCGGCCGATCCCAAGAGCATGGACGACATCATCATCACCAATGGCGAGCTGCATCTTCCGGTCGACAAGCCCGTGAAAGTGCTGTTGCGCTCCGCCGACGTGCTGCATGACTTCTACATACCGGAGATCCGCGCCAAGATGGATCTCGTCCCGGGAACGGTGAGCTATCTGTGGTTCACCCCGACCAAGACGGGATCATACGACATCCTCTGCGCCGCCTATTGCGGCATTGGCCATCCGCAGATGCGCGCCAAGCTCGTCGTCGACACGCAGGCTGACTTCGACAAATGGCTCGCCTCGCAGCAGACCTTCCTGGAGCTGCGCAAGGCCAAGGGCCCATCCCGACACGAGGCGAGGAACCCATAGGAATTCGCGTCGTCGCGAGGCTCACGCCTTCTTTGCGCGCGCGCTGCGACGACAGCGAGGGGAGAAGAAGAAAAAATGACGGACGCGACCCTAAGCGACGCGACGGTGGCCGGAGAGCACGGCGTTCCGCCGGCCGAGGTTCCCGAGCTCGATCTCTATCACCCGCATACGTGGCTCGGGAAATATGTGTTCTCGCAGGACGCGAAATACATCGCGATCCAATATGGCGGAACGGCCACGGCCGTGGGGCTGCTCGGCCTCGTCATGTCCTGGATCATCCGGTTGCAGCTCGCCTTTCCGGGAGCCTTCCCCTGGCTCGACGCCAATCTTTATTATCAAGCCGTCACGATGCACGGCATGATCATGGTGGTCTATCTCCTGACCGCCGTGCTGCTCGGCGGCTTCGGAAATTACCTCATCCCGCTCATGGTCGGCGCGCGGGACATGGTGTTCCCCTTCGTCAACATGCTGAGCTATTGGGTCTTCCTGCTCGCCGTGATTGTGCTGCTCGCAAGCTATTTCGTGCCGGGCGGCCCCACGGGCGCGGGTTGGACGCTTTATCCGCCGCAGGCGATTATGACCGGCACGCCGGGCCATGACGGCGGCATCATTCTGATGCTCATCTCGCTCGCTCTCTTCATCGTCGGCTTCACGATGGGCGGGCTGAACTATGTGGTGACCGTGCTGCAGGCGCGCACGCGCGGCATGACTCTGATGCGCATGCCGCTCACAGTCTGGGGCATCTTCGCCGCCGCGGTGCTGGCGTTGCTCGCCTTTCCGGGGCTTCTCGTCGCCGCGATCATGATGCTCTTCGACCGCCTGCTCGGGACGAGCTTTTTCATGCCGGCGGTCGTCGAGTTCGGCGAGCTGAAGAACACGGTGGGCGGGAGTCCGATCCTGTTCCAGCATCTCTTCTGGTTCTTCGGCCATCCCGAGGTCTATATCGTGGCGCTGCCGGCTTTCGGCATCGTCTCCGACATCATTGCGACGCACGCCCGCAAGAACATTTTCGGGTACCGCATGATGGTCTGGGCGATCATCGCGATCGGGGTGCTGAGCCTCATCGTCTGGGGCCATCACATGTATGTGAGCGGCATGAATCCCTGGTTCGGGTTCTTCTTCGCGGTCACGACGCTCGCGATCGCCGTGCCGACGGCTCTCAAGGTCTATAATTGGGTGCTGACGCTCTGGCGCGCCGACATCCATTTCACGACGCCCATGCTCTTTGCGCTGGGCTTCCTCGTGACCTTCACCAATGGCGGTCTCACGGGCCTCTATCTCGGAAACGTCATCGTCGACGTGCCGCTGTCCGCGACCATGTTCGTCGTCGCGCATTTCCATATGGTGATGGGCGTGGCGCCGATCATGGTCATCCTCGGCGCGATCTATCACTGGTACCCGAAGATGACCGGCCGGATGATGGACGAGAGGCTGGGCAAGATCCATTTCTGGATCACCTTCCTCGGCGCCTATGCGGTGTTCTTCCCGATGCATTATCTCGGCATTCAGGGAGTCCCGCGCCGCTTCTACGAGCTTGGCGAAATCTCCTGGCTGCCGCCCTCGGCCGCGACCCTCAACGTCTTCATCACGGTCGCGGCGCTCACCGTCGGCGCGGCGCAGGCGATTTTCTTCTTCAACGTCTTCTGGAGCCTGCGGCACGGCAAGCCTTCCGGGCCCAATCCCTGGCGCTCCACCACGCTCGAATGGCAGACGGCCGAAACGCCGCCGGGCCACGGCAATTTCGGACCCGAGCTGCCGATCGTCTATCGCTGGGCCTACGCCTATAGCGTCCCGGGCGCGCCGGAGGATTTCCTCCCGCAGAACGCGCCGCCGCTGAAGGGAGAGCACGCCACATGAGCGTCATGGGCCTATTCTTCGTCTTCATCGCGTCGATCGTCGTTTTCTGGCTCGCGCGCGAAGGCGTGATGAGTCCTAATTGGCTGGAGGAGGGCGAGAGCGTCGGCGTCGCCAAGCCGTCCTCCGCAGGCCGCGGGCTCGCGCCTCCCCCCGCGGCGAAGGTGGGCCTGAGCGTCTTCCTCGCGGTCGCGCTCTGCATCTTCTCTCTGCTGACGGCGGCCTTCTTCATGCGGATGGGCTCGCCCGACTGGCAGAGCCCGCCACTGCCGCGCATTCTCTGGCTCAACACGGCCTTCCTCATCGCGAGCAGCGCCGCGCTGCAATGGGCCTATTTCGCCGCCGAGCGCGACGACGAGGCGCGGATGCGACTGCTGCTGAAGATCGCCGCGGCAACCTCCGGATGCTTCCTGCTCGGCCAGCTCTGGGCCTGGAAGGATCTCATCGCCGAGGGCTATTACGCGGCGAGCAACGCTGCGAACGCGTTCTTCTTCCTGCTGACCGCCATTCACGGCCTGCATCTCTTGGGCGGGCTCGTCGCGCTCGCGCGCACGATCGACAAGGCTTGGCGGCCGGTCGATCGCTCCGCGCTGCAAACGAGCGTCGAGCTCTGCACGATCTACTGGCATTTCCTCCTCGCCGTCTGGCTGGTGATTCTCGCGATGCTGGCGGGCGAGATGAATGGTTTTGGCGCGCTGTGCCGCCAAGTGCTCTCGTAAGGGGATCGAGAAAATGACGAGCGAATCCGTCCACGCGGCCCATGCGCCGGCGCTCCACGCTCCGGTGCGGCCATCGGGCCTCGCCGGTTTTTTCGGCGACTGGGGCTCGGATCAGCGCTCTTTCAAGAGCGCCTCCTGGGCCAAGACCATGATGTGGATCTTCCTCGTCAGCGACACCTTCATCTTCAGCTGCTTCCTGATCTCCTACATGACCGTGCGCCTGTCCACGACGGTCGAGTGGCCGCATCCGAGTGAGATTTTCGCGCTCGAGATCGGCGGCAAGAAAATCCCGCTGATCCTCATCGCGATCATGACCTTCGACCTCATCACGAGCTCCGGCACGATGGCGCTCGCGGTCAACGCCGGCTACTCCAAAAACCGCAAGCTCTGCGCCTATCTGCTCTGGGCGACGGCCTTCTTCGGCGCTGCCTTCGTCGGCATGCAGGCCTTCGAATGGACGAAGCTCATCCACGAAGGGGTGCGCCCCTGGGCCAATCCCTTCGGCGCCGCGCAATTCGGCTCGAGCTTCTTCATGATCACGGGCTTTCACGGCTTCCACGTCTCGATGGGCGTACTCGCGCTCCTGTGGTTCTCCCGCAACGTGTGGAACGGCCTTTATGAGAGCGACAAGCGCGGCTATTTCACCGGCCGCGTCGGCACCTATGACGTGGTCGAAACGCTCGGCCTCTATTGGCACTTCGTCGATCTCGTCTGGGTGTTCATCTTCGCCTTCTTCTATCTCTGGTAGGGGCGGAGACGGCGCGGGAGCGCCTCAATTGAGGATGAAAAGAGCAGGAGTTCGGACATGACAGCGACGACGGAAGTCTCGGTCGGAGAGGCGGCTCATGGGCATGCGGCCGGCGCCGAGACGGCAAAGCCGGCGGCCGAGGCGCATGGGCATGGGCAGCAGCATCCGCTGAAGCTCTACCTCCTCGTCTGGGCGCTGCTCTTCATCCTCAGCACCTTTTCCTATCTCATCGACTATTTCGACCTGCAGGGCATGACGCGCTGGTCGCTCATCATCCTGTTCATGCTGCTGAAAGCCGGCTTCATCGTCGCGATCTTCATGCATATGGCCTGGGAGCGGCTGGCCCTTGTCGTGGCGATCCTGCTGCCGCCTTTTGCGCTCCTCGTCTTCATCGGTCTGATGGATTTCGAGGGCGGCTACACGAACGGCGCGCGTGAGGAGCATTTCACCCCCGCGACGCTCGTCTCGCCGCCGTCCAAAACGGTGGCGCCGGCGCACGAATAGGCCCCGGGGCCGAATCCGGCAGTCGACATTTTTGCTGCACCGCGATAAATAAATCTGGGAAATCCTTCCGCGGGCGCGTCCTTTGGGCGGTCCGCGTCTCTATGGGAATATCGCGCCGTGGTCGAATTCGCTCTGCCGCCAAACTCGAGGCCTGTCGCCGGCAAGACTTGGCCGCGTCCCGACTCGGGCGCGCTGCGCGAGCTTCACATCTATCGCTACGATCCGAGCGCCCCCGGCAATCCGCGCATCGACGTTTTCTTCGTGGATGCGCACGACTGCGGGCCGATGGTCCTCGACGCGCTGCTGTGGATCAAGAACAAGGTCGATCCCACGCTGACCTTCCGCCGTTCCTGCCGCGAGGGCATTTGCGGCTCCTGCGCGATGAACATCGACGGGACGAACACGCTCGCCTGCACCAAAGGCCTCGAAGACATCAAGGGCGTGGTGAAGGTCTATCCGCTGCCGCATATGGCGGTGGTCAAGGATCTCGTGCCCGATCTCACGGGCTTCTATGCTCAGCATGCCGCCATCGAACCCTGGCTGCAGGCGGGGCCGGACCCCGAAAAGGAGCGGCTGCAGTCCCCGAAAGATCGCGCCGCGCTCGACGGGCTCTATGAGTGCATCCTCTGCGCCTGCTGCTCTACCGCCTGTCCGAGCTACTGGTGGAACGCCGATCGTTACCTCGGCCCCGCCGCGCTGCTGCAGGCGCGCCGCTGGATCGCCGATTCGCGCGATGAGGCGCAGGCGGAGCGCGTCTCCTATGTCGACGACGCCTTCCGCCTCTATCGCTGCCACACGATCATGAACTGCTCGAAGACCTGCCCGAAGGGCCTCGATCCGGCGCGGGCGATCGCCGAGCTGAAGTCGCTCGCGCTGGCGCAATCCTGAGCCAGGGACCGCCCTCCAGGCAGAGCGCCTTAACGATTTGGGCCTAATCTTCGCCACGCTTCGCCGATACTGGGCCTCCGTCCAGTCCGAGACGGATGAAAGACCGCACATGCGCCTGCGTAGACCCCTTTTTGGCCTCGCCCTCGGGCTTCTTGCGGTTTCCGTTGCGGGCTGCGGGCGCAAGGGCGCCCTGGAGCTTCCGGCCGATGTGCAGGCGGAGCGCCAAGCGCAAGCCGCCCAGGCGGAGGCGGACGCCGCCGCGCAGGCGCGGGCGAGCGGTCGCCGGCCGAAGCTGAGCGAGGAGGGCGCCCCGCCGCCCCCGCCCACGAGGCCGCCTTTGGGCGATCCCGGCAATCGGCCTCCAGCCGTCTACCCCTTCCCCTTCGATTTCCTGCTCTGACCCCTTAGCCGATGCATCACTTCATTTATCGCGACGGCGTCCTCCACGCCGAAGGGGTTCCTCTGCCGGCGCTGGCGGAGAGCGTCGGCACGCCCTTTTACTGCTATTCGAGCGCGACGATCCGCCGGCATTTCGAGGTCTTCGCCGGGGCTTTCGCCGATCAGAAGGCGCTGGTCTGCTACGCGATGAAGGCCAATTCCAACCAGGCCGTGATCGCCTTGCTCGCGGGGCTCGGCGCGGGGGCCGACGTCGTCTCGGGCGGCGAGCTGGCGCGGGCGCTGGCCGCGGGCGTTCCCTCGAACCGCATCACCTTCTCCGGGGTCGGCAAGACGCGGAGCGAGATCGAAGCCGCGCTGGCCGCTGGCATCTTTTGCTTCAATGTCGAATCAGAGCCAGAGCTATTGGCGATCTCGGCCATCGCCGCGTCGCAAGGCCGCCGCGCGCCGGTTTCGCTACGCGTCAACCCCGACGTCGACGCCAAGACCCACGCCAAGATTTCGACAGGGCGCGCCGAAAATAAATTCGGCGTCCCGCTGTCTCGCGCCCGCGAGGTCTATGCGGAGGCGAGCCGTTTACCGGGTCTCGACGTGGCCGGCGTCGACATGCACATCGGCTCGCAGCTCACGGATCTTGCGCCTTTCGACGAAGCCTTTTCCCTGCTCGCGGAGTTCACGCGGGAGCTCAAGGCCGACGGCCATCACATCCGTCACGTCGATCTCGGCGGCGGCCTCGGAATTCCCTATCGCGAGGACGACGACCCCGATTCCTATCATCCCGACCGCTACGCCGCGATCGTGCGCCGGCACTTCGCTGGCTCGGGACTGACGCTGGTGCTCGAGCCGGGGCGTCTCATCGTCGGCAACGCCGGCGCGCTGATCACACGCGTCCTTTATGTGAAACGCGGGGAAGAAAAGACTTTCGTGATCGTCGACGCCGGCATGAACGATTTGGTGCGCCCGACGCTCTACGACGCGCACCATGAAATCGTGGCGGTCGACGAGCGGCCGGGAGGTCCGCAATTCGTCGCGGACGTCGTCGGCCCGGTCTGCGAAACCGGCGATTATCTCGCGCTCGACCGCGACATGCCTGCGGTCGCGAGCGGCGATCTGGTCGCCGTGCTGAGCGCTGGCGCCTATGGCGCGGTGCAGGCGGGAACCTATAATTCGCGTCCCTTGATCGCGGAAACGCTCGTCGAGGCCGAGAAATTCGCGATCATCCGTCCCCGCGAGACCATCGAGGAGCTGATCGCCCGCGATCGTCTGCCGGGCTGGGTTGGCCCCGCCTGATCGGGGGCTAGCCCGTCGCTTCACGGCCGTCCCCCGCGTCAAAGCGCAGGGCGCTTGCAGGGCGGTTGACGTGTTATGGTTGCAAAGCTTCTCGCGCGAGGGAGGGATGGAATGAGATTGCGCCTGGGTTCGACGCTGCCGCTTGTCTGCCTTCTTCTCGCCGGCCCGGCGCTGGCGGAGGAGGGTCTGCGCGACAAGGCCAAGGGCCTTTTCGAGCCCATTCCGCAGTCAGCGCCGGCGCTGCCCGGCGACCCCGCGACGCCCGAGAAGATCGCGCTCGGCAAGATGCTGTTCTTCGATGCGCGCCTCTCCGAGAACCAGGATTTGAGCTGCGCCCTCTGCCACAACCCGTCCCTGGGCGGCGTCAGCGGACAGGCTCTCTCCTCGGGCCGGCATGCGGAGCTCGGGGGGCGCAATGTGCTGAGCGTCTTCAACGCCGCGCTCAACGCCGCGCAATATTGGGACGGTCGCGCCGCGAGCCTGAAGGATCAAGTCGAAGCCTCGGTCATGAGCAGTCCGGCGGCGCTGATGAAGACGCGCGGCGGCCCCTCGGCGGTTCCGGCAAGCGTCACGGCGACGGCGAAGCAGCATGTGGTCGAGCGCTTCAAGACGATCCCCGGCTATGTCGAGGCCTTCAAGAAGGCTTTCCCGGAGGCGGCCGATCCCGTGAGCTACGACAATGTCGCGCAGGCGATCGCGCAGTTCGAGGCGACGCTGCTCACGCCCAATTCGCCCTTCGACCGCTGGCTCAAGGGCGATGACGCGGCGCTCACGCCGACGCAGCTGCAGGGACTTTCGCTTTTCATCGGGAAGGGCTGCGCCAACTGCCACAATGGCGTCAATCTCGGGGGGGCGCGCTATGCGCGCTTTGGCGTCGCGCAGAGCCCGAGCCCGGAGCTTCTGCCGCCCGACGACTGGGGCCGGGCCGTGGTGACGAAGAACGTCGAGGACAAATATGTGTTCAAGGTTCCGAGCCTACGCAATGTCGAGCTGACCGCGCCCTATTTTCACAGCGGCGGAACCGACGATCTGAAGGAGGCGGTTGCGGTGATGGCCAGAACGCAGCTCGGCGCGACGCTCTCGCCGGAGGAGATCGCCAGCATCGAGGCCTTCCTCAAATCGCTGACCGGCCCCGCGCCGCAGATCGTCTTGCCGATCCTGCCCCCCAACCCGCCGCGGGCGCAGGCGCGTCCCTGACGGACGCCCGACGCCAAAATGAAGGCGCGCCATGCCCCTGCGGCGCGCAACTGCTATAAGGAAGGGGAAAACAGTCCCCGTCCATGACCGACGCCGCCCCTTCCCCCGCTTTGAAGACGCCGAACGCCGCGCCGACGCGCCCTTTCGTACTGTTCGAGGACGGGCGCGAAGGCGGGAGGGCGCTGCTGTTCGAGAAGCCGCGGGAGATCATCCTCGCCCAGACGCCGGGCGAGGTCGCCTCCGCCTTCGCGCGCATGGAGGCCGCCGCGAAAGCCGGGGCCTTTCTGGCGGGCTATGCGAGCTATGAGCTCGGCTATGCGCTGGAGCCCAAATTCGCCGAGCAAGCGACGCCCACGTCGCCGACGCCGCTGCTCGCCTTTGGCGTCTTCGATGCGCCGCAACGTCTTCCCGCCGAGGCGCGCCGGGCCCGGCCCTTCGAGCGCATCGCGCTCCGCCCGGCCTGGAGCGACAAGGAATACGGCGAGCGTTTTCAGAAATGCCGCGACTATATTTTTGCGGGCGACGTCTATCAGATCAATCTGACCTTCCCGCTCTACGGTCGCTACGAGGGCGATCCGCTCGCCCTCTATGACGCGCTGCGCAAGCGCCAGCCCGTCGCCTTCGGCGGCGTCGTGGCGCTGGGGCCGGAGACGGTCGTGTCGCTGTCGCCGGAAGTCTTCTTCGAGGCGAGGGAGCGCGATATTCGCGCACGGCCCATGAAGGGCACGGCGCAGCGCGGCTTTTTGCCGCCGGAGGACATGAATCGCGCCAAATATCTGGTCGAGGACGAGAAATCGCGCGCCGAAAATCTGATGATCGTCGACCTCTTGCGCAATGATCTGTCGCGCCTCGCCGAGGTCGGATCGGTCAAGGTGACGGACCTCTTCACAGTCGAAACCTATCCGACACTGCATCAGATGACCTCGGGGATCACAGCGCGGCTGCGCGCCAACGTGGGTCTCGCCGAGCTCTTTGCGGGACTCTTTCCCTGCGGCTCGGTCACGGGCGCGCCGAAAATCCGCGCGATGGAGATCATTCGCGATCTGGAATGCGCGGCGCGCGGCGTCTATTGCGGCTCGCTCGGCCTCATCACGCCTTCGGGCGAGGTGCGCTTCAATGTGGCGATCCGCACCCTGACCATTTTCCCCGACGGCAATCTCGTCTGCAACGTCGGCTCCGCCATCGTCGCCAATTCGACGGCGCGCGAGGAATACGCGGAATGCCTCATCAAGGCGCGGTTTTTGACGGGGGCTTAGAGCGCGATGCCGGTCTTTCGCGTGGATCGCGCTATGAACTCTTAGGCTGGGCCTAGCTCATCTCCATTCGCGCGCTATACTGTCGCGCTTGCGGCTGTCGCGGCGCTGATGCAAACTATCGCGTTAAAAGACGCCTACGGAGCATATTCGGGCGCAATTGCGAGCGTTCCAATGAAAATCGCGATCTTCTTGGATGTAGATAAAACTGTCACGGAGCGAAATATTCAGGAGACTTATGCAGTAGAGCTCGGAATTTTAGAGATTTACCAGAAAATAGAGCAAGACTTCCAAGACTTAGAGAATCAATTCAGTTGGATTCGGAGAGCGCTTAATCCCAGAATTTGCAAAGCAAGGATTCACAAGAGCAAGAGCTGAGGAATTGTCCGATCAGGTGAAGTTAAGAAGCGGGATTGAGAAGCTTTTCACGTGGGGGCAAAAAGGTGTTGATATTTTCTTGGTCTCATCTGGTCCGAACTACTACGTAGAACATCTCGCGGCAAAGCAAAATATCGTCAAGGAGCATGTTCTATGCTCTCAATACATATTTGATAGCAAGGGCATTATATCAAAATGTTTTGCGATAGAGGATCAAGACAAGACGCAGTTCGTTATGGACCATATTAACAAATATGACCTGACAATAGGAATTGGTGATAGCAAAAGCCATGACGGATTTATAGATGTATGTACGATTGCTTTATTGATGGAGCCTGATGATCACCACTTACATGTACCACGATTTGATACCGTATCCACATTATTGAATCGGTTGATTGTAATGCCAAATAGTTTGGGGATTTCTAGTAAAAAATATGAGGAGCTCACCGTAGATGACTTCAAGAAACTTTCGATTCGTGATGTGTTCCGTAGAGTATCGCTTGGTTTGTGGATCGTTATTTTCGGTATAATAGTAGCTGCCTTCGTTGCAGGTGCGGGTTCTGATTGGTTAAAAGGCTTTGTTTCCCGAGCGGGTAACGCGGACGCATCAAAGCCGTACCGCAGCTAATCAAATCTCAGGCTGACTTTCCTGTGATGGCGGACGCGCCGTCGCGCCTTGATCCAGCCGCTCTCCTTTGGGACAAGGCTAAGCCGCAGACTCGGCCGCCCCCGCAATTCGCGCTCGGACGGCCCCATTCGAGGGTGGAGGTTCATGGCGAGCGCTTGCACGGAAGGTCTCGACACCGGTTTCGTCGATCTCGGCTATCTCAAGGTCGCGGCGCTCGGCGTCGTTCAGGGCATCACCGAGCTGCTGCCGATTTCCTCGACCGCGCATATGCGCATCGTCCCGGCGCTGCTCGGCTGGCGGGACCCCGGCTCGGCGTTTTCCGCGGCGATGCAAGCCGCGGCGCTCTTCGCGGTCATCGCCTATTTCTGGCCCGATGTGCGCGGCCTTGTCGTCGGCTCGACGCAGGCGCTCATACGCCGGGACTTCAAGGACTGGACGCTGCGCTTCGCCGTCTGGATCGTGCTCGCGACCATTCCCATCATTCTCGCGGGCCTCTTGCTCTCGCCGGTTTTGAACGCTTGCGGCACGCCTCTGCGCTCGCTGACCGTGATCGGCATCTCCTGCATCGTCATGTCGGCGCTGCTCGCTTTGGCCGAGCTGTACTGCAACCACCAGCGCACGCTGGACCATCTCTCCCTCAAGGACGCCATGATCGTCGGCGTCGCGCAGGTGGGCGCGCTCATCCCCGGCGTCTCGCGCTCGGGTTCGACGCTGACCGCGGCGCTGTTCCTCGACCTGAAACGTGAAGAAGCGGCGCGCTTCTCCTTCCTTCTGGGTCTTCCGGCCATCGCCGGCGCCGGACTTCATGAATTCTACAAATTGTACAAAGCCCATCTGGACATGCACGGCTGGTCGATCCTCGCGGTCGGCCTCATTGTCGCATCGATATCCGCATGGGTGGCGATCTGGAGCCTCATGCACATTCTCGAGCGTTTCTCGGCCTGGCCTTTCGTCGTCTATCGCGCGCTGATCGGCGTGCTGCTGCTTTTGGGACTCGGCGCTTCGGTCTCCGGATGATCCGGCGCCTTGACCACCCTCGCGAAATAGCGCTTGAAGAAATATGCAAGCGCTTTTTTGCATTGCGTACGCGATTCTGGGTATTGCGCGAAGGGTCGCTCGAGACCTAACATCGCCTCATGGTCAAGACAGCTTTCTCGATCAGGCCGGCGAGAGCGAGCGACGCCGAAGCGATCGCAGACACGCATGACGTCTCCTGGCGGGACGCCTATCGCGGCGTGATTCCCGGCGTCGAGCTGGAACGGATGATCGCCAGACGCGGACCGCGCTGGTGGCGCGCGGCGATCCTGAAGCGCACCGGCCTGTTGGTGCTCGACTGTCAACAGGAGATCGTCGGTTACGCGACCTACGGGCGCAACCGCGTTCCGACGATGCCCTACGCTGGCGAAATCTTCGAGCTCTATCTCCGTCCGGAGCATCAGGGGCTCGGCTTCGGCCGCGATCTTTTCAACGCCGCGCGGCGAGAGCTCGCCCAGCACGGGTGCCTGTCGACGATCGTCTGGGCCCTAGCCGACAATGACAAGGCGCTCGGTTTCTATAGACGCCTCGGCGGTGCGCCGATCCGTCGCGCCGAGGAGCGATTTGGCGACAACATGCTCACCCGCGTCGCGTTCGCTTTCGCCTCCGCCCCCGTGCGCTGAGGTCGGCGCAGAATTCCTCCTCCAGTTCCATCCCTGCAAAGAGAGATCGCGCGTTGACGAGGACGCCCTGGCGGGCGATCCCCTGCTGAAGCGCTACGCCATGTCTGCTGAGATCGTTCCCTTCGAAGAAATCCGCATGCTCTTTGCCGGCTTCCCTGCGCCTTCGCGCGAGGCGGCGGCGGCAGCGCGCGCGCGCGACGCGCAATTGACGAAGCCGCCCGGCGCGCTGGGCCGGCTTGAGGAGATCGTCGAGTTTCTGGCCGCCTGGCAAGGTCGGCCGGAGCCCGCGATCGAACGCCCGCTCGTTGCTGTCTTCGCGGGCAATCACGGCGTCGTCGCCCAGGGCGTATCGGCCTTCCCGCCCGAGGTCACGCGGCAGATGGTCGAGAACTTCACGAGCGGAGGCGCGGCGATAAACCAGCTCTGCAAGAGCTTCGGCCTCGGTCTGAAAGTCTTCGAGCTCGCGCTGGAGCACCCGACGCGCGATTTTACGCAGGAGCCGGCGATGACCGAGGCCGAGGCCGCCGCGACCCTCGCCTATGGGATGGAGGCGATCGATGGGGGCGTCGATCTGCTCGCCCCAGGGGAAATGGGCATTGGCAACACGACCTCGGCCGGCGCCATCTATGCGGCGCTCTACGGGGGTCCCGCGTCGCGCTGGACGGGGCGCGGCGCCGGCGTCGACGACGCGGGGCTCGCGCGCAAGAACGCGGCGATCGAAGCCGCGCTCGCGCTGCACGGACCGCATCTCTCCGACCCGCTCGAAATTCTCAGAAGGCTCGGCGGCCGCGAGATCGCCGGCCTCATGGGCGCGATCCTCGCCGCGCGACGCGCCAAGGTCCCGGTTGTGCTCGACGGCTATGTCGCCTGCGCGGCCGCCGCTCTGCTGCATGCGATAAGCGAGGACGCGATCGGTCATTGCCTCGCAGGCCATCTCTCCGCCGAAGGCGCGCATGCCGCTGTTTTGGCGCGGCTCGGCAAGAAGCCTTTGCTCGATCTCGGCATGCGGCTCGGCGAGGGCTCGGGCGCGGCGC
Organism: uncultured Alphaproteobacteria bacterium; assembly: GCA_963798515.1. Classification (GTDB taxonomy): domain Bacteria; phylum Pseudomonadota; class Alphaproteobacteria; order Rhizobiales; family Beijerinckiaceae; genus Methylocystis. Next base: position 245,038 of record CAWCTS010000040.1, read on the forward strand.
TCGCGGTGGGCGTGATCAAAGCGGCGGTCGCGTGTCACCGCGATATGGCGACTTTTGCGAGCGCCGGGGTGAGCGGGCAGAGCTGAAGCGCGTTCCTTACCGAAGGGTTCAAGCCGCCCGTTCGGCGCTGTCGAGCGCGGGAGACGCCTCTTGCACCGTGGCGCGTCTTCTGATGCGCAGCGTCACACGCGTTCCAGGATGCTCCTTGTCGTAGCCCCATTCCGCGTCGAGCTTGCTCGCCATGGCGGCGACGATGGTTTGTCCGAGGCCCCCGCTTCCAGCCCGGTAGAGGCGGTCGCGACCGACGCCGTCATCCTCGACGACAAGCGATATCCATTCCGCATTTTCGGCGCGCAGCGCAATGCGGACCGGGCCCTTTCCGTTGGGATAGGCATGTTTGAGGGCGTTGAGAACGAGCTCCGTGATCGTGACGCCGATCGCGAGCGCGTGATCGGGCGTCACGTCAATCGTCTCTGCGGGCAGGAGCAGGGCGATGGTGATCTCATCGCTAGCCGAGCGGCGCAAATCGCCAACCACCGTCTCTAGATAGTCGTTCAGTGAAACGGATGTGACGTCATTGGAGTAGAGCTGCTTGTGGAGCTGCGCGATCGCCATGACGCGTTGGCGAGCCTGCTGCAGGGCGGAGCTTGCCTCCATCGTGGTCGAGGCGGCTTCCTGGATTCCGAGAAGAGACGAGATCAGCTGCAGGCTGTTTCCGACGCGATGATTGACCTCCCGCAAGAGCAACTCCCGCTCTGCGGCGAGCGCCTCGAAGCGATCGCGGGCGAGGCGGATCTCCGCCTCCATTTCTTTCTTGGCCTTCTGCAGCCTGAGCTTCGCAACGGATTGTTCCAACGCTGTCGCCAGCAGCGTCAGGAACTCGCCGCCGATGTCCTTGAAGACATAGTCGGCGGCTCCAGCCTTCAGCGCCGCCACAGCCACATGCCCGTCGTCGGTCGCCGTCACATAGACGACCGGCGGAGCGTCCGGCAGCGCCCGGATGGCGGCCAGCGTCGCGAGGCCATCCTGCTGCGGCATGACGTGATCGAGAGCGACCGCATCCAGCCCCCCTTGCGCCACGCGCGTCACGCCGCTCGCGCCGTCGTTAGCGCATTCGACAATGAAGCCGCTTCGCGCGAGATGCTTATGCGCCAGCCGCGTGGCGGCGGGATCATCGTCAATATAAAGGATGCGCAGCGGGGAGCTCATGGCGCCTCCGGCACCTGGATGACGGAGAAGAAAAGGCCGAGCTGACGCACGGCGATGGCGAAGCGGGAATAGTCCACCGGCTTGGTGATGTAGACGTTGCAGCCCAGGTCGTAGCAGCGCTTGACCTCGCGCTCGTCGTCCGTCGTCGTCAGGATCACCACCGGCGTTCGCCTCAGGTGGACATTCTGCTTGAGGCGTCGAAGGATTTCGACGCCCTCCATGTCGGGCAGGTTGAGGTCCAAGAGGATGAGGAGCGCGAGACCCGCGCTCGATCGGCCCGATCCATCCGGCCCCAACAGATGCTGCAGCGCGCTGGCGCCGTCCGCGAAACCCAGAATGACGTTGTTGACGCCGGCGGCGCGCACGTTCTTTTCAATGAGCCGCGCATGTCCGCCATCGTCCTCGATCATGATGATGGTCACGGCCGTCATCGCCTCCCCCTTCACTGCTGGACGCAGTTACAAGGCAACATCACCTTGAAGGTCGAGCCCGCATGGAGCGTCGACGTGAGCTTGATCGTCCCGCCGAGGCGGCGCACCAGCGCCCGTACATGTGCGAGCCCTATGCCCTCGCCACGTTGATCTTGCGCGCCAGCGCGGCGGAAGAGTTCGAAGACTCTCCTCTGGTCCGCTTCCGCGATTCCCCGACCGTTGTCGCGGACTTCGTAAACGACCCGCGGGCCAGTCTTGTATCCGGTGATCTGAATGCGTCCGGCCATGCCAGAGCGGAGATATTTTATCGCATTGTCGAGGAGATTGGTAAAAACCTGCTCAAGCGCAAGACGGTCGCAATGAATTGGCGGTAAGGGTCCCACTTCGATTTCTGCGTCGACAGCTTGAGCTTCATGAGCAAGCGTCGTGACGATGCTGTTCATCAGCGCCGTCATGTCGACCGGCTCAGGCTTCAGCTCCCGCTTGCCCGTTCGCGAAATCGCCAAAACAGCGCCAATCAACCGCTCCATCCTCAACGTCGCCGCTTTTATGAATCCGATCGCTTCGTCGAACTCCGCTTGCGCTGTTTTCTCCCTCAGATGCAACCCGTCGGAAGCCTGCGCCGTTAGCGGCTCTTTGAAATTCGCGTTCCAAAGCGTTTCGACTTCGTTCGTGAAGCCCATGATGTTGACCAAGGGCGCACGCAAGTCGTGGCCGACGATGTAGGCGAAGCTTTGCATTTCGTCATAGGCTTCGCGCAGCTCTGCGACGCGCTCTTCCACCTTGGCTTCGAGTGCGGTCTTCACCGCCTCGAGACTTTGGATAGAGCGGAGCGAGAAAAATATCGTCAGCCAACCCAGGAGGAATATAACGAGGCTGTCGGCCATGCCGACGAACAACAATTGCCGGCTCGCGCGGGTGGACCTATCGGAGCGCGTCGCCAAAAGCTGCTGCTCCGCCGCGCACAGCTGCGTGACGCGCGCCTTTATGGCCGTCATCAGCCCACGTCCCTTTTCCTGTTGGAAGAGGTCGATCGCTGCGGCTGTGTCCCCGGCTTCGAGCAGGCGCACCTTCAGCGCCAAGTCGTCAAGCTTTTCCTGGATTAAGGGTTCGAGTTGACGCAATTTCTCGGATTGTGAGGAATTGTCGGAGGTCATGGAGCGGATCTCCGAGAGCTTGACAGGAATCTCCTCGGCCGCCTCGAGATAGCTCGTTCGATATGTGGTCTTGCCGCTGACAAGAATGTAGGCGCGCTGCTCCGATTCGGCTGTTCGCAGGAGAAGCAACACGTCCGACAGTTTGTTCTGCACCTCGAGGCTATGGTTCGCCCATCGGGCTTGCGACTGCGACTGCTCCGAGGTCCAGGCTAAGATCGCGACATTGAACAAGAGAATGACGGCGCCCGTCGCGAAGAGAATCTCCTGCCGCCTTGGGCCGAGCCGTTGTAAGAGCCGCGCGATCCATTCTCCTGTATGCGGTGGAGCCGGCGCTTGCGAGGGACTGGACATGAAACGCTCGCCACGGGATCTGGACGATCCCCGATGACGCTTTAGTTAGCGTCGCAGCGGCGCTGGACAACAGCCGCGCTGGCAAATGGCGGCGCGGCGCACGCAAGGCGCGCGGAGAAGGCCTGCTCCATGAGCAAAGCGAACGTCATCCATGTCATCGACGATGACGCCATCATTCGCGATGCGGTTGCGCTCGTTTTGGCCAGGAACGGATTCTGCGTCCAGACCCATGATTCGGCTGCGGAATTCCTCGATCACCTCGATGCCGACAACACCGCTTGCGTCATCACGGACGTGTGCATGCCCGAGATGAGCGGCATCGAGCTGCTCGCGCAGCTGAAGGAACGTCGCCTTGCTTTCCCTGTCATCGTGATTACGGCGAATGGGGACGTGCCCCTCGCGGTGGAGGCGCTAAAGCGTGGGGCCCTCGACTTTCTCGAGAAGCCCTTTGACGATTTGGCGCTGCTCGCCGCGCTGCGGGAAGCCTTGATTCAAAACGACGGAGCCGAAGCCCGCAAAGGAGACGCCGCCGTCATGGCGAAGCTCGAGAGTCTGACCGAGAGAGAGAGTGAAGTTCTCACTTGTCTGCTCAAAGGGAGCCCAAACAAGATCATAGCCTATGAGCTTGGGATCAGTCCGCGAACAGTAGAGGTTCATCGCGCCAACATCATGCACAAGATGAAAGCGGGCAGTCTCGCGGAACTCGTGAGGATGTCCTTGTCCGCGCAGCATGCGGGTGGAGCCGCCTAGAGCGGCTGCGTGGGGACGGTGCGACGGAGTCCGCAAGTCTCTTGAAATATTCGAGCCGATCGACGCGGATAATGTTGATGCGGTGTAGGCCCTCCCTGCCGAGCATTTCCGCTTGGGCCGCCGCTCTGCGATATTCCCCGTGAGCCGAAGAAACGCCGAGGCCCTTGCGGCCTCGGCGAAGGCGGGGCGACGCGCATCGCGCGCCCGGGAGAGCTCTGAGGCGCGAATGCCGACTATCGCCATCCGGAAGGAAGGGACGTAAGGCGGTTCGCCCCGCGCGCTGCGCGCGCCACCAAAGGGGAAGTCCGTGCGCTTGCGACGACGTTGACAAGGTCGCCAATCGCCTGCGCATTGCGATTGAGAGGCAGAACGCGCCAGATGAGGAGGCCGCACACCGGAGTCAGCGCGACATAGGCAAACATGTAAATGATCGCCGGCGGTGCGGCCAAAACGACAATGAGTGAAGGAATCGCCCCCGCGATAAGGATCGGCGCAGCGGCTCCCGAGATCGCGAAGAGGATGAACAGACGGACCATTTCTTCCTCCAGCCATTTCCAGGTGTTTCATCGCCTGTCGTTAAGATGGGATGGGTCACAGATGCCGGATATGCGTCGTATTACGTACTGCAACGCTGGTATTTTCCACAAATATTACGCGCTGAAAGCGAAGGAGTCTCTGCAGAGTATAATCGGTCTGAAATTGTGTTTGGCAGGCCGACTGGCCCGCGCCGCGCTTCAAATCCGAGGCGGTCGCTTTGGTCGGCCTGCCTGGGAGAGACAAGGGTCATGCCGCTCGGTTTTGGTCGGCGTGGCAGCGTTCATCAACGACGAAATGTGAAGCCGGAACTGCCGCCGCTTCTGCGAGATTATTTCGACTATGTGCGCGGAAACCCGGAGATCTGCGGTCAGGCGCCGATTGAGTGTCTCGACCGCCTGTGGCGGGAAGCCAATGAGTTCGCCAAACGAAATGGCGTCGGGCGCCCCCTGCGTCTCGAAGAGATGCAAGCTTTGCGGGCCGCGCTGGAAAGGCGGCGCTCGGCTCAGTCGGGGGAGCTTCCCGCTTCGGCCGATCGCCGGCGGGGTGCTTCCCAAGGCGCGAGAGGCCAGCGTGACAATTAGCATCTGCCAACAAGCCTCCGCGATAAGTTGGAATTTGTGCGCAAGGAGCATTCTACATGAGGACCGGTGTCGTCTCCCTCGCGCAGAACGCCGCGATCCCGCGCCTGGCCTCCACACAGATCGCGCTTGCGTCCTCCTGCGACTATTTGCGCGAGCAGAACGAGACGAACTCGGACCTTATAGATGCGCTCGCGAGCGTGAAGGAGTCTCACAGGCTCACCGGTCTTTCCGGTGACCAGATCCTGCTCGGCGTCAGCCTCTCCCCCTGACGCCAAGCGACGCTGCGCGGCTATTTTCGCTGCTGTCATGGGGATCCCCCACGAGGTTCAGGAAGTTCTTATTCACGACCTTCGCAGCCATTTCGAGATTGGCGCGCGCGGCTTCGCAGCCGACCAACTCATCGTGCTGCGGCTGCTTCTCGCCCAAACGCCGGGCCTTGAGACGATCGCTGCTGATATCGAGCGATTCCGCTAAGGATGATACTGCGGCGCAGCGATCGACTCTGATTTCTGTTCGCAGGGCGATCTCCACAGGAACGTTATCCGTCTGCGGCAAAAAAAGTCGCGGCGAGTTCCCACGGCACTTGAACGACGCGGATCAGGCCTTAAGCTCTTCTTCGTTAGAAAGCCTCCCCTCGCCGCCTCGGCTACGAGGAGGAGGAAAAAAATGTACACAGGAGGGGAGACATGATTAACTGGAAACTCTGGGCAGCGGGCGCAGCGACCTTGGCGTCATTGGCGCTCTCCGTGCCGGCAAACGCCGGAGAGATCGCGAGTCCCGTGAACGTGCGTTCGGGTCCGGGGACCAATTGGCCCGTCGTCGCGACAATTCCTGCAGGCGCGGATGTGCAGGTCTTGACCTGCGCTTCAGGGTGGCATTGGCGCTGGTGCAAGGTTCAGGCGGGCGACGTGAAAGGCTATGTGCATCAGGCGGCGCTGGGACAGAGCGGCGGACATGTCGACGTCGCGGAAGTCATAACAAATGATGCGACGGCTCTGCATAAATCGCCTCGTATCCTCTCCCATGTCATTGCGACCATACCGGCGGGCGCCCAGGTCAATGTTCTGCATTGCGCAAGCGGGCTCGGCTCCGGCTGGTGCCACGTCGCCTATGGCGGCGCAGTCGGCTACGTGCGCGGCGGGCTGATCGAACGCAACACCTACGGACTTCCGTTCCTCTGAGGCCGGGCGAGCGCGCCTCATGGTTCCTCATGAGGCGCGCCGCGATAACTGCAGCCTGCAGTGACTCGGACGCGCTTCGGCCGGCGTCGTGCTCACGGATGGGACGGCGACGCGAGATGCGATTTGAGAACCTTCTCGGACGCGGCGTCGATCTCTTCCAGCACAACCTCATAACCCCAGAGATTGGCGACCTGCGCCATAACGAGGGAGGCGGCGCCGACGTCGAGCAGTCCGCCGTCGACCGCCCTATGCTGCATGACGAGCTTTCGGCTGCCGCTTAGATCCACGTCGACGACTTGGATATCGGGAAATTGTCGTCCGACCTCATATTCGGCGGCTAAACTCCGTCTCAAATCTTGGTAGCCCCGCTCGTTGTGGATAGACGCCACCTCCAATTGCGCCGCATCTTCTTCATCGACGACATGAAAGAGGCGCCATTTGCGGATGAGGTTGGGGCTCAGGAACTGGGCGATGAAACTGTCGTCTCGATAGTTGGCCCAGATGTCGCGCAGCACCCGCATTTCGTCGCCCTGACCGGCAATCTCGGGGAACCATGCGCGATCCTCATCCGTCGGCTCGCGGATGATGCGCGCGATGTCGCTCATCATGTCGAAGCCGAGCGCATAAGGGTTGAACCCGTGGTACTGCGGCTCGTAGCAAGTCGGCTGACGAACGGCGTTGGTGTGCGATCGCAAAAACTCGAGGAAGCTCCCGTCGCTAATCCGCCCCGTCTCGTGCAGCGTGTTCATGATGCGGTAGTGGCAATAGGTCGCACAGCCCTCGTTCATGACCTTCGTCTGCTGCTGCGGGTAAAAATATTGTGCGATGAGCCTGACGATGCGAAGCACCTCCCGCTGCCAGGACTGCAGCTTCGGCGCGAACTTTTCTAGGAAATAGAGGATGTTCTCCTGTGGAAGGCCTAGCATCGCGCGCTGGCGATCCAAAGGCTTGCGTGCGAGCTGGGGCGAACGGCTTGGCACGGTTCGCCAGAGGTCGTTGTAGAGACGCTCCTGTTCCTGCATCCGCTCTCGATCGCGCTTTTCTTCTGAACGCAAATCGAGCGACTTTTTGCGCGGATAATGATGCACCCCTTGCGGCATCAGGGCATGCGCGGCGTCGAGCACGCGCTCCACCTCGGCCTGGCCATGGCGCTCCTCGCATTTTGCGATGTAGCCCTTGGCGTAGGCGAGATAATCGAGAATCCCGGCGGGATCGGTCCACTGGCGGAAGAGATAATTGTTTTTGAAGAAATGATTGTGCCCGAAGGCGGCGTGCGCGATGACCAAAGCCTGCATCGTGGCGGTGTTTTCCTCCATGACATAGGCCACGCAAGGACTGGAGTTGATGACGATCTCATAGGCGAGATCCTGAAACCCCATGCGATAGATGTCTGCATGTTGGGCAAAGCGTTTGCCAAAAGACCAATGGCGATAAAACAGCGGCATCCCCGTCGAGGCATAGGCGTCGAGCATTTGCTCGGCCGTGATGACCTCAATTCGATTTGGAAAAATCTCGAGGCCAAGCTCCTCCTCCGCCACTTTCGCGACGGCGCTGTAGATCCGTTCGATGGTCCCGAAATCCCAATCATTCCCGTGAAAGAGGAGTGGGTCGTGCCTCATCGCGAGACCTCGTCAGCGCTGGCGGCCCGCCGCTGGAACAATCGCCGGAACACCGGATAGATATGGCCGCGATGCGCGACGCGTCGCATCTGGAACACGCTTTTCTCGGTTTGAAGCCTCTTATAGGTCAGCCACAGGGAGCTTTGGCTCTCATGCGCCATGGACTCGGAGGTTTCGCCGTCGGGAGAGGCGACTTCCACATAGGCGAAATACTGGCAGACCGGCAAAACCGTTTCCTGCAGCAGCGTCAGCAGCGTCTCGTTGTCGCCCGGATAATTGTCACCGTCGGAGGCCTGCGCGGCATAAATGTTCCAACTTTCCGGATCGTATCGATCCTTGACGATGCGCGCCATCTCGATCAAGGCCGAGGAAACGAGCGTGCCGCCCGTTTCGGTGGAGTGGAAGAAGGTGTCTTCGTCCACCTCCTGCGCCTTGTCGGTGTGCCTGATGAAAACCAGCTCCACCCGCTCGTAGCGCCGGGTGAGGAACACATGCAGCAACATGAAGAAGCGCTTCGCCAAATCCTTCATATGTTCGGTCATCGAACCGGAGACATCCATCAGGCAGAACATGACGGCCTGAGCGACGGGTTTCGGAAAACGCTCGAATCGTCGGTAACGCAAATCGACGGGATCGAGGTAGGAGATGCGCAGGCGTCGCTCGCGCGCGGCCTCCAGCTTCATCCTCAGTCCGTCGAGATCCGCTCCTTTCGCTTCCGTCGCCGCCGCGAGCTCGTCTTCCAGCCGCTGGATCGTATGGCTGCGCGGCCTTCCCAGCGCGATGCGCCGCGCGAGGGACATTTCCATGGTCCTGGCGAGAAGCAGATTGGCTGGGGCTCCGACCTTTGTTTGTCCTGCCCGCCGCAGACCGTCGACCTGCGCGCCGACCAGCCGCCGCTTCACGAGGTCGGGCAGTTCCAGGTCGTCGAGAAAAATGCTGAGGAATTCCTCGCGCGAGAGCATGAAACGAAAGCTGTCTTCTTGACTGTCGCCGAGGCCAGGGCCGCCGCCGCCGCCCTCTCCGCTCTTTGGACGGTCGATGAGGTCGCCTTCGACATATTCGCGATTGCCGGGCAGGATCGCATCGCGGCGCGAGCCTTGGACGGCTCGGAAAAGCGGCTCGCGCACGCCCTCCGCCGGTATCGAGATTTCTCCCGGTCTTTCTAAATCGCCGACGGACCGATCCCGACTCGCTTCATGCACCGCGCGTTGCACGGCGTCCTTCACCCGGCGCAGGAAGCGCTGACGGTTTTCAAAGCTCTTGCCCTGCGGGTTCAGCCGGCGATCGACAATGTGCATCGTTTCCTTCACCAGATCGGTTACTGCGGGTTTGCGGACCCGCCGCCGCGCTCCGATCAATTCGCTTGCTTGACGCGCATGTACCACTCCACAAGGCGTCGCACCTGGCGTTCGGTATATCCGCGCGCGACCATCCGACTGACGAATTCGCCGTGCTTATTCTCGGTCTCAGTGTCCTTCTTCGTCGCGAAGCTGATGACGGGCAGAAGATCCTCGACCTGAGAGAACATTCTTTTCTCGATGACCTCGCGTATTTTCTCATAGCTCGCCCAGGACGGATTGCGGCCCTTGTTGGCCGCGCGCCATCGCAGCGCGAATTTGACGATTTCATTGCGGAAATCCTTCGGATTCGCAATTCCCGCCGGCTTCTCGATCTTGGTGAGCTCCTGGTTCAGGAGCTCTCGATCCAGCAGCTGTCCCGTGTCGGGGTCCTTGAAATCCTGATCCTCGATCCAAGCGTCGGCGTAGTCGATGTAGCGATCGAATAGATTCTGCCCATAGTCCTGATAGGACTCGAGATAGGCCTTCTGGATCTCGTTTCCGATGAATTCTGCATAACGCGGCGCGAGATCCGCCTTGATGAACTCCAGATAGCGCTTCTCCGTTTCGGCGGGAAGCTGCTCGCGCCGCAAGGCCTGCTCCAGCACATACATGAGATGCACGGGATCGGCGGCGATCTCGACCGTGTCATGGTTGAAGGTCGCGGCCAGCACCTTGAACGCGAAACGGGTCGAAAGCCCTGTCATTCCCTCGTCGATGCCGGCTGCTTCTCGATATTCCATGACGCTTCGCGCCCGCGGATCGACCTCACGCAGACTCTCGCCGTCGTAGACGCGCATCTTCGAGAACAGCGTCGAATTGGCGTGGGGGCTGAGCCGGGAGAGCACGGAGAATCTCGACAGCATCTCCAGCGTGTGCGGCGCGCAGCTGGCCTCCGCGAGCTCGGAGCCTCTTAGAAGCTTTTCATAGATGTGCTGCTCCTCGGTGACCCGCAGGCAGTAGGGAACCTTGATCACATAGATGCGGTCGACAAACGCCTCATTGTTTCGATTGGTTTTGAACGCCTGCCACTCCGCCTCGTTGGAGTGCGCCATGACGATGCCGGAAAAGGGAATGGCGCCGATGTTCTCGGTGCCGATGTAATTGCCCTCCTGCGTGGCCGTCAAAAGCGGATGCAGCATTTTGATCGGCGCCTTGAACATCTCCACGAACTCGAGGAGGCCCTGATTGGCGCGGTTCAGCCCTCCCGAGTAGCTGTAAGCGTCGGGATCGGCCTGGGCGTGCGCCTCGAGCTTACGAATGTCGACCTTGCCCACGAGCGACGAAATATCCTGGTTGTTCTCGTCGCCGGGCTCGGTTTTGGCGATGGCGACCTGCCGCAACCGCGATGGCGAAACCTTCACCACGGTGAATTTCGTGAGATCGCCGCCAAACTCGTCGAGCCGCTTCAGGCACCATGGACTCATTGGTCCGCCGAGCCGTCGGCGCGGAATGCCGTAGCGCTTTTCCAGCAACTCGCCCGTTTCAGCGGGGTTGAAGAGACCTAAAGGGCTCTCGAAGACCGGGCTGATCTCATTTCCGGCCTTCAGGACGTAGATGGGACTGACCTCCATCAGCGCCTTCAGGCGCTCGGCCAGCGAGGACTTGCCGCCGCCCACCGGTCCGAGCAGATAAAGAATTTGCTTGCGCTCTTCGAGACCCTGCGCGGCGTGGCGGAAGAAGCTGACGATCCGTTCGATCGTCTCCTCCATTCCGAAAAACTCGTCGAAGGCCGGATAGACCCGGATCGTCCGGTTCATGAAAATGCGACCCAGCCGCTGATCCTTGGAGGTGTCGAGCAGCGTCGGCTCTCCGATCGCGTGCAGGATGCGCTCGGCGGCGCTCGCGTAGGTCTTGGGGTCATCACGACACAGCTCAAGGTAGGCCTCGAGCGACATTTCCGTCGGTTGCCGCTCCCGATAGGATCGACCGAATTCAGCGAAAAGCTCAGTTTTCGTCATAGCGACCGCTTTCCCGTTCTGTACCCGAACCTCGTCAACAACTCCGGCCCACCCGGCTAGGACGTGACGGCGGAGCCGCCTGGACCTGAGCGATAGCCCCCTCTCCGACTCGCGTCCCCATGCGACTCTTTGAATATGTGTCTCGAAGCCGAGAAAGAATAGGCTCGCGACGCCTGGCCTGCCCACGCGTCCAGAACCGGCGAGACAGGGTGGCGCGGCGAGAACGCGGCGCCGAGGTCGCAACTCGACATTCTGCACCCTGAAGACCGCCATATAGCTAAGCTAAAGCAAGGCGTCGCTTTGCCCTTCGATGCTCACTGGTTAGCTCCCGCTAGCGCGTCGCGACATGCGAGGTGCGCTCGGTTCGTCGCACCCACTCCGCAAAATCCGGGCCGCCGGGCGTTGCGCTCACTCCGGAAAGGCGCGTAGAAGCGCACAATGGCTTTAGCGCATTCGAGCGAGGCCTTGATCCATTACAGGCGACATGGTCGACTTCTATCAGTGCTACGCCGAACTCGCTGCTGCTGAGCCGGAAGGGGTTCATTATCGGGTCTGCGTGGTGCAGAGGGCGTCACGGATTGTCGTCCTCGCTCCGCATGGCGGCAGGATCGAACCGGGAACCTCCGAGACGGCCGCCTTGATCGCGGCGGGCGACTTCTCGCTCTATTGCTTCGAGGCCCTCGTCCCGGGAAGGCAGCTCCACATCACCTCGTCGCGCTTCGATGAGCCCAGAGGGCTCGCGCTGGTCGCAGCCTCAGACATTCCGATTGCTATTCACGGGCGGGCCGACCACGGCGATCCAAGCACTATTTGGATGGGAGGACTGCATGCCGAGCTCCGCGATGCGGTCGGCTTTTCGCTGGCGAGCGCCGGGTTTGGCGCCTCGAATGACCATCATATGCAGGGAAAGCACCCCAACAATATCTGCAACAGGGGTCGTTTCCGGGCGGGAGTGCAAATCGAATTGCCGAGGTCGCTGCGGAACGCCTTCCTTCGCGACGCGAACGCCCGCCTAGCCTTCACCGCTGCGGTGCGCGGTCCCATTCTGGAGTGGCTGCAGGCGCCGGTGAGCGCGCTAAGGGATTGACCCTAGCAGATCCCTCTAGGAGAAGACGCAAGCCTCTGCGACCCTCGAGAGAGACCCGGGCATGCGGAGTTGACGCGGGAAGGTCTGATTATGGACGTCTTCGAAGCCATCACGACGCGAGCCAGCGCCAAAGCGCTGAGCGAACCTGCTCCCAGCGATTCGCAGATCGCCGCTTTGCTGGACGCGGGCGCCTGCGCCCCGGACCACGGTCGCCTGCGGCCTTGGCGCTTCCTCGTGGTGCGCGGGAAGGCGCGCGAGGAGCTTGGCGAGCTCTTTGCGACGTCGACAAAGGCGCGCCAGGCTGACGCGACCGAGGATGCGCTGGAGCGCGAGAGGCGCAAGCCGTTGCGCGCGCCGCTGATCCTCATTGTCGCCGCCGTTGTGACCGCGGAATCGAAGATTCCGGAGATCGAGCAGCTGCTTTCCGCCGGCGCGGCGGCGCAGAACATTTTGCTAGCGGCGCATGGCCTCGGCTTCGGCGCGATTTGGCGCACCGGAGAACTTGCTTATGATCCCGAAGTCGTCAAGGGCCTGGGTCTCTCGGAAGAGGCCAGGATCGTCGGCTTCCTCTACATCGGCTCGTCGGTTTCGCCACCCGTCGCCCGCCGTCCGAGATTAGAGGCTAACGCCACAGAATGGAGCCGGGGTCCTTCTTAGGCTCTGTTCGGAGCGAAGCCGTAATATGGAGACGGGTTGATAGGCCCGAAGTCGTCGTAATGGTCATTTTGGCGACGACGCTGACGCCACGGCGCCCGCGATCGATCGCGTTATCGCTTCTTGCCCCGCGCCGGCCGCGGAGAGAAGCTCGATTGCGGGTCGCGCAGCTTCTGGTTGATTTGCGGCAAAAGCCGCTTCGAGCAGGATGCGCGCGTCTTGCGGCGTGCGCTGCCGGCTCCAGTTGACCTTGGCGAGGGCCAAGGCTTTGGCGGGCTCACCTTGGAGATAGAGTGCGAAGCGCGCTTCGTCCCCGGGATGAAGGTTTTCTCCTCGCGTTCTCCCGATTTCGAAGCGACTGCGGATATCCAAGACAAGCTGCGGGAGGTCGGACGCGTGCACGAGGCGCTTCGCCAACGCCAGCCGCAACAGCAGCGCATCCTGCGTCATTGTGTCGGAAAGCAGCGCAATGGCGTCATCGGGTCGATTCTGGTCGAGAAGAAAGTCTGCAAATGCGCCGGTGAGGTAGGGGGCGGGCTTTGGCAGAGAGAGCGCCTCCTTGAAGTAGATCTCCGCTTCTTCGCTTCGCTCGAGCCTTGCAGCGGTCTCCGCGAGAACAGTCAGCGTCCATTGACGCTGATCGTCGGACAAGCCCGCTTTGCTCCGATAAGCTTTCGCCAGCGCGTCGAGGCACTGAGACGCATGGCCGTTCAAACTCTCGGCCTCGCAAATGCAGGTGAGGGCGAGCAGCTCTTCCCGGGCCTCGGTGAGCGGCATGCAGCTTGATTTCGCTTCGTCGAAACGCGCGAGCAACCTCAAGATCGCGGCGCGCGCGAGCCAAGCCTGCATATTGACGGGCTGGGCCTGCAACGCGCGGTCCAGATCGCCCAACGCGCCCTCAAAGTCGTGCCGACTCTGCTTGATCATCGCGCGCGGAGTGAGAACCGTCACGGGAGGAGAGGGGTCGTTCCACCATCGCGCCAAGGCGCCCTGAGCGTAGCCGTAATATCGCGGATCGGACTCCTGTTTCGCGAGCCTGATGTATTTCCGCGCCAGTCCGACCGAAGCGTCGAGGTTGGCAGGAGCTGCGAGCAAATCCTGCAACTCCCTGTAGAAAGGCGCAGCGACAGCGGGCAATCGCTCGACGATTGTCTCGTCGCTCTGGGGGATGAAGGGCTCGCAGAATACTTGGGAAGAGGTGAGAGTCGTCGCGATCGCCACACCGGCGACGATGAGTGAGCGCAATCGCTTTCCGTGGGCCAGAAGCGCTTTCCGCAGTCCCATTCGACCTTTCCTCGATTCCACCCCGTGAAGAGCGAGGCGCGCCTCGCTCAGACCGCGCTCGCGGGCTTGCGATATGCGTCTCTCGCGTCGCGCATGCGAGCCTCGAAAAAAATCCTCCAGAGGCGCTTGCCGAGAACAAACTCCACGAGTAGCATCGTAACATACAGTAGCGGCAAAATTTGGCGCATGTCGCCAAGTTTCCGGACGTGGGGCAGCGTATTTCCGTTAATCAAAATCAGTGGGGTTCGCATGGGGCGATTTTTATTGAGCTGCGCAGCTCCCGCTATCGCCCTTTCAATCGCCCTCACGATAGGCGGAGCCGCGAAGGCCTCGGACCACGCCGATCCCATGTGGCTCCCTGAGGACGAACAAGAAGCGAATATTACCGGCTTGTTCTTTTTTCCGGATGGGGATCAGTATGTTCTTATACTGGACGTGCGCCGAGCGCTGACCGGGCCGCCTCCCTACAACCTTGAGCCGTTCGAATATAGAATCAATCTCGATTTCCATACGCCGCTTCACTTCGATAATGCGGAGGATGTCGCGCGCTACGGGGGCAGCATCGAGAAGCCCGAGGGTATCGGACCCGATGCGACCATCACTTTTCGACTCAACAACGACACGACGGTCAAGCAGCAGATCTTCAAGGGGTTCAAGGACCCCGACAAGATCAGAGTTTACACGGGCGTTCGCGACGACCCGTTCATTTTTCCGAAGTTCTTTGGGGTGAACGTCATAACGATGGTGCTGAGCGTTCCGAAGACGTCCTTCCCGGAACAGGCGAAAAACTGGCTTCTCTGGGCGACCACGAATCGCATCTCCAACGGGGAGCAGATCGATCATGTGGGGCGCTCGAATCGCACCCAGCTCGGACGGTTCGAAATCCTCAACACCTTGCCTCCCAGTCAGCACGTCGCTGCGATCAAGTCGGCTGCGACGTCACGAAAGGAAGTGCAAGATTTTCTCGCTCAGGCCGCGCCACCGCTCGCCAATCTCAACCAGTTGAGCGGATTCTTGATCAGGCATTACGACACTTTCCCCGACGTCATGGTCTTCACGACGACGCGGCCGCCGGGATTCCCGAACGGACGGATGCTGCAGGACGACGTCGCCTTGCTGACGTGCGCGCAGGGCGACTGTCCGCTGCAGGAAAATTCCTTCATCGATTCGAACCAGTGGCCGCGCGCGACCGTGAACGACAAGCCGCTGCTCAAGGAGTTCCCTTATCTCGCCGAGCCATGGCCGTTTAAGCCGCAGCAGCCCGGCGCCTGGGGACCCTATGTCTATCGTTTCTTTTCGTCGGCGTTCGGGATGATCGTCCTCGCCGCTATCGTGGTGACACTTCTCGCGGCGCCTTTCTTCCTTGGTCGACTCTCGAAACGAGCGGGCTGAGGCGCGATCCGGCGTCGGCCATTTCGAGGCGGACGCTGGCAATCAAAAAAGCAAATAGCCCCGACGGGTTTGGCGGAGGTTGAGATGCAGAACAAGTCCTCGCTCTTCTTGATTTTGTCCGTGTTGGGTCTTCTCGCGACCGCCGCCGCCTCCGCTTTCGCGGATGACTGGAGAGCGAAGTGCGGCTCGGGGCCAGGCGTCGTTAAGGACGAAGCCATGTGCGCAGGGCGAGGCCCAGAAACGCTGAAGGGCGCGGACGAGGACTATTATCGCGACATGGATTACGGCGCGACGAAGAATCCTGCCGAGCTCGCCAAATCGCTCGCGCCCTTCCTCCCGGGCGTCACGCCGGAGCAGGCTCTGGAAAAGGTCGTCATCGGCCGCAACAATTGGATCGTTTGGACGGCCGGCAACGATGCGCTGTGGGACGTGCTCAACAAGAAATCCTTTGGAGAGATGGATTTTCTGAAAACGATCTCCACCCATCCGAGCCTTAAGTATTTCGGCCGAAACGATCGCTGGAAATGGTTCGGAGTGGTCAATGAGCCTTGCTACAAGCCGGCGACCGGACCGCGCAAGGATCGCTTCGGGCTGTGGCTCGATGAGCGCGATCCGAGCTGCGGCCCCGACCCCTTCGAGAACGAAGCGAAATATCCCGGCGTGAAAATCGGCGCCCGCGGACGCAGCGACAAGTTCCCGGTCGGCTCCTACTACGGCTATGGCACCGGAATTGTCGGTCTCAGACTGTTCCCCAATCCCGATTTCGACGAGGCCGCCGAAAAGAGATGGGATCCAGAGCGCTTCTATACAGACCCGTCGTACTACAACGACAAGAATCTGGTGCGGCCCTATCGCGTCGGCATGTCATGCGGATTCTGCCATGTCGGGCCTAGGCCGACCAATCCGCCGGCCGATCCGGCCAATCCCAAATGGGAGAACTTAAATTCCAACCCAGGGGCCCAATATTTTTGGTGGGATCGGGTTTTCACCTGGAAGGCGGATCCGACGGACTTCAGCTGGCAGTATTTCCACGCGTCGCGCCCAGGCACTCTCGACACCTCGCTCGTGTCGTCGGATTACATCATCAATCCCCGAACGATGAACGCGATCTACAATCTCGGCCCGCGCCTGCTGATGGCGCTCAAGTTCGGGCATGAGACGCTTGCCGGCGGCGAGCAGGACAACAAGCAGTTCAACGAATATGTTCCGGCCTCTTCGCCTCTGACCAAATTCTACATCAAGCCGGATCAGACCTGGACGCCGCGCGTACTCAAGGACGGTTCGGATTCGGTGGGGGCCCTCGGCTCCTTCAACCGGGTGTTCATCAATATCGGGATGTTCAGCGAAGAGTGGCTCGAGCACTTCAACCCGATCGTGGGCGGCAAGCCGATCAGCGCGATTCCGATCAAGGTCGGCCGCGCCAATTCCTCCTACTGGTCCGCCAATGAGCAACAAACTCCGAATGGCGCGTTGTTCTTCGTCGCGACAGCCAAGCCTGACTCTCTGAAGAATGCGCCCGGCGGCGCCGAATATCTGAAGGATGACGCCGCGACGCTCAAACTCGGCAAGGAGGTGTTCGCGGAGCGTTGCGCGCGGTGCCATTCCAGCAAGCTGCCGGAAAGGGCCTTCAGCTTCTTCCCCAACGACGGTTGCGTCGGCAAGGATTATCTGAAGTGCTGGAACTCCTACTGGCAATGGACCAAGACCGACGAATTCAAGCAGGCGTCGAAAAAGATCGTGGGCGCGGATGACTTCCTCGCCGAGAATTTCCTGTCCACGGATTTGCGGGTCCCCGTGACGCTGCTCGAGACCAACGCCTGCAGCCCGCTCGCCACCAACGCGATCAAGGACAACATCTGGAACGACTTTTCGTCGTCGTCCTATAAGGATCTTCCCTCAGTAGGGACGATCAAGGTGCATGATCCGTTCACCGGCGAGCCGCGAGACTACTCCATGCCCGCAGGCGGACGCGGCTACACGCGGCCGGCGTCTCTCGTCAGCCTCTGGTCCACGGCCCCCTATCTGCTCAACAACTCGGTCGGCGACTTCAACGAATCTCCCTCGGTCGAGGCGCGCTTGAAGTCTTTCCAGAGCGGCATAGAACAGATGCTCTGGCCCGAGAAGCGGCCCGGAGACATCCAATATGTGACCGCTTCCGGCAAAACGCTGCATGGCGTCGTCGATCGGACCACGCAGACGAGCTATTTGCGCGTTCCGAAGGGCTATCTGCCCGATCTGTTGCAAGCAGGCTTCGACTTCGGGCCCGAGCTGAAGTGGTTCGTGGACGCGTTGCGGCTCGGACATTTCGTCGACGAAGACGGGGTTGCTTTGGGGCCCATTCCGAAAGGAACGCCCGTGGCGCTCATCGGCAATATCGACCTCGACAAGCGCGAAGATCCGCTCGAAGACCTCGCGCACAAGGCTCAATTGATCAAGCTGCTGATCAAGCTCAAGTTGGATTTGAAAGTGCTGCCGAAAAACGCAAGCGACGACGACGCGCGCAGAGTTTTTGGCAATGCGATAGGCGATCTGCTGGCCGTGAACAAATGTCCTGATTTCATCGTCAATCGCGGGCACTACTTCGGCACCGACTATTTCAGCGAGGAGCCGGGGTTGAGCGATGCGGAAAAGCGCGCGCTCATCGCCTTCCTCAAGACGTTGTGAGCGCTGCCGGCGACCCAGCAGAAGCAGGGCGTCCAAATCGAGAACAAGAGGTCAGCCATGAGTATCGCCAACAACGCCACCTTCGAATATGTGGTCGTGGGCTCCGGCGCCGGCGGGGGCACAGTGGCGGCGCGCCTCGCGGAAGCCGGCCGCAAAGTGCTCGTTCTGGAAGCCGGCGGGGACCCGCTGATGATGAAGGCGGGAGACGCCGCTTACCCAAATGAAGAGCGTCTCCCCGACGATTATCGGGTTCCCGTCTTCCACGCATGCTCGAGCGAGAACCGCGGGATGCAGTGGGACTTTTTTGTGCGGCATTACGAAAGTCAGGAAAGGCAGGAGCGAGACGAGAAATTTGTCGCGAAGGAGAACGGCATTCTCTATCCGCGCGCCGGTTGTCTCGGCGGCTGCACGGCGCATAACGCGATGATCATGGTCTATCCCAGCAATGAGGATTGGGACGGCATAGCTCAGCTCACCGGAGATTCCTCCTGGGGCGCAGACAACATGCGGCGCTATTTCGAAAAGCTCGAGAACTGCCATCACCGATTTATTTTCCGCTTGCTTTCTATGTTCGGAATTAATCCGACGCGTCACGGCTGGAAAGGCTGGCTTCATACCGAGAAGAACGTTCCCCTCGCCGCGCTCGACGACTTCAATTTGGTGCGGTCGCTGACGGACTCGATCTTCGCGGCGCTGGGGTTGACGCCCTCTTTCCTCAACAGACTGATCTGGCTAGTCACGGGCAAGGGCGATCCGAATGACTGGCGGCTCGTCAAGGACAACGCCTTCGGGCTGCATTACGCGCCGCTCACGACGCGCAAGCACGAACGCATGGGCACGCGCGAGAGGCTCGTCGAAACGCAGCAGAAATATCCGAACAATTTGACGATCGAGCTCGACGCGCTCGCCACCCGCGTGCTTTTCGACGACAATAATCGCGCGATTGGCGTCGAATATCTGAAGGGCGCCAAGCTCTACCAGGCTCATTACGAGCCGAGCGGCCTGCCGGGCGAGCCGCGGCAGGTCTTGGCCTCCAAGGAGGTCATCCTTGCAGGCGGCGCCTACAACACGCCGCAATTGCTCATGCTGTCGGGAATCGGACCCAAGGATGAACTCGCCAAGCACAATATCCCGCTTCGCGCGAACCTGCCGGGCGTCGGCACGAATCTGCAGGATCGCTATGAGGTCGGCGTCGTCTACCGGGCCAAGCAGGACTGGGATATTCTCAGAGGCGCGAAATACAAGAGCACCGACAAGCAATACAAGGACTGGCTTTTTTGGAAGCGGTTCTATATCGGCTCGGTTTACGGCACCAATGGCGCCGTGCTCGCCTCCATAAAAAAGTCTGCGCCGGAACGGCCCGTTCCCGACCTTTTCTGCTTCGCCGTCCTGGCCGATTTCCGTGGGTATTATCCCGGCTATTCCATCCGCATTGTCCAGAAGCTCAATTATCTCACCTGGGCGGTGCTCAAGGCGCATACGAACAACCGAGCCGGCGTCGTGCAGCTGCAATCCGCCGATCCGCGCCAACGTCCCTATATCAACTTTAAATATTTCGCGGAGGGCACGCCGGATCAGGACCAGGATCTCGATTCGGTCGTCGCGGGCGTGAAATATGTGCGCGAGCTTGCGCAACCGCTTATCGACTGCGGCGCCCTCGAGGAGGAGGAAGCGCCGGGCAAGGCCGTTGTGACGGATGAGCAGCTTCGCGATTTCGCGCGGTATCAATCCTGGGGTCATCACGCCTCCTGCACATGCCCGATTGGCCCCGACGGCGATCCCAACGCCGTGCTCGACTCGAACTTCAACGTGCGGGGGACGAAAGGATTGCGCGTCGTCGACGCTTCCGTGTTTCCGAAAATACCCGGGATGTTCATCGTCAGCGCGATCTATATGATCGGCGAGAAGGCGGCGGATGTGATTCTTGCGTCGGCGGGAGAAGACGTTGGCGTCACGCCGGAAAGCCAAGCGGCGACAGCCGCTTGATGTCGAGCTCTCGCTTCGTCACGACATAGGCGACAGGCGTCGAAAGAAGGGACAGGCCTTTTGAGGCTTCGCCGCTCCGAGGCAGCGACTTTCTCTGCGGCGGTCCGGCACGACGATCGCCGCGCAGGCAGGGAAGCGTTCGACCCCCGGCTCTGCGCGGCCTGCTTTCTGGCGCTGTGCAGGCCGGCTCAGGCGCAGGCGCACAACGTCGTCAAAACGCTTGGCGCTTTTTGGGCCGGCGCGGTCCATCCGCTCATTTCGCCCGACCAACTCGGCGTGTTGTTGGCCCTTGCGATTTGGATCGTCTGGCGCCCCCGTCGCGCGGAGGTCTTCCTTGCGGTTGTGCCTCTCGGCGCCTTCCTCGGGGCGTGGCTCGCGCCGAGCGGCGCTGCTTTCCCGCTTCTCACGCCTGCGGCCATGGCGTTTTTCGGGGCCATGGCGGCGGCAAGAGTTGATCTTGCGAACCTCGGGGTCGAATGTCTGGCGGCCGCATTCGGCGGCGTGAGCGTCGGGATTGCGAGCGCTGCGGGCGCCGAAGACGCCCCACGAGGGCTCTTCGCGCTTGGCGTCGCGCTCGCCGTGGCGTCCGTGACGGCCTATGCGCTTCTCACCGCGCGACAGGCGGCTGCGACGCCGTCCTGGATTGAAGCCGGCGCCCGAAGCGGCGCAGGGATCATTGCGATCCTCGGGATCGGGCTTTTCGCCGCGAGCGCGGCTGGTTGGTTGCAGTTTTGAGACGTCTGGCCCTCCTATGGTTCTGCTTGGCCGCGCTTCTCATCGCGGGGCCGGCGCAGGCGCATATGTCGTCCAACGGCTACCTGCGCGTTGAGATGGGCGAGAACGGCGCGCTCAGCGGGCGACTGGAGATCGCGTTGCGGGATCTCGACGCCGCGATCGGGCTCACTCCAGCTCCGGATGGCGCGCTGACCTGGGGAGCGCTGAAAGCGCGACGCGCCGCAATCGAGGCCTATGCTTTCGGCCGCCTCGAGGTTTCTAATTGCGCCATCCATCCCGAGGCGCTCCTCGTCGATCACCACGCCGGAGTCGCCTATGCCGTGCTTCGCTTCAGCGCAGAGTGCCGACAGAATGCTGGCGCTCTCGCCCTGACCTACAATCTGCTGTTCGACATCGATCCGACGCATCGCGGGCTCGCCACCGTTGTCTCGACGCAGGGCGAGCGAACCGAAGTGCTTGCGCCGGACCGCCGGACGCTCGTCATCGACCGTCAAGCCGACGGCCCGCTGGCGGACCTCGAGCGATTCGTGTCGTTCGGCGTCAGTCACATCATTCTCGGCTACGATCACCTGCTATTTGTCGCGCTGCTGATGATCGTCGTAGGTTTTCAACGCGGCGCGGACGCAAGCTGGCGACCGGTGGAAAGCATTGGCGGCACGCTCCTCGAGGCGCTGAAGATTCTCACGGCCTTCACGCTCGCTCACGCCATCGCGCTCAGCCTCGCGACTTTCCACGTCATCGATGCGCCTTCGCGCTACGTGGATCCCGCCGTGGCCGTGACGATCATGCTGACGGCGATCGACAACATCCGGCCGATCCTGCCCCGCGTGCGCTGGATGATGGCCTTCGGCTTTGGATTGGTGCACGGATTGGCTTTCGCCACGGCGCTTGCGCCCATGCAGCTGCCACGCTTGGGGATCGCGCTGGCGCTCGGCGGCTTCAATGTCGGCGTCGAGCTTGGACAGCTGATGCTGGCGCTGCTGCTCGTCCCAATCGTTCTGGTCGCGCGCCGCGCGCCGCTCTATCCGCGCGTGATCGCGCCGGCCCTGTCGGCTGGCGCGTTTCTGCTCGCCTCCTTCTGGTTCGTCGAGCGCGTCGGGGCGTTTTAGCGCGTGTTCGACTTTGTGGCTTCCAAAGGCTCTCGGGCATGGACGCAAATTTTGAGATTGGCGAGCAACCAAATCGCCGCGCCAGAGTTAGTCCGAGGACAATTTCGCGTGGCGAGAGCGACGCGAGCTTTTTCGTGTCCTCGTCACGATGTTCGTCTCGATCCCGCGCTAACGAACAGTATCGCTCGCGGTTCGAAATGCGGAGCTCGTCGTTATGCTGGTGCGGGGGAGGGCTCGCTATGGAGCAAAATGACTTCGGCGCCGAAGGCGTTGTCGAAGCGGATCGCGCCTATCGAGGCTCTCGCTACGCCGAAGTGCGCGAGGCGATCTTCGCCAATCCCTATCAGAGGGTCTGGGGCGCCGCCGGGGAGCCGGCGCTTCCGCAGGGCGAAGTCACGCTGTCGAGCGTCCTGAGGGGAGCGCTCAACCTTCTCGGGGGCGGGGGGCTTTTCGCGCAAGCTTCACGGCGCGCCGTCGACTCGCATGCGGACCTGCGCTGGGGCGCCGACCGGCGCGGCTATCGACGCTTGATCCATCCCAATGGGGTCTGCCTCACCGGCATGTGGGAGATATCGCAAGGCTCAGGCTACAGCGGCTATTTCAGAGAGGGCAGCCGCGCGCTCGTCATCGCCCGCTACTCGACATGCTGCTCGGCGACGCGCCGCGGGGAAACCCGCTCACTGTCGCTCGTCGGCAAGCTCTATCCCACCGTAGATCCAGACCATCCCGAGCCGCTGCGCACAGCGAGCTTCTTCACCCAAGAGGACATCGGCGGCGACTACACGCGCTATATCAACGACGCCGAGCTACGCAACGCGCCGAACGTCACGCCCTGGCGCCGCGGCAAGGGCTTGCATGTCATAGCCGTCGAAGGCGTCGTCTTCACGCTCGTCGACAAGAAGAGCAGCCAGCGCCAGCTTCACCAGATCGCCGAGCTCGACAAGCCCCCTGGCGAGCCCACCTGGGCGCCGAAATATATGCGGCTCGTCGTCGCGCGTGAGCAGCCGCGCATCGAAGGCGAGGGGATCGATTTTCGTGACGAGATTCTCGCGCAAATTTTCGACGCCGGCGATCCCACGCCGAAGCGGAAATTGAAGTTTCATATCGATGTGACCGACGAGGGAAGCGAGTTCGAGCTCTTGGGCTTCACGAGGCGGCGCAATGACAATTGGCGGCGCATCGGGACGCTGACCTTCGATAACGCCGCGGCGTCATACAATGGCGACCATGTCGTTCATTTCAACCATCCGGGATGGCGCGACAATCGGAACGATCCGGCGACCGCCTTTCGCAAGCCTTTGACCAGCTAGTCGCACTGCATTGACGGCGGAGCGGGGCGCGCTCGATCGGTTCATCATAGTGAAGCTTGAAAGACGTTCGATACGAGCGAGGAGAGCGGAAGATGCACGAATTGTCGGGAAAAGAATTCCAGATCGGCCTTACGATGTCGGGCGCGATATCCGCGGGAGCCTATACCGCCGGAGTCGTGGATTTTTTGATTGAGGCCCTGGAGGCCTGGGAGCAAGCGCGCAACGGCCCAAACAGCGAGGCCGTGCCCAACCATCGGGCTGGGATCAAGGTCATGTCCGGCGCTTCCGCGGGGGCGATCACGGCCGCGATCGGAGCCATTGCTTTTGCTGACGGCCAACCGGCGCCGAAAGCCGCGCCCATCGGCGGCTATTCATATTACTATACGCTTCCAAAGCTCTATGAATCATGGGTAGTTCGACCCACTTTGGTCTCCGACGATCCGAAGGTGACGGACTTCTTGTCGCTGAGCGATCTCGAGACGGAGCCCGAGCCGGCGGACGACTTCTCGCGGTCGAGCGCCGTGCCGCCTGAGGAAAAGACCGATTCGATTCCTGTGGTTTCGCTGCTCAATGCGCGCCTTCTCGACGAGATCGCCAAAAGCGCGGTTTCAGTCTCGAAGCTTCGGGACCAGAAGCTCCCTTATGTCGCCGAGACGCTCCACATCTATCTCACCCTCTCCAATCTGCGCGGGGTGCCGTGGCGCGTGCCTTTCGCAGGCTCCGACTATCACATGATCTCGCACGGCGACCGCGTCCACTACGCCTTGTCGGGGATAGGATCTTGGAAGACGCAGAGCCCCTTCGCGGAGGCGGATAAAAGCCGCCCTCTCGATATCGGCGCCATCATCGGTTCCGGAGGCGTGAGCAAGGACGAATGGAAGGATTACGCCGTCTGCGCCTTGGGCTCTTCCGCATTTCCTGTCGGGCTTGCGCCGCGCCTCATCAGCGCGACGCTTGGCGAAAATCTGGAGAAGAACGAATACGCCGGCAGACGCTTTCCCGATGACGACCTTGCCCGCTACGGGGACCTCGACCCGAATTGGCCGAAAGCGGTGTTAAAGACAGCGCCCTTCTGGTTCACATGCGCCGACGGCGGCATCATCGACAATGATCCCTTCGAATACGCGCGTTTCACGCTCAAGGAGGAGGGCCGCGACGATCGTCTCAATTGGGATTTGAAGGAGGTCGACCGGGCGGTCATCATGATCTCCCCCTTTCCCGAGGAGAAGCCGATCCTGAGCCAGGGCAAGCCCGGCATGGACATCGTCAGCCTTTTCACCTCGCTGATGCCCGCCCTCATCGACCAGGCGCGCTTCAAGCCGAGCGAGCTTGCGCTAGCCGTCGATCCGAAGCACGCGAGCCGCTACCTGATCGGTCCCCGCCGCGTGATCGACGGAAAGCTCCAGCGCTATGGCATCGCGAGCGGGCTTCTTGGCGGCTTCGGCGGCTTCGTCGCGCGCGTCTTTCGCGACCATGACTATCAGCTGGGACGACGAAACTGCCAAAAATTCCTGTCGGAAACCTTTGCGGTTCCTGCGGAAAACGAGATCATCAAACTTTGGCCAGCGACGGTCGACAAGACGCTGTTCGAGGCCGAGAGAGACCCGAAGTCGCCGTCCGACGCCGCGGCCCCGCCAAGCTATCTACTTATCCCCTTGTTCGGCTCGGCCAAGGAAGTCGTTGAGCTCCCGCCCTGGCCGCAGATCTCGCAAGGTGAGTTCGATCAGCTGCAGGAGCGCATCGCCGGGCGTTTCGACGCGGTTGCGCCCCAACTCATTCAACAGAACGTTCGAGGCGTTCTGGGTTTCCTGCTGGGTCTGGTGCTGCAGCCCGGCGTGCGAAACATTCCGGGGCTGATACGCGACAAGGCGCTTAAATTCGTCCGACTTACGGTCCTCGCTGACCTCGTGCGCCGCAATCAAATCAAGGGCTGGGACTTGCCCGGCGACCTCGGCGTCGATCCGGATGACGCGCGTCTGATCATCGCCGAATTGCTGAGCCCCATTTACGAAGAGCGCAACGTCGAGGGCATTCTCAAGGCGGTCAGCGCGGTGACCGACAATCTCAACTTCGATAAAATAACCGACGTCTTGCGGCGACTGCAGCAGTCTCAAGGCAAGCCCTATGAGGTTTGGGAGGCGCCCTGGAGGGACAAGGATGGGGGGAGGCTCTTCACGCTCGCGAGCCGCAAGCCGAACATCTTCGACGGCGTTCTCGGAGGGCGGCTCGGTATCGACTTCTTCAAGCCAGAAGTCGATCCTCCTGGCCTCTAACCCCGCCAGGGTGGGCGTCGAACGGCAGCGGCTGAAGTCAAAGCGCGTTCGCTCAGCGGCAGTTGAACGCTTGGACCTGCTGCCTTGGCCCTATCGTGGAGGCTGGCCGTGGGTGTTTCGGACTGCAAGTCACTCCGGAACGACGCAGCGCTGTCCTGCGTTGTCCGCGCCATCGCGAGCGCTCGCCCGCGGAGGGCAGAGCACCTCGCAGAACGCGCACAAGACAAGCCGAATCGGAGATTGCGCCGCTGCGCTTGGACGGGAATTCTGCACATGAGTCCTCCCTCGCTCACTCTGGGTGGTAGGAGTCATCATCCATCTCGGCCCTTTCGGGGAACTCCACCCCCATTTTCGGCAGCGAATTGCGCTTTGGCCGCGTCAATGCAACAAAGCGTCCCGAAATCCCCGCTGCGAGACCGGACGTGAATCCGACGGATGAGTTCAGAGATCTGATCGCGCTCTTTCCCGAAGCCGATGAGCTCTTCGGAAGCGCCGATTACATCCCGGCGGCGCTCACTCCCGAACCCTATAAGGGGCTTTTGGTTCACGACCGTCACATGACGGTTGCGATGGAGGAGTTCCACCGCTCGCCCGTCCTTGTGGAAGTTCTCGATCGCAAGTTGGAAGGGAACATTTACAGTCGCAAGATTCTGCTGAAGCGGAGCGACGATGGGGCTGCCGTTCAGTTCGCCGTCATGAAGTTCGACTTGGATCTGGTGCTGCCGGCGGTACGCGACGAGATTTTGAGCGAGCGGACGCCATTGGGGCGAATCCTCATTAACTACAATGTGTTTCGATGCGTGGACCTTGGCGCGATTTTTCGGGTCACCGCCGGTCCCGCATTCGCCCGATTGTGCGGCTGCGCCAGGGGCGAGGTGAGTTATGCGCGGTTGGCGACGATCTTCTGCAATCAGCATCCCGCGGTAGACCTCCTCGAAGCCGCCGCGCCCGTAGCATGGCCTTCATAGCTCCTCGGGCCCGTTGTTGGGCTAGCGGCAATCTTGTCAAAATCCCGCGTTGAGCCGATTTCCCTTGGAGCGGCTTTCTCGCGGATAGGCTCATGCGCCAAGTTTTCATCACCAGGACCGGCGGTCCCGAGGTTCTCGAGCCGCGCGAGGCGCCGGACCCGCTGCCGACAAGCGGCGCGCTGCGCGTTCGCGTGAAAGCTGCGGGCGTGAACTTCGCCGACATCATGGCGCGCAAGGGGCTCTATCCCGACGCGCCGAAGCTTCCCGCCGTCGTCGGCTATGAGGTCTCGGGCGTCGTCGACGCTGTCGGCCCCGGAACGCCGGAAGACTGGCTCGGCAAGGAAGTCGTCGCATTGACCCGCTTTGGCGGCTACGCCGACACGGTCGTCGCGCCCCTGGGGCAGGTTTTCGCGAAGCCTCCAGGCCTGACGCATGCAGAATGCGCCGCGATTCCGGTGAATTATCTCACCGCCTGGCAGCTCATGGTCGTGATGGGAGCGCTCGCGGAAGGGGAGACCGCGCTGATCCACAATGCCGGCGGCGGAGTCGGGCTCGCGGCGATCGACATCGGAAAGCGCCGCGGCGCGCGGCTCATCGGGACGGCCAGCGCAGGCAAGCACGAATTCCTCAAGTCGCGCGGGCTCGATGCGGCGATCGACTACACGCAGACCGACTGGCTGCCCGAGGTCATGCGCCTGACGGAGGGGCGCGGCGTCGAGCTCATTCTCGATCCTTTGGGCGGGGGGCATTGGCGCAAGAGCTACAGAGCGCTGCGGGCGACGGGGCGGCTCGGCATGTTCGGGGCCTCGGACGCCGCCGCGTCGCGCCTTCCCTGGCCTTTCAATCTTCTGTCGGTCGCGGCGAGCATGCCGTGGTTCCATCCGATATCGCTGCTGAACGCCAACAAGGCTGTGTTCGGCGTGAACGTCGGCCATCTGTGGGACGAGGGCGCGAAGGTGCGCGCCTGGGCCGACACGCTGCTCGCCGGCGTCGCAGAGGGCTGGGTCCGCCCGCATGTGGATCGGAGCTTCCCGCTTGAGGCGGCCGGCGAGGCCCAGGCTTACATCGAGGCGCGGCGCAACAAGGGGAAAGTGGTGCTGGAACCGTGAGGCTCACGCCAGCAACCGGCTTCAGGCGACAAATGCGACAAAGAAAATAACAACCGAAAGCGAGTTAACGACTCTCTTACCCTCAGAGCCCTAGCGTCTCCCCGCGTCAATCAGGGAGTCATGCATGACCGAGACTGTGGGAATCGCGGGCGACCGCATCCGCTCATTGGTGGAGCGCATCGAGCATATCGAGGAAGAGATCAAGGCGCTCAACGAAGGCAAGAAGGACGTCTTCGCCGAGGCGAAAGGCGATGGTTTCGATGTGAAAGTGCTGAGGGAGATCATCCGTCTGCGCAAACAGGACAAGGATGAGCGCGACGAGCATGAGTCTCTGCTCGATCTGTACCTCAGAGCCATGGAAGCGCCTGACGCCGAGCGGGCGAAGGCCGCCTAAGAAGTGATGAGAACGCGGGGGCGGCCAAGGAGCCTGGCCGCCCTCACTTGGAGAGCGGGCGACATCGAGCTGCAGGATCGGCCCGACGACCTTAAGAGGTCCGCGGGCCGGGAGCGCCATCCTCAATGGCTTGTTCTGGCGCTCTCGAGGAAGGCGTTGTCTTTTCGTCCAGAATCGTTACAGTCTTGGCGATCGGATTTGCTGACGGAGCTGTTCGCCAACTAGCTTAGTCAAAGTGAGCTTTATTGTCGCCGTCGCGAGCAACGCGAAGACAAAGTTCCCTTTGCGGATTGCTTCCCGAGAGAGAGGGAAGGTCCCTTCTCATCCGTCGCCGCCAATTCATTTTACGGTCTTCTTGACATGTCAGGAGGCCATACATCCCCAGGGGTCAAATGCGCCATACTGTCCGTCCTTTCAAAATTGAATTCAAAAGCCGCTCCTCCAAATCAACGTCGCTGCGCTCGCCGGCGGGCGAAGACGGCGCCGCGTCCTCTTCTGAGAGCCCCGGCGTTCTCTCGGCCCGCCGTCCCAGCCCCACACATGCCCCCGAGGCCGTGATGCAGGCCGCTCACGCGGTTTTCGGCCGGGCCGCCTCCTCGCCTCCTTCCCCTCAGGCGATCCCGACTTCCAGCGCCCCT
Source organism: uncultured Alphaproteobacteria bacterium (assembly GCA_963798515.1). Taxonomy (GTDB): domain Bacteria; phylum Pseudomonadota; class Alphaproteobacteria; order Rhizobiales; family Beijerinckiaceae; genus Methylocystis. The sequence goes on from CAWCTS010000040.1 coordinate 273,755, forward strand.
GTGGGTCGGGTGCTGCCGAGCCTTATCGAAAATGCGAGCGCTCTCGAGGCCCGGCTGGCGGAAAGCGAGCAACAGAAAAACCGCACAAGGGCGGGAAGGAAGGCCAAGACCGCTTCTCCCGCGAAGCCAAGGAAATCGCTCGCGCCGGCGGAAAAAGCCGTGAGGCCTGCTCTCCCGCAGCTCCCGAAGGTGAAGATCGCGCCGGAGACGCCGAGCGCGACGCCCGATCACGAGCGCCGGTCCGTCCGCAAGCGGCGCCTTCTCGACGTCGAGCTCAAAGCCGGCGAGAAATGGAAGCGGCGCTTGTGCATGGCGGCTCGTTGAAATCCCGCATCTGAAGATTGTCGGAGCGGCAGGCGGCGCCGAAATATTTCGTCTTTGCCTCCAAGACCAGCGAACGGGTGAAAGAGAAGGTCGCGTTGCTTATGTTGTCTCAAAATCAAATCAAGATTGCCGCAAAAGAGTCCCAACGGTCTCGCATTCCGTAGGGCTCAAGCAAATCTCGAAAATCGACAGATCCTGCTCCATATGCTCTTTCGACGACGTGCCGGTGAGACACACGATGTCCATCTGCGTCAGATAGCGGAAAAACAGCTGGGCCGGGCTTCGATCGTATTTGGTGGCGAGCTCGCTCATCGCGGGCGCCACCAACACCTCCGGATTGGCGGTGAGTGTCCAGAAGCTCTGGTAAACGAGGCCGTTCTTTTTGCCAAAGGCTCGAATATCCTTGTCGTGCTGCGTTTTCGCATAGAAGCGGTTCTGGATCACGGCGGGCTTGATCCGGGCGTTCCGATACAGCGCTTCAAGTCGCGGCACATCGTAGAAATTGCTGACGCCCAGTTGGCGCGCGCCGCCTTGGTCATACAGGCGCTCCATGGCCCTCCAAACCGCTAGCGTATCCGCGTCGGACGAATAGGGGGAGTGGAGAAGGAGGCCATCCAGATAATCGGTGCGAAGGTTTCGCAGCGACCTCTCAAAAGACTGTGCGACCTGCTCACTCAGGCTCGCCCGGGGATCGTAGGGGACGTCATTTGGATCCTGCCCCGAGAGAGGCGTGAATTTGGTTTGAACATAAATCTCGGAGCGGGCCAGCCCGTTGCTCAGGGCTGCAGAAAGCCCGTCGCCCACGCCCGCTTCGTTGTAATGCTTGGGCTGACAAGCCGTGTCGACGCCGCGAAAGCCCGATCGCAGCGCCAGTTCCACCAGGCCTGCGGTGCGCTCCTTTTTCCAAGCTGTCCCATAAATGAGCCGGGGCATCGACACTTCAAAGCTGGAGACGATCCTCCCTCCGTCCGCTGCGCCTAACTTCGAACTCAAATCCGCCGCTCGCATGTTCATAACTCCGCAGGATGCAAGTCGGGCGCCATCAAGCGAGGAACTTCCAATTCAGTTCAGGGCTTGGCGCGACACGCTGCGATGGCTTCCTGCCGAGTCTTGCCATTGTTGTTCACCTGTATCTGGAAGCAATTGACCGTAGCGTAAGGATCGGTCGTGCATTCGCAGAGGGCGTCGAGATTCTTCTTCTGCCAGTGTTTCGATGCGGCGTCATTGGGGTCGTCGACTTTCCAAAGAATGTTGTCCTGAACCAGCTCTTCGCAGCTGTTCTTAATTGCCGTGTCGCAAGCCGCCCGCGAGTAAGGTGGGCTCGATGAGGAGTCGAGAGCAAGAATGGTCAACCGAAATTTCCGACCACCCATCTGCGACGCCAAATCGGAAGCCGCGGATTTGGGAACCACTCGTCTGTCGATTTCTCCATAGATGTCCGGCTGCGCGCTCGCCAATCCAGACGGCAGGATCGCTGACGCGATGATCGCGGCAAAAAAGAAGGGAGCCCGATTGGGTCCGCGGGATGCGCACGCCGGTCGTGCGTGGTCGGTCATCGGACGTCCTCCAATCATGAGTCGACTACGGTGCTTCAACGCGGCCCCCGATGGTGATGAACATCCCTCGATACGGTCAGACCCTAACTCCGCGGCCATTCATCTTCCTCCTGCCCCGTTGAATCCAGAAAAGAAGGACATATTTTCTCGCCCGCATTGAGCGGCGTTATTTCCGCTCTCGCCGTCGCGCTCCGGGGAGCAAACAGCTTTTACGGTGGGGCGCCGCCGCGGGAAATCAAGAACCGAGCAGAAATCACGCGGGAGGAAACCGCCGACAGTCTTGATCAGCCGCTCCGTAAGACCATTTCTTCGCAGACACTCATGCGGGTGGTGGCCGTTGATGGAGTGGCTGGGCCTGATTGTCATCCGATCAGGGAAATCGCGAGAGGATGCATGACGGTCCGCAGTCAATGTGGGGCGACATGAAAGAGAATAGTTTTCACACGATCGTCATCGGAGGAGGCTGCCTCGGCGTCGCTACGGCCGTCTCGCTCGCACGCAGATTGGGCCCCTCTGGGAGCGGCAAGATTTGCATCCTGGAGAAATCGGTCCTTGGCGCCGGGCTGAGCTCGCGCCAGAGCGCCATCGCTCGCGCGGCGAATTCTTCTCGATCAGCGGCGCGTCTTGCGGCGCGGTCCGCCGAAATGTGGAAGGATCTTTTTCCGTTATGGGAAGCATCGGCGGCGTGGGAGCAGGTTGGCGCGATCTGGATCGCTTCCAACGTCGCTCCAAGGGAAGGCAGTGATGCGTGGACGGATCTAGAGGCGTCGATGCGTCGGGCCGGCATAGATTTTCACGTGATCGATCATGTCGAAGCGACCCGTCTGACTTGCGGAAAGGCGCGTTTCGACTCCGGCGAGCGTTGCTTTTTTGAGCCCGAAGCGCTGCAACTTGATTCAACCAGTGTGTTGCAGGCGATGCGGTCGGCGGTCGCCGCAAAAAATGTGACGCTCTGTGAGCATACGCAGGTCGAGGAGTTCCTCTTGGACGGCCGGGGCGCAATAAATGGCGTTCGAACTCAGCGCGGCGAGTTGCAATGCGCCTTCGTCGTCAATGCGGCGGGAGGTTGGAGCCCCGAGCTGTTCGAGCCTTTGGGGTTGCGCATCCCCGTCGCGCTCGAGCCGGTTTGCGCGGCGAACTGGCTGGTCGGCGCTTCGGACCTGCCCGAAAATCTTCCCATCGTCGCCGACTACGTCAACATGGCGTATTTTCGTCGCTGGAATGGTTCGGTCCTGCACATGCACCAGCCGCGTCACAGAGCGCCGCGGAAGATCGCGGCGAGCTTCGGTCGCAGCATGATGAACCCGGCCGGCGCCGATGTCATCTACGAGGCCGGCAACTACGCCGTGGCGCCCCGACAGATCGAGAAATACCGCGAGAAGATCCGTGAGCGGTTCCCCGGCATCGCGTCGCCGCTGTGGGCCGGCGGTTTCGTGTCCTACTTCGACATCACGCCCGATCTAAAATTCATTCTCGGCGCGGACGATCAAATCCCAAATCTGTTTCATTGCTTGGGGGCAGGACAGGCTCTCAAATACGCCCCGATTTTTGGAGAGCTCATCGCCGAGGCGGTTCTCGAAGGCCACAACGGGGACGTTGATCTCGACGAATTTTCAATCGCGCGTTTCGCAGGGACTCGTCTGAAGGAATTCTGGTGTAGAGAAGCCTCGCGCCAAGACGGCAATCGTCTTTAGGTCAAACATCGCCATGCGCTTGCTCACTGCGCCATCGCCGGTACTTTACATCCGCATTTGTAGAGGGGCGCCGCTGAAGTGAAGACCTTGCGTTTCGTGCTCGGCGATCAACTCACGCGCGACAGCGCGACCTTCTTCGATCTCGACCCCGCCCGCGACGTGATCCTGATGGCGGAGGTCGAGGAGGAAGCCCGCTACGTTCCGCATCACAAGCAGAAGATCGCGCTCGTCTTGTCGGCGATGCGGCATTTTGCGCAGGCGCTCTCGGAGGAGGGCTTTCAGGTCGACTATGTCAGGCTTGAAGATTCCATGAACTCCGGAAGTTTAGCGGGTGAGCTTCTTCGCGCGACCGAGCGGCACGCGGCGACGAGGGTGGTCGTCCTCGAACCTGGAGAGTACAGGGTGCTGCGCCGGCTCCGCGAGGCCGCCGATGCGGCGGGCATTCGGTTCGAGCTGCGCGAGGACGACCGCTTCTTCTGCTCGCGCGCCGGCTTCGCGCGCTGGGCGTCTGGGCGCAAGCAGACACGTATGGAGTTTTTCTATCGCGATCTGCGCCGTCAAACCGGCCCTCTGATGGAGGAGGGCGAGCCGGCAGGCGGGCGCTGGAATTTCGATGCGGAAAACCGCAAGCGCCTGCCTCCGTGCATAGAGTCGCTTCCACCGATAGAATTCTCGCCAGACCCGACCACCCGCGAGGTTCTCGATCTCGTGGCGCGGCGGTTTCCCGAAAATTTCGGTGACCTCGAGCCCTTTCGCTGGGCCGTCACGCGCGCCGACGCCCTCGCAGCGCTCGAGGACTTCGTCTCACGCCGTCTATCGCTTTTCGGCGACTATCAGGACGCCATGCGGACTGGGGAACCGCGCCTCTATCATGCGACGATCTCACCCTATCTCAACCTCGGGCTGCTGAAGCCGCGTGAAGTCTGCGCCGCCGTCGAACAGGCTTTCCGCTCGGGCTGCGCGCCGCTCAACGCCGCGGAGGGGTTCATTCGCCAGATTCTCGGCTGGCGCGAATACGTGCGCGGGATTTACTGGCTCGGCATGCCCGCTTACGCCAAAACCAACGCGCTCGGCGCGGAGCGGCCGCTCCCGAGCTTCTATTGGTCGGGCGAGACAGAGATGAATTGCGTCGCGCAGGTTGTGCGCGACACGCGGCGCCACGCATACGCCCATCACATTCAACGGCTCATGGTGACCGGCAATTTCGCGTTGCTCGCCGGGCTGGCACCCAGAGAGGTTGAAGCCTGGTATCTCGGCGTTTACGCGGACGCTTACGAATGGGTGGAACTGCCGAACACCCATGGCATGGCGCTCTTCGCCGATGGCGGCGCGCTCGGCTCGAAACCCTACGCCGCGTCGGGCGCCTACATCGATCGCATGTCCGACTATTGTCGCGATTGCGCCTATGATCCCAAGGTGAAGCCGGGCGCGAAGGCCTGCCCGTTCAATTTCCTGTATTGGGATTTTTTCATCCGGAACGCTGGCAGACTGAGAGGCAATCCACGCCTCGCGACGGCCTTTCGAACTTTGGATGCGATGGACGCCGCGAAGCGCCGAGCGATCGAGGGCGACGCGCGACGCTTTCTCGACGGGCTCGACGGCGGCTAAGGCCAGCGCAGGCCTGCGCAGCAGCAACTCGACTTTTGAGAGCCGCGAGCGGAGCCATGGCTTGATCTGCCCCACGTCCGCAATAGCTTCTGGCCGTTGTGTCGTCTTGCCGTCGAGACAGGAATGGATCTGATCGTCGCAACTAGCCGTGGCCTGTATTGCCCGAAGGGAGATTTCTACATCGACCCCTGGCGGCCGGTCGAGCGCGCCATCGTCACGCATGGCCATGGCGACCATGCGCGGCCAGGAAGCTGCGCTTATCTTTGCCATTTGGACAGCGCCCCGATCCTGATGCGCAGGCTCGGCGAGCCGACGCTGCAGGCCGTGGCTACGCTTCTTGCGGCGCCGGATGAAGAGCTCCAGGAAGAGATCGTCGCGAGCCTCAACGCCTCGGAGCTCGCGCGACGAAAATTCTGCGCGATCGCGCAGATCGCCGGGCTCGTTTCCCCGGCGGAACCCGGCGCGAGCAAGGGCGCGCGGCAGCTTCAAGGCTCTTCCAGTCTGTTCTATGACGTGTTCCGCCGCTACGATCCGGGCAATGAGCTGCTGCTCCAGGCCGAGCGCGAGGCGCTGGAGGAGGAGCTTGAGATCCGGCGGCTGCGCCGCGAACTGGAGCGGATGCGCGAGCGCACGCTGTCGATCAAGCCATTGTCGCGCTGCTCGCCGCTCGCCTTTCCGCTGATCGTCGAACGCTTGCGCGAGCGGCTGAGCAATGAATCGCTTGCGACGCGCGTCGAGAGGATGACCTTGCAGCGCGAAAAGGCCGCCGAAGATGAACCTCACTAGTCGCCCACTCGCCGAACTGTCGGCGCCGGCGGCCTTTCGGGGGCTCGCCCTGCTGCCGCAGCGCGCGGTGTGGGACCGCGCCGGTCGCACGCTCTTCGTCGCGGATGTGCATCTGGGCAAGGTCGCGAGCTTTCGCGCGCGCGGCGTGCCTGCGCCGGGCGGGACGACGCGCGACAATCTCGACCGGCTCTCGGCCCTGCTGCGGTCGACCGGCGCGGCGCAGCTCGTCGTGCTGGGCGATTTTTTTCACGCGCGCGAAGGCATCACAGAGGCGCTGCTCGAGAACGTCAAAATCTGGCGCGACGAGTGGCGGCAGGCGCAGATCATTCTCGTCGGCGGCAACCATGACCGGCACGCAATCCCTATCCTGCGCCACCTCGGCGTCGAGCTCGTCGCTGAGCCCTTTGCGCATGGCGGGCTTGAAGGGCGCCATCATCCGCTGACGGCCGCCGAGGCTTTTGGGGAAGGCGCCGCGACGCTCGCCGGCCATCTGCATCCGGTGGCGCGCCTCAAGGGGCCTGGACGCGATCGGCTGCGGTTGCCCTGCTTCTTCCGGCAGGGGCGCCAGCTCATTCTGCCATCCTTCGGCGAGTTCACGGGCGGTCGCGAGATCAACGGTGAAAGAGGCAGCGAAGTCTTCGCGATCTGTCACGACGCGGTGCTGGCGGTGAAGATCGGCGAAGCCAAGTCCAGGCGGCAGACCCGCACCGGGAATCCTGCCGCGCGAGCGCCTTCTCTCCGACCACACGATGACGGTTCGTCACCGTGAGGCGAAGGCGCCGACGACCAAGCAGGCGACGACGATTGCGCTTAGCGGACGCCGCAGCGTGGGATACCAGGAAGAAAGCCGGCCCGCGCGAACCTCGGTTTCGTCGTAGATCAGCAGCAAGCCGAAGCCCAGGGCGAGGATCAGCAACCCCGGCGCGCCACCCCAGGCGACAGCCGGCAACGCCAGCAGCGACGCCAGCACGCTTCGTCCGAGCGCACCGAAGCTTGCGTCGTTGCGCGCCATGGCCGCGCCCCAATGGATTCCGCCCATGAATGAAAGGATGATCGCGCCGTAGATCAGCAGCAGCCAAGCGCCCCAGCCTCGAAGCGAGGCGTCCGAAGCGAAGAGCAGCGCGAGCCCTGCTAGAAAGGGCGGGGCGCCCGAAAATCCCAGATACAGCGCAGCACGGGGTGGGACAGAAGGAAATGGCATTGCAAGACCTTTCACTTGGCTTGCTCCCGGCGTTTCTGTTCGTCGCGCCACTTGCGCGCAACCGCCAGGGCATCGGCGATATGGGGCTCGGAGGCGCCGCCGGAAAGGGTGGAGAGGAGCGCCAAACGCACCCGGTCTCCATAGACGTTGGACGGATCGGCTGCGACTTTCAGGGTCACGCGATGGTTCTTTTTGTCGATGAGCGTCTTGCAGCTTTCCAAAGCGTCGCCCAGGAAATCGACGACCGCGATTTTTCCTCGCTTTGCGAGGAACTCGTCCTCATGGCGGTCTGCAGCGCCTCCAGGGCGTCGCGTACGGCGTATTGAAGGCGAGGCGCTTCAATCGCATTCTTTGAGCGTGCCCCGACTTAGACCCGTCGCTTGCAAAATGAGACGACTGGTCGTATTTTAAAAAGCATGAGCCGGCGCAGCGCCAATGAACTGAAGGAAAAGCTCCTGGACGAGGGGGTCACGCTCCTTATGGACCGGGGATATCACGGTTCGGGCTTGCAGGAGTTGGTCCAAAAGGTTGGCGTGCCGAAAGGCTCGTTTTACAACTACTTCGACAGCAAGGACGCCTTCGGCGCCGAGGTCGTGGGGCACTATCTGGAGCCCTTCATCCACCAGCTCGACATGTACCTCAAGCGTTCCGACCTGAGCGCGAAAGAGGCGTTGTGCGCCTATCTCGACGCGCTGATGGCTGAGCTGGAGCGCCGCGATTTCCAGGGCGGCTGCCTTCTCGGCAATCTGATCGGCGAGATCGGCGAGTCGACGGGCCTGTGCCAGGGCGCCTTGCGAGCCGGAGTGCATCGCTATCGCGATAAGCTGCGCGAAGCTTTGGCGCGCGGCCAGCGAGAGGGAGACTTTCGCGCCGACAGGGAGGCCGCCACGATGGCGGATTTTCTGTTGGACGCTTGGCAGGGCGCGTTGCTGCGCATGAAGATCGAACGCTCGGTCGCGCCGCTGCTTCGCTGTCGCGACCTCCTACTCGACGACCTCTTCAAAGGCTGAAATTCTCGGCCCAAAAGGAAGACGACCGGTCATATATTTTGAGCAAAAAAGCAAGATGCGGCCGAACAGGGAGAGAAGACTATGACGGGAAGCATCAATCTCAGCCGACGCAAGCGCACCGCGCTCGCCGCGCTGCTCTGCGCCTCGGCGCTCGGCCTATCTCCAGCGCGGGCAGATGAGACCTGCAACTCGCCGTTCATGACCGGCCTGATCAAGGGGCAGGAGCAATATCTGCACGTCTGGACGCTCGGCGAAAAAGGTGTGGGCGACGAGTCCGACAAGCTCGTCACGATCGACGTCGTTCCGGGATCGAAGACCTATGGCCAGGTGACCCACGCGCTTTCGGTTGGCGGCCGCGGCGAGGCGCATCACATGGGCTTTACCGACGATCGCAAATATCTCTGGGCGGGGCGCTTGGACGACAACAAGATCTTCGTCTTCGACGTGGGGACGGACCCATCGACGCCAAAGCTCGTCAAGACCATCGACGATCTCGCGGAAAAGACCGGCTATGTCGGGCCACATACATTCTATGCCCTGCCGGGGCGCATGCTCGTGCAGGCGCTTTCCAACAAGCAAGACCACGGCGGCCGCACGGGTCTCATCACCTTCAACAATGCCGGCGAAGTCATCGCGACGACGGCCATGCCGGTTGACGCCGGCGGAGACGGCTACGGCTACGACATCGCGATCAATCCAGCCGAGAATCTGATGCTCACATCGAGCTTCACCGGCTGGACCAATTACATGATGGACGTGGGACAGTTGCTGCAGGACAGCGCCGCGATGAAGAATTTTGGCGCGACCATGGTGCTGTGGGATCTGAAGGCGATGAAGCCGAGCCAGGTCTTCTCCGTGCCCGGCGCACCGCTTGAGATCCGCTGGGCGCTTGCGCCGGGCGCCAATTGGGCGGTGACGGCGACTGCGCTGACCTCGAAGCTCTATCTCGTCAAGCCCGACGAGCAGCAGCAGTGGCGAGCGAAAGCCGTCGCCGACATCGGCGATCCCGCGGCCATTCCGCTGCCGGTCGACATTTCGATCGCCGCGGATGGGAAATCGCTTTGGGTGAACACTTTCTCCGATGGGACGACGCGTCTCTTCGATCTGAGCAACCCGGAGGCGCCCAAGCAGGTCTACGCGAAAAAGATTGGCGCCCAAGTCAACATGGTCTCGCAGAGCTGGGACGGAAAGCGCGTCTATTACACGTCCTCGCTCCTCGCCAACTGGGACAAGAAGGGCGCCGACAACGAGCAGTTCCTGAAGGCCTACGCCTGGGACGGCAAGGAGCTCAAAGAGGCTTTCGCCATCGACTTTCACAAGGAGGGCCTGGGGCGCGCGCACCACATGAAATTCACCGCGGCGGCCCCCAAGTCCGAGGCGCAATGAGCCGCCGAGCGTATTTCGCGGGAGGCTCGCTGGCGCCTCTCGCTCTCGCGGCGGCGATCGCGCTCTTTGCGGCGAAGCCGGCCGTCGCCGCGAAGTTGCCCGCGCCGGGAAGCTACGTGTTGTCGCGAATCCAGCGCGCGCCGGATGCCGAGATGCTCGATGCGTCAGGCGGACGACTGCGCCTCTCGCAAGCGACGAGCGGCGCAGTGACCGCCATCGCCTTCTTCTACGCGCACTGCCAGGATCCGACCGGCTGCCCGGTCGCCTGGTCGGTTTTCGAGTCGGCGCGCAAGGAGGCGAGCGACGATCCATTGTTGAAAAGCCGACTGCGTCTCGTCTTCGTCTCGCTCGATCCCGAGCGCGACAGGCCGCCGACGCTGAGACTTTTGCAAGACTCGGAGCGCTCGGACGTGGGCGTCCCCTGGCTCTTTCTGACCGCGCCGTCGCGCGGCGATCTCGCGCCCTTGCTGCAGGCGATGGGTCAGGACGTCGCTTTCGACCTCGACGGCAAGGGCGCGAGAACCGGCGCGCTCAATCATATGCTCAAAGTTTTTTTAATCGACCCAGAAGGCTGGACGCGTGAAATCTACACAACCGCCTTTTTGGCGCCGGACAATCTCTTAAACGACGCGCGCACGCTGGCGATGGAGTTTCCGGAAGCCGACAATGGCTTGCGGGGGCGGTGAGATGCGAAGCTTCGCCGCCCTCGTGATCAGTCTCTCAACGGTGCTGAGCGCCGCCCACGCCGAGGAGATCGCCGCGCAGCTTGGGTTGCCGCCGGTTCCCGCCGTGACCGCCGGCACGCCGCAGATGAGGCGTCTCGGTGAGAAGCTGTTCTTCGACCGCAGCCTCTCGACCAATGGCACATTGTCCTGCGCCATGTGCCACATTCCGGCGCAGGCCTACGCCTCCAATCAAAGCGCCTTGTCGATCGGCATGGAGGGGCGCACGCTCCGGCGCAACGCGCCTTCGCTCTACAATGTCGTCTTCAAGAAATATCTCTTTCACGACGGACGCGAGACCGACCTCGGCGCCCAGGTTTGGGGACCTCTGCTCGCGCCGGATGAGATGGGCAATCCGGGCATCGGCCCGCTGCTGACGCGGATCGCGCAGGACAAGGATTACGGCCAAGCCTTCAAGGCGGCCTTTCCCGGCGAAGGCGTCACGATGGTGACGCTCGGCCGCGCCATCGCCGCCTACGAAGCGACCTTGCTCAAGGCTGACAGCCGCTTCGACCGCGCGTTCTATGGGGGCGATCGCGCCGCGCTTACCGCAGAGGAATGGCGAGGCTACGAGATCTTCAGCTCGAAAGGCGGCTGCGTCGCCTGCCATGAGATCGGCGCGACAAGCGCGCTCTTCGCCGATCAGTCCTGGCACGACACGGGCGTCGCCTTTCGTCCACGGAGGCGGGAAAAGCCCGGCGTCGAACTCGCCCCCGGGGTGAAGACTTCTCTCCCACTTTCGACCTTCGTTTCCGACCGTCCAAACTCGCGAAGCGACCTCGGCCGCTTCGAGATCACCAAAAATCCCGCCGATCGCTGGGCCTTTATCACGCCCTCGCTGCGTGGCGTGAAGGCCACATGGCCCTATATGCACGACGGAAGCTTTGCGACGCTGCAAGAGGTCGTCGAGTTCTATGACTCGGGCGGCGGTCCCAACCCAAACCTCGACAAGCGCCTGAAGCCGCTCGGCCTCACGGACGGCGAGAAGGCGGCGCTCGTCGCCTTCTTGAAGTCGCTTTAGAGCTCGCCGCTCTTCGCTGGTTGGTCGTTGGTGGCGTCGCCTAACTGCGGCTTACCTAATAGGGGCGTGTCGGGTGGTAGTCTGCATCCGTGCGCCTCGCCTCGTAAGCGTAAGGGATCATCGCCGCGACGAACATAATGACTCCCAGGACGATGATCGCAATCCGATAGTTCATGACCTTTCCCTCTTCCCTCATTGTGCCGCTGGTGCGGCCGGCATTCTCGACTGTCTAACTCTTAGTTGCAACCGCCGTCACCGACAGGGCTGAGCGACCAGTTCAAGGCGAAACGCGGGGCGCGCCGAGCGTCGCCACTCTCCGGCGACGCTCGGCAGAAGGCTCAAGCCGACCTCACTCGAACACGACCTGCGCCATGGTCACCGCTCGGCTGAAGGGATCGTCCGGCAGATAGCAAAGCGGATTCATCGAGACGGGCGCTTCCTGGCAGTGCCGGTGCTCGTCCGTCCAATGATAGCCGGCGGACTTCATGCAACTGACGATATGGTCCTTGATCACATGGGCTGTGTCGTGGCGGCGTTCTTGCGGGTGGGCGCCCTCGCTCTCGAGCTCGCAAGCTGAAGTCTGAATCTGTTGAGCCTTGTAAAAAGAGGAACTGGAGCCTGCGAGCATGGCTTCGCCGCCGGCGCCGAGAAGGAGGCCGACGATGATGGCGAGACTCGCTTGCAGACGGTTCGAGAAGACGAGCTTCGCGCCCATGAAGTAGAGGCCGCCGAAGGCGGTCAGCAGGCACGCGACGAAGACGACAATGAGGATCATGGAACTCTCCCTTGGCGGCCGACGCTGCGTCGACCGATCTTGAGAGCCATTTGACGTCGCCTCGGGCGCTGAGTCTGCGATTTAGTCCCGCTCTTCGAGCAGCGCCTTGAGCGCCGCAGCGTTGACGATCTCCACCGCGCCGCGCGACAGGCTGACCCAGCCGGCGCGCTCGAAATTGCGCAGCGCGCGTCCCACCACCTCCCGCGCCGTCCCAAGGTCGGCGGCGAGCGCCTGCTGCGTCGTTTCAATGGGGCCTTGTGTCTTTCCAATGGCGAGCAGCCGTTCGGCCAGCCGCACGTCAATGCGCGTGCAGACAATGTCCTCGATACGCGCCATCAGGCTCGCGATGCGCTGGCTGTAGCCGCTGAAGACGAAAGAGCGAAACTGTGAGGATTCCCCCATCATCCGTTCGAATGCCGATCGCCTCAGAGCATAGGCGACGACTTCGGTTTCAGCGATCGCCTCGGCGGCGTATTCCTCTCCCGTAAGAAGGCCGGCTATACTGAGAATGCAGGTCTCATGCGCGGAGACGCGATAGAGCACGATCTCGCGGCCCGTGCTCGTGATCTTTTGGACGCGGATGCTTCCCGAGACGACGAGCGGAAATTGTCCCGCGGCGTCGCCCGGCCGAAACGCCGTCGCTCCCCGTGGCAGCTCGATCCGTGTCGCCGAGGCTTTCAGGAGCGCCTTTGCAGAAGGGTCCATGCTGCGCAGGGCTGGCATGGCTTCGATCCAATCCGGCGCGGACGTCTCCATGAGACCTTCGTTCCCGTCTGAGGTCTGAGGCGAAGGAGGCTGCGAAACGGGCAAGCCCCGCCGGCGCTTCGAAGGCGTTCCGGCAGTCGCATTATGGGATGGGACAACACCGGGGTCCAGCCGCGGTCCGTTTTCGTGCAATCGAAAGGAGCGGATCTACGCGAGAGGGTTCGTTCTCCTCCCACGGCTTTATTCGTTAAAAGAGCACGCACCTATCATTTTTATTCACATTTCCGAAGATGCTTATCGAAAAATTTTTGCAAATGACTCCATCACTTCGTCTCTAGAATACCGCTTCTCGGGAATCTACCCGACGCCCTCTGCAGGAGGTTGCAGGGTCCCTAAGGACGGGGCAAAGAAGAACATGCTCCCATCCTTCGCCATGCAAATTCTCTCGCTCGCATCTGGGGTTATCGTCGGCTGCTCGCTCGGCCTCATCGGCGGGGGCGGATCGGTCCTTGGCGTGCCGCTGATGATCTATCTTGTGGGGGTCGGCGATCCGCATGTCGCGATTGGCACGAGCGCGCTCGGCGTCGCGGTCAATGCGGCGCTCAGCCTCGCCGCTCACGCGCGCGCGGGGTCGGTGAAGTGGCGATGCGGAGCCATGTACGCTGCAGCGGGCGTCATTGGCGCCTGGTTCGGCTCAAGTCTCGGCAAGCTCGTCAACGGAGAGCGCCTGCTCTTCCTCTTCGCGCTGGTGATGATCGTCATCGGCGTCGTGATGCTGCGCCAGCGCGGCAATCCCGGCGAGCCCGGCGCGGAATGCCATGTGGAGAAAGCGCCCAAGGTTCTGGGCTATGGCCTCGTGACGGGGATGTTCTCCGGCTTCTTCGGAATCGGCGGCGGGTTTCTCATCGTTCCCGGCCTGCTGCGCTCCACCGGCATGCCGATGCTCAATGCCGTCGGCACGTCGCTCATCGCTGTCACCGCGTTCGGACTGACGACGGCGGCGAATTACGCCGCGTCAGGATACATTCATTGGGGATTGGCGGCGGCCTTCATCGGCGGCGGCGTGCTGGGAAGCGCGCTCGGCGCGCGCATTGCGCGGCGCCTCGCCAAGGAGACGGGCCAACTCGCGATCCTCTTCGCCGTCGTCGTCTTCGGCGTCGCCCTCTACATGCTGGCGCGAACGGCCGGCGCCTGGTGAGGCGGCGAAAGCAGGTCCAATCCTGCGCCCGCCGCGCCCCACTGGCTCACTGCTCGAGCGCGCCCCCGCTGTTCTTCCAGCCGCCGGTTCCCGGCAAATAGTGGCAGATGTCACGGCGGCCGGCGTCGAGCGCCTGCTGCAGCGCCTTCGCCGAGCGTCCTCCCGCCTGACAGATCAGAACGACGGGCTTGCCGGTCGGCAGGGCGGCCGGCGAAAACCTGGAGAGCGGCATGTTGACGGCTCCGGGAACGTGGCCTGCCGCATATTCATGCGGCTCGCGCACGTCGACGATCGCGGCCGCCTTTTGCGCTACAGTCTGCGCAAGGGCGTCATGATCGATTGTCGGCAGCGCGGCGCCCCCTTGCAGCTTTGACATAAGTCCTCCAAACATTTTCTCCTCCTACTTTAACCGTCAACCGTTTCCTTCGCGCCGGCGAACTGCGAATAGGCCGCCAGCGCGTGGCTCGCATACATCGCGGAAGGGCCCGCGCCCATATAGATCGCCATCCCCAACGTCTCGAGGATTTCATCGCGTGTCGCGCCGCGATCCACGGCCGCTTTCACATGGAAGGCTATACAATCGTCGCAGCGCGTCGAAACCGCCACGGCGATCGCAATCAGCTCTTTCGTCTTCACGTCGAGCGCCTTCGCCGCGCTCGCCGTGATGGCGAGCGAACCGAAAGCCTTCATCACATCGGGCGCGCCCATGCGCAGTTCCCGCAAATCGGCGCTGAGTGATTTCGTCAGCTCCGGCCAATCCTGAACTTGAACCATGTTTTGTCCTCCTTGCTAGGGGCGGGTGGCTCATCGTCGCGCAGCACGACGTAGATCGCTGGGATCACCAGCAGCGTCAGTGCTGTGGACGATGCAAGACCGAATACGAGGGAGATCGCCAATCCCTGGAATATGGGGTCTGTGAGGATGAAGGCGGCGCCGATGATTGCAGCGGCCGCCGTAAGGAAGATTGGCTTGAAACGCACAGTCCCGGCCTCGATCAGAGCCGGCCGCAGGGCCATGCCCTTCTCGCGCAAATGCCGGATGAAATCGACGAGCAAGATCGAATTGCGCACGACGATGCCCGCAAGCGCGATGAAGCCGATCATCGACGTGGCGGTGAAAGCCGCGCTGAAGAGCCAATGTCCTACCATGATGCCGACCAAGGTCAGGGGCACCGGGGCTAGAATGACCAGCGGCAGCTTGAAGGAGCCGAACTGCGCAACCACGAGAAGATAAATGCCAAGCAGCGCGACGATAAACGCCGCGCCCATATCGCGGAAGGTCACGTAAGTCACTTCCCATTCGCCGTCCCAAAGCAGCGTGGGCTTTGCGTCGTCGATCGGTTGACCATGGTATTTGATCGTCGGCGGGCCTTCCTTCCCCCAATCCATGGCCTTGATCTGATCCTCAACGGCGAACATCCCGTAGATGGGGGCCTCAAACCGCCCTGCAAGCTCGCCCGTGATCATTTCCGCAAATCGGCCATCGCGCCGGAAGATCGGATAGGAGCCGAGTTCCCGTGTCGCCTTGACGACATCGCCCAGTTCCACATTGGAGCCCTGACGGACGGTGCCGCCGGCAGGCAGAGGCGTTGAGAGAATGCGCTCATTCTCAGCCAGCGCGGAGCGCGGAAGCGCGAGTGTGATGTCAATGGGTTTAGCCCCGCCGCCACGCTGTGAGAATCCGATCTTCACGCCGCCAACAAGAGCCGCGATCGTGTCGTACACCGCCTGCTGCTCGACCCCATGGAATTCGAGCAATTCTTGATCAATCGAGTAGCGCAGCCGCTCCTGACGCACGCCAAAGCTGTCATCGACGTCGACGATGAAATCGACCGCTTCGAAAGCCCGGCGCACCTGTGTTGCGATGTCTCGGCGCGCCTGCGCCGTGGGCCCGTAGATTTCGGCGAGCAGCGTGGACAGCACCGGCGGTCCGGGTGGAACCTCGACGACTTTGATCGACGTGTGTTCTGGCCGCTCCAGCCCCTCCAGCCGCTTGCGGATGTCGAGCGCGATGGCGTGGCTCGCGCGCTTTCTATCGTCCTTGGGCAGAAGATTGACTGCGAGATCACCCATGTTGGGAGCGTTACGCAGATAGTAATGGCGGACGAGGCCGTTGAAATTGAAGGGCGCCGCCGTGCCGGCATAGGACTGGATCGAAGTCAGTTCAGGCAAATCGCGCAGCTTTTCGGCGGCGGTAGTGAGCAGACGATCCGTGGCCTCGAGCGAAGCGCCGCGCGGCAAATCGACGACGACGGCGATTTCCGACTTGTTGTCGAAAGGCAGGAGCTTTACGCGCACGCTCTTCGTTGCAAACAGTGCGAGCGCCGCCAGCGTCGCGAGCCCGACATAGAGCAGGAAGCGCTTCGAATTCTCACGCCCCTGCAAGAGACGCGTCGCGATCTTCCTGTAGAAGCGGCCCATGGGGCCTGGATCGTGTTCGCCGTGCCCATCGCCTTTCAGATTTTCGAAGTGTTTCCCGGCTACCTTCATGAGAAGCCACGGCGTGATGGTCATGGCCACGAAGAAGGAGAACACCATGGCCAACGAGGCGTTCGCCGGAATGGGACTCATATAAGGGCCCATGAGACCGGAAACGAAGAGCATCGGCAGCAGCGCCGCCACGATCGTCAGCGTTGCGACAATCGTCGGATTGCCGACCTCCGCGACAGCCTCGACCGCCGTCTCGGTCAGGCCACGATCACCCCGCATCTCCCAATGTCGCACGATGTTTTCGACGACGACGATGGCGTCGTCGACGAGAATGCCAATCGAGAAGATAAGCGCAAAAAGACTGACGCGATTGATCGTGTAGCCCATCATATAGGAGGCGAAGAGCGTCAGCAGGATGGTCGTGGGGATAACCACCAGAACGACGACGCCTTCGCGCCATCCCACGAGAAATACGATCAGCGCAACGATGGAGACGGTTGCAAGCGCCAAATGGAAGAGCAGCTCATTGGCCTTCTCGCTCGCCGTCTCGCCGTAATTGCGCGTCACATCGATGTCGAGATCGTCTGGAACAATTCGTCCCTTGACGATCTCCAGACGACGGAGAATTTCCTCAGCGAGCACAACGGCGTTTGCGCCCTTGCGCTTGGCGATTGCGAGGCTCACGGCTGGCCGCTTGTCCAGTTCTCCCTTTGCGTCGCGGGTGAAGGTCCAACCGAAGTGTTCCGTTTGCGCGGCGCCCACCCGCACGCTGGCGACGTCTTTCAGATAGACTGGGCGGCCGTCACGCGAGGTCAACAGCAATTGGCCGATGTCGGGCACGCCCTGGAGCGTCTGTCCCGCCACGACGGAAACGGACTGATTGTTGTCCCGGAAAGCCCCGACCACCATGGAGCGATTGGCGTTGGTGAGTTTCTCGACCAGCTGGTTCAGCGTGATTCCGAATACCGACAGTCTCTCGGGATCGGGCTCGACGCGGATCTGATTGGGCCTCCCGCCGACGATATAGGTGAGACCGACATTGTCCACCTTCGCCAGATCATGCCGCAGCTCCTCGGCGACCTGGAAGAGCCCATTGTCGTTCCAATTGGCCGCCCGTTCCGGCTTGGCCGATAGGGTCAAGACGACGATCGCGACATCGTCGATCCCGCGTCCGATGATGAGCGGCTCGCCTATGCCTTTCGGCAATCCAAGGATGTTGGCCCGAATCTTATCGTGCACCCGCAGCACCGCATTGTCTTGCGGAGTTCCGACGAAGAAGCGCGCCGTCACGACGACATTGTCGTCCTGAGTTTGGGAATACACGTGCTCGACGCCGTTGATGCTCTTGATCAGATCCTCGAGCGGCCTCGTCACGAGCTCGATCGCATCCTCCGCCTTGTAGCCGTTGGTGGAAACGATGATGTCCACGAGCGGCACGGAGATCTGCGGCTCCTCCTCGCGGGGCAACGCCTGCAGAGCGATGAGCCCGACGAGCACCGCCGCGATGAGCAGAAGGGGCGTAAGCGGTGCGCCGATGAAGGTCCGCGTTAGAGATCCGGAGACGCCGAGCTTCATGGGACGATCACCACGTCGCCGTCTTTGAGGCCAGAGAGTATTTCTACATCCTTGCCGCGGGTCTCGCCCGTCTGCACAACCACCTCCGCCCCGTCGTTGAGGCGGACGAAATCCACGCCGGCCCGTCGATAGACTGCGCCGCGAGGGACGAAGATGGCTTTGCGCTTGCCCGTGGGAACATAGACGCGCGTGCGCTCACCGACAAAATAATCGCCCAGTCCCTCCACCTCGACATCAGCGATCACGCGCCCCCCTTGGATTTGGGGATAGACAAGACGCACGCGACCGGGAGTTCGGACCTCTCGACTGTTCTCCTCGACGCCGCGCCCGCCGATCTGGACCGTATCGCCTGCGCGGAGGAACCTCGCATGGCGTTCGGGCAGCTGTAGGCGAAGAATGTAATCGTCCTCGGTGACCGTCGCGATGGTCTCTCCGGGCATGACGGCGCGCCCGACCGAAACGGGAACTGTCAATATCCTTCCCGCGCCCGAGCCCAGAACTTTGCCTTCGGTCGTCTGCTGCTCGATCACGCCGCGGTCACTACGCATTGCTGCAAGGCTTTTTTCCGCAACGTCCAGAGCCGTCCTCGCTTGGTCTCGGAGAACCTTGGTCGTGACGCCGTGCTGGAAGAGGTCCTGAGCGCGATCAAAGTCGGCCTTGGCCTTGTCGCGCTGCGCCTGCAAGGATTGGATCCGCTGGTCTATTCCCTGAATTTGTAAATACAGCTTCTGATCGCTGATAAGCGCCACCTCTTCTCCCGCGGTGACGCGATCCCCTTCCTTAACCTTCAAGGCCGAGACCGTGCCGCCGATGCGCGCGCGCAAAACCTGCACATGCACGGGTTCGACGGTGGCGATCACCGATTTGAGGTCGTCGACGGGCGCCGAGCGTACCGTGACGTCGGCGGCGCTGCCCTCGCCTCCCCATGTCATCCACAGCGCCGCGAGCAGGCCAAGGATAATTCGCATTCGCATGGTCGCTGTCGCCCCCCGCTCCCGTTACAGCCACTTGACATATATATTAGTAATGTGTAATTTAGCAAGCATGAATTTAACCGAACTCGCCCCCAAAGCCGCAGAGGCGGAGAGGTTTTTGAAGGCGCTGGGAAATCAGCATCGTCTGATGATCCTCTGCGAGCTTCACAATGGCGAGGCGGGCGTTTCGGAATTGCAACGGGCCTTAGGCTTGAGCCAATCCTCTCTGTCCCAGCATCTCGCACGATTGCGGAGGGACAAGCTCGTTAAGACCCGCCGCGAATCACAAGCCATATACTACTCTCTCGCCACCGCCGATGTGTCACGCGTCATCGCCCTTCTCGCGGAAATATTCTGCGGTGTAGACAGGAAGCGCGTGAAACTCGCCACGTTCAAACGCAACGGCGCCGAGAAGGCGAGCTGTTCCTTCTCCGTCGCCTCTCGAGGACAAAAAACATGAGCATCGACCGAATCGTTATGGCTTTCGCGGGCGCCATGATCCTGCTTAGCCTGTCGCTGGCCCATTTTTTCGGCGAATGGTGGCTGCTGCTGGCGGCCTTCGTTGGCCTCAACCTGTTGCAGGCCGCCTTCACGCGATTTTGTCCTCTCGCTCTTCTTCTCAAGCGATTCGGCTGCGCCTCCGGGCCGGCATTTTCATGACCGATTGTGCGACATTGTCGCTTTCGAGGGCGTGGTGATGCCTTAAATGTCGAGATTGTGATGCGCTGCGCCCGGCTCCAGATTGCCGTCAGTGGGGCGAAACGACCTGACAACGGACGGTCAGCCGCAACTCGCCCGATAGCCTTTTGGGACCTGTCGAGCCGAAATACGAAATAGAGGACTACGCATCGATTGGCTTCTCTAAGCGGTCGATGGGATATGGCGCTTAAGAATGGGACAACTCATGCGCCAGCCCGTTCCAAATGCCTCGTCTCAAACAAACTCGCCACGAAGCCAGAGAGCGTCGGGGCACGGAGAGAGAAACGCCATGACTAAGATTGTCGTGCTGGGCGCGGGCATCGGCGGTGTGCCGCTCGCCTTCGAACTCAAGGATATGCTGGGAAAGAAGGGCGAGATCACCGTGATCTCGCAGACCGACTATTTCCAGTTCGTGCCCTCGAATCCATGGGTCGCCGTCAAATGGCGCAAGCCTACGGATATCAAGGTCAGTCTTCCCGAAGTGTTCAAGCGGCGCAAGATCGGCTTCACCTCGGTCGGCGCGAAGCGCGTCAAGCCCAACGAGAATATCGTCGAGCTCAATGACGGGACCTCGCTAAACTATGACTATCTGGTCATTGCGACGGGGCCGCATCTTGCCTTCGACGAAGTTGAAGGGCTCGGTCCCAAGGCCAACACCAAGTCGGTCTGCCATGTCGAGCATGCGGGCCTCGCGGGAGAGGAATGGGAGGAGTTCTGCAAGAATCCCGGACCGATGGTGATCGGCGCCGTTCAGGGCGCCTCCTGCTTTGGGCCCGCCTATGAATATGCGCTTACGGTCGTCTCCGATCTGCGCAAGCGGAGAATCCGCGACCAAGTGCCGATCACCTTTGTGACGTCGGAGCCCTATATCGGTCATCTCGGCCTGGGCGGCGTCGGCGACACCAAGGGCATGCTCGAATCGGTCATGCGCGATCGCGACATCAAATGGGTGACCAACGCCAAGATTGATCGCGTCAACGCCAATTCGGTGGAGGCGACCGAGTTGAATGAGGACGGCTCGGTCAAGAAGACCCATAAGATCGCGACGAAGTTTACGATGCTTTTGCCGGCGTTCCGTGGCGTGGACTGCCTCAAGGACGAGGACGGAAAGTGGATCGAGGGCCTCACCAATCCCCGCGGTTTCATCTCCGTCGACCGCAAGCAGCGCAATGCGAAATATCCGAATATTTTCGCGGTTGGCGTCTGCGTGGCCCTACCGCCTTTCGAGGCCACTCCCGTGCCGGTCGGAATGCCCAAAACCGGCTATATGATCGAGTCGATGTGCACGGCGGCGGCGCATAACATCCGCGATCTCGTCGCCGGCAAGGAGCCCACGCATGAAGGCACCTGGAACGCCGTGTGCCTCGCCGACTTCGGCGACAATGGCATCGCCTTCATCGCCCAGCCGCAAATCCCGCCGCGCAACATCAACTGGTCGTCAAAGGGCTATTGGGTGCATCTCGCCAAGGTGGCCTACGAGATCTACTTCCTGCGCAAGGTGCGCAAGGGTCAAGCCGAACCCATCTATGAGCGCGTGATCATGAAGTGGCTCGGCATCGTACGGCTGAAAGGAAAGCATGCATAGCCGAACGCTATGTGGCGGAGTCTTTCGGGCCTTGCTAATCTCTTTCAAAGACGGTTAGCGGGTCCCGGCAAGGAAGCCAGGGCCAGGAAGGAAGATGCGGCCGATGGGCATGGCCACGACAAGACCTCTATCCTGCTTGCCAACTCCGAGGCCAGAAGGCCGCGGGGTTGGCGTTGATTCGAGTTCAAAAAGCAGCAAACGAGGTCTCAAGTCGTCACTTCGCGCCCTGGCGATTCTTGCCGCTGCGGCGAGCGCATCTTTTCCGACCCAAGACGCCAGCGCCGAGTCGATCAATTCCGCGCTCGTTCGCGCTTACGCCACCAATCCCGAGCTCAATCGGGACCGCGCCGGCGTGCGGGTGCGCGACGAGGACGTCGCGAAGGCTTGGTCTGGGATGCGTCCGAGCGCTGGCGCTCAAGGCAGCGTGGGGCCAGAAACGTCGGAGTGGAAGTTTCCCATTCCGGATCTGCGGGTGCCGCTCGCTGGAACTCTCATCGTCCCTCCGGTCAATCCGATCAACGGCAGGCAACTCGCCGTACAGCAGTCTTATTCCGGAGTGCCGCGAGGCGGGTCCTTCAACGTCTCGCAAACACTCTTCGACGGCGGGCGGACGACGAACGCCGTTGGCGAAGCAGAGGCGGGCGTGTTCGCAGCACGCGCTATGGCGGAGCTTACGGAGCAAATGACGCTGCAAAACGGCGCCGCCGCTTACATGAATGTCCTGCGTGACACCGCAATTCTCTCGCTGCGCAAGAACAACGTCTCCAATCTCGTTCTGCAGCTCGATCACACACAGCAGAGATTCCGCGTTGGAGAGGTCACTAGCACCGACGTCTCTCAAGTCGAAGCGGCCCTCGCGCAGGCGCGCTCCGAATATTCAGCGGCGCAAGCGCAACTGAAGAACAGCATCGCCGACTACCATCAGATCATCGGGGTAGATCCCGACAGGCTGGAGCCTGCTTCCTCCGTCGAGCGGTTGCTTCCCGCCTCAGTCGAGGGAGCGATTGACGTCGCCATCAGGGAACATCCCAGTGTCAGAGCCGCGATGAGCCAGGTAGACGCCGCCGAATTTGCCGTGCATGGCGCAGAAAGCACTCTGGCGCCCACGCTGACCCTCGACGGGCAAGTCTCGCAACAGGAGGATTTTTGGGGTTGGCACGGCGCGCGCCTCTTTACCGCCGATGTTCGCGCCTCGCTCAAGGTTCCACTCTATCAGCGCGGGCAGGAATACGCGTCAATTCGCCAGGAGAAGGAGAAGTTGGGCCGGGCGAGGCTTGAGCTCGACGTTCAACGGGGCAAGGTCCGCGCCAATGTGATTACGGCGTACGGTCGTCTGGAAGCGGCAAGAGCGCAGATAAAGTCAGATCAGGCGATGGTGAAAGCCGCGGAGAAGGCGCTAGACGGCGTGCGCCGTGAAGCACAAGCCGGACAGCGCAACACGCTCGATGTGCTGAACGCCCATCAGGCTCTCCTCAATGCGCGGACCAATCTGCTCATATCGCAGTCCGATCGCGTGATCGCATCCTACATGGCGCTCGCGGCGATTGGAAAGTTGTCAGCCGAAAACCTCAATCTCGACATCATACCCCATGACCCGACGCTTCACTTCGAAGAAGTTAAGTTCAAAGGCTTCGGAGTCGACACCGGCGGTAGGTAAAGAGAGCAAGCGTTCGTAAGATTCTAACCTAGCGCTGACAGCGGGCGCATCGCCGTTGCAGGATGCGCGTCGGTCACCGCATCGCTAAGAGATCGAAGTGACGAACGCCATAGCTTCGGAACGCCTTGAAGCGGAGTAAACTCCGAAGTGAGACGTTGCGTCGCACGCAGTAGCGCAGCCGGAAGGGATTAAATCACCTACACGGCCGAGGTGAAGAGGTATGGAGAGCGTGGCGCTTCGCGACCGCACGCTAGAACCTTCGAGGGACGCTTTTTGTCTTTGTGTCGCCTATCTGAGCGGGAGTCTGGATGAAAAGAACATCCCTTGCACGAGACATCGCCGCGGCGCTGGCCTTCAAAGTGTTGGCGCTCACAGCGCTGTATTTCCTGTTTTTCAATCACGCGCACAAGACCGTGGTCACGCCGGCGGTGATGGCCGCCTACCTTGCCGAACAGCCCCTGGTCACGGGACCTCAAGGTCACAGAGGAGAATGAAATGCCCGACATCGATGTCGTGACGCTTTCGCGCCTGCAATTCGCGCTCACGGCGCTCTATCACTTCCTCTTCGTGCCCTTGACTCTCGGGCTTGCCTGGATCCTGGCCATTATGGAAAGCGTCTATGTCATGACCGGTCGCACGGTGTGGCGCGACGCAACGAAATTCTGGGGCACGCTCTTTGGAATCAACTTCGCGATGGGTGTCGCGACAGGCGTAACCATGGAGTTCCAGTTCGGCACAAACTGGAGCTATTATTCGCATTATGTCGGCGACATTTTTGGTGCGCCACTGGCGATCGAAGGCCTCATGGCTTTCTTTCTGGAGGCAACTTTCGTCGGTCTGTTCTTCTTTGGGTGGAACCGCTTAAGCAAGGTTCAGCATCTCGCCGTCACATGGCTCGTCGCGCTCGGCAGCAACCTCTCCGCGCTCTGGATCCTCGTCGCCAACGCCTGGATGCAGAATCCCGTCGGATCGCGCTTCAATCCGCAAACCATGCGGATGGAGCTTTCCTCCTTCGCCGAAGTGCTCTTCAATCCGGTGGCTCAATCGAAATTCGTGCACACGGTCAGCTCCGGTTATGTGACGGGCGCCGTCTTCGTCATGTCGATCAGCGCTTATTACATGTTGCGCGGACGGCATAAGGATATTGCGCGGCGCTCCCTGGTCGTCGCGGCGAGCTTCGGTCTGGCCTCGGCGCTCTCCGTCGTCGTGCTCGGCGACGAGAGCGGCTACACGGCGGGCGAAAACCAGAAGATGAAGATCGCGGCGATCGAAGCGATGTGGGAGACTGAACCCGCGCCAGCGTCCTTCACGCTCCTTGGCGTCCCGGACCTCAAGACGGAAACGACGAAATATTCGGTCGAGATTCCCTGGGCTCTCGGTCTCATTGCGACGCGCTCGCTGGATAAGCCAGTGGAGGGCATCAAGCCGCTCGTTGTCATGGCCGAGAACCGCATCCGCAACGGCCTGCCGGCTTATCGCTGGGTGGAGGAACATGGTGGCGGCGAAGCTGTCGTTCCGCCGGAGCTTGAAGGCTCAATGAAGGACCTTGGCTACGCATTCCTGCTCAAGCGCATTCGTCCCGACATCGAAAACGCCTCTGCCGCTGAGATCCACGAAGCGGCGGAATCCACAATTCCCGACGTGCCGGTGCTTTTCTGGTCGTTCCGGATCATGGTGGCGCTCGGCTTCTTTTTCATCGCCCTGTTCGGCTTCGCCTTCTACCTTTCGAGTCAAAGGCGCTGCGGCAAGCCTTGGTTCTTGCGCCTGGCGATGTATAGCCTGCCGCTGCCTTGGATCGCCGCCGAACTCGGTTGGATCGTCGCCGAATATGGCCGACAGCCCTGGATCATCGACGGGGTGATGCCGACCTTCCTTGGCGCCTCGAACATTCCGGCGAGCAATGTCTGGGCAAGCCTTCTCGGCTTCGTCCTCTTCTACTCGATCCTCGCGATCATCGATCTCGTCCTGATCGTCAAATATGTCCGCATCGGCCCCGAGACGACGCCAACCGAGCCTGCGCCCTCGGTTCTTGCTCCCGCCGGCGCACGCTAAGGAGGGACATCATGCTTCTCGATTATGCAACCTTGCGCCTGATCTGGTGGGCGCTGCTCGGCGTCCTGCTGTCCGGTTTCGCGATCATGGACGGCTTCGATCTCGGCGTCGCCATGCTCCATCCCTTCGTTGCGCGCACCGACGGCGAGAGGCGCGTCGCGATGAACGCCATCGGTCCGGTGTGGGAAGGCAATCAGATCTGGTTCGTGCTTGGCGGCGGCGCGGTCTTTGCCGCTTGGCCGCTGCTCTACGCCGCTTCCTTCTCGGGCTTCTATCTGGCGATGATGCTCGTGCTGATCGGCTTTATCCTCCGCCCGGTCGCTTTGACCTTCCGGTCCAAGCTGGAGAGTCCGCTGTGGCGCACGATCTGGGATTACGCCTTCTTCATCTCCGGCCTCGTGCCTTCATTGGTCTTCGGCGTCGCCTTCGGCAATCTGCTGCTTGGCGCGCCGTTCCATTTTGAGAAGGGCTTACGGCTCGTCTATGAGGGCAATCTCCTCGGCCTTCTCAATCCCTTCTCGCTGCTCTGCGGCCTGATCAGCATCGCCATGCTCGTGATGCAGGGCGCGAGTTTCCTGGCGTCGAAGACCGAAGGCGAAATTACGAAGCGAGCGCGACGCTGTGGCTCGATTGCAGCCTCCGCCCTTCTCTTGCTTTTCACCTTGGCGGGTGTCTGGGTTGCGCTAGGCGTCGACGGCTATGCCGTCCAGGGGGCGGTCAAAATGTCCGCCCCCTCCAATCCGCTGCTCAAGTCCGTGGTGCAGGAACATGGGGCGTGGCTCGCGAATTACCGCCGCATGCCGCTGAGTTTCGCCGCTCCTCTGCTCGCCTATCTCGGAGCGATCTCGACGATTGTCGCCTTGCGCGCGAACGCAAGCAAGTTAGCGCTTGTCAGCAGCAGTCTCTCCATCGTCGGCGTGATCACGACGGCGGGCTTCAGCCTGTTTCCCTTCCTCTTGCCGTCGTCCAGCCGTCCGGGTCACAGCCTCACGGTTTGGGACGCCTCATCGAGCCAGGCGACTCTGACGCTGATGCTGTTCGTGGTCATCGTCTTCCTCCCCATCGTGCTGAGCTACACGGCCTGGGCCTATCGGGTGTTCCGGGGCGCCACGAGCGAGGCCGCCATCGCCCGCGGTGACGACTACGCCTACTGAGAAAGGAATCTTCAGCATGTGGTACTTCTCTTGGATTCTGGGACTTGGCCTTGCTTGCGCCTTCGCGATTCTCAACGCCATGTGGCTTGAACTCGAGGAGTATAGCGAAGAGAAATAAGGCGCGTCGCTCTTGCGACGCCAGCTGCGCGGTGAGGCAACACAATGAAACTGCTTGCAATGGCTCTCTTGGTCGCGCTCCCGATGGTTGCGGGTTGGAGCATTGAAAGGGCCTATGCCGAACCCACCAGTTATTACCAAGATCAGAAGGTCGTCTATCACAATGATGGAGGCCCCCAGAGAACGCCTCATATTTTGTGCGGCTGCTGAACAGCATTCACAATCACATTGAGGCGGTAGGCAAGGAGCACGTTGAGATCCGCGTCGTCGACCATGGTGGCGGCTTGGAGCTATTTCAATTGGCCAACACGAATAAGGAGCTCGCGAGTCGCCTCGACGACCTCCGAGGAGCGAGGGTGCGCTTTCTGATTTGCGCCAACACGCTAAAGGAACGACAGATCGACTGGCATTCGCTTTACGGTGTGACGCAAAATGATATCGTGCCGAGCGGAGCGGCCGAACTTGCCCGCTTGCAAGGAATGGGCTTCGTCTACATCCATCCTTGAAAGCTGGAAGGGAGCGCTTCTTCCTCACCGTCGCGGAGCGCAAGCTTGGAAAAAAGCGTTGTGATCGTCTGTCCCGATTGCGGCGGCCTGAACAGGGCCCCGGAGATTCAACTCGCTGCGGGAAACCTGCCTGACTGCGGTCGCTGCCACGCCGCGCTCTTCACGGGGCGTCCCGTCGATCTCAAAAGCGTCGAGGCTTTCGATCGGATGATCGGTAAAACGGAATTGCCCGTGCTGGTGGATTTCTGGGCGGCATGGTGCGGACCCTGTCGCTCCATGGCGCCGGAATTCGAGGCCGCGGCGCGCGAGCTCGAACCGATGGCGCGTCTCGCGAAGGTCGATACGGAAGCTGTTCCCGAACTCGCCGCCCGCTTCGGCGTCAGGAGCATCCCCACGATGATCCTCTTCACTCAGGGTCGTGAATTCCAACGCCACAGCGGCGCGGTTGGCCGCAGCGCCATTGTCGCGTTCGCGAGAACGCCAAACTGAATTCAGCGGTCAAAGGTCGGAACGCCGCGCCTTGAAGGCAGCTGTCGGTGTTGCCATAGAGGAGGGGTGCGCTTTTGCCTGGGCCGTCGCGCGGACTCTGGATCGGTCCAGATGATCTTCTCGGAGCCTTCTCCGCAAGGTTGTCGGCGCCGGCAGGTCCGCTAGTTCAATACGAGATTATTGCGCACAAGGTTCGGTCAGCTTAAGTCGGCGCGAATATTGCTCAACCTGGACTTGCAGGAGGGGGGAGAGCGCATGGAAATCGACTGGGCCCATTTCACGCCTTGGGCGTCTTTGGCGGGCGGCATGGTGATCGGGCTCGCCGCGGCGGCTCTGCTCCTGCTCTCGGGCCGCACACTCGGCATTAGCGGGATTCTTTACGGAGCCATGACCGGCGTCGGCGCGGAGTTTCGCTGGCGCGCAACCTTTTTGCTGGGGCTTTTGGCCGCTCCTGCAATGCTTATGCTCTTCATCACGCCAACGCCGCCGCATTTCAATGCGCCGATGACGCAAATCGCGGTTGCTGGCGTTCTCGTTGGTTTTGGCGCGCGTCTGGGTTCCGGCTGCACGAGCGGTCACGGGATTTGCGGGCTCTCGCGGCTGTCGCCACGCTCCCTGGTCGCGACCCCGACCTTCATGCTCGCCGGGTTCCTGACCGTATACGTCATGCGCCATATCCTCGGATGAGGGACACCACGATGCGCGCCGTCGTCTTGTTCGCGGTCGGCCTCGTCTTCGGGATGGGGCTCTATCTTTCCGGCATGACGCAACCGACCAAGGTTCAAGGATTCTTGGACATCGCCGGCCGCTGGGACCCCTCGCTGGCCTTCGTCATGGGGGGCGCGCTCGCGATTGGATTCCTGGCCTTTTCGGTCGTGAAGCGACGGAGCCGGACTTTTCTCGGCGACCCATTGCAGTTGCCGCCGATCGGCAAGATCGATAAGCCGCTCGTCGTCGGCAGTTTCATCTTCGGCGTCGGTTGGGGGCTTGCCGGCGTCTGCCCAGGCCCGGCTCTCTTTAACGTCGGCCTTTTCGACGTTGCGTCGATCGTCTTCATCGCCTCCATGGCGGTCGGCATGACGCTCGAGAGAGCGTTCAGAAACTTGCCAGCCTTCAAATCGACGCCCGACTTGGCGCCGGCGGCGACGCCGCCCATGATCGCCGATGCGTGAACCCGGAGTCGCAGCTTGCGCTTCCTGCGCTCGGGTTTAAGCTAGAGGCTGTCCAGCTCGAACGCACTGCGGCCAGGGGCTTGCCGCAGTTTCCAGCAAACATATATATCTCCGCGATCGCGACAGCATAGCGGAACTTTGTGACGTTGATATTACAAGCACGCGCTCACGGCGTCGCGGGCCTAAAAAAGGAGGAATAGCTGATGACTCGAGGAAAATTCGGGCTTTTCGGGGCGCTGCTTTTTGGCGGCGTGCTCGCGCTGGCGCCGCTCGGCGCTGCGCAGGCCTACGACGACTATATGAGCGCCTGCCGCAAGTGGGTCGGACAGGGCGCCGGCGAGCAATATAAATGCTTCGACTGCATGAAGACGGTGACCGACGCTTCCGGCGTCTCGCACTGGGTCAACACCTGCGCGGATGATCGCGGAGGGGGCTGGTCTTGGGGGCCGGGCTGGTGAACAAAGAAAATCGCCAGCCGACGAGCGGCTGGCGATCTCCCTTGGATTCGGCGTGGCCCGCTTTTCCCGTCAGTTGAAGGGATAGTAACGGAAGCTGCCGAAGATCATGTTCTCCGTGCCCTTGAAGGCGCCGCCCCAGCCCTGGAAGGAGTCCCTGACTGTATAGGAGTACTGCGCGCCGACGCGGATCTTGCCGGCCGGGCCGTCATAGAAGTTGTGCCAGATGCCCGTGGTGACTTGGCGGACATCCTTGGTCTGACCGACGCAGTTGGCGAATGTGCCAAGTGCGCCGCCTAGGTATGGCGATCCTGAGGCCGGCGCCCCTTCGAAGTTACAGCCGGAGTTCACGAAGGACGGATTGCCGTAGCCGAAGGCGTATGTGGTCGCGGCGCCCAAGCCGCCGATCGTGATGGGAGCGCCTTTAGGGTATCGGGCGTCAGACCAGCTCGGAGCGGCGAACTCGCCGCCGGCGAAGAGATAGACATCCGTCGCCTTGTCGAGGTGGGCCGTGAAGCCGGCCATGACCTGGCGCTCGTGGATCGGGTTGAGGCCGCCCGTCCAATTGAAGGCGACGTCCGGAATGGACTGGTTCGCGGCGCCGTAGCGGGAGATGCCGTTGCCGGAGATTCCCGAAGCCTGGAAGTCGAGCCACTTCGGAACGACCTGGACGACCACGCTGGCGAAGCCGCCGCCGCCCCACACGTCGTGATTGCCGCCGTAGGTCCTGTCCGAAAACTGACGCAATATGCCGCCGCCTTCGACATGTATCGAGTGGCCGTAGAATTCCGGATCCCAGGCGGCCTTGACGATCTGATCGGGAACGTGGCTGAAGCTGATGGCGTTTCCGCTGTAGTAAAGTGAGCCGCTGATCGGATTCTGTAGGTAGGCTCCTGGAATATAGGCGCCAGGGAGAGTGCCGAAAATCGGGTTTGTCGGGATGGGCGCAGTCGTGCCGTTGATCGCAATGCCGGGCACAATGCCGGCGCTCGTATAAGACGACTCGGCGCCGTAGGCGACCTGGAAGTCCTTGGTGAAATTCTGGCTGATTCGGAGCCCCACCTGGCGGGCCCAGGTGTAGCCGGGCATGTACTGGTCGTCGATGACCGGCGGCGTCAGGAAGGTGTCGGGCGTCGTGCCCCTGGAGTTCAAGCTCGCCAGCGTGTACATCTGACCGGCCGAGAGGTGCGTGGCGTAGTCGGCGCCGAAGTCCTGCCGATCAACCTTGAGGTAGAGCTCGCGCCAGCGCAGCGCCCAGGATTGGCTCTGAGTGAGCGTGCCCGTCTGCGGATCGGAGAGGAAGTCCGTCGCCAGATACATTCTGGCGTGCGTGATATCGTCGAGATCCGCATCCGTCTGCAGGATGAAGCGGCTGCGGCGCGACGAGAAGCGGGTTTCGCCCTGGTGCGACGTCGGGTTGTTCGGATAGGGAATCAGCGAGAAGGGCGTCGCGATGTCCGCGCCCATGTAGTGATCGCGATAGAAGGGCGCGAATTCGAAGAAGCCGCCGGGCGTGATCGATACGTTCTTGTAGTAGAAGGCGTTCGGCCACAAGGAGGCGTTGGGGTCTTTCGCGGTCGCGCCGGCGATCGGTCCGGCGGCCATGCCCGTCCCCTTGGTCTTCACCACGGTCGAGACCTCGCGCTGGGTCTCCTTCTGAGCCTCGGCCTGCGCTTCGAGCTTCTTCTCCAGGCGGTGGAGTTGCTCCTTCAAGAGCCGAATCTCGGCCTTAGTGTCATCGTCCGCGGCGAGCGCCGGAACGCACAAGGCGACCAGCAGCGCGCCAGCGGAGACGCCTGTAACGATATTCTTGAAGCCGGGACGGCGGAGGGTCTGAATGGCGCGGGTCACGTTCTTTCTCCAGCTTTCGGCTAGCGCTTCGGCTTGGCCGTTTTCGATGCCGGGAAGGTAGAAATGGCTTGCGACAATTTTGTAACAATGATTTCTCAAGAGTGTCTTTTGAGAAGAAAGACTTTTGATGTGGCAGAAAGGCAACACGTCGGCGATCTGGTGTTGCAAAAATGCAACACTGCGATTTTTTACGCAAGGAGCAATATTTTGACATATTTTTTCCCTTTTCGCTTCATGAAAGGCTAGAATTCGTCTGGATAAACGCGCCTAGGCAGAGGGATGACGGCAGTTAATAAAACCGGATTGCTTCCGACCGCAAACATGCGCTCAGGCGGCGACGACCGCTGAGGACCCGGCGACGCTTCGTCTCCGCTCAGTAGGTCTTGGTCAGATATTCGACGATGGCGCGCGCGTCGGCGTCGCCAATCGGCGCGCCATAGGAGCGGATCATCTTGCCAACCTCCGCCGTCCAGAACGCCTCTCCGCCTCCCCGAGGCTGGGTGGAGATGTAGTCGACCGAGTGGCACGCCGCGCAATTGTTTTGGGCCACCTCCAGATTGGGGCCGGGCCGCAGCGTCGCGCTCTCCTCGGGGAGTTCGTAGCTCCGCGGCTTTGCCTGGGCCGTGGCGCCAAGAAGCCACCCCGCCGCGCAAACGACGCCCAAGAGGAGAGGAAAAGCCTTCACCGCCGAGTTCCCTCCGCCCGAGCGGCAATGCGCAAGGTCTCGACCGCGTTGTAGCGATAGCCGGCGGGATTCCAAAGGGCTGTCATCGGCTGGGTTTCGCCGATACGATTAATCGCCCGCACCTTGAGCTCATGCTCGCCTGGCGGCAGGTTGACCTCGATGGACCAGGGACGGAAGGAGTAGCGTCCAGGGTCCGCCCCGAGCCTCGCCGCCCGCCAATTGAGACCGCTATCCGTCGAGACCAGCACGTCGGTAACCCCATAACCGCCGTCGAAGGCCAAGCCTCGCAGAAGCTGAGGCTTGGCCGCCTCGATTTCCGAGCCTTCGCTCACATTGGTGAAGAGCGAACGCACGTTGAACCGGCTGATGGGAACCGTGCGCTGCGGAACGGATCCCGGCGCGACGCAGGCGCAATCATTGTCCGGCACGCGATAGGCCTTCTTCATCCAGTAGCCCTCGAAGGGCTCGCGAACCACCGTGACCTCGGCCAAATGCTTCACCCAATAGGTGCCATAGTAGCCGGGCGTCACGAGCCGCAGCGGGTAGCCGTTCAACCAAGGCAGGTCTTCGCCGTTCATGGACCAAGCGAGCATGACCTCGCCGTCGCGCGCGTGGTCGATGTCGAGGGCCTTTTCGAAGACTGGCGTTTCGGGCAGGGCCGGGCGATCGAGGCCCTTGAACGTGACCTGCCGGGCGCCCGGCTTGACCCCCGCGGCGTCGAGAACGGATTTCAGCGTGACGCCGCGCCAGCGAGCGTTGCCCATGGCGCCATGGCCCAACTGACCGCCCGCGACGCGAGGCTCGAAGAAGCCCCGGCTATTGCCGGAACACTGGTTCACGGCGACGATCTCGCAAGGGTCGAATCCCTGCGCGAGATCGGTCAAGGACAAAGACAAAGGCCGCTCGACCTCGCCCTTCACCGTCAGCCGGAAAGCGTCTGGATCAATCGACAGCGGTATGCCGCTCAGATGATAGCGAACGAAGAAGGCGTCGTTTGGCGTCAGCGGGCCCTCGTCGAAAACCGAGAAAGGCGTTTCGAGCTGCGGCGGACGCGCCGTCAACTGAATGAGCGGCCGCTTGCCGGGATAGCGAACCAGCGGTCTTTCGCCATTAGCGAAAGGCAGCTGCTCTTCCTGGGGAGTTGCGCCGAGCGCGAGTTTCGCTGTTCCGCCCGCACCCGCCAGTGCCGCGGACCCCATCGACTGCAAGAAGGCGCGTCTATCCATGACGCAGGTCCTTTATTACTGGCGAGCGCCGGGTCCTTGGCCCTCAATTTCCCGGACGCGCCTGCGCCCGCGGCGGGTTGGGGGGCAGGATCGGCAAGACGATCTGCGGCGCGGGGCC
>CAWCTS010000041.1:0-6301 GCA_963798515.1 uncultured Alphaproteobacteria bacterium
GACCCTCAATTCGCTGCTATCGATGGGCACAGGATACGTTCAGCGTCTCTAGGATGTTATGGGTCTCGCGATTAACAGGAGCGCCGTGGCAAACCGGCGCGACAAAGAAACCCGTGCACTGATGCTTAGCGAGATCGGCTTTCGTCGTCACCATCGTGGCTCGCATGGTGCAGGAGAATTTGCCCAAACAGCGCGATTTAGCGAGAGGATAGAAGTTCGCGATTTTTCGGTCGGAACTTGCGCAATAGATGCCCGCGTCGTCGATCTGATGCATTCTCTCAGCCCGCGCGAGCCCTTGCGACGCCAAGAGGGCGAGGGCGAGGAACGAGAAGGTCAGAACAATTTTCAAACTATTCATCTCTGCCCCGGCGAGCGAACGTGAGGGAACAAAGTTCCTTCCGGAGCATTGGTTCCGGATAGAGTCCCCTCTCCCCTCCCCTCACCCTCCCCCCGCCACGCGCGACAAAAGCTTCGCGGTGTAGTCGACCATGGGCACGATGCGCGCGTAGTTGAGGCGGGTCGGGCCGATCACGCCGAGCGCTCCCACGATGCGGCGGTTGGCGTCGCGCAAGG
This sequence comes from uncultured Alphaproteobacteria bacterium, assembly GCA_963798515.1. Lineage (GTDB taxonomy): Bacteria > Pseudomonadota > Alphaproteobacteria > Rhizobiales > Beijerinckiaceae > Methylocystis. The sequence continues at coordinate 574 of CAWCTS010000041.1, forward strand.
GCGCGGCGATCATCGAGGAGCCCGAGAGCGAGAAAAGCTTGTTCTCGCTGCCGATGAAGATGCGCACGCCCTCGCCGTCCTCGGCGCGCTCCAGCAGATCGATGACCTCGGTCTTCGTCTCGAGATCGGAAAAGAGCAGGCGGATGCGCTCGAGATCCTCGAGCGCGGTCAAGTCCTCCAGGAGATGCGCCTGGCCGCGCACGATGAGCTCGCGCCCCGCGCCGCCCCAGCTCGCTATGCCCGCCTCGACGAGCTTCGCTGTGAGCGCGTCGAGCTCGACCTGCGCCGCCGCCTTGGCCGCCTCGATCTCGCGGCGCGCCTCGGTGAGCGTGCGCCCGCGGATGCGCGCGTTGAGGTAGTTGGCCGCCTCTATCAACGCGGGGGCCGGCAGGTCCCGTGGAACCGGCAGCACGCGGTTCTCGACGCCGCCGTCCTCGGCGACGAGAATGGCGAGCACGCGCTCCCGCTCGAGACGCACGAAGTCGATCTGCTTCAAGCGCACATCGGCCTTGTCGACCGCGACGACGCCGGCTGCGCGGGCGAGCCCCGAGAGCAGCCCCGTCGCCTCGGCGAGCACGCCCTCGAAGTCGCGCTCCTTGGAGGCGGCCTCGACCTGCGCCTCGATGCGCGCGCGCTCCTGCGGCCCGACGTCGCCGATTTGCAAGAGCGAGTCGACGAAGAAGCGCAGGCCCAGCTCGGTCGGCAGCCGCCCCGCGCTGATATGGGGCGCGTAGACGAGGCCGAGCTCCTCCAGGTCCTGCATGACGTTGCGTACCGAGGCGGGCGAGAGCGTCATCGGCAAAACGCGGGAAATATGGCGCGAGCCCACGGGCTCGCCCGAGGCGAGAAAGCCGTCGACGATCTGGCGGAAAACCTCGCGCGAACGCTCGTCGAGCTGGGAGAGATAAGAGGCGGAAGGCGGCGCCAGGGTCATGCGCCAAGCATAGCGCAAGGAAGCGTCGGAGCGAATTCCACAAAAGTCGAGCGACGGCGCCCGCGTCGGCCACAAAATCCCCTCAAGGCGCGGTTAGGCTGATTTGGGGAGCGTCGGATTGGCGCCTGCAAGGGCGCCGCAACGAGCGAAGCGCGCGATGAAAGCTTTGTTTCTCGGTTTCAGCCTTCTCGTGGCCTCGAATGGCGTTCTGGCCGGCGAAGCCGACAGCCGCTGCCCCAGCCCGCACATCACCCTGCGCGGCGAGGCCAAGAGCGAGGAGCGGCCCAATATCGCCTATCTCACTTTCGGCGTCGTGAACGAGGCGCCGACCGCCGAGCAGGCGGCGACCGACAATGCGGCGCCTTCGGCGGCCGGAATCGACGCGGCCAAGGCGATGGGCGTCGATCCCAAGGATATTCAGAGCCAGTCCTTCTCGGTTTCCCCGATCTATGTGGAGGAACACGACCCCGGGCCGCGCCAGCCGGTCCGGCAGAAGGTCGCCGGCTATCGAGCGAATCACCTGTTTCGCCTGCGCCTGCGCGATGTGGACAAGGCCGGTCTGGTGGTCGCCAAGCTCCTCGCCAAGGGCGCCAATGAGGCGCAGGATCTGTCCTTTGGCCTTACGGATGAAAACGCCCGCCTGGACGCGCTGCGCGTCCAGGCCGTCGTCGAGGCGCGCCGCCGGGCGGAGGTCTATGCGAAGGCCGCCTCAATGAAGCTCGGACGCCTTCTTGTCCTCAATCCCGAGCCGCAAGCCACCGGCTACGCTCCCGCGCCCATGACCCGCATGGCGGCGAAGACGGTCATTCCCGTCGAGCCCGGCGTGATCCCGCTCTCGACCGAGGTGGAGGCGACCTTCGAGCTTCTCCCCCAGTGAGTTCAGGGCGCAAGTGAAGCCAAAGGCTGCTTTCGCCGCCCAAATGCGCTAAGAAGCCGCAACCTAAAGGATTAGAGCCGAAACCATGCCTCTTGCCGCCGCGATCCGCACCATTCCCGATTATCCCAAGAAGGGCATCCTCTTTCGCGACATCACCACGCTGCTCGGCGACGCCCGCGCCTTCCGCAAGGCCGTGGACGAACTGGTGCAACCCTGGTCGGGCTCCAAGATGGACAAGGTGGCCGGCATGGAGGCGCGCGGATTCATCCTCGGCGGCGCCGTCGCGCATCAGCTTTCTGCGGGCTTCGTGCCGATCCGCAAGAAGGGCAAGCTGCCGCATAAAACCGTTTCGATCAGCTATGAGCTGGAATACGGCGCCGACGAGATGGAGATGCACGAGGATGCGGTTTCCCCGGGCGACCGCGTGATTCTCGTCGACGATTTGATCGCCACCGGCGGCACCGCAGAGGGCGCGATCCGCCTTCTGCGCAAAATGGGGGCGGAGATCGTCGCCGCCTGCTTTGTCATCGATTTGCCGGACCTCGGCGGAGCGAAAAAGATCGAGGCGCTGGACGTTCCCGTGCGCAGCCTCGTGACGTTCGAAGGGCACTAGCTTGACCCGAGCTTTTTGCGTGAACGAGCGCTGAAAACATGAAGGTGCTGGCGATAAAGCCGAGCCGGTCGCAGATTCTGCTGGCGGTCCTGTCGGCGGCGACGCTTGCGATCGGCGTTATCGCGCTGAGCTTTTCTCCCGAAAAGGAGGAAAGCGCGGAAGCGCCGGAGCCGCTCGCCTCGACGCGGCCCGACGACGGGCTCGGCGGGCGGTTTCTGCATGCGCTGCGCGGGGGGCTGAAGACCTTGCCCGGCGAGGAGGATCTCGCGCCGCCGATCGCCGCGGCGCCGCCTCCCGAGGCTGCAAACCCCTCGGAAGCGCCGGCCGCGCAGGAAGCCACGAACGTCGGGGAGCCGGTCGACGCGCCGACGCCGCCGCGCCGTCCCGACGACCTTGGCGCCGAGGATTTCCCCCTGCCCCCGCGCCGCCCGGCCAACCTCCTGGCGGAGGCGGGGCCAGCGGAAGCAGCCCCGGCCGCCCCGGCGCCGGCGGCGCCCGCGCCCGCCGAGCAGCAGGTCGCGGCGCTCGGGCCCGAGCCGACTTTGAGGCCCGCGCCGCCCGGGAGCTTCGACCGCACGGATCAGCCGCCGCCCCGCTTCAACATGGGGGCGCCGGCCTATGTCCGCATCTTCAAGAAGGAAGGCGAGCTGGAGCTCTGGCTCAAGGTCAATGGCCGCTACACGCTCTACCGCAACTTCCCGATCTGCAAATCCTCGGGCCACCTCGGGCCCAAGCTCAAGGAGGCCGACTATCAGTCGCCCGAGGGCTTTTATTCGGTCTCCTCAAAGCAGCTCAATCCGCACTCGAACTATCACCTCGCCTTCAACGTCGGCTACCCCAACGCCTTCGACAAGCAGAACGGGCGCACGGGCGGCCTCGTCATGGTGCACGGGTCCTGCAAATCCGTCGGCTGCTTCGCGATGACCGACAAGGGCATCGAAGAGATCTACGGCTTCGTCGCCGCGGCGCTGTCCGCCGGCCAGCGCGAGGTGCCCGTGCATATCTTCCCCTTCCGCATGACCGACACGGCCTTGCAGAAGGAAACTTCGGCGAGCGGCTGGATGGCCTTCATGTCCCAAGACGCCGAGGCCGGCAAGGAATGGGCCCCCTTCTGGCGCAATCTCAAGGAAGGCTACGACCTGTTCGAATCCACGCATGAGCCGCCCGTCGTCTATGCTTGCGGCGACCATTACGCCTTCGAGGCGGCAAAGGATGGCAAGGACGGCTGCCAGCGCATTGCGGGCTGGTAAGGTCCGGCGCAAGCCTCGAGATCAGGGCGCGCGGCGCGCGAGCCACGCGTGCGCCAGCCGCGCCGCAGGGCCCCGCATCAGCGCATAGGGTAGGAACGCGAGCAAGATTGCGATCACGACCAACTCGCCGGGATGGAACATGTCCAGAAAGACGAGCTGATAGGCGACGTCCATGACGAGGCTGAGGATCAGAATCCTCGCTGTCGAGAGCACGCCCTCCCATAGGGGAGCCCGATGCGGCTCGCCGCCGAACAGGACCGCCGAGAGATAAGGCCTGCGATTGCTCCGCGCATCGGCGAAGCCGTCGCGGAACGCCGCGATGCTCGCCATCGACGGCTGCAGCACGAAACGGAAGGTCATCGGACCGCCCGGCCTCGCGACAATGTTGCTCCACAGCCGCTGCAGCTCATGCGTCGATAGGCCGTACCAGAGGAGCTCGAGCGCGGCGAAGCCGAGCAGCAAGGCGAGCGCGACTCGCGCCAGCAAGATCTCGTTCCTGGACGCGACCTTGGTCATCGCGCGCTCCCCGTTTTGCCCGAGCCAGCGCCGTTAACGACGCCCGCCGCCGCCATGATGCGCGCGCCCTCCTCCCCCATGTCCGCCGCCGGGACGATGTCCGCCGCCATGGCCCCTGTTCCCTTGATGAGCCGGCCGGTGTTGCGCGCCGCCGCGATGCCCATGATTTCCGCCGGGTCTCGCGCCCCCGGCGCCCGGACGATTGATCTGTCCACCGCCGGAGCCCGGACGGTTGATCTGACCGCCCCCGGCGCCTGGACGATTGATCTGTCCGCCCCCGGCGCCCGGACGATTGACCTGACCGCCCCCGGCGCCCGGACGATTGACCTGCCCACCGCCAGCGCCCGGGCGATTGATCTGACCGCCGCCCCCCGGAAGGCTGGGTCCCCCGTTGCCGCCTCCAAGACCCGGACGATTGCCCGGACCGCCCACGCCAGGGCCGCCGCCCGGCGGGTTGGGGCCGCCTATTCCGCCTCCCGGGCCTGGACGTCCGATCGGCCCGCCCGCGCCCGGCCTTCCGCCCGGACGGCGATCCGGGTCCGGCCGCCAGGGCCGCCCGCCGATCACATTGTTTCCGCCGTTTCCGCCGCCGATGATGGTGTTGCCGCCGCCGCCTCCGATCGAAATATTGTTGCCGCCGCCTCGCCAGCCCGGATAGCCCGGCCAGACCGGGGGAAAGAAAGCGCCCGTGTTCCAGTTCCAGTAATTGCCGCGCCAGGCGGATCCCACGGCCACGCCGACGCCGAAGCTCAACAGGCCGGCGGCGATGGCCGCGCCCGCGGGCGGCGCGAAGACCGCGACGGGATCGTAGCGCGGAACGTAAATGACTGAAGGATTGGGCGATTGGATAACGATGACCTCTCGCGGGCCCTCTTTCTGCGTCACGACGGTCATTTGATCGTTCGACGCGAGCGCCCCCGCCTCCTGCGCCTTGAGGCGCAGACGCTGAATCGTATCCGCCACATCCTGCGGCTGGTTGACGATGGCGTCGCCGAGATTGCGGGTCCAATCGAGGTCGTCGTTGAGCTTCTGCAGCACCGTCGGAAAGCGCACCATGGCTTTCACCGACGGGTCCCAGTTCTGCGCGTCCGCGCCGGAGAAATCTCCATTGGCCGCGGCGGCGCTGTTCCGCTCCAGCCAGCGATGCGCCTGCACGATCTCCAGCGGATAGGCGGAGGCCGGCAGCAGTTGAGCGAGCAGAGCGTCGGGATAAAGCGCGACCGGCGCCAGCAGATGCTCGAGCTCCGCCTGTGTGAAGCGCGGCGGCTGCGCCTCGGGCGCCGCGTTCGGCGCGGGCTCATAGGCCGGAGGTGGAGCGGGCGTCTGCGCGAAGGCCGGTCCGGAGGAGGGCAGGATGAGCAGGCTGGCCGCGCCGCGAATGAGGAGGCTCTTGAGCCTCGCGCCGAAGCTCTCCTTATTTCGACCCCCCGCCATATCGACGTCCTCCACGACCGGCGCGAAGCCGGCTCCCGATCTAAGTTGCCGTTGAAATTCGAGAGCGGGGTTCAGAACCCCCACGCCCCGCAATCGGAACGATT
>CAWCTS010000042.1:0-15073 GCA_963798515.1 uncultured Alphaproteobacteria bacterium
GTGTGGCGTCTTAAGCGAGGAGGGAGAATTGCCCCCTCCCTCACCCTCCCCCGCTTCGCGGGAGAGGGCGTCTGCAACGTTACGCGACACGTCGATGCCGTCGCAGTCGGACTCCCTCTCCCGCGAAGCGGGGGAGGGCTGGGGAGGGGGCGTTGGCGGCGCGCTTGAAAAATTTGTATTCTCGCGCAAAGCCTCGAGGCCTCAAGGGAGGGTGGCGTGACGGTTCTCGATCCCGCGCGGAAGCTCGCGGGCAAGCGCATTCTCCTGATCGTCGGGGGCGGGATCGCGGCCTATAAGGCGCTCGAGCTTGTCCGCAGGCTCGGCGACGCCGGCGCCTCGACCCAAGTCGTTCTGACGGCGGCGGGCAAGGAATTCGTCACAGAACTGTCCTTCGCCGCGCTCTCCGGCGCGCCCGTTCACACCGATCTCTTCGACTCCGCGCTCGAGGGCGAGATGGGCCATATCCGCCTCTCGCGCGAGGCCGATCTCCTCGTCGTCGCGCCGGCGACCGCCGATCTTCTGGCGCGCGCGGCGAATGGTCTCGCCAATGATCTCGCGACGACGCTGCTGCTCGCGACCGACAAGCGCGTGCTGTTCGCGCCGGCGATGAATTGGCGCATGTGGCTGCATCCCGCGACGCGCCGCAACGCGGCGCAACTCGCATCGGACGGCGCGCTTTTCGTCGGCCCGGAAGTCGGCGACATGGCCTGCGGCGAGCATGGCCCCGGCCGCATGAGCGAGCCCGACGCGATCGTGCGCGCGATTGAAGCGGCGCTCGCGCCAGCCTCAGGGCCGCTCGCCGGATTGCATGTCATCGTGACCTCGGGGCCGACGCATGAGCCGATCGATCCGGTGCGCTATATCGCCAACCGTTCTTCCGGAAAGCAGGGCCATGCGATCGCCGCAGCGGCGGCGCGCGCGGGCGCGCGCGTGACGCTTGTGAGCGGTCCCGTCGATCTTGCCGATCCGCCGGGCGTCGACGTTCAACGCGTCGAAACGGCGCGCGAGATGCTCGCCGCCGTCGGCGCCACTTTGCCCGCCGACGTCTTCATCGGCGCCGCGGCGGTGGCCGATTGGCGTGTCGAGGCCGCGGGTGACAAGATCAAGAAGAAGAAGGGCGGCGCGCCGCCCGCCTTCGCGCTTGTCGAGAATCCCGACATTCTGGCCGACGTCGCCGCGCGCAAGGGCGACAGACCGCGCCTCGTCGTCGGCTTCGCCGCCGAGACCGAAAATCTTCTGACACATGCGCGTGAAAAGCTTCTGCGAAAGCGCGTCGATCTCATCGTCGCCAATGACGCCGGCTCGGGCGTCTTCGGCGCCGGCGAGAACGAGGTGCATCTCGTTTCCGCCGAGGGAGTCGAAAGCTGGCCGCGGCTCGGCAAGGACGAGGTCGCGTCGCGGCTCATCGTGCGCATCGCCGCGCTGTTGCAGGAGCGCGCAAGCGAGGGGAGAACGGCATGAAGGTCGAAATTCGTCGCTTGCCGCATGGGCAAGGACTGGATCTGCCGTTCTATGCCACGAGCGGCGCGGCGGGCCTCGACGTTCTCGCGGCGCTGCCGGCGGGCGCCAAGCTCGTGCTCGAGCCCGGCGCGCGCGACATCGTGCCGACGGGCTTCGCGCTCTCGCTGCCGCCGGGCTTCGAAGGACAGATGCGCCCGCGCTCCGGTTTGGCGCTGGAGCATGGCGTGACGATCCTCAATGCGCCGGGCACGATCGACAGCGACTATCGCGGCGAGGTGAAGGCCATCCTCGTCAATCTGGGTCCGCGCCCTTTCGAAATTCTTCGCGGCATGCGCATCGCGCAGCTCGTCATTGCGCCCGTGGCTCGCGTCGAGCTCGTCGAGAGCGCAGAACTCTCGGAGACAAAGCGCGGCGCCGGCGGTTTCGGTTCGACGGGGATCGCCGAAGGCTCCGCTCCATGACGCTGCTGCCCCGCGGCGCGCGCGCCGCCGTGCTCGCGGTGCTCGATGTGGCGCTGCATGCGCGCGGCCGTCCGGTCAGCTCGAAAGAACTTGCGGCGCGGCACGCTTTGCCGCCGCGCCGGCTCGAGAGCCTGCTGCAGGCGCTCGTCCGCGCCGGAATTTTGAAGTCGGTGCGCGGACCGTCGGGCGGCTATGAGCTCGCCAGGGAAAGGCGACGCTTGACGCTCGCCGATATTTTGCGCGTCGCGTTGCGCGTCGAAGGGAATGACGACGCCGATGAGGGAGATATCGCGCCACTCTCGCTCGAGGCGGCGATCGCGCCGACGCTGCAGCAGATCGAATCCGATCTCTTTGGGCTGATGGAAGCGGTCACGCTGGAGGATCTTTGCTTTCGCGCGCGCGTCGTCGGTTTTGAAAGCGTCGAGAAGACGCAAGCGGATTTCGAGATTTAGCCCAAGTGTACAATGAGTCGGTAAGTTTCCTGCCGTTGACGCAATGACGGCTCAACCTAGTTGCTTTCGCGAAGACCGCGCCGCTTCGCCATGGTCTTTCGAAAGTCGCCTCGAAGCGCGACATCCGGAATTGGGGAGCCGGAGCCATGTCGTTTTCGAAAACATTGAGAAGCACGCCGCATTGGGTCGCCGTCTCAACCCTTCTCGCTTTTCCCGCCGTCTCAACGCCAAGCGCCGCCGACCCTGGAGGACCCTTCGCCGGCATGTCCGGCCATTGGGCGGGAGGCGGAACTCTGCAGCTCGAAAGCGGCGCGAGCGAGCGCATCAGCTGTCGGGCGGACTATTCGGTCGACGGATCGGGTTCGAGCCTGTCGCAACGTCTGACCTGCGCGAGCGACAGCTATAAGCTGCAGATCAGCGCGAACGTCGCCGCGCGCGGCGGCGCGCTCTCCGGCTCATGGAGCGAGTCGGTGCATGGCGAGGGCGGCAGCGTCTCCGGCAGCGTCTCGGGCAGCACGATCCGCGCGCAAGTGCACGGCAGCTCTTTCTCCGCTGGCGTCGGCATCAGCACGGGCGGAAGAAGTCAGAGCGTCACCATCACGCCGACCGCCGGCACTTCCGTGCGCCATGTTGTCATCAGCCTGCACAAGGGCTGAGACTCAAGCGTTTTTGCCGAAGCGCCGCGCGAGGCGGCGCAGAACGGTCGTCGTCGGACGCAGGATGAAGAGATCGGCGAAGAGCGCGGCGATCATCGCGAAGGCGCTGAGCCAGCCGAAGAGCCGCAGCGACGGCAGATCTGAGAACACCGTCACCGCAAGGCCGCAGGCGAGCACCGTCGAGGTCAGGATCAGCGCCGGGCCGACGAGCACGGTGGCGCGCTCAATCGCGACGGCCGGATCGGCGGCCGGATCGTCCTCGAGCCGTTGGCGATTGAGGAAGTGGATCGTCGCGCTCAAGCCGAGCCCGAATGAGACGGTCAGCGCGACGATGCTCGCAAATTGCAGGCCCTGTCCCATCGCGCCGAGCAAGGCGCCGGAGGCGACGACGGGAAAAATCCCCGGTAGAATGGCGGAGAGCATCACGACGACGGAACGAAAGGCGAGGCCGACGAAGCCGGCGACGCCGATGAACTCCAGCGTCAGTCCGCGATTGAGCTTGCCGATCATCGTCGCGCTGTTGCGCGCTGCGATCGCCGAAAGACCCGTGACCCAGATCTTATAGCCGGGATGCGCGGCGCGCGTCGGCTCCAGCGCATGGTCGATCCTCTCCACGATCGGCAGCAATTCACTCGCGTCGGCGTCGGGAACGCGGCCGGCGACGATAACGGCATCCTCTCCCTCGTCGATAAAGCGGCGCTTGAGATGATCGGGCAGCATCTCGGCATATTCGCGCAGCACGGCGACATCACGACTATGCGCTTTTTCGGCGAGCCAGCGGCGCAGCGTCTCGAGCGACCAAACATTGCCGACTCCTGGCGTGCGCGAGAGCGTCGAATGCACGGCCGCGATGACGTCGAGCGTCTGCGCATCGTAAAGGGACGCGCCCGGCGGGAATTCGATGAGCACGTCGATGGGATTGGCGCCCGTGAGCTTGGCGTCGAGACGTCCGCTCGCGGCGACCGCTTGCCTTTTGTCGGGAACCTGGTCGGCCAGGCGATAGCGCGGCTCGAGCGTCGCGTAGTTGACGCCGAGGCCCGCGACGATGGCGAGCGCGATGAGGCTATAGAGCAGCGGCCGTCCGGTCATGCGGGCCGCGACGAAAGCGCAGAAGCGCCGCAGCATCGAGACGCCGAGATCGGCGCGGTTGATCTTGGCGACGAGCGTCGGATTGTCGGAGAGGAAAAACACGCCGAGCACGGGCGTGAGCAGAAGAATGGCGAGCAGCGCGATCAGCGTGGAGATGAGTCCCGCCTCGCCGAAAGTGCGGATGAGGTCGGAATTCGAAAATTGGAGCGCGACGAAGGAGAGACCCGCCGTCGCATGCGTCAGCACGCAGGCGGGCCCCACCACGAGCAGCGCCTCGCGGATCGCCTCGACCTTGCCTTTGCCCGCGAGCAGGCGGTCGCGCACCGCGAAGGTGAGCTGCATGCTGTCGGAAAAGCTGATGACCATGATGAGCGGCGTCATCACATTCAAGAACATATTTAGGCGGAAGTCGAGCCAGCCGAGCGTCCCGAGCGCCAGAAGGATCGCGGCGAGCGGCGGTCCGGCCGCCATGATCATGAAGGAGACGTGACGAAAGAAAACGATCGCGATCAGGCATCCTGCGGCGAAGCCGATACCGTTATAGAGCAGCCGGTCGCGCTCCACGGCGTTGCGGATCTCGAGCTGCATGACCGGCACGCCGGAGAGCTGCGCCTTGAGGCCGGCGCCCTCGAGATCGCGCGTCATCGTCGCGCGGATTTCATCCACGGTCGCGCGCAGCCCGTCGCTTTGCGCGATGTCAGGCTCGAGCGCCAGGACAACGAGGGTGAGCTGGCCGTCCTCGGAAAGAAGCTTGCCGCGGATGATTTCATTCGCCATCACCTTGTCGACGAGCTTGCGGTAGGCTTCGCCCTCCGGCAGCGGTTCGGGGAACAAGGCCGCCGGCAAATGTCGTCCTTCCGGAGGCTGCCTCGCGGAAAAGATCGAGATCACGCCGCGCGCTCCGTCGATGAGCTGCAGGTCGCGGACGAGATCGCGAAGCTTTTCGAGCGAGGAGCGGGCGAGCAGCTTCTCGCCTTCGATGACGATGAGCACGTCATATTCGCTCGAAGGAAAGCGGCGCGTCACCTCTTCGTAACGCTGAAACTCCGGCGTGTCGGAGCGAAAGAGCTGGCTGAGCGAGTCGTCGACCTTCAGTCGCAGCACGCCGAAAACCGCGGCGACGAGGAGGAGCATCGCGACGACGGCGGCGGCGCGCGGATGATCCAGGGAAAGAAAGCCGAGGCGCTCGACGCCAAGCGCGAGCGATGATCCCCGCGCCCGCTCGGCGCGCGGTTCTTGGGAAGGATCATCTCGCATTCTCGCGCCCCCCGGCGTGACGCCCGCCTCTGCAAGGAGGAAAGCGCAACTAAGACTTGGCCGATCCCTACAGAGCCGTCAAATTTTCGCCCAGAAAGTCGACGATCTTCGGCGGGCTCGAAAAACAGACGGTCGAGCCCGGGCGACGCGAAAACAGCGGCGTCGGCCTGAGATCCCCCAAGGCTCTGAACATCTTAGCCTTGCCGCGCCAAGCCGCGCCCCGCTCGAACGAACCCATCGTCTCTGAGGTAAAAGCATGAAACGCACCGCCTTTGCGCTCTTCTTCCTGCTCGTTTCTTCCGCGGCCTACGCCGACAACATTGTGGTGGGCTGCCCATTGCTTAACAAATATAGCGACAACGACGTGCGCACACTCCTTGGCGAGGTGCGCTCGGTGCTGAGCGATAAGGAGGTCGGGACGATCTACTCCCGCTACCTGTCGCTCAGAAGCGCCTGCCAGACCGACGCCAAGGCCTCGCGCGTCCTTCCGGTCTCGGAAAAGCTGCGCAACTGGCTCGCCCAATATGGCGTCGACGTGCGACAGCTCGGGCGCGCGCTCTAACATTTAGGAGACTCCGCCGCGCCAGACTCGCTGGCGCGGCCGCGACATTTGCGCGCGGCGTGACATTCCGCCCCGGCCATGCCAAAAGCGTCGCGACAAGGCGAATGCGGCGCGGAGGTCGGGGATGTCGGTGCTCAGTTCCTTTCGCAAGGCGCTTACGCCGATCCATCCCGAAGGCTATATCTTCATCGCGATTTTCGCGATCGTCGCCTTCCTGCTTCACTGGATTTCCGGGACGCTCGGCTGGATCGGCTTCATCGCCACGGCCTGGTGCGCTTATTTTTTTCGTGATCCGCAGCGCGTCACGCCCTTGCGCGAGGGCCTCGTGGTCTCTCCCGCCGACGGCGTCGTCTGCTCCGTGGGATTCAACTTGCCTCCCGCCGAGCTCGGTCTCGGCGCCGAGCCGCTGCAGCGCGTCTCCGTCTTCATGAGCGTCTTCGACGTGCATGTGAACCGCGCGCCCATCGCCGGCCGCATCGCGCGCATCGCCTATCGTCCCGGTCTCTTCGTCAACGCCGATCTCGACAAGGCGAGCGAGGACAATGAGCGCAACGGGCTCGTCATCGACGCGCCGCAGGGACGCTTCGGCGTCGTGCAGATCGCCGGGCTCGTGGCGCGCCGCATCGTCTGCTTCGTGCGCGAGGGTGAGGAGCTTGCCGTCGGCCAGCGCTTCGGCCTCATCCGTTTCGGCTCCCGCGTCGATGTCTATATGCCGACATATGCGAGGCCTATGGTCGCCGTCGGCTCGCGCGCCATCGCCGGCGAGACGGTGCTGGCCGATCTCTCCGCGCACACGCCGGCGCTGTCCTTCAAATCGGGCTGACGCCCGCTTCCCCCCTTTCTCCGACCAGGCTCGAGCCACGTGACCGACAGCCAGTCCTTCGACCATCCCGAGAACGAGCTCACCCCCATCGAGCGGCGGCGCTTGCGCTTCCGCAACATCCCGATCCGCGCGGTGCTGCCCAATCTCGTGACGCTGCTGGCGCTGTCGATGGGGCTGACGGCAATCCGCTACGCGGTCGACGGAAAATTCGAGACCGCCGTCCTCGCCATCATCGCCGCCGCCGTCTTCGACGGTTTCGACGGCAGGCTGGCGCGGGCGCTCAAGGGCACGACGCGCTTCGGCGCCGAGCTCGAATTCGCTCGCCGATTTCGTGGATTTCGGCGTGGCGCCGGCGCTCGTCCTCTATTTCTGGCTGCTGCATGAGGTGAAGAACTTCGGCTGGTTCGCGACGCTCGCCTTCGCCATCGCCGCGGCGCTGCGGCTGGCGCGCTTCAATGTGATGGCCGAAGACCCGACGCGGCCCGCCTGGCAGGCGCAATTCTTCGTCGGCATGCCCTCGCCGGCCGGCGCCGTGACGGTGCTGCTGCCGCTCTATCTGCATCTCTCGGCGCTGGAGCTTCCGGCTTCCAAGGCCTTCGCGCCGCTCTTCATCGTCTATGTCCTGGCGATCGCCTTTCTGATGGCGAGCCCCATCCCGCATTTCTCGGGGAAGAAGATGGGGCGCGTGCCGCGCGATCTGATCATTCCGCTGCTGTTTGGCGTCGTCGTGCTGCTGTTGCTGCTCTGGACCTACCCGATGGAGATTTTGACCCTGCTCAGCCTCGGCTATCTCCTATCGATCCCCTTCGCGGTCCGCCGCTACAAGTCCTTGTCGCGACGAGAAGAGGAACGTTCCGCCGCCAGCTCTTAAGGGCGGGAGTTTCGCGCCCTTATGCCGCACTTGCGTCGGCCGCGCCGAGCCGTGCATAGTGCCGGAAAATAATGACGACAGGGGAGCGTGGCGCGCCGCAGCCAGGGCCGCGCCGAGTTCGATCAGGCGAGATGCGCATCAGGATTCTCGGATCGGGAGCCGGCGGCGGTTTTCCGCAATGGAACTGCAATTGCGCCAATTGCCGCGCCGTGCGCGCGGGCGAGCCGGGCTTCTCGGCGCGCACCCAGTCGTCGCTGGCCGCGACCGCCAATGGCCGCGACTGGGTTCTGCTCAACGCCTCGCCCGACCTGCGCCAACAGATTGAGCAAAATCCCGAGCTTGCGCCTTCCGGCGATGATCCCGTGCGCGCCAGCCCGATCAAGGCCGTCGTGGTGACAAATGGCGACGTCGACCATGTCACGGGCCTGCTCACGCTGCGTGAGGCGCAGCCCTTCACGGTTTACGGCTCGGGGCGCGTGCTCGAGGTTCTGTCGCAAAACCAAGTCTTCAACGTGCTGTCCCCCGCTTGCGTCACGCGCGAGGAGCTGCCCATCGACAGGCCCGTTGCGCTCACAGGCGCGGGCGCCGACCTCGGTCTAGCGGTCGAAGCCTTCCCCGTCGCGGGCAAGATCGCGTTGTGGCTCGAAGATGCGCTGAAGGCGAATTTCGGCAGCGTCGAGGGCGACACGCTGGGATTGAAGATCACCGAGACCGAAAGCGGCAAGGCGTTCTTCTATATTCCCGGATGCGCGGCGGTCGATGCGGCTTTGGCCGAGCGTCTGCGCGGCGCCGCGCTCGTCTTCTTCGACGGCACGCTCTGGCATGAGAACGAGATGATCGAGCAGGGCCTCCTCGGCAAGACCGGATCGCGCATGGGCCACATCAACATGAGCGGGCCGGACGGCTCGATCGCAGCCTTGGCGCCGCTCGGCGTCGCGCGAAAGATCTATGTGCACATCAACAATTCAAACCCGGCGTTGAACGCCTTCTCCAAGGAGCGGCGGGAGGCCGAAGCCGCCGGATGGGTGGTTGGCGAAGACGCCATGGAGATCCTGCTGTGAACAACGACGTTCTCGAGTCGCACGCCTTTCTCAATACTCCGCCGCTGTCTCCCGAGGCTTTCGAAGCGGCCATTCGCGCGATTGGAACCGAGCGCTATCACGACAAGCATCCGTTCCATAAGCTACTGCACGGCGGCAAGCTCAATCGCGAGCAGGTGCGCGCCTGGGCGCTCAATCGTTACTGCTATCAGGAAGCCGTGCCGCGCAAGGACGCCGCCTTCATGAGCCGCGCGCATGATCGCGAGCTGCGCCGCGAATGGCTGCATCGCATTCACGATCACGACGGCCTCGGCGATGAGGCGGGCGGCATCGAGCGCTGGCTCGTTCTGACCGACGGGCTCGGCCTGCCGCGCGACTATGTGATCTCGCGGCGCGGAGCGCTTCCGGCAACGAAATTCGCCGTGGAGGCCTATGTCCGCTATGTCGTCGAGCAGCCGCTCCTCGTCGCCGTGGCCTCGTCCTTGACCGAGCTCTTCGCCCCCGCCATCCATCGCGAGCGCATCGCCGGCATGTTAGAAAATTATGACTTCGTCGACGATCATGTGATGGCCTATTTCAAGCGCCGTCTGTCGCAGGCGCCGCGCGACGCCGACTTCGCGCTCGACTACATCAAGATGAACGCGCTGAGCCGCCCCGAGCAGGAAGCGTGCATCGACGCCGTGCGGTTCAAATGCAATGTCTTGTGGGCGCAGCTCGACGCGCTACATCACGCCTATGTGACGCCTGCGGTCGTTCCGCCGGGCGCCTTTCAGCTCGGACAACAGACATTCCCGTGATTGAAACGCCGGCGCGATACGTCATCGACGCGCAGAGCCGTCCCGCTTTTGAGCGCTGGGCGCGCCTGCATGAGGACCGCGCGCGGTCGCGCAGCGTCGTGCTCGCGCCGGAGCGCGCCTATGAGATCGACGCCATCTCGCTCGCAGTGCTGGCCGAGGTCGACGGCGTAAAAACCGTGGGCGAGATTGCGAGCGCGCTCGCGGCGCGTTACGGCGCGCCGCTCGACGTCGTCTCGCGCGACGTAGTCAATCTTCTGCAGGGCCTTTCGGACAAGCGGTTGCTGCGGGACGGACCCTCGCCTTTCTCGCCGCCGCCGGTCTCGGCGCGCGCGCGGAGCTATGCGCCTTTCGCCGACGGTCCGACGGGGCTCCTCGCGGAGCTTACACACCGCTGTCCGTTGCAATGCCCCTATTGCTCCAACCCGGTCGATCTCGAACGCGCCAATGTCGAACTCAGGGCGCGCGAATGGGGCGACGTGTTTCGCCGCGCGGCGGAGATCGGCGCTCTGCAGCTGCATCTCTCGGGAGGCGAGCCGACCGTGCGCAAGGATCTCGAGGAGATCCTGGCCTTTGCGGTCGAGGCCGGCCTTTACACCAATCTGATCACCTCCGGCGTGATGCTGACGCGCGAGCGTCTCGAGAGCCTGGCGAGGATCGGACTCGATCATGTGCAGCTCTCGATCCAGGACGTCGATTCCGAGACCGCGGATCGCATCTCCCACTATGAGGGCGGCGTCGAGAAAAAGCGTCGCGTCGCGCAGTGGACGGGCGAGCTCGGCATGGGCCTCACGATCAATGCGCCGATGCACCGCCAGAACATCGCGCATCTGCCGCAGATCATAGACTTTGCAATCGAGTTCCGGGCGCAACGCATCGAGATCGCGCATATTCAATATTACGCTTGGGCCCTGAAGAACCGCGCCGCGCTCATTCCGACGCGCGATGTGTTTCTCGGCACGGTCGGAATCGTCGAAGAGGCGAAGACGCGTCTCAAGGGCGTGCTCAATTTCGACTTCGTGATCCACGATCATTACGCCTCGCGGCCCAAGGCCTGCACCGGCGGCTGGGGCCGCTCGATCGTCGCCGTCACGCCTTCGGGCAAGGCGCTGCCGTGCCATGCGGCGCAGACAATTCCCGGCCTCGTCTTCGACAATGTGAGGGAGCGCGATCTCGCCGAGATCTGGCGCAGCGGCGCGGCGTTCAACGCCTTCCGCGGAACAGGCTGGATGCAGGAGCCCTGCCGTTCCTGCGACCGCCGCGAGATCGACTGGGGCGGCTGTCGTTGTCAGGCGATGGCGGCGGTCGGCGATCCGCATGCGGTCGATCCTGCTTGTCATCTGTCGCCGGAGCACGAGGCCTTTGCGCGGCTCGGCGAGAGCGAGGCCGAAGCGCCCGCGCCGGACTTCGTCTACCGGCGAATGAGCGCCGAGGCCGCGAAAGCGGCGGAGCCCGTCTAGGCCGCGCCGGGAGCATCTTCACGTTGTAGGCCTACGAGGCGGCGAACATTGGCAGTCAGTTGAAATAACGTTTTTTCCTTCGTCGTCTTTCTGTCATTTTACTGTCGTAAAAACGGTCGCTTAAGGCCGCTAGCATCATCCACGTGGACGCTCGCCACTGGCGTGCTCTTGTTCTCGAGCCAGGAAGACTCTCCGACATGAACTCGCATTTTCTCAAGCGCGCGACGCTGGTCGCGTTCGCTCTCGTCGCGTCCGCCTGCGCCGCGATTGCGCTCGAAATCTCCGGCGCTGGAGCGAGCTTTCCTTTTCCGATCTACGCCAAATGGGCCGAGGCCTATAAGGCGGCGACCGGCACGAGCCTGAATTATCAATCGATCGGCTCGGGCGGCGGCATCAAGCAGATCAAGGCGCGCACCGTAACCTTCGGCGCCTCCGACCAGCCGCTGAAGCCCGAGGATCTGGCTGCAGCCAATCTCGTGCAATGGCCGCAGATCATTGGCGGCATCGTGCCGGTCGTCAACCTCGACGGCGTCGGACCGGGCGATCTCACGCTGAGCGGCGAGTTGATCTCGAAGATTTTCCTCGGAGAGATCACCAGCTGGGACGATCCGGCGATCAAGAAGCTCAATCCGAAAGCGAAGCTTCCGAAGCTCCCGATCGCGGTCGCGCATCGCTCGGACGGCTCGGGCACCACCTTCAACTTCACCAATTATCTCTCCAAGGTTTCGCCGACCTGGAAGGAGAAGGTGGGTGAGAACTCCGCGGTGGAGTGGCCGGTCGGCGTCGGCGCGAAGGGGAATGAAGGCGTCGCCAACACCGTCGCCAACACCAAGGGCGCGATCGGCTACGTCGAATACGCCTATGCGAAGCAAAACAAGCTGACCCACACGAAAATGGTCAACAAGGACGGCAAGGTCGTCGCGCCGACCTTCGAGAGCTTCCAGTCGGCCGCCGCCATGGCGGATTGGGCGAAGGCGGCGGGCTTCTACGAGATCCTGACCAATGAGGGCGGCGCGAAGTCCTGGCCGATCACCGCCTCGAGCTTCATCCTGATGCCCAAGCAGCCGCAGGATCCGGGCGCAGCGGCGGAAGCCCTCAAATTCTTCGCCTGGGCCTTCGCCAACGGCGGCAAAGCCGCCGAGGAGCTCGACTATATTCCGTTGCCGGCGAGCGTCGTCACGCTGATCAAGAAGGCTTGGGCGTCCGACATCAAGGGCGCGGACGGCAAGGCTCTGTCGAACTAAATGCAAGGCCTCTGGGAGGCGGTCAGCCTCCCAGAGGCCGCGAAATCGACGGCAAGAGAGGGAGCGCAGGTGGTCGAACGAGTGATGGACGGCGCGACGAGGGCTCAAGAGATGGGCGCGCTCGCCCAAGCCCCCGGAACGGCGCAAAGAGGGCGGGTGCTGCAACGGCTCGCTCTCATCGACATCGTTTTCCGCCGTGCGACCTTCAGCTGCGCGCTTCTCGTGCTGATCCTCCTTGGTGGCGTCATACTGTCGCTGATCCAGGGGTCTTTGCCGGCGATCCAGGCCTTTGGTCTCGGATTCGTCACCTCCCAATCCTGGAATCCTGTCGCAGATAAGTTCGGCGGCGGGCCTGCGATCTTCGGCACGCTCGTCACCTCGGCGATCGCGCTGGCGATCGCCGCGCCGGTCGGCATCGGCATCGCGGTGTTCCTGACGGAGCTCTGCCCGATCCCGCTTCGGCGTCCCATCGGCGTCGCAATCGAGCTTCTCGCCGGAATCCCGTCGATCATCTATGGAATCTGGGGCCTCTTCGTCCTCGCGCCCTTCCTCCAACAATATGTTCAGCCCTGGCTCATCGACACTTTCAAGGGAGTTCCGGGACTGAATTCGCTCTTCGCAGGACCGCCTTATGGCATTGGCATGCTGACAGCGGGTGTGATCCTCGGCGTCATGGTGCTGCCCTATGTCGCCTCGGTCTGTCGCGACGTCTTCGAGACGGTTCCCGTCGTGCTGAAGGAGGCGGCTTTCGGCGTCGGCTGCACGACGACCGAGGTCGTCCGGCATGTGGTCATCCCCTACACGGCGGTCGGAGTCATCGGCGCGATCATGCTGGGTCTCGGCCGCGCGCTCGGCGAGACCATGGCCGTGACCTTCGTCATTGGCAATGCGCATAAGATCGCGGCCTCCATTCTCGCGCCAGGCACGACGATCTCCGCGACGATCGCCAATGAATTCACGGAAGCCGTGGGAGACCTCTACACCTCCTCGCTGATCTACCTCGGCCTCATTCTCTTCGTCATCACCTTCGTCGAGCTCACCATCGCAAGGCTTCTGCATATGAGCGTCGAACGCCAAGGGGGAGGCTGACCGTGTCCATCTACGCGCGTCGCCGTTTCGCCAATTCCATCGCCACGAAGCTTTGCCTTGCGGCGGCTATTTTTGGCTTGGCTTGGCTCGTCGCGATTCTCGCTGTGCTGCTCTATCAAGGCGCCAAAGGCCTGTCGCTGAGCGTATTCACCGAGATGACGCCAGCTCCTGGCAGCGCCGGCGGTCTGCTCAACGCCATCGTCGGATCCTTGATCATGACCGTGCTTGGCGTCGCGGTCGGCGCGCCGCTCGGGCTTTTCGCCGGGACCTGGCTCGCCGAATATGGGGGTAAATCGAGGCTCGCCACGGTCATACGCTTCATCAACGACATTCTGCTGAGCGCGCCTTCGATCGTCATCGGCCTCTTCGTCTATGAGGTGATCGTCGCGCGCCAGAAGCACTTCTCGGCTTGGTCCGGCGCGGCGGCGCTCGCGATCCTGGTGATCCCGGTCGTGCTGCGAACTACGGAAGACATGCTGCGGCTCGTGCCGGGATCGCTGCGCGAAGCGGCGACCGCGCTGGGTCTGCCGCGCTCCTATGTCATCCGCCAAGTCTCATACCGCGCCGCGAAGGCCGGTCTCATCACCGGCATTCTGCTCGCGGTCGCGAGAGTCTCCGGCGAAACGGCGCCGCTGCTCTTCACCGCGCTCAACAATCAATTTTTCAGCGTCAACGTCAATGCGCCCATGGCGAGCCTGCCGGTCGTCATCTTTCAGTTCGCGCTCTCGCCATACAAGGATTGGCAACAACTGGCGTGGACGGGCGCCTTTCTCGTCACCGCCGCCGTGCTTTGCCTGTCGATCATCGCGCGCGCGTTCGGCGCGCAGAGGACAAAGGGATGAACGTGGCCTCGATCGTGAACGCCGAACTTCCAACCAAGCTTCTCGTGCAGGACCTCGACTTCTTCTATGGCGATCACCACGCCCTGAAGAATGTCTCGATGCCGCTGCACACGAACAGGGTGACCGCTTTCATCGGTCCCTCGGGTTGCGGCAAGTCCACGCTGCTGCGCGTGCTGAACCGCATGTACGATCTTTATCCCCGTCAGCGCGCCGAGGGAGAGGTGCTGCTTGACGGCGAGAACATTCTCGACCCGCGCGTCGATGTGAATCTGCTGAGATCGCGCGTCGGCATGGTCTTCCAAAAGCCGACGCCCTTTCCGATGACGATCTACGAGAACATCGCCTTCGGCATTCGACTCTATGAAAAGCTGTCGAAAGCCGACGTCGATGTGCGTGTCGAGCAGGCGCTGCGCGGCGCGGCGCTCTGGAACGAGGTCAAGGACAAGCTGCAGTCGAGCGGGCTCGGTCTCTCCGGCGGCCAGCAGCAGCGCTTGTGCATCGCACGCAGCGTGGCGGTGCAGCCGGACGTGATCCTGTTCGACGAGCCCTGCTCGGCGCTCGATCCGATCTCGACCGCCAAGATCGAGGAGCTGATGGACGAGCTCGCGACCCAGTACACGATCGCGATCGTCACCCACAACATGCAGCAGGCGGTGCGCGTCTCCGATTTCACGGCCTTTATGTATCTGGGCGAGCTCGTCGAGTTCGGCGAGACGGACGCCGTCTTCACGGCGCCGAAGGAGAGGAAAACGCAGGATTACATTACCGGCCGGTTCGGGTGATCGATTGTTTGAGGGATAGGATTTGCGGGCCGGGGCGGCGGCGCGTCGAGGACAAGAATCATGAGCGAACACACCGTAAAAGCCTACGACCGAGACCTTGAAGCTCTCGATCGCAAGATCTCCGAGATGGGCGGCATCGCCGAGAAGATGCTCTCGGACGCAATGGACGCCCTCTCCACCTTCGACCTCA
>CAWCTS010000043.1:0-56985 GCA_963798515.1 uncultured Alphaproteobacteria bacterium
GCGCGGGCGTTTTTCATCCAAGCCACTGCTTGAACGCCCCGCGCAGCGGCTCGAAGCGAAACTCGATTGTGTGGCGCCCTTCCGGCGCGTCGACGGCGCGAAACATCACATTGGCGCGCAGCAGCGGCGCCTCGACGCCATCGACATAAACGAACCACCAGGGATGCCAGACGTCATTTAACACGAGCCAGCCGCCGCCCGGCGGCGCTTCGGCCTCGACGACGACGCGCGTATTCTCATAGGAGACGATGCGCGCGACGCCGGAATGATTGCTCCCGGCGTGTCGGCACATGGTCGGTTGCTCGAGCAGCACCGTCTCGCGAAAATCGACGTCCGGCCAGACGCCGTCCTCCATCATTTTTGCGAAATCGACCCGGACCACGCAGGCGGGCAGCAGCACCCGCGGCAGCGCGCCCGGATATTCGTAAATGTGGGCGTCCTTGGTCCGCGCGATTTCGCTGACGTCGCCCGGCTTGAGATTCGGGTCGATCTCCTCGATCGGCACGCCCGTCGCGATGTAGCGAAGCCCGAGCAGATCGGAGATGGGAGAGCGATAGCGCGGATAGAGCTTGGAGAAGCGGCGCTGGTCGGGCAGCGCGACATGGTCGATCGCGCCGGTCGTATCCTCGAAGAGTTTCAGGCGGATCGGATTATATCCGAGATCGTGATCGAGGTCGTGGACGAGGCTCGCATTTGGCCAGTGAAAGTCGATCGCGGCGAGCTCGATGCGGTCGCGCCGATCCGGCGCCTGCACTGCTAGCTTCTGCTTGAGGAGCGCGATGGTCTCGTTTTTCGTGTCGGCGCGCAGCACGTCGAACTGTGCGGGCGGCAGAGCCGTCGACTCATTGGGCTTGTTGTTCAGGCCGAGATCGAGCGCCGTCGCGGCGCCGATGAGCGCGAGGGCCGCAACGCCTTGCGAGCGCGCGAGACGCGGGGCGAAGACCGCGACTCCAATGGCGATCGCCCACGAGAGAGCCGCGAGCGCCAAGGGCCCGCTCGCCTGCGCAAGGCGGTCCTTGTTAAGGGCGACGCCCGCGCAGATCGCGAGCAGCGCCGCAGAGGCCAGCGCGAGCCGCCAGAGAGGCGCGCGGATCTCGCCTTCGAGCAGCAGGCTCAAGCCATAGCCGCCGAGCAGAGCCAGCGTGAAGCCGATGAGGAATGTCGCATCGGCGGGACGACGCCAAAGATCGACGCCCGGAATGTGAAAGAGGATCGCAAAGAGCGGCGTGTAGCGGCCGAGCGCATAGATGACGAAGACGATCAGCGCGCCCGCGAAGAATTTGATCTCCGCGGTCGCAAAAAAGCGCCGCCCGCAGCTCGCAATCAAGGCGACGAGCGGCAGCGCGCCGAGATAAATCGTCGCCATGTTGCGCGCGAGATAGATGTCGGTCGTGCCGAACACCTGCGAAGGCGGTCCCCAGAAATCCTTGAGCGGGCCGTCGACGCCAAAGAGATTCGCGCAGATCAGCGTGAAGAAGGAGCCCGGCGGCAGCGAGCCCTTGAAGGCGCCGTCGAGATCGATCGCCGGCCGGTTCGACTGCGCCGCGAGAAGCAGCGTGAAGAGAAGCGGGACCGCGATGAGCGCGCCGCCCGCGAGGCCGCCGGAGAGGAGCGGGCGAAACGCGGTCTTCCAATCCGCCGCGTCGGTCGCGACGCGAAACACCGCATAGGCCGAGAGCAGCAGCACGGAGAGATAGCCGATCTGATCGCGCCCGAGCGCCAGAAGGGCCGCAGCGATTCCCGCCGCCGCGCCCCAGCGCGCCGAGCGCCGGTCAAGCGCGCGCGCCAGGAGCCAGAGCGTCACCGGCAGCCAGGCGAGGCTCATGATCTGGCCCGTGTGCTGGATGCGCCAGCTCGCCGAGCCGCCGAAAGCGAAAGCCAGCGCCGCCAGCAGCGCGCCGCCAGCATGCCAGCCACGATCGCGGAAATAAGCCATCAGCGCGAGTCCGCCCATCGCGAGCATCGCAAGGATCAGCGCGTCCTCGAGCCAGAAGGAGGGCTCCGGCGTGAGCGCCGCCGCGACGAGAAAGAAGGGCGAGAAGATCAGCGACTGCGGATCGGCGATCTGCGGCATGCCGGCGAAGACATTGGGCGTCCAGAAGGGCGAGCCTCCCCGATGCAGCGCATGCGCGAGAAAGACGAATTGCGGCTGAAAATGCGCCTTGGCGTCCCAGGGGATCGTGTATTCGCCGGAGAGAAATGGCCAGGAAAGCGCGAGCGCGCAGAGCAGGAAAATCCCTGCAGCCGCGCGGTAAAGCCCGATGTCGTTTTGCGGCGCAGCGACGGGGCGAATTTGCGCTTGCCAGGCCTTCATGCCGAGCAGCCCTGGACAAGAATGGGGGCGCGTCGGGCGGCCGAGCGAGGGAGCTCAAGAACGTTTGGGAGCCCCCATCCTTCGAGACGCCCGCTTCGCGGGCTCCTCAGGATGAGGGGCGTGAACCCTGGCTTGTGCGCAGCTGCGGCTCTACTCATCATCCCCCTCGCCCTGAGGAGCGCCCGCAGGGCGCGTCTCGAAGGGCGCCTCGGTTCGCGCTGACGCTCAAACCGAGCCATTCAGGCGTCCCATGATCGCGTCGAGCTTCTTCAACAGCGCGGGGTCGCGCGCGCTAGGCTGTGTGATGATCGCATGGTCGAGCGCGCGGTCGGAGCCGATCGGGCAGGGCTCGTGCTCTTGCGGAAAATCCTGCAGCAGCCGCGCGAGCAGCCGGCCCGCGCTCTCGGCGTTCTTCCTTACCACCGCGATCACGGAAGCGACGTCCACATTGTCATGCCCCTGATGCCAGCAGTCGAAATCCGTCACCATGGCGACGGTGGCGTAGGATATCTCCGCCTCGCGCGCGAGCTTCGCCTCCGGCAGCGCGGTCATGCCGATGACGTCATAGCCGGCAGACTGATAGGTCAGCAATTCGGCGTAGGTCGAAAATTGCGGGCCCTCGATGCAGACATAGGTTCCGCCCGCGACGCAGGCCACATCCTCGGCCTTGGCCGCAGCGTGTATACGCCTGGCGAGCAACGGCGCGACGGGATGCGCCATCGACACATGGGCGACGCAGCCGTCGCCGAAGAAAGACGAGGCGCGCGAGAAGGTGCGGTCGACGAACTGGTCGACGAGCACGAAAAGCCCGGGGTACAGGTGGTCCCGGAAGGAGCCGCAGGCTGACACCGACACGATGTCGGTGACGCCGGCGCGCTTCAACGCGTCGATGTTGGCGCGATAATTTATGCCGGAGGGCGAGAGCGCGTGGCCGCGTCCGTGGCGCGGCAGGAAGACGGCGCGCGTCTTGCCGATGCGGCCGAAACGCAGCGCGTCGGAGGGCGATCCCCAGGGGGTTTCGATCCGCTCCTCGCGCACATCCTCCAATCCGGGAAGCTCGTAAACTCCCGAGCCCCCGATGATTCCCACGACGGCAGCCGTCATCGCGATCCCCGTTCCAAAGCGTGCCTTCGCACCTGCGGCGCGATCCGCCCGATTGATAGCTCGCGAGGGCGGCGCTGTCGCGTCCTTTCGCCGCAATCTCAAACGCCCAATTATTGGCCTCGTCGTAGGGTTGCGAGTCAAATGGCGTCGTGTTAGGGGACCGGCGCGTCGGAGCCCTGGACGTTGCTGTTCGAGCTCCTCCCGACCTTACCGTCGTTTAAGCACTCCATGCTGCATTGCGGCAGCGCCCCCGGGCGCGACCGGAGAGCGACAAAGCGACGCCGATCTGAAAGAGCAAGGCCAAGTGGCTCAAGAAGGAGTCGACCTTTCCAGCGTCGCAGGACGCTATGCTTTCGCCTTGCACGAGCTCGCGACCGAACGCGGCGCAGGCGAAACGGTGTCGGAGGCCCTCAAAACTTTCCGGCAGCTTTACGACGGCAGCTCGGATCTGCGCCGACTGGCGCAAAGCCCCGCTTTTTCGGCCGCCGAGCAGCTCAAGGCGCTCGAGGCGCTTCTCAAGATCGCCAATATCGACGGCGTCGCCGCCAACTTCCTACGCCTCGTGGCGTCGAAGCGCCGGCTTTTCGCGCTGCCCTCGATCATCGACGCCTATCAGCGTCTGGAAGAACAGGCGAAGGGCCTGACGCGCGCCGAGGCGACCGTCGCCAAGCCGCTTCTCCCGTCGCAAGAGCTCGCCCTGCGCGACGCCGTGCAGGAAGCCGCTGGCGGCAAGGCCGTCAGCCTCGAGGTTAAGACCGATCCGTCGATCGTTGGCGGCATCATCATCAAGCTTGGATCGCGCATGGTCGACGCCTCTTTGAGGACCAAGCTCAACTCCATTCGAACACGCATGAAAGAGGTCCGCTGATGCATGACGTCCGCGCCGCGGAAATATCCGCGATCTTAAAGCAAGAGATCGCCAATTTCGGCAATGAGGCCGAGGTCAGCGAGGTCGGCCAGGTCCTCTCGGTGGGCGACGGCATCGCCCGCGTTTACGGCCTGGACAATGTGCAGGCCGGCGAGACGGTCGAGTTCGAGAACGGCGTGCGCGGCATGGCGTTGAACCTCGAAAGCGACAATGTCGGCGTCGTGATCTTCGGCTCCGACCGCGACATTAAGGAAGGCCAGACGGTCAAGCGCTCGGGCGCGATCGTCGACGTTCCGGTAGGCCGCGAGCTTCTGGGCCGCGTCGTCGACGCGCTCGGCAATCCGATCGACGGCAAGGGCCCAATCAAGACGGAAAAGCGCGCCCGCGTCGACGTGAAGGCGCCCGGCATCATTCCGCGCAAGTCGGTGCATGAGCCGATGGCGACCGGCCTCAAGGCGGTTGACGCGCTGATCCCGATCGGCCGCGGCCAGCGCGAGCTCATCATCGGCGACCGCCAGACCGGCAAGACCGCGATCGCGCTCGACACGATCCTCAATCAGAAGTCGCTCAACGAGGGCACGGACGAGAAGGCGAAGCTTTACTGCGTCTATGTCGCCATCGGCCAGAAGCGCTCGACCGTCGCGCAATTCGTGAAGGTGCTCGAGGAGCGCGGCGCGCTCGACTATACGATCATCGTCGCGGCGACGGCCTCGGACCCGGCGCCGATGCAGTTCCTCGCGCCCTTCTCGGGCTGCGCGATGGGCGAATATTTCCGCGACAACGGCGCGCACGCCGTGATCATCTACGACGATCTCTCCAAGCAGGCCGTCGCCTACCGCCAGATGTCGCTGCTGCTGCGCCGCCCGCCGGGCCGCGAAGCCTATCCCGGCGACGTGTTCTATCTGCACTCGCGCCTTCTGGAGCGCGCGGCGAAGCTCAACGACGAGCGCGGCGCCGGCTCGCTGACCGCGCTGCCCGTCATCGAGACGCAGGCGAACGACGTGTCGGCCTATATTCCGACGAATGTGATCTCGATCACCGACGGTCAGATCTTCCTCGAGACCGATCTGTTCTACCAAGGCATCCGCCCGGCGGTGAACGTCGGCCTCTCGGTGTCGCGCGTGGGCTCCTCGGCGCAGACGAAGGCGACGAAGAAGGTCGCCGGCAAAATCAAGGGCGAGCTCGCGCAATATCGCGAGATGGCGGCTTTCGCGCAGTTTGGCTCCGACCTCGACGCGGTGACGCAGCGTCTGCTCAACCGCGGCGCGCGTCTGACCGAGCTGCTGAAGCAGCCGCAGTTCTCGCCGCTCAAGATGGAAGAGCAGTGCTGCGTGATTTACGCCGGCGTCAACGGCTATCTCGATCCGCTGCCGGTCAATCGTGTCAAGGCTTTCGAGGACGGGCTGCTCACGCTGCTGCGCACGCAGCACGCCGACCTGCTCGAGGCGATCCGCTCGTCCAAGGACCTCTCCGACGACTCGGCTGCGAAGCTGAAGAACGTCGTCGAGGGCTTCGCGAAGACCTTCGCTTAATTGCGAATAGGGAGTGGCGAATAGCGAGTAGCAAAACCCTACTCGCAATTCGCTATTCGCCCCAAACTTTAGGCAAGAAGAGCGCCCATGCCCTCGCTGAAGGATCTTCGCAACCGCATCTCTTCCGTCAAGGCGACGCAGAAGATCACCAAGGCCATGCAGATGGTCGCGGCGGCGAAGCTGCGCCGCGCCCAGCAGGCGGCGGAAGCCGCGCGCCCCTATGCGGAGCGCATGGAGAGCGTGCTCGCCAATCTCGCCGGCGGCATTTCTGCGGGCGGCGCGCCGGCGCTTCTCTCCGGCAACGGCAACGACGAGGTGCATCTCCTCGTCGTCGCGACGGCCGAGCGCGGCCTCTGCGGGGCCTTTAATTCCTCGATCGTGCGTCTCGCCCGCGAGCATGTCCAGCGCCTGCAGGGCCAGGGCAAGACGGTCAAGATTTTCTGCGTCGGCAAGAAGGGCTACGACCAGCTCCGCCGCCAATATGAGAAAGAGATTATCGAGCTCATCGAATTGCGCGGCCTGCGCCAGATCGGCTTCGAGCACGCCGATCCCATCGGCAAGAAGGTGATCAAGCTGTTCGAGGAAGGCGAGTTCGACGTCGCGACTCTCTTCTTCTCTCGTTTCAAATCGGTCATCTCGCAGATCCCGACGGCGCTGCAGCTCATCCCGGCGCAAATCCCGGCCAATGAGAACGCGCCCGCGGCGACCGGCGCGCAGTCCGCCTATGAATATGAGCCCGGCCAGGACGAGATCCTCGCCGAGCTCCTGCCGCGCAACATCTCCGTGCAGGTCTTCCGCGGGCTGCTCGAAAACGCAGCTTCCGAGCAGGGCGCCCGCATGAGCGCCATGGACAGCGCCACGCGCAACGCCGGCGAGATGATCAAAAAGCAGACGATGCAGTACAACCGCTCGCGGCAGGCGATGATCACCAAGGAACTCATCGAGATCATTTCGGGCGCCGAGGCGCTCTGAGCAGGAAAGAGGACGAAAAATGGCAACGGGGAATCAGGCCACCGGGCGCATCACCCAGGTCATCGGCGCGGTCGTCGACGTGGCTTTCGAGGGCAATCTGCCGGAAATCCTGAACGCGCTCGAGACCGAGAACCAGGGGCAGCGCCTCGTGCTCGAGGTTGCGCAGCATCTTGGCGAAAACACCGTGCGCGCCATCGCGATGGACAGCTCGGAGGGTCTGACCCGCGGGCAGAGCGTCACTGACACCGGCGCGCCGATTTCGGTTCCCGTCGGCGACGAGACGCTGGGCCGCATCATCAACGTCATCGGCGAGCCGGTGGACGAGGCCGGCCCCATTAAGACCAGCGCGCGCCGCGCCATCCATCAGCCGGCGCCTTCATACGCCGAGCAGGCGACCGAGGCGCAGATCCTCGTGACGGGCATCAAGGTCGTGGACCTGCTCGCGCCTTACGCCAAGGGCGGTAAGATCGGCCTGTTCGGCGGCGCGGGCGTCGGCAAGACCGTGCTCATCATGGAGCTCATCAACAATGTCGCCAAGGCGCACGGCGGCTATTCGGTCTTCGCTGGCGTCGGCGAGCGCACGCGCGAGGGTAACGACCTCTATCACGAGATGATCGAAGGCGGCGTCAATCAGAAGGGCGGCGGCGGCAACTCCAAGTGCGCGCTGGTCTATGGCCAGATGAACGAGCCGCCGGGCGCGCGCATGCGCGTCGCGCTCTCGGGCCTCACCGTCGCGGAGGACTTCCGCGACCGCGGTCAGGACGTGCTGTTCTTCGTCGACAACATCTTCCGCTTCACGCAGGCGGGCTCGGAAGTGTCGGCGCTTCTCGGCCGCATTCCTTCGGCCGTGGGCTATCAGCCGACTCTCGCGACCGACATGGGCGCGCTGCAGGAGCGCATCACCACGACGACCAAGGGCTCGATCACCTCGGTGCAGGCCATTTACGTCCCGGCCGACGACTTGACCGATCCGGCGCCGGCCACCTCCTTCGCCCACTTGGACGCCACCACCGTGCTGTCGCGCTCGATCGCGGAAAAGGGCATCTATCCGGCGGTGGACCCGCTCGACTCGACCTCGCGCATGCTTTCCCCGGCCGTCGTCGGCGAGGAGCATTACGAGGTCGCCCGCAAGGTGCAGTCGACGCTGCAACGCTATAAGTCGCTGCAGGACATCATCGCCATTCTCGGCATGGACGAGCTCTCGGAAGAGGACAAGCTCGTCGTGGCGCGCGCCCGCAAGATCGAGCGCTTCCTGTCGCAGCCGTTCCACGTGGCCGAAGTCTTCACCGGCTCGCCCGGCAAGCTCGTTTCGCTCGCCGACACGATCAAGGGCTTCAAGGGCCTCGTGAACGGCGAATACGACCATCTGCCGGAGGCCGCCTTCTATATGGTCGGCACGATCGAGGAAGCCGTCGAGAAGGCCGCGAAGCTCGCCAAGGAAGCGGCGTAATCCAGGCTCTCCCCTCCTCGTTGGAGGGGAGACTTTCCGGCCTCTGAACTGCTAGGGCGACGTTGATGACCGCATTCCACTTCGAGCTCGTCTCTCCCGAAAAGCTCCTGTTCGCGGGCGAGGTTCAGTCCGTCGTCGCGCCGGGCTCGGACGGACAGTTCACCGTGCTCGCGCAGCACGCGCCGGTGATGACGACGTTGAAGCCCGGTGTCGTGACGATCAACGGCGACGAGAAGCTCTTTGTGCGCGGCGGTTTCGCCGATGTTTCGGAGAAGGGCTTCACGATCCTCGCCGAGCAGGCCATCGCGCTCAAGGACCTCGACGTCGCCAAGGTCGAGCAGGACCTCAAGAATGCGCGCGAGGACCTGGCCGACGCCAAGACCGACGAGGCGCGCCGCCAATGCGCCGATGCGCTTCAGCAGCTGCAGGATTGCGCGCCGCCCTCGGCTGAGGCTGGCCTCGAAAAGATTAATGCAGGCTGACGGGCAGAAGCTGATTCTCATATGCGCTGCCCAGCGCGCCTTCCTTCGTGTCGGCGAGCACGATGGGCTGTCCGTCGGCGGAGAGCAGCGCGAAGACGGTGACCCCCGGCGCAAGTTCAGGCGCCTGCGGATAGAGCCGCGCGACATCCTCGGAGCGCATCGTGCGCACATAGGCCAGCGCCCCCGCGCCAAGATGCGCGAACTGCTCCTGCGTCAACTGCGGCGCTTCGGATTTGGGCGTCATGACTGGCCTCCTGGCGGCTCTCGACGAGCCCGCCCCTTGCGGCGCCTCCCCAAGAGCGCGCCTGTCAGAATAAATACGTAGGCCTCCCCGACTTTTAAAGTCCTCGACGCGGAGGCCCTCTCATTAGAGGTCGAGCGCCAGACGCTCCGGCTCCTCCAGCTGCTCCTTGACGCGCACGAGGAAGGTCACCGCCTCCTTGCCGTCGACGATGCGATGGTCGTAGGAGAGCGCGAGATACATCATCGGGCGGATCTCGATCTTGCCGTCGATGACGACGGGCCGCTGCTCGATCTTATGCATGCCCAGAATGCCCGACTGCGGCGGGTTGAGGATCGGCGTCGACATCAGCGAGCCATAGACGCCGCCATTCGAGATCGTGAAGGTGCCGCCGCGCAGATCCTCGACCGACAGCCGCCCTTCGCGCGCCTTGGCGCCCAGAGCGGCGATCGCCGTCTCGATCTGAGCGAAGCCGAGACGATCGGCGTCGCGCAGCACGGGCGTGACGAGCCCCTTTTCCGTGCCGACCGCGACGGAAAGATCGACGTAGCGCTTATAGACGATGTCCGAGCCGTCGATCTCGGCGTTGATCGAGGGAATTTCCTCCAGCGCGCGGCAGCAGGCCTTCACGAAGAAGCCCATGAAGCCGAGCTTCACGCCGTGCTTCTTCTCGAAAAGATCCTTGTAGCGGTTCCGCAGCCCCATCGCCGTGCTCATGTCGACCTCGTTGAAGGTCGTGAGCATCGCGGCGGTGTTCTGCGCCTCCTTTAGGCGCAGCGCGATGGTCTGGCGCAGCCGGCTCATGCG
Organism: uncultured Alphaproteobacteria bacterium; assembly: GCA_963798515.1. Taxonomy (GTDB): domain Bacteria; phylum Pseudomonadota; class Alphaproteobacteria; order Rhizobiales; family Beijerinckiaceae; genus Methylocystis. Next base: position 9,771 of record CAWCTS010000043.1, read on the forward strand.
GACGCGCTCTTCCTGGCGCTCGCCGCGAGGCGCGGGCGGCGCAGCCGGAACAGGCACGGGGGGCGGGGCCTGCACGGGCGCCGGGGCCGGAGCAGGCCGCGCGGCGGAGGCGGCCAGCACATCGCCCTTGAGCACTTGCCCGCGCTTTCCCGACCCCTCCAGGCTCGCCGGGTCGAGGCCCCGGTCGAGCGCCGTCTTCAGCGCGGCAGGCGAGGGCGGCATGGCGGAGGCGGCGGGCTTTGGCTGGGGGGCCGCTAGCGGCGCGGGCGACGGCGGCGGCGCAGACGCCGGCTTCGCTGCGGGCGGGGGGGCGCCGCGGCGCCCTCGCTGATCCGCGCCAGCAGCGCGCCGGGCGCCACGATCGCGCCCTCGGCGGCGAGAATTTCGGCAAGCACCCCGTTTGCCGGCGCGTTGACCTCGAGGGTGACCTTGTCGGTCTCGAGCTCGGCCAGGGGCTCGTCCTGCCGCACCGCCTCGCCCGCCTGCTTGAACCAGCGGCCGACCGTCGCTTCCGTGACCGATTCGCCCAGGGTGGGCGTAATGATGTCCGCCATCTCAAAGAGTCCCCAAATCCGCGTATTCGCGTTGCAAAAACATTAGGGCGCTTTACCGCGCCGCTCCAGTCCTTTCAGACTTTTGGCTTCCTCTTCCTGCGCCCTTCGCCTAAATCCTGGCCTTTGCGGCGCCGTAGGGACCCTTTTGGCCTCCCGGCCATCGCCGCACTGCAACTGAGGCGCCGATGCGCATTGCGAGCTGGAACGTCAATTCGGTGAGGCTGCGCCTGCCGGCGCTCCTCGCTTATCTGAAGGAGACGGCGCCGGACGTCATCGCGCTGCAGGAGCTCAAATGCCAGGACGACGCCTTTCCTCGGCAGGAGATCGAGGATGCGGGCTACAATGTCGCGGCGTTCGGGCAGAAGAGCCTGAACGGCGTGGCGCTCTTGACCAAGACCCCGCTCGAGGATGTGACGCGCGGTCTGCCCGGCTTTCCGGACCCGCAGTCCCGCTATATCGAAGGCGTCGTTTCGGACGGGACGGGCGGCGTCTGGCGCGTGGCGTCGATCTATCTGCCCAACGGCAATCCGCCGGACAGCGAGAAATACCCCTATAAGCTCGCCTTCATGGACGCGCTCACGGCGCATGCGCGACGGCTTTTGGAGCTGGAGGAAAGGCTGGTGCTCGCCGGGGATTACAATGTGATCCCAGCGGCCGAGGACGTCTACGACCCCAAGGCCTGGGCCGGGGACGCGCTGTTCTTGCCGCAGACCCGGGCGAAGTTTCACACGCTCCTGAATCTGGGCTTCACCGAAGCGCTGCGCGCAACGAGCGACGCGGCGGGGCTCTACACCTTTTGGGATTATCAGGCGGGCTGCTGGCCAAAGAACAACGGCCTGAGAATCGATCATCTGCTGCTTTCTCCGCAGGCGGCCGACCATTTGACGGGCGTCGCCATCGACAAGGCGCTGCGCGGGGCGGACAAGCCCTCGGACCATGTGCCGATCCGAGCGGAGTTCGGATGAAGAAGAAAGCAGCCATCCTCGCCGCGCTGGGTTTCGCGCTGCAGCCTGCCGCCAAGGCCGCGAAGACCGGGCGGACGATCACCTGCCCGCTGCCCGGCGGCGAAAGCCTCACTTTCGTCGCGCCCGCGAAAACTCGGCGAGCTGCCGAAGATCGACCTCGACTACCCCTCGAAGGTCGCGCTCTTCAGCTTCCGCGACGGTAATCTTCTCGCCGCGGCCATGGATGAGGCGGAGCCCTCGCGCCTGCGTCTCGTGATCTCGGCGCAGCTCAACAAGGCCAAGGGAACTTACGACGGCCAGATCGTCATCGATGCCGGCGGCAATGAATTGCAACTCGACAACGCGCCGGTGAGCTGCAAGGCGGGGGCGTGAAGCCGCAGCGCCGCTTTCGCTAACGCGGCTTTGCCGGCCTGATCGTGATGAGGCTGCGCTGGAGAGCCTCAGCCTCGGCGGTAGAGACGCTCGAACATTCTGTCGGAACCCAGAGCTTGAGATAAAATGCGTAGCTGCGGGCGTCCGTCAGGCCGAACAAGGATTGGAAACGATACAACGCGCGCAACAAGCGCAGCCGCCGGCCAATCCCTTCCTCGGGATAGACGGCGCCGTTGAAAATATAGGAGACGGCGTATTCGCCGGATGCGGGTAACTATGCGCCTGCGGCGGGATCGCCAAGAGCGCGGGTGGTCACGGGCATGACGGCGAACGGCCGAGCGCACCGGGGCAAGACAAGCTCATATCCCGTCAGAGAGTTGAGCGGATCGGTGAACACGCCCGCGAGACGCATTTCACTCGAATCGGAAGGCTGGCGGACCTCGGCCTGCAACTCGGCAAGAGCGGAGTTCGCAAAGCGGAGCCTACCGACGACGCCGCCAGCGAGCGCCCCCGAGATGATCAGAACGACGATCCAGCGCAGCCGGTCCATCAGGCGCGCTGCCGCAAGGACAGCGCCGTCGGCAAGGCGACCGCGAGAAAGGTGACGCCCGAGAAGATCAGCGCGCCCGTCCCCTCATGCCAGAAATACCAATCGGGCTGAGATGGCGTCATCAGGACAATCCTGAAGGCGTTGAGGAGAAAAATGGAGAGAACGGCGACGCCAAGCGCGACGAGGTGCCGCTTATGGATCTCGGCTCCCGCAAGCGTCAGAAGCGAGAGCCATAGAAGGATCGCGAGCGACATGTTCGAGAATGCCGAACAGCTTTCCAGCATATAGATGAACCATCCATTCGGCGAGATGAGACGGATGCCGTCCCTGGTGATCGGAAAACCGAAAAGCGGACCGAGCCACGCCGCGAAGAGCACCTCCCCTTGAATCCATTGGGCCGAGATGAGCTTGAAAAGGAGCTGACTGAAGGACTCGTAAAAAGCGATCGCGAGCCAGAGAAGACCCACCTGCGACAGCGGCGCGTTGCGCGGGTGGCGGAGCACGAAGTAGAGCCCCGCGGCGCCAGCCCCGAAGAAAGCGAAATGCTGCGTCACGGGCAAAATCAGCAGCAGCGCGCAGGCGGAGATGACCGCGAGATCGGTGCGGGAGAGCGTAACGTTCGCCGTTTTCTCGGTGACCACCGAATAGATCGCGCAGAGCGCCAAAATCTCGCCGGCGTTGAAATCCACCAGCCCGTCCAAAGAGGCGCCGACGAGAAATCGTTCGACGCCGGCAATGATGCAGAGCGCGACGCTGTATAGAAGCAGGATCGCGGCGTCGCCGGACATCGAAAGGTGCGCGAAGCGCTCCTTCCAAGCGATCGAACCTTGCGCTGACGAAACCCGCATAGCCCTCTCGGCGCGCCCCATGATGGCCATTGAACGCTAAGAATCTTGAAAAAACGAAAACCGCGCGTTTCCGCGCGACTTCCTCATTCTCTCCGCGTCGGATTATGCGGGGGACTCAGCTCCGCGAGCGGCTCCGAAAGTACTTCACGGCAGCCACCGAGAGAAGCACGCCCAGCACCCCGACTCCGATTTCAGGAGCAGGCGCGCGGCCCCCATGAAGGAACGCTGAGGACGCCGTGCTCACCTGAGCGAGGGCCGGGCCGACGGCCAGGGTTGCAAGCGCCGCCAACCCCGAGATTTTGAGCAGCGTTTTCATGTTTCAGTTCCTTCATCAAGGCGTCAGGGCCGACGCGGAAATATCGTAGGTGTCGATTAGCATAACGCTTCGCAATTTGCAATTCAAACAAGGCCTTGGGCGATAAACCCCCTATAGCGCAGCATTATTTCTCCATCCTTGAGACTCTCGAAGTCCTGACGGCGAGCCGCGCGAAATTGTATGATGGCGATGCTGAAGCTTGCGCAAGGAAAGGATTGGGCCGAGCAGAATGCTTAAAATGCCATGGCTATTGCTATTTAGCTCCCGGAGCCGGTCTTCGATCCGAAGCGGACCGAAGACGGTACGGGCGCGCCCCCGCTCTCAGAGCGGAATGTTGTCGTGCTTCTTCCAGGGGTTCTCGAGCTCCTTGTGGCGCAGCAGCGCGAGCGCGCGGCCGATGCGCTTTCGCGTGGCGCTCGGCATGATCACCTCGTCGATATAGCCGCGCTCGGCCGCCACGAAGGGCGAGAGGAAGCGGTCCTCATAAGCCTTGGTGCGCTGCGCGATCCTTTCCGGGTCGCCCATCTCGGAGCGGAAGATGATCTCCACCGCTCCCTTCGCGCCCATCACGGCGATCTGGGCGGTAGGCCAGGCGTAGTTCACGTCGCCGCGTATGTGCTTCGAAGACATGACGTCATAGGCGCCGCCGAAGGCCTTGCGGGTGATGAGCGTCACCTTCGGCACTGTCGCCTCGGCATAGGCGTAGAGGAGCTTCGCGCCGTGCTTGATCAGCCCGCCATATTCCTGCGCGGTGCCCGGAAGGAAGCCCGGCACGTCGACGAAGGTCACGATCGGAATGTTGAAGCAGTCGCAGAAACGCACGAAGCGCGCAGCCTTCTTGGAAGCGTCGATATCGAGCACGCCGGCGAGCACCATCGGTTGGTTGGCGACGATCCCTACCGTGCGTCCCTCGATGCGCCCGAAGCCGATCACGATGTTCTTCGCATGCGTCTCTTGGATCTCGAAGAAGTCGCTCTCGTCCACGACTTTCAGGATCAGCTCCTTCATGTCGTAGGGCTTGTTGGGATTGTCGGGGATGAGCGTGTCGAGCGAATGATCGATACGTTCGGGATCGTCGAAGCTCGGCCATTCCGGAAGTTCGTCGGTGTTCGACAAGGGCAGGAAGTCGAGCAGCCGCCGTATCTGCAAGAGCGCCTCGACGTCATTGTCATAGGCCTTGTCGGCGATCGAGCTCTTGGTCGTATGCACAGAGGCGCCGCCGAGCTCCTCGGCCGTCACGATCTCATTGGTGACGGTCTTCACCACGTCCGGGCCCGTCACGAACATATAGCTCGTGTCGCGCACCATGAAGATGAAGTCGGTCATCGCCGGCGAATAGACGTCGCCGCCGGCGCAGGGACCCATGATCACCGAAATCTGCGGGATGACGCCGGAGGCGAGCACATTTCGCGTGAACACCTCGCCATAGCCGCCGAGCGCCGCGACGCCTTCCTGAATGCGCGCGCCGCCGGCGTCGAACAGGCCGATGATCGGCGCACGATTTTTTAGGGCCATGTCCTGAAGCTTCGTCATCTTCTGCGCGTGCGTCTCGGACAGCGAGCCGCCGAAGACGGTGAAGTCCTTCGCGAAGACGAAGATGGGTCGTCCGTTGACCGTGCCCCAGCCGGTCACGACGCCGTCGCCGGAAATCTTCTCGCCCTGGTCCATGCCGAAGTCCGTGCAGCGGTGCTGCACGAACATGTCGAACTCCTCGAAGGAGTCGTGATCGAGCAGAAGATCGATGCGCTCCCGCGCCGTGAGCTTGCCGCGCCCATGCTGGGCGTCGATGCGCTTCTTGCCGCCGCCGAGCTGAGCGGAGTCGCGCCGTTCTTGTAGCTTGTCGAGAATATGCTTCATGTTCCACGCTTCTTAATCGCGCCGCGCCGGCTTCGGCTGACGCATGTTGAGTTGTCTATTGGGATCAGGGACCTTCGCTGGCAATCGCGCCGATGGCTTATAGCCGCTGCGAGGCGAGCCGCCAGCGCTGGATCTCGGCCCGTGACAGCACGTGGACTTGATCCGAAGAGCCGCGCTCGGCGGAGTCGATGATTCCGCTGTCCACGCCCATGCGCCGCGCGTAGTTGGAAAGCTTCCGACGCATGCCGCCATCGTCGTAATAGCGCTCGTTGACGAAGCCGCCCTGCGCTGCGTCGAAGTTCGTCTCGTAATTATACATGCGGTGTACGGCGACCCGGCTCTGGGGCGGGACGACGCGCTTCGTGCCGCCCATCAGCGCATAGACGCAGGCGGAGTAGCAAATCCCCGGCGGCAGGCTGGCGTCAGAGGCCCCGCCGCCGCCCGGCCGCGCCACCACCACGGTTAAGCCCAGCCGGCGGATGGTCGCGCCGAGCTCCATCGCCGCCTGCACGTGGCCGCCGGGAGAATCGAGCAGGAGGATGCGATGCCCCCGGCCCCCGTTCTGCTGAAGGAACTCCACGAGGCTCTGGGCGGTCCCGTCGTCAATCTGCCCCTGACCGGCGATCACCTGCGGGGAGACGAGCGAAAAGCTCATGGTCTCACCCGCCCTCGCCGGAACAGGGCTCGCCAGAAGGACGAAAAGGCCGAGCCCCGCCGCAAGCCTGGAAAACAGATCGGCGCCGATGCTTCTCATTGCGAACTCGCCTTAAGCTTCAAGATTGGCCATCCTAATCGGTCGCGACGGCGCGGTGAAGGCCGTTCTAAGCGTCGCGGCTGCAAAGGAGAAGCGTTTTCTCGGCCGCGGCGACCCGGCGGCGAACCCAGCCACGCCTGTCGGGCGGCGTTGCGCGCGGCCCTCAATTTCCGTAGGTTTTTGCCGGTTCAAGAGAAGGAAGCGACGGGTATGCGCAAAGATATGCGAACGGCTGTGAAAGGCTTGCTTTTGTCGGCTGTTCTGATGGGCCCATTCCTCGAGCCCGCCTGCGCCTCGCCTTTACACCGTCAGAGCGCGCCGATGGCTTCCCACAATTGCGGCGGCCATCGCTGCTGGCACGCTCGCCGCCATCACGGACAGTCCCGCTATCATAGAGATGCGGGAAATCACGTCTCTTTCCGCCTGCTTCAGAAGAAGTTTTAAAGGAGCGGATCCGATGGGCGCAGGGAGCGTGAGCTTGTCAGATTCGTGCCCGCCATGGTAACGCGCTAGGCAATCTGCTCGTTTTGGGGGTTGGACGCATGAAAACACTTAGGCTCTTGGCGATCGCGGCGATCCTCGCCTCCTACGCAGCGCCGGCGGCCTTTGCGGCTGGCACGGCCCAGCAGCGGGCGGCCTGTCAGGACGACGCCTTCCGCTTTTGCTCGGACGACGTGCCCGATCCCGTCGCCATCGAAGCCTGCCTGCAAAGAAATATCCGCTCGATCAGCCCCGCTTGCCAGGCGCAATTCGGCTACAAACCGGCGAAGATCAAAAGAACGCGCCGATAGTCGTCGGAAAGGCCGCTCAGCACGTCTTTTCGTTGCGGCCCCGATCGTGAGGGAGCCAGAGGCTCCGCACAGATAAGGGCGATGCGCCGGGCGGCGCTCAGACCGGTTTTGCGGGCGCGACGACGTGAATGGAATGGTGGGCGGTGACGGGCTCGAACCGCCGACCCTCTCGGTGTAAACGAGATGCTCTACCAACTGAGCTAACCGCCCACGCGCGCCAGAGACTTAAGCGATGGCGCGGGCCGGGCGCAAGAGCCGGCGGGGCGGCTTGACTGGACGCCGAGAGCGAAGCCCTCGGCGGCGAAAATCTTTCTAGGGGCGCGTCCTCGCGCCGGGCTCACTTCTTGTTCAGCGCCGCTTTCAGCGTCGCGCCGGATTTGAAGCGGGCGCTCTTGGAAGCCGGGATCTTGATCTCCTCGCCCGTCGCGGGGTTGCGGCCCTTGCCGGCGGCGCGCTTCTTGACCGAAAAAGTGCCGAAGCCGACGAGGCGAACTTCCTCGCCCTTCTTGAGCGCCTTGGTGATGCCTTCGATGACGGCGTCCAGCGCGGCCGCCGCCGCGGCCTTCGACGTGTCCGTCGCTTCGGCTACGTGCTCGACGAGTTCTAATTTATTGACCATGGGCTGTTCCTTCTGCTCCCCGCCGTATGAAAGCCTCTGAGGCCCCCTGCTTCGCCCGCTTTGGCGAAGCGAAATCGAATCGGCCCTCAACGGCGGCAGAGCGACGGTGACCTCGAATCTGCGAGAATGCAAGGGCTGCAACGGCGTTTGCCCCAAAATAGCCCGTCATTCCGGGGGATTATCGGCCCCGCGCGGGAAATGTCCTGAAATTCCGCCGTCTGGAGGGCTGCAATGGCCTCCAAACCCGTGCCGGGGGGCTCCAAAAGGCGCGCGCCCCGCCCTTGAGGGGGCGAGGCGCGCAGGATTCGCAATTTCAAAGGACCTCCCGGGATCGAAGGATCACTTTCGAGCGGGAAGCGCGTCAGTGCGCGCGCACGCCCGAAGCATCGTCATCCGATCCATGCGACGTCAGCGACGCGGGCGGCTCGTGCCAGACGATCGGCGTCGGCTGCGAGACGAGCGCATGCTTGAGGACCTCCTCCATGCGCGAAACCGGCACGATCTCCAGGCTATTCTTCACCGCATCGGGGATTTCCGCGAGATCCTTTGCGTTTTCCTCGGGGATCAGCACCTTCGTTAAGCCGCCGCGCAACGCCGCAAGCAGCTTCTCTTTCAAGCCGCCGATCGGCAGCACGCGACCGCGCAAGGTGATCTCGCCCGTCATCGCGATTTCACGCCGCACGGGAATGCCGGTCATGACCGAGATGATCGCCGTGGCCATCGCAACGCCGGCGGACGGTCCGTCCTTGGGCGTCGCGCCTTCCGGCACATGCACATGGATGTCGCGCCGGTCGAAGAGCGGCGGCTCGATGCCGAAATCGACGGCGCGCGAGCGCACATAGGACGCCGCGGCGGAGATCGACTCCTTCATGACGTCGCGCAGATTTCCGGTCACCGTCATGCGTCCCTTGCCCGGCATCATGACGCCTTCGATGGTCAGCAACTCGCCACCGACTTCCGTCCAGGCGAGGCCCGTAACGGCGCCGACCTGATCCTCGAGTTCCGCCTCGCCGTAGCGATATTTCGGCACGCCCAGGTAATCGGAGATGTTGGCGTCGGTGACGACGACTTCCTTACGATCCTTGTTAAGCAGAATCTCCTTCACCGCCTTGCGGGCGAGGTTGGAGATCTCGCGCTCGAGATTGCGCACGCCCGCCTCGCGCGTGTAGCGGCGAATGAGCGTCTTCAGCGCGGCGTCTTCGATGCTCCATTCCTTGGGCTCGAGGCCATGCTTCTTGATCGCGTTGGGGATGAGATGCCGACGCGCGATCTCAGCCTTCTCGGCCTCGGTGTAGCCCGCGATGCGGATGATCTCCATTCGATCCATCAGCGGCGCCGGAATATTGAGCGTGTTTGCCGTCGTGACGAACATCACCCCCGAGAGATCGTAGTCCACCTCGAGGTAATGGTCGTTGAACGAGCCGTTCTGCTCCGGGTCCAGCACCTCGAGCAGAGCCGAGGAAGGATCGCCGCGGAAATCCATACCCATCTTGTCGATCTCGTCGAGCAGGAAGAGCGGATTGGCGGTCTTCGCCTTGCGCATGGACTGAATGATCTTGCCGGGCATCGAGCCGATATAGGTCCGACGATGGCCGCGAATCTCGGCCTCGTCGCGCACGCCGCCAAGCGACATGCGCACGAACTCGCGTCCTGTGGCGCGCGCGATGGACTTGCCGAGCGAGGTCTTGCCGACGCCGGGCGGACCGACGAGGCAGAGGATCGGACCGGCGAGCTTGTTGGCCCGGGTCTGCACCGCGAGATATTCGAGAATGCGCTCCTTGACCTTGTCGAGGCCGAAATGGTCGGCGTCGAGCACGTCCTGTGCGAGACCCAGGTCCTTCTTGACCTTGGAGCGCTTGCCCCAAGGAATCGACAGCACCCAGTCGAGATAGTTGCGCACGACCGTGGCTTCGGCCGACATGGGCGACATCTGGCGCAGCTTCTTGAGCTCCGCCGTCGCCTTGTCGCGCGCTTCCTTCGAGAGCTTGGTGTTCTTGATCCGCTCTTCGAGCTCGCCGAGATCGTCCTTGCCGTCCTCGTCGCCGAGCTCCTTCTGGATCGCCTTCATCTGCTCGTTGAGATAATATTCGCGCTGGGTCTTCTCCATCTGGCGCTTGACGCGCGTGCGGATACGCTTCTCCACCTGCAGAACGGAGATCTCGCTCTCCATCAGCGAGAGGCATTTCTCGAGCCGACGCGCAACGTTGACTGTTTCGAGCACGTCCTGCTTGTCAGAGATCTTCACCGAAACCTGCGAAGCCACCGTGTCCGCGAGCTTCGAATAGTCTTCGATCTGCGTCACGGTGCTGAGGATCTCCGAGGAGACTCGCTTGTTGAGCTTCACATAGCTCTCGAACTCGGAGACGACCGAACGGCCGAGCGCCTCGATCTCGACGGGCAACTCGATCACATCGGCCAAAACCTCGGCGTCCGCTTCGTAGAAATCGTCAGTGCGCGTGTAGCGGCGCACCTTGGCGCGGCTCTGGCCTTCGACGAGAACCTTCACCGTGCCGTCGGGAAGCTTCAGCAGCTGAAGCACGTTCGCGAGCGTGCCGATCGCATAGATGGCGTCAGGCGCGGGATCGTCGTCGGACGCGTTCTTTTGCGTCGCGAGGAGGATGGGACGATCGCCCTTCGCAACCTCCTCGAGCGCGCGGATAGATTTCTCTCGCGCGACGAAGAGCGGCACGATCATGTTGGGGAACACGACGATGTCGCGCAACGGCAGAACCGGAAAACCTTCGATCGTCCCGGGCGCGACCGCCCCGCGCTTCTCGTTCGTCATCGTTTGGCCCCTAACCTTTTCATTTTCATTCGATCTGGCACGCTGCCTGAGTCGTTTCGATGCAATCCCGGCGCCGAGGCAAGGACAAACCTAGCCCTCGCTCGCTCCAACGCCCTGGATACGTACGCAAATTGGGTTGCACGGGCGAGGTTTCAAGGCGCAGCTTTCCCGTCACGCCGAACCGACGCGCTCCACGTAAGACACTCGTGACTTTGCGAGAAACGGACGGGGGCCTCAGGCCGAGGCGCCCGCTTTTTCGCTGCGCTCCGCATAAATGTACAGCGGACGCGCCTTCCCATCGACCACCTCGGGACCGATGACGACCTGCTCCACGCCTTCGAGGCCCGGAAGGTCGAACATCGTATCGAGCAGAATGCCCTCCATGATCGAACGCAGACCGCGCGCGCCGGTGCGCCGCTCGATCGCCTTGCGAGCGACCGTGGTCAAAGCCTCGTCCTGGAAGGTGAGCTCGGTGTTCTCCATCTCGAAGAGGCGCTGATACTGCTTGACCAGCGCGTTCTTCGGCTCGGTCAGGATGCGCTTGAGCGCCGCCTCGTCGAGATCCTCGAGCGTCGCGATGACCGGCAGACGGCCCACGAATTCCGGGATGAGGCCGAACTTCAGCAGGTCTTCGGGCTGCACCTGGCGGAAGATGTCGCCGGTGCGCCGCTCGTCGGGCGCCTGCACGCTGGCGCCGAAGCCGATCGAGGTGTTGCGGCCACGCGACGAGATGATCTTCTCGAGGCCCGCGAAGGCGCCGCCGCAGATGAACAAGATGTTCGTCGTGTCGACCTGCAGGAATTCCTGCTGCGGATGCTTGCGCCCCCCTTGCGGCGGCACAGAGGCGACAGTGCCCTCCATGATCTTGAGCAGCGCCTGCTGAACGCCTTCGCCGGAGACGTCGCGCGTGATCGAGGGATTGTCGGATTTCCGAGAGATCTTGTCGATCTCATCGACATAGACGATGCCGCGCTGCGCGCGCTCGACATTATAGTCGGACGCTTGCAGCAGCTTGAGGATGATGTTCTCCACGTCCTCGCCGACATAGCCCGCCTCGGTGAGCGTCGTCGCGTCGGCCATTGTGAAGGGCACGTCGAGGATGCGCGCGAGGGTCTGCGCCAGCATCGTCTTGCCGACGCCCGTGGGGCCGATCAGCAGGATGTTGGACTTGGCGAGCTCGACGTCGCTGTGTTTCGTCGCGTGGTTCAAACGCTTGTAATGGTTATGCACCGCAACCGAAAGAACACGCTTGGCCTGCGCCTGGCCGATCACATAGTCGTCCAGCACCTTGCAGATCTCGCGCGGCGTCGGAATGCCGTCCCGCTGCTTGACCAGCGCGGTCTTGTTCTCCTCGCGAATGATGTCCATGCAAAGCTCGACACATTCGTCGCAGATGAACACGGTGGGACCCGCGATGAGCTTGCGAACCTCATGCTGGCTCTTGCCGCAGAACGAGCAGTAGAGCGTGTTCTTCGAGTCGGTGGAGCCGACCTTGCTCATCTTTCTGTCTCCTAGTGACCGACCATAATGACCTGATGCATCATCCGAGCCACGATCCGTTGTCTGCCGTCGCCGGCGACCCGGACTAGCCCTTCCGCCTTGCACGCTCGCCGCGCGGGCGTCGCAGAAGGGCACATGGGACCAGCACTGAGTTGGCGCGCCTCGCGCTTTCTCTTGCTACAGAAGGAGCATGAAAGCCGCTTCGGCGATCATCCGAAGCTCCCCTTCAAACTCTCTCCCCTGCCGAATCTGCGTAACCTTAAGCGTTATCTGCTCCCGGCTAATAAAGTGTTGGGCCTGAGAGCAACGGCTCGAGCCGTTCCTCCAACCGGGAACCCTAACCCTTCACTTTAATTGCCCTGGCGAGGATTGCAACTCGAACGGGCGAAAGAAAACGCCCCAGGAGGTCGGCCTTAGCTCAGGCTTAACCTTTTACGAGCTTCTGGACGGGCGCGAGCCTCAGCCGGTAGGCGTCCGGCATGCCGCTGCCCAGCAGGGGGCGGAGGTAGAATCGGAAGGCGTCGGTGACGTCCGAGCCACAAGGCGCGATGAACTCGTCGGGCATCACGCGGGTCTTCGCGGCGATCTCCTCCAGCGGGGTCAGCCGGTAGTCGGCGGAGTAGAACCCGGTGCGGTGGATGGTGACCGAGCCGTTGCGATCCCCCCAGATGGCGTATTGCACCGCCTTCTCGCCGACCTCGCGCGCCTCGCGCTGATCGACGTCGGAGACGCAGCCCACGAAGCTTCGCTGCAGATAGCCGAAAGTGTCCGCCCGCACACGCTTGTAGCCGAGCTTGTCGCGCACGAGATCGGTCAACTCGTCGGCGAGCGCGCCGCCGCCCAGATGCACATTGCCATGGTCGTCGCGCTCGACGCGCTTGGCGAGCTTTTCGGCGATCGGCGTATGATTCTCGTCCGACACGCCTTCCGAGACGGCGACGACGCAGCGCCCGAGACGCTCCATCGTCGACTTCACTCCGGCCAGGAACTTGTCGACGATGAAGGGGCGCTCCGGCATGTAAATGAGATGCGGGCCGTCGTCGGGGAACTTCTTTCCCAGCGCCGAAGCCGCGGTCAGAAAGCCCGCATGGCGACCCATGACGACGCCGATATAGACGCCTGGCAGCGCCCAATTGTCGAGATTGGCGCCCGCGAAGGCCTGAGCGACGAAGCGCGCCGCCGAGGGAAAGCCCGGCGTATGGTCGTTGACCATGAGGTCATTGTCGATCGTCTTGGGGATATGGATCGCGCGCAGCGGATAGCCGCCCTCCCGCGCCCGCTCGGAGACGATACGAACCGTGTCGGAGCTGTCATTGCCGCCGATGTAAAAGAAGCAGCCGATGCCGTGCGCCTTGAGGACCTTGAAGATCTCCTCGCAATATTTCAGGTCCGGCTTGTCGCGCGTGGAGCCGAGCGCCGAGGAGGGCGTCCCGGCGACGAGCTCGAGATTGTGCGTCGTCTCCTGGGTGAGATCGGCGAAATCCTCATTGACGATCCCGCGCACCCCGTGGAAGGCGCCATAGATGCGCGAAACCTCGCGAAACTTGCGCGACTCGAGCACCGCTCCGACGAGCGACTGATTGATCACGGCCGTCGGTCCGCCGCCCTGCGCGACGAGCACTTTGGAAAAGTCGATGGCGGACAAGGGAGGCTCCGGGTTAAGGCGATTAACGAGCAGCGAATAGGAGGAGCGAGTAGCGGAGCCCTGTTACACCAGCACTCCGTGGCAGTGCTTATACTTTTTGCCGGAGCCGCAGGGGCACGCCTCGTTGCGCCCCACCTTGCCCCAGGTTGCGGGATTCTGCGGATCGCGCGCCAGAGCGGACTTCGCGCGGCGCGGCGAGCGCGGCGAAATCCGTCGCGTTGATACGCGCATTGAGATCGGCGAGCGCCGCTTGCGGCTCCCCGCCTTCGCCGAGGCCGGCCGGCGCCGGATGCGACATCTGCATCGGCGGCAGCTCCATCGGGGCCGAGGGCGGCGCCTCGAAGGTCACGTCGATGCGCATGAGCTGCTCGGTCACGCGCTCGTCCCAATGCGCCATGAGCGACTTGAAGAGCTCGAGGGCCTCGGCCTTGTATTCGTTCAAAGGATCGCGCTGCGCGAGGCCCCGCCAGCCGATGACCTGGCGCAGATGATCCAGCGCCACGAGGTGGTCGCGCCACAAGAGATCGAGCGACTGCAGCACGAACTGCTTCTCCAGCATGCGCTGCAGTCGCGGCGTGTTCTTCTCAACGCGCGCCGCATAGGCTTCTTCCGCCCCGGCGTGGAGCCGCTCGATGATCTCCTCGTCGGCGATGCCTTCCTCCGCCGCCCAGGCGGCGACCGGCACATCGAGATTGAGCTTGGCCTTCACCTCGCGGTCGAGACCCTCGACGTCCCAGGCGTCCGCATAGACGTCGTGCGGGATGTGACGCGCCACGAGCGTGTGGATCACGTCCTCGCGCATTTCGGCCACCGTTTCCTCGACGCTCTCCTCGTTCATGATCTCGCGGCGGCGCTCGAAGATGACCTTGCGCTGATCGTTCATCACATTGTCGAACTTCAGCACGTTCTTGCGCATGTCGAAGTTGCGCGCCTCGACCTTCTGCTGCGCCTTCTCCAGCGCCTTGTTGATCCAGGGATGGACGATCGCCTCGCCCTCTTGCAGGCCGAGCTTCACGAGCATCGCGTCGAGCCGCTCGGAGCCGAAGATGCGCATCAGATCGTCTTGCAGCGACAGATAGAATTTCGAGCGGCCGGGATCGCCCTGACGGCCGGAACGGCCGCGCAGCTGGTTATCGATGCGCCGGCTCTCATGGCGCTCCGTGCCGATGATGTAGAGGCCGCCCGCGGCGATGGCCTGTTCCTTGAAGCGCGCGACCTCGGCGCGGATCTCGGCCTCTTTGGCGCTGCGTTCCTCGCCTTCGAGTGCAACGCATTCCTGCTCGACGCGCATCTCGACATTGCCGCCGAGCTGAATGTCGGTGCCGCGGCCGGCCATGTTGGTCGCGACCGTGATCGCGCCGGGTACGCCGGCTTCGGCGACAATATAGGCTTCGAGCTCATGGAAGCGCGCGTTCAGCACCGCGAAGAGCTTCGACGGCTTGCCGGAGCGCGCCGCCTCATAGAGCTTGGGGATGCCCTTCTTGTCCTCGAAGTCGATCTGCTTGTAGCCGCGCTTGATCAGAAATTTCGCCAGCTGCTCGGACTTCTCGATCGAGGTCGTGCCGACGAGCAGCGGCTGCAGCCGCGCGCTCGCCTCCTCGATCTCCGTCGTGATCGCCGCGAGCTTCTCCTCGGCGGTGCGATAGACCTCGTCGTCCTCGTCCTTGCGCGAGATGGGGCGATGCGTCGGGATCTCCACGACGTCGAGCTTATAGATTTCCGCAAACTCCAGCGACTCGGTCGAGGCCGTGCCGGTCATGCCGGCGAGCTTGCCGTAAAGGCGGAAGTAATTCTGGAAAGTGATCGAGGCGAGCGTCACGTTCTCGGGCTGGACCTGCACATGCTCCTTGGCCTCGAGCGCCTGATGCAGTCCTTCCGAGTAGCGGCGTCCCGGCATCATGCGGCCGGTGAACTCGTCGATGATGACGACCTCGCCCTTGCGGACGATATAGTCCTTGTCGAGCTGGAAAAGCTTATGGGCGCGCAGCGCCTGATTGATGTGATGGACGATCGTGACGTTTTGCGCCTCGTAGAGCGCGCCGTCGACGAGCACGCCCGCCTCTGTGAGGAGCTGCTCCATGTGCTCATTGCCGGCGTCGGTCAGATTGACCGTCCGCTGCTTCTCGTCGAGCTCGAAGTCCTCGGGCAGAAGCTTCGGAATGAAGCTGTCGATCGCATTGTAGAGATCGGACTTGTCGTCGACTGGCCCCGAGATGATGAGCGGCGTGCGCGCCTCGTCGATGAGAATCGAGTCGACCTCGTCGACGATCGCGAAGCTATGGCCGCGCTGCACCATATGCGCGAGCTCGTACTTCATATTGTCGCGCAGATAGTCGAAGCCGTATTCGTTGTTCGTGCCGTAGGTGATGTCGCAGGCATAGGCCTTGCCGCGCTCCTCGTCGGAGAGGTCGTGCACGATCACGCCGACGCTCATGCCGAGGAACCGGTAAATCTTCCCCATCCAGTCGGCGTCGCGCTTGGCGAGATAGTCGTTGACCGTGACGACGTGAACGCCTTCGCCCTTCAGCGCGTTGAGATAGACGGCGAGCGTCGCGACGAGCGTCTTGCCTTCGCCCGTGCGCATCTCGGCGATCGCGCCCTCATGCAGCACCATGCCGCCGATGAGCTGCACGTCGAAGTGCCGCTGCCCGAGCGTGCGCTTGGCCGCCTCGCGCACGGTGGCAAAGGCCGGCACGAGAAGCTCGTCGAGCGTCGCGCCGGCGGCGATCTGGTCGCGGAATTCCTGGGTGCGGGCGCGCAGCTCCTCGTCGGAGAGCTTCTCGACCTCCGGCTCCAGCGCGTTGATGGCCTTGACGCGGGGCTGATAGGTCTTGAGCCGCCGTTCATTGGCCGTGCCGAAAATTTTCTTGGCGAGCGCGCCGATCATACTTTGTGTCCTTGATAAAAGCCGTCGTGCCCGGCTTGGAGAGGCCGTGCGAGGGCCGACGCTTTGGCGCGCCTTTTTCGGCCGGAGAGATAAGAGGGGGGGCTGGGGATGTCAATGTAACGGGGAAGCCCCCGGGAGCCCGCCTAAATGTTAGTGTTTGGCGACTTTCGACGGCGGGGAGGCAAGGCCGAGACTAGCCAAGCCTCTGGCGTAAGCCCAGTTAACGTTGCGACCTCCGCCCGCCCGAGGCCATCTGCGAGCGCCATGATTGAGACATCCGTCCTGCGGAATTGCTCATCCCCCCTCCTCGAGGCTCGGGGGGTCGTGAAATCCTACGCCACGCCGCAGGGGCGGCTGCAAATCCTGAAAGGCGTCGACATCTCCCTCGCGCCGGGCGAGACGCTGGCGCTCATGGGAGAGTCGGGAAGCGGCAAAAGCACGCTGCTCAATCTCGCGGCGGGGCTCGATGCGCCGGATTCCGGCGAGATCCGGCTTTGCGGTCAGCCTCTCGGCGCGCTTTCCGAGGCGGAGCGCGCGAAACTGCGACGCGAGACCATCGGGCTCGTCTTCCAGAGATTCAACCTCATCTCGAGCCTCACGGTCGCGCAAAATCTGAGCTTTCAGGCGCGGCTCTGCGGGAGGCTTGACGCCGCCTGGCAGGCGGAGCTGACCGCAAGGCTCGGTCTTGCGGGGCTTGAGGGGCGATATCCAGAAGCGCTCTCCGGCGGCCAGCAGCAGCGCGTCGCGATCGGGCGGGCGCTGGCGGCTCGGCCAAGGCTCATCCTCGCCGACGAGCCCACCGGCAATCTCGACGAGGACTCGGGCGACGAGGCGCTGAGCCTCATGCTCGACCTCGTCGCCGCCTCGGGCGCGGCGCTGCTCATCGTCACGCATAGCGCGCGGCTCGCCGCAAGGCTTGGGCGCCAGGCGCGGCTCGCGCATGGCGTGATGTCCGCGCCATGAGGCGGCTGGCCTATGCGCTGCTCGCGCTGCTCTCTCACTGGCGCCGGCGCCCCGGCAATTTCGCGGCGCTTTTCGTCGGCCTCGCGCTTGCGACGGCGCTCTTCGCCGGCGTCGAGGCGCTCAACGCCAAGGCCCGCGCGAGCTATGCCGAGGCCGCCGCGCTGCTCAACGAAGCCTCGACGCAAAGCCTCGTCGCGCCGCATGGCGGGCAGTTTCCGCAGGAGCTTTACATCCGCCTGCGCCGCGCCGGCTGGAAGGTCTCGCCCGTGCTCGAAGGGACGCTGCGCATTGGCGAGCGATTCTTCACGCTGCTCGGCGTCGATCCCATCACCGCGCCGACCGACACGCGGCTCAAGGCCGTCGCCGAAACCGCGGGCGTCGAGCGCTCCCTCAAGCGCCCGGGCGTCACGCTCGTCGCGCCAAGCACGCTTCAAGCGCTCTCGGCGCCCGAGGGCGCGCACGTGCCGGATCGCCTGCCGCCGCTGATGGCGAGCGCCGCCGCGCCGCCGGGCTATCTGATCGTCGACATCGGCGTCGCGCAGGAAGTCCTCGACCGACCGGGGCTTCTCTCTCGCCTTGTCATCAGGCGGTCGGGGGCGGAGCGCGGCGCGCCCTCGCTCGAATCGATCGTCGGCGACGCGCTGCAGTTGCAGGATCCCGACGCCGCGCCCGACATCGAGAAGCTCACGGAATCCTTCCACCTCAATCTCTCGGCCTTCGGCGCGTTGGCCTTTCTCGTCGGACTCTTCATCGCTTATGCAGCCAATGGCCTCGCCTTCGTGCAGCGCCTGCCGACGATCCGCACGCTGCGGGCCATCGGCGTCTCGGCGCGCGCGCTGGGCGCCGCGCTGCTTTTGGAGGCTTTACTCTTCGGCCTCGTCGCCGGGGCTATCGGCCTCGCGCTGGGGCGCGTCATCGCCGCGGCGCTGCTGCCCAATGTCGCGGCCAGCCTGGAAAGCCTCTACGGCGCGCGTCTCGACGCGGCGCTGCCGCTCGAGCCCCGCTGGGCGGCGCTGGCGCTGGGCGTCGCGCTGCTCGGCGCCGTCGCCGCGGCCTCGACCGGCCTCATCCGCACGCTGCGCCTACGCATTACCGAGACCGCTCAGCCGCAGGCGCGACAGATCGACATTCCCCTTCGCGCCCTGGCGGGTCTTCTCGCCCTCGCCGCCGCCTGGGCGGCGCTCTTTCTTTCCGACCGGCTCGGGGCGGCCTTTGCGGCGGTGGGCCTGCTCGCGCTCGGCTCGATCCTGCTCTTTCCCTTGCTCGTCGCCGGCGCGATGCGCCTTGGCGAAGCTTTTGCGAGAAGCGCGCTCGCGCAATGGTTCTGGGCGGAGTGCCGCGCCGAGACGCCCGTGCTCGCTATGGCGCTCGGCGCGCTGCTGCTGGCGCTCGGAACGAACATCGCCGTCGGCGCGATGGTCGGAGGCTTTCGCAGCACCTTCGTCTCTTGGCTCGACGAAAGGCTCGTCGCGGAGGCCTATCTCGAAGGCGCGAGCGACGCCGATGCGGCGCAGATCCACGAATTCCTCGCCGGCCGCCCGGAGGTCGCCGAAATCCTGCCGACGTCACGCGCGCCCTCGCTCCTCGCCGGCTGGCCCGTCGAGGTCTACGGGCTGAAGCCGAGCGAGACCTATCGCGCGCATTTCCCGACCCTTTCCGCCAGGAGCGACGCCTGGGAGAAGCTCGCCTCGGGGAAAGCGGCGCTCATGAGCGAGCAGCTCGCGCGCCGCCTCAAGCTCGAACTCGGCGCGACCATCGTGCTCCCCACGCCAGAGGGAAAATGGCCGCTCGAGATCGTCGGAATCTACGCCGATTACGGCAACCCGAAAGGGCAAATCCGCGTCGATCTCGACACGCTCTTCCGCTATTGGCCGCAAGCGAGGCGCGTCGCGCTGAGCCTGCGCGTCGCGCCGCGCGACGTGCCGCCACTCTTGGCCGATCTGCGCGCCCGCTTCGGTCCGGCGCTTGCGCGCGTCATGGATCAGGCGAGCGTCAAGGCTTTGTCGCTGCGCATTTTCGACCATACTTTCGCGGTGACGGCGGCGCTCGGCGCGCTGACGCTCTTCGTCTCGAGCGTGGCGCTCTTCTCGAGCCTCGCCACGCTCTCCAACATGCGCCTGCTGCGGCTCGCGCCGCTCTTTGCGATCGGCGTGACGCGCGGGCGCCTCGCGCTTTATGAGCTCGCGCGCGTTCTGGCGCTCGCCTTCGCGACGGCGCTCTGCGCTTTGCCACTCGGCCTCGCCATGGCCTGGATACTCGTCGCCGAGATCAATGTGCGCGCCTACGGCTGGCGGCTGCCCTACTCCATCTTTCCCGAGCAGTGGTTGCAGATGCTGTCGCTCGCCCTCGTCGCGGCGCTCCTCTCCGCCGCTCTCCCGGCGCTGCGCCTCGCGCGCTCGCCGCCCGCAGCCTTGCTGAAAGCCTTCGAAGATGACGCTTGACCGCCGCCGCGCTTTGGCCGCGCTGCTGCTTCTCGCCGCGCCCAAGGCCCGCGCTCAAGGGTATGCGGGGCTCGCCGACAAAGCCGAGGGGTTCGAGCCAGTTCTGCCCGGGCGAAAGCTCGTCTTCCCGCAGGATCACGGCGCGCATCCAGGCTTCCGCATTGAATGGTGGTATCTGACCGCCAATCTTTTGGGCGACGACGGCGCGCGCTATGGCGCGCAATGGACGCTGTTCCGCAAGGCCTTGCAGCCGGGCCCGGAGGGGAAGGGCTGGGCGGACCGCAACGTCTATATGGGCCATGCGGCGGCGACGAGCGCCACGGATCATCTTTTCGTCTCGACCCTGGCGCGTGGCGGCGTGGGACAGGCGGGGGTCACAGCCGCGCCCTTCGACGCCTTCATCGACGACTGGCGCTTTTCTGAAAGCGAGGGGCGCTGGCGCATCGAGGCCACGGCGCCGGACTTCTCCTACCGCCTCGACCTTTCGGCCGATGGCCCGCTGGTTCTGCACGGCGATAAGGGCTTCAGCCGCAAGTCGGATCAGGGACAGGCCTCTTACTACTACAGCCAGCCCTTCTTTCGTGTGGTCGACGGCCTGCTGACCCTGCGTGGCCGCGCGGTGAAGGTGACGGGTCGCGCCTGGATGGATCACGAATGGGCGAGCCAGCCCATGAGCCCCGATCAGAACGGTTGGGACTGGTTCGCGCTGCATCTCGCGGGCGGCCAGAAGCTGATGCTGTTTCGCTATCGCGGCGCGACGAACCACTTCGCCGGCACATGGATCGCGCCCGACGGCGCGACGCGCGCGCTCTCCTCAGACGACATCGCGCTCACGCCTCTGGAGGAGACCACCATCG
The DNA here is from genome assembly GCA_963798515.1 of uncultured Alphaproteobacteria bacterium. GTDB lineage: Bacteria > Pseudomonadota > Alphaproteobacteria > Rhizobiales > Beijerinckiaceae > Methylocystis. The sequence continues at coordinate 30,475 of CAWCTS010000043.1, forward strand.
ACGACCACAAGCTGCCGACGCGCTGGCGTGCGAGGGTCAAGAGCCTCGGGCTCGACATCGAGACGACGCCGCTCAATCCGCGCGCGCTGAACGGCGCGCGCAATCCCTATTGGGAGGGACCGATCAGCTTTCGCGGCAGCCATGACGGCGAGGGCTATCTGGAGATGACGGGGTATTGAGATTCAACGCCTACATGGCCGGGCTTGTCCCGGCCATGATCAAAGTAGGTGAGAAGTGACTCCTATCACCCGGTAAAGCGCTCACACATTCAAATGTTTCAACGCCGCCTCGGCGCTGGAGACGGTGGCCTTGCTCGAATCGTCCTCGGCGTGGATCCACAGCACGACGCCGTCGGCGATGAGCGCGGCGTAGCGTTTCGAGCGCACCCCCAATCCATGCGCCGCAAGGTCGAGCTCCGTGCCGGTCGCCTTGGCGAAGTCGCCCGAGCCGTCGGCGAGCCCGTCGATCTTGCCCTTGGCGCCCGTCGAGTTTAGCCAGGCGTCCAGCACGAAGGGATCGTTGACCGCGACGACGGCGATGGACGCGACGCCCTTCTTCTTGATCTCCTCGGCCTTCGCGAGGAAGCCGGGGAGATGCGTGTTGTGGCAGGTCGGGGTGAAGGCGCCCGGAACCGAGAAGAGCAGCACTTTGCGGTTCTTGAAATAGTCGGAGGCCTTCACGGGCTCGGGGCCCTTCGCGCCCACGAGGGTGAGGCTCGCCTCGGGAATTCTGTCTCCGGCCTTGAGGGTCATTGCGTCTCTCGCTCTCTCAATCGATTCGGGCGCCATGCGCCCGCACGCTCATAACATGAGACAGGGGCGGGCGAGATCAAGCTTGAGGCGGCCACCCCGGCGCTTTAGATCGGTTCTCTGCAAGCGGCTGGCGAAGGGGCGACAAAATGACGAGGGGCGGCGGGAGTCGTGAGGCGGTGGGCGTCTTCGCCGATGCGGCGAGCCTGCAGAGCGCGGTCGACGAGCTGCATGACGCAGGCTTCCCGGACGAGGCCCTGAACCTCCTCGCCTCGGAAGCGGCGGTCGAAGCCAAGCTCGGCCACAAATATCAGAAGGTCTCCGAGCTCGAGGACGATCCGGCGGCGCCGCGCGCGCGTTACCTGCCCGTGGAGGAGACGGAGCGCGCCGCGATCGGCGCCTTCGGCCTGCTCGGCGCGCTCGGCGCGACGGGCGTCGTCGCCGCTTCAGGCGGCGCGCTCGCCATCGCGCTGCTGGCGGCGGGGATCGGCGCCGGCGCCGGGGGCGTGCTGGGCGAGCTTCTCGCGAAATTCATCGGGCACGACCATGCGGAAAGCGTCACGCACCAGATCGCGCATGGCGGGCTGCTGCTCTGGGTGCGCTGCGCCGACCCCGAGCAGGAGGCGAACGCCCAGGATATTTTGGAGAGACACTCGGGCCGGGACGTGCATGTGCACTCACTGCCGGCGACGCATGACGGTCCCGCCTCCTTGCCGTGAGGGGCCGCGAAGCGGCCGTCTCGAAGGGCGAATGCGCCATCCCTCGAGACGCGCCCTGCGGGCGCTCCTCGGGATGACGGCGACGCCTCTACCGAATCATGCTCTATAATGGGAGACGAAAGGGGCTCGCATGGCCAATCTCGACGCCGTTCTTTCCACCATCGACGCCAATATCGACGCCTCCAAGGGGCGCCTCGTCGATCTGCTCAGCATCCCGTCGATCTCGACCGATCCGGCCTATACGAAGGAGTGCGAGCGCGCCGCCGACTGGCTCGTCGCCGCGCTGCAAGGGTTCGGCTACACGGCCGAGCGGCGCGCGACGCCCGGTCATCCGATCGTCGTCGGACACGCCAAGGCGAAGCGCGCGGACGCGCCGCATGTGCTTTTTTACGGCCATTACGACGTGCAGCCCGCCGATCCGCTGGAGCTGTGGGAGGCCCCGCCCTTCGAGCCGCAGCGTGCGGCTCGGCAAGGACGCCGAGGAGATCGTCGCGCGCGGCGCCTCCGACGACAAGGGCCAGCTCATGACCTTCGTCGAGGCCTGCCGCGCCTATGAGGCGAATGGCGGCCTGCCTTGCAACGTCACCTTCCTCTTCGAGGGCGAGGAGGAGACGGGCTCCCCGTCGCTGCCGGAGTTTCTCGCGAAATATCGGCAGGAGCTCTCCGAGCCCTCGCTCGCGCTCGTCTGCGACACCTCCATGTGGAACGCGAAAACGCCCGCGATCACCGTCATGCTGCGCGGCCTTGCGCATGAGGAGGTCGTGCTGACGGCGGCGAGCCACGATCTCCATTCGGGCATGTTCGGCGGCCCCGTCGTCAATCCGATCCATGTGCTGAGCAAGATCATCGGCGAGCTTCACGACGCCGACGGCAAAGTGACTCTGCCGGGCTTTTACGACGGCGTGCCGGAGATCCCGGCCGACGTTGCGGCGCAATGGCGCGGGCTCGATTTCGACGAGCGCGCCTTTCTCGCGTCCCTTGGCCTAACGCAGGTCGCCGGCGAGCGCGGACGCGGCGCGCTGGAGCAGATCTGGGCGCGTCCGACCTGCGAGGTGAACGGGATTTATGGCGGCTATATCGGCAAGGGCACGAAGACGGTGCTGCCCGCTAAGGCCGGCGCCAAATTCTCCTTCCGCCTCGTTGGGACGCAGGACCCCGAGAAGGTTCTGGAGAGCCTGCGCGCCTTCGTGCGCGCGCGTCTGCCAACCGACGTGAAGGTGGAGTTCGCCTCGCATGGCGCGTCGGGGGCGCTCAGCCTTCCCTTCAGCTCGCCCGAGCTTTCGCGCGCCAGAAAAGCGCTCGCGGAGGAATGGGGCGTCGACGCCGCGCTCGTCGGCTGCGGCGGCTCGATCCCGATCGTCGGCGCCTTCAAGGAGACGCTCGGCATGGACGCGCTGATGATCGGCTTCGCGCTCGACGACGACCGCATCCATTCGCCCAACGAAAAATACTCGCTGACGTCCTTCCACAAGGGCGCGAGGAGCTGGGCGCGCGTGCTCGCGGCGCTGGCGGGGTGATATAGAGGCTCCCCGGCCGCGAAGGCCAAGTGAAGGTCAATCTTCGTGACGCCCGAGATGTTTCTCGATCCGCCGATCGGGAACGATCCATATTGCGCCGACGAGGGCGTAGATCGCGATTGCGACAGAGGGGTAGAAGAAGCTCGAAACCAGCCCCGCCACGTAAAGCGCAAGCGATATATGACCCTTCCAATCGGTTCCGATCGCTTCTACGACCTCAGGCTCCAGCGCCCCTGAAGCGATCAGGATTCGATAGAGCGCGTAGTAGGCCGTCGCCGGTCCGAGCAGCGTCAGGCCGTAAAGCGCCGTCGGGACTTGCGCGAAGTCCGTCTCGCTGAGCCAGGCCGTCGAAAAGGGAATGAGCGAGAGAAAGAACAGCAGGATCGTATTGATCCAGAGGATCGCGCCGTTCACCCATCGAACGGCGTGCAACAAATGGTGATGGTTGTTCCAGTAGATCGCGACATAGGCGAAGCTCAGCGCATAGGCGAAAAGGTAGGCGCGAGCGGACGCAGCGCCGCCCAGCTCGCGTCATGCGGGGCTTTCAGCTCCAGCACCATGATCGTGATGATGATGGCGATGACGCCGTCGCTGAAGGCCGTCAGTCTTTCAGTGCGCATTTCCAGCTCTCGGGTCGAATGCCGCTCCTCCCGCGCTCGCGGGGAGAGAGAGAACAACTAGCCGCTTGCGCAGAAGGCGCCAAGCCCCTCACCCTGGCCCTCTCCCCGAGCGGGGAGAGGGAATCATGCGACATGAAAAAACGCCTGCTCATCATCGCCCATGCGCCCTCGCCCAATCTCGAGCGGCTGCGCGACGCCGTGATCGCCGGCGCGCGCGCGCCCGAGATCGAGGATGTGGAAACGCGGGCGCAAAGCCCTTTCGAGACGCAGCCGGAGCATGTGCTGGCCGCGCAGGCGGTCATTCTCGGCACGCCCGAGAACCTCGGCTATATGAGCGGCGCGCTGAAGGATTTCTTCGACCGCTGCTACTATCCGCTGCTCGAAAAAACCGAGGGGCTCGCTTACGCGCTCTTCATCCGCGCCGGCAGCGACGGCACGGGAACGCGCCGCGCGGTGGAGAGCATCGCGACCGGTCTGCGCTGGCGAAGGGCGCGCGAGCCGCTGACCTGCCGCGGCCCCTGGCGTGAGGAATTCGTGGATGAGGCCCGCGAGCTCGGCACTGCTCATGGCCGCGAGCCTCGACGCGGGGATTTTGTGAGGCGGCAGCGGACTATGCCCCCTCCCTCACCCTCCCCCGCCTTACGGCGGGAGAGGGGCCGGCAGGCGTTACGCGAAGTCTCGATAACTCGCGCAATCAAACTCCCTCTCCCGCGAAGCGGGGGAGGGTTGGGAAGGGGGCGGCGCCGCAGCGCACAAATTTCGAACTTGACCCCCGCGCGCCGGAAACGCTCTAATCAAGCGTCTCTCCGATTCGCGCGGCCATGAGCCTTTCCCAAAGCTTCTCCGACAGCTTCACGCCCAAGCTCCTCTCCACGGTGCGCGAGGGCTACGGCCTCTCGCAGTTTCGCGCCGACGCGCTCGCGGGTCTCACGGTGGCGATCGTCGCGCTGCCGCTCTCCATGGCCATCGCCATCGCCTCGGGGGCCAAGCCCGAGAACGGGCTCTATGCGGCCATCGTCGGCGGCTTTCTCATCTCGGCCTTCGGCGGCAGCCGCTTCCAGATCGGCGGCCCGGCCGGCGCCTTCATCGTGCTCGTCGCCAAAGTCATCGAGACGCACGGCTATCCGGGGTTTCTCGCCGCGACGCTCATGGCGGGCGTTCTGCTCGTCGCCATCGGCTATCTGCGGCTCGGCACATACATCAAATACATCCCCTATTCGGTGACCATCGGCTTCACGGCCGGCGTCGCGCTGATCATCTTCTCGAGCCAGATCAAGGATCTGCTGGGGCTCAAGGTCGCCCATGAGCCCGCGGACTTTCTCGAGAAGCTCGAAGCCTTCCGCCCTGCGCTCCCCTCGGCCTCGATCCCGGCCATTGGACTGGCCGCGGGGTCGCTCGCCTTCATCCTGATCCTGCGGGCCTGGAAACCGCGCTTTCCGGGCTTTCTCGCGGCGATCGCGCTCGGCGGCCTCGCCGTCTGGGCTTTCGAAATGCCCGTCGAGACGATCGGCTCGAAATTCGGCGGCATCCCCCGAGGGTTGCCCGCCCCCTCGCTCCCGGATGTGAGCCTGCGCCAGCTCGTGGAGCTCGCGCCCTCGGCCGTCGCCATCGCGCTTCTCGGCGGCATCGAGTCGCTGCTTTCCGCCGTCGTCGCCGACGGCATGACCGGGCGGCGTCATCGCTCCAATTGCGAGCTTGCGGCGCAGGGCTTCGCCAATATCGGCTCGGCGCTCTTTGGCGGGCTTTGCTGCACGGGCGCCATCGCCCGCACCGCGACGAACATCCGCGCCGGCGCGCATGGGCCGGCCGCCGGCATGCTGCACGCGCTGTTCCTGCTGATCTTCATGGCCGTCGCGGCGCCGCTCGCCTCGCATATTCCGCTCGCGACGCTCGCCGCCGTGCTGACCATCGTCGCCTGGAACATGATCGAGCGCGAGCAGATCGTCTCGATCTTCAAGCATGATCGCGGCGAGGCCTTCGTGCTCGCGACGACCTTCATCCTGACCGTCTTCCACGACATCACGGTCGGCATCGGCGCCGGCGTGACGCTCGGCTCGCTCCTCTTCATGCATCGCATGGCCGAGATCGTCGAGATCGAGACGAGCGACAGCAAGGCCGAGCTCGACCTCGCCGAAGGCGACGTGACGGATAATTGCTACGTCCCGTCGCGGCGCCCCGACAAGATCATGAGCTATCGGATCAGCGGCCCGTTCTTCTTCGGCGTCGCGGCCTCCGTCTCCGCCGTGCTGGATGCGATCGGCCCGAGGCCGGAGGTTTTCATCCTCGATCTCACCGGCGTTCCGCTCGCCGACGCCGCCGCCGCGCATGCGCTGGCGAGCTTCGCCAAGAAGGCGAAGAAGCGCAAGACCCGCATCTTCATCGTCGGCGCCAATGCGCGCGTGCGCGGCTCTCTGGAAGCCAACGGTCTTACCGCCGATCTCGTGGAGTTCGCGCCGGACGAGTTTTCGGCGAGATCGCGGATCGCGCTGTAAAGCCGACGGCATGGACCCGCTCACCGCCTTCGGGCTCTTCGCCGTCACCGCAATGCTCGTCACCTATACGCTCGAAGCGCGCAGCCCCTGGTTCATCCTGGGCTTCGCCTGCGCCTGCGCGCTCGGCTCGATCTATGGATTTCTGCAGGGCGCATGGCCCTTCGGCCTGGTGGAGGCGATCTGGTCGCTCGTCGCGCTGCAAAGATGGCGGAAGGCGGCAAAGGGTGACGGGGGGAGCCGTCAGTGAAAAAGCTCGGAGAACGCGATGGCGATGAAAATGCACCAAACGATGGCGAAGCTCGCCGGTATCCAGACGCCCTGCACGTTTGAGACGAGCCAGGATTCGGAGGAATAGGCGTCGTTGAAGGCGTCTCTATAGACAGGATCGTATTTCAGCAGGTAATTCTCGTTCAAATGCCGCATCCGCCTATTGAGGCGCAGGCTGATGACATATTGGAAAAAGGTGAACAGCAGTCCGAATGCTGCGATAACGACTTGAGCGATGATGCGACTGCGGCGTTTTGTTTACGACCGATAGCAATGTGGCGTAGGACACGAGCAGCATCGACTGGGCGACCATCGCGTAATTGAAGCGATAAACATAGATTATGTCGTAATGTCTCTTGTGCTCATGGATTCGATCGAGCGCCTTTTCGTCCGCTTCATCCATTTTTCCGCCTCGTCCGCCGCCCCTGCGCCACGCGATAGGGGCGACGACGGTAGCAAGGGTCTGCTGACTCTCAATCGCTCATCTCGGGGAAGGCCCGCGCGCTTCGCGCGGGCCTCTGGCCTCACCACCAGCGGCGGCGCCACACGCGGCGGCGGCGCCAGCGATACCACCAGACGTTCTCGATTTCCTCGTTGAGGACAAGCTTTTCGGGGAGCGGCAGGCTCGGCGCCGCGAGCGCCGCATCGGACGTCGCGAGCGCGCCGACCGCAAGTCCTACGCCAGCCAAAAAGACTCTCCGGTTCATTTCGCTTTCCTCGATCGCTTTGACCGCTCATCCCCCGGGATGCGCATTCCGAGACGGAAACGCAGCCGCAACCATATGGTTCCAACCGGGGTCGCGCGTCGTCCGCCGCCTTTGCCTCGCGCGGCTTCGGGTGTAGCCTCGTTTTCGCCATATTCCAGAAATGGCGCAAATAGGGGAGAGAGACATGAGAAAGCTTTGCACGGGGCTTCTCGGAGCCGCGGTTCTCGCCGCAGCGATGTCGTCGCTGGCGACGCCGGCTTTCGCATTGGGGGGCTGCGGTCCCAACGGGCACCGCAACGCCTGGGGTCAATGCGTGTTCGGCGGCCAGAATCAGGCCTGGTGCCTGAGAACAACGGGCCATCCGGCCACGCGCATGCCCGACGGGACGCTTCGCTGCTTCAGGTAATCGCCTTCCGGAGCGCATCTCGCGCGAACTCGATGGCCACAGCGCCAATCGAGTTCACGCAGATGGTGTGAGCCTGGAGGCGCCGGAGCCCCGCGTGGCGCCGCCCTGGGGGCAGCGCAACTTCTCACAATCCCATGCTTTGACAACCGGCCGCCTCGCCCGGCATTACAGCCGCACTCCCACCCCGAGACCCGCGGCGCGCCCATGAGACCCGATCGCTATAATTTCGCCGTCGCCGAGCCTAGATGGCGCAAGGCCTGGGACGAGGCGCGGGTTTTCGAGGCCGGGCGGAATAGCCCCGCGGGCGCCGCTCGAAACATCGGCGGCGCCGACAAGCCCAAATATTACGTGCTGGAGATGTTCCCCTACCCTTCGGGGCGCATCCACATGGGGCATGTGCGCAATTATTCGATGGGCGACGTGATCGCCCGCTTCATGCGCGCGCGGGGATTCGACGTTCTGCATCCCATGGGCTGGGACGCCTTCGGCCTTCCCGCCGAGAACGCCGCCATGGCGGGCAAACGCCATCCGGCGGAATGGACCTACGCCAATATCGCGACGATGAAGGCGCAGTTGAAGTCGCTCGGCCTGTCGCTCGACTGGACGCGCGAGATCGCCACCTGCGATCCCGCCTATTACGGCCGCCAGCAGCAGCTCTTCCTGGATTTTCTGAAGGCCGGAATCGTCGATCGCAAGCAATCCAAGGTGAACTGGGACCCGGTCGACAACACGGTGCTCGCCAATGAGCAGGTCATCGACGGGCGCGGCTGGCGCTCGGGCGCGCTCGTCGAGCAGCGCGAGCTGACGCAATGGTTCTTCAAGATCACCGATTACGCCGAGGAGCTGCTCTCAGGGCTAGAGACGCTGGAGCGCTGGCCAGAAAAAGTGCGGCTCATGCAGCACAATTGGATCGGCCGCTCCGAAGGGCCTGCTGCTGCGCTTCGCATTGGCCGCGCCGCTCGGCGAGGCGCGGGAGGTCGAGGTCTTCACGACGCGTCCCGACACGCTGTTTGGCGCGAAATTCGTGGCCATCGCCGCCGATCATCCGCTGGCCCGCGCCGCCGCAGAGGCGGACGAAAAGCTCGCGGCCTTCATCGAAGAATGCCGACATATCGGCACCTCGGTCGCAGCGATCGAGACCGCCGAGAAAAAGGGCTACGACACAGGGCTCAGAGCGATCCATCCTTTCGACGCGAGCTGGACTCTGCCGGTCTATGTCGCGAATTTCGTGCTCATGGATTACGGCACGGGCGCGATCTTCGGCTGCCCGGCGCATGACCAGCGCGATCTGGATTTCTCCAACGCCTATGGGCTCGGCGCGACGCCGGTGGTCTGCCCCGAGGGCGCCGACCCCGCGGCGCTACAGGTCACCGACACGGCCTTCGACGGCGAGGGGCGGCTCATCAACTCCGGCTTCCTCGACGGTCTGACCGTCCCCGAGGCCAAGGAGACGGTGGCGCGCCGTCTCGAGACGACTGCGCTCTTCGACCGGCCGCAGGGCCAGCGCAAGGTGAACTATAAGCTCCGCGACTGGGGCGTCTCGCGCCAGCGCTATTGGGGCTGCCCGATCCCCATCATCCATTGCGAGAGCTGCGGCGTCGTGCCGGTCCCCGCAAAGGATCTGCCGGTGAAGCTCCCCGAGGACGTCACCTTCGACCAGCCCGGCAATCCGCTCGACCGCCACCCGACCTGGAAGCACGCCGCCTGCCCGCAATGCGGCAAGCCCGCCCGGCGCGAGACCGACACGATGGACACTTTCGTCGATTCGTCCTGGTATTACGCACGCTTCACCGATCCGCACAATGCCGCGGCGCCGGCGTCGAAGGCCGCGGCGGAGCGCTGGCTGCCGGTCGACCAATATATTGGCGGCATCGAGCACGCGATCCTGCATCTGCTCTATTCCCGCTTCTTCTCGCGGGCGATGCGCGATTCCGGCCATGGCGCGCTCACCGAGCCCTTCGCCGGCCTCTTCACCCAGGGCATGGTCGTCCATGAGACCTATAAGGGTTCGGAGGGCTGGGTTTCGCCGGCCGACATCCGCATCGAGGCGGGACCCGAGGGGCGGCGCGCCTTCCTGATCGAGGACAGCTCCGAGATCGCCATCGGCCCGATCGAGAAGATGTCGAAGTCGAAGAAGAACACGGTCGACCCGGACGACATCATCCAGAGCTATGGGGCCGACACCGCCCGTCTTTTCGTGCTCTCCGACAGTCCACCCGACCGCGACGTGATCTGGTCGGACGAGGGCGCGCAGGGCGCCTGGCGCTTCGTCCAGCGCTTGTGGCGGCTCACCGGCGAGCTCGGCCGGGTCGCCGCCCCGGCGGGAACCGCCGCGCCTGCGCAATTTTCGCCCGAGGCGACAGGCTTACGCCAGGCGACCCACCGCGCTATCGCGCAAGTCACGGAAAACATTGAGCGGCTGCGCTTCAACAGCGCCATCGCCCGCATCCGCGAATTCGCCAATGAGCTGACCGCGGCGCTCGACGCCGTGACCGAGGCGGGGGTCGCAGCAGATGCCGCCTGGGCCTATCGCGAGGCGGCCGAGGCCCTGATCCGCCTCGTCGCGCCCATGACGCCGCACATCGCCGAGGAGTGCTGGGCGGACCTCGGCGCGGCCGGCCTCGTGGCCGAGGCGCCCTGGCCGCAGGCCGATCCAAATTTGGTCGCAAAGGAAATGATAAGCTTGCCCGTGCAAGTTAACGGCAAGAGGCGTGCGGAGATACTCGTCGCGAGGGACGCGGGCGAGGAGGCCGTGCGCGCCGAGGCGTTGGCGCAGGAGGCCGTTCAGCGCGCGCTGGAGGGCCGCTCCGTGAAGAAGTTCATTCTCGTCCCGGGCAGGATCGTCAATGTCGTTGTCTAAGCCGGTCCTTGGCGTGATCGCGGGTCTCGCCGCGCTGGGGCTTTCGGGCTGCATCGAGCCGATGTACGGCCCTCTCTCCTCCAATCCCGACCTCGCCAATCAGCTCGCCGCAATCGACGTCACGCCGATCCCCGACCGCATGGGGCATTATGTGCGCGACGAGCTGATCTTCGACCTCAACGGCACGGGAGCCACCTTCTCGCCGCGCTATCGGCTCGACGTGAAGCTCAGCGAGCAGGTGCGCACGCCCATCGTCGATACGGTGACCGGGCGCGCGACCTCGGCTTCCGTCATCATCAAGGCCGATTACAAGCTCGTCACCGTGCCCGATGGAACGCTCGTGACGGATGGCTCCTCCACCGCGCTTGCGAGCTACGACCGCTTCAGTAATCGCCTGGCCAATGTCCGCGCCGCGCGCGACGGCGAGATTCGCGACGCCAGAGTGCTCGCCGACATGATCCGCACGCGGCTCGCCGTGGCGCTCGGCGGACCGCAGAACGCGCCGGTCGCTTCGGCGGTCGTCGCGGCGCCGGTTCGCTGATCTGGCTGAAAGCTGCGCGCGCTTCAGTGGTGGATGTGGAAGCTCTCCACATGGGGATTGATGCGGGCGGCCAGGGACATGAGCGACAGGCCCTTGTCGCGATCGCCGGCTGCCGAATGGATTAGCGCGGCTTGATGGAAGAGCTTGGCGGCGCAGGCCCCGGAACCCAAAGCGCGGTCGATCCAGTGGACCGCTTCGTTCAGGCGTCCCGCCCGATAGAGCGACCAACCAAGCGCCGACTGCGTCGAAAAATTCTCGCGCAGCTCGACGTCCTTCATCGCCCAAAAGGTCGCAGCGTCGCCCTCCTCTGCAACGTCGGCGTAATAGTCCACGAGGTGGTGGTAGAAATGCGTCTCTCCCGCCTGCGCCGAACGCAGATAGGCGGTGAGGGCCTTTGCTTTCCAGGCCGCCGCTGCTTCGGCGCGCCCCGCGACGTCGCATAGCTCGCCCAGCGCCTGCTGCAGGTCTGGACGTTCGACGGCATCGACGATCGATTCGAGTAGGGCGATGGCGTCGGCGTAGCGTCCCTGCGCGCCCCAGAGTTCCGCGAGATGCTCCTGCACGAGCCAATAGCCGGGATAGGCCCTGTCGGCGACTGAGTATCGGCGCTCGGCCTCGGCCAAGCGTCCGCGCTGAAAGTCCATGAGACCGCGCTGCGTCTCGAGCCATGCGAAGGGCCGCATCTGCTTTGCCGTCAGCGAGTCCCGCGCCTCCTCATAGAGTTGCTCCGCTCCGGGGTCGTCTCCCATCTTGAACAGAAAATGCGCGAGACGCGCGAGGCCGTCCCAGCTACGCTCCTCCTCGAGCAGTTGCTCATAGCCCTGCAGCGCCGACGTCATAGCGCCCTTCCTGAAAGGCGAGATCGGCGGCGAGCACCCGCGCCTCGCGGCTGTCGCGCACACGGGGGGCCGCTGCAAGCGCGGCGCGGACATGATCTAGCCGATGCAGCTTGAAGGCGAGGTTCGCCTTCAACAGATAAAGGTCCGACGGATCGGCGAGACGCGCGACGGCTCGGTCCAGCACGCCGTCGACGGCCATGAGATCCTCGAGATCGCCGGCGACCGCCGCCTTCTGATAGCGACGCCACGCATAGCGCGTGATCTGCTCGGCGTCGGCCGCGCGATCGATGACGTCGTCGCCGAACTCATCGAGGGCCGCCTCTATGCGGCCCATCTCCGCAGCGTAGCCCTCCAAAGCCTCGACTCTGTAATTCATGCCCAGTTCCTCCCACTGCGCGGTGGCTACCAGGGCTCGGCCAAATAGGGGAAGCTCTTGAGGAACTCCTTGTCATTTTTCCTCGGATTGGGCGTCGTCCGCGGCTCGATCGGCGCGCTCGCCCAAAGCGCAGGATCGTTGAGCAACTCGACGTGGTATTTCTTGCCGTTCAGCGTCGCGCTCATGTCGAGGAAGAGCGACAGAAACCGCGTCGCGACCTGATCCTCGAGGCGCCGGCCGAAAGGCCAGGTGCCGGTCGTGTCCATGTCGATCGAATTGACGTTGGGAATGAAGACATCGACGGGACGGCGCAGCGAGATCGGCAGACCTTTCGGATTCCAGGAATCGTCCGGCATGTTGAGCTCCTGGAAGAGCATCTTCTTCACGCGCGGAAAGGCCTCGATGACGGTCGAATAGGTGCGGTGGATGGAGATCGGCGAATTGTCATGGTCGAAGGCGCTGGCGAGCCCAAGCGCCGTAACCGAGGGACCAAAGCCCCAGCCGAGATGGCCAAGCCGTTTGACGAAATGCGGGGCGAGCCAGAAGTTATTGGCGCCGAGCTGCCGGTTATCCTCGCGTTCGCTCAGCGCCGCATCGGCGAAGGCCTGACCGTCGGTGTCCACGAGCTTATATTTTTTGAGCTCGTCGTCGACTGCCCAGGCGTCGAGCAACGCATGCGGATGCTCGAGCCAGAAGGGATCGTCGGGGATCGTCTCGATCTTATTTGCGGCCTTGAGCACCCAGCTTTCGCCCCAGGCGTTGACGGTGCGGTCCCGCGCAGGATTATCGGTCAAGAACGCCAGCGGAATTTCGAGGATGATCGCGTTGCAGTTCTGACCGGCGCGCGCGTCCTCGCCGGAATAGACGAAGCGGAAGTTGCCGTTCGCATCCTTCTTGTATTTCGCGCCCGTCAATTCATAGGGGCCGGGCGGCAGATCCTTCTTGAAGCCGCGTCCCCAGTTCGGAAAGGCGGGATCGTAATTGAAGAGATGATTGCCTTCGAGCTCGATGAGCGTCTTGGGGATCTTCAGCTCGCGCAGCTCCGGCATTGAATGCGGCACATGATAATATTGCGGCGCATAATTGATCGAGCGGAAGAAGCCCGGAAGATCGTTGAAGAAGGCGTCGTCGCGCCCGCCGATGAACGCCTTGATGGCGTGGCCCTTCGGCGAGGTCAGCGTCGCATTGACGTTCGTATCGATCGTTGCGGAGAAAGTCCCGCCAGGGAAATTGAAGAAACGAATATGCGCGCGATTGTCGCGATCGATCGTCACGCGCACTTCGGCCGGTTTGAGGATGCTGAGATATTTCGTCTTCACGCCGTCGAGATAGGAAAGGAAGCTATCCAGCGTGTGATCGCCTTGGGTCGGACGCGTGATGCGCGCGTCCGGCGCGATCAATATGCGGTAGAGCATGTCCGTGTCGAACACGCCCGCGCTGGGCACGGCGGCGAAAGTGAGCGCGATGACGACCTTTTCGCCGTCGCTTTTGTCGTCGGACGGGAAGCCAAAAATGTCATAGAGATCGGCGGCGCTGACATCGATGTCCGAAAAGATGGAGTTGACGGCGTTCGGGTCGTTGTGGTCGGCCATTTTTGCGTCCCCCTGACAAAAACTTTCCAAGAGCGGCGAAAGATCTCCATGCGACGAATCGCGCCGCTTTTTCTCCTCCGGCGGCGAGGCAAGCCGTTGGCGCAGGCGAACAGCGTCGGTCATGCGCGCGAGAGAGGGGATAACGATCACCGTCCCACATGGTTCCAGGCGAGTCTCAGCGTTAGAGGACTGGCTCACATCGTCGCATCGAAGGTCTCGATCGCAGGAAGTCCGTCTCGCGGACCCCCCCGTCGTCAAGATGAGACTTTCTTCTGATTTCCTTACGAAATCGACGCGCGAGCCGCAGCGGCGAACGCCGGCGCGTCAGTATCGGCAGGAGTTTCAAGATGCACGACGTGAATACTGAGCTTGAACTCAAGAGGGAGACAATCGCACGATCGGTGCAATCTTACATCGACGAAGGGGCGCATTGGTCGGATGGCACGGCTCTCATCGGCACGCCGATGACCCGCATGCAGTGGCGGATCTGGTATCTCGCAGCCGCCGGCAAGTTCTTCGAGGGGCTGATCGTCTTCATGACCGGCGTCGCGATGCCGCTGATCGCAACGGAATTCCACATGACGAAGGCCGAGCACGGCGTCATCGGCGCGGCGTCGCTTTTCGGCATTCTCGTCGGAGCGATCGGACTGGGCGGCCTCTCCGACCACTTCGGTCGCAAGCGCATGTTCATCGTGGAAATGTTCCTATTCTTGGGTTTCCTCTGCCTCGTTTGCTTCAGCCCCAGCTATTTTTGGCTCGCCGTCTTCCTTTTTGGGCTGGGCGTTGCGCTCGGCTGTGACTATCCCACGGCTCACGTCATCATTTCCGAGAGCATTCCGAGCCGCATGCGCGGACGGCTGGTGTTGTCGGCTTTTGGCTTCCAGGCGTTGGGAGCGTTGACGGGAACGGTGGTCGGCTATCTCGTGCTCACCAACATGCCTGAGCTTGGCGCCTGGCGTTGGATGTACGCCACCGCCATCATCCCCGCCTTGATCGTCGCCGTCGCGAGGTTCTGGATCCCCGAAAGCGCTCATTGGCTGCTGCATCGCGGCGAGCAATCCAAAGCGGAAGCGCAAATCAATCTGCTGCTGCAGCGGGAGCCGGCCTATCCGAAGCGCGTCAAACTCGCCGAGCCGAAAGGCGGAGCGAAGCGGAAAAGTTTTCTCTCGCTCTTCAACGGCAAGAACCGCCGCGCGACGATCCTGGCTTCGGTTCCCTGGTTTCTCCAGGACCTCGGCACCTATGGCATCGGCATCTTCACCCCGACAATCCTGGCCGCAACGATCGGGCATAAATCCGACCATGTGCGCAATTTGGCGGACCTGATCAACAATGATGTTCTCGCGGCCAAAGGTTCGGGCTTGATCGACGTCTTGCTGATCGTCGGCATCGTCTGCGCCTTCCTCTTCGTGAACAAGGTCGGCAGCATCAAGCTTCAGATCTGGGGCTTCGTCGGCTGCGCCGTCGGCCTCGCCATCGCAGCCGCCTCGACCTTCGTTTCCGGCGGGACGGAGATCGCGCTGATCTTCCTCGGCTTCATGACCTTCAACTTCATGACCAACCTTGGGCCGAACGCGCAGACCTATCTCCTCGCTGGAGAAGTCTTTCCGACCGAGGTGCGGGGCATGGGCGCGGGCTTCGCGGCGTCCTTCGCCAAGATCGGCGCAGTGGCGACCGCTTTCCTCTTTCCCATACTCCTTGCGGACATCGGCGAAAGGGCGCTGCTCCTCGGCTTGGTTGGGACCTCGCTGCTCGGCGCCTTCGTCACCTATGCCTTTCAGATCCACACCACAGGCGTCAATTTGGAGGAAATTGGCGACGAATAGGTCGCCGGAGCAATGACGCAAAGGCCTCAGGTTTTACGAATTCATCGACAAGCTCTCGATGAAGAAGCCAGAGAAGTCGCGGTCAGCCTTCAGCTGCGGTGGTCAACCACGGCGAAGGGGCCGCGCTTCTGAGACGCCAACCGCCTCTGCGTGATTACGTCACGATTCCAGCAGCTTCCGCAGAAAGTCATTGTAAAAGAGGCCGTTCGGGTCGACGCTCTTGCGGTAAGCGTTGAACGCTTCCAGCGGTGCGCCGCGGCGTTCCCGGAGCGCGGCGAGGAATTTGGGGTTGAAGGGGGCGGTGTAGGCGCCGGCAGCCGTGGGGGTCGGATCATAAAAGCCGTACATTTTGCCGTTGTGTGGCAGGCCCTTCATCGCGACCCATTCACGTTCGACGTCGGCAAAGAACGCCAAGAGCTTTTGGGGGTAATCCGCGGAAGGCGTCGGCTCTATGAAGCCGATGAGATCCAAATTGATGAAGTAGGCGTCGGGATTTTTCGAATAAGTCCCCGCCATGGCGGTGTCGCCGGCCTTGACGAATCGGAACTCCATCGGCGCGGCGATGTGAAAATTGTCATCCTGTATGACTCTGCGGGCCACGACGTCCAGGCCGTCCCAAACCAGGCCGAGTCCCGCGGCGTTCAGGTCCGGGAGCTCGATGAAGTAGGACATGAACATGACTTGCGAGGATTCCGCCAACCAAAGGTCTGAGTAGACCGCGTTCGCAGCGGCCGCCTGAGATTCAATCTCATCGAGAGCAATCGCGGCGAACCCGGCGGGGGGCACGGGCGGCACGTGAAATGGGCTGTAGGGGTTGTAATAATACTGAGATTCCCGGACGTATTTCGCGGCGTAACCCGCTAAGCCCCCAAGCAGCGGCGCTCCAAATTTGTCCTCTTTTGAAAGAGTGCAAGCCGTTTTCGGATGCGGCGGAGCGTTAGCAGTCTTCGGGTCGGGATTCTCAACCTCGTTCCACCAGAGCACGAGAAAATTTGGCAACGAGACCGGGAAAGGCAAGTTGGGCGCGGCAGCATAGGGCGTGTAGAAGACCTCCATTCGGTCATGTTTCGATGACCCAGTTAGCAGCTCTTTGAACTCTGCGATGAACGCCGGCTTGTCCTTGAGCAAATACCGTTTCGTGCCGCCCTGAAGCGTCGTAGCGTAAGGGCGGGGCAGGACATCGAGCGTAATCCTGGTCACGACGCCGAGACCGCCCAAGGAAACACGAGCAAACTGCAACGGTGACCAGCCGCCCACTCGCGGCGAGGTCACGTCAATCCTCGTGACTGTCCCGTCGGCGAGCAGGATCTCGAACGCCGACGCGGTCTCCGCGAAGATCGGCGCATTCACAGTCCCACCGTGCACGTCCACGACCGTCATGCCGCCGAGGCTGAAGAAGCCCCCGGCTGTAACCGTCTTCATCATCAAGTTATTCTGGGTCAGGAAGGCATCCAGCTCGTCCTCGCGAACGCCCGCGTTCACCGTGACCTGGTTATTTCCGGGCCCAAGCACAATGCGGTCCTTGCCGGATCCCAGATCCGCATAACACGACATATCTATGAGGTAGGCCTTGGTCGTCGGCGGCGGCGCGTTACGGTTGTCCTCGGCGACGAGTGGCGGCTGCGAATGCCGCTGCCCGGAGACCCGAACGCTGGCGCCCGGGACAGTTTTGACTCTAGCGATCACGGCTTGCAGTTCGCCGAGGCTGGTCGGCACACAATAGTATTCGCCGCCATCGGCCGCCGGCTTGTGGACCAGGTTTCCGCTCCAGTTCGACCAAGTCGGCGCCGAGCAACTCGCGTTTGATTGCTTCGTCATTGTGATAATCCCACTCTAGAAAGTTTTGGCGGACTCATGTTGAGACAATTTTTTAATCCATTAAGAGGAAGCATCCCAAACATTTCGCCAAGACTGCGCTAACTAATTCTGTACAATGGACAGCACGGCAATAACGCTCTCCTCCGCAAAGCCCCATATTTATGGCGCTGCAACGAATACTGATACACTAACATCTAGGTTGGGATATGCAAGTCGATTCTCCAAAAAAGTGAAGCCGGGAAAGCGTCAGTCGGGCGAGTAGACACATGCTGTTCGTTAACGCTATGCGCGCATATATACGCCGCCGCCGCCCTCCATGGCAAAGATCGGCAGGGGGTGGGCCCGTCCTCGCCTGCAATCTCTGATGATACGAGCCCTATTAACGTCTCGGCGTTAGAATGAGGCATGACCGATTCGAAGCAGCGAAAGCTGCCCGCCCCACCGGCCTTTCTCGCGAGCGGGGAAATCCGCGGCGAGGCTGCGGCCTGGCTCGAAACGCTCGCCTTCGAGCGGCGATATTCGCGGCATACGATCGAAGCCTATGGGCGCGATCTGCGCGTCTTCCTTGCTTTTCTCGCCGAGCACCGCGGCCGCCCCGCCGACGCGACGCTTCTCAAGGAGCTCGAGCCCTCGGACTTGCGCGCCTTCCTCGCGCGACGGCGCAACGAGGGGCTCGAGAGCCGCTCGCTCCTGCGCGCGCTCGCCGCGACGCGCTCCTTCATGCGTCACCTCGAGAAGAAGGGGCTCGGCCGCACCGATGTCTTCGCCGCTGTGCGCCCCCCCAAGCGCCCGCATCACCTGCCCAAGGCGCTGGGCGTCGAGGATGCGAAGGAGATGATCGATCCGCAGACGCGGGCGGGCGAAACGCGCGAACCCTGGATCATCGCACGCGACTGCGCCGTTCTCGGCCTGCTTTATGGGGCGGGCCTTCGCATTTCCGAGGCGCTGTCGCTCACCCACGCCGATGCGCCGATCGGGACGACCGACCGAGTCTCCGTGCTGGGCAAGGGCGGCAAGACGCGCGTCGTCCCCGTGATCGAGCCGGTGCGGCGGCTCATCGAGGACTATCTGGCGCTCTGCCCTTACGATCTGTCCGGCGGGCTGCTCTTTCTCGGCGCGCGCGGTGGACCCTTAAGTCCGCGCATCATTCAGCTCGCGGTCGAGCGCATGCGCGGCGCGCTGGGTCTGCCCGCCGGCGCGACGCCGCACGCGCTGCGCCACTCCTTCGCGACGCATCTTCTGGGACGCGGCGGCGATCTGCGCACCATTCAGGAGCTTCTCGGTCACGCCTCGCTGTCGACGACGCAAATCTACACGGCGGTCGACAGGGCGCGCCTCTTCGACGCTTATCGACTGGCGCATCCGCGCGCGCAGTGAGTAGCGGCAGCGCCCACATTTCGCATCGCGCTCCGATCTTTCACGCCATACGGGCGAGCATCGGCTTCAAAGCCTCGATCCAAAGCGCATTGGCGCTCGACGTGAAATGCAGTCCGTCCTCGGTCATCTCGGGCAGTCTCGCGCCGTCGTGAGACACGATAGGATTGAGATCGAGCACGCGCACGGAATATTCGCGGCAAAGCTCCGACAGCGCCCCATTCGCCGCATCGATGCGCGGCGCTTCCGCGATGTCGGAGACATGCGGCATGAGCGTGAAGACCGTTCGCGACGGGCAAGGCAGCGCGTCGAGCAGCCTGCGAAAGTCTCGCGCAATGGCGAAGGTCGAAGCGCCGGCTCCCAGAAGATCGTTGAGGCCGCCGTCGATGACGTAGCTGAGCTCCGCGCGCAGCGGCGCATCGCGCAATTGCGCCGCCACATCCGCAAGACGCGCGCCGCCGCGCGCGAGATTGAGCGTCGCAAGCGGTCTTATGGAGAGGCGGCGAAAAGGGCAGCCAGCTGCGAGACTGTCGCCCGCGATGACGAGCTTGGCGAGCCTCCGTCTCAAATTAGAGTCTCCTTTCATCATCCGCTCGGCCCCAACGACGCCGCAGCCGTGGGCGATGTCGACGCGCTTGCATTCGAGGCTCGAAGAGTTAAGCTCTGGCAAATGGCTCGTCTCCCGATTTTTTTTTGCGACCCTTGCATCATTCGTTTTTTGCTTTAGATATCCGCACCGTAACAAGGAATCGAGATGGAAGAGTTTCTCTCCGAAGGCGTCAAAATAGCCTATGTGGTATTCGAACCCCGAGAGCAGGATCGCAATGAGCCGATTGTGCTCATCCACGGTTTCGCTTCTACCCATGCCGTGAATTGGCTCTTCAACCAGTGGGCGAAGACGCTCACTGAGGACGGGCGAAAGGTCGTCATGTTCGACCTGCGTGGACATGGCGCCTCCCAAAAACTCTACGAGCCTGAAGCTTATGGTTTCGATATAATGGCTCAGGATACGCTTCGGCTGATGGACCACCTGGGCATAGAGCGCGGCGACATACTGGGCTATTCGATGGGCGGCCGTATCGGGACTCATCTCGCGCTTGCGCACCCCGAGCGCGTCCGTTCGCTCATCATGGGCGGCGTCGGCACAAATCTGCTCGCCCCGACGGCGCTGCTGCCGGGCATGGCCGAAGCCATGGAAGCCAATGAGATTCAGGATATAGAAGATCACAGCCTGAAGATTTTTCGCGGCTTCGCCAAATCGACGCGCAGCGATCTGAAGGCGCTCGCGGCCTGCGCTCGCGGCGTGCGGCCGACCTTCGCTCCGCAGGATCTGGCGCGCGTCGAGACTCCCACATTGATCTGCGCGGGAACGCGCGACGATGTGGCGGGCGATCCGCATCCGCTCGGCAAATTATTCAAACAGGCTGACGTCGTCGATATTCCTGGGCGCGATCACAACCGCGCCGTGGGCGATCGCGTCTTCAAGCAGGCCGTGCTCGAGTTTCTCGCAGCGAGGCCCTGAGCGGCGCGGCGGTCCGGCGCCCGATCGCGGAACGGATAAGGAGCGCCGATGGTCGTCGCAACTTCTGCATCAACGCGAGAGACTGCGGATCCCTTGTTCCGGCGCCTGCGCGCCGAGGCCGAAGCGGCGCTGAAGCAGGAACCGGGGCTCGGCGCGCTCCTCAACGACACGATCCTTGCGCAGGCGAGCCTCGAGGACGCTGTCGCCTATCGCGTCGCGGATCGGCTCGCCGGCCCGGAAGCCACAGGCGCGGTGATCCGGCGCGCGTTCACTCAATATTTCGAGCGGCAGGCTGACGCGAGCGCCATTCTGCGCGCCGATCTCCTCGCCGTGCTCGAACGTGATCCAGCCTGCACGCGGCTGCTCGAGCCGGTTCTCTATTTCAAAGGCTTTCACGCCATACAGGCCCATCGCGTCGCCCATGCGGCCTGGCTCGGTGGCCGCAGCGACTTCGCGCTGAGCCTGCAATCTCTCTCCTCGCAAAAATTTCAGACCGACATCCACCCGGCCGCCCGCATCGGCCGCGGCTTTTTCCTCGATCATGCGACCGGCGTCGTGATCGGCCAGACCGCTGTGATCGAAGACGAGGTCTCGATGCTGCACGCGGTCACGCTTGGGGGCAGCGGCAAGAAGAGCGGAGAGCGCCATCCCAAGGTGAGGCGCGGCGTGCTGATTGGAGCCGGCGCGCAAATCTTCGGCAATATCGAGATCGGCGCGGGCGCGCTGATCGCGGCGGGCTCCGTCGTGCTCGAAGATGTGCCCGCGCACAAGACGGTCGCCGGCTCGCCCGCGCGCATTGTCGGCGATGCGACCGAGGCCGCGCCCGCGCATGCGATGGATCAGGTCCACGATGTGATCGACTCGGGGCTTTAAGCGCCGAGCAGAACCTCTAAAGCCATTGATATTATGTAAGTTGAGAAGGAATCTTAGGTGGGGCTGAGGTCGGCGAAGCTCCCCGTTAAGACTTCCCGGTTACTATCGAAACGTATCAACTGTGGCGGTGTGGATGCGCCCTGCGCAGGCGTCGGCCGGAAAATTCGGCGGAACGTCCCGTGCTAGCGCATTCGAGGCGTCTTTCCTTGCGTTCGCGTGTCCGATGAGCGAAGTCACCGCCGAAATGATTGAGAGGGGGCGCGGGACCGACCCCAGGAGCGCAGCTCTGCGTCGCAAGCGCGGCGCGAAGGTGCAACAGGCGCGGGAACGGCTCACCACCTCCGACACCGGCCATCGCGGCTGCGATCTCGAGCTCTTGCGCGCCTATGCGTCCACACGACTCGACTCCGCCCCTTCGGCGGCGACGCTGATCGCCGTCGTCTGGCTCGTCGCCTTTTGGTGGCTTCGGTCGAACGCGGTCATTCTTTGGGGCGGGCTTACGCTCGCAAGCCTCCTGCTTTGCTGCAAGGCGGGCAAGGTCTTCACGGCGATCGAAGACTCGAAGGTGCATTTGCGCCAATGGAACAGGCGCCTCAGCATGATCGAAT
Source organism: uncultured Alphaproteobacteria bacterium (assembly GCA_963798515.1). Classification (GTDB taxonomy): domain Bacteria; phylum Pseudomonadota; class Alphaproteobacteria; order Rhizobiales; family Beijerinckiaceae; genus Methylocystis. The sequence continues at coordinate 52,181 of CAWCTS010000043.1, forward strand.
GCGCGCATTCCACGAGCTGGGGCAGCTTGGCGTTGGTCGTCGCCGGTTACGACGATCCCAATGCGCAGGTTTTCACGATCGCGATGCTGCTGCTTGTTTCCGCCTTCAACTGCGTCGTCACGGCCACCCTGCCGCTCGCGGCCTATGCAGCGTCGATCCCGATCTGCGGCGCGGCCCTCTGGATCGTGGGTTTTCATTTTCTCGGCGACGGCTCGACGGCGGCGCTCGCGCTTGCTTTCGTCGGCGCGGCGCAGCTGTTCTTCGTGCTGCTGGCGCGGCGTTTTCACCAGGTCGCCTTCGAGAGCGTCCTCTATCGCTGCGAAAAGAGCGAGCTCATCGCAGAGCTCGAGCAGGCGAAGGCGAATTCGGACGAGGCGAGACGACGCGCCGAGGAGGCGAGCCTCGCCAAATCGCGCTTCCTTGCGACGATGAGCCATGAGCTGCGTACGCCGCTCAATGCGGTCCTCGGCTTTTCGGAAGTGCTCAAGAACGAGATTTTCGGCGCACACGCCAACCCGACCTACAAGGATTACGCGAGCGACATCCATTCGAGCGGGCAGCATCTTCTGACGCTCATCAACGAGATTCTTGATATCTCCCGCATCGAGGCCGGGCGCTACGAGCTCAAGGAGGAAGGCCTCTCGCTCGCTGGCATCGCGCAGGATTGCCGCCATCTTCTGGCGATCCGCGCGCAAAAGCGCGGCCTGGAGCTCAAGGAGCTGATCGAGCCCCAGCTTCCGCGCATCTGGGCCGACGAGCGGGCCATGCGCCAGATCGTCCTCAACCTCCTCACCAATGCGATCAAATTCACGCCGCGCGGCGGGCTCATTACGATCAAGGTCGGCTGGACGGGAGCCGGCGGGCAATATCTCTCGGTCAAGGACAATGGGCCGGGCATTCCCGAAAATGAGATCGCGGTCGTCATGTCCTCCTTTGGGCGCGGCTCGCTCGCGCAAAAACATGCGGAAGAAGGCACGGGCCTGGGCCTGCCGATCGTGAAGGGCCTCATCGAGCTGCACGGCGGACGGTTCTTGGTGCGCTCGAGGCTGCGCGAAGGCACGGAGGCGATCATGGCGCTGCCGCCTCAGCGCGTCATGGACGCCCTCCCGCAGCTCGAGACCGAAGCGAAGCCACTGGCGCGCCCGAGCTTCGCCGCTTGCGCGTAAAGGCCGCAGCCAAGCGGGCGCTGACGCTGGCTTCGGCCCACGGTAGTTTCGGATTGAAATACCCTAAGGGTAGTATCGGATCGAACGCATCCGGGAAGTCGCAAGCCGAGAATCATGTCCGACCCTAACCAGAATACCTCCAGCGGCGCCCTGGTTCTCTTTTCCGGCGGGCAGGACTCGACCGTCTGTCTGGCCTTCGCGCTGTCGCGCTTCGAGCGCGTCGAGACGGTCGGCTTCGACTACGGGCAGCGCCACGCGGTGGAGCTGAAGCAGCGCGCGCGCATTCGAGAAGGCCTCTGCGCGCTCTCCCCGCAGTGGCGCGAGCATCTGGGCGAAGACCACACGCTGGCGATCCCGACGCTCGGCGAAATCTCCGAAACGGCGCTGACGCGCGAGGCCGAGATCGCCTTCTCCGCCGACGGGCTTCCCAACACTTTCGTGCCGGGCCGCAACATTCTCTTTCTCGCCTTCGCGGCGGCGCTCGCCTATCGGCGCAAAATCTCGACGCTCGTCGGCGGCATGTGCGAGACGGATTATTCCGGCTATCCGGACTGCCGCGAGGCGACGATCAAGGCCACCGAGCAGGCGCTTTCGCTCGGCCTCGACCGGCCCTTCGAGATCCTCACGCCCCTGATGCATATCGACAAGGCCGCGACCTGGCGCCTCGCCGAGGAACTCGGCGGCGAGGCGCTCGTCGCGCTTATCATCGAGGAGAGCCACACCTGCTACCTCGGCGAGCGCGGCAAAAGATTCGACTGGGGCTATGGCTGCGGCGAATGCCCCGCCTGCAAGCTGCGCGCGGCGGGCTTTGACCGCTATCGAGCCGGCCGCTGACCGGCCGTCAGGGCGTCGCGGCGGAAGAAGGGTCCGCGGCCCGGAGAGGCGGAGACGGTCGCCCCGACGATGAGCTGCTCCGTCAGCTTATAATCGAATCCGGCGCCGACCGCGCCGCGCGCCCGCAGGCGCGACGGGCCTGAGAAGACATTGTCGATCGAGCCCATGGCGTTCGGCGCGCCGGCCGGCCCCGCGCTGGGCTTGGCGAGCTCCAGTCGCCCAGTCACGAAGGTTCGCAAACGCCCGAAGTCCTGGCCCGCCCGCATGCTCGCGGTCGTAAAATCGTAGCCCGTCGCCCAGCCCTGTCCCCACCCCGGCCCCCAGGCCGGACCCGTCGCCCAGCCGGCCGGAAAATACGCCGGAGAAAATCCCGCGCCGCCGCTGAAGGCGACGAAGGAGCCGTTTTGATATTCGCGAGTCCACTCCGCGAAGCCGCCGCCGCCGACATGCGACTTGAGGCCCTTGCCGGAAATCCCGAAGACTTCGCTTCCGATCGTAAGGCCGCTCCAGGGGCTCGCCTCGGGCGGCGGGATCTCCGGGCCTGGCGGAAGAGTCGCGGTGCGGCGGGGCGTCGGCGCCCAGCGCCGGCGCGATCACGCCTGCGACGAGCAGCAGGATCAGGAAGTGCGCTCGCTCTGTTCATGGGCTTCCCGTGCGAGGCGCCCGTGCGGGCGCAAATCCGTCTCGCGTCAGTGTCAACGCCAAGATGGGAGAAAAGATGGCAGGGTCCTTCAGAACCAAGGGGCGTTTCGCTCGGCTTGATCGAAGCCTCGATTTAGGGCATAGGCTCCCGCAACGACGCGCTGGGCGTTCCCCGGCGATAGAAACTATTTGCCAAGGAAAAGAACCATGAAGGTCCGCAACTCCCTGAAATCCCTGCGCGGTCGCCACCGGGCGAACCAGATCGTGCGCCGCAAGGGCCGCGTGTTCATCATCAACAAGGTGCAGAAGCGCTTCAAGGCCCGCCAGGGCTGAAGCCGCCTGAACTGACGCGGGGCGCGGCCTTACGCGCCTTGCAGCGCGGCGACATGCGCCGCGACGGAGCGGGCGAGCGCGGCAAGATCGTAGCCGCCCTCGAGGAGGGACACCACGCGTCCCTCGCAGCATTTCTCCGCCGTCTCCAGCAGGCGCTGCGTCGCCTCGAAATAATCCTGCTCCTCGAGCCGCAAGCCGCCGAGGGGATCGTCCCGATGCGCGTCGAAGCCCGCCGAGATCAGCAGCAGATCCGGCCTGAAGGCTTTGACCCGGGGCAGCACGACCTCCCGCAACGCCTCCAGAAAGACCTCGCCGTCCGAGCCCGCGCGGAGCGGCGCATTAACGATCGTGCCGTGCTCGCCCGTCTCCTCGCGCCATCCGGTCCCCGGATAAAAGGGCGCCTGATGCGTGGAGCAGAAGAGCACGTTGGGATCGGCCCAAAAAATCTCCTGCGTGCCATTGCCGTGATGGACGTCGAAGTCGACGATGGCCACGCGCTCCACGCCGTGCCGCGCGATGGCGTCGCGCGCCGCGATTGCGACATTATTGAGGAAGCAGAAGCCCATCGGCGTCGAGACGCCGGCGTGATGGCCGGGAGGACGCGCGACGACGAAGGCGTTGCTCGCGCGCTTCTCGATGACGGCCGCGACGGCCTCGATGGCGCCGCCCGCCGCGAAGAAGGCGGCCTCGAGCGTGCGCGGATTCATCGCCGTGTCGGAATCGAGCGCGATCAAGCCTTCGCTCGGCGACGCGCTTTCTAGCGCTGCGACATAGGCTTCGCTGTGCACGCGCAGCACGTCGTCTCTACCGGCTTTGGGCGCTTCGATTCGCAAGCAGCTCGCCGAAGCGCGACTCATCGAGCGCCTGCTCAATCGCGCGAACGCGATCGGGGCGCTCGGGATGACCGCGTCCCATGTCATGTTCGACGGCGCTCGGATGCGTGGCGAGAAGCGTGCGCAACAGTCTTCGTCCCTATGCGCCGTCGCGGCGCAAGCCAATGAGATCGCACGTCATTTGCTTTGCTCCATGCTTGCCTAGCCACTTCTCTACTGTGGCGCCGAAGACACACCGAATTTATATTGTTCTCGGTTGGCTCCTAAACCCGAAAGTTTGTGGTAACCACAGTGTCAAGCTCTCCTGAGGCCAAAAGGAGTTTCTCGATGTCCACAAGAAGATGGTTCCTCCTGGCGCTTGGCGCCGTTTCCGTCTCCGGCTGCAACGTGGCCGGTCAGCGTACTCCCGATCCGAGAGTTTCGGGTCGCGACGCGGAGTTTCTCGCTCTCGCGCCGAAAGCGGCGGTTCCCTCGGAATTCGAGCGCTATCAAGTCGATTATCGCACGAGCGAGCCCGTCGGATCGATCGTCGTCGATTCCAATGCGCATTACCTCTACTACATCCTGCCGGGCGGCAAGGCGATTCGTTACGGCGTCTCGACCGGCAAGGACTCGATGGGCTGGACCGGCCGCGCTTATGTCGGCGCGATGCAGGAATGGCCGCGCTGGATGCCGCCGAAGGACATGCTGGAGCGCTGGCCGCATCTGCAGCCCACCGCGGACGCGGGCGGCCTGCCCGGCGGTCCCGACAATCCGCTCGGCTCGCGCGCGCTTTACCTTCACTATCCGGACGGTCGGGACTCGATGTATCGCATCCACGGCACCAACGAGCCGGAGAAGATCGGCCAGGGCGTGTCCTCGGGCTGCATCAGAATGCGCGACATCGACGCGATCGATCTCTATAGCCGCGTGAAGATCGGCACCAAGGTTCTCGTTATTTAAAGTAGCGCCCGTAGTCTTTTGGCTGACGGAGTGAAAAGCCCGGCGGCGGCCGTTG
>CAWCTS010000044.1:0-3333 GCA_963798515.1 uncultured Alphaproteobacteria bacterium
GGCGTAAGGATTTAGAAATCCATTCCGCCCATGCCGCCGCCGCCGGGCATCGGGGGCGCGTCCTTCTTCGGGGCGTCGACGATCGTGGCTTCCGTCGTGATGACGAGGCCGGCGATCGAGGCCGCGTCCTGCAGCGCGGTGCGAACGACCTTGGTGGGGTCGATGATGCCGACCTTGATCAGATCCGCATATTCGCCCTTCTGCGCGTCGAACCCGTAGCCGTACTCCTTGTTCTCGATGATCTTGCCGACCACCACGGCGCCGTCGTCGCCTGCGTTCTCGACGATCTGGCGGGCCGGCCACTGAATGGCGCGGCGCACGATGTCGACGCCGGTCTTCTGGTCCGAATTGGCCGTCTTCACATCGGCGAGCGCCGGGATGGCGCGCAGCAGCGCCACACCGCCGCCGGGCGAGATGCCCTCCTCGACCGCGGCGCGCGTCGCGTTGAGCGCGTCGTCGACACGGTCCTTCTTCTCCTTGACCTCGACCTCGGTCGCGCCGCCGACGCGGATCACCGCGACGCCGCCCGCGAGCTTCGCCAGACGCTCCTGGAGCTTTTCGCGGTCGTAGTCCGAGGTCGTCTCCTCGATCTGCTTCTTGATCTGGACGACGCGGCCTTCGATGTCCTTCTTGGCGCCGGCGCCGTCGATGACCGTCGTGTTCTCCTTCTCGATCTTCACGCGCTTGGCGCGGCCGAGCTGGCCGAGCGTCACGTTCTCGAGCTTGACGCCGAGATCCTCGGAGATGACCTCGCCGCCCGTCAGGATCGCGATATCCTCGAGCATGGCCTTGCGGCGATCGCCGAAGCCCGGGGCCTTCACGGCCGCGATCTTGAGGCCGCCGCGCAGCTTGTTGACGACGAGCGTGGCGAGCGCCTCGCCCTCGACGTCCTCGGCGATGATGAGCAGCGGCTTGCCCGTCTGCACGACCGCCTCGAGGATCGGCAGCAGCGGCTGCAGCGTCGAGAGCTTCTTCTCGTGGATGAGGATGTAGGGATCCTCGAGCTCGGCGATGAGGCGCTCGGCGTTGGTGATGAAGTAAGGCGAGAGATAGCCGCGGTCGAACTGCAGGCCCTCGACGATGACGGTCTCGGTCTCGAGGCTCTTCGCCTCCTCGACCGTGATCACGCCCTCATTGCCGACCTTCTGCACCGCCTTGGCGATTTCCGAGCCGATGAAGGTGTCGCCATTGGCGGAGATCGTGCCGACCTGCGCGATCTCGTCGTTCGAGGTGACCTTCTTCGAATGGGTCTTGAGGTGGTTGACCACCGCCTCGACGCCCAGATCAATGCCGCGCTTCAGATCGAGCGGGTTCAGGCCCGCGGCGACGGCCTTGGCGCCTTCCTTGGCGATGGCCGCGGCGAGCACGGTTGCGGTCGTGGTGCCGTCGCCGGCGAGGTCGTTCTGCTTCGAGGCGACCTCACGCACGAGCTGCGCGCCCAGATTCTCGAACTTGTCGGCGAGCTCGATCTCCTTGGCGACGGTGACGCCGTCCTTGGTGATGCGCGGGGCGCCGAAGCTCTTCTCGATCACGACGTTGCGGCCCTTGGGGCCGAGGGTGACCTTGACGGCGTTGGAAAGAATCTCGACGCCGCGCAGAATGCGGTCGCGAGCGTCCGAGGAGAAACGAATTTCTTTAGCGGCCATGTTGGGTCCACTCCGTTACGGGGATGTCTCTGGTTGCGGTGCGGGCGCGACTTAGTCGACGATCCCGAGAATGTCGCTCTCTTTCATGATGAGCAGATCTTCGCCGTCGACCTTCACCTCGGTGCCCGACCATTTGCCGAACAGGATGCGGTCGCCGGCCTTGACGTCGAGGGGGACGAGTTTGCCGGATTCGTCGCGCGCGCCGGGCCCGACGGAAACGATTTTGCCCTCCTGGGGCTTCTCCTTGGCGGAGTCGGGAATGATGATCCCGCCCTTGGTCTTCTCTTCGCCTTCGAGCCGCTTGACGACGACGCGGTCGTGCAGGGGACGGAACGCCATGTTGCAATCTTCCTTCGATGCGCCGGCCGCCCAGGAGAGCGCGCTCGGCCAAGGGTCAACGGAAAGCGCTGTTGGCACTCGTCATCGATGAGTGCCAACAGCGACAAAGTGGAGATAGGGGCGAGGGCGGCGGCTGTCAATGCAGTTTCGCGATCAAAGAGTTCGGCGGTTCCCATTCACCCGGGCCGGCGCGCGCGCAAAAAATGCGGTCCCGCGCGGCGGCCGTGACCCTTGGGACCCCCCAGGAAGCGGGACGAGATCTCGGCGAGATCGAGGTCCTCGACCTCCTCGAAGCCGAGGGCCCGGAGATCCTGAAGCAGTCCCGCGGACGGCGGGAAAAAGATCATCGGCTCGCCGGCGGCGGCCGCGCGCGCGATGAGCGCCTCGACCCCGCTCCGCCGGTCGGGCGGATAGGCCTCCAGCGGCTCGGAATAGTCGAAGACCACCTCGCCCCCGGGGATTTGTGCGATGAACCCGAGCGTCGCCATGACGGAAGCGCGCGTGAGATAGGGCACGACCCCGAGCCAGAAGAAGAAGGCGGGCGCGCCGGCGTCGAAGCCCTCCCGCGCCAGCCGCTCGGCCAGGCTCTCGCGCTCGAAGTCGACGGGAACGAAAGTCAGCGAGGGCGGAGGGGAGAAGCCGGCCTCTGACAGCCTCCGCCGCTTCCAGGCCTGCGTCGCCGGATGATCGACCTCGAAGACGCGCAGGCCTTTCGCCGCATGCGGATTGCGCAGGCCGAAGGTTTCGAGCCCCGCGCCCAGCACGACCGCTTGGCGCACACCGCGCCCGACGGCCTCGGCCAGCGCCTCCTCGGCGAAGCGGCTGCGCGCGGCGATGAGCAGGCGCAGCGGCCGCAGGCTTTTGTCCCGCGCCCGCTCATCGGCCTCGAGGCAGCCTTCAGGGCCGAGAATGTCGCGCGCAAGCGGATCGCGAAAGACGCTTCCTCGCTCCAGCAGCTGATGCGCCGCGCGATGCCCGGCGGCGCCGCGCGCGGTGAGGCTCGGCCGATCGTCTCTCATAAAAGCCGCAACGATCCAGACTCGACGCGCCGGTTCCGCTTGTTCGTAACGCGCCTTAGCTCAGCGTCGCCTTGACGATCTTGTCGGGGTCCTTCACCGGCTCGCCGCGCTTAATCTTGTCGACATTCTCCATGCCGGCGGTCACCTCGCCCCAGACCGTATATTGCTTGTCGAGGAAGCGCGCGTCGGTGAAGCAGATGAAGAATTGCGAATTGGCCGTGTCGGGATGCGAGGCGCGCGCCATGGAGCAGGTCCCCCGCACATGCGGCGCCGCGTTGAACTCCTGCGCCAGGTTCGGATATTTCGAGCCGCCCGTGCCCGTCCCGTGC
>CAWCTS010000045.1:0-88964 GCA_963798515.1 uncultured Alphaproteobacteria bacterium
CTCGGAGCGCCCGAACACGTCGACCATGAAAATCCTCGGCCCCCCTCCCCCGCTGGCTTCGCGAAAGAACATCAGGAAGAGGCCGTTCGGCGCCCAGGTCGGGCCCTCGTTGTGGAAGCCTTCGGTGAGAATCCGCTCGCCCGAGCCGTCGGTCTTCATCACGCCGATCGCGAAGCTGCCGCTGCCCTGCTTGGTGAAGGCGATGTAATCGCCCTTGGGCGACCAGACCGGCGTCGAGTAGCGCCCGCCGCCAAATGAGATGCGCTTGGCGTTGCCGCCTTGCGCGCTCATCACATAGATCTGCTGCGAGCCGCCGCGGTCGCTCTCGAACACGATCTTGCTGCCGTCGGGAGAATAGCAGGGCGCCGTGTCGATCGCCGCCGTGTCGGTCAGGCGCGTCGAGCGGCGCGAGTCGAGATCGAGCGAATAGAGATTGGTTTCTCTGCCGCTCGAAAGCGACATCACGACCTTGCTTCCGTCGGGCGAGAAGCGCGGCGCGAAGGCCATGCCGGGAAAATCGCCGAGCGGCTCGCGCTCGCCGCTCCCCACATTGAGCAGAAAGACTTTTGGGTCGCCCTCGCCGGCCATGGCCATATAGGTGACCTCCTGCGTCGAGGGCGAGAATCGCGGCGTGACGACGAGCTCGTCGCCGCGCGTGAGATAATGCACATTGGCGCCGTCCTGATCCATGATCGCGAGACGTTTGCGCCGCGCATTCTTGGGCCCGCTCTCGTCGACGAAGACGACGCGCGAATCGAAAAAGCCCTTCTCGCCGGTGATGCGCGTGAACACCGCATCCGAAACGAGATGCGCGAGACGGCGCGCGCTGCCGGCATCGGCGGTGAATTGCGTTCCCGCGACCTGCTGGCCCGTCGTCACGTCGAAGAGACGGAATGCGATCTGCCCGCCCTGCGCGCGGCCGGTCACGACATATTGCGCGGCGAGCCTGCGGAAAGCCTCGAGGTTCGGGACGGCGTCGGGCGGCGCGGCGCTGGGGCCGAGGCTCGAGGAGTCGATCGGATTGAGAAACACCGAGCGCTTGAAGTTGTTGACGATGACGCTCGTCGCCAGGCGCGCGTTCTCGTCGCCGACAAAGGGCGCGACCGCGACATTGATCGGCTGGAAGGCGCCGCCCTTCAACTCGATGAGCTTTCCCGCGCGCGCGGGCAGAATGGGCGTCGCGGCGGCGGCCGCCATGAGTTCCAGCGCCTTGCGGCGAGTCGTGCTCATTGCTTCTTTCCTCGAGCGAATGCGGGATGGCGGATCAGGCGTCGAGCGCAGCGAGCGTCGTCACGGGGACGAAGCTCAATCCAGGTCGCTGAACTTGATGTTCACCTCGTGGATCGCCTGCTCGTAATAGGGCATGAACTCCGCAGGGATCTTCATCGGGCTGCAGCGACGCACCGCCTGCATCGCTTGCGCGCTGCGCGCCTGCTCAACGGAACCCGGCGCCGGATTGAGAAGCTGCGGCCCGCCTTCGAGCGCGCCGTCGCGCGTCAGATGAAAGCGCACGATCGGCGCGAAGCTCGTTTGACCGAGCGAGAGGCCGGACTTCCAGCAAGGCTGATACTGATCCTTGATATACTGGCCGATGCGCGCCTCCATGGAAGGCGTCAGATGCGCGCCGGTCGCCGTGGGCGAGCCGAGCGAGGCCAGTTGCACGCGCTCATTGGCGGTCGAGCCGCGCTGCTGCGGCGCCTCATGGCTCAAGAGGTTCGAGATCGCCGTGGCGTTGAACTTCGATTTGGGCGCGCTCTCGTCGCCGGATTTCGGCTTGGGCGCGGCGCTGTCCTTGGCCTTCTGATTGAGAAGCTTCGAAATGTCGTCGACCTTGAGGCGCGGCTTTTCCTTCGGCTTCTCGGGCGGCGCGGGCGTCTCCGTCTTGGCGGTCTCGATCTTCGGCCGTGTCGGGGGTTTGGGCTTCACGACCTCTGCGTCGTCGGGCTGGCTCTCGGCGGCGGCTGTCTGCACGGGCTTGGGGCGCGAGGGCGGCGTCGGCGCCGCCTGCGCGGCCTTCTGCGGCGCCTCGTCGGGATTGGGCTCGCCATTGGGCTTCCCCTGCGGCGGCGGCGCAGGGAATGTCGCGCTTGGCCTCGTTCATCGGCGGCTCGGGACGCGTCTCGACCTTCTGCGCCTTCTCGGCGCGCACCGCCGGCGGCGCGAGCTTGGCGGACTTCTCTCCCTTGCTCACCTCATTGAAAGCCGAGTCGCTCACGAAGTCGACCGCGATCGTCTCGAGCGCGTCCTCGAACTTCGGGGCGCGCGCGAAGCTGACGAGCAGCGCCACGAGCAACGCCAGATGAAGCGCCGCGGATATCGGCAGGCCGGGCTCGGAGCGCGAAAACCGCATGAACCGCGTGAGCATGGGGGCGCGCAATCCTATTTGTGTTCCTGTTCGGTCACCAGCGCGACCTTGCGATAGCCGGCGGAGGTGACGAGCGACATGATCTCCGCGACGCGTCCGTAGTTCACGGTCTTCGAGCCGCGCACATAGATGCGCTCGTCGAAGCCCTGCTTGGCGACGTCCTTGAGGCGATCGACAAGCTGGCCGATTTCTACAGGCTGATCCATCAAGAAAATGTCACCCTTGTCGTCGATCGCGATCGCGACCGGCTTCTGGTCGATGTTGAGCTGGCCGGCCTTGGTCTGCGGCAAATCGACGGCGACGCCCGTCGCGAGCAGCGGCGCCGCGACCATGAAGATGATCAGCAGCACGAGCATCACGTCGATGAACGGCGTCATGTTGATGTCGGCCATCGGCGCGCGACGTCCGCGCCCGCGTCCGCGCCTTCCGCCGCCGCGCGTCGCAACCTGGATCGAAGCGCCCATCTCGTCTCTCCCTACCCGGCCTATGTCTCTAAGCGGCGCGGTCGCGACCGCCAGCGGTCTGGTCGATCTGTCGCGACAGGATGGCGGAAAATTCGTCTGCGAAAGTCTCGAGACGCGACTGCGTCTTCGACACGTCGCCTTGCAGCTTGTTGTAGAAAATCAGCGCCGGAATGGCGGCGACGAGACCGACCGCCGTCGCGAACAGCGCTTCGGCGATGCCGGGCGCGACGACGGCGAGCGAGGTGTTCTTGGAGGCCGCGATCGAGCGGAAGGCGGTCATGATGCCCCAGACCGTGCCGAAAAGGCCCACGAAGGGGCTGGCCGATGCGACCGTCGCAAGCACAATCAGCGAGGATTCGAGCTTTTCGACCTCCCGGCCGATCGAGACGTCGAGCACCTTGTCGATGCGCGATTGCAGGCCCATGAAGGAGGCATGCGGATTTTGCAGTGAGCGTTTCCACTCGCGCATCGCGGCGACGAAAAGCGATGCGGTGCCGCTCGTCGGCCGCTCGGAGACCTTGTTGTAGAGCTCCTCGAGCGAGTTGCCCGACCAGAAGGCCTCATCGAAGAGGTCCATCGTGCGGCGCGTGCGCCGGATCAGCAAGGTCTTGTCGATGATGACCATCACGCTCCAGATCGAGGCGCAGAGCAGCCCGATGATGACGCATTTCACGACGATGTGAGCGCCCCAGAACATGCTCCAGATCGTGATCTCGGCGACGGGAGCCGCAAGCGGGCTCGAGGCGACTTCGACTGGGTTCATGCGACTTTCCTAGCATCCTGCGCTGCGACCGGCGCCGAGCGGGCCCGTCACGTGGGCTTCGCTATCGGCCTCGAACCCATGTCCTGCCCGAATTCGGCCATGATTCACGCCGCCCGATGGTCTCGAGAAGCAGCCTATGCCCTATGATTCGGCCAATTCTGGGGCTTTTTGCAGCGCGGCGCCGGCCTTCTTCGCCGCCTCCCGTCCGTTCAATCCGGAACCAGGCGCGCGAAGGCCTCCCGCATCGACGCCGGCAGCCGCTGCGCCTTTCCCTGCGAGACAAACGCCACCGTCACGCGCGCCGCGACGAGCAGGGCGTCGTCGCGGCGGATTTCCTGGGCCATCGTAAGCGACGCGCCGCCGATGGCTTCAAGCTTTGTCTCGACCGAGAGCAGATCGTCCATATGCGCCGGGCGGCGAAAGTCGATCTGCATCGCCCGCACGACGAAGAAGGTGGCGCCGGCTGGATCGGACAACGCCAAGTCGCTCTGCATCAGTCCCAAGCCGCGCAGCAGCTCGGTGCGCCCGCGCTCCATGAAGCGCAAGTAAGAAGCGTGATACACGAATCCGGAAAAATCCGTGTCTTCATAATAGACGCGGACGGCGAGCCTGTGGGCGCAGAAAGGCTGGTCAGTAGGAATATTTGAATCCCGCGCTGAAGACATTTTGCTGGAAGCCAAGCGGCGGGCTGCCGAGTGCGGTCAGCAACGTCCGGGTTCCAGCTGTTTGCACGAAGCTGTAAGTCGCGTTGATCGACGTGTTGCGCCAAAAGTTATACGAAATTTGTGTGCCGGCGGTCCAGGCCTGCTGCTTGAAGCTTCGTTGCCCCGAGTTCGTCGTCTCGCCGAAGCCCCCGTGCACCGTCACGGTCGTATAGGGGTTCAGTCCATATTCCGCCAACAAGTTGGCTTGCCTGGTGATGCCCGTCAGGGCGTTGTTTTGAACCGAGTTGAAGATTGTGGTCGGCAGGTTCAGTCCAATCCCTTGGGCGTTGGTCAAGCCAAGTCCTGTGGCGTCCGTGGTGGTGAGGTTCGAATATGCGTTGAATGTGAGGGTCAGCAAGGGAGTCGGAAAATAGATAATACGAAAGCCGTAATTTGGCGCCCTTACGGTGCCCAGATTTGTGGTAAACGCTCCATTGATCCATATAGCCGCCATAGATCTCGCCTGAAAACAAACCGATTAAATGGGAGCCAACGCCCGCGTTTGCCGTGTAGCCGTTCGCATCTCGCACGTAGCTTTCAAATTTGCGAAAAAACAGGTTTGGCTCGGCATAAACATAGATGCGCGGGGTCAGGTTAAACTCCCCGCGCAGCGTTGTTCCATAGCTCAAGCCATTCTGCGAAATGTTGGGAGAGTTAAGACTAGGAAAAGCTAGGCTGGTCACGGCCTGCGTATTGTCGACAGAAATGCCCTGGTAATAACCCGTCGCGGTGACAGATGTTCTATCGTCGATCTTTTTTTCGACGGCAAGCTGCGCGCCAAAGGAGTTAACGTATTGTTGTTGCGTCGAAATAGAAGTAGTCGACAGAAGGTATGAAGGCGTGATCGCCGCCCCGGGTGTAGTGCCGTTTCCACCTGTGCCGAAGAGCCCATTGCTTCGGTAGACATTGCCGCTGGCGGTGACAGTCAAGTCCGCGAGCGGCCTCCAGGTCTCGGTGACGTTGCCATGACCGGTGAAGTTGGTTGGCGGAGCGTCGTGGATTTTCGTCAGGAGCAGCCCGGAATAGCGATTGATGGGGCCTGCTCCAGGGTAAGCCGTTATGAGCGCGCTGAAAGTGGCGTCGGTTTTGAAGACTCCCTCCTCCCGGTAGGCTTCGAGCGAGGGAGAGAGCTGGACGCCCGCAATGCCGATGCGGTCCGCGCGAGTCGCATAGACGTTGTCGTTATAGATGCCGCCAGCATAGAAGGACGGATAAAGCATCCACCCCGCCAGAGCCAAGCCCTGATCGGGGTGCGGCGTGTCTGCAGAGAAAACGGTGAGGCCCGGTGCGTCACCACTCGAACCGCCCGATCCGCCGGAGGAGGAAGAGGAAGAGGAATCCTGCGCCTGGGCTCCATACGCAGCCACTCCCAGCAGCCCCAGCGCGAGCAGTGCGGATCTGACCGATCGGGGCTGCATTCAGGGGGACCTCTGGAAACCGCATTCCCTCGCCAGTGGCCTGACGACATTTCAACTCTAGCCTCCCGACCGGGCAGAGGCAACAATCGTAGACAAGTAATGAGGCAGTGTGTCTTTTTCGCCACACCCAGGAAGACCCCGAATTTTCAAGAAGTTCTTGAGGACCTCCGCCCGCCGCCCGAGCTCGCCGCCCCCTTTGCTTCTTAACCAAAACGAATGCTTAAATTGCGTCGATATACCATTCAGTTTCAATACCTCCATGGATATCAGATCGTGTTACGATAATTTTTTCCTGCGCCTCGGATGCTGAAGTGAATCTGCTTCCCATGAGCGCCTCAACTCTCTAAGAAGCCACGCATGATCTGGGTCGTCTTCGCGTGTCTTGCTGGCCTCGCCTGTCTCGCGCTCCTGGCGCCGCTCGCCTTCGGAAGCGCGACGCCGGATCCTTCCGAGAGCGACCGGACGTTTTACGCCCGGCAAATCGCTGAAATCGAAAGCGAACGCGCTGAAGGCCGGTTGCGTCCCGAAGACGCCGAGGCGGCGAGGCTCGAGGCGGCCCGCCGTCTGCTTTCGGCGGGCGAAAGCCAGGGCGCGACGACGCGCGGCGGCTCTCGACGGCTGCGGCTGGCGGTCGCCCTCGGGCTCGCCACGCTGATCCCCGCCTCCGCCCTCGCCCTTTACCTGAAGATCGGGGCGGTCGAGCTCCCCGATGAGCCGCTCCAAGCGCGCCGGGAGCAAGCCGCCGCCGCCGCACCCGAGCTCGCCCAGGCGGTCTCGCGCATCGAGGCGCATCTCGCCGAGCATCCCGACGACGGACGCGGTTACGAGGTCGTGGCCCCCTACTATTTGCACGCCGGTCGCTACGACGAGGCGATCCACGCCTGCGAGGAGGCGCTGCGCCTGCTTGGAGAGACGCCGGAACGCCGCGACAGCCTCGGCGAAGCTTTCGTCGTCGCGGCGCAAGGCCAAGTCACGGATGAGGCGCGGGCCCAGTTCGAGGCGGCGAGGCGGCTCGCGCCGGGCGACCCCATGGCGGGCTATTATCTCGGTCTCGCTGCAGCGCAGCAGGGGCAAGGCGCCAAGGCGCGGGAGATCTGGGAGCGCCTGCTCGCCGAGGCTCCCCCGGACGCCGCCTATCGAGAAATCATCACCCAGCAGTTGAAGGCGCTCGGCGTCGCGGCGCCCGCGGGGCCGCAGGCCGAGGCCGTGGCGGCTCTGCCCGACGCGGAACGCATGACGGTCATCCGCGGCATGGTCGACCGGCTGGCGGGCCGCTTGGCGAGCCAGGGCGACGACGTCGAGGGCTGGCTCAAGCTGCTGCGCGCCTATGCCGTGCTCGGCGAGCGCGAGAAGGCCTCCGCCGCGCTGGCCGACGCGCGCCTCGCGCTTGCGGCGAAGCCCCCCGAGGCGGCCCGCGTCGAGGCCCTGGCGCAGGAGCTCGGACTGGCGCAAAAGGCGACGCCATGACCGGCAGAAGGGCGCCATGACTCGCAAGGGCAAGAGACTGACCCTCATTCTCGGCGCGCTTGCGGCGCTGGGCCTCGCGCTCGCGCTGGTGCTCTTCGCGCTGCGCGAGAACATCGTGTTCTTCCGCACACCGACCGAGGTCGTCGAGAAGCGGCTCCCCGCCGGGACGCGGCTGCGCATCGGCGGGCTCGTCAAGCCCGGCTCCTTCGTCAAGGGCGCCGACGGCGAGGCGCGCTTCGTCGTCACCGACAACGCGCATGACGTGCCAGTCGCCTTTGTCGGCCTGCTGCCGGACCTCTTTCGCGAGGGTCAGGGCGTCGTCGCCGAGGGCGTCATCGCGCCGGACGGCGGCTTTCGCGCCGACAATGTGCTCGCCAAGCACGACGAGCGCTACATGCCCCGCGAGGTGGCCGACGCTCTGAAGAAGCAAGGCGTCTGGCAGGGAGAAAAGAAGTGAGCATGGCATGATCGTCGAGACGGGTCACTTTGCGCTCATCCTCGCCCTTGCGGTCGCTCTGGCGCAAGCCGTCGTGCCCTTCGTCGGCGCAAGGCGCGGCGACGCCGCGCTCATGCGCGTCGCCCGGCCTGCGGCGATCGTGCAGTTTCTGCTGATCGCGCTTTCCTACGCGGCGCTGACCCACGCGCATGTCGTCTCCGACTTCTCGCTCGCGAACGTCATCGAGAATTCGCATTCGGCGAAGCCGCTGATCTATAAAATCTCGGGCGTCTGGGGCAATCACGAGGGCTCGATGCTGCTCTGGGTGCTCGTGCTGTCGCTCTGCGGCGCGCTGATCGCACTCTTCAGCGCCACGATGCCCAGGAAGCTGCGCGCCGACACGCTCGCCGTGCAGGGTCTCCTCGGCGCGGCCTTTCTGCTCTTCATCCTCTTGACCTCGAATCCGTTCCAGCGCGTTTCGCCGGCGCCCTGGGAGGGACGAGACCTCAATCCGATCCTGCAGGACCCGGGCCTCGCGATCCATCCGCCGCTGCTCTATCTCGGCTATGTCGGCTTCTCGATCGTCTTCTCCTTCGCCGCGGCGGCGCTCATCGGCGGCCGCATCGACGCCGCCTGGGCGCGCTTCGCCCGCCCCTGGACGCTCTTCGCCTGGATCAGCCTGACGCTCGGCATCGCGATGGGCTCCTACTGGGCCTATTACACGCTCGGCTGGGGCGGATTCTGGTTCTGGGATCCGGTCGAGAACGCCTCGCTCATGCCCTGGCTCGCCGGCACGGCGCTGCTCCACAGCGCCGCCGTGATGGAGAAGCGGGAAGCGCTGAAGATCTGGACGATATTCCTGGCGATCCTCGCCTTCTCGCTCTCGCTGCTCGGCACTTTCCTCGTGCGCTCCGGCGTTCTGACCTCGGTGCACGCTTTCGCGAGCGACCCCGAGCGCGGCGTGTTCATTCTCGCGATCCTCGTGCTCTTCATCGGCGGCGCCTTCGCGCTCTTCGCGCTGCGCGCGGGCTCGCTCCCCCAGGGCGGCCTGTTCTCCCCGATCTCGCGCGAAGGCGCGCTGGTGCTGAACAATCTCCTTTTGACCGTGTGCTGCGCGACGGTCGTCGTCGGCACGCTCTATCCCTTGGCGCTCGAGGCGCTTACCGGCGACAAGATCTCGGTCGGCGCGCCCTTCTTCAACACGGTGCTGATCCCGATCGCGCTGCCGCTCGCGCTGCTCATTCCCGTGGGGCAGATGCTCTCCTGGAAGCGCGGCGATCTGCCGGGCGCCCTGCAGCGCCTGCGCCTCGCCTTCTTTTTCGGCGTGCTCGCCTTGGGATTTTTCGGCGCCGCGCATGGCGCGCCTTATCTCTCCGCCGTCGCGGCGGCGATCGCGGTCTATGTCGTCGTCGGGGCGCTCATCGAGCTCGCGCAACGCGCGACGACGCATGCGACGAGCGCGCGCGCGGCGCTCTCGCGCCTCTTCGGGCTGCCGCTCTCGGCCTTCGGAACCGCCTTCGCGCACGCCGGGATGGGCCTGACGCTGCTGGGCCTCGCCGCGACGGGCTGGGGCGTGGAGAACATCACGACGATGCGGCGCGGCGACGTCGTCGCGCTCGGCCCCTACAAGGTCGGGCTGGAAGAGCTCGCGCAGCGGCGAGGACCGAATTATCTCGAGAGCTACGCGGTCATGCGCATCGAGCGCGGCGGCCAGGAGGTCGCGCGGATCGAGCCCGGCAAACGGTCTTACCCGACGCGCAAGATGACGCGCGCCGAGGCCGGCATCGTGACCCTGGGCGCTGGGCAGGTTTACGCCGCTCTGGGGGAAGCTCACGAGGACGGCGGCGTCGACGTCAGGCTCTATTACAAGCCGCTCGTCACGCTGATCTGGATCGGCGCCCTCGTGATGGCGCTTGGCGGCGCTCTATCGATCGCAGACCGGAGGCTGCGCGTCGGCGCGCCGCGCCGGGCTGCGGCGGCCGTGCCGCAAGCGGCCGAGTGATGTGCTCTGGACCGATCAGGCGCCGCGATAGGCCGCTTCGAGCGCCGCGATGTCGAGCTTGCTCATCTGCAGCATCGCTTCCATAGCGCGCTTGGCGCCGGCCTTGTCGGGTCCGCCGACCAACTGTGGCAGCGACGTCGGGATGATCTGCCAGGACAGGCCATAACGGTCCTTGAGCCAGCCGCAATGGCTATAGACGCCGCCCGCGCCGAGCCGCTCCCAGAGGCGGTCCACCTCCGCCTGATCGGCGCAGTCGACGGCGAGAGAAATCGCCTCGGTGAATTTAAAGATCGGCCCGCCGTTCAAGGCGAGATATTGCGCGCCGCCGAGATCGAAGCCCACTGTCAGCACGGAGCCGGGCTTTCCCGGCCCCGCCTCGCCATAGCGCGCGATATCCAGAATGCGCGAATTGGGAATGAGCGAGACATAGAAAGCCGCCGCTTCCTCGGCTTCGTGATCGAACCAGAGACAGGGGCGAACTTTCTGCGTCGCGGTCATGGGCGCGCTTCCTTTCCGTCAGGCTTCAAATTCCGCTGCTTGATGGCTTCGGGACTGGTGTAGGCGCTCCACACCTTATCGATTGAGGCCGGAACCGTCGTTTCAACCGTGATCTTCATCGCCCCTCTCTCCAGAGTAGACGGATCACGCGCCGGGTATCGGCAGCACGGGCATCACCTCGACGGATTCACCGGGGAAATGTGTGAAGTGCGGATGATTTTCGAAGAGCTTCGCCGCGGCCTCATGCGAATCCGCGCGGACGATTGTGAACGCACCTAAAGCGTTGCTGATTTCTTCAATTCCGCCCGCGGAGATTTTCTTTGTCTTCCCGAGCGGACCGCCCAGGGCTCGACGATGGCTTGCTGATGTTTCTCGACCCAGGCTTTCCAAGCGGCGACGCCCGCATGCGTCTTCTCTTGTCGCTCCTGCTCGGAGAGAGCGTTCCAGGCCGCCATTTTCGGCGCTGCTCTTGCTGCCGAGGAAGATCGCGAGGAACGTGTCGTGCGTGGCCATGATGTCTCCTTGCATGATGCTGGCGAGGAGAAGCCGGCGGGCCGGCCGTCACCCCACGCGGTTCCAGCCGTCGGGGCCCAGGCGCTCCTGCGGCAGGAAGCGCGCCTTATAAGCCATCTTGGCCGAGCCCTCGACCCAATAGCCAAGATACAAATGCGCGAGGCCCATCTGCTTGGCGCGCGCAATGTGGTCCAGGATCATGAAGGCGCCGAGCGAGCGCTGCACGAATTTCGGCTCGTAGAAGGAATAGACCATCGAGAGGCCGTCGCTCAGTCGATCGGTTAGGCAGCAGGCGAGAAGCCGGCCCGAAGCCTTCTCGCGATATTCGGCGAGGCTCGTGTCGACATGGCTGTCCTCGACCATCGTCTGATAATCGGAAAAGCTCATGTCGGCCATGCCGCCGTCGCCGTGGCGCGTCTCCACATAGGCGCGAAACAGCACGAATTGCTCGACCGTCGCGCGCGCCGAGACGAAGCTCACGGAAATATCTGCGTTGCGCGCAGAGACGCGGCGAAAGCCGCGCGAGGGGACGAAATCGCCAACGGCCACGCGCACCGAAACGCAGCCGCGACAGGCCTCGCAGGCTGGACGATAGGCGATGGTCTGCGAGCGACGGAAGCCGGACTGGGTCAGAACGTCATTCAGCCCCCCGGCGCGGCGGCCGACGAGATGCGTGAAGACTTTCCGCTCCTGGCGCCCCGGCAGATAAGGACAGGGCGCGGGCGCGGTCAGATAGAATTGCGGCGCCTCGCGAAGTTCCCTCGTCACTTGGGTTCGGTCCTCAAGCTTTGCGATAAGCCCCGCCCTCGCCCCCAAAGTTAGAGCGGCGGGCGGGCTCGGCGAAGCACGATCAGGTCCGCTAGAATATCATGGAGACAGCGTTTGTCGCTGGTCAGAAACGATACGAGAAGGAGCGGCGGGAGCAAGGTGGTGAGATAGAACAGAACCGCGTGCACCGCAGCATTCAGGAAAGGCGCCGGCCGGCCGGCCATCGTGCGGACCTCGAGATCCATGGCGCTCATGCCGGGGGTCGCCATGGAGGGCCCCGAGATCGTCAGGCCATTGTAGAAAAAGGCGACGAGCGGAAAGAGCGGCGGCAGGATGAAGAGAGACATGCCGAAGCTCAAGAAAAGCAGGCCGACGAAGACGAGCGCCGAGAGGAGCGACACCGCCACGAGATCGCAGAGCGACCGCGAGGATGCGCCGCGTGCGCACGCCCTCGAGCGCCGCGCGAGGAATGGCGGGCGCGGCCGGGACCGGAGGCTGCAGGGGATCGAAGCGGTCGCTCTCGTTAAATTCGGCCATGACCTGCCTTTGCTTTTGGACCTGCCTTTGCTTTTGCCGCCAATGTCGTTCGCCGATTTGGTCAATTCAAGGGCGGGGCCCCGCATTGTGGAAAAAGCGAGCGGCGGGTGGATAAAGCCGGGCCGCCCGCGCCGGATGGCTTGACGGCGCAAGCCGGCGCGTTGCAAGCCTGAGGCTCGGCGGTCGGCGCCTTCCTTGGCCCCTGCTCTCCCCCAAAAGAGACCTCGGCTCATGAACAGCAATGCGGTAGACGGCGGCCATCTCAAAGCCTTCATCGAGCGGATCGAAAAGCTCGAGGAGGAGAAGCGCGCCATCGCCGACGACGTGAAGGACGTCTATGGCGAGGCCAAAAGCATGGGCTTCGACCCCAAGATCATGCGCAAAATCATCTCGCTGCGCCGCCAGGACAAGGGCAAGCGCGAGGAGGAGGAGGAAATCCTCGGGCTCTACCCCACGCGGTTCCAGCCGTCGGGGCCCAGGCGCTCCTGCGGGAGGAAGCGCGCTTTATAGGCCATCTTGGCCGAGCCCTCGACCCAATAGCCGAGATACAAATGCGCGAGGCCCATCTCTTTGGCGCGCGCAATGTGATCGAGGATCATGAAAGCGCCGAGCGAACGCTGCACGAGCTTCGGCTCGTAAAAGGAATAGACCATCGACAGACCGTCGTTCAGACGATCGGTAAGGCAACAGGCGAGGAGCCGGCCCGACGCCTCCTCGCGATATTCGGCGAGGCTCGTGTCGACATGGCTGTCCTCGACCATCGTCTGGTAATCGGAGAAGCTCATGTCGGCCATGCCGCCGTCGCCGTGCCGCGTCTCCACATAGGCACGAAACAGCACGAATTGCTCCACCGTCGCGCGCGCCGAGACGAAGCTCACGGAAATATCTGCGTTGCGTGCAGAGACGCGGCGAAAGCCGCGCGAGGGGACGAAATCGCCGACGGCCACGCGCACCGAAACGCAGCCGCGACAGGCTTCGCAGGCCGGGCGATAGGCGATGGTCTGCGAGCGACGGAAGCCGGACTGGGTCAGAACGTCATTCAGCCCCCCGGCGCGGCGGCCGACGAGATGCGTGAAGACCTTCCGTTCCTGGCGCCCCGGCAAATAAGGACAGGGCGCGGGCGCGGTCAGATAGAATTGCGGCGCCTCGCGAAGTTCCCTCGTCACTTGGGTTCGGTCCTCAAGCTTGGCGATTGGCCCCGCCCTAACCCCTCAATTAGAGCGGCGGGTGGGCTCGGCGAAGCACGATCAGGTCCGCGAGAATATCATGGAGACAGCGTTTGTCGCTGGTCAGAAACGATACGAGAAGGAGCGGCGGGAGCAAGGTGGTCAGATAGAACAGAACTGCGTGCACCGCAGCATTCAGGAAGGGCGCCGGCCGGCCGGCCATCGTGCGGACCTCCAGATCCATGGCGCTCATGCCGGGGGTCGCCATGGAGGGCCCCGAGATCGTCAGGCCGTTGTAGAAAAAGGCGACGAGCGGAAAGAGCGGCGGCAGGATGAAGAGAGACATGCCGAAGCTCAAGAAGAGCAGGCCGACGAAGACAAGCGCCGAGAGGAGCGACACCGCGACAAGGTCGAGAGCCACCGCGAGGATGCGCCGGGTGCGCACGCCCTCCAGCGCCGCGCGAGGGATCGCGGGCGCGACCGGGACTGGGGGCTGCAGGGGATCGAAGCGGTCGCTCTCGTTAAATTCGGCCATGACTTGCCTTTGCTTTGACTTGCCTTTGCTTTCGCCGCCAATGTCGTTTCCCCATTTGGTGAATTCAAGGGCGCCGCCCCGCATTGTGGAAAAAGCGCCGGGCGGGTGGATAAAGCCCCGCCGCTCGCGCCGGATGGCTTGACGGCGCAAGCCGGCGCGTTGCAAGCCTGAGGCTCGGCGGTCGGCGCCTCCCTTGGCCCCTGCTCTCCCCCAGAAGAGACCTCGGCTCATGAACAGCAATGTGGTAGACGGCGGCCATCTCAAAGCCTTCATAGAGCGGATCGAAAAGCTCGAGGAGGAGAAGCGCGCCATCGCCGACGACGTGAAAGACGTCTATGGCGAGGCCAAAAGCATGGGCTTCGACCCCAAGATCATGCGCAAAATCATCTCGCTTCGTCGCCAGGACAAGGGCAAGCGCGAGGAGGAGGAGGAAATCCTCGGGCTATACCTGTCGGCGCTGGAGATGGAATAAGGGCCTCAGTCTTCTTAAGCCGCTCGCCCCGTGATCCCGCGCGAGCCCGGGACAAGGCGCGTGTGCGACCCAACCGCCCATGAGCGGCATGGGATCCCGCATCTTCGAGCGCGCCGCCGCGCGATGGCGCGTCCTTCTCGCGGCTGGCTTCGCGCTCGTCCTTGACGACGCGGGCTTGCTTGCTTTTGCCCAGGACGCCGCCGATCCATCGTTGAAGTCGCTCACTCTTCCCGGCCTTCAAGGTCTTTCCGGGCCACAGCCCCCCGCTCCGCCGCTGTTTCGAACCGAAGCGACGGCGCGGCCTCGCTCGCCGCTGCGGCGCCACGCCGGGGAACCCCGCCGCTTGAAGCACGCCCTGCCCCGGCTCGAAGCCTATAGGACCTCCGCCGTCGCCCGCCACGCCTGGGGACTTCGCCGCTCGCTCGACGACCCGTCGAAGGCGGCGCGCGCAAAGGCGCAAGAGGAGGCTCCCCCGACCGTCGCCGCCGTCCCGACGGTGAAGACGAAGCCGAAGCCCAAGCGCGACTCCGAACCCTTTGAGCCGCTCGGCATCGGCGTCGGCTCGCTGCGCCTTTCGCCTTTCATCGAGGCTTCGGGCGGCTACGACAGCAATCCCAATCGACTGTCGCCGTACACAAGCGGAACCGCGCCGCCCAATCTTTACAACAGTCCCGTTCCCTCGAGCCTGCTGCGCGTTGACACGGGAATGAAGCTGCGCACCGACTGGGCGCGCGACGACCTCAGAGCCGATCTGCGGCTCGGCTATGTCGACTATCTCGACAATGAGCCGGCCAGCCGCCCCGACGGCGCCGGCAATCTCGTCGCGCGCTACGACGTGACGCGCGACACGGCGATCGACTGGCTCGGCCGCTTCTGGCTCGATACGCAGCGTCCCGGCGCGCCGGCGCTCTCCTCGGGCCTTCCCAATGTCTATGTGACCAATCGGCCGCTCGTCATCGCCGCCGGCACGAGCCTCGGCGAGACGCAGAAATTCGGCCGGCTCGACGTCTCCCTGCGCGGCGCCTTCGACCGCGCGATCTTCCAGAACGCGACCTATACGGATGGCTCGACGCTCAATCTCGAGAGCACGAATTACAACGATTACGGCGCGCTCGGAGAGGTGGGCTATGAGCTGACGCCGGATGTGCGGCCCTTTGTGAAGGCCGCCTATGACAGCCGCATTCACAACTCTTTTCTCGATCCTTACGGCTATGCGCGAGACAGCACGGGCTTCCTGGCGCGCGGCGGCGTCAAGCTCAAATTCAGCGAGCTCCTGACCGGCGAGGCTTCCGCGGGCTACTCTGAGCGCGACTATCGCGATCCGCGCCTGCCGCCGGTTTCGACGCCGACGCTCGACGGCCTGCTCGTCTACACGCCGAGCGCGCTGACCACGATGACGCTGCATCTGGCGACGACAATCAACGAGACCACGCTTCAAGGCGCCTCGGCCGAGGTCACCCATGCTCTGGGCTTTGAAATCGCGCACGACCTTTTTCGTAATCTAAGATTCACCCCGCTCGGCAATTTCTTCGAGAACAGCTATGTGGGCGCCCCCACGGTCGAGCGCGGATATAATCTCGGCGCCAAGATCGACTATAGGATCACCCGCTCGATCGCGCTCAAGGCTAGCTTCTCGCACGAACGGCTGAACAGCACGGCGCAGAACGGCGGCTATCATGCGGATGTGTTCATGGCGGGCGTGCGGTTGCAACCTTGACGGCTTGCAGAAGAGGAAGTGCAGGTGCTGACCATCGCCGTCTTCACTGTCAACAGCCTCCTCAATTTCATCGTCGGACTGCTCGTCGCGAAATTTCTTGGGCCCGCCGAATATGGACGCTTCACGCTCGCCCTTTCCGCGGCTTCCGTCGTGCAGCTCGTCGCCTTCGAGTGGCTGCGCTATTGCGTCCCGCGCTTTTACACACGAGCGGGTCAGAGCGGCGACCCGCGAGTGCGCGCGACGCTCGACGCGGCTGTCGGCTGGCTCGCCGTCCTGGCCGCGGGCGCAGCGCTCCTCGTCTATGCGAGCGGGCTCGATCTCGCGCTCAGCGCCGATCTCGCCGCGCTGGCGATCGGCGTTTCGGTCGCCAACGGCCTGTTCGACTTTGCGGCGGCTCTGCTGCGCGCCCGCTTCGTCGATCGACCCTACGCCGTCCTCGTCGTGGCCAAGAATGTGCTCGCCTTCGCGCTGACGGTCGGCGGCGCCTATTGGTTCGGCTCCGCGCGCATCGCGCTCGTCGGCCTGATGCTCAGCGTCGCCGGCGCGCTCGCCGCTACAAGAAACGGCCTCGTCGACGAGGCGGCGCGCGAGCAACGCGCGGCGCGCTGGCTCGTCTCGAAGTTTCTGGCCTATGGCATGCCCATCGTCACGGCGAGCGTGCTCTATCAATCCATCCCGCTTCTCAATCGCATTCTCGTCTCGCGCCTCTTCGGCTTCGCTGAGGCGGGCCAGTTCTCGCTCGCCTATGATCTGGGATTGCGCGTTGTGAACACGTTGGGCTCGGCGCTCGACGCCGTTCTGTTTCAGCTCGCCGTGCTCGACGAGAAAACGGCGGGGCCATCGCATGCGCGCGAGCGGATTTCGCGCAACATGGGCCTCGTCTGCGCAATTCTCGCGCCGGCCGTGCTCGGCAGCTGGCTCATCATCCCGAGCTTGGAGAGCTTGCTCGTGCCCCAGAGCTTCCGCGGGCCGTTCCAGCATTATTTCACGCTCGTCGCGCCGGGCCTCTTGGCCTGGGGGCTCATCCACTACGCCGTCAATCCGGCCTTCCAGCTTGCGCATCGCCTGGCGCCGCTCACGATCGGCGCGCTTGTCGCCGTCGTCGCCAATCTTGCGACGATCACCTTTTTTCCCCTGCGCGCAGACGCCAGCATTTTCGCTATGGCGCAGTCGGCGGGAGCGCTCGCGGGTCTCGCGACGCTTTCTGCGATGCTCGCCTGGCTCGAGCCGAGCTGGCCGAAGCCGCGCGATCTCATCGTGACGCTCGCCGCCTGCGCCGCGATGGTCGCGGTCGATCTGCCGTTACGCAGCCTTGCTCCGGGCGCCGTGACGATGCTGCTGCAGATCGCGCTCGGCGGCGGCGCCTATGTCGCGACGGCCGCGGCTCTGGACCTCGCCGGCCTGCGCAGGCTGCTCGGACCGCGCCTATTCTGGAGAAGCAAGCTTCAATATTTGGCGATGACGGGCAGGACCGGAGCGGGCAGGTCCGGCGTGAAGCGGTAGTTCAAGCCCGCGCGCACGACATTGCCGCTGAAGCTCGCCTCGACTCGCTGCGCGAGCCCCGGCCATTGCAGCGAGGCGTCGCTCGTGAGGAAGGACGTCAGCCGCGAGTTCGTTCCCAGATCGTAGCGCAAATATTCGAAGCGCCCGATGAGATTGGGCGTGATCGCATATTCGAGCCCGCCGCCCGCAGCGAAGCCGCCACGCCCGCTGGCGTAATTCGCCGCGCTCACGGCGGCGAAGCCTATGGGGAAAGTCATCGCCGCGCCGCTGGCCGCGAAACCGACCTCGCCATAGGCGTAGCCGCCGGTGGCATAAATGAGCGCGCCCGGCGTCGCCTGATAGCCCAAGCGCAGCCGTACCGTGCCGAGAGAGTCGACGCGTTTCGTCCCCATCACCGAGCCAGCCGCGCCCGTAAGCGCGGCCGCGTTGGTGAGAACGGCGGTGGAGCGCCACGCGCTGTCGCTGAAGGAGAGAGCCTGGAAATCCGCCTCGACGCCGGTCACGAGACCGAAAGGCCATTGATAGTCATAGCCGATCTGGCCGCCGCCGATGGCGCCCGCGCCATTGCCGCCCAGCGAGCGCGTGACGATCGCGCCGACGCCGAAGTCCGCGAGGGGGCTTAGGGGTAGTCCGAGGAAATCCGCAGCCGGAGCGCCGTCCCAGGCGCCGCCGACATTCGCGCCGACATGAAAGCCGCTCCAATTCTGCCAGGGCGCGAGATTGGGCGACAGGCTCGACCGCAGGCTCGCCTCGAGCGGCCATGCGTCGCCGGGAACCGGAGTTATCGGCAGCGCCCGCGCCGTCGTGACGGCGGCGATCGTTGCGCCGCAGAGCGTCGCGAGCCTCAAGAACGTCGACATGATCGCCTCCTCAATCGATGAACGAAGGATTGAGAAGCGTCGTTAATTTAGTCTTGCGCGCGCCTCTCCGCCTTGCGGGAAGCTTTTGTCCTCGCGGCGAAAGTGACTTTGAAGCGCCGGTCGTGGTAAGCCCCGTGCAAGCCTGTAATCATTCACCGCGCGGGCGCTCTGGAAGCTTGGATGAAGGACGAGCACGGCGACTTCAAAATCCTCGGATGGACGCCGCACGACGCGTCGGGACGCGTCGATCTGCACTATGGCTATAAGTCCGGACTGCGCTTTTGCGAGAGCGTCGACTTTCATGCGCCGCTGCCGCGCGCGGGCGGGCTGCGCCAGAGTTTCGACGCCGCCGTCTCCGCGCTCTGCGCGCTCGCGGGCGTCAGCTATTACAAGGCCTTCGTCCCCAAGCGCATCGTCGTCGAGGCGCCGCCGCTCGACGCGTCGCAACAGGCGTTTTTTCGCGATCTCTATCTGAACGGGCTCGGCGAATTCGCCGTGCGCAACGAACTCGACCTCTCCAATCGCGCGCAATTCATTTGCGCTGCGCAGCCGATGCCTTCCGTCGCGCCGGCGCACGAGCCGTTGGAGCGGCGCGCGGCGGTGCTGATCGGCGGCGGCAAGGATTCGCTCGTCAGCGTCGAGGCGCTGCGCGCCGCGGGCGAGCCGATGGTCCTCTTCGCCGTCAACCCGAAGCAGCCGATCCTCGATTGCGCGGCGGAGAGCGGCCTGCCTTTCCTCAAGGTGGCGCGCACGCTCGACGCGAAGCTCTTCGCGCTCAACGACGCCGGCGCCTATAACGGCCATGTGCCGATCACGGCGATCGTCAGCTTCATCGCCATCGCGGCGGCCTTCGTGCATGGCTTCGACGCGGTCGTGCTCTCCAACGAACGCTCGGCCAATGAAGCGACGCTGGAGAGGGACGGCGTCGCCGTCAATCACCAGTTCAGCAAGACCTCGGCGGCCGAGGCCGAAATCGCGGCCTATGTGCGCGAGCGCATCTCGCCGAACCTCGATTATTTCTCGCTGCTGCGTCCGCTCTCCGAGCTGCATATCGCGCAGACTTTCGGCAAGGCGACGCGCTACGACGCCGTCTTCACGAGCTGCAACCGCGCCTTTCGCCTGCGCGCCGAGGCGCCGAGCGAACGCTGGTGCTGCGATTGCCCCAAGTGCCGCTTCGTCTTTCTCATGCTCGCCCCCGCGCTTCCCTTCGAGCGCATGATCGCGATCTTCGGCAAAAATCTTCTGGACGACGAAACTCAGCTTCAGGGGTATGAGGAGCTGACCGGGCTCTCTGGCCATAAGCCCTGGGAATGCGTCGGCGAGATCGGCGAGAGCTGCGCGGCCGTGCTAAAACTCTCGGAGCGGCCCGAATGGAAGGAGAGCCGCATCCTGCGCGCGCTCGCGCCGCGGCTCGCGCCCTTTGCGCCACGCCTCGACGAGGAATGGCGCCGTCTGCTCACGCCCGCGCCCGATCACAGCCTGCCGCCTCGCTATGAGAGACTTCTCCATGCCTATCTCGGCGCAAGCTAAATCCATCGCCATTTGGGGAGCGGGGCGCGAGGGCGCGGCGGCGCTCGACTATGTGAGATCGCATCGCCCCGACGCCCGCATCACTGTCCTGAACAACTCATCGCTTTCTCCGAGCGCTCTCACCGCGCTCGGCGAGACGCGCGTGCTCATCGGCGCGGAGGCGGCCGCCGCGCTCAGCGCCGGCGCCTTCGATGTGGTGATCAAGAGCCCCGGCGTCAGTCCCTATCGGCCGGAGGTCGAAAAAGCGAAGCGTCGCGGCGTCGAGTTCACTTCGGTCACCAATCTCTGGTTCGAGGAAAATCCCAAAGCCACGACCATTGCGGTCACCGGCACGAAGGGCAAGACGACGACCTCCGGCCTCATCCATCACATGCTGCGTGGCGAAGGGCTCGATGCGAGCCTCGTCGGCAATGGCGGCGTGCCGGCGCTGACGCAAAAGACGGCGCATGCGCTGACCGTGTTAGAGCTCTCCTCCTATCAAACCGCCGACCTCAAGCACGCGCCGACAATCGCCGTCATCACAAGTCTCTACCCCGAGCATGCGCCCTGGCATGGCGGCGTCGAGCGCTATTTTGCCGACAAGCTTCGCTTGGCCGGGCTCAACGAGAAAACGCAGCTTGTCGCGAATGGCGCCGATGCGCGGCTGCGCGCGGCCTTTGCGTTACGTCCCAACACGCTCTGGTATAACGACGGCGAAGGCTTTCGCGTCGAGGAAGGCGAACTGCTCAAGGGAGCCGCGCCCTTCGCGCATGAGCATTTCCCGCTCAAGGGCGCGCATAATCTCTCCAATCTTGCGGCGGCGCTCACCGTCGTCGCGCAACTTGGCCTCGATCCCGCAGCCTGCGAGAAAACGCTCGTCGATTTCGCCATCCCGCCGCATCGCCTGAGCGAATTCACGGTGGACGGCGTTCTCTGCGTCGACGACAGCATCTCGACGATCCCCGAGGCGACGCTCGCCGCGTTGAAGACTTTTGCGGAGCGGCCCTTCTGCCTCATCCTCGGCGGCGAGGACCGCGGGCAGAAGTACGACGAGCTCTTCGCTTACCTCAAGACGTCGACCGCCGCGCTTTCTCGCGCTGCTGCCGGCTAATGGGGAGCGCATTCTCCGCGAGCTCGCGCCGCTCGCGCTTCCCTTCGAACGACAGCTCATGGAGCATTTGGATACGGCCGTGGACGCCTGCTTTCAAAGGCTCGAACGGGGAGATCTGCTCCTGCTCTCGCCGGCGGCCCCGAGCTATGGGCAGTTCGTCAATTTCGAGGAGCGGGGCCGCCGCTTCGAGGCGCTTTGCCGCGCCAAAGGCAAGGACGCGGCTTAAACGGCGAGCAGATCAGAACTCGGCCTCAAGCTCTTCATAACTCTCAGTCTCCGCGCGCGCAGCCTCCACCCACTCCTGCATGGCGGGCCAGGCGTAAATGCTCTCGCAATAGGCCTCGCACGGCTCGTCGAGCGGCACATGATAGGTGCGAAAGCGCGTCGCCACCGGCGCATACATCGCATCCGCCATCGAGAACTTGCCGAAGAGATAGGGGCCGCCGCTCACGGTGAGACATTCGCGCCAAATCTCCTTGACGCGCGCGATGTCGCCCTGCGCCTTTGACCAAATTTTGAAGTTCGGGAAATCGCCCCGCAGATTCATCGGCAGTGCCGAGCGCAGAGATGTGAAGCCGGAGTGGATTTCTCCGCAGATCGAGCGGCAGCGCGCGCGCGACAGCCTGTCCTGCGGCAAAAGCGCCGCCGCCGGCGCGATCTCATTGAGGAACTCGCCGATGGCGAGCGTGTCCCAAATTTTGAAGCCGTCGTAGCTGAGGCAGGGCACGAGGATCGAGGGCGAGAGCAGCAGCAGCTCGGCGCGCGCGCCCGGATCTTCGGGGTCGACGAGGACCTCCTCGAAGTCGACGCCGGAGAGCCTCGCCATCAGCCAGCCCCGCAGAGACCAAGATGAATAATTTTTGCTGCTGATTGTGAGCGTCGTTTGCGGCATAAGCATTTACTCCCGTCTAGAGTTAGCAAGCTCGGCGCCATGCGCGGCGGCGACCATGGCATGAGCCTTGCCTATTCGAGAGATCGAAAACCAAAGGTCGCGACGCGTATGCTTTATGACGCCTACCAAGCTTACGCCGACCTGAGTCATCAAGTCCGCGCCCTGGCGTCAAGCTCCAACTGCATTCTGTCGCAGTGGGGCGCCATGTCATGGGCCTCTCCGCTGCGGCGCATGGCGGCCTATTACGAGCTCGTCGCGCTCGCGGGTTTCACGCATACGCGGCCGGACTATGAAATCAGCGAGTTCGTGACGAGCGCGGGGCCGCGGATTCCGGTGCACGAAACGGAAGTCTTCGCGACGCCCTTCTGCGGGCTGCGGCGTTTTGTGCGCGAGGGCGGCGAGAACGATCCGCGCGTGCTGCTCATCGCCCCGATGTCCGGGCATTTCGCAACATTGCTGCGCGGCACTATTCGCACCCTGCTCCATCATCATCAGGTCTATGTGACGGACTGGCGCAATGTGCGCGACATTTCGCTGCAGCATGGAACCTTCGGCTTCGAGGATTTCGTTCAGCACGTCATCGACTTCCTGCGCTTTCTGGGGCCGCAAGCGCATGTGGTGGCGGTTTGCCAGCCGGCCGTGCCGGCGCTCGCCGCCGTGGCGGTGATGGCCCAGGGCGGCGATCCCGACCAGCCGGCGAGCCTCACGCTGATGGCCGGCCCCATAGACACGCGCGTCTCGCCGACCAAGGTCAATGAGCTCGCGACCTCCAAGCCGATCGAGTGGTTCAGGGAGAAGATGATCGGCGTGACCCCGCATTCGCTGCGCGGAGCGGGGCGCCGGGTCTATCCAGGCTTTCTGCAGGTTGCCGCTTTTATGAGCATGAATGTGGAACGGCATTCGAAAGCCTTCGTCGACCTATTCAAGAACCGAATCAACGGCGACTTCGAAAAGGCCGACCAGATCCGAGACTTCTACAAAGAATATTTCGCCATCATGGACCTCGATGCGGAATTCTATCTTGAGACCGTCGAGCTCGTTTTCCAGAAGCACGCTCTTCCCGAAGGGAAATTGCAGTTCCACGGGCAGTTGGTCGAGCCCAGAGCGATCAAGAAGACCGCTCTACTCACCGTCGAGGGCGAGCGGGACGACATTTGTGCGGTCGGCCAGACCGTCGCAGCCCAAGATTTGTGCACGGGCCTGCGCCCCTATATGAAGTCCCATATGCTCCAGCCGGACGTCGGCCATTATGGCGTCTTCAACGGGCGGCGCTGGGAGACGAAAATCTATCCCGTCGTGCGCGACCATATTTACGCGAGCATCTAGCGCGGTTTCCGCCGCGCCCGCGCTTACGGCGCGCCCTCACCGACCGCGCCTCTGATCAGCTTCTGCGCATCCGCCGAGTCCCACGCGGCAGGGCCGGACATGCGGCCGATCTCGCAGCCCTGCGCATCGATCAAAAAGGTCGTGGGGAGGCCGGTGAGCCCCCCCTCCTGCCGCAGGCGGAAGAACACGTCCGCCTTGGGGTCGGAATAGAATTTGAGCGCCTTGACCCCGATCTCGGACAGCAACGCCTTGGGCTTCTCGAGATGCGAGGTGTCGACGTTGATCGCCACGACCTCGAAGGACGGCGAGCCGAGCTGCTGCTGCAGCCGGTCGAGCGCCGGCATTTCGGCGCGGCAGGGCACGCACCAGGCGGCCCAGATGTTCAAGAGCAGCGTCTTGCCTTTGAAGGTCGAAATATCGAGCGGGGCGCCGTCCGGCCCGTTGAAGCTCAACACCGGGAAAGGCTCGGGATCGGTCGCGAGATTGAGCGCGGCCACCTCGCCCTTAGCGAGCGGCGCCAGTCGCTCAATGAGCGGCTTTGAGGCGGCGCAGGTCTGCAGACCGGGTTTCTTGCGGCTCTCCCCACCCTTCACGTATAGGAACGCCGCGGCGGCGGCGATCGCGAGGGCCGCGAAGGCGAGGACGGAACGGCGACTTGCGGAAGCCGCAGGCTGAGGTTCGTTCATTGTTTTTGGCTCCCGGCTCGGCGCCGCGGAAAGGGCGACATGACCAGCAAAATCTGGGGCGGACGTTTCACCGACGCGGCGGACGCCGTGTTGGACGCAATCAACGTCTCCATCGACTTCGACCAGCGGCTCTGGGCCCAGGATATCGAGGCTTCTAAGGCCCATGTCGCGATGCTGGCCGCGCAGGGCGTCGTCACAAGCGCGGACGCGGAGCGCATCACGAAAGGCCTCGCGCAGATCGAGGAGGAAATCCGTTCCGGAACCTTCGCTTTCTCGCGGGCGCTCGAAGACATTCATATGAACGTCGAATCGCGGCTCGCGGAAATCGTCGGTCCCGTCGCCGGCCGCCTGCATACGGCGCGCTCGCGAAACGATCAAGTCGCGACCGATTTCCGGCTTTACATCCGCGACTTCATCGACAGCCTGGAAGCTTCGCTGCTCGATCTGCAGCGCGCGCTCGCCGAGAGGGCCTTGAGCGAAGCCGCGACCGTCATGCCGGGCTTCACCCATTTGCAATCTGCGCAGCCCGTGACCTTCGGCCACCACCTTCTCGCCTATGTCGAGATGATCGCGCGCGACCGCGGACGCTTCCGCGACGCGCGGGCGCGGCTCAACGAATCGCCGCTCGGCGCGGCGGCGCTCGCCGGCACGTCCTTTCCGAT
Organism: uncultured Alphaproteobacteria bacterium; assembly: GCA_963798515.1. Lineage (GTDB taxonomy): Bacteria > Pseudomonadota > Alphaproteobacteria > Rhizobiales > Beijerinckiaceae > Methylocystis. The sequence goes on from CAWCTS010000045.1 coordinate 24,375, forward strand.
CGATCGCGAGATGACCGCGAAGGCGCTCGGTTTCGCGCGCCCGACGGCCAATTCGATCGACAGCGTTTCGGACCGCGACTTCGTGCTGGAGACGCTTTCCGCCGCGGCCATCTGCGCGACGCATCTCTCGCGTTTCGCCGAGGAGATCGTGCTGTGGACGACTCCGCAATTCGGCTTCATCGCGCTCTCCGACAAGTTCACGACCGGCTCCTCGATCATGCCGCAAAAGCGCAATCCCGACGCGGCCGAGCTCGTGCGCGGCAAGACGGGTCGCATCCTCGGCTCGCTGCAGGCGCTGCTTATTGTGATGAAGGGCCTGCCGCTCGCCTATTCCAAGGATATGCAGGAGGACAAGGAGGGCGCCTTCGACGCGCTGGATTCGCTGGCGCTTTGCATCGCGGCGATCGCCGGCATGACCCGCGACATGACGGTCGATCGCGACCGCATGCGCGCGGCGGCCGGCGCGGGCTACGCCACCGCGACCGACCTCGCGGACTGGCTGGTGCGCGCGGCGGGCCTGCCCTTCCGCGAGGCGCATCACGTGACGGGCCGCATCGTCGCGCTCGCCGCCGCGCGCGGCGTCGGTCTCGAGACGCTCGCGCTCGCGGATCTCACCGCGGTCGATAAACGCATCACGGCCGAGGTCTTCGAGGTGCTCGGGGTCGACAAGTCTGTCGAAAGCCGCACGAGCTACGGTGGCGCGGCCCCCGCAAACGTGCGCGCGCAGGCGCAGGCTTGGCTCGAACGCCTCACAGAGAGCGGTTGACAGTCGGCGGCCCGGCGATCGCGCATTAAAGATTTATGCGCTTTGTGCGGGAGTATGGTCCCTTCCGACCGTAAAGCCTTGCAATTGATTGGCCGCAATAACGCCTCATTTACGCGCAGGCCCTAGCTTTAACGGCGTCGCTCTCCCGCCGTCGAAGGAAGTCCCATGCTCCCGCGTCACCCGGCCCTTCACGGCGCCTCGCTTTGGGGCGACGACGAGTTTATCCTTCCGCCCTCCCTGGGCGCGACCGTGGCCGCGCCCGCGCGCCCGAAGCCCGTGCTGAACCTCGAGCCTCAATCCATCCTCGATTCGATCGGCGAGCTCCTCTACGTCTGGGACCTCGTCACGGATCGGATCGCCTGGAAGGGAGATCTCGCAAGGGCGCTCGGGCCCTTGAGCGAGGTCGATCTCTCGACGGGCATCGCCTTCGGGGACCGGCTTTCGCCGGAAAGCATGGTCTCCCGCTACGAAGCGATCGTGAAATCCGACGGTAAGGACGAGGGGGATGGCGTCCCCTATCAGCTCCTCTACGGTCTGCTGCAGCCACGCGAGCTCGGGCTCTCCGGCTCGGTATGGGTCGAGGACACCGGCCGCTGGTTCGCCGGCCCCGACGGCCGTCCCCTGCGCGCGCAGGGGGCGTTGCGCGTCGTGACCGAACGCCACAACGCCGAGCGGCTGCGCGCGCGCCATGCCCATATCGACCCGCTGACCGGGCTGCTCAACCGCCCGCATCTCTCCGAGAAGCTGCAGCGCCTCGTCGAGGGAACCGAGCGCAGCCGCAAGCCTTTTGCGCTGCTCCTCGTGGGGCTCGAAAATCTCTTCGCGCTGAACCGCAATTATGGTTATGACGCCGGTGACGAGGTCATCGCCGCGCTGGCTCGGCGCCTGGGCGCGAATATGCGCGCTTCCGACCTTCTCGCCCGGCACGCCGGCAACAAGATCGCGATCGTCGCGCCCGAATGCGACGCCGAGCAGCTGCAGTCCATCGCCGAGCGTCTCATCGACTGCGTCGCCTCGGAGCCTTTCGAGACGAGGGCGGGCGCCGTGCCGGCGACCATTCGCGTCGGCGGCGTGATCGGTCCGCGTTATGGGCGTTCAAGCCAGATGCTCTTCCAGCGCGCCGAGGAAGGGCTCGACGCCGCCAGACAGCGCTCCAGCTCACGCTTCTCCGCCTTCAGCCCATCGCTCGCGCGCGACGACAGCCGCATGCAAGCCTTGAGCGTGGCTGAAAGCATTGTCTCCGCGCTCAGCGAGAATCGCGTCGAGCTCGCGCTGCAGCCCGTTGTGCGCGCCAAGGACGGCGCCGTCGCCTTCTACGAGGCTCTGCTGCGCGTGCGGCTCGGCGACGGCTCCCTCGTCACGCCGGGATCGCTTCTCCCGGTCGCCGAGAAGGCGGGCCTGGTCGGACTGCTCGATCAACGCGTCCTGGAGCTCGCGCTCGACAAGATGAGCGCCGATCCCGCCTTGCGGCTCTCGGTCAACGCCTCGCTCTCGACCGTGCTCGATCCCAGCTGGCCCGAACGTCTCGCGCAGGCGCTCGCCGCGCGGCCAGGCGTCGCCGAGCGGCTGACGCTCGAGATCACCGAGACCAGCATGATCGAGGACATTGAGACGACAGGCCATGTCGTCGCCTCCTGCCAGAAGCTCGGTCTCAAGGTGGCGATGGACGATTTCGGCTCCGGCCACACCTCGTTCCGCAATTTGCGGGCGCTCGCCTTCGATCTCGTCAAGATCGACGGCGCCTTCATCCGCAACGCCGTTTATTCGGAGGACGACCGCTTCTTTGCGCGCACGCTGACCGCGCTCGCGCATCATCTGAAGCTCGAGATCGTCGCCGAATGGGTCGAGGACGAGGCGACGGCGATCATGCTGCGCGAATGGGGCGTCGACTATTTCCAGGGCGCGTTCTTCGGGGATGCGGCCGGCTGCGCGGAGTGAACCCTCACCCCGGCGTGCCGCTGAGCTTGTCCACCTTCTGATTGAGCTCGGCGATCTGGCGCTTCAACTCATCCACCTCGGTCGGCGAGGCCAGAGCGGGCGGGCTCTTCGCTGTCCTGGCGATGGGCGACGCCGCCCTCGATCGCGACGCCGAAGGGGTTGAGGATGCTGAGCGCCTGGCGGAACACCGCCATGTTCTTCTTCGCCTGCTCCTCCATGGCGTGGAACGCCTGGCGGGTCGGCTCTCCGAAGGGGGCGGAGCCTAGCGCCGCGTCGATCTGGTCGCGAAACTTCTGCTGATCGCGCGTGAATTTATCGATCGAGAATTCGAGATAGCTCGGCACCAGCATCTGCATCGAATCGCCGTAGAAGCGGATGAGCTGGCGCAGGAAGGAGATGGGCAGGAGGCTTTGGCCGTCCTTGCATTCCTGCTCGAAGATGATCTGCGTGAGCACCGGGCGCGTGATGTCCTCGCCGCTCTTGGCGTCGCTCACGACGAAATCCTCGCCCCTCTTGACCATTCCGGCGAGGTCCTCGAGCGTCACGTAAGTGCTCGTGCCCGTATCGTAGAGACGACGGTTCGCATATTTCTTGATCGTGGTAGGCTTTTGCTCAGTCATGAGGCGCGCCGATGTTCCCGAGGCCCGAGCCGCCCGCGCAAACCCGCTAAGAGGCTGTCCCTAGGCGAGGAGATAGGCACAAATCGGGGCCTGCGGCAATATTTTCGTCGACGACGGCTTTCGCTCGGGGCCAAAGCGTGCAAAACGACCGGGCGCGACCCGCTTCGTCCCGCGGGGTCCACTGGATTTCGCCCGGCCTTCCGAGCCGCCGGGTCGGCCTCGCCGGAGAGGCCCAAATTCGAGGAGAGGATGATGACCGACATTGTGATCGTTTCCGCGGCCCGCACCGCCGTGGGCTCGTTCAATGGAGCCTTTGCGGGCGTTCCGGCCCATGATCTGGGCGCCGCCGTCATCAAGGCCGCCCTGGAGCGCGCCAAGGTCGCTCCGGCGGAGGTCAACGAGGTGATCCTCGGCCAAGTGCTCGGCGCCGCACAGGGACAAAATCCCGCCCGCCAGGCCGCGATCAAAGCCGGCGTGCCGGACAGCGCCACCGCCTTCGGCCTCAACCAGGTCTGCGGCTCGGGCCTGCGCGCCGTGGCGCTCGCCGCTCAGCAGATCCAGACCGGGGATGCGCAGATCGTCGTCGCCGGCGGTCAGGAGAGCATGTCGCTCTCTCCCCACGCCGCGCATTTGCGCGCCGGCACGAAGATGGGACCGGTCTCCTTCACCGACACGATGATCGTCGACGGCCTGACCGACGCCTTCAACAATTACCACATGGGCGTCACCGCCGAGAATGTCGCGGCGAAATGGCAGATCTCTCGCGCCGAGCAGGACGCCTTCGCCGTCGCCTCGCAGAACAAGGCCGAGGCGGCGCAGAAAGCCGGCAAGTTCAAAGACGAGATCGTTCCTTACACGATCGCGGGAAAGAAGGGCGACGTCGTCGTCGACGCCGACGAATATATCAAGCATGGCGTGACGCTCGAGAGCGTCTCGAAGCTGCGCCCTGCCTTCAACAAGGAAGGCACCGTGACGGCGGCCAACGCCTCGGGCATCAATGACGGCGCCGCGGTCCTCGTCGTGATGAGCGCGGCCGAAGCCAAGAAGCGCGGGCTCGAGCCGCTCGCGCGCATCGCCGCCTGGGCGACCGCCGGCGTCGATCCCTCGGTGATGGGTTCGGGCCCCATTCCGGCGACGCGCAAGGCGCTCGAGAAGGCCGGCTGGAAAATCTCCGACCTCAATCTCGTCGAAGCCAATGAAGCCTTCGCGGCGCAGGCGCTCGCGGTGAACAAGGACCTCGGCTGGGATCCTTCGATCGTCAACGTGAATGGCGGCGCGATCGCGATCGGCCATCCGATCGGCGCTTCCGGCGCGCGCGTGCTCACAACGCTGCTGCACGAGCTCAAGCGCCGGGGCGGCGGCAAGGGCCTAGCCACGCTCTGCATCGGTGGCGGCATGGGCGTCGCACTCGCGGTGGAGCGCTAAACAGCGCATGCGAGGTCGCGCGCGGACCTGCGCGCGGCCCGCCGGTTAGAATAACGATACAACAAGGGAGGAAGCATAGTGAGCAGAACAGCGGTTGTGACCGGCGGAACGCGCGGCATCGGCGAGGCCATTTCGAAGGCGCTCAAGGCGGCGGGCTACAAGGTCGCCGCGACATACGCCGGCAATGACGAGGCGGCGAAGAAGTTCCAGGGGGAGACCGGCATCTCCGTCTATAAGTTCGACGTCTCGAATTACGAGGCCTGCACGGCGGGCATCGCGGCGATCGAGAAGGACCTCGGCCCCGTCGAGATTCTCGTCAACAACGCCGGCATCACCAAGGACGGCCTCTTCCACAAGATGACGCTGGAGCAGTGGAACGCCGTCATCGGCACGAATCTGAACTCGCTGTTCAACGTCACGCGCCCGGTCATCAACGGCATGCGCGACCGCGGCTTCGGGCGCATCATCGTGATCTCCTCGATCAACGGCCAGAAGGGCCAGGCGGGCCAGACGAATTATTCCGCCTCCAAGGCCGGCGACATCGGCTTCGTGAAGGCGCTGGCGCAGGAGTCGGCGACGAAGGGCGTCACCGTCAACGCCATCGCGCCAGGCTATATCGCGACCGAGATGGTGAAGGCCGTGCCGCAGGAGATCCTCGACAAGAACATCATCCCGCACATTGCAGTGAAGCGCCTCGGCGAGCCGGAGGAGATCGCCCGCGCCGTGGTGTTCCTCGCCTCGGACGACGCCGGCTTCATCACCGGCTCGACGCTGACGATCAACGGCGGGCAATATATGGCCTAAGGCGGGCGCCGAAAGGAATCGCGACGATGCTCGGCGCGAAAAACCTGCTGGCGATGCTGGCGCTGGCCTTGGCGCTGGCGGTTATCTTCTTCTCCGGGCGCTACTACGCCAGCCAGCGCCCGGGGAAATTGGATCTCGGCGAAATCTCGCTCGCGCTCGAGCGGGAGGCTGAGGAATTGAACGCGACCCTGCCCGAGATGGTGAGCGAAAATGTCCGGCTCGATAAGGCGACGACCGGGCCGGGCAACGCCCTCACCTATTTCTACACCGTCGTCGACGACAACGAAGCCGACGCGATCGCCGCCGACATCAGGAAGACGGACAAGCTCAGAGCGCAGCTCCTCCAACGCGTCTGCACGATGATGCCGGAGTATCGCGAGCGCGGCACCGTGGTGGGGTACACCTTGCGAAACTCAATCGGCTCGACGATCGCCGAAATCTCGATCAATCCACGGGATTGCCAGTAGGCGGCGCTTCGTGACGAAGACCCCGCCAGGGCGAGAGGACGCCGCCCGCAACCTCGATCCGCAGGACTGGGAGGCGTTTAGAGCCGAGGCGCATCGGGCGCTCGACGCGATGCTCGACAATATTCGCGACCTTCGCGAGGGGCCGGTCTGGCGTCCGTCGAGCGAAGAGGCGCGCGCCTTCTTTCGCCGCGCCGCGCCGCGCGAGGGCCAGGAGCTTGCGCGCACGCTCGAGGAGTTCCAGCGCTTCATCGCGCCCTATTCGATGGGCAACCGCCACCCGATGTTCATGGGCTGGGTTCAAGGCGCTGGAAGTCCCGCCGGCATGGTCGCCGAGATGCTCGCGGCAGGGCTCAACGCCAATTGCGGCGGACGCAATCACATCGCGCTCGACGTCGAGCGCCAGATCGGACGATGGATGGCGCAGGCCTTCGGCTTTCCCGCCGACGCCTCCGGGATTTTCGTCACCGGCGCGTCCATGGCGAATTTTCTGGGCCTTCTCGTCGCCCGCCACCGCGCGACGCAGCATCAGAATGTGCGGCTCAACGGTCTTGGCGCGTTGAAGTCGACACTCGTCGCCTATGCCTCGCGCGACGTGCACAATTGCGTTCGCCAGGCGATGGAGCTCGCGGGCCTCGGCGCCCGGCACTTGCGGCTCATCGCGCCCGACGAACGCCGCAGGATGCGTATCGAGGACCTCTCCCACGCTATCGCCGCCGACCGCGCCGCCGGATTGCAGCCCTTCCTCATCGTCGGCACGGCCGGCACGGTGGATACGGGCGCGATCGACAATCTCGATGCGCTCGCCGATCTCGCACGCGAGGAAGAGGTGTGGTTTCACATCGACGGCGCCTTCGGCGCGCTCGCCGCGCTGTCCGACACGCTCAAACCCATGCTCAAAGGGCTGGAGCGGGCCGACAGCGTCGCCTTCGACTTCCACAAATGGCTGCAGGTTCCCTATGACGCCGGCTTCGTGCTGGTGCGCGATCCGCGCGAGCATCTCGCCGCCTTCAAGTCTGATGCAGCCTATCTGACGCGCGCGCCGCGCGGTCTCGCGGCCGGCGAGATATGGCCCTGCGATCTCGGCCCCGATCTCTCGCGCGGCTTTCGCGCGCTCAAAGCCTGGTTCACGATTCAGACCTTCGGCCTGGATCTGCTCAGCGAGTGCGTCGAGCGCACCTGCCGCTTAGCGCGCCGGCTCGAGGGGCAAATCGATGCCTCCCCCGATTTTTTCATGCGCGCGCCGGTCACGCTGAACATCGTCTGCTTCAGCGTGGAAGACGACCCCGAGGGGGCGATCGCTTCCGAGATCGTCATGGCCCTGCACGAAAGCGGCGAAGCCGCGCCGTCGCTAACGATCTTCGAGGGAAAGGCGGCGATCCGCGCCGCCATCGTCAACCACCGCACAACCGAGGATGACATCGACCGCTTCATGGCGCTGCTCAACGCCGAGCTCGCGCGCGCAAGAGCAAAGCTCGCCGCAGCCGACGCCAAAGCGGGCGCGCCGCAGCCTCGCGAGGCGCCGCGCGGACCCGGGCGCACGCCGCTCTCGCAGGATTGAGCCGCGCGATGCGTGACGACGCGACCGAAGCGAGACGCGAGCCCGGACCGGATCGCCTGCGCGGCCTCGTCATCGTGCTGATGGCGCTCGATCATGCGCGCATGTTCTTCCATACGGAGGTTCTTCACTTTTCTCCGACGGATTTGACGCAGACCTATCCGGCGCTGTTCCTGACCCGCTTCGTCACGCATTTTTGTGCTCCGACCTTCGCGCTGCTCGCAGGGCTCGGCGCCTTCCTCCATTACGCCAAGGGCCAAGATCAGGGGCGCACCGCAAAATTCCTGCTGACGCGCGGACTGTGGCTCGTCTTTCTCGACGTGGCGCTCATCAGCCCGATCTTCACGCAGGAGCTCGGCAAGTTCGCGCTCGGCACGCTCTGGGCGATCGGCTGCGGGCTTATCGCTCTGAGCGCGCTCTGCTTCCTTGGATCGCGCGCCGTGCTGGCGATCGGCTGCGTCATCCTCGCCTCTCACGATCTCTTCGACGGGGTGCACGCCGCTTCGCTCGGCGCCTTCGGCCCCTATTGGAGTCTCCTGCACGAGCCCGGCGCCCTGCCTTTCGGGATAGCGGGCCGCGTCGCCTATCCGATCCTTGCCTGGATCGGCGTCGTCGCGCTCGGCTATGGGTTAGGACCGCTCTTCCTCGAAGACGCCGCCAAGCGGTCGCGGATTCTAACGGCGGCGGGCCTCACGATGCTGCTCAGTTTTTTCGTGCTGCGCGGGCTCAACCTCTATGGCGATCCCAAGCCCTGGAGCGTCCAGCCGAGCGCCGTGATGACGGGGCTCTCCTTCCTCAACGTGTCCAAATATCCGCCTTCGCTCGCCTATGCGCTCGCGACGCTCGGCCCCGCGCTGATCCTGCTGCCGCGCATGGAGAAGCTCGGCGGGCGTGCCGGAACGGTCCTCGCCAATTTCGGCCGAGTCCCGCTGTTTTTCTATGTCGCGCATCTTTATGCCGGCTTCGCGCTCTTCGGCGTTTTCAGGTTTCTCGGCGTGCCTGAGGAGGCTTATCGCGTCGCCCTGCCCTGGGTCTATCTCGCCTGGCTTGCGCTTGTCGCGGTCCTCTATCCGCCCTGCCGCTGGTTCGCCGATCTCAAGCGGCGGAGCGACGCCTGGTGGCTGAGCTATTTGTGAGGCAAGCTTCGGCGCCGGCTGTCGAATCGCCCCGTCCCGTGCTAAGCACGCAGCATGCTCGAAGGTCTGCCGCCCAATGGGGCCAGCACGCTGCTGCGTTTCGTGAGCGACGCGTCGCGCGCGCGCGCGGTCGCCGATTTCATCGTCGAGACTTTCGACCCCGCCGAGACCGCGGCCTGCGTCTTCGAGGACGAGAAGACCGGCCAATGGACGGCCGAGGTGTTCTTCCAGGACCCGCCCGACGAAGACGAGCTGCGCGGGCTCATCGAATCCGTCTTCGGCGACGAGACGGCCAAAGCCGTCAGCTTTTCCACCATCGAAGAGCGCGACTGGGTCGAGAATGCGCTGGCGGGCCTAAAGCCCGTTCGCGCCGGCCGCATTCTCGTGCATGGCGCGCATGACCGCGCGCGCCTTCGCGCAAACGACGTCGGCGTCGAGATCGAGGCGGCGCTGGCCTTCGGCACCGGGCATCACGGCACGACTCTCGGCTGTCTCCTCGCGCTCGTCGAAGTGCTGAAGCGCCGCCGTCCCCGCCATGCGCTCGACGTCGGCACGGGCACGGGCGTGCTGGCCATTGCCTGCGCGCGGCTGCTGCATCAGCCCGTCGACTGCGGCGACATCGACGCCATTTCCGTTGCGACCGCGCGCGCCAACGCCCTAGCCAATGGCGCCGGTCCCTATGTGCGCCCGCTTCTGGCCACAGGCGTGCGTCATAATGAACTGCGCGGGCGGCGCTTCGATCTGATCCTCGCCAATATTCTCGCCAAGCCCCTGCGTTTGCTGGCGCCAAGCCTTGCGGGCGTCGCCAGCGCGGACGCCGAGCTGATCCTCTCGGGGCTTCTCGCGCGCGACGTCGCCGGCGTGCTCACGGCCTATCGCGCGCAGGGCTTCTATCTGCGGCGACGCCGCGACATCGACGGCTGGGCGACGCTGCTGCTGCGCCGATAGAAGTGGAGCTGCGATGTTTTTCGTCGTCTCGAAAGTCCTCGAGTTTTTTTTCGCGCCCTCGCATTTCGTCATCTTCTGCGCGCTCATCGGCGCGCTGCTCTGCTTCACGCGCTATCGGCGTTTCGGCGCCGGGCTCAGCCTCGTCTCCGCCGTTCTCTTGATCTTCATGGGCTTCTTGCCGCTCGGCTCCTTGCTGATCGGGCCGCTCGAAGCGCGCTTTCCCGAGCAGGGCGACGATATGAAAGCGCCGGACGGGATCGTCGTGCTCGGCGGCTCCGTCGACGAGGAGCTATCCGCCGAGCGCGGGCATGTCGTCTTCACGGAGGCGGCGCAGCGGCTCACGGCGCCAATCGAGTTGAAGCGGCGATTTCCCAATGCGCGCCTCGTCTTCACCGGCGGCAGCGGCAGGCTCGTGGGCTCGGGCGCGACGGAAGCGGATGCGGTGCGCTATTTCTGGCGCGCCGTCGGCCTCGATCAGGGCGACGCGCTTTACGAAGACCGGTCGCGCAACACGATTGAGAACGCCGAGTTCACGAAGGCGCTGGTGCAGCCGAAACCCGGCGAGCGCTGGCTGCTCGTGACGTCAGCCAGCCACATGCCGCGCTCCATCGGCATTTTTCGTAAAGTGGGCTTTCCGGTGATCGCTTTTCCGGTGGATTTCCATACCACGGGAGATGTCTGGCGCCCGCGCCTCCCCCATTCGACCTCGCGCGGATTCCTGCTCTCAGACATGGCTGCGCATGAATGGATCGGCCTCGTTCTCAACCGCGTCACGGGAAAGAGCGACACGCTGCTGCCGGGGCCTTGAGGCCCATACGTCTCCGCCCTTGACAGTCAGAGGTCTTGCTTAGTCCAGGCGGCAGGGCGGCGGCCGTTGATCCTCATCCAGCCGGTTAAGCGCCAGCCACGACGACTGCGGGCATTGCGCCGGTCGGCCCTCAGGCAGACAAACGGCGGTGTAGCTGCCCATGGATTGTTGCGAGAGGCATTGGCGCCAGTGCGGGATGGCGAGATATTTTGGGGGGAGGGCCGCTCCAGCGTTGTCGAAGGCCAGCGCTGCCGAAAAACCCGCGAGCATGATTGAAGGCGCACGGAGACTCTTTGCGATCATCGATGTCTTGCTCTGCGCATTCATGAGGTTTCCGCCTACTCGATCCGGCTCTGCGTCCGGCGTCCGCGGCCCACCGGCGCGTCGAAGCGCCCGCCGGCGCCCGGTCCCGCGGGCCAGCTGCCATGCTTCATCTCGAGAAACATCGCGATCGCCTGCGCGCGGTTTTTCACATCGAGCTTTTCGAAGAGATTGCGCAGGTGGAATTTGATCGTGTTGATCGAGACACCAAAGTCCTTGGCGAGCTGGCTGTTGGTGTGGCCAGAGCCCAGCGCCGACAGCAGGCTGCGCTCGCGCAAGGTGAGGTTCTCGAGGGGATCGGCGCGCATCTTGCGGATGTCGACGAAGGGGAAGACCATGTCGCCGGCGGCGACCGCCGAGAGCACGTCGAGCAGACGCTCCGGCGGGGCGCGCTTGCTGACGAACCCCGCGCCGCCGAGCTGCAGGGTTTCGGCGGGCGCTGCGGGGTCATTGGTGCCGCTGTAGATGACGATCTTCGGCGCCGCGGCTTGGCGCGCGAGCGCGCGTAGCACGTCGCGCGCATGCAGCGTGGGCAATTGCCAGCCGATTACCGCCACGCTGAAGCGCGGCTGCCGCGCCGCCTCCAAAAACTCTTCGCCATCCATGACCTTGAGCACGAGCCGGAAGCGGCGGTCCTCTCTGATGAGCGATTCGAGCCCGGCGAGAATGAGCGGACTCTTGTCGCAGACCGCGACGTCGATGGGATCGGGATCCGGCGCGAGTGGCCGTTGCGCGTCGTTCGCGCCCTGTCCCGGCGCGGCGGCCTTTCCGGCTTCGCCGGGGCTCGCCGAGATAGTCCTAGTCGCCTGGGTGGGCGTCATGCCGGTCTGCTCCCAAAATCGTTCGCTTTTTGGCCTGTACACGAGCGAGGCGCCGCTAACGCCCCTGCCCGATCATACGGGGATGAGACGACCATACATGCCGCCTGCCGGGGATTGCAACGCCTGATGCGGCGGGGCGCTCACGCGGGGGTCGGGGCTCGCGCCGGCTCGCCCGTCGCGCGGCGCAGCGCCGCCGAGGCGCGCCGCACATAGGCCGAGAATTCCGCCCCCAGCCGATATTCCGCGTCACGCGGGGCGTGCGGCGCGATCGCGATTTCGTCGATGACGCCTCCGCCGCCCGCCGCCAGCACGACGACGCGCGTCGAGAGATAGACGCTCTCCGCGACCGAATGAGTGACGAAGACGATCGTCGTCTGCGTCGCTCTCTTCAGCTCCAGCAGCTCGTCGTTGAGGCTGAAACGCGTGACCTCGTCGAGCGCGGCGAAGGGCTCATCCATCAACAGGAGCTTCGGGCGCGTCACGAGCGCGCGCGCGATGGCGCAGCGCATCTTCATACCGCCCGAAAGCTCGCGCGGCAGAGCGTCGCGCGCGGCCTCGAGGCGCACCATGGCGAGCGCCTCCAGCACGCGCGGCTCGGCCTCGCGCTTCCCCACTCCGGCAAGCCGCAAGGGTAGATAAACATTGGCGAAGACGCTCGCCCAGGGGAGCAGCGTGGCTTCCTGAAACACGACGCCAAGATTTTGGCGCGCCGCTTCGCTCTCCCAGGAGATGTCGCCGTGCGTCGGCTGCGCGAGGCCGGCGATGAGCCGCAGCGCCGTCGATTTGCCGCAGCCGGAGGGCCCGAGCAGCGTCAGCGTCTCACCCGGAAAGACGTCGAGATCGAGCGCATCGAGGGCGACCGCGCCATTTTCGAAGGATTTCGAGACGGCGCGCAGCGAAACCAGAGGCGGCGTCCCCGATCCGCCGCGGCCGACAGGATTTTCAGCTGCCGCCGAGAGCTCGCCCATGTCCTCAGCCTTCCGCCCGCAAGAGTGGGAAGAGACGCGCTCACACCCCGCCGAGGCAGACATATTTGATTTCGAGATAGTCGTCGATTCCATAGCGCGATCCTTCGCGCCCGAGCCCCGAATGCTTCATGCCGCCAAAGGGCGCGACCTCCGAGGAAATGAGCGTCTCGTTCGCGCCCACCATGCCGAAGTCGAGGCCCTCGGCGAAGCGGAATATGCGCGCGAGATCGCGGCTGTAGAAATAGGCCGCGAGCCCGAAGGGCGTGGCGTTGGCGAGGCGCAGGGCTTCCGCCTCGTCCCTGAACGAGGCGATGGGCGCGATGGGCCCGAAAGTCTCTTCGTGAAAGATCAGCGCGTCCTCCGTGACGCCCGCGAGCACGGTCGGCTGGAAGAAGGCGCCGCCGCGCTCGTGGCGGCCGCCGCCCGTGAGAAGCTTCGCGCCGCGCGCGACCGCGTCGGCGATGTGCCGCTCGCATTTCTCGACCGCCGCCTCTTCGATGAGCGGGCCCAGCGCCACGCCTTCCTCGCGCCCTTCGCCCACCTTCAGCCCGGAGGCGTGGGCGGCGAGCCTCGCTGCGAATTCCTCGACGATGCTCTCTTCGACCAGAAGGCGGTTGGCCGAGATGCAGGTCTGGCCGCAATTGCGATATTTGACGGCGATGGCGCCCGCGACCGCGAGATCGAGATCGGCGTCGGCGAAAATGATGAGCGGCGCGTTGCCCCCGAGCTCCATCGAGCACTTCTGCACATTCTCGGCGGCCTGCCGCAGCAGGATTTTGCCGACTTCGGTCGAGCCGGTGAAGGAGAGCTTGCGCACGAGCGGATTCTGCGTGAGCTCCAAGCCCACAGGCTCAGGATTCCTGGCCGTCACGACGTTCACCACGCCCCCAGGCACGCCCGCGCTCAACGCGAGATCGGCGAGCGCCAGCGCGGAGAAGGGTGTGAGCTCTGCTGGCTTCAACACCATCGTGCAGCCTGCGCCGATCGCGGCGGCGACCTTGCGCGCGAACATCGCGGAGGGGAAGTTCCAGGGCGTGATTGCGGCGACGACGCCGATGGGCTGCTTGAAGACGAGCTGACGCCGGCCAGTGGCGGAGATCGGCAGGACGTCACCATAAACGCGGCGTCCCTCCTCGGCGAACCAGTCGATGTAGGAGGCCGCATAGGCGATCTCGCCGCGCGCCTCGGCGAGCGGCTTTCCCTGCTCGGCCGTGATGATCTGCGCGAGACGCTCCTCATCGGCGAGGATGAGTTCGAACCAGCGGCGCATGATCTTCGCGCGCTCTTTTGCAGGCGTCGCGCGCCACAGCGGAAAGGCGCGCGCGGCGGCGTCTATCGCGCGGCGCGTTTCGGCCGCGCCCATGTCGGGAACCTCGCCGAGGACCGCGCCGCTCGCCGGGTCCTGCACGGAAAAGCGCGCGCCGCTGTCGGCTTCGACCCACAGGCCGTCGATGAGCGCGTCACGTCTTGCGATAAGGGAAGAGCGCGCGTCCATGACTCCTGCTCCCGTTTTCGATTTGGGTGATGATCTTGATTTCATATAGGCGCAGCGCGCGCCCTTCAACGCAAAGGCTTTGGCTCACGCAGCCAACCGTAGAGCGCGCCGCAAAACAGCGCGGCCCAGAGCGCAGGAAAGACCCAGACGCCCCACCGCGCAAAAAAGGTCGGCGGCGCGGCTTTCGGCAGCGGGCCGTCGATGACGCCCTCGACGCCGAGCGGCAGACTCTGCAACACGCGGCCATAGGGATCGACGATCGCCGAAACGCCGGTGTTGGCGACGCGCACGAGCGGCATGCCCTCCTCGATCGCGCGCAGCCGCGCCTGCGCGAAGTGCTGATAGGGACCGCTCGATCTGCCGAACCAGCCATCATTGGTAACGTTAAGCATCCACTGCGGCCGCGGCGCGCCCGCCGCCACGGCCTCCGTGGGAAAGATCGCCTCGTAGCAGATCAGCGGCGCGACCGGCGGGAGGCCGGGCACGGAAAGCCGGCGCGGTCCCCTTCCGACGTCCCAGATTCCCGGCACCAGATGATGAACGCCGAAGGGCCGCAGCAGACCGTCAAGCGGCAGATATTCGCCGAAGGGAACGAGATGAATCTTGTCATAGGCGGAGACGAGGCGAACGCCGTCGAGCACGTCGATCGCGTTGAAGAGCTTCGTGCGGCCGTCTCCCTCCTCGGCGCGGGCGGCGCCGGTGATCAGGATCTTGCCCTGCAAAGCGCGGGCGATTTCCCCCAGCGCCTTCGGGCGGCGCGTCACGACATAGGGAAAGGCCGACTCGGGCCAGATGACGTGGGTCGCGTCGACGACGCCGCGGCGCTCCGGCCGCGTGGCGCGATCGGACAGCTCCAGATAATGAGCGAGGATGGCGTCGCCGTTCTCGGGGCGAAACTTCGCGTCCTGCGCCAGATTGGGCTGCATCAGACGCAGCGCCGTATCCGGGACGAAGCTTGTCGGATTCGTCCAGAGGCGCCAGGCGCCGCCGAGCGTCATCAACGCGAGCAGCGCCACCGCGACGATGAGATAGGGACGCCGCGCGCCCTCGCCCGGAGCGTCGATGAGCGTCGCCGACGCGGCGAGAATCGCGACAGTCGCGAGGTCGAGTCCGTAGAGGCCGATGAGCGAAGCGGATTGCGCGAGCGCCGGCACGCTCGCGAAGGCCATTCCGACGTCGTTCCAGGGAAAGCCCGTGAGGACATGGCCACGCAGCCACTCCGCGCCGCCCAATCCGACAGCGAGCGCGAGCACCCTCAGCGCGCCGGACGACCAGAGCAGGCTGGCGAAGGCGAAACCGAGCGCCGGAAAGACGGCGAGCGCCGCCGGCATGCCGACCGCGGCGAGCGGCAAGGCCCAGGCGAACTGGTCGGGTTCGACGAGCATCGCGGTCCCGAGCCACCAGAGCCCCGCGAGAAAATAGCCGAAGCCCCACCACCAGCCAACTCCTGCCGCGGCGAGGAGGGGCTCGGCGCGGGCGGCGAGGCCCCCACCGGCGCGATGGCCCGCACAGCCGTCGAGCAGCCAGACGGCCAGGATCAGCGACGCCGCCATCGCCGGCAGGAAGCCCACCGGCTCGAGCGCCAACGCGCCGCAGGCGCCGGCAAGAAAGGCGAGACCCCGGCGTGACCAGCCCTCGGCGAGAATGACCCGATGCGGCCAGGACAAAACCGCCTGCGCCGGGCGCGATCTCTCGAGCGTTTCAGTCATCAGGGAGGGTCCCGCCGAATCAGCGAAGGCGACTCTATAGCCTTTTCCTTGGAAGGGGGCGCGGCGCTCAAAGCGGGCGCGCCGTGGCCCGCTGAGGGGCTCAGCTTCTAAAAAAATGTGGAAAAGCCGCTCGGCGAAGAGCCGGCGAAGACGCAGAACAACAACGAAAGCAGGGGCGAGCGTTGATCGGGACGCTCTGGGTGGTCTGTTGGGAAGCGGCGGCGCGCTTATTCTGTCGCGCGCCGCCATGACGCCTTTACGCTGACCCGCTCACGCAACTCAGTAGTCCATGCCCGCTGGCGGCAGGGCCGGGGCGCTCTCCTTCTTCGGAAGCTCCGTGACCATGGCTTCCGTTGTGATCAACAGGCCCGCGACGGAGGCCGCGTCCTGCAGCGCCGTGCGTACGACCTTCGCCGGGTCGATGATCCCCTTCTTGTAGAGATCGCCGAACTCGCCGGTCTGCGCGTCATAGCCCTGCGCATAGTGCCCGCCTCGAGCAGCTTGCCCACCACCACCGCGCCGTCGCCGCCGGCATTGTCGACGATCTGCCGCGCCGGGGCCTGGATGGCCTTGCGGACGATCTCGACGCCGGTGCGTTGGTCGGCGTTGTCGAGCTTCAACCCGTCGAGCGCCTTGAGCGCGCGCAGCAGCGCGACGCCTCCGCCCGGCAGTATGCCCTCCTCGACCGCGGCGCGCGTCGCGTTGAGCGCGTCGTCGACGCGGTCCTTCTTCTCCTTGACCTCGACTTCGGTCGCGCCGCCGACGCGGATCACCGCGACGCCGCCGGCAAGCTTCGCGAGGCGCTCCTGCAGCTTCTCGCGATCGTAGTCGGAGGTGGTCTCCTCGATCTGCGCCTTGATCTGGCCGACGCGTCCTTCGATATCGGCTTTGTCTCCGGCGCCGTCGATGATCGTCGTGTTCTCCTTCTCGATGCGCACGCGCTTGGCGCGTCCAAGCATGTTGAGCGTAACGTTCTCGAGCTTCACGCCCAGATCCTCGGAGATCATCTGGCCGCCGGTGAGGACGGCAATGTCCTCCAGCATGGCCTTGCGGCGATCGCCGAAGCCCGGCGCCTTCACCGCCGCGATCTTCAGACCGCCGCGCAGCTTGTTGACGACGAGCGTGGCCAGGGCCTCGCCCTCCACATCCTCGGCGACGATGAGCAGCGGCTTGCCGGTCTGAATCACGGCCTCGAGCACCGGGATCATCGCCTGCAAGTTCGAGAGCTTCTTCTCGTGGATGAGGATGAAGGGATCGTCGAGCTCGGCGACCATCTTCTCGGAATTGGTGATGAAGTAAGGCGAGAGATAGCCGCGATCGAACTGCATGCCCTCGACGACGTCGAGCTCGGTCTCGAGGCTCTTGGCCTCCTCGACCGTGATGACGCCTTCCTTGCCAACCTTCTGCATCGCTTCGGCGATCATCTTTCCGATCGAGGTGTCGCCGTTGGCGGAGATCGTTCCGACCTGCGCGGTCTCGTCGGTCGAGGTGATCTTTCTGGCGTTCTTCTTGAGGTCGGCGACGACGGCCTCGACGCCGAGATCGACGCCGCGCTTCAGGTCCATCGGGTTGAGACCCGCCGCGACGGCCTTGGCGCCTTCTTTGGCGATGGCGGCAGCAAGAACGGTCGCGGTCGTCGTGCCGTCGCCCGCCATGTCGTTCTGCTTAGAAGCGACCTCGCGTACGAGCTGTGCGCCGAGATTTTCGAACTTGTCGGAGAGCTCGATCTCCTTGGCGACCGTGACGCCGTCCTTGGTGATGCGCGGCGCGCCGAAGGATTTTTCAATCACCACATTGCGGCCCTTGGGGCCGAGGGTGACCTTGACGGCGTTGGAAAGGATCTCGACGCCGCGCAGCATCCGGTCACGGGCGTCATGCGAAAACTTGACGTCTTTCGCAGCCATTTCTCACTCCTTTGGAGACATGAGAGGTTGAAGGGTTTCGAGGATCAGGCGGCTTTCTTCTGCTCGGAGGCGGAGCCCTCGACGACGCCGAGAATGTCGCTTTCCTTCATGATGATGAGGTCTTCTCCGTCGATCTTGACCTCGGTCCCCGACCATTTGCCGAACAGCACGCGGTCGCCAGCCTGCACGTCGAGGGGAACCAGTTTGCCGTTCTCGTCCCTTGCGCCGGGACCGACGGCGACGATCTCGCCCTCCTGCGGCTTCTCCTTGGCGGTGTCGGGAATGATGACGCCGCCCTTCGTGCGTGTATCGGCCTCGATGCGGCGCACAAGGACGCGATCGTGCAATGGACGAAACTTCATGAAGCTTCTCCCTTGAGGGTTGTCGGACATGTCGAAAGCGGGGCCGCAAGCGCCCACGGTCGGCGAGGTGGGAAACGATTTCCGACGTTCAAGAGGTGCGCCGCAAAATTTTTATCACTCACCCGCAGCGGCTGCTAGCAAATTGATTCCTATAGACTTTGGTATGGGCATTGCTTGTCAGATCGGCGGGACAGGGGCAAAATGCGGTCCGGCGGAGATGCTGAAAGGAGACTTGCAATGGCGTCGAAGGAGTTTCGTTTGCAGATGGCGGGCTATGGTCTGACGACGGCGAACATTCTCTATCGCCTGCCCGATCATCCCGCGATCATCCAGAGCTACATTTGGCAGGAATATGATCTCCACCCCGAATTTCCCGAACTCCGGAAATTCCTGGACTTCTGGGTGCAAAAGCTCGACGGGCCCCTGCACGCCGTCACGGTCACCCATTCCGGCCTGATCAGGCCCGCCGAGATGAAACTGCTCGACGGCGAGTTTCGGATGCACTGACGTTTCCCGCTGAAGGCGCTCTCGCCTTCGCGGAATGACAGACTGATTGCGCCCGCGCTCCGCCGCCTCGACGGCGCGACGCGGCGCCGTGACGCTTCAATTTCTGTCGATGCGCGACAGGCTCCACTGCAACAGGGCTGACGCCATGAAGCCGAAAGTGAGGCCCGACGTGCTGGCGAGAGCGTCCAGAATGCTGGGCGAGCGCCCCGGAATAAAATTCTGCAAGACTTCGAAAGCGCCGCTCGCCATCGCCAGGCCAATCCAAAACAGGGCGCGATGTCGGGGATCGGGATATCCGAACCAGATGAAGAAGCCCGTTCCCGCATAGGCCATCGCGTGCTCGAACCGACCCGAGAAGCCCGTATGTGGGCGCTCCTCGCCGGGGAGCAGCGAAAGAATTGTGATCGTCAACACGCATAGCCAGGCGAGCACGCGGGCCCAGCGGAGGACGGCGCCTGAGAAGAAGTGTTCTAACCGCACGCAGGGGCTCCCTTTCTTCCTGGCCGAGAGCTGACGCTCAATCCCACCCGTTCACCCTTACAGCAATCCGTTCTGGATGAACTTTCGGCGCAGGATCTCGGCGTCGAAAGGCTTCATGACGTAGTCGTCGACGCCGGCGCGCATGGCGCGCGCGACATGGCCGGCGTCGCCTTCGACCGCGCAATAGAGGACTTTCGGCGTATCGCCGCCGGGCAGCCTGCGCAGACGGCCGACGAACTCGAGCCCGTCCATCTCCGGCATGCGCCAGTCCACGAAAACGACGTCGGGCATGGCTTTCTGGCACTCGGCCAGAGCCTCCGCGCCGCTCTCCGCCTCCGCCGTGCGAAAGTGGAAATTCTCGAAAATGCGCCGTGCGACGCGGCGAATGACCGCGCTGTCATCGACAATCAAAATCTGTCTCAAGGACCGCTCCTTCGCCCGCCGCCGTCTTGAAGAGGCGCGCGGGAGTTTTATGCGAAGCGGTTAAAGGACCTCGAAAGCGAACCGCCGCGCAGCGCGATCACCCGGCGCAGGCGATGCAGCGCGTCGCGGTCGGCAGCGCCTTCAGGCGCTTGGGGTCGATGGGCTCGCCGCATTTAACGCAAACGCCGTAGCCTCCTTGCTCGATGCGCCTCAAAGCCTCGCGGATTTGCTGAATTTCCCGAAGCTTGGACTTTTCTATGCCCTCGAGCGCGTCCTGATTCTCGAGCTGGGTCGCCTGCTCTTCCCAGTCGGCGGGGAGCAACTTGTGCAACTCATTGTCAATATCCGAAACTTGGCCGGAAAGTTCGACCAGGCGCCGCTCGAGCGATTTTGCGATGTCGTCGTGTGTCGTCATGTGAGGTCGTTTCCAGCTTTAGTTACAGACTTCTGACCGCGGTCGCGGCGTTCGCCGCGGCTCTTCCCTTGATATGGCGCTCCCGCGCCGATGCGCAATGAAGACGCGCCCTGGGCGGAGACGGCGCGACGGCGCCACGCCGCGGTGGAAACTGTCACGGTGTAGTCATTCAGCAGCTCTAACAAAAATGGCGACTTTGTGGCGAAGACCATGAACGAAACAGGGGGCATTATGAAAAGCAAAATTTTTGGGGCTTCCGCCTTGGCGATTTTGGCGGCCACTCCGGTGCTCGGCGTCACCTTGCAGCAGACCTTCACTTATGTCCCGGACAGCCTGACCGAATTGAAGGTCACCAATGGACCCTGGACGCTGCATCAGACGAACAGCCACGACGCGTCGGGCATCAAGGTTCCGAGCGTCCAGGGCACGCCATATGCCGGCTATTGCAACGGCCAGGGCAAGGTGACGACGAATCAGGGCAGCACGAGCGTCATGCAGCCCTATTATTTCCCCTTCGTCTTCAGGAAGGGCACGATTCTCCAAGGCTTCTTCGATTACCGCCCCCGCAACGAGCAGGAGGCCACCGTCGCGGCGATCTCGACCGACTGGGGCAAGACCTGGATCGTCACGAGCCAGGCGCTCGGTTTGAACAACTACTGTCCGTGGGCGGCAACCGATCCGGACAATAATTCCGTCAGCGTCGGCGGCGTCCAGGCCCCCTATGGCAGCAATTCGGACAACGCCGCGGACAATGGCCTCGGCCACGCGTTCATCCTGACCGTCGCAGGCGTGCAGCGCATCTACAGCCTGAACCGCGCCAACAATCACATCGACTCGGATCAACTGGTCATCCACACGATTCCCTTGGCCGCAGCGGGACCCTCTCTCACGACGCTCCCGCCGCTTGGCTACCCGAGCCCCCTCGCGCCCAGCAATCCATCGCCCTTCCAGGGCACCTATCCGCTCCTTGATCCGACGGCACAAGCCACGACCGGCCTGCTCAGCCCCGACGCCATACTCGGCGCCGTGAATTTCGGCGGCTCGCCGAATGTCATCGCCGTCATCTACGTGTCCAAAGTGTTGAACGGCACCACGAAAAACTCGGACGGGTCCTATCCCATTACGCAAGCGCCCTATAACCAAGCGCCCTATAACCTCAACTATCCCACTCCCGTCAAAAACTGCTCGAAAACGCCGAGCTTCGCGCTGACGACGATCGTCAACCAGTCTTCTAAAAGCGCGAACACCGACGTCACCACCATCCGCGTGGCCACCACGAAGGACGGTGTGAACTTCACCGATGTCGGCGCCGTGCCCTACGCGCCCAGCGCCGGCGCCCTGACCGATCCCAACACTGTTGGCGCGGCGGGAACCGCCGATTTATTCAGTGGCATTCGCTGGCTCGGCAGCGGCAGCATTGCCCCACTTACCAATGGGAAATACGGGCTGTTTTTCGGGGCCGGCAACTGCCTCGACAACGACTCGGACGGGTTCCATTTCATCGGCTATGCGGAAACCATGAATGCTGTGACCCAGCCGAGCGATCTGCTCTCCTGGAAAGTCATCAACGGTCTCGACAATCCGATCATGTCGACCGACACGGTCACCGACCCCGGCACCACGCCTCATTCGCAATATCCCTCGCAAACTCCGATCGTGAGCCTTACGGGCGTCAACCTTCTCACTCCCGCCCAGGTTCTCCCCTGGACGGCGCCGACGCCCTCGGCTCCCATCGTGACCCCGGACGGCGGCTACACCTCGAACTTCTACAGCGGCCGGCTCTACGATCCTCAGGTGGTCTACAAGGACAACCAAACCCTGACGATCGTCTTCGCGGGCTACAACACGCCGCAGCCGAGCAACAACCTTGGCGATTACCGCTCCATCGGCCGCTTCCAGCTCGCGGTTCCGACGAACTATTTCAAGCCGTTCTAAGCTGAGCGTCGCGACGCCTCCGGAAAAGGGACAACTCTTATGAAAACTCTAAAAGCTTTACTGATCCTTGCAGCTTCCGCGACGGTCCTGGGCGTCGCCATGCCGGCCAGCGCCGGTGGCGTGATCCACCCTGGCGCGGTGATCGATACGCTCGACTGGTCGACGCTTGGAACGGGACTTGGGGCGGAAGGCGACTCCGTCCCCAGCGGGACGCTTGCCACAACGGCGCACGGCAACGTCGTCACCGTTTCGAACATGGCCGGAGCCGACTTCCTGCGCTACGATCAAAGCTCCGCCTGGACACCCGGCAACTTCGCTCCTGGAACGGCGCTCCTTTACACCGCGCCCTTCCTCGGCGCCTCGGACATCACCCTGAATTTCGCGACCCCCGTCTTGGGCGCCGGCGCGCAGATTTAGTCCAGTTACAACGGCGCCTTCACCGCGCAGATCACCGTGAACGGAACCGAAACCTTCACGGAGAACGGCGTCTCCAACGGTAACGCGGATGGATCCGCGATCTTCATCGGCTGGCTGGGGGGCCCGATCAAGACGCTCGAATTCACGCTGACGTCCGCGCCTTCCGGCACAGTCAACGACTTTGCAATCGGCCCGGTTCTTATTTCCAGCCCCGGCCCGGTCCCCGGCGCGGGCGTTGCGGGTCTCGCAGCGCTGGCGCTCGCCGGCCTCTACGCGCGCGCGCGCCGCGCTTAACCGCGCGCTCGCCTGATCCGCTGACAACCCGCCGCCGCCCTCATCCGGCGGCGGTTTCGCTTTGACGTCGCGCTCAGGCGACCGCGCTTTCGGGGGCGCGGACTTCCTGCTCAGCGGGGAGCCCCTTGGGCTTCGCCTCGATGACGATGGCGTCGCCGCTGCTCGCCGTGACCTCGAGCCCGCAGGCCTGAGCGACGAGCCCCGCGTAATAGGCCTGGATCGCACGCGCATCGAGCGTCGCCTCGTCGGATTCGCCCGCGAGCAGACGCACCACCTCCGGGGCGAGACGCGAGTTTGGCCCCTTCGCCTCGACGCGGAAGGCGATCTCGTCTCCTTCGCCCTCGCCGGCGACGGTCAGCGCGCCGCCGCGCGGGATGGCCATATCGGCGATGAGACAGAGGTTGAGTAGCAGCTTCACCTTGTTCTTCGCCATCAGCACGCGCGGCAGCTTCCACTCCATGCGCGTGCGCTCGTCGGCGAAGAGCTGGCGGGCGACATGCTCGGCGTCGCCCGTGTCGATCGAGGCGCCCTTCGAGCCCGCGGCGCCGAAGGCCAGACGGCAGAACTGCAAACGCGCGGAGGCTTCCGCCGCGCTGGATTTGATCAAGTCGAGCGCGTGACCCCGCATCTCAGCGTCGTTCTCGTCCTCGAGGACCTCGAGGCCGTTGATGATCGCGCCGACCGGCGAGATCACGTCATGGCAAACGCGGGAGGAGAGAAGCGCGGCGAGGTCCAGGGCGTCCAGGGAGAAATTCGGCATGGGTCTTCCCTCAGTCGGTCGGGTTGAAGCCTCCCTCGGCGGGGCGCGCCCATTGGGGGCGCAGCCGGCGCGGCAGGAAGGCGGGCGTTTCCCATACGCGAATCACCGTGAGCGCCCGGTTAAAGGCTAGTCCTGCCAGAGGGGCTTTTCAAACGCCAACGCTCTCGGGGCGAGGGTCGGCGAGGGGACCGTTCGAGGCCCACCGGCGTAGCCCCCTCCCCCGCGTCTTCGCCGCCCGATAGAGGGGCTAACGTGAGCACGACATTCATGCTCCTATGCGAGGATCGTCGGACGACCAGCGAATCGAGAGTGAAGATGCCAGAATCTCCAATTCTCAGAGTTTATGAACCGCTTAGCCCGAACTTGATTTTTGGCGCCTGTTTGCTTGCGGGCTTTCTGCTGGCGACTTACATCGGACTTCGAGACAACGCGTTTCACTTTATCCTGTTGGATATTTGCTTATTTTTCTGGGCGATTTCCCACTTGCGCAGGGCGTTGAACGCTTATCGCAAACGCAGCATTTTGGATGTCTACGACACTGGATTCGCCTGTCCGGACCGTTTTGACGGGAGGATCGCCTGGCGCGATGTGGAGGCCTACGCGGCGACGCCCGGAGAGAGCCTCTTTTTGCGGCTGCGCCCGGAAACTGCGGATCGGCTGCAATGGCGCGGGTTGGAAGCTCGAAGCCGAAACGCGCTCGCTTGTCGGCGAGCGCCGATTTCCTTTTTCACTTACTATGGTTCTGAACGCCTTCTCGAAGCCAAGAGACTCATGGAATCGCGCATCAAGGCCGACCAGCCTTGGGCGCGCGTACAAAACGGCCGATCCATAGGCTTCACGGAGAGATCTTCAGCAACCGTGCTTCAGATCTGGCCCGAGCTCATCATTTTCATCCCGGCCGTCTTGTGGGTGTTCGCGACGGCATCACAAAGCTGAGGAAGATTTCCTATCGACCGCCGCGGAATAGCGCCGCGCTTCTCGCGCTCGTCATACCAACGGAACGTATAAGAAACCTCGCCAACTCAGAAAGTTGGAGCGAAATGCGACCGCAAAAGCCCGTCAACTTCTGCGAAAATCGCGCTAATTGCACGCGGAGGGCGCTGGGCGCGGCGGTCACGGTCGAAGGCTCCGCAGCCGTCGCATCGGAGAAGTTTGGAAAACCATGATGACCTATCGCGCGCCCCTCGACGACATTCTCTTCGCCACGCGCCTCGCGGCGGGCGGCTCGGCCTTCGAGGCGGGCGGGCTTTTCGCCGATCTCGGCGACGGCCTTCTCGAGGCGACTTTGAACGAGGCCGCGAAATTCGCGGAGGAGCGGCTCGCCGCCTGCTACCGCGATGGCGACCGCTTCGGGGCGAAATTCGAGGGCGATGTGGTCACGACCCCGCCCGGCTGGAAAGAGGCCTATGCGGATTGGATCAGGGGCGGCTGGAACCGGTTGAAGGCGGACCCCGAATATGGCGGGCTCGGCCTTCCGCGCCTCCTCAACGCGGCCTGCACGGAAATCTGGCAGGGGGCGAACGCGGCCTTCGCCATTTGTCCGCTGCTGAGCCAAAGCGCGATGGAGGCGCTCGAACGGGCGGCGAGCGAGGAGCTCAAGAAGACCTTCCTCGCGAAAATCGTCTCCGGCGAATGGTCGGCGACCATGAATTTGACGGAGCCGCAGGCGGGCTCGGACCTCGCCCTCATTCGCGCCAAGGCAGAGTCGCGCCCCGACGGCTCCTATCGCCTCTTCGGGCAAAAAATCTTCATCACATACGGCGAGCATGATCTCACCGAGAACATCGTGCATCTCGTGCTCGCGCGGCTCCCCGACGCGCCAGAGGGCACGCAGGGAATCTCGCTCTTCCTCGCGCCGAAGCTCCTCGCCGACGCCGAGGGGCGCCTCACGCGCCGCAACGATCTGCGCTGCGCCGGCATTGAGCACAAGCTCGGCATCAAGGGATCGCCGACCTGCACGATGGCTTACGGCGATGGCGAGGGCGCGGTCGCCTATCTCGTCGGCAAGCCCAACAAGGGGCTCGCGACGATGTTCGCAATGATGAACGACGCGCGGCTCGCCGTCGGACTGCAGGGCGTCGGCGTCGCCGAACGCGCGACGCAGCAGGCGCTCGCTTATGCGCGCGAGCGCCGCCAGGGCCGGTCGCTTCAAGGCGAAAATCCGGCGCCCATTCTCGCGCATCCCGACGTGCAGCGCATGGCGCTGACGATGACGGCGCTCACACATGCGGCGCGGGCCATCTGCTACGAGACGGCGGTCTCGCTCGACCGCGCCCGCCGCGAAGGCGATCCCGCGCGCGCCGAGGCGGCGCAACACCGCGCCGATCTGCTGACGCCCGTCGCCAAGGCCTTCTCCACCGACATCGCCGACGAAGCCGCTTCGCTCGGCCTGCAAATTTTCGGGGGCGTCGGCTATATCGAAGAGACCGGCGCGGCGCAGGCCCTGCGGGATGCGTGCATCGCGCCGATCTACGAGGGAACGAACGGCATACAGGCCATCGACCTCGCCACGCGCAAGCTGCAGCGCACGGGGACGGCGCTCGCGCGCGAGATCGAGGACATGCGCGCCGTGGCCGCCGAGGCCAAGCTCGCGGGAGCGGAGTCGCTCAGCGAGGCCGTCGCCGACCTCGAGCGCGCGAGCCGCTTCATGCAGGGGGCCAGCCCAGCCCTCGCGCTCGCCGGGGCGACGCCCTATCTGCGGCTCTTCGCGCTGGCGCGCGGCGGCACGCTGCTCGCCAAGGGCGCGACGCAGGGGGACACCCGCCGCACGGCGATCGCCCGCTTCTTCGCGCAAAACCTCGCGGTCGCGGCTTCCGGGCTCGCGCGCGCGGTCATCGACGGCGGCGCGGCGACGCTCGACGCGGAGGCGGCGCTGGTTTGAGCGCAGACCCTGAGCGCCCGAGAAAAACCATCGCGCGTCGCGCTTGTCGATTGGCTCGAAGGACGGCATTCTGATGTCCAGACAAGTGTCCTTCCAAGCGAATTTCAGCTCATGCCAGAGAGCAGCGTAAAACCGGCGCCCGTCGCGCCGCTCACGGGGCCAAACGCAATTGTCGTAAGAGCAAGCTCCAGCGGAGGACCCTTCGCCAGCGGGCAAGGGGAAATTTCCTTCCCCCTGACGCGCGTCTCCGTCCAAAACAGCGGCAAGGAAAGGGTGACGATTGAGAGCGTCATACTGGAACCCCTTCGAAAATCGCAAACGGGGGAAAGGGTCGAGGCCAGGATTTCGGTCGACGAGACGGCGCGGCAGACCCTTGAACCCGGTGAAAGCCGCGTCGTCACCATTTCAGGCTCTGCGCCTGCACGGCCTGGTCTATATGCCTCCGTCTTGCGTATCACGGCGCAGCAAGACGCGCCGCTCGTCATTCCCATCGAGATTCGGGTGGCCGCGCACGCCGCTTGGGGAATCGGCGCGATGCTGTTCGGCCTTTTGCTCGCCGGCGCCCTGAACCTGGTGGATAATGAGAGCGGCGTCAAAGGCGAGCTTGGTCTCGCTCAGCGCGCGCGCGACGCGGCGAATGACCTGCTCCTGCCATCACCGGCGCCGCCAAGCCTCTCAGCGCTGATAGACGACATGAACCATAATTACGACGTCGCCATAGAGATACTGCAGAAGCCCCGCGAACCGTCGTTCGTCGATCATCGCAGCAAGGACTCCGAGGAGCCGCTCAAAACTGCGGGGGAGACAACCGCGAACCTGCGCAAGATCTTGATGGAGAAGCCACGGAGGACGATCGAGGTCTCGGATCTCTCAAACCGGTGGAACGAATTGAGGGAGAATTTCGACGCGCTGTCAAAAGGCTATCTCGTGGCGCCGCCCCCAGGCTCATCGCTTGCAGAACGGCTCGGCGCTTTCGACGTTTGGGCGGCGGAGCGGCTCCTGCGCCCCGCCATCGCCTTCTACAGAAACGACCTCGCGCAGCAAATTATCCAGGTGCGGTTGCTTTTTGCGGCGGGTCGCGACGCCGACGCGACATTCGAGGCCGCCGCAACGCATCGCAGCATGCAGCGCGCCGCCAATTCGCTGATTGATCTGCTGCGAACGGTATCGTTCTACGTCCAATTGTCCGCAAACGACATTACGAGCGCGAGGCGGACGCGCGAACTTATCGAGACGTCGGCGCTGCCGCCAGAGCGACGCGCGGCCGTTCTGAAAATTCTCGACGATGCGGGCGCCTTGTTGAAGGGCCCCTTTGCCTGGCCGATGCGGCGCGACGTCACGAAATTGATCGCCGACGCCCTAACCGAAACGTTGAGAGCCGGCACGGATGCCGCGCTAGCGGCGGTCGAGGCGGCCCGGGTCCAAGCGGCGCGGGAATATTCCCTATCAGGCGTGCAGGCGGTGCTCGACGAGGGCGCGAAGCTGAAGCGCGGGCCCGACGGCAAAATTGCCGATCCGAAGGAGAAGTTCGCTTGGTCGCGCCGTGTCCTCGACGCCTGGCGACAGCGTCTGGCCGCCCTGCCGCAGCCGCCTCCGCCTGCGATGACGTCGGAACTCGACGCCGCAGCGGACGCTACCGACGCCAACGATCTCGAAGCGCTGCGATCCCACATGGGTGGGCTTTTCCAGCAATGGGAAGCCTACAGCTTGGCCCGCACCAAGACGGCGATGACTCGAGCCGCCTCGCCACTCTGCCTGCGGATGCGCGACGACATCGTGATCGGCTTGGAGGCGGCCCGGCAATCGATCCATCTCCTTGAAGGCTATCCCGACACGGGCAAATGGCACGGCGTAATCAACCGCCTACGCATCGAGACCGATGCGACGCCGGACACGGCCGAAACCATGCGCGAGGATTGCCTTTCCGTCCTGTTCGGAATCTCTGGGAATCTCAACCGACTTCGCAACGAGATAACGAGCGCGATGTGGATCGCTGCTACCCTTCCCGATGAAACGCGAAGGACGCTCGCCACTGACTTCACGTCTTTGCTGACGTCCGAGGCGATGGCGAGCTTCGCCAACCCTGTCCGTCGCCTGCCTGTCGAGATCGTGACGCCCAGAGCCGAGCGTTACGCCGAGCGACCCATAGAGATCAGAATTGGCAACCTCGCGCCGAACTGGGGTCCGGGAGTTATGCTGCGCGTGGACTTCGGCGACGGCCAACAGGCGATCAAAAGCGCCGAAGCGTTTCGAGAAGGACCGTTGAGACACATTTATAAGTGGCCCAGGACCGTCATGCTGTCCGTCCTCGCCTCAGAGTCCTTCGATGCGGATGGACGACCGCAGGGCAAAAACATCTTCGGCGAAGGCGGCCCCGAGCGGCTTTCACTCAGCCCGTCGCCCGCTGGTCTCGCGCGCCGGCTTTCGGACCAGCTCTTCAATAGGCGCTTCGGCGCGGCGCTTCTTGTTGCTGGTTTGCTGTATTCCTGGCGCTTTCACGCGCGGAAATCGGTATTCGGGGCGGACGAGTTCGATTACGCCGAGGCGTTTGCGCTCGGATTTCTCGTAAGCTTGGCCGTGAACGAGCTTCCACAACGGATCGCGGAACTCGCTGCCCTCAAGGGTTGATCGTCTGCCCCGTCAGATGGCGTCTCCAAAGCCTGCTTGCGCCGCAAGGCGGCGGCGTGCGACAAGCCGGGCGGGCGACCGGACGCCCTGAGGCTACGGTCGCCCAGTCCCTGACGCCGCCCGCAAAATTGCGCCCGAGCTATGTCCGCCAAGCACCCCATCATCTCGATCACTGGCTCGTCTGGAGCCGGCACGACGTCCGTCAAAGCGACGTTCGAGCAGATCTTTCGGCGCGAACGCATAGAGGTCGCCTATGTCGAGGGCGACAGCTTCCATCGCCACGACCGGGACGAGATGAAGCAGGCGCTCATCGACGCGCAGACGCGCGGCAACTACAATTTCAGCCATTTCGGTCCCGAGGCCAATCTGCTGCGCGATCTCGAGCGCCTGTTTCGCGAATATGGCGAGACGGGCTCGGGGCAATATCGCCACTACGCGCATGACGAGAACGAGGCCGCGGTCTATGGCGTCGACCCCGGCAAGTTCACGCCTTGGCGCGAGCTCCCTCCCAACACCGACATTCTCTTCTACGAAGGGCTGCACGGCGCCGTCGTGACCGACGAGGTGAATGTCGCGCGCTATGCGGATTTGAAGATCGGCGTCGTGCCCGTCATCAATCTGGAGTGGACGCAGAAGCTCTTGCGCGACCGTGATTCGCGCGGCTACACGACCGAAGCCGTGACCGAGACGATCCTGCGCCGCATGCATGATTACGTGCATTACATCTGCCCGCAGTTCTCGGAGACGGACCTCAACTTCCAGCGCGCCGCGACGGTCGACACCTCCAATCCCTTCGTCGCGCGCTCCATTCCGACGCCCGACGAGTCGATCGTCGTGATCCGCTTCCGCAATCCGCGCGGCGTGGACTTCCCCTATCTCGTCACGATGATCGCCGGCAGCTGGATGTCGCGCGCCAATTCCATCGTCATTCCGGGCAATAAGCTCGACCTCGCGATGCAGCTCATTTTGACGCCTCGCATTCTCGCACTCGTGAAGCGCCAAAAGGGCGCGTGATGAAGGAAGTTTAGATGCTCGACGTTCCCGCCCCCTGCACGAGGGATGACGCCAACGCCATTCGCGCCCTCGCGATGGACGCCGTGGACAGGGCCAAATCCGGCCATCCCGGCATGCCCATGGGCATGGCCGACGTCGCGAGCGTGCTGTTTCGCTCCTTCCTGAAATTCGACGCCGCCGATCCGCATTGGCCGAACCGCGACCGCTTCGTGCTGTCCGCCGGCCACGGCTCCATGCTGCTCTACGCGCTCGGCTATCTCGTCGGCTACCCGGGACTCGAGATCGACGATCTCAAAAACTTCCGCCAGCTCGGCTCGAAGACCGCGGGACATCCCGAATATGGGCACGCGCCCGGCGTCGAGACGACGACGGGCCCGCTCGGGCAAGGACTCGGGACAGCCGTCGGCATGGCCATCGGCGAGCGCCTCGCCAATGCGCGCTTCGGCGATTCGATCGTCGATCACTTCACCTATGTCATCGCAGGCGACGGCTGCTTGATGGAAGGAATCAGCCATGAGGCGATCGATCTCGCCGGCCATTTGCGGCTCGGCAAGCTCATCGTGCTCTGGGACGACAATCACATCTCCATCGACGGCCCGACGAGCCTCGCGACCTCGACCGATCAGGTTCTGCGCTTCGAGGCGAGCGGCTGGCATGTGCAGAAGATCGAAGGTCACGACTTCGCGGCGATCGCCGCGGCGCTCGCGGCTGCGAAGGATGATCCGCGTCCCTCGATGATCGCCTGCCGCACGGTCATCGGCTTCGGCGCGCCGAACAAGCAGGGCAAGGAGAGCGCGCACGGCTCGCCCTTGGGCGCTGACGAGAATGGGCTCGCGCGCAAGGCGCTCGGCTGGGATCACCCGCCCTTCGAGGTGCCGCAGTCCATCCTCGAGGGCTGGCGTCTCGCGGGCTCCCGCGGCGCGCCTGTGCGCGCCGCATGGCTGAAAACCCTTGCAGCGTCTGGCAAGCAGGAGGAGTTCGCGCGCTTCCTCGAGGCTGACGTCACGCAGGCCGTCGCCGCGCCGCTCAATGCGCTGCGCGAGAGCGCCGCGCAGGAGAAGCCGAAGCTCGCGACGCGCAAATCCTCCGAGAATGCGCTCGGCGTGATCAACGCCGCGACAACGGCGACGATCGGCGGCTCGGCCGATCTCACCCATTCCGTGTTCACGCTGACCAAAGGACTCGGCGTCGTCGCGCCGGATAATTTCTCGGGCCGCTACATTCATTACGGCGTGCGCGAGTTCGAGATGGCGGCGGCGATGAACGGCCTCGCGCTCTATGGCGGATTCATCCCCTATGGCGGGACCTTCCTCGTCTTTTCCGATTATGCGCGCGGCGCGATCAGGCTCTCGGCGCTCATGGGGCTGCGCGTCATCTATGTGCTCACGCATGACTCGATCGGACTTGGCGAGGACGGCCCCACGCATCAGCCGGTCGAGCATCTCGCGAGCCTGCGCGCCATGCCCAATCTCAACGTGTTCCGCCCCGCTGACGCCATCGAGACGGCGGAATGCTGGGAGCTCGCGCTGAATGCGAGAACGACGCCGTCGATACTGAGCCTGTCGCGCCAGAACCTGCCGACGCTGGAGCGGCCCGTTAGCGAAAATCTCTCCGCGCGCGGCGGCTATGTGCTGCGCGAAGCGGAAGGCGCGCGCGACGTGACGCTCATCGCCACGGGCTCGGAAGTCTCGACCGCGCTCGAAGCCGCGAAGCTTCTCGCCGCGCAAGGAAAGCGCGCGGCGGTCGTCTCTCTGCCGAGCTTCGAGCTCTTCGCCGCGCAAGACGACGCCTATCGCGCCAAGGTGCTGGGCTCGGCGCCGCGCGTCGGCGTCGAAGCGGCCGTGCGCTTCGGCTGGGACCGGTGGCTTGGCGAGCGCTCGGCCTTCATCGGCATGTCAGGCTTCGGCGCAAGCGCGCCCGCCGACGCGCTCTATGCGCATTTCGGCATCACGCCGGAGGCGGTGGCGAAGGCGGCGGTGCGTCTCATCGCCGGCTAAGGCGCCAATGGCGCGCTGGCGATGCTAGCGCCCGCCGCGTGATCGAGCCCTCATCCTGAGCAGGCTCCGCAGGAGCCGTCTCGAAGGATGCGGGCTCCGAGATGTTGCAAGGTTCCGCGCTTGGCCACCCTTCGAGACGCCCGCTTCGCGGGCTCCTCAGGGTGAGGAGCTGGGGAGTGGCTGGACCTCGCGCATTCAGCCCACGCGCGCTCACCCAAACGCATACCCCGACACCGCCTTGCCCCAGAACGCGTCGTGAAACACGCGGCGCGCGCGGTCTTGCCCCGCGGCGCCGGCGATGACGAAGAGCGGCTCCAGATGTTCCGGCGTCGGATGGCTCGCCTTGGCGCCGGGCGCGTCGAGCCATTCGCCGAGGTGCCTGTCGCGCGCGTCGGAGTCCTCAAGCAAAAGCGTCTGAGTCAGCCAGTCGTCGAAGCTCTTCGCGGCGGCGCGCGACGCTTCGTCCTTAGAAAAGAACGCGCGCAGATTATGGTAGCTCATGCCGCTGCCGAGGATCGCCACACCCTCCTCGCGCAGGGGCGCGAGCGCGCGGCCGATCTCCAAATGGCGCGTGACCGAGGCGCCTTTCTGCAAGGACATCTGCAGCACGGGAATGTCGGCTTGGCGGTGAATGAGCATCATCGGAATGAACACGCCATGGTCGAAGCCGCGTCCGCGCGCCTCTTCACTGGCGACGCCCGCCACGCCCAGCAGCGCGCGCACGCGCGACGCAAGCTCCGGCGCGCCCGGCGCGGGATAGCGCAACGCATAGGTGTGCTCGGGAAAGCCGTAATAGTCGAAGAACATGCCGGGCGCGGCGTCGGCGTCCACGGTCGGACGCTCCGTCTCCCAATGCGCCGAGACCACGAGAAAAGCCTTGGGCCGCGCCGGCAGGCTTTTTTCGAGTCCTTCGAGAAAGCCGCGCAATCCGTCCCACATGCCGGGCGGACCCAGCTCTTGCATGAAGGGCCAGGGTCCGCCGCCGTGCGGGATGAACAGCGCAGGTTGTCTTTGCGTCAAAGCTTTCCCCCAAAGGCCTCGCGCCAGCTCGGCTGCGCGCCGGCGACCTTCAGCGGCGTCGCCTCATAGACTGCGCGAGCGATGGCGCGCGCCAGCGTGTCGGCGGCGAGCATGCTGATCTCGGCGAGCTCGCGCGGCGCAGGCGGGCGCGGATTGCGCTCGGTCGAGGCGGCGAAGATGAGATCGCCGTCGAGCGCGGCGTGCGAAGGGCGCAGCGCATGCGCCATGCCGTCATGCGCCTGGATCGCGACACGCTTCGCCTCCGCCTTGCTGAGCGGCGCATCGGTGGCGACGACGGCGATAGTGGTGTTGGCGAGCCGATCGGTTTTCAGCCGCATCGACAGCGCGTTGTCGGGCGGAGCCGGCGGCCAGCCGAGCCCGCCATATTCGGCGCCGCGCTCGAAAGGCGCCGCCCAAAAATGCGGGCCGTCGCCGATCGTCGCTTGGCCCACGCTGTTGACCGCGACAAGCGCGCCGACGACATAGCCGCCGGACGTCACCGCGCTTGCCGAGCCCAGCCCGCCTTTCAGATTGACGGTGGTGGCGCCGAGCCCCGCGCCGATTGATCCCAACGCAAAGTCGCGCGCGGCCTTGCTCGCCGCGGCGAAGCCCAGATCCCAGTATGGCGCCCGGCCGCTCCAATTCTTGTCGCCGCCGTTGAGGAGATCGAATAGGATCGCGCCGGGAACGATCGGCACGCGCACATCGCCGATCGCAAAGCCACGTCCGCTCGCGCGCAAAAATTCGAGCACGCCGCCCGCTGCGTCAAGCCCATAGACCGAGCCGCCGGAAAGCGTGAGCGCGTCGATGCGCTCCACGGTCATCTCGGGTTCGAGCAGAGCCGCGTCGCGCACGCCGGGCGCGCCGCCGTGGATGGCGATGGAGGCGGTCGCGGGCGCATCGAAAATGACGACGGTGACGCCGGAGGCGAGCCTCGCGTCATCCGCATGGCCGACGCTCACGCCCGCAACGTCGGTGATGAGATTGGCGAGCCCGGCCATCTTACGCCTCAGCTCGTGAAGCGTTTGTAGAGCGTCTCCTGCGCCTCGGACGCCGCCGCCTCGGCCTGCTTCTCGGGGAAATTCGTCATCACGACGACGCCGAGGTCCTTGTCGCGATCGACGAGGATTTTCGCGAAATTCATCGAGTTGGAGCCGTTGTGGGTCAGCACCGGCGTGGGCGTCCAGTCGAATTTCACGAGGCCCCAGCCCATCGCATATTCGCCCTCCTGCGGCGTTCCCGGCCGGGGATTAGGGATCTTCCCAGTGCTGACATGCGCGCGGTGAATGCGGTCGAGCGTTTCCGGCTTCACCAGCGCGGGGCCGCGCTTTCCGCCGCCGGCGTTCCAGCCCGCCCATCGGGCGAAATCGAGCACCGACATATGCGCGGCGCCAGCGGGACCGACGGAGGCCGGCACATCGGCGGGCGGCCCCCAGGGCATTGGCGTCGCCTTGCCGTCGTCGCCGACCGAATAGCCGATCGGCGCGTCATATCTTCCCGTCGTCGCCTGCGGCCCGATCCCCGCCGCACCGAGGCGTAGCGGCGCATAGATGCGATTGACCATGAGCTCTTCCCAGGAGACGCCGAAGGCGGTCTCGATCATGGCGCCGGCGATGACATATCCGAGATTGGCGTAATGAAATTCCGCGCCCGGCTTCGTCGCGGGCGCATGATTCTTCCAGGCATTGATAATGCGCAGCCGCTGCGTCGGCAGATGATATTTGAAGCCGTCGCCTGTGAAATAAAGGCTGAGGATCTCGTCCGTGTCAGAGGGAATGCCGCCGCTGTGCGAGAGAAGCTGCTCCAGCGTCACCGCCGCGAGCTGCGGATTGATACCGGTGATTTTGGCGCCCAGCGCCTCGCCAATCGTCGTGTCCCAGCGCAGCTTGCCCGCCTCCACGGCCATGCCGGCAAGCGTCGCGGTCATCGCCTTGGTGTCGGAGCCGAGGTGGAAGCGATCGTTGACCGTGACCTTCTTGTCGCTATTCAACAAGCGCGCGCCGACGGCCGCGGCGCCCACGATCTGCCCCTTGCTCACGACGGCGGCGGCAAGCGCCGGCAGCCCATGCTTGACGCGCAAGGGCTCCAGCACGTCGTCGATGTGTGTCACGGCCTGCGTGCGCGCGAAAGCGACCGTTGAGGGGCTGGCGAGAGCAATCAGGGAGGACTTGAGCCAGAAGCGTCGGTTCATGCTAAACTCTACCGGTTGGTGATAGCCCCATCGAAAGCTGCGTCGCGGCTTTTCCCCGAGCGTCCGATCCCCATATCATCCCCGATGCCCGCGCCCAAAAAGCCCAAGTCCCCGATTCGCGCGACGCGCGCCAAGGCGGCGAAGCCGGAGCTTTCGCCGCTCGAGCCGCATCTCGCGGCGCTGCTCAACCCGGCTCTGGTGGAGCGCGGCGAGGGCTTCGAGGACAGGGGACAGGCCGCCTATGACGCTGGACCGGCCACCGCGCTGAGCGCCGAGGAAATGGAGCGCTACGGGCTCAGCGAGCCCGCAGGAGACGACAAGCCCAAGGGCTTCGGCGGCGCGCAAGCCACCATCGACAGTCTCGACGAGCTGCTGCGCCTCGGCGATCCCAATATGCGCGACAAGGCGGCCTGGACGCCGCATCGCCCCGAGCGCCCGCAAAAATCCGAAGGCGGCGTCAAATTCGAGCTCGTCTCCGAATATGAGCCGCGGGGCGACCAGCCGGCGGCGATCGAAGAGCTCGTCAAGGGCATAGAGGCGCAGGAGCGCGATCAGGTGCTGCTCGGCGTCACCGGCTCCGGCAAAACCTTCACCATGGCGCAGGTCATCGCGCGCACGCAGCGCCCGGCGCTGATCCTCGCGCCCAACAAGACGCTCGCCGCGCAGCTCTATGGCGAGTTCAAGAGCTTCTTTCCCAAGAACGCCGTGGAGTATTTCGTTTCCTATTACGACTATTATCAGCCCGAAGCCTATGTGCCGCGCTCGGACACCTACATCGAGAAGGAATCCTCGGTGAACGAGCAGATCGACCGCATGCGTCACGCCGCGACGCGCGCGCTGCTCGAACGCGACGACGTGATCATCGTCGCCTCGGTCTCCTGCATCTACGGCATCGGCTCGGTGGAGACCTATACGGCGATGACCTTCTCGGTCGCGCTGAACGAGAAGCTCGAGCAGCGCCAGCTCATCGCCGATCTCGTCGCGCTGCAATATCGCCGCGTCTCGGCCGACTTCATTCGCGGAACCTTTCGCGTGCGCGGCGATACGGTGGACGTGTTTCCGGCCCACTATGAGGACCGCGCCTGGCGCATCAATTTCTTCGGCGACGAGGTCGAGTCCATTCACGAATTCGATCCGCTGACCGGCAAGAAGACGGTCGATCTCGAATTCGTGAAGATCTACGCCAATTCGCATTATGTGACGCCGCGTCCGACGCTGCTGCAATCGGTGAAGGGCATAAAGGAAGAGCTGAAGCTGCGGCTCGACGAATTGAACCGAACGGGACGGTTGCTCGAGGCGCAGCGGCTCGAGCAGCGCACGCGCTTCGACATGGAGATGATGGAGGCGACGGGCGCCTGCGCCGGCATCGAGAACTACTCGCGCTATCTCACCGGCCGCAAGCCGGGCGAGCCGCCGCCGACGCTGTTCGAATATCTGCCCGACAACGCCATCGTCTTCGCCGACGAGAGCCATGTGTCCGTGCCGCAGATCGGCGGCATGTATCGCGGCGACTTCCGCCGCAAGGCGACGCTCGCGGAGTATGGCTTCCGCCTGCCCTCATGCATGGACAATCGCCCCCTGCGTTTCGAGGAGTGGGACGCGATGCGCCCGCAGACCGTCTGCGTCTCGGCGACCCCCGGCAATTGGGAGATGGAGCGCACCGCCGGCGTCTTCGTCGAGCAGGTCATCCGCCCGACGGGCCTCATCGATCCGCCCGTCGAGGTGCGCGAGGCGCGCAGTCAGGTCGACGATCTGCTGCATGAGACGCGCACGACGATAGATATGGGCTATCGCGCGCTGGTGACCGTGCTCACCAAGCGCATGGCCGAGGACTTAACCGAATATCTGCACGAGCACGGCATTCGCGTGCGTTACATGCATTCGGACATCGATACGATCGAGCGCATCGAGATCATCCGCGACCTGCGGCTCGGCGCCTTCGATGTGCTCGTCGGCATCAATCTTCTGCGCGAAGGCCTCGACATTCCCGAATGCGGTCTCGTCGCGATCCTCGACGCCGACAAGGAAGGTTTTCTGCGCAGCGAGACGTCGCTCATCCAGACCATCGGCCGCGCCGCGCGCAATGTCGACGGGCGCGTGATCCTTTACGCCGACCGCATCACCGGCTCGATGCAGCGCGCGATCGACGAGACGGACCGCCGCCGCAAGAAGCAGGAGGCCTATAACGCCGAGCACGGCATCACGCCGGCGTCGATCAAGCGCGGCATCGCTGACATTCTCGGCTCCGTCTATGAGCAGGACCATCTGACGGTCGAGACGGGCGTCGAGATCGCGCCGGGGCATAATCTGCAGGCGGTGATCGCCGAGCTCGAAAAGAAGATGAAGGCGGCGGCGGCCGATCTCGCCTTCGAGGACGCGGCGCGGCTGCGCGACGAAATCCACCGCCTGCAACGCGCCGAGCTTCTGGCCGAGGCCGGGCCGATTAAATATCTGCGCGGCTCGGGCGGCGCGCCGAGCGACGGCGCCATCCCCGGCTCGCGCGCGCGGAAACCGACCGACGCCGACATGGGCCCGCATAATTTCGGCGGCGGCGAAGCGCGCCCTCTGGGCCGGCCGGCGCCGGCCCCGCGCTCGACGATGGGCAGGCCCGGCACGCGCGCGGTGAAGGGCAAGAGCAAGTCGTAAACGCTACGCCACGCTGATCGTGTGAAACGGCGCCGCCTGGCGCTCGTCGAAGAAGGCGGCGGAGAGCGTCCCGCCGTAACAGGCGCCGGTGTCGAGATCGCATCGGGTCTGCGTGATCTCGGGCACGGGCTCGAGGCCGCGAGCCTGCACCGGCGTGTGCCCATGCACGACATATTTCTCGAAGGCGCCGTCGTAATTCAGGAACTTGTCTCTTATCCAGAGCTTCACCTGATCGTCCTGCTCCGCGAGCGGGCGACTGGGCATGAGCCCGGCATGGACGAAGATACGCAAGTCATCCTCAAAGGAGGTCGGCAGAGCGGCCATCCATGCGCAGTCTTCCGCGAAGGCGTCGAAATGTCTCATCGATAGGAACGCAGCGTCTCCTCCCCGCCATTGGCCAGGAAATGCGTCGAGGGCGTCATTGCCGCTGCCGGCAGTGCGCCATCATCTCCTCGTGATTGCCGCGCAGACAGATGGCGCCCAGGCCTTGAAGCTGACGCAGCAGCCCCACGACTGCGCGCGACTCCGGTCCGCGGTCGACATAATCGCCGAGAAAGACGAGCCGCGGCGGCTCCTTCCATCCCTGGCTCTCGGCATAGGCGGCGATCTCGCGCAGCAGCCGTGCAAGATGGTCCTGCATCCCGTGAATGTCGCCGATTGCAACCGTGATCATGATGCTTCTCCGGACCGCTCCCGAAAAAAGCCGCACGCGCCGCGTCCCGAAATCGGGACCTGGTTTCGGTTCACGCGAGACGAAGAGTGAGCTCATCGCGGCCGGCGAAAGGACAATGGGTCCACGCGCCGCGTTGGGGGAGAGATTGTCCTATCGGCCTGCATTTGGCAATGTCCGAGCCCAATGGTTCGAGCTCGGGAGGATTTGAGATGACGGATGGCGCCTGCCCGACTTGCGGCCGTCCCGATCGCCGCACGACGCTCGGCGGCCTGCTGACGGCGGGCGCAGGCCTCGCCGCCAGCCCAGCCTTTGCGCGCGCGGCGCTCACGCAGCCGCGAGCGGAGGACGCCGGTTTCATGCGCCTCGCTCTGGCCGAGGCGGCGCAGGGCGATTTTCCCTTCGGCGCGGTGATCGTGAAGGACGGCCAGCTGCGGGCCTCGGGGCGCAACAGCGGCAAGCGCCTGAACGATCCGACCGCGCATGGCGAGATGATGGCCATTCGCGCCTTCATCGCCGCGCACCCGGCGGAAGAGATGAAGAACGCTACGCTCTACACGACGGGCGAATCCTGCGCGATGTGCATGGGCGCGATCATCTGGTGCGGTTTCGGCCGCGTCGTCTATGGCGCGTCGATCGAGGAGCTTTCGCAAGTCATCGGCCAGATCATGATCGACGACAAGACCATCGCCGCCGCCACGCCCTTCACGACTGTCGAGATCACCGGCGGCGTTCTCGCGAAGGAGGCGCTGGCGCTGTTCTACTAAATGAGCGCGCGCTAGACCTTCAGTCCCAGAAAACGCGCCGCGCTCCGGCCCGCGGCAACGCCCGTCGAAAAAGCCGCCTGCAGCAGATAGCCCCCCGTCGGCGCGTCGAAGTCGAGCATCTCGCCGGCGACGAAAACGCCCGGACGCGCCTTGAGCATGAGGTCATCGTTTAGCGCATCGAAGGCGACGCCGCCGGCTGTGGAGATCGCCCGCTCGAATCCGGCCACGCCCGCAATCGTCAAAGGCGCCGCTTTCACGCGTGCGGCGAGCGCCTGCGGCTCCTGCGGCAAGCCTGCGGGCGAGGCTTCGCGCAAAGCCGCAATGTCGATCTTGCTCAAGCCCAGCGTCTTGCGCAGATGCGTCGCGAGCGAGGCCTTGCCGCGCGGGCGCACGAGCTTTGCGGCCAGCGCCTCGACGCTTTGATCCGGGCGCAGATCGAGTGTCAGCACAGCCTCTTCGCCGCGCGCGAGAGTCTCGCGCAAAGCGGAGGCGAGCGCATAGGCCGGCCCGCCTTCGAGGCCGCGTCGCGTGACGACGAGATCGCCGCGCGCGGCCTGCCCGCCATGAGAAACGCGCAGCGACTTCAGCGGCTGGCCCTCGAAGGCCGCGAGAAAATAGGGGCTCCAGGCGAGATGCAGCGCGCAATTCGCGGGCGCGAGCGGCGTCAGCGCGACGCCCGCCTCCGCGAAGGCGCGCGTCCAGCCGCCGTCGGTTCCCAGCCGCGGCCAGGAGGCGCCGCCGAGCGCGAAGATCGCGGCGTCGGGCGTGATTTCAAATGCCGCGCCGCCGGGATCACGAAGTTCCAGCGCGCGACCCGGTCCGAAGCCGAGAAACTCATGCCGCAGCCTGAAGTCGACGCCCTGCTCGCTCAGTCTTGCCAGCAGCGCGCGCAGTAGCGGCGACGCCTTGAAGCTCTTGGGAAAGACCCGCCCGCTCGTGCCGACGAAAGTCTCCTCGCCGAGCCCGGCGCAGAACTCGCGCAAATCATGCGGCGAGAAGGCGCGCAGATAGGGCTCCAGCCGCGCCGCCACTGCGCCGTAGCGCGTGAGGAAGAGATCGAGCGGCTCGCTGTGGGTGAGGTTCAACCCGCCGCGCCCCGCCATCAGGAATTTGCGCGCGGGGCTCGGCATATGGTCGAAGACCTCGACGCGCGCGCCCGCGCGCGCGAGCGCGTCGGCCGCGACGAGGCCGGCAGGTCCGGCGCCGATGATGGCGCAAGTGGGAGCGGCGATGGGCGTGTCCTTTCGAGAAACCACTCTCAGCGCTCCTCTCCCTGCAAGGAGACGCAGTTAGGCATGAGAGCGCGGGAGCGGTCCCTGGAATCACGCCCTTTGCAAGTCGAGGCGAGAGGAGGCCGAGCCCCTCACCCTAACCCTGTCCCCAGCGGAGAAGGAAAGGCGTTGAGCCTTCCTAGGAAACGGAAGGCCCGACACGCCTGCGCGGCGCCAAGACTGCTATAATCCCGCAATGATCCCGCTTCCTCTCGCCCTCACCATGGGCGATCCTTCCGGCATAGGCCTCGAGATCGCGCTCAAGAGCTTCGCCGCGCGCAAGGCGCAAGCCTTGCGGCCCTTCTTCGCGCTTGGCGATCCCGAGCTTTACCGGCGAGTCGCCGACGCGCTCGCGCTCGAGGTCGCGGTGGAGGAGACGACGCCGCGCGAGGCGAACGCCGCCTTCGCGACCGCCTTTCCCGTCGTGCCGCTCGGCCTCTCGGTCAAGGGCGAGCCCGGCAGGAGCGACAGCGCGGATGCGGCGGCGACGATCGCCTCCATCGAGCGCGCCGTCGAATGTGTCGCGAAAGGCGAGGCGCGCGGCGTCGTGACCGCGCCCATCGCCAAGGCCGCGCTCTACGCCGCAGGCTTCGCCTTTCCCGGCCACACCGAGTTTCTCGGCGCACTGACGCAGCGCTTCTTCAACGTCGAAGCGCGGCCCGTGATGATGCTCTACGCCGAAGAGCTCGCGGTCGTGCCGATCACGATTCATGTCGCGCTCAAGGATGCGCCGCAGCTGCTGACGCGCGAGCTCGTCGTCGAGACGGGCCGCGTCGTCGCCCAGGATTTCGCGCGGCGCTTCGGGGTCGCGCGCCCGCGTCTCGCCTTTGCGGGGCTCAATCCGCATGCGGGCGAGGATGGCGCGATGGGTCGCGAAGAGATCGAGACGCTCGCGCCGGCGATCGCGACGCTGCAGGCGGAGGGAATCGACGCGCAAGGCCCCTTCCCCGCCGACACGCTGTTTCATGCGCGCGCGCGCCAGCGCTACGACGTGGCGCTCTGCCCTACGCATGATCAGGCGCTGATTCCGATTAAGACTCTCGCCTTCGAGCGCGGCGTCAATGTCACGCTGGGCCTGCCCTTCATCCGGACCTCGCCCGATCACGGCACGGCCTTCGACATTGCCGGCGCAGGCGTCGCCGATCCGACGAGCCTCATCGAGGCGATCCGCCTCGCCGGTCGTTTGCGCGCATGAATGACGGCCTGCCGCCGCTGCGCGAGGTCGTCGCGCGCCATGGGCTCGACGCGCGCAAGGCGCTCGGCCAGAACTTCCTCTTCGACCTCAATCTCACAGGACGCATCGCGCGCGCCGCGGGGCCGCTGGAAAATGCGACCATCGTCGAGATCGGCCCGGGTCCGGGCGGGCTGACGCGCGCGCTGCTTAGCGAAGGCGCGGCGAAGGTGATCGCGATCGAGCGCGACGCGCGCTGCCTTCCCGCCCTCGCCGAGATCGCCACGCAATATCCGAACCGGCTCGAGGTCGTGGAGGGCGACGCGCTGGCGCTCGATCCCGCGGCGCTCGTGCGCGAGAAAGGCGGGGCCGGGCCGGCGCGGATCTGCGCCAATCTCCCCTATAATGTCGCGACCGCGCTGCTCACACGTTGGCTCGAAGCGGAGCCTTGGCCCTCGCTCTTCGATCGCTATGTGCTGATGTTCCAGCGCGAGGTCGCGCAGCGCATCGTCGCGACGCCCAAGGAGCGCGCCGATTACGGAAGGCTCGCGGCGCTCTGCGGCTGGCGCGCGCGTGCGCGCATTCTCTTCGACGTTTCACCTTCGGCCTTCACCCCGCCGCCGAAGGTCACCTCTTCCGTCGTGGAGCTCGTCCCCGATCCGGCGCCCCTGCCCTGCGACCCGCGCCTGTTCTCGCGCGTGACGCAGGCCGCCTTCGGCCAGCGCCGGAAAATGCTGCGGCAGAGCCTCAAATTGCTCGGCGTCGACCCTCTGGCGCTTTTGGCTGCAGCCGGCATCGAGCCGACCCGCCGCGCCGAGGAGATCGAGATTGCGGGCTTTGCGGAATTGGCGCGCGCGCTGGCGGGAATGCAGGCCGAGGCCGGCGGACCCCGCCGAATAAGGGAGTCGAGCTAAGCTCGCTCCGCCACAAAAGCCAAAGGCCCCGAAGCGGCTACCGCAGCCTCGAGGCCTTTCGCATATCGTGCCGCTCTCGCCGGCCCGGGAGCCGACGAGAAGCGTCGAGGCCTCAGTAGGAGGCGACGACCGGCGCGGGAGCCGGAGCCGGCAGGAGCAGGCCAGCGACCGCATTGATCGGAGCGGCGACCACATCGACCGGGTTCGGGAGCGGCGGCAGCGGCTGCGGATTGAGGGCCACGGCGACCGGAGCCGTCAGAGCGGCGACGGGCGCCCAGGGAGCGGTCCAGGGACCCCAGCCCCACCACCAGCCGGGAGCCGGAACCGCTCCGACCAGGACAGGCGTGTAAACGAAGCCGACGGCGCCGTTAACCGCCTGAGCCTGGCACCAGCCGTGGCGGCAGCCCGAGATGTTGATCACGGACGTCGGGGGAAGAACCTCGACCACCGCCGAACGATGCCAGGGATGCGTGTGAAGCGCCTTCGTCGAGGACAGAACCGCCTCGAAAGCGAAAGCAGAGGTCGCGCTGGCCGCGAGAGCGACGCCGGCCAACACAGAGAGGAATTTCGATGACATTGTGCACTCCGTTTGAATCTCTTGGCTCCGCCGGAGGCTCTTGCAAGCTCCCAGACAACTCATAAACGCGGGCCATCCGCTTTCGTTCCAGCTGGATTCCGGGAATTACGGAATTATGCTTTACATTTTCCAATCGGCCGGAATCGCCAGATTTCCTGGGCAGAGCGCGCGCCAGAGGGCCGTGCGCGGACATCGACCAGAAACAATCTTTCCGGCTGTTTGCAATCGAGGAGCGCGCAACCTCACGCGAGGCTCACCGGGAAAAACTTACTCGCGCGGGTCTCCATTTTTTCAGTCGAGCCGCGCGCCGCTGCAGCGCAAAAGCGCTATAAAGGGATTGCGGCGGGCTTCCGCTTGGCCTGCGGCTTAAGCCGGCTCGTTGGCCGTGAGGACTCCGCCGCCGAGAGCCAACCCTTTCCGAGATGCCTGCATGAACGCCGCCTCCCTTGCGCTCGCCGAACGCTCCGCGCCCCGCTACACGAGCTATCCCACCTCCCCGCATTTCTCGAAAGAGATCGGCGACGAAACGACGCGCGCCTGGTTTGCGGCGCTCAGCCCCGACGCGACGCTCTCACTCTATTTCCACGTGCCCTTCTGCCGGGAGATTTGCGCCTTCTGCGGCTGCCACACCAAGGCGCTGCGCCAGGACGCGCCGCTGACGAGCTACAAAGAAACGCTGCTGCGCGAGATCGAGCTCGTTGCCGGCGCGACGAACGCGCGGCGTGTCGTCTCCATTCATTGGGGCGGCGGCACGCCGGGCATTCTCGGGCCTGCGCGTTTTTTTGAGATTTCCGAGACGATCGCGCGCCATTTCTCCATCAGCGGCGAGACGGAGCATTCGATCGAGCTCGATCCGCGCGTGCTGACGCGCGAGTTCGTCGAGGCGCTGGCGCGCTCGGGCGTCAACCGCGCCAGCCTCGGCGTGCAGGATTTGAACCCGCATGTGCAGGAAGCCTCCGGCCGCGTGCAGCCCTATGAACTCGTCGAGCAAGCGGTGGCGTGGCTGCGCGGCGCGGGCATCGACGCGATCAACATCGATCTGATGTATGGCCTGCCGCATCAAAGCGTCGAGGACGTGCGCCGCACCGCGGCGCGCGCGGCGGCGCTCAACCCCTCGCGTCTCGCCGTCTTCGGCTATGCGCATGTGCCCTGGTTCAAGACGCATCAAAAGCTCATCGACGCCGCCGCGCTCGCCGGCGCCGCCGAACGCCTCGCGCAAGCCGACGCCGTGCGCGAGACGCTCGAAAGCGAAGGCTTCGTCGCGATCGGGCTCGATCATTTCGCGCGACCCGAGGATACGCTCACGCAATGCTGGCGCGCCGGAAAGCTGCATCGCAATTTCCAGGGTTATACGGTCGATCCCGCCGACGCGCTGCTGCCTTTCGGCGTCTCCTCTATCGGCAAGCTGCCGCAAGGCTATATCGGCAACGCCGCCGATCTCGCGGGCTGGCGGCGCGCGATTGAGGCCGACCGCTTCTCGACGAATCGCGGGCTCGCCTTCTCGCAAGAGGACCTCGCGCGCGGCGCCATCATCGAAAAGCTCATGTGCCAGTTCGAGGTGGATTTCGGCGCCGAGGCCGCGTCACACGGCTTTGCCGAGGACGCCTTCGACGACGCCGTGCCGCGAGTA
Source organism: uncultured Alphaproteobacteria bacterium (assembly GCA_963798515.1). Classification (GTDB taxonomy): domain Bacteria; phylum Pseudomonadota; class Alphaproteobacteria; order Rhizobiales; family Beijerinckiaceae; genus Methylocystis. Next base: position 69,030 of record CAWCTS010000045.1, read on the forward strand.
GCGACTTTCCTCGAGCAGGGTCTGGCCACGCTAGAAGGCCGTCGTCTTACGATGACGGAGCCGGGCCGCCATTTCGTGCGCCTCGCCGCAACGGCTTTCGACGCCTACCTCGACAAGGGCGCGGCAAGGCATTCGGCGGCGGTGTGACGAGCGAAAAGCCGCCATTGAGCCGAAGCGGCCTATCTTGGATCGTTTCCGACTGCACCTCCGTCGAGGCGGGGGCCGGCTGATTTCTGGAGCGCGTTCAGCTTAAATTCTCCGAACGCGCTCTGGGGATCAGAGCCGGTTCAGGCCTTCCTCGTAGCTAATCGCTTCATAGGCCTTATCATAGGTTTTCGCGGCGTCGACGATCGCGTCGAGCTTTTGCGCTGTATCGAACTTCTTCATTTTTGTCTTATCGAGATACAAAAAATCTATGAGCTCATTGTATACCGACGTATCGTCGATCGGCAACACATTGAGAGGCACGCCATTGAAGCTGATGGAATAGCGGGAAGCGCGCTCCAGATCGCCGACGTAGATAAAATACTTGCCCTCGGGCTTCAGATTGGCGCCGACGGCTTCGATGAGAGCCGGGAGCTGCTTGTAGCTCTTCAGCGATCCGGCCAGAAACGACAATGCGGCGTCCTCGCCCTCGGCGGCGGCGAAGGCGGCCTCCAGGTTTGAGAGCGGCTCGAGCGTGATGGCGATGTCGCCGCGAAAACCGAAGCGACCCGCAACATGCGTCGGCGCCTTGTGCGCGGACTTCATGAGCCGGCCTTCGGCTTCGAGGCGTCCGAAAGCGGTTGATTCGATAGAGGTCATGATCAAGTCTCACAGTTTCCGTGCGTTCTCGAAACACTCGAGAACATCACGGTCGATTCGTCTGGAAGTTCGCTGGTCGGAAGGCGGGGTTGCCGCGATCGATCCTATGCCTGAGCCGCTTCGTCGCGAGCCGACGCCCATGCTCATTCAGGCTTGAGCATTGGACGAATGAAGCGAGCTATCGGGTGTTGGATGTCGGCGCGTTTCGAAGTCTGCAGTCGAGACGATCGCTTATCGACGCCACCGCGGTCTAATCAGCCTGTAGGCTTCCGATCCGCATTGTCGCGTTGTCGACTCCTCGAGGAGGCGAAGCAATAGTCGCGCCATACCGGAGCCCGGCGCTGTTGTCGCCAAAGTGCGCGACGACTTGGGCACGCACCTTGAAAAAGGCCAGCCCTCACCGCCCTGCGAGCAACCGCGCGATCCCCGCGCGCAGTTCCTCGATCCCCTCGTTCTTCTCCGAGGAGGTGAAGGCGATTTCGGGATGCGCCGCGGGGCGCTTCTCCAGCGCCTTGCGCGCGGCTTCGAGCGCCCCCTCGCGCTCCGAGATTTTCAGCTCGTCGCGTTTCGTCAGCACGACCTGATAGGAGACGGCGCTCTTATCCATAAGCTCGAAAAACTCCTCGTCGAGCTTGCCGACGCCGCGCCGCGCGTCGACGAGCGCGAAGACGCGCTTGAGCGTCGCGCGGCCGCGCAGATAGTCGCGGATCAGCACCGGCCAGGAGGCGAGCTTCTCCTTGCCCACCGCCGCGAAGCCATAACCCGGCATGTCGACGAGGCGCAGGCGCGGCGGCTTCCCCAGCTCGAAGAAATTGAGCTGCTGCGTGCGCCCCGGCGTGCGCGACACGCGCGCCAGCGATTTGCGGAAGGTGAGCGCGTTGAGGAGCGACGACTTGCCGACGTTGGAGCGACCGGCGAAGGCGATCTCCGGGAGATTTCCCGGCGGGAGATCGCCGACCTTGGCGCCGCCGAACATGAATTCGCACTCGCCGGCGAAAAGCAGGCGGCCGGCTTCGGTGAAGTCGGGTTCATCGAGGGTCATGCGCACCCACTGGCGTCGTCATGGCCGGGCTTGTCCCGGCCACGACGGCATCCCCTCCCCGCAAGGGTGGAGGAAAATCCTCACGCCTTGCTGAACGTCTTGCGCAGATTGTCCCAGAGCTCGAACTTCTGCCCGGCGCGCTTGTAGATGACCCATTGCTGGGTGACCGACAGCAGATTGTTCCAGGTCCAGTAGATGACGAGGCCGGAGGCGAAGCCGCCCATGGTGAAGGTGAAGATCACCGGCATCCAGGAGAACATGCTCTTCTGGATCTCGTCGGTGGGCTCCGGGTTCATCTTCATCTGCAGCCACATCGTGACGCCCATCAGCATCGGCCAGATGCCGAGCACGAGATAGGGGCCAAGCAGCGCGACCTTCGTCGGATCCCAGTGGATCAGGCCGAAAGCCGTGAAGATGTTGGTCGGATCGGGCGCCGAAAGGTCCCGGATCCAGCCGAAGAAGGGCGCTTGGCGCATCTCGATCGTGACGACGAGCACCTTGTAGAGGGAGAAGAAAACCGGAATCTGCAGCAGGAGCGGGAGACAGCCGCCGAGCGGATTGATCTTCTCGCGCTTGTAAAGCTCCATCTGCTCCTGATTGAACTTCTGCTTGTCGTCGCCGTATTGCTCCTTCAAGGCCGCGATCTTGGGCTGGATGCCCTTCATCTTCGCCATCGACTTGTAGCTGGCGTTGGCGATCGGCAGGAAGGCGGTCTTCACGATGACCGTCACGGCGAGAATGGCGAGGCCGAAATTGCCGAGGATCTTGTAGAGGAAGTCGATGAGCCGAAACATCGGCCGCGTGATGAAGTAGAACCAGCCCCAGTCGATGAGACGGTCGAAGCCCTTGAGGCCGTCCTTCTTCTCATAGGCGTCGAGAAGATCGACCTCCTTCGCGCCGGCGAAGACATGCAGCAGCGTCGTCTGCGTCTGCCCGGGCTCGATCGTCTTCGGCTCGACGTAAGCGGCCTGCGCGTCATAGACCTTCTGCGCCAGCGCCGCCGCCGAGTAGCGCACGTCGATGGAGGCTGAGGGATCGGGCGCCGTCACCACTCCCCAATATTTGTCGGTGAAGCCGACCCAGCCGCCCGTTCCTCTGAAGGTGCGCTTGATCGGATCGGGCTCCTTCTCGACCTTGTCGTATTTCCACTCCTGCGTGCCCTGGTCGCCGATGACGCCAATGAAGCCCTCATGCAGCGCGGCGTAGCCCGAGCCCTTGGGCGTGCCGACGCGCGTCACCCGCGAATAGGGGAAAAGCTGAACGGGCTTGTCGCCCGTATTCTCCACGCTGTCCTCGATCTTGAACATATATTCGTCGTCGATCGAGATCTTGCGCTTGAAGCGCAGGCCGTGGCCATTGTCGTAGCTGAGCGTCACGGGCTCGCTCGCCGTGAGCTTCTGACGATCGGCGGTCCACAGCGACTCCGAATCGGGGAGCGCGGGGGCGTTGTCGACCTGCAGCGTGAAGAATCCCGAATCGACGAAATAGGGCTGCTCCGTATTTTCCGGCGAAAGCAGCTCGATGATGGGGCTGTTGGGCTCCACCGTCTGTCGATAGTTCTTGAGCGACAGATCGTCGATGCGCGCGCCCTTGAGCGCGATCGAGCCCACGACCGAACGCGTGTCGATTGCGATGCGCGGACTCTCCGCAAGCGCCGCTGCGCGCGTCTTGACCACCGTCGTCGCGCCCACGACGGAGGGCGCTGCGGCGCCGGGCTCCGTCTTCGGAGCCGCGCCGATCTTGGGCAGCTGCGCCTCGCGCTTCGCCTGCTCGGCGAGCTTGTGCTGCTTCTCCACCTGCGGCTGGAGATAGAAGTGATCGTAGATGCCGATGAAGATCATCGACAGCGCGATGGCCAGGAGCCAGTTCTTGGTATGTTGGGTCATGGCTCCTTCGAGGCCTAGTCCTTAGGGGATTTTACGCGTGCGCGGGAGAGGCGGGCGAAGGCCTGGGCCATCTGCGCCTCGAGATCGGCGAAAGACGCGGTCAGCGCCTCGCGGCGGGCGACGAAGACGTAGTCGCAGCCTTTCGCGGCGGCAAGAGCGCCCGAGACCCGCAAGGCCTCCTTGAGCCGCCGGCGAATGCGGTTGCGCTCGACGGCGTTGGCTATTCTTTTCGTCGCGGTAAAGCCGAAGCGCGACGCCGCCGCGCCGTCTTCCTGCGGCGCCATCTGCAGCTTGAAGGCGCGCGCCGAGCGCGAGAGCCCGCTCGCCGCGGCGCGCAGAAACTCTCTGCGGCGGCGTAGCCGCGCCGGCGGCTTCTGCTTGGGCTGAGCGGCCTTGTCCATCGGTCGAAATCCCCGCGCGGAGGCTTGCGGCGGATGATCGGCGTTTCGGGCGGAGGCCCGGCGGCCCCTTACGCCGACAGACGCTTGCGGCCGCGCGCGCGGCGGGCGGCGATGACCTTGCGGCCGCCGACCGTCTTCATGCGCGCGCGGAAGCCATGGCGGCGCTTGCGGACGAGCTTGCTCGGTTGATAGGTTCTTTTCACGTTTCTTCTCCGCTCGCGGCGCGCCTCGGCCCACCGCTTTTCTGAGCGCCGCGAAACGCTTTAGGCTTCGTCGCGAAGCCTAAAGCGATTGCGCAGCGAAAATCTTGCTTTCGCGCGATGAAGCCTCTTTCACGGGCCCCGCGAGACCGCCGCGCGAGGGACACTAACCCATGCGCGCAAAGAGGCCGGCGCCGCTCCTTTCGGGGCGACGCCGAAGCCGCGCATATAGGAGGAGAGGCTGGCGTTAGTCAATTGCGGGACGGCCTTGAGAGAGGACGCGCACGAGACGCCATCATGAGCTCCAACAAGAAAAAGCCGCCGCCCCGCGGGGCGGCGGCCAATCTTCAAGCGCATCACCGAAGGCGACGGACTCAGGCGCGGCGGGCGCGCGTATAGAGGCCGGCGAGCGCCAGAGCGAAGAGACCCGCGAAGCCCGCGCCCGGAATGGGGCCCGGAGCCTGACGAGACTCGGTGAAGCTGTTCTGGACAAACGAGATGTTGGTCCCGATGAGGTCCGGCGTCACCGTCTCGGACACGGCCACAGAAGTCGGGGCCCCCGCAAAGTTGAGCGCAGTGCCTCCGACGTATGTCGGCGGACTCGTCGTGCTGTCCTTGGAGAAGGCTATGCTTCCTCCGGGCGACAGCGTCTCGGCCAGCGCCGACTTGCCGGCCGATTGAACGATGTCTGACGCGGTCGAGACGAAATGGCTCGATCCGACGTCGACGGCGATCGTGTAGCCGAACGTGGTGGGAGCCGAAGACGATATGGTGCCACCGACGGAGATCGAGTGAGTATCGACGCCACCAATCGTCGAGAAACCGAAGGTGAGGGTCTCGCCCGCACCAGCGGTGAAGCCGCTCCACAGCTTGTCCTGCTGCTGCACGGCGTCGTATGTCACTCCGTTGTATGTGAAAAGTCCGCCGCCGATGGAGGTGACGGTGCCGTTCAAGAGTGTGAGCGTGTTGGCGTTCGCTTGGCTCGAAGCCAAGCCAGCCACCAACCCGAGCGTGGCCGCAGCGGCCAATAACTTCATGCGCATTTCCTATCTCCTTTTAGGTGATGCGCAAGCCGGCCTGAAAAAAAACCAGTATGCGCATAATCGCCCCGGCCGGATGCCCGCCAGCCTTGCCTCAACGGACGAAATCCTGCCTGCGTCATAGGCAATAGTCAACATCAAGTAAGGGGCTTGAAACGGACGTTTGGCGCGTGTGTCCTCGGCGCCCCAAGGTCCCGCTCCGCGCCGACGCATCGACCCGGCTGTATAAGAAAATGATTTTATGGCGCTTTCCCGTCCCATGCGGGATGGCGAAGCGGGACCGTGACTAGAGCCGCCAGCCTGAAAGCGGCGCACAAAAAAATTTAGCGCGTTGCAGAAAAATGCATGGGCGGGCCTGTTTGCAAAGGCGCTGGTCAAGCTTGTTTTGAGAAAGCGATCTTTCAGCTTCCAGCTAAGCTAGCCCCTTCGAAGAAGGGCGGCAGAATGCTCATTTTGATTTGCGGGAGCGAACTGCCCCGCGGCGGCGGCGCGCGTCGCCCGAGAGGCCGGGCCGTCGTTCTTCCGGACTTTTCCTCAAGCCGATGGAATCACGTGAGTTTGAGATCGCCGTCTGGGCGCGCGCCCTCCCCGCGTGGTGGAGGGCCGCAACCCGATAGATAGGAGTGGACCGGTCTGTCAGAGGACTGCCTTGGGCTGATAGAATTATAAAAAACAACCCGAAGCTGCTCCTTTTCATGCGTAAGATGAAGAAGAAAGAAGGGATGCTGGTAGTCATAGAGAAAAAATAAGAGACGCTCGAGAGATAAAAGCGGAGCGAAAAGAAAAAAAATAATAAAAGGGATAAACGATCGATATAGGCTGATATTAAATAAAAGAGATAGAAATAGACTAACTGCTAGCGACGCCTAAGCTGCTCGATCAAAAGACACGAATACGATAATAAACTAAAAAAAGAAGGAATAAGGCGAGAAACTGCCATATAGCACACATGATCGCGGCAGATAGTGAGCGAAGTGGGCTACTACTGGGAACACCGCTGAACTCACGAGATCTCGTTCCTGTGACTCTTACAGAAGTACATCAGAGAGACAGGCACGTAGGCTAAATGGAGAAAAAGAGAGAGAATGAGATAGATCGAGACTACACGAGGCTCTGCGTAAAAAACTGCTCTTAGCAAAGGAAATAGATGACGAAGCGGGAACAAAAAAGGAAAAAACGACGAAGAGAAAATGAAAAAAGGCGAAAAATGAAGATAAAAAAAAAAAGAAAAAAAAAGAGAGAGACTAGGTCACTGGGAGGAAATCGCCAGAAGAGCTTCTTCCACTAATAGAAAAAAAAGAAGATAGAACAAAAAAATCAAGAAAACGAGACAAAGCTGCCGATGATGGACCGCGTCTACGAACGTTCTTGCGCCGAGACAACGGCCGGCGGAATATCGGATTGAGACCGAGAAGGCGGAGAGAAAGCACGCGCAGCAAGAAGAACCGCTGCTCGCGAAGACGTGACTGCGACGCCGAGTTGGCGAGCGCCCAAGCGCGAAAAATAAATCTCGGCATTAGAAGGCGAATGAAAAAACGGTAAATAGACCACGTGACGCATCTCAATCAGATCTATACGATAGACCAGAGAGACGAAGAAGAGAATAACAGAGCAGGAGGAGGCAGAGAACCGAGAGCGGGAAGATAGACGGAAAAGGGAAAGAAAAAGACGGCGAAACTGTCAGCGAGACGTAGGTAAGAAGCGCGAATGGCGGAACCGCCGAAATACAGAGGCGAAAAAAGAAAGAAACTAGATGAACGAGATAGAGGAGAAAGAGAAGATATAAAAATGAAAGCGCGTGAAGAAAAAAAAAGAGACAATGAAAAAGGATGAAAAGAAGAAAAGAAAAAAAAGAATGAAAAGAAACTGCTGCGAGATCGAGCCTCTATTATATTATGATAGAAAAAGGCGTAATCGAAAGTCACCATATAAGTATATAAGACGAAAAAATGCTGATCTCCTACGTGAGCAAACTTATAAGATAGACGACGTCTATGACCGAATAAAACGTGGAAGGACCTGTACCATAACAACAGTTGTTTCCGACATTTTTATACGTACAGAGTTTAATGCCGCTGTACGTGTCATTGTGGAAGAGGAAGGCGTAGTTAGGGGTCGTAAAGATCTAGAACGTCGCGAACGTGTTGACGCCGAGCTGGCCCGTACAGCCATTGGCGGCGAAATAGCCGTTTCTGATGAAATCGGTCGCGTGGGCGGAACCGCAGAGGGCAACGCGAGAGCTGCGACGACGAGCCTAGAGATGCGCATCGTGTACTCCTCAATGTGAGAAGGGCGCGAACAGCTGCACCACCGCCGCTCTGACCTGCTCTGTATGCTAACAGCGAGCACTAACATTTGCAATTCAACAGTAAAGATTATTTGGGTGAGAGAGTGATTTCAGTAAGGATTATTATTTTGCTACTGTCAGCGTAGTTAGATTTAAGAATGAACGCGTCTGCGTGGGCGTTACAGCGAGTGAGCGTCGTGTCAAACCACCTCTGTTTTGTGTCCGCGGAAGCATAGATAGTGGTGCGTGAGAGCACGAGGTGGTTGGTTATAGTGAGCAAGCTGGGCCTCTCACTCCTCCTCCCTCGCCCAGAGGCCGAGGTCGCCGCCGAGCGCCGCGGTGTTGGTCGTGACCGTGACCTCGCGCGCAAAACGCCGCAGATAGTCCGGTCCGCCCGCCTTCGGCCCGGTGCCGCTCAAGCCGAAGCCGCCGAAAGGCTGCGAGCCGACGACGGCGCCGATCATCGAGCGGTTGACATAGATGTTGCCGGCGGGCGCCAGCGCCGCGAGCCGCCGCGCGCGCGCCTCGATGCGCGAATGCAGCCCCATGGTGAGCCCGTAATTCGAGGCCATGATCTCAGCGATCAGCGCATCGAAATCTCCGGCGCGCCAACTCGCGACATGCAGCACAGGGCCGAAAATCTCCTCCTTCAGCGCGCCGGCCGCCTCGAGCCGCACGATATGCGGCGCGACGAACAGGCCCCCCGCCGGCGCCGCGCCCGCATAAAGGATGCGTCCCTCGGTCTTGCGGCGCGCCAGGTAGCTTTCAAGCGCGGCTTTCGCGTCCTCATCGATGACCGGACCGATGTGCGTCGCCGGATCGCATGGATCGCCGAGGCGCAATTCCTTCGCCGCGCCGATGATCGTCGCGAGGCAGGGCTCGAAAATTTCCTCTTGCAGAAGCAGAAGACGCAACGCCGAGCAGCGCTGGCCCGCCGAGCGGAAGGCCGAGGCGCAGACATCGTCGGCGACATGCTCGAAGAGCGCGGTCGAATCGACGATCATCGCATTGATCCCGCCCGTCTCGGCGATGAGCGGAACGATGGGGCCGTCCTTTTTCGCCAGCGTGCGGTTGATCGACTGCGCTGCCGCGACCGAGCCCGTGAAGACGACGCCCGCGGTCAAATCATGCGCGACGAGCGCCGCGCCGACCGCGCCGTCGCCAGGCAGGAATTGCAGGGCTTGGGGCGGAACGCCAGCGGCATGTAACAGCGCCACGGCCGCAGAGCCGATGAGCGGCGTCTGCTCGGCCGGCTTCGCCACAACGGCGTTGCCGGCGGCGAGCGCCGCCGCGATCTGGCCGATGAAGATCGCCAGCGGAAAATTCCACGGCGAGATGCAGGCGAAAAGGCCGCGTCCGACGTGACGCAGCACATTCTCCTCGCCCGTCGGACCGGGCAGCGTGCGCGCGCGCATGAGCTCCCGCGCCTGATTGGCGTAATAGCGGCAATAGTCAGCGGCCTCGCGCACTTCCGCCAGCGCATCGTCGAGCGTCTTGCCGCCCTCGCTTTGCAGCAGCGCGATGAGCCTCCCGCGCTGCGCCTCGATCAACGCCGCCGCCGCATCGAGCTTTTGCGCGCGCGCCTCGATCGGCATCCGGCTCCAGGCGGGGAAGGCTTTTTGCGCGGCGCGCATCGCCGCGTCGACGCTCGCCGCATCGGCCCAGACGACCTCGCCGACCGGCGCGCCGTCGATCGGCGAAAGCAGCGCGCAACGCGGCGCCGTCGAGGCGGTCGAGGGCTGAGCCAAAATCTTGTCGCCACGCGACGTGTCGATCTCGGCAAGCAGCGCCGCAAGCCCCGCGCTGTCGCCGAATTCGACGCCTTTCGAATTGGCGCGGAGCGGCTGATAGAGGTCCTTGGGCAGCGGCAGATGGCGATGGCGCGCATGCGAAGGATCGCCAATCGCAGCGTAGGGATCTTCGAGCAGATCTTCCAAACGACAATGCGGATCGGCGAGGCGCGCGACATAGGAGGAATTCGCGCCATTCTCGATGAGGCGGCGCACGAGATAGGCGAGCAGGTCGCGATGCTTGCCAACCGGCGCATAGACGCGCACGGCCGCACCTTTCTGGAGCAGGAGATCGCAGAGCCCATCGCCCATGCCGTGCAGGCGTTGGAACTCGTATGATTGCGGGCTCGCCCCGCGCGCAAGAATCGCTGCGGCCGTCATGGCGTTATGAGTCGCAAATTGCGGAAAGAGCGTCGGCTCCTCGAAGAGCTTCGCCGCGCAGGCGAGGTAATTGGCGTCGGTCATCGCCTTACGCGTGAAGACGGGATAGTCGGCAAGCCCCCTCTCCTGCGCGCGTTTGATCTCGAGGTCCCAATAGGCGCCTTTGACGAGCCGCAGCATCAGGCGGCGGCGCAACGCCTTGCTCCAATCCGCGACATGCTCGATCACGGCCACCGCGCGCTTCTGATAGGCCTGCACGGCGAGGCCGAAACCCTCCCAGCCTTTCAGCGAAGGATCGGCGACGACGCGCGCGATGACTTCCAGCGAGAGCTCGAGCCGATCGGCTTCCTCCGCGTCGACGGTGAAGGCGAGATCGTGCTCGCGCGCGAGCCGCGCGAGATCGAGCAGGCGCGGCGCGAGCTCGGCCAGCACGCGCTCGCGCGAAACCGCCTCATAACGCGGATGCAGCGCCGATAGCTTGACCGATACGCCCGGCCGCTCGGGCAACGCCCCTCCCCCCGCAGCGCGGCCCGTCGCCTCAATGGCGTGGGCGTAAGCCTCGAAGTAGCGCTCGGCGTCGGCCAGCGTGCGCGCGGCCTCGCCCAGCATGTCGAAGGAATAGCGCACAGGCGGCGGCGCGCGACGCAACAGCGCGTCCTCGATCGTCTCGCCGAAGACGAAATGCGCGCCCATCAGTCGCATCGCCTGCTTTGCGGCGAGCCGCAGCGCCGGAAGCCCCAGCCGCCGCGCGACGCTCTCGGTCACGCTGTGCGGCGTGTCGCCTTCCTCGAAGAGCCTAGCCGAGAGGCCGAGCGCGAAAGCGCAGGCCTGCACGAGCAGCGCGTCGCCGGCGATGTGATGATGGGCGAAGTCGCCGGCCGCGAGCTTGTCGGCGAGCAGACGGTCGAGCGTCGCGTCGTCCGGCACGCGCAGCAGCAATTCGGCCAGCGCCATCACGGCGAGCCCTTCGCGCGAGGTCAGCGAGAACTCGCGCAGGAAATCTTCGATGCCGCCGAGGAGCATTCCCTGCGGACGCGAGGCCGCGACGAGCTCGCACGCCAGCGCTTCCGTCGCGGCGCGCGCGCTTTCACCCGGGCGCTGCGCGAGCAGCCGCGCCGCGATCGCCGCGTCGTCCTCCGCATAGGGCGCGGCGAAGGGGTTGAGGCGCCGCTCCTCGTTCAAGTTGAGCCCTGGGGCAATTTCAGCGTCAGACATTTTGCGGCCCCGCCAGCCTTGATGAATTCGCCCAGAGGCGTCAGCGTCGGGGTGAAGCCCGCCTCGCGCAACTGACGCTGGAGCGCTTCGGAAGCCTCGTTGAGAATGACCCGGCCGTCGCTTTCCACGGCGTTGCAGGCGAAATGCAATGCGTCCGCAAGCTCGACCGTCAGGCGGCGCTCGGGCGGCGCGAGGCTTTCGATCCTCTTCAGCGACTCCGCGTCGAAGGCCGCCGGATAATACATCAGCCAGCCGTCGGAGAGCGGGCAGAAACAAGTGTCGAGGTGATAGAAGCGCGGATCGACGAGACGCAGCGCGGCGACGGGCCGTTTGAGCGCGGCTTCGAGCAACGGGGGCGCCTCGGGGCTCGTGCGCCAGCCATGACCGCACCAGACGAGGCCGCGCGCCGCATCCGGCAAAGCGTCGCCCGCGCCCTCGAAGGGAATTTCCTGCGGCCAGGGCGCGATGGCGAAACCCTGCGCCTCGAAGAAGGCTTGGAAGAAAGGCTCCTCGGGCCGGCGCTCTTCTGTCATGAAGCGGCTGAGCACGACCGTGCGATCAAACGCCAGACCGGCGTTGGCCGTGAACACCATGTCGGGCAGGCGCGGCTGCGGCGGAACGAAAAGCAGCTCGGCGTGCTCCGCCAGAAGTGCGCGCAAGCCTTCCCATTCCCGACGGGCGCGGGAGATGTCGGCCTGCCCGATCTGATGCTCCATCCAGGGATTGATGACGTAGTCGACGCGATAATGATCGGGCGCGCACATGACGATGCGCTCTCTCTCGATCACCGCGCTATTCGGCCGCTTTAGCGTAGCTTTCGATGGGCGGACAGGAGCAGATGAGATGTCGGTCGCCATGGACATTGTCCACCCTGTTCACCGGCGGCCAATATTTGTCGACGCGGAAGGCGCCCTTGGGGAAACAGGCCGCCTCGCGCGAATAGGGCCGCGTCCACTCGCCGACGAGATCCTCGACCGTATGCGGGGCGCGCTTCAAGGGGTTGTCGAGCTTGTCCATGCGCCCCTCCGCGATCGCCCGCGCCTCCTCGCGTATGTAGAGCATCGCGTCGCAAAATCGATCCAGCTCGGCCTTGGTCTCGGACTCCGTCGGCTCGATCATCAAGGTTCCGGCGACCGGCCAGCTCATCGTCGGCGGATGGAAGCCGCAATCGATGAGGCGCTTGGCGATGTCCTCGACGGTCACGCCCGCGTCCTGCTGCAGCGGCCGGACATCGATGATGCATTCATGCGCGACGCGGCCCTTGGCGCCCGTGTACAGCACGTCATAGGCGCCGCTGAGCCGACGCGCGATGTAATTGGCGGAGAGGATCGCGATGCGCGTCGCCTGCGTCAGCCCCGCGCCCCCCATCATCAGGCAATAGCTCCAGGAGATCGGCAGGATCGAGCCCGAGCCGAAGGGCGAGGCGGCGACCGTCAAGGACGCGCCGACCGTTTCGGGATGCCCGGGCAGGAAGGGCGCCAGATGCGATTTGACGCCGATCGGCCCCATGCCCGGTCCGCCGCCGCCATGCGGGATGCAAAAGGTCTTGTGCAGATTGAGATGGCCGACGTCGGCGCCGATGTCGCCTGGTCTCGCCAAGCCCCACGAGCGCGTTGAGATTGGCGCCGTCCATATAGACCTGCCCGCCGGCGGCATGGACGATCTCGCAAATCTCGCGCACGCTCTCCTCGAACACGCCATGCGTGGACGGATAGGTGATCATCGCCGCCGCGAGCGTGTCGCGGTGCGCCTCCGCCTTGGCGCGAAGATCGGCAACGTCGATATTGCCCTTCTCGTCCGTGGCGACGACGACGACCTGCATGCCGCACATCGAAGCGGAAGCGGGGTTCGTCCCATGCGCCGAAGCGGGAATGAGGCAGATGCGGCGCCGATCCTCACCGCGGCTCGCATGAAAAGCGCGGATCGTCAGAAGCCCCGCATATTCGCCCTGCGCGCCGGAGTTCGGCTGCATTGAAAAAGCGTCATAGCCGGTGATGGCGCAAAGCTTCTGCGACAGATCCGCGATGAGCTCGGCGTAGCCTTCCGCCTGATCGGCGGGGACGAAGGGATGAATTTCCGCGAATTCCGGCCAGCTGATCGGCAGCATCTCGGCCGTCGCATTGAGCTTCATCGTGCAGGAGCCGAGCGGGATCATCGCTCGGTCCAGCGCCAGATCGCGATCCGCGAGACGCCGCATGTAGCGGTTCATCTCGCTCTCGGCGCGGTTCATGTGGAAGATCGGATGCGTCAGATAGGGCGATTGACGCAGCAGCGCCTTGGGCAGGCGATAGTCGGAACAATCGTCGGTGTAGCGGAGATCATAGCCGCCGAAAGCGCGCCAGACCGCCTCGAGCGTTGCGGGCCGCGTGCGCTCGTCAACGGTGATGCCGATCCGGTCGCGCCCGACTTTGCGGAGATTGACGCCGTTGTCGACGGCGTTCTTCATGATCAGTCCCTGATAGGGACCCACCGCGACCGTGATCGTGTCGAAGAACTCCTGCGGCGCGACGGCGAAGCCGAGCGAGGCAAGGCCTTCGGCGAGACGCACCGCCTTGCGATGCACGCGTTCGGCGATGCCCTTCAATCCCTTCGGGCCATGGAACACGGCGTACATCGAAGCGAGGATCGCCGGCAGCGCCTGCGCCGTGCAGATGTTCGAGGTCGCGCTCTCGCGCCTGATGTGCTGCTCGCGCGTTTGCAGCGAGAGGCGATAGGCGCGGTTGCCTCTCGCGTCGATCGAGACGCCCACAAGACGTCCGGGCAGCGCGCGCTTATGGGCGTCGCGCACCGCGATATAGGCGGCGTGCGGGCCGCCATAGCCCATCGGCGTGCCAAAGCGCTGCATGGAGCCGACGGCCACATCCGCGCCCATTTCGCCCGGCGGCTTCAAGAGCGTCAGCGCCAGCGGATCGGCGGCGACGACGGCGATCGCCTGCGCGGCGTGCAGCTTCGCGATCGGCTCGGAGAAATCGTGGAAGGCGCCGGTCACGCCCGGATATTGAAAGAGCGCGCCGAACACCTCTTCGGCTTTCAGGTCCTTGAACGGATCGCCGACGACGACGCGCCAGCCGAGCGGCTCGGCGCGCGTGCGGATCACCGCAATGCTCTGCGGCAGGGCGTTTTCGTCGACGAAGAACACGTTGGATTTCGACTTGGTGACGCGATGCGCCAGCGCCATCGCCTCGGCCGCCGCCGTCGCCTCGTCGAGCAGAGAGGCGTTCGCCACATCGAGCCCAGTCAAATCCGAAACCGCGGTCTGGAAGTTCAGCAGCGCTTCCAGTCGGCCTTGGCTGATCTCCGGCTGATAGGGCGTGTAGGCCGTGTACCAGGCCGGGTTCTCCAGAATATTGCGCTGGATCGCCGGCGGCGTGATCGTGCCGTGATAACCCTGGCCGATCAGCGATTCGAGCACGCGATTCTTGTTCGCCGTCTCGCGCAGACGATCGAGCGCGCCCCGTTCGGAGAGCGGCGCGCCGAAATCGAGCGGCTCTTTGGCGCGAATATTCTGCGGAACCGTCTCGTCGATCAGCGCCTCGAGCGAAGGGGCGCCGACGACGGCGAGCATGTCGCGGATTTCCTCGGGCGACGGTCCGATATGGCGGCGATTGGCGAAGTCATAGGGTTCGTAGCGATCGTCGCTCATGCGGCTCTCTCCCCGGCGGCTCTTGCCATGTTGCCAATATAAGAACGCGCTCGGCGAATATGAACGCGCTAGCCAAGCGTCGCGCGATAGGCGGCCTCGTCGAGCAGCGCGTCGAAAGCGCTCGGGTCGGCGACCTTCAATTTGAAGAACCAGCCCTCGCCCTTCGGATCGCGATTCACGACGCCGGGATCCGCGACGATCGCGTCATTGACCGCCACGATCTCGCCCTCGAGCGGCGCGAAGACGTCGGAAGCCGCCTTAACCAACTCGACGACCGCGGCGCCGTCGCCGGTCTTGAAGCGCGCGCCGATTTCCGGAAGCTGCACGAAGACGAGATCGCCGAGAGTCTCGGCCGCGTGGTCGGTGATGCCGACCGTCACGACATCGCCCTCACGCTTCAGCCATTCATGATCTGCGGTGTATTTCAGCAAGGCTCTTCTCCCGTGGATCAATACGAATCAGGCGCGTCGATAATGATGCGAAACGAAGGGTAGCACGACAACTTCCGCCGGCGTCTTCTGCCCGCGCAGCTCAAGCCAAAGCTCCGTTCCGGGCTTAGCCAGAGGAGCGGGCAGATAAGCAATCGAAATCGGCGCGTCGAGGCTCGGCGAAAAGCCGCCTGAGCTCACGCTGCCGATGGGCTCGCTGTCGCTCGCGGCGGCGAAGACGGCGGCCCCCTGCCCGCACCGGCGCGCGGCCCTGCGGCTTGACGCCGACGCGCAGACGCTTGGGTCCATGCTCCAGCTCGTCCAGAATCGTCGCCTCGCCGGGAAAGCCTCCGGCGCGCGCGCCGCCGCGGCGCCGCGCTTTCGGAATGGCCCAGGAAAGATTGGCCTCGATGGGCGTCGTCGCTTCGTCGAGGTCGGCGCCGTAAAGGCAAAGCCCCGCCTCGAGCCGCAGCGAATCGCGCGCGCCGAGCCCGATCGGCGCGACGCCCTCCGCAGCGAGCAGCGCCTTGGCGATCTCCTCGGCCTTTTCCAGCGGAACGGAAATTTCGAAACCGTCCTCGCCCGTATAGCCGGAGCGCGTCACATAGCATGCTGCGCAGCGGATCACCGTCTTGCGCGCGTCCATGAAGCGCGTGTCGCCGAGGTCGGGCGCAAGTTCCGTGAGAACCTCCGCCGCCTTCGGACCTTGCAGGGCGATGAGCGCGCGATCGAGCCGCTCGATCTCGCACGCCTCCGACAGTCGCGCGCGCAACAGCGCTTCGTCCTCCGCCTTGCGCGCGGCGTTGCAGACGACGAGCAGCGCGTCGCCATAGCGCGAGATCATCAGGTCGTCGAAGACGCCGCCGTTTTCGCAGGTGAAGAAACCGTAGCGTTGCCGTCCGGGCGCAAGCCCGACGAGGTCGATCGGGACGAGCGCCTCCACCGCGCGCGCGAGATCGTCGTAGTTCCCGGATTTCGCGGTGAGCCAGAGCTGGCCCATGTGCGAGACGTCGAACAGGCCGGCGGCGACGCGCGTGTGCAGATGCTCTTTCAGCACCCCCGCGGGATATTGGATCGGCATGTCATAGCCCGCGAAGGGCCCCATGCGCGCGCCTAGCGCCAGATGCAACGAATGCAGCGGCGTCTGCCGCAAAACCTCGGCCATAACGTCTCCCCCCGCGCGGCGGCGCTACCCCGTCTTTAAATAGTAGAGGAGTGCAGTGCAAAAAGCGACGCTTGCGGCAAGACTTTTCCTTGGCCCGGCTGGCGGTGTAGGACAAGGGGCCCCTGCGAGGGGCCAAGAGACCAAAAAAAGGGCTGTCCATGGGCGCGGGAGGCGGAACGGAGGCGGAAGATCCCCTGGCCAATCCCGCGCGGACGCTGGCCTTTCTCTCGTCAGGCGCGCCGGAGGCGGAGGAGGCGCGCGTGCGCCTCGTCGAGAAATATGGAGACGCGCCGCCGGAGGAGGCCGACTGCATCGTCGCGCTCGGCGGCGACGGGCTGATGCTGCGCGTGCTGCATCGCTTCTTGGGCGACGGCAAGCCGATCTACGGCATGAACCGCGGCTCCGTCGGCTTTCTGATGAATCAATATCGTGAGACGGGCCTGCGCAAGCGCGTAGCCGCGGCCAAGCGCTCGATCATCCACCCGCTGTTGATGCAGGCCGTCGACGCCAAGGGCTCGGAGTTTCGCGCGCATGCGATCAACGACGTGTCGCTCTTGCGCCAGACCTCGCAGATCGCGAAGATTCGCATTCTCGTCGACGGCAAAGAGGCGATGGCCGAGCTCGTCGCCGACGGGGTGCTCGTCTCGACGCCTGCGGGCTCGACCGCCTACAACCTTTCGGCCAATGGGCCGATCCTGCCGCTCAACGCGCCGCTGATGGCGGTGACGCCGATCTCGGCCTTCCGCCCGCGCCGCTGGCATGGCGCGCTTCTGCCGGACACCGCGACCGTGCGCCTCGAGGTCATCGAGGCGGAGAAGCGCCCCGTCTCGGTCGTCGCCGACCACGACGAGTTCCGCGACATCGCCGCCGTCGATGTCGCGATGGACCAATCCACGCGCCACGTGCTGCTGCACGACCCAGGGCATTCGCTGGAAGAACGGATTCTGCGCGAGCAGTTTGGGTATTGAGCCCCCCTTTTCCGCGCAAGCGGGGAAGAGTGGGGGAGAGCGACCGCCGCATGCGGGGAGAGTGAGGCAGGCGACTCCGCAAAAACAAAGGGCGCTCCGGAGAGCGCCCTTTTCGTTTTCCATCGCGGTCTTGCGCGATCAGTTCGCCTTCTTGGCGTCGGCCTTGCCGGTCGGGTCCTTCGCAGGCTCCTTCGCGGCTTCCTTGTCCTTGGCGGCGTCCTTCGCGGCGGCGTCCTTCGCGGCTGCGACCTTGGCCGCCTCAACCTTGGCGGCCTCGGCTTTCGCCGCCTCGATCGAGGCGATGAGCTGCGCCTTGGTCTTACCGTGCAGCAGCTCGATAGCGGCGTTGAGCTGCTTGTCCTTGGCCTCGTCCGTCGGGACATAGGCCTGCGAGCCCGTCTTCTCGTCGTCGCCGTTCTTCAGATGGCCGCGCAGCGACGCCTCACCGCGCGTCTCGTCGTGGCCCTTCTGATCGTCGGGCACGTCCTGCAGCAGCACGATGTCCGGATCGATGCCCTTGGCCTGAATCGAGCGGCCCGACGGCGTGTAGTAGCGCGCCGTGGTGAGACGTAGCGCGCCGTTGGAGCCGCCGAGCGGGATGATCGTCTGCACCGAGCCCTTGCCGAAGGAGCGCGTGCCGATGAGCGTCGCGCGCTTGTGATCCTGCAGCGCGCCGGCGACGATCTCGGAGGCCGAGGCCGAGCCGCCGTTGATCAGCACGACGACGGGCTTGCCCTTGGAGAGATCGCCCGGATGCGCATTGTAGCGCATCGTCTCGTCGGCGTTGCGGCCGCGCGTCGAGACGATCTCGCCCTTGTCGATGAAGTCGTTCACGACCTGGATCGACTGCTCGAGCAGACCGCCCGGATTGTTGCGCAGATCGATGACATAGCCCTTGAACTTGTCGGCCGGAATCTCTTCCTGGATCTTCTGCATCGCGTTCTTGAGGCCGTCCGCGGTCTCCTCGTTGAAGGCGGAGATGCGGATGTAGCCGACGTCGTCGTTCAGCTTGTGCCACTTCACGGATTTGACGCGGATCTCGGCGCGCGTGAGCTTGACGTCGAGCTTCTGCTTTTCCTTGCCGCCGCGCAAGATAGTGAGCTTCACCGGCGTGTTGATCTGGCCGCGCATCTTGTCGACGGCCTGATTGAGGGTGAGCCCCTGCACGCTCTCGTCGTCGATGCCGACGATGAGATCGCCGCTCGTGATGCCGGCGCGCGAGGCGGGCGTGTCGTCGATGGGCGAGACGACCTTCACGACGCCGTCCTCTTGCGTGACCTCGATGCCGAGACCGCCGAAGCGGCCCTCGACCTGCGTGCGCATTTCCTTGAAGCCTTTGGCGTCGAGATAGCTCGAATGCGGATCGAGCGACATGAGCATGCCGTTGATCGCCAACTCGACCATCTTCTGCTCGTCGGGCTTCTCGACATAGTCGCGCCTTCTTGGCGTCGGCTTTGCCGGTCGGATCCTTCGCCGGCTCCTTCGCCGCTTCCTTCTGAGCGTCCTTGGCAAGGTCCTTCGCCGCGGCGTCCTTGGCCGCTGCCACCTTGGCCGCCTCGACCTTCGCCGCCTCGATAGAGGCGATGATCTGCGCCTTGGTCTTGCCGTGCAGGAGCTCGATCGCCGCGCTAAGCTGCTTGTCCTTGGCCTCGTCCGTCGGGACATAGGCCTGCGAGCCCGTCTTCTCGTCCTCGCCGTTCTTCAGGTGTCCGCGCAGCGACGCCTCACCGCGCGTCTCGTCGTGGCCCTTCTGATCGTCAGGCACGTCCTGCAGCAGCACGATGTCCGGATCGATGCCCTTGGCCTGGATCGAGCGGCCCGACGGCGTGTAGTAGCGCGCCGTGGTGAGGCGAAGCGCGCCGTTGGAGCCGCCGAGCGGAATGATCGTCTGCACCGAGCCCTTGCCGAAGGAGCGCGTGCCGATCAGTGTCGCGCGCTTGTGATCCTGCAGCGCGCCGGCGACGATCTCGGAAGCGGAGGCCGAGCCGCCGTTGATCAGCACGACGACCTGCTTGCCCTTCGAGAGATCGCCAGGATGCGCATTGTAGCGCATCGTCTCGTCGGCGTTGCGGCCGCGCGTCGAGACAATCTCGCCATGATCGATGAAGTCGTTGACGACCTGGATCGACTGCTCGAGCAGACCGCCCGGGTTGTTGCGCAGGTCGATGACATAGCCCTTGAACTTGTCGGCAGGAATCTCTTCCTGAATTTTCTGCATCGCGTTCTTGAGGCCGTCCGCCGTCTCCTCGTTGAAGGCGGAGATGCGGATGTAGCCCACGTCGTCGCCGAGCTTGTGCCACTTCACGGATTTGACGCGGATCTCCGCGCGCGTGAGCTTCACGTCGAGCTTCTGCTTGTCCTTGTTTCCGCGCAGAATGGTGAGCTTCACCGGCGTGTTGATCTGGCCGCGCATCTTGTCGACGGCCTGATTGAGCGTGAGCCCTTGCACGCTCTCGTCGTCGATGCCGACGATGAGATCGCCGCTGGTGATGCCGGCGCGCGATGCGGGCGTATCGTCGATCGGCGAGACGACCTTGACGACGCCGTCCTCTTGCGTGACCTCGATGCCGAGACCGCCGAAGCGGCCTTCGACCTGCGTGCGCATCTCCTTGAAGCCTTTGGCGTCGAGATAGCTCGAATGCGGATCGAGCGACATCAGCATGCCGTTGATCGCCAACTCGACCA
>CAWCTS010000046.1:0-19967 GCA_963798515.1 uncultured Alphaproteobacteria bacterium
GCGACACGGCGAGCGCTTCGCGAACAAGCTCTTCACGCAGCGGGAGCGCCTTCGCTGCGAGGGCAAGGCCTCGCGCGCCGCCTGCTATGCAAAACGCTTCGCCGCCAAGGAGGCTTGCGCCAAGGCGCTCGGGCTCGGAATCGGCGCGCGGGTCGGCTGGCATGACATGACTGTCATCAATCTCGACACGGGCCAGCCGACGCTAGATCTTTCCGGCGGCGCCGCGAAACGCCTGGCCGAGCTTACGCCGCCAGGCATGACGACGCGGGTGCATCTCACGCTCTCCGACGAAGAGCCTTATGCGCAGGCGATAGTTCTCATCGAAGCGGGCCCGTGATAGAGGTCTCGCCGGATCGGCCGCCGGCCGACGCCACGAGGAGTGTCGCCCCCTTGAGCAAGAATATTCCGGTCGCCAAGCCCGAGAAGGAAGAAGGTTGGGTCGCGGGTGTCGTCGAGCTCGTCGTCGTCGTGATTCAGGCGCTCGCGATCGCGCTCGTCATTCGAACGCTGCTGTTCCAGCCCTTCAACATACCCTCCGGCTCGATGATCCCGACGCTTCTCGTCGGCGATTACGTTGTCGTTTCGAAATATGCTTACGGCTATTCGAAATATTCCGTGATCTTCAGCCCGAACCTGTTTTCGGGCCGCATCCTCGGCGCCGAGCCCAAGCGCGGCGACGTTGTGGTCTTCAAGCTGCCGCGCGACAACGACACGGATTACATCAAGCGCGTGATCGGGCTTCCCGGCGACCGCATCCAGATGATCGACGGGCGCCTCTACATCAACAATGTCATCGTGCCGCGCGAGCCGATCGCCCCCGCCCGCGTCGAGGGCCGCGACGGACGCATCGGCGAGGTCCCGACCTATAAGGAGACCTTGCCCGGCGGCGTCGAGCACACGATCATCGAGATCGAGGGCGACCACGGCATCAACGACAACACCGATCTTTTCGTCGTTCCGCCCGGGCATTTCTTCATGATGGGCGACAATCGGGACAACTCGACCGATTCCCGCGTGCCGCCGTCGCAGAACGGCGTCGGCTATGTGCCCTTCGAGAATCTCGTTGGCCGCGCCGAACGCATCTTCTTCTCGCTCGACATCAAGGAGGGCGAGTCGGCGCTCGCCCTGTGGCGGTGGCCTTTCGAGGGTCGCTGGAACCGCATCTTCAAGGTTGCGCATTGAACGAGCGATGTCCGGGATGACGGGGGAGGCGGAATGCAACCTCGCCCTGCTCGAGGAGAGCATCGGGCATGTCTTCGCCGACCGGGGGCTGCTGAAGCAGGCGCTGACGCACGCCAGCGCCGCCACCGCGCGCTCGGGCTCCTATGAACGGCTGGAGTTTTTGGGCGACCGCGTGCTCGGTCTCGGCGTCGCGCATATGCTGATGGAGGCCTTCGGCGCCGAGAGCGAGGGACCGCTCTCGCACCGGCTTGCGGCGCTCGTGCGCAAGGAAACCTGCGCCGAGGTCGCGCGCGAATGGGGCGTCGGCCCCTTCCTGCGCATGGGGGACGGCGAAGCGCAGAGCGGCGGACGCGAAAAGACGGCGATTCTAGGCGACGTTTGCGAGGCCATCATCGGCGCCGTCTTCCTCGACGCCGGCGCGGCGGCGGCTGAGGCGCTCGTGCGCCGCGCCTTCGAGCCGCGCATGAACGCCTCGAACCGCCGGCTGCGCGATCCCAAGACCGTGCTGCAGGAGTGGGCGCAGGGCCGCAAGCTCCCGCCGCCGAGATACCTCCTCGCTGGCCGTAGCGGTCCCGATCACGCGCCGCGCTTCGAGATCCGCGCCGAGATCGACGGTTTCGAGGAGGCGTGCGGCGAGGGCCCTTCGAAGCGCGCGGCCGAGCAGGCGGCGGCTTTGTCGTTTCTGCATCGCGAGGGCATCGAAACCGAAGGCGCGGAGCCCACGTGAGCGAACCAATCACCCCCACGACGCGCTGCGGCTTCGCCGCATTGGTCGGCGCCCCGAACGCCGGCAAGTCCACGCTTGTCAACGCGCTCGTCGGCGCGAAGGTCACGATCGTCTCGCGCAAGGCGCAGACCACGCGCGCCCAGGTGCGCGGCGTCATGATCGAAGGCGAGACGCAAATTGTCCTCGTCGACACGCCGGGGATTTTCGCGCCCAAGCGCCGGCTCGACCGCGCCATGGTGGCGAGCGCGCTCTCGGGGGCCAAGGACGCCGATCTCAACCTGCTCATCGTCGATGCGCGCAAGGGAGCGGATGAGGAAGTTGCGGCGTTGATCCAGCAGCTTTCCCAGAGTCCCGCGCCGAAATGGCTCGTCTTGAACAAGGTCGATGTCGTGGCGCGCGAGCGCCTGCTTTCTCTCGCGAAAGAGGTCAACGACGCGCAGAAATTCGAAGAAACCTTCATGATCTCGGCGCAGACCGGCGACGGCCTCGACCGGCTGCGCGCGCGGCTCGCGCCGGCAATGCCGCTCTCGCCCTGGCTCTATCCCGAGGACCAGCTTTCGGACGCGCCGCTGCGCATGCTCGCCGCCGAGATCACGCGCGAAAAGCTTTTCGAGCGCCTGCACGACGAGCTCCCCTACGAGTCGACAGTCGAGACGACCTCCTGGACGCAGCAGAAGGACGGCTCGGCGCGCGTCGAGCAGACGATTTATGTGGCGCGCGACGGCCAGAAGAAGATCACGATCGGCGAGGGCGGGCGCACGATCAAGGCCATTGGCCAGGCCGCGCGCGCCGAGATCGCGGAGGCCGCCGACCAGAAGATCCACCTCTTCCTCTTCGTGAAGGTCCGCGAGAATTGGGCGGACGATCCGGAGCGCTACCGCGAGATGGGGCTCGAGTTTCCCAAAGGCGGATAGGGCGGTTTTATCGACAGATCCCGCAAACGGCGTGATCGTGGCTAACTCAATAGCAACTGCACGATTGTCCCGACGCGCAGTCGTTGCGCGCGCTTCCCGCGCCCTTGTCATCCCCGCAGCCCCCTTCGCCGCGGCAATCTACGCAAGCTATGGCATGGCTCCGGAACGGTTTGGCGCAACGCTCTCCGCTGCAGGCTGACCGGCGCGCAACATCGCCGGCGCCCTTCGCGTCACACTCCGATAAATCGCCAGCGGCGTCTCAAGTAGGCCGGGCAGGGGATCGTCCCAGGCGAAGGCCGCGAGGGTGAGAGGCCGCCGCAAGCCGTTGCGATAATCCGCGAGCTTCAGCCGCCCCGCCATCGCATGTTGCGCGGCGGAAGCGAGATCGCGCGCGAGATGCATCCAGACCGCGCCGGCGCGTCCGCGCTGCCGCGGCGCGTCATGGCCGGTCGCGAGGCGGAAGGCGAGATAGGGCATGTCGACGCCGGCTGCGGGGCCAAGGTCGATCCAGGCCCAGGCGCGATTGTTGAAGTCGAGCAGCTTGTAACGGCCGTCGCGCGCGTCGAATTTGAATTCGAGCTCGACCAGGCCGGAAAAATTGAGCGAAGCCAGCAATGTCTCGGCCGCCCGCTCGATCGCCGCGTTCTCGATCGTCTCGACGAAGGTGCTGGTGAAGCCGAAGTCGATCGGCAGCTGACGCAGCCTTCGCGCGACGAGCGAGGCCACCGGCGCGCCGTTCCACCAGACCGCGGCATAGGAGAACTGACTTTCTCCCCCTCCCGGGATGAGCTCCTGCACGATCACACCGCTCGTTCCTTGCAGCGTTGTCGCGCGGTCGTAGAGCCTGATGAGCTCATCGCTCGTTTCGGCCTTCCAGCATTTCGCCATTGTCAGCGCGTTCGGCTCGCCATAGGCCGCGGGCTTCAGCACCAGCGGAAAGCGGATGTCCGGCGAGGCGAGCGCGTCGCGGCTTTGCGGCTCGAAGCCTTTGGGGCAGTCGAGCCCGAGCGATGCGGCGTGCCGATAGAGCCGGCGCTTGTCGTCGGAGAGCCGCGTGATCTCCCAAGGCGGCGTCGTCACGCGAAAGAACTGCGAGAGCGCTGCGTGATGGCGCGCGCAAAAGCGCGCCTCGGGATCGCCGCCGGCAAACAAAACCCATCCTCCTAGGCTGGCGTCCGCCCCAATCTTCAGCAGACGCTCGAGCGCGTCTGGAGCGTCCGGCCCTTCCCAGCGAAACTTGCGCCTTATGAAGCGGGAGAGACCCACGATGGGATGATCGTGGGTGACGTAAACGACGGGAACGCCGCGCCGCCCGAGGCTGCGCGCCACGGCGAGGCTTCCATGCGCGCCGCCCAGGATCACGGCGCCGACGAGGCTCGCAGCTTCCGGCGCCTTGGGGACGGCAGGCGCTTCGCGCTTTTGCGATGACATGGCTCTCGCCTCGAGTTCAGGAGGAGCTCGGCGCCGAGCGGCCAGCGAAATTCGCCGCTCTTGCGCGAGAGCCGAGGCTCACTGTTTCGCGACGGGATGCGGCGCGGCGCGCGACGATCGTCTGCGTCAGATGCCGCGCGGCGTAGCGCGTTCCCGCGACGAAGCGCATCAGCGGGCCGTAACTGTAGACCGCGCTCGAGCCCACGAAATGCAGTCCGCGCACGGTCGATTCGAAGCCCTGCGCCAGCACAGGCGATCCCTCGGCGCAGCGGATGCGGCGCAACAGCTCCGGCGCGATGAAGTCCAGTCTCGCAATGTCGATCCGATAGCCCGTCGCGAGCAGCACATGGTCATAGCTTTTCGCCGCGTCCCCGATGCACAGGCTTATGGCGGACCGCCCGACTTGCGCCCGCAGCGCGCTCCTCACGACATGACAGGCGACGTCTTGAAGCCGCGGCTTGACCCAGCCGGCGACGGCCGGCCGCAGGCAGCGCGCGGTGAACTCGCTGCGCAGGCCGTCCGGCAGCCGCCGCATGAGGTCCGGGCGGTCGGCGATGCGGTTGAGCGGGAAGGGACCCACGCCATTCTTCGTTCGCGTGAGCCCGCGCAGCAGATCGGCTGCGGCGGCGGCGCCCTTTGCTTCGGAGGCCTCAGAGCGCAGCCAGCGGATCCGCTCGCGCGAGAAGAGATCGACCGCGGCGCCGGTCTCGCTCAGCAGCGCCGCCGATTCGCAGCCGCTCTGGCCCGCCCCGACGACCGCGACGCGCATCCCGGCTAGGGCTGAGAGATCGTCGTGCTCGCAGCTGTGGCTGACCAGCTCGCGCGGCAGGCCGAGAAACGGAGCGGGACGATATTCCTGATTGGCGAGGCCCGTCGCGACGACGACGCGATAGGCCGTGATCGGCGCGCCCTGCGCGAAGCTCAAGCGAAAATTCCGCCCCTTCTTCCCGATCGTGCGGACTTCGCGCGCCTCGACCTCGAGGCCTGTTTCGTCGAGCCGCCATTGCGCATAGCGCAGGAATTCGTCGATCGGCAGCGGATAGGCGAAGGTCCGCCCGCTCCGCCGCGCGTAAGCCTCGAGCGTCAGCGCGTCATCGGGATCGGCGATGTCGCTCGCCGCCAGAGGCGAGCGCAGATGCATGCCTTTCGGCATGCGCTTTCGCCAAAAGGACATTGGCTCCCCGAAGACGCGCGTCTCCACGCCCGCGCGATGAAGCTCCGCCGCGACGGCCAGCCCATAAGGACCCGCGCCGACGACCGCGACCTCGCAATGGGAAGCGCTGCCTGTTTTCACGATGACCTCCAAATGGAAAAGCATCGGCTTGGACGAACTTGCCTCGACGCCGCTAAATATTGATGCTGAAGATGCAGGTTTAGAAGTCGAAAACATTTTTAATCTTAAAGTTGTGTCTTCTAACTGCGAAAGAATTAGAAAAATCTATGCAATATAAATGTCAACGACGCGATAATTTTACTTTTGACCCACCGCCTGTCGGCACCGTCGGGCCGCGGCGCACGGCCGGTGGAGTGCGAACTCTTGCGGAAGGCGGGGAGGGGCTGAGGCGGGCAAAGCGGGTTAACTCCGCGTTAACCCTAGTTGCCGTTCACTGAAGATGCGTTGCGAATCGAGCGGCGCGAAATCGTCTCTTCGAAAAATGGAGGAGAGTCATGCAGGGTCCGGACACGCAGTTGGTGATGCTTTTCGCAATGCGTTACGCTCCGTTCCTCCTCGCCTGCTTCTTTGCCGGAAGGGTCGCGGCTTTACTGCTCCGATAGGGCCGCGACCCTCTTCCGCTCAAGCCGCGAGGCAGACGCTTTCGCGCTCCAGCCGGTTTGCGATCCTCTCGACGAGCTCTGTCGCCGAATTCGGGAAGAAGGTGAAGCCGACGGAGAAGAGCTCTTCGGTCACGATCTCGCTGAATCGGTCGCGTTCCCCGGAGCGATCCTCCTCGGCCTCCCAAAGGCGCTCGAGCCGCTCATGCAGGGGCGTCCCGTTCAATCCGGTAAGCTCCGCCGCAAGCGCGACGAGCGCAAAAATCGCTCGTCCCGCATCGCCCTCTTCCGAATGGGGCCGGCGTTCCAACAAACGCTCCTGCGCGACGTGCCAGCAAGGAATGAGACTTTCGAGTTTAAGCATGGCGTCCCCCATTCCGCCGGCGAGGGTGTAATTTGATTTTAGCTCGGGAGGCGGACCTCCCTTGATTCGCCGGCGGACGCGACTCTGGCTCTATTGTTAGGAGATTTTTAGGCAAGAACGGCAATCGACGTTTTCTCGTCTTTACCTGCGCTGCCGCTTGCAAAAAACCCGGCGCGCGGCCGGGTTTTTCTTGGGATCTCGCCAGCGCTAACGCCAGCCGCCGCCTCCGCCGCCATGCCAGCTTCCGCCGCCGCCCCGCCAGCCGGGTCCGCCGCGCCAGCCGGGTCCGCCACGCCAAGGGCCCCCTGGTCGCCAACCGCCGCCCCAGCCGCGCCATCCTCGCCAGCCGCTCCACACCCAGCAATTCCAGCCGTAAGGGCCGCCCCAGCCGTAACCCTGTCGCCAGGCGGCGCCGCAGAAGTACCAACCGGGACCATTCCAGGCGTCGTCGTACCAGCAATAGCGCTGACCCCCCCAGAGATAGGGGTAGGCGACCGGCTCAACCGCGACGGGAGGCGGCGGATAGGGTTGAGGCGGCGGCGGTGGCGGCGGCGGCGGCGGCGGATAGTCTGGACCAACCGACGGCCCCGGCCCAAAATAGTCGGCGGCCACGGCGGCGCCCGAGAGGGCCAAGGCGAAAGCGGCGATCGCGAAGCGTGCGGCGGCGACCCCCGATTTACGGCGCGACGTCATGGAGTTTGTCCTCCTGATTCAGTGAAGCTCCCCAAGCGCGGCGCGATACGCCGCAATCGTGGCTGAATCAGGAATTGCCTTGCGCCTGTCTTACTGCTGACGACCGGGCCGGCTAGCGCTCGCTTGGCCAAGAAAATAAAGTTTTGCGGTCGACGCTTGGCTCCCCAACGCGCTTTTCTCGACAAGTCTGAGGTGTTAACGGTCCCCCCATGATGAAGAAACTCTACGATTGGACGATCAAGCTCGCCCACGGCCCCCATGCCGAGCTGGCGCTCGCCGCCATCGCTTTTGCGGAGAGCTCCTTCTTCCCCGTGCCGCCCGACATGATCCTTCTTCCCATGTCTCTCGCCAAGCCCGCCAAGGCTTGGCGCTATGCGGCGATCTGCACGCTCGCCTCGGTGGCCGGCGGCGCGCTCGGCTATGCGATTGGCGCGCTGCTCTACGACACGGTCGGTCATTGGCTCATCCATCTCTATGGCTATGAAGCGAAGATGGACGCCATGCGCGAGTTTTACGCG
This sequence comes from uncultured Alphaproteobacteria bacterium, assembly GCA_963798515.1. GTDB lineage: Bacteria > Pseudomonadota > Alphaproteobacteria > Rhizobiales > Beijerinckiaceae > Methylocystis. The sequence goes on from CAWCTS010000046.1 coordinate 7,603, forward strand.
AAATGGGGCGCGCTCTTCATCCTGCTCAAAGGCCTGACCCCCATTCCCTTCAAGCTCGTGACGATCTTCTCGGGGCTTTTTCATTATAATTTCCCGCTGTTCCTCCTGCTTGCGCTCATCACGCGCGGCGGCCGCTTCTTCCTCATCGCGGCCGCGCTCAATCGCTTCGGCGATCGTTTGCGCGAGAAGATGGAGGCGCATTTCGGCCTGTTCATCGGATCGCTCGCCGCCATCGTTGTCGGCGGCTTCGTCATTGCGGTGAAGCTATTTTGATCGCAACGCTCGTCGCCGAGCTGCAAAAGCGCCCCGCAGGCGCGATTGCGCTCGCCATTCTGCTCGGCGCCGCGGCGACCATCGCCGGCGCCTGGACCTTCGAGGCATGGGGCTATCTTCCCTGCGAGCTCTGCCTCTTGGGCCGCAAACCCTATTATCTCGGAATGGGCGTCGCGGCGCTCTGCGTTCTCCTGTCAGCGAGGGGACGCGACGACCTCGCGCGCAAAGGTCTGCCGGCGCTGGTGCTGATCTTTCTCGTTGGCGCAGGGATCGCGGCCTATCACGCCGGCGTGGAGTGGAAATTCTGGCCCGGTCCGCCCGAATGTACGGGCGGGAACCCCGCCCCAGCATCCCACGCGGACTTCCTGGCGCGTCTGAAACTCGTTAAGCCCATCCGCTGCGACGAGCCGGCGCTGCTCGTCTTGGGCTTCAGCCTCGCTGCGTGGAGCGCGCTGCTTTGTGTGGCCTTGTCGGGGCTGGCGTCCTGGGGTTTTTGGCGCAAGCGCGGGTGAGCCGCCGGCAGGTTTGAATGGCCGAGATGCGCCAAAAACCGCCGTTCACAACCCACCGCTCCTCGCGCGTGACGGCGATGTGCTCCGGCCGAGCCAAGCTCATAAGGTGCGCTTTTGGCGCGCCCCCGGATCCAGGCGGCGAAGAAGTCGTGCTCAGCGCAAGCATAGCAATTGACATTTGGGCGCTGCTCGGCTGAAATTATTTCAGTGTTGTCCGCGCTGACCTAATTAACGCAGCAATACGTAGTAATAGAGCGATGACGGCCAAAATTATGAACGGTAAATATCTCACAATCCGTAGTAATCCATCATCAAATGGGTTTTTCATGAAGTCGACGAGGAAGGCATAGAGAATAAAGTTTAATGCGATGATCCGCAATATCGACCAATTTTTATAACCAAGCATCCTTTGCAAATCTATAATCGAAAATATCGTCAATGTGTAGGTAAAAAAAGCAGCGATTCCGAAGAATATAAAAGTTTCTATTTTTGGTGCGTCGCCGATCCAGCAAAGCCATGTGACGACACCAAGGTGGACGACAAGCGCGGCAGCAAATGCAAGACCAAAATCGCGGCCATGCCGCTTCAGTGGCATGAATGTCGCTCCGAACAACAGCTCAAGCGCTCCGCCCGTATACGCCATCCAAAACAATAGAAACGAGACGCGCGCTGTGGCCGCCAACGCAATATGGGTTCCTGCGACACCAGCGCCGCGGGTTGCAAAAATTATCGCGGTCACGAGACAGTTGACGGCAAAGGCCGAACCCACCCAAAAACCTACACTCGGCGCGGCTGCCATTTGCGCCCCCTGTCGTCGCCTCGAACTGAATTCTCCGGATAGTCCCAGCATTTGCCGCCTTCGGCAAGGTCCCGTGGCCACGGAGACCGCCGCCGGAGCCGAGGATGGCGGGTGAGCCAGTCGGTTCAGTAATGAAGGGTAAGGAAGGGTCAGATTTGAGCGCTCCCGAAGTCGCCGCTTGCGCCGAAATGTCGTCTTCGCTAGGGCCGTCGTTGGGCTAGCCTGCTTCCGGAGGGCTATTTGCGCGGCGCCGTCCGCCGTGGACCTCGCCGCTGTGACACTCGCAAGAGAGCGAACCCAACGCGACCGCAAGACCGCCGCATCTGAGGCTTGGTAGTAACGAGCGAAATAAGCGCGGCATGACGAAGAAGGATCGGTGCATGACCCTTTCATCGCTTGCCGGCAAGCCGGCCCCTAAAGAGCTGCTGGTCGATCTGGCTCGCCTCGAAAGGGAATATTTCGAACGGCGGCCCGATCTCGACGATCCCGAGCAACGGGTCAGCTTCGGGACCAGCGGACATCGCGGCTCGTCGCTGCGCGGCTCGTTCACCGAAGCGCATATTCTCGCCATCACCCAAGCCATCTGCGACTATCGGCGCACGCAAGGCGTCGACGGCCCGCTGTTCATGGGTAAGGACACGCACGGGCTTTCCGGCCCTGCACAGCGCACGGCCCTCGAGGTGCTCGCCGCCAATCGCGTGAACACCGTCATCCAGCGGAACGACGGCGTCACTCCGACGCCGGTCATCTCGCGCGCCATTCTTGTCCACAACCGCGGGCGAGCCGAGCATCTCGCCGACGGCATTGTCGTCACGCCCTCGCACAACCCCCCCGAGGACGGCGGGTTCAAATATAATCCCACGCATGGAGGTCCGGCCGATAGCGACGTGACAAAGTGGATCGAGAACCGGGCGAACGACATGCTGCGCAACGGGAACGCCGAAGTGAAACGGCTGGCCTTCGCCGCGGCGCTGAGCGCAGACACGACGCGGCAAGAGGATTTTGTCCTGCCCTACGTCAACGATCTGCGCAACGTCGTGGATATGGAGGCCGTTCGCGCCGCCGGCCTGAAGCTCGCCGTGGACCCGCTCGGCGGCGCCGCCGTGCACTATTGGGAGCCGATCAACGCGATCTACAAGCTGGATATCGCCGTCGTTAACCCGACGATCGATCCGACCTTCTCCTTCATGACGGTCGATCACGACGGCAAGATCCGCATGGACTGCTCCAGTCCCTATGCGATGGCGAGCCTCGTCGGCCTCAAGGATCGCTACGACGTCGCCTTCGCCAATGATCCGGATTCCGATCGGCATGGCGTCGTCACGCCGTCGGCGGGGCTCATGAACCCCAATCATTATCTGGCTTCGGCCATCCATTACTTGGCTACGCACCGTCCCCACTGGCCCGCCAACGCCGCGATTGGAAAAACGCTCGTCAGCAGCGGGATGATCGACCGGGTCGTCGAGAAGCTGGGTCGCCGGCTTTATGAGGTTCCCGTTGGCTTCAAATGGTTTGTGCCGGGGCTCTTCGACGGCTCGTGCTGCTTTGGCGGCGAGGAAAGCGCTGGCGCCAGCTTCTTGCGCCACGACGGCGGCGTATGGACGACGGATAAGGACGGTCTGATCATGGACTTGCTCGCGGCCGAGATGACGGCCCGCACCGGCAAGGACGTCGGAGATTACTACCGGGAGCTGACGGCGGAGTTCGGCGCGCCCTGCTACGCGCGCATCGACACGCCAGCGACGAGCGAACTGAGAGCGAAGCTGAAAAGCCTGTCGCCCGACGCCGTCAAGGCGTCGACTTTGGCCGGCGAGCCCATTGTCGCCAAGCTCAGCCGCGCCCCCGGCAATGATGCGCCGATCGACGGCCTCAAGGTGATCGCGCGCGACGGCTGGTTCGCCGCGCGGCCGTCGGGAACCGAGCCGATCTACAAGCTCTACGCCGAAAGCTTCAAGGATGAGGCGCACCTCGACGCCATCATCCGGGAGGCTCGCGACATGGTAAGCGCCGCGGTTTCGAATTCTGTCGGATGAAATCATACACATTCGGATCGGGACCGATCCGACTGATCGCGGTCCGATAGAATCTCGTCCCGAGACAGCTGAGGACGGCTGAAGATGTCGCCATGTGTTCGGGCTGCTTTGGCGGTCGTTGTTCTCGGCTGCTCCCCGGCGTCTTCGATGGAAGCGCCGCACGAAGAGGCGAAAGATGTTTTGGCGGCGCACCTCCGCCTTCAAGGATATCCCTGCGTCGAACCGCAAAGCGCTGTGCGGTTACCGCGTCTTTCGAGGCCCGGAGAGGCCGTCTGGCTCGTCAAATGCACCAATGCGAGCTACCGCTTGCGGCTCATCCCCGACATGGCGGCAAGAGTTGAACCGGTCGGAAAGCGATAATAATCTCTGTGTCGGGGACTGGCTCTTCCTTTCACCGCCCCGCCCGTCCGCGCCCCTAGGTCGCGGACTTCGTCAGCGCAGCGCGACGGCTTGAAGAACGGCGAGCGGCTCGCGCTGCTCGTCATAGAGCACCAGCGCCGGACCTTCGATCCCATATTCGCGGGTGGCGGCAAGAACCTCTGTGAGCGCCCGCTCGTGGGCGTCGAGCGGCGGTGGGCAGGCCATCATCGTGCTCGCGAAACGCCCGAAGGTCAGCCCTCCGCCTTCCGTCGCCTCATAGCTTCCGACCATCCGGTTGCAGCCTACGGTCGCGGCGGCCTGCCGTTGCGGCTCGGTGCGCAGGATGAGGCTCGCCTCGCGATGGCCCTCGAGCGGGGCGAGCGTCTCTCCCTTGAGGACGGCGATCCGCCAATAGGTGTCGGCGAGCGAGGCGTTGGAGCGATTGCGCTCGCAGCTTTCGCCGGGCCAGGCGGCGAGGAAGCGTCTGACGACGATGGTTGGTCGCGGCGGCCCCTCCATGCCCGCGCGCGGCTCGATGGCGCCCGCGATCGTGACATAGAGCGGCTCGGCGGGCGCAGAGCGTTTGGCGGCGTAGGCGGCTTCAAGCTCCCGATAACCACCCTCCTGGGCGACGGGAAGCTCCTCCCCGCTGCGGCAAAGCGTGAAGGTCGCCGCATCCGCGAAATAACGAAACGCGCCGCCCAGCAGGCCCGCGCCGACCGGCGCCGGAGCCGCCTCGCCCCGCGTCTGCGAGCCGCCCGCGCGGCGCAGCAGGAGGTTGACCCGCGCGTCGCCGCCGGTCGCGACGGGCGTCGCTGTGTCGGTGGTGAACCAGAGCGTCCCGTCGACCGTCACCGTCGCGCGCACCACATAGCGGGCGCGCGGGTCGAGCTTCGCGTCGTCATAGGTTAGCGAAAAGCGGATCGGCGGCTGGCCGGTATTGTCGATTACGGTCCGCGCCAGAACGACTCCCGGCGCATCCGCGCGCGCCGCATCGATTATGACGGCCTCGAAGCGCGCCGTCGGCGGCAGGGCCATTCGCTCGCGATAGATCGCCGTTCCGCTGACGGTCCGCTCCGCGGCGGAGGCAGGAGTTGCGGCAACCGCGCCAAGCGCGAGGAGAAAAACGATCCAGTTCATGAGCATGCGCAAAAGCCCCTAAATTTCCCGTCTCGTCTCGCGGTCGAGGATCCTCGCGTCACCTCGCGCCCTTGCGCTCCTCGATCATCGCCTGCGCCTTGGCGCGATTCTCCTGCGCCGTTTTGCGTAGCTCGGGGGCCTTGTCCTCGGTCCAGACGCCGAGCGCGTCGTCGAAGGCTAAGACCGCCGTGGCGAGGGACTCGATTCCCGTTTCCCGCTTTCCGAGCGCTTTCAGCGCGACGCCGAGGTTGTTGCGCGTCGAGGCCCAAAGCTGCGGGTTGCGATCGCGCGGGCTCGCATCGAGCGCCAGGGTGTAGGCCGCGACGGCCTCCTTCAAATCCTCGATGCGCTCGAATTTTTCCCCACGCGTTTGCAGCGCGTGCGCGAGGCTCGCCTGCGCCACGGCCCACTGGAATGGCGCGCGCTCGCGCGGCACGGCCTCGATGACCTCGCGCCACATCTGGACGGCCGTATCGAGCGGCGCGCTCTCCTGCGACTGCTGGCCCGAAAGCTCCAGCGCGAGCCCGAGATTCTGGATCGTCGCGAACCATTGCAGCGCGTTGCGCTTGCGTGAGAACACCCGCAGCGCCTCGCGAAAATGCGTCTGGGCTTCGGCCAGAAGCTGCGGGGAGCCCTCAGCCTCCCCGAGCTTCAACAGCGTGCGGCCGAGATTGTCCTCGCTCTGCGCCCAGGCTGCGGGAGTTCTGTCCGGCGTGTAGCCCTTCAGCGCTTGGGCGTAGGCATCGGCGGCCTTGCGCAGCGCGTCCTTATCGCCGTCGCGCTCGAAGATGCGGCTGTAAATCAGGCCGAGGCTCTCCTGAGAAGACGCCCATTCGAGGGGCTCACGCTCGAAGGCGCGCGATTTTAGCGACGCTTCGGTAGTCTGCAGCGCCTCCTTGTAGCGCGCCGTTCCCGCCTCGCGGTCGCCGAGCCGCATCAGGGCGACGCCGAGATTGTGCTCGGCGCGGGCGCGATCGTTGGCCTCGGCCTCAGCGGGAAGGGCGGCGATGGCGTCGCGATAGAGCGTGGCCGCTTCCTCGAGAGGCTCCGGGCCGCCGCGCTCCTCTCGCGCGATCTCGAGCAGAGCGTTGGCAAGCGCGGTCTGCGTCAGAGCCCGCGCGCGCGGCTCACGATCCTTGGGGAGGGCGGTCAGCGCCTCGCGCAACGTCGCCAAGCCCTCCTGGACCTTAGCCGGCGAACGCTCGCGCTCGCCGAGCAGGGTCAGCGCGTCGCCGATCTCGAATTGCAGCTTTCCCCATTCGGCTGGCGAGGTTTCGCGTGAAACTCCGGCGAGCTTGACGCGAGACTGCGCGAGCTTCGTCTCCAGCGGCGAGGGCGGGATGACGCCCGCCTCGGGCGCCGCGTCGGGCGCGGGTCGCGGCTCCTGCGCCAGCGCGGCGGCGCCAAAGGCCAAGGGACAGAGGAGCAGAGCGAGGCGAAAGATCATGCGGGGCTTTCCTGGGGGCGGATTGGGCGAGGGGCGGGTCGCGCCCTTCTATCACTCCGCCACGAGCCGGGCTCTCGCCCGCAGCTTCTCGGTCTCGCTCTTGAGCTGCCCGCAGGCGGCGAGGATGTCGCGGCCGCGCGGCGTGCGCACCGGGCTCGCATAGCCGGCGGCGAAGACGATGTCGGAGAAGCGCTCGATCGTGTCCCAGTCCGAGCATTCATAGGGCGCGCCCGGCCAGGGGTTGAAGGGGATGAGATTGATCTTCGCCGGCACGCCCTTGAGCAGCCGAACGAGCTCGCGCGCCTCGGCAGGGGAGTCGTTGACGCCCTTGAGCATCACATATTCGAAAGTGATCCGTCGCGCATTGGAGGCTCCAGGATAGGCCTTGCAGGCGGCGAGCAACTCGGGGATCGGATATTTCTTGTTGAGCGGCACGAGCGTCGTGCGCAGCGGGTCCTTCACCGCGTGCAGGGATATCGCCAGCATGGGCGAGCATTCGGAGCCGAGCCGCTCGATCTGCGGGACGACGCCGGAAGTGGAGACGGTGATGCGCCGTTTGGAAATGCCCAGACCATCGCCATCGGCCATGATCTCGATCGCCGCCATGACATTCTCGATATTGTAGAGCGGCTCCCCCATGCCCATGAAGACGATGTTGGAGACGGCGCGAACGCCTTCGCCCGAGGGCACGAGCCCATCCGTCGGGCGCTCCAGCCCCGGAAAATCTCCCAGGCGTCGGCGCGCCACCATGACCTGTCCGACGATCTCGGCCGTCGTGAGATTGCGCACGAGGCGTTGCGTCCCAGTGTGGCAGAAGCTGCAGTTCAGCGTGCAGCCGACCTGGGAGGAGACGCAGAGCGTCCCGCGGTCGCTTTCAGGGATGTAGACGCACTCGATCTCGGCCGGCGCTTCCCCCTCCGTTTGGGCGGGAAGGCGCAACAGCCATTTGCGCGTGCCGTCCTGCGAGACTTGCTCCTCGACGATCTCCGGCAGGGCGAGAGAAAAGGCTCCGCTGAGTTGACCCCGCATCGACTTGGCGACATTGTGCATCGCAGCAAAATCGTCGATACCGCGGAAGTAGATCCAGTGCCAGAGCTGCGCGACGCGCATGCGCAGCTCGCGTTCGGCGACGCCCTGCGCGCTCAGCCGCTCGGCAAGTTCGCCGCGGGTCAGGCCGGCGAGTGAGGGAGGGGCTTCGTTCGGCGCGGCCGGAGCTTCGACGCGGGACATGGGCTGCATAGCGCAAGGCTTATAGCACGCCAGCGCCCAGTCCAGACCTTTTTGATGAGGCGGGGCTTGCCCCTCCCTGCGCTTTCATGCTTCGACGCTGCGGCCCAATGCCAGATCGCCCGAAAATCCTCCTCGCAACCTTCGGATCGCGCGGGGACGTGCATCCCTTCGTCGCGGTCGGACAGGCGCTGCTGCGAGAGGGCTGCCGGGCCGTCGTCGCCACCTCCCCAGAGCATCGCGAGCTGATCCGAAGGTCCGGGCTCGAATATGTGGAGGTCGGGCTGGAGGCGGACGAGGTCCTCGGCCCACTCGGTCTCGATATGCAAACCTTGGCGCGCAGCCTTGCGAAGAACGACCGCTTCCTCTTCGAGAAAATCATCTTTCCCTACTTGAAGGAGGCCTATGAGCAGCTTTATTCAAAATGTGAGAAATATAATGTTATCTTAGCTCATCTATTAGCTTTTTCAGCTCAAGCAGTAGCGGAGAAAAGAGGGCTCCTCCTCGTGCTCCTCACGCTCTCGCCGATCCTCCTCCCGTCCGCCCATGATCCGCCGAAAGGCTGGGGCTCGCCGTTCATTCAAGAGCCGAAAACCGCGCTCGGGCTCTCCTACAATCGGTTCGGGCTGCGTGTCGCCGCCGAGTTCGCCTGGCTCTGGGCCGCGCCGCTGCGTCGGTTTCGACGTGAGCTCGGCCTTCCGCCGCGCGGCGGCTTCGGCTTCTTTTCGCCTCCCGACCCTGACCTCGAGACAATTGGGCTTTTCTCGCCTTTGCTGACGACCGCGCCCCCGGCCGCCGGCCAGAAGATCCTGATCGCCGGCCAGAGCTTTTTCGACGACCCGGGGGCCGAGGACCCTGCGGAACGGTCCGTGCTTGAGCGCTTCTTGAGCGAGGGGCCTCCGCCGACCGTGGTCACGCTGGGGAGCTTTTTCGTGCACGACGGGCTTTCCCATGCTCGCGCGGCGCTCGCCGCCGCACGCGCTCTGAGCGAGCGCTTGATGCTGCTCGCGCGCAAGGAAGATGTTGTTGCGTTGCAACAAGAAGCGGGGCGGACTGTCTTCGTCGGCTCGTACCTTCGACATTCGGCGCTCTTTCCGAGGGCGAGCCTCATTGTTCATCACGGCGGCGTCGGAACGTCGGGCCAGGCGATGCGGGCGGGCCGGCCGCAGCTCGTCACCCCCTACCTGGGCGAGCAGCAGGACAATGCGGCGCGGCTCAAAAGGCTCGGAGTGGCTCGCGTGCTGCCGGGGCGGCGGGTGACGGCGGCGGCGCTGGCCACGGAACTCTTGGCGCTTCGCACGGAGGCGACCTATGCGGCGAGCGCCAAATCGGTCGCGGCCCAAGTCGCGGGGGAAGATGGGGCGGCGGTCGCCGCCCGGCGCATCGTCGAGCTCGCGCGCAGAGGTCGACGAGAGGCAAGCTCGCAGGCCCGACGGAACTGACGCGGGGACTTTGATGGCGCTAATGGCGCATTCCTGAGCCGCTCTCGGGAGGCAGAGCCAATATCTCTAAAAGCGCTTCCGCCATGCACCGCATGATCGAGAAGGACACAGTCTCCGTGTCGTCGGACTCATTGTATAATTTGGCGAAATTCGCCGTCTTCAGTATCAAGACCGTCAGCAATCCGTTCCGTATTTGCTCCAAGTCGAGACCGCGTTCCTCAGCAGACTCCGTTGCGCCGGCAAAAATCGTCTCGATCTTCCTGGCGGCTTCCTCCAGGACGGCTCTCTCTGCGTCCGATAACGCGCGAAGCTCGGAAAGTTCCAGGCATCCCATGCATGCAACTCTTGTCTTTATGAATTGAACGTATCTAATTATAGGACTGAAGGACCTTCAAAAAATGCAGATGAAACGATTTCATTTCGATTTAGGTTTAATACTGAGTGCATGCGTCGCCGGCTAGGCTTGCGCGCTGCGCCTTTCCAATTGCGTCAAACAATGCGATGCGGGGAGGCATGAGCGATCTCTCCCGGCGCGCCTTGCGCCTGCTTTTTCTGGGCGACGTCGTCGGGCGCAGCGGCCGTGAGGCCGTGCTCTCGCGATTGCCCGCGCTGCGTCAAGCCTGGGGGCTCGATTTCGTCGTCGTGAATGCGGAGAACGCGGCGGGGGGATTCGGCGTCACCCAGGCGATCTGCGAGGAGCTTCTTGCCGCCGGCGCGGATTGCGTGACGCTCGGCAATCACGCTTTCGATCAGCGCGAGGCGCTCACCTACATCGTCCGGCAGCCGCGACTGCTGCGCCCGATCAACTATCCCGGCGGCGCGCCGGGGCAGGGGGCGGGAATTTTCGAAGCCGCCTGCGGGGCGCGCGTCTATGTGGCCAATGTGCAGGGGCGCGTCTTCATGGATCCGCTCGACGATCCCTTCGCGGCCATCGATCGCGAGCTCAACCGAGTCGTCGCCCGGCGCGAGGCGGATGCAATCGTCATCGACATGCATGCGGAGACGACGGCCGAGAAGATGGCCCTGGCGCATTTCGTCGACGGGCGGGCCTCGCTCGTCGTCGGCACGCACACCCATGTGCCGACCGCCGACGCGCAGATCCTCGCCAAGGGCACCGCGTACCTGTCCGATGCGGGGATGTGCGGCGACTATGATTCGGTGATCGGGATGCGCAAGGAGGAGCCGATCCGCCGCTTCATCGAGAAGACTCCGGGTGCGCGCTATGAGCCGGCGACCGGGGAGGGGACGCTCTGCGGCGTCGGCGTGGAGATCGAGCGCGAGACGGGGCTCGCTGTCAGCATCGCGCCGCTTCGGCTTGGCGGGCGGCTCGTTCAGTGCTGGCCGGAATTTTGGGGTGCGCCCTGAGGGCGGCGCGAACTGGAACAATTGACTTTAAGAAAAAGAGAATATGAAGCGTCGCGCCGGGGCGGGCGCCCCGGACGCGACAATCGAAGCCTGATCAGTTGATCATGCGCGCCGTGGCGCCGACGCCAGCGCCTTCGCCCGCGCCACGGTTGCCCGTGCCGTTCGTGCCTTCCGGCGAGATCCAGTCCGGAACCCAGGTGAGGGCGACGATGACGAAGATCACGATGCCGGCGAGATAGGCCAGGATCTTGCCGATTTCAGCCGTGCTGTGGACATTTGCCATTTGGATTTCCCCCTGTTGTTAGTTTTGAGCATGGCGTGCTTTCCGCACCGCTGATGAGCGTAGCTTTTTTTGCGCGCGTTGGCAATGTGGCATAGCGCGCATTTTTACAAGTCAAAAATAATCTACAAATCAATAAGTTATTCTCACATGCGGCCTGCGGCCAAAGTCCCGTGGACAGCTGCAAGCGCGCAGCGGACGCGCGGGGCGAGCGCTGAGTCGCTATTTGGCCGGCGGCTTGGCGATCTCGGGATACGGCTTGTCGATGATGATGGTTTTGACCTTGTGCTCGCTCCCGTCGGAGGCCAGCCCTTCGAACTCGCCGCGGGCCGGGGGCGCGCCTTGGGCTGCAGCGGGAGGACAGGCGGCGCCCTGGGTCTGAGCGCCGACGATATAGCCCGTCAGGAAGAGCAGCAGCCCGCCGACGATCCCCGCAAGGCTCAAGGCTTCCGGGCTCTGCGTGGCGACTTGTGCTAGGCGCATCCTCGATCCTTTTCTCGCGGCGCCCGGCTTCGATCGCGCCGACGCCCGATCCGGCGAGGACGCCAGCGCAAGGCGCAGGCCGCCGAAACTTTAGGCGTTGGGCAATCTAGCGCGATGTCGCGTCATCGTCGAGACGCCCTTGCGTACCCCGTTGGCCGCGATTGCGCTCAAAGGCGCGGCCCTTGCGCGCCTTGACCCCGCCGCCACCGTCGCCTACTGTCAGCAGATGAAGAACACAGCTCTCGTCGTAACTCCAGCGCCGAAGGACCGGGCCTAAAGCCCGCCGTCCCCCTCGGCGCTTGACCAAAGGCCCCCTGTGGGCCTTTTTTGTTGCCCAAAATCCGCCGCGCCGCGCGCGACCACACACAAGCCAAGGATAGTTAGCGATCATGTCCAAGGAGATGACCGGCGCCGAGATGGTCGTGGAGGCCCTTAAGGATCATGGCGTCGACACGCTGTTCGGTTATCCGGGCGGCGCGGTGCTGCCGATCTACGACGTGCTCTTCCAGCAGGAGACGGTGCGGCACATATTGGTGCGCCACGAGCAGGGGGCGGCGCATGCCGCCGAGGGCTACGCGCGCTCCTCGGGCAAGGTCGGCGCACTACTCGTCACCTCGGGTCCCGGCGCGACCAACACGGTCACGGGCCTCACCGACGCGCTGATGGACAGCATCCCGCTCGTCTGCATCACGGGGCAGGTTCCGACGCATCTCATCGGCTCGGACGCCTTCCAGGAGTGCGACACGGTCGGCATCACGCGGCATTGCACCAAGCACAATTATCTCGTGCGCAGCATCGACGATTTGTGCCGTGTGCTGCACGAGGCCTTTTATGTCGCCTCGAGCGGGCGTCCCGGCCCCGTGGTCATCGACATTCCCAAGGATGTGCAATTCGCACGCGGCCGCTACTCGCCGCCGCACAATGTGCATCACAAGACCTACCATCCGCAGCTCGACGCCGACATGGGGCTGATCCGCGAGGCGGTGGCGATGATGGCCGCCGCC
>CAWCTS010000047.1:0-6690 GCA_963798515.1 uncultured Alphaproteobacteria bacterium
GGCGAGGACCCCGCAACCTTGCGCACGCCGCAGGAATTCGCAGAGAAAGCCGCCCTGCTGCTCCGCCCCGAGTGGACCGAGAGCGGCCGGCTCTATGATTTTCCCTCGGATCGGCTGCTCGATTTCGCCGCGCCGTCGTAAAGGGAGCGGCGAGACTCGCCGCCCCCAGAAGCTGTCCTAGCCGTGGTGATGCTTGTGCTTGCGCAGGCTGTGCGGGAAGACCGGCGGCGGAACGTCCGGCACGAAGGTCAGGTCCAGGCTTTCGGCGCCGGCGGTCAGACCAAAGCCCTTGCCGGTCTCGACCTCGAGCGGCTGCAGCGAGATCGTGTTGTTGCTGCCGCCGACGAGCAAAGCGCCGCCGCCGCCCACCCCGACCTTCACGGTCGTCTCGGGTCCGGCGTAGGAACCCGCCAGCGCGCCGGGACCGACATCGCGGGTCGCCGCGATGACGCCCCAGGCCAGCTGCCCCGGTCCGTCGACCGCGAAATTGGCCCCGACCTTCGTGAGCTTGCCGACGTAATGCCCTGGCGCGACGCCGTCTCTGTCGTCTTCATAGAGGCAGTCGACGGTCTGGTTCTCGACGAGCACACTGAGAGTGCTCCCGGAAAGCTTGCACTGCAGGGAGCCGATCCGGTCGCCAGCCAGCGCCTGGTCCGGAAGCACGAGCGCGAGCAACGCCGCGCCGAGGCTCGCGCCGCTTACGCCGATCGATCCGAATTTGAACAGTCCGAGCATATTTTCCCCTCCGATGCGGCGGGGGGCCTGTCACGACCTCGACCGCCGCTGCATGCAGCGCAAGCCTAACCGCGCTGTAGGTTTTACCTAAACATCGCTCCCCCGAATGCAAGGCGGCCCAGCCCAGGCCTCGGCGCGGCGCGACGCCGCAGCCTCGCTCGCGGGCCACGCTCCAGACGACTCTACAGCGCAGCGAGGCGGTGTAGAATTGCAAGTCGTCGCGATCGAAACGCCGCGGCGAGAACGGAGATGCTGATGCGGAAAACAATTCTCGCGCTCGCTCTTGCCGGCGTCGCCTGCCCCAACTCCTCCATGGCGCAGCAGAGCGACGATCTTCTGGTTTCGACGGCGCGCGACTGGGGCGGCGACGGCGGCGTCTACACCTGCGATCAATGGCGCGCCTATATGGCGAAGCTCTATCGTTTCGCCGACCCCAAGAAGCGCGGCTACATCGACGAGAAGAGCTTCGCCGTCATTCCGCGAACGAGCTCGGTCTTCGCCTCCGCGACTTTCGACTATTTCGATCAGGCCGGCAAAGGGCGCGTCACGCGTGAGGAGTTCATGGATTTCCCCAGTCCCTTCTTCGCGCGTTTCGACAAGAAGCACAGTTGTCAGGTTTCAGAGGCGGATGTGCGGGCCGCTAGTCCCGCAGCCGCCAAGAAGGAGGGGCAGCAGCCGCAGCAGATCGGCGGCGGACATCATGGCATGGGCGGCGCGGGCGGGGGAGCGGGCGGCGGCGGCTTCGGCGGCGGCGGTGGGGGCGGCGGTTTCGGCCGGTAGACGAGCGCTGCGTCGAGCGCGGCGTGAACCTGGAAAGGGCGCTGATTCGGACCCGCTTCGTTCGGCTTCGACCCCAAAGCTTAAGAGCCGGCCGGTTCGACGGGAGCGAGCGGGCTCAAAATCGGGCGCCGGCTTAACCCTGGCGCAAAAGGGGATGGTCTCCCGCGATTCGTCAGGGGGAGACGAATTCTCGGCGGGCCGGCGCCACGGCGCGCCGCAAATGCGGTCAAACAAGCGCTTTCAGACAGATTCTATATTTAGATCAGTAACTTGGTGTCGTGAAAAATCGCCGTGCCTTTCCGCCGCGGCCAGTTGACAAATGTCTACCGCAGAGTCCTATCCGATTCTCAAAAATTCGCGTCGAGATTCGACGGGCTGGCAAGCCCTAGTGGCGCGGAGCCGCCGCGCCGCCACATCTGGGCGAACAGAGCGCGATTCTCTCCGGCCTTCCGATTCGGGCGCGATTTGTTCCAGCTGCGTTCGGATCGTGAATTTGCCGGTGCAGGCGCATCCCATTTCGGCGCAGCCGGCCTCCGCCTCTAGCCGCAGAGGTTAAGGCCTCGGGCCGAAGGCTATCGGATTGCGCCGCCAGCCTTTCTGCGTCAGTTTCCGGTTGCGGCGGCGCCGGGCCGATAAGCCGCCGCAAGATTGCGCGCCGAAACGCGTTTCACGAACGACCTTAGAATTCTTCAGGACCTGCATGTCGCCGATTGCTCAAGCCATCAAACCAAGCGCCTTGCCGCCCATGCCCGAGCCGCCGCTCGGCGCGCTCGCCCATATTCCCGGCACGGATGGCTGGCCCCTGCTCGGCAACACCTTGCAAATGCTGGCCGACCCTAAAGGCGAGCCCGAGCGCCTCGCCAAGCGCTTTGGCCTCGTATTCCGCACCCATACTTTCGGCGGTCGTCTCGTAACGCTGCTCGGCCCGCGGGCGAATGAATTCGTCCTGCTCGATCAGGCCAAGCTTTTTTCCGCGCAGCACGGTTGGGAGCGTATTTTCGGCCGCTTGTTTCCGGGCGGCCTCCTGCTGATGGATGCTGACGAGCATCGGCTGCAGCGAAAAGCGCTTTCCGTCGCCTTTAAGGCGGGACCGTTGAAGTCTTATCTCGAAAGTCTCAACCAGGGGATCGCGGCGGGAATATCGAGCTGGCTGAGCGCCTCACACGATCTTCACTTTTATCCCGCGGCCAAACGTCTGACCTTGGACCTCGCCGCGACCGTCTTTCTTGGCGAAGGCATGGGCGCCAACGCGGAACGCATCAAGCGAGCCTTCATCGACATGGTCGCGGCGACCGTCGCCGTCGTGCGCAGTCCTCTGCCCGGCACGCAGATGCGCCGCGGCGTCGAGGCGCGCCAGTTCATGATCGACTACTTCAAGAGCCAGATCGCCGCGCGCCGCGAGAGCCGCTCTCAAGACCTCTTCACTCAACTCTGCAACACGACCACCGAAGACGGAAATCTGCTGCCGGCGCAGGAAATCGCGGATCACATGAACTTCATGATGATGGCCGCGCATGACACGCTGGCCTCGTCCCTTTCCGCATTCGTTTATTTCCTCGTATTCAATCCAACTTGGCAGGAGCGCTTGCGCGAGGAGATCAAGGCCCTCGGCCTCGCCCGTGGCGAGCCGTTGCCTTACGAGCTTGTCGACGCTCTGCCGCTGACGGAAATGGCCTTCAACGAATCGATGCGCCTCTTTCCGCCCGTGCCCGCTACACGACGCTGTGCGATGCGCGATACGGAGTTCGCAGGGTTTCGAATTCCGCGAGGGACGCGCGTGGTCGTAAATCCGCTCTATACGCAGCGCATGCCTGAGGTTTGGCCGGACCCGGAGACATTCGACCCTCTGCGCTTCTCAGATGGCGCGATTCGCGCGCGTCATAAATCCGCCTTCACGCCCTTCGGCGGCGGCGCGCATATGTGCCTCGGCCAACGTTTCGCTTATCTTCAGGCCAAATGCTTCGCCTATCATCTGCTCTCGACGACGGAGGTTTCCGTCGGCCTCGGCTACAGTCCAGATTGGATCTATTGGCCCATTCCGCGCCCCCGAGACGGATTGCAGGTGAAGCTCGCGAAGCTTGGCTGAGACGGCGGGCGAAGCGCGCCGCGCGCAAAGGAGATCTTCAATGGCGGATGATTTTCGCGCGCTGAGCGTCGCGCTCGACGTGCAAGGGAGCGAGCGCGGCCCGCTCGCCGGCCTCACCTTCGTCGTCAAGGAGAACATCGACGTCGCGGGCCAGGTCTCGACCAATGGCCATCCGGAATTTGCCGCAACCTATGCGCCCGCAAACGCGCATGCGCCCGTCGTCACGACGCTGCTGGCGGGCGGCGCGCGGCTCGTCGGCAAGAGCCAGATGGACGAGATGGCCTATAGTCTGATGGGCGCCAACGCTCATTACGGGACTCCCATCAACCCGCGTGCGCGCGACCGCCATCCCGGCGGCTCGTCGTCGGGCTCGGCGGTTGCTGTCGCGGCGGGGCTTGCGGATTTCGCGCTCGGCACCGACACGGCGGGCTCTTGCCGCGCGCCGGCGAGCTTTTGCGGCGTCTTCGGTTTTCGTCCGAGCCATGACGCTCTTCCGCTCGAGGGGATTGTGCCGCTTGCGCCGAGCTTCGATGTCGTCGGCTGTTTCGCGCGCGACGCGGCGACATTGGAGAAGGTTGGCGATGTCCTCCTGCCCGAGGACTCCGATCGCCGCCCGCTCGCGCGCAATCAGTTTCTCGACGAGGCCTTCGCGGACTGTCCGCCGGCGGAGGGCGCGCGCTTCGCCGCCGCCGTGACGGCGCTCGCGCCCGAGCTCCCGATGCGCGAGGTTGCGCTGGATGCGTCCTTCTGGCCGCAGGCGCTCGCGCTCTTTCGCAACTTTCAGGCATACGAAGCCTGGCGCTCGCATGGCGCCTGGATCAAGCGACAGCGCCCGCGCTTCGGGCCAGGAATTTCCGAGCGCTTCGCCTATGCGGCGACGGTCACGGAGGCGCAAATGCAAGAGGCAGAAGCTTTTCGCGACGCGGCGCGCCCGAAGATCGACGTGCTTTTCGGGGAAGACGGCGTTCTCTTACTGCCCACGACGCCCTTCGTTTCGCCGCGCCTCGACGAGAGCGCGGAGACGCTCGATGCGAAGCGCTATCAGATGTTCCGGCTCTTTCTGCTCGCAAGCTATTTCGGCCTGCCGCAGGTGAGCCTGCCGCTCGCCTCCGACCCGCCGCTGGGCCTGTCGCTCATCGGCCGGCGCGGAACGGACCGCGCGCTTCTGGCGCTCGCGCGCCGGCTGGCGCCGCCTGTTTGCGGGCAGGCAAGACCGGGGCTTTAGGGGAGCGCGCTCGGTTTCGGGCCGTGCATTTTGGCGTCTACGCCCTTTCTCACTCTGGCAACGAAACGACGTCCGGCCAAAACTTCACCCAATCATAATAGGTTGTTGCATCGGTCTCAGGGGGTCCGCCGCCCCAATTTCGGTTGCCCGTCCATGTGTTCATCATGATGAATCCCTTGGCGTCCGTGCCCAATGAGGGATCCGAGAAGGTGTGGACGATTTGGCCATCGACCGTAAAGGAGATGCTTTGAGCGGTCCAAAGAAAGCCATATCGATGAAAATCAAGCGAAGGATTGAACGGCAGATCTACGATATATTGGATGTTCGCGGGATGAATGAAGAGATGAACCTTTCCACTGTTCGGGGAGGAAATCCAAGGTTCATTTGTCAAGAACTCCACGTCCCATTCATGCGGGCCATATTTTGGAGCTTCAATCCAAAAGAATGATGCGCAGACCCCGGGCACGGTCGTCACTTTCATTCGCGTCTCGTAATAGCCGTAGCCATAAGAGGGCAGAGTCTGAATTTCGGACCCGCGCAATTCATTGGCTTTGACGCTGAGCGACAAGAAGCCGCCCGGCTGCCCCTCATACGCGGGGAGGAGCGCCGCCAGCGCCGGATCGAGGACATTGTTTCCCGTTCCCTTCCAGACGCCGGCGATACGCCAAATATGGTCGGGAGACACGTTTCCCTGCCAGGGCAGGAATTCCTGATACACGAGCGGTCCGCCCTTCTTGGCTGGCTCGCCAGAGCCCGGCGAGCTCTGCCGTCCCGCTTCGATCGCAGCGTTGCTCTGAGTGGCGGCTTGCGGCTTCTCATCACCCCCGGCGTCGCGCTTCGCCGGGACGGATTCGCTTCCGCCGCCCAATGCCGCACGGAGGCGCGACAGCGCGCTCTGAGCCTGTCCTATAGCGAGGTCGAGATGGCGCTGACGCGCGTGATAGGCGGCGATCTTGAGAAAGGTAATGGCTTGCCTGACCTCCGCGCTATTGTTCGTCTTCGCAACCGCCTCGGCCTTTCGCAGAGCGGCGTCGGCATGACTCGCGAGCGCATTTCCATCGCCATCCTTGCCCCGCTTGACGGCTTCGTCGGCGTCAATGATCGCCAGCTCCAGCTGATTAGGAGCCGCCGGTCGGCTCGGGGCCGCGACAGCGCTCGCTCCGACGCAGAAGAGGACAACGACAACCCAATGTTTCATGGCTGCAACTCTCTTCGGGCTCTGATCCAAGCTTACATGGATTTGCGAAGTTGAAATCCTTTGGATCTTCGATGGTCGCTGCGGTTAATGCGCCGAGGCCGAGCCTAGCACGACGCAGGCGACGAGAAACTGCCTCCCCGCAAGCTCGAGGACGCGCCATTCGCCGGCCGCGAGAAGGACGTCGGCGCCCTCGTCACACACGCGAAAACCGAAATCCACCGCAATCGTCGCGGGCTCGCGCGAAAAGCCTGAGCCCAGCGCTTTGAGATAGGCTTCCTTGGCGGTCCAGAGGCGCAGGAAGGCTTCGCTTTGCGCGTCCTGCGGCAGTGTGCGCAGCCGCGCCGCTTCGCTTCGATGCAGCGCGCCCCAGACGGGCTCCGCCTCGGGCTGCAGCGGCTCGATGTCGACGCCTATCGCGCTCGAGCCGAGCGCGATCGCGCAAAAATCCTCGCGGCCGGAGACGGAGAGAAAGAGCGGCGCTTGCGGCGCGAGGAGACGCGGCGCGCCCTGGGGATCATGCCCGATTTCGACCTCGCTCGGCGCGACGCCGAGCCGCTGCGCAACGAGCCGTCGTGTCGCAGCACGCCGGCGTAAGAAAGCCTCGCGTCTCGCGCCCGCCGGCGCCTCGTCAAGATCGCGCGGAGTCGGAGCCAAATCGTCCGCGAC
>CAWCTS010000048.1:0-22463 GCA_963798515.1 uncultured Alphaproteobacteria bacterium
AATACGCGGGAGGCCGTTCGACATTTGCATGCAATCTTGCTCGAGCGCGGTTTCGCGGCCGTGCTGTTGTCTGGAGAGCTCAGTCAGCATGAGCGCAATCACTCCATGCAGGCCTTGCGCGACGGACGCGCCCGGGTCTGCATCGCGACCGACGTCGCGGCGCGCGGCATCGACCTGCCCAATCTCGACCTCGTCATTCACGCCGATCTTCCGCACGACGCGGAAGCCTTGCAGCATCGGAGCGGCCGGACAGGGCGCGCCGGCCGCAAGGGCGTGAGCGCGCTGCTCGTTCCACCCTCGCGTCGCCACCGCGCCGAACGCTTGCTCAGAGATGCGCGCGCTTACGCCTTTTGGGGCGGGCCGCCGTCGGCCGAGGAGATTCGCGAGCTCGATTGGAAGCGCATGCTGCAGGATCCGCTACTGCTCGAGCCTCCCACGGAAGAAGACTTCGAGGCGGCGAAACTTCTCCTTTCCGAGCATACGCCCGAACAACTCGGCGCGCTGCTCGTGCGCCTTTATCGAGCGCGACTCCCGGCAACGGAGGCGGTCGTCGATCCTAGGCAGGAGCCCGCGCGCCGGGAAACCCGCGCGCCCACGGCTTCGGAAGCAAAGCCCAGCAAAGGGCCCCGCCCGAGCCGTTTGCCCGACGGGGCTGTGTGGTTTCGTCTCGACATCGGCCGCAAGAAGAACGCCGACCCGAAATGGTTGCTGCCGATGCTCTGTCGCAAAGGGAACGTCACGAGACAAGACATTGGAACAATCGAAATCCGGGCAGATGAAACGAGAGTCGAAATCGCCGAGACGGTTGCGGCGCAATTCGCCATCAATATGCGACGGCCCGGTGGCGACAACATTCGCGTCGAGCGGCTAAACGCTGCGACCGAACACAGGAACGTCAAGTCGCGGAACAAGGACACAGAACCAAAGCGGAAGCATAAAGCCACAGGCAAAGCGAAATCGACCCGGAGCTGAGGGTTTCCCGGCTCGTCCTCAAGGGCCGGAGGTTCGGCTTTCCCTCCCACCCTGTCGACACGAAGCGCGAATCGGGGACGGGGCGCGTCCGCCGCCGCAAAATCAAAATTTGACTTGAGCTTCACTTTGGCCCGATAGAGAGGCTGCGGCCTATGACTATAGCCGGAAGGCTATGTGGGTACTCCATTGAACAATACTCAGCAAGCAGGTCCGGTTGCGGCGGCCGATCCGGCCGGCCTCCCGGACGCGAAGGGTTTGGCTCGGCGTATGGCTGAGCTGCGGATCTGGGCGCGAGAGAAGGGCTATTACGGCGTCCCGTTCTGGGAGCAGGCGCTACGCTGCCTGGAGCTCGTTGCGGTCCCCACGCTGGCTTTCACCTTGCTTGCGCAGGGTGGAATTGCCGCTGGGCTCGGCGCGCTCATCCTCGGCATGCATTACCCGCGCACCGCCTATCTTGGACATGACATCGCTCATGGCCAATGGGGCCTGCGCAGCGAGCCGAAGGCGAGCCTCATGTTGCAGCTCGTCGCTCTTGCGCAGGGCTTTGGCTCGAGCTGGTGGGTCGAGAAGCACGAACTGCATCACGCCTTCCCCAACGCCTGCCGCGTCGAACAAGACGGGACCCTCGCGCCGATCGACGGCGACATCGATTCGCCCCCATGGCTTGTCTGGGACAAGTCACTGGCGCAATACAATGACAAGGCGCGTCAAGCGGGTCTGGGTCGCGCGCTCTCGTTCCTGTTGCCGCGCTTTCAGGTTCCGCTGTTCTTTCCGATCCTATCGGTCGCCCGCTTCAATTGGAGCTGGCAGAGCATCGACGTCGCGCTGAAGAATAAGCGATGGGCCGAAGCGGCGTTGTGCGTCGCTCACTGGGTTTTAGGTCTCACGCTCGCCGGCCTCGTCACGCCGGGCGCGGCCTGGACCGGTTGGCTCTGGTTTGTCTGCGCGCAGCTTCTCGGCGGCTTCATCCTCGCCTTCGTCTTCGTGCTCAATCACACGGGCATGGAGGTTTATGAAGCCTCGACAGCGAAGGGGTTTTACGATCGTCAGGCTCGCGCAACGCGCAATACGCCGAGTTCTCCATTTCTCGACTGGCTGACAGGCGGCCTCAACAGCCAAATCGAGCATCACATGTTTCCGAGCCTCTCACGCCGTCATTTGTCGAAGATGCGCCAAGCGACCGAGGCCGCGATGCAGGGATGCGGCTATCGCTATCTGACGTTGGGCAATCGCGAAGCGATGCAAGCCGTGCTTTCCGCTCTGGACCAGGCGGCGCGGGCATGAGGCAAGGCGGCGCGTCCGGAAATTTCCTTCTCCTGGCGGCCCTTCAGGGTGATGGAACGAACCAGTCCGCCGTCTAAGCGCCTAATAACCTGCGATTTTGCCTGAACGGCTGCGGTTCCGCCACTTTTCGGGCGCCAAGCTGAGGAATGCTCGAGGTGATTCTCGGGCGCCCCGAGTGGTTGTAACTGCAAGGTTCAAATGCTCGCACGCAACGTCCACTTTATCGGCATCGCCGGCGCCGGCATGAGCGCGGTGGCGAAGCTGCTGCGCGACAGCGGCGTCAACGTCACGGGCTCGGACGAGGGCGTCTACCCCCCAATCTCCGATTTTCTGAAGGCGGAGAATCTGCCCTATGTCGTGGGCTACCGCGCGGAGAATATTCCGCCCGACGTCGACATCATCGTCATCGGTAAGAATGCGAAGCTCGTTGCGGCGACCAACGACGAAGTGCGCGCGGCCTATGACAGCGGCAAGACCATTCTGTCTTTCCCGGAAGTGCTGGCCCTCCTGACGGAGAACCGCGACACGGCGGTGGTCGCGGGGAGCTACGGCAAGTCGACCTGCGCCGCGCTTCTCTCGCATGTGCTTATGGAGGGCGGCGCGGACCCCTCCTTCTTCATCGGCGCGATTCCGCTCACGCCGCCGACGAGCTCGCGGCTCGGCGCCGGAAAAGTCTTCGTGCTGGAGGGCGACGAGTATCCCTCCTCCAACACTGACCCGCGCGCGAAATTTCTGCACTACCGGCCGAAATATCTGCTGCTCGTCCCGCTCGCGCATGACCATGTCAACGTCTATCCGACGGTTGAAGAATATCTGCTCCCGTTCTCGCAGCTCGCCGAAATCCCTGAACAGATCATCGCCTGCACGGAGGGGCCGCTCAGCGCGCGCTTTCTTGCAAGCCTGCGCCGCCCCGTCATCAGCTATGGTTTTGCGAAGGGCGATTATACCGCGGCCAATATCGCCTGGGGCGCCACGACGCATTTCGATCTGACGCATCGCGGTGAGAAGATCTTGCAGCTTTCGACAACGCAGCTCGGCGAGCACAGCGTGCAGAATATCGTCGGCGTCGGCGCCTTCGTGCTTACACAAGGACTCCTCGGGCCGGAAGCCTTTGCGCAAGGCGTCGCCTCCTTCAGAGGCGTGCGACGCCGGCTCGACCTCAAATCCGAAAAAACGTCGATCCCGATTTTCGAGGGTTTCGGCTCGTCTTACGAGAAGGCGCGCAGCGCCATCGCCGCGGTCAAGCTGCATTTCCCGAAGCGCCGCCTCGTCGTGGCTTTCGAGCCGCACGCCTTCAGCTGGCGCAATCGCGAGGCGCTGAGCTGGTATGACGACGCCTTCAAAGGGGCCGAGACGGTCTACGTCTACGAGCCCGCGACGCAAGGCGCGACGACGCATGCGCAAGTCACGCAAGCCGAGATCACTGCCCGGATCGCGGCGAGCGGCATCGTCGCGATCGCCTTGCCGCATGTCGATCCGGCGCCGGTCGTCGGGGAGGCGCTGCGGGCGGACGATGTTGTCTTGCTCCTCACCTCCGGCGCGCTCGGCGGCATGATCGAGACGCTGCCGGCTATCGCCGAGAAGGCGTTTCCGACGTAGCGGTTTGCCGACTAGTTTTATTTTGCTAGGCTCGATCTTGAGCTTTTCGTCACTGCCTCGGAGCGCTGCGACCCTCGCCGCATTGAAACGTTCGGCGTGAGAGCGTCTCCAACGAGCAGCTGTCGAGATATAACCGGGAGGCGGTGATGACGACCAAGAGCACGAAAATTCTTCTCGCGGCCATTGCGCTCGGCCTCGCCGCGCTCGCGTGCTCCGGCTCCGCGGAGGCGCTCCCAAAAGATAAGGGTTATGGCGATCAGGTCGTCGCCTCAGATGACGCGGCGCCCCGTCATCACGCCCGCCGTCACCGCCGCCACAACTGCGACGTCTCCGCCGACTGCGGCGATGACTACTTCTTCGCCAATGGATATGTCGAGCCGGGTTACGACCCGCCGCCGGACTACCTTTCGCCGGCCTTCCCGGCGACGGGCTACAAATATGGCTTCAACGATCCAGCCTATTATTATCCGGCGCCCCTCGTCTACGCCCCGCCGGTCTTGTCCGCCCCGCAGGGCGGATTTTTCCCGTGGTGAGGCTGTTCCGTCCAGAGGCGAAAAGCCTGCGGCGATCAGCCTAACGACATCTCTGTTTCCGCGCATCGACCTCGCGGTCGTTCGAGGCGCTCTTTTGCCGAGAGACGTTTTGCGGCGTCGCGCCCGCTTAATACGACATGCTCTTGCGTCGCCGTGTCGAACGCGTCGCAAAGCGTGGCGCTAGCGCTTCGCCCGGCTCGCCGCACGAATCGGCGATCATTCCAACCCTGCATTGACACTCTCCGCGTGAGCGCGAGTTCAGTGAATAGCCGGAGAGGCGGGGCGCGCGTTCGCGCCGCCGCAGCGCTCTCGGGGATCGTTGTTGACATATTGAAGGGGAGGCGATGATGACGGTCAAAAGCTTGACGATTTTTCTGGCTGCGACTGCGCTCGGCTTAGGCGCGCTCGCTTGTTGTGGCTCCGCCGAGGCTCGTCCTAGGGGGCACGGCTGGCATTATGGCTGGCACAAGGGCTGGTATCGGGACTCGGTCGTCGCCTCCGACGACGTCGCCGCGCCCCGCCGTCACGCCCGCCGTCATCGCCAGGACGACTGCGTCGTCGCCGCTGACGACGACTACGATCTCGCGCCGCGCCGCCGGACCCGCCACCATCACCACGACTGCATTCTCGCTGATGACTGCGACCTGGGGCCGTGCGGGTCGCATGACGACTATGTCGTTGCTTCCGACTCCGTCGACTTCGAGCCGACGGTCTATGTCCCGCCGCCGACCTACGTCGCGACGCCAGTCTATGAGTATGGCTATTGTGACCCGGGCTACTCTTACTATGCCGCGCCCGTCATCTATGCCGCGCCCGTCGTTTATTCCGCGCCGGTGGTCTACCCGGTCGTGTACACCCCTAGCTATGGGCCGTGGGGCTACAGCTACGGCTGGTGAGGCGGTCGCTTCCGCCTAAACCGCCACGGGCGCGGAGATTGCCGGCCAGGGGTCGTAGTCGACAATCTCAATATCCTCGTAGCGCGTCGTAAAGAGCGAGCCGCCGGCGAGGCGCAGGCGGGGCAGGGGGCGCGGCGCGCGCGTCAATTGCAGCTTCGCCTGCTCGATGTGATTGAGATAGAGGTGCACGTCGCCGAAGCTGTGCACGAAATCCTTCGGCTCGCATCCCGTCTCGCGCGCGATCAGATGCGTGAGCAGCGCATAGCTCGCGATATTGAACGGCACGCCGAGAAACACATCGGCCGAGCGCTGATAAAGCTGGCAGGAGAGATGCTTTCTGCCCTCGATCTCCTCGACGTGGAACTGAACGAGGCAATGGCAGGGCGCGAGCGCCATTTTCTCGATGTCGGCCGGGTTCCAGGCGGTGACGATGAGTTGGCGCGAGAAGGGATTGCGCTTGATCTCGGCGACGACCTCGCCGATCTGGTCGATGACGCGTCCGTCGGGCGTCTCCCAGGCGCGCCACTGGCGTCCATAGACCGGGCCGAGATCGCCTTTCTCGTCGGCCCATTCGTCCCAGATTGTGACGCCGTTGTCATGCAGATAGGCGACATTGGTGTCGCCTGAGAGAAACCACAGCAGCTCGTGGACGATCGACTTCAGATGCAGCTTCTTCGTCGTCACCAGCGGGAAGCCCTCGCGCAGGTCGAAGCGCATTTGATGGCCGAACAGCGAGAGCGTGCCGGTTCCGGTGCGGTCCTCCTTGCGGCGCCCCGTGCGCAGGATGAGATCGAGAAGATCGAGATACTGCTGCATCGTTCGAGCGGACCGGATTTTCTCTCGCCGCCTTTGCGGAGGCCGAGGCAGGCGCCTATATAGTCGGCGATGCGGGCTTCGTCTGCCCAAACGGATCATAATCCATGTTGTCACTTCGGAAATCCCCGGTAATTTTCGCCGCCCTTCTGGCGGCGCTGCTCGCCTTCGCGCCCTCCCTGGCCGAAGCCGCGATGGGCAATTCGATGCGGGGCGGCTTCGGCAGCCGCGGCTCTCGAACCTATGCTCCGCCGCCCGTGACCAACACGGCTCCGAGCCAGGCCGCGCCGATCCAGCGCAGCATCACGCCTTCCGCTCCCCAGCAGAATTTCGGGGCGACTCCGCGACCGGGCTTCGCCCCCGCGGGCGGGAGCTTTGGACGCTCCTTCATGGGCGGGCTCGCCGGCGGCCTTCTTGGAGCCGGGCTCTTCGGCCTGCTGACAGGACACGGCTTCTTTGGCGGGTTCGGCGGCTTCGGCTCGATCTTGGGCTTCCTCATCCAGATCGCGCTGCTTGCCTTCCTGGCGAAGCTGGCGTTTCAATGGTGGCAGGGCCGCCAAGCGGCTTCGGCCGGCTTCGCGCCGCGCGCCAGCGGAAACCTCTTCGGCTTCGACCCGCGCGCCGGTTTCGGCGGCGGAGCCCCGCAGCGGCCGCGTAGCGCGCCTTTGCAGCTCTCGGCCGCCGATTACCCGGCCTTCGAGCGCCTGCTTGGCGAGACGCAGGACGCCTATAGCCGTGAGGATCTGGGCGCGCTCAACCGGCTGGCGATGCCCGAGATCGTGGGTTATCTCAACGAGGAGCTGAACGAGCGCCGCGCTCAGGGCGTGATCAACAAGATCTCCGGCGTGAAGCTCCTGCAAGGCGATCTCGCGGAGGCGTGGAGCGAAGGCGGCGACGACTATGCGACCGTCGCCATGCGCTACGCTTTCGTGGACGTCACCGAGGATCGCGCCACAGGGCGTATTGTTTCGGGCGATCCGACCACGCCGACGCAGGCGACGCAGCTCTGGACCTTCCGCCGCCCGGCCGGCGCACCCCCAGACGCCTGGAAGCTCTCGGCGATGCAGCAGGCGGCGTGAGCCGCCGCGCTTCAGGGCTCCCTCTCCCCGTAAACGGGGAGAGGGGAGAGAAGCGGCTCACGGCCCGATGTGCTGCAGCGCCATTTTGAGCGGCGCGTCGGATAGCTGCATGAAGCCCTGATAGGGCTGTTTCAAATCGAGAATGAGGAAGATCGCGGCGCCGACCGAGGCCGAGCCGACGAGGAGCGTCGCGAGCGTCGTGCGATTGGCGCGGCCGAAGAGGCCGAAGCCGAAGAAGAGAGCGCAGTTCCAGAAGATCAGCACAGAGAGGAAGGTGCGCGAAATGCCGCCATTGGAGGATTGCGCCGTGATCAACAGGCGCGTGCGCATCACGTCTTCGGAAAGGCGCAGCACGCGCTCCTGCAAGGCGCGCTGAATTGGCGTTTTTGGCTCGAGCGCCTGGACCTCGCGCAAAATGATCTGCGCGGCCTGGAAATTGACCGTGTTGGCTCCGTTCGGCGTCCAGAGGTGCGCGTGGGCCTGCTCCACGGCGGTCTTGAGGCGTCCGCGCAGCGGATCGGCTTGCGGTCCAAAAGCGTCCAGCATCTTGTCGAGCAGCACGACATTGGTCGCGAGCCCCTCGAGCTCGTCACTTTGCTGATTGTAAGAGGAATTGGCCGAGGCGATCAGCAGGCCCAGAATGATCGCCGCCATCGTCGCGACGAGGCCCATGACGAGCTTCACAACGTCGCTCGTCGCGTCATCGAGCGATCCCTCGGGATGCTTGCCGCGCAGGAACACGCCGCAAATGCCGGTGGCGAACGAGGCGATGAAGACCGTGAAAGCCGTCAGCAGAGAACCCATCCCCAGCGCCTCAAAAATCTGGAAGCCCGCCGCCGCGGCGGGCCGCCTACTTCTGGCACGACGGGCAGTAAAAGGTCGAGCGCCCCGATTGCACGATGCGCGCGATCGCGCCATGGCACCCCTTCCTCGGGCAGGCCGCGCCCTCGCGGTCGTAGACGCGGAAATTATGCTGGAAATAGCCGAGCGCGCCGTCGGTCTGGCGATGATCGCGCAGCGACGAGCCGCCCGCTTCGATGGCTTCCGCGAGCACCTCCTTGATCGCGCGCGTGAGCCGCTCGAGCCCCGCGGTGGCGCGGCCTTTCTCCGTGACGAGGCTTGAGGCCGGCCGCAGCGGCGAGAGGCCGGCGCGGTGCATCGCCTCGCAGACATAGATGTTGCCGAGGCCCGCGATCGCTTTCTGGTCGGAGAGCGCGGCCTTGAGCGGCGCGGCTCGCCCCTGAAGCGCTTTGGCGAGGGCCGCCGCGTTCATCTCGTCGCTCAAGGGCTCGAGCCCGAGGTTTTTGAGCAGCGGATGGGTCTCGCGCTCCTCTGCCGACAACAACAGCATGAAGCCGAAGCGGCGCGGGTCGTTGTAGGTGACGCAGGCGCCGTTTTGGAAATGGAAGATCACGTGATCATGCGCGGGATTGCGCCCGCGGGGGATGTAGGGGTCGCCGATGGGCTTGCCGTGGTCGATGCGAAAGGAGCCGCTCATGCCGAGATGCATGAGCAGCGTCGCGCCGCCGTCGAGGCGCGCCAGCAGATATTTGCCGCGCCGCTCCAGAGCCTCGACGCGGCGGCCTCTGAGGCGCGCCGCGAAATTCTTCGAAAAGGGAAAACGCAGATCGCCGCGCGCGAGCTCGACTTTCGTAAAGACGCCGCCTTCGAAAACCACGTTCAGCCCGCGGCGCACGGTTTCGACCTCGGGAAGCTCCGGCATCGGCGTCCCGTTCAGCGTCCGTCGAGAAGATGGTTTTTGAGCATGTAGCGCAAGCCGCGCTCCCAGGATTCGTCGGTGTTGCCGCGAATATCGACGCTTTGCGCGAAGAAGGGCTCGCCATTCGCCCGTCGCATGTAGAGATTCTCGTTGAGGATGAGATTGCTCACCTTTTGCACCGTTCCGAAGGCTGCAACATCGGCGCCGATCGCGCGCGCGAATTCGACCTCGCAGCCGTTGCAGGTGGAGAATTTGATCTCGGCGGCGATCCTTGCGGCGAGCGGCTGCGGAATGGGCGCGATCTCGAAGCGGCCCGAGGCTGTCAGCATCTCCTCGAACACGGCGTCGAGCCGCGCGAGGCGGAGGCGTTCGGCGTCGCTCGCGGGCGCATTCGAGGTGCTGATCATCTCGAAGCCGAAGAAGGCGACCTTCAGCCGTTCCTGCGCCGCCGCCGCGGGCGCGACGAGGATGAGGATCAGCGCGAGAAATCGCTTCATCGTCATTGTATCGCGCGCCTCGCTGCTCGTCGTTGTCGCCGCTCTCCTTATCCCATGCTCTGATGCAAACTGGAACTTCTCCAAATTATTGCGTTTGACGGGCTTCCCGGCCGCTTCCTATTGAGAAGGGCCGGCTTGTCACGCGCCGGTCACAAGGGCGCATCGACGATGGCGGGGTCGCCAGCATCTAGGTTCATGTTCCTCTTGATCGGCGCCTGGGCGAGCCTGGCTCTCGCGTCCGCGGCTTTCGCCGACGGCAGCGCGTCGCTCCCCATCGAAAAACTCGGCGAAAGGCTGTTCTCCGACAAGTCGCTCTCCGAGCCGCAAGGCGTCGCCTGCGCCTCCTGTCATGATCCCGCGCGCGCTTTCTCGGGCGTGAACGGCTCTAAGATAACGGCGGTGGCGGCCGGCGCGCCTGCCGGCGCCTTTGGCGTGCGCAAGCCGCCGGGACTGACCTATGCCGCCTTCACGCCGCCCTTCGGCTTCATCGACAAGGAGGACGAGACAACCGGCCGCATGGAGAAGACCCCCGCGGGCGGACAGTTCCGCGACGGCCGCGCCATGGAGCTGGAGGATCAGGCGGCGGGCCCGCTGCTCAATCCCGTGGAAATGGCCAATCCCTCCAAGGCCGCCGTCGTCGAGAAGGTGAAGAACGGTCCCAACGCCGCGCTCATGCGCGAAGTGTTCGGGGCGCAGGTGTTCGACAATCCCGACAAGGCGTTCGATCGCCTGACCCAGGCCATCGCCGCCTATGAGCGCACAGCCGTCTTCCGGCCCTTCTCCTCGCGCTTCGACGAGGTGCTGCGCGGCAAGGCGCAGTTCACGCCGCAGGAGGCGAAGGGTTTCGAGCTGTTCAAGGACAAGAAGAAAGGCAATTGCCTCGCCTGCCACGACGGCAAGGAGGATTCGAAGGAGCCCTCCGACTGGCTCTTCACCGACTTCACCTACGACGTGCTCGGCGCGCCGCGCAACCGCGCCATTCCCGCCAATGCCGATGCGAAGACCTTCGATCTCGGCCTCTGCAAGCGCGCCGGTCTCGCGGCCGTGGCGCCGAAGGATTTCGAGGTCGAGAGCGTTTGCGGCGCCTTCAAGGTTCCGAGCCTGCGCAATGTCGCGCTGACCGCGCCCTATCTGCACAATGGCTCGTTGAAGACGCTGCGCGACGCCGTCGCCTTCTACGCGACGCGCGATACGAACCCCGAGCGCTGGTATCCCAAGGATGCAAAGGGCAGGGTGCAGAAATACGACGACCTGCCGGCGAAATTCCGCGCCAATGTGAACGTCAAGGAAGTGCCCTACGACCGCAAGCCCGGTCAAAAGCCGCGCCTCACCGACGAAGAGATCGACGCGATCACGGCCTTTCTCGGGACGCTGACGGACAAGCGCGGCGAGTGACCGTCAGGTGCGCCAGGGGTGCGCGGGTAGGTCGCTGACCCCAACGACGCCCACGCCAGCCAGTGCGACCGCGTGATCGTTCTCTACGGTGCTGCCGCTCACGCCGATGGCTCCGATCAGCACACCGTCCTCGTCAACGATGGGAAGTCCGCCGGGAAAAGTGATCAGTCCCCCGTTGGAATGCTCAATGCCGAAGAGTGAGCCCCCCGGCTGCGACAGCTGGCCGATCTGGCCGGTCGGCATCCCGAAAAACACGGCGGTTCTGGCTTTCTTGATCGCGATGTCGATGCTGCCGACCCAGGCTGCGTCCATGCGATGAAACGCCTTGAGGTTGGCTCCCGAGTCGACGATCGCGATGCACATTTCGGTCCCCAGCTCGACGGCGCGCTTGCGGGAAGCGCGGATCGCGGCTTCGGCGGCTTCGATTGTGACGTGCATGAACGCCTCGCAAATAGAGCGCCCGCCCAAATCGGCCGGCACTTGTTACATAGTTCGAACCCGAGCCTTTGCCATCGATTTTTGCGCAAAATTCCGAATTGCCTTTCGGCTCAGCCTCAACACCGAGAGCTTCGAGGGCCGAAAGCTTCGCGGCCGCGCCGTCTGGCGCGTAACGCTCGGCCCGAGCGGCGCGAAGTTGCTCCTGAAGGTCTTGAAGCCAGCAAGTCAGGAGTTCGAGATGACGCGCCGAAAAATGCTGCTTTCCGCCGGTGCGAGCCTATTTTGTCTCGCGCAGGAGAACGCTCGGGCGGGTGAAAAATTCGAGGTCGAGCATAGCGAAGCGGAGTGGCGCAAGCTTTTAAGCCCTGAGCAATTCGACGTGCTGCGCCAGGCTGGAACGGAGCGGGCCTTCACGAGCCCGCTCCTGAACGAGCACCGCGCCGGAATCTTCGCCTGCGCCGGATGCGGGCGCGATCTCTTCTCCTCGACGACCAAATTCGACAGCGGCACCGGCTGGCCGAGCTTCTGGCGTCCCTTGGAGAACGCCGTCGGGACCGAAAGCGACCGATCCTTCGGCATGTTGCGCACGGCGGTACATTGCAGCCGCTGCGGCGGCCATCTCGGTCATGTCTTCAACGACGGTCCGGCGCCGACGGGGCTACGCTATTGCATGAACGGCGTCGCCCTCGTCTTCAAGCCGGGCGTCGGCTGAATGCGGGAGAGAGCGATGAAGAACGGAAGTCTTTGCGCCTTCGCCGCGACGATTGGAGTCGCGCTGGCGCTTGCTGCGGGCCTTTTCCTGGCGGACGCAGGCTGCGCCTTCGCCGAAAGCGCGCGCCGTCTCCCCGAGCCCGAGGTTCCGGGCGAGGCGGCGAAGCCCGGAAGCGAGACGGCGGTTCTCGCCGGCGGCTGCTTTTGGGGCGTGCAGGGCGTCTTCCAGCATGTCGCGGGCGTGTCGAGCGCGGTCTCGGGTTACGCCGGCGGCGACGAAAAAAGCGCT
This sequence comes from uncultured Alphaproteobacteria bacterium, assembly GCA_963798515.1. GTDB lineage: Bacteria > Pseudomonadota > Alphaproteobacteria > Rhizobiales > Beijerinckiaceae > Methylocystis. The sequence goes on from CAWCTS010000048.1 coordinate 12,227, forward strand.
CATTACACCACTGTCGGCTCAGGCTCGACGGGACATGCCGAGAGCGTGCGCATTACTTTCGATCCGGCGAAGATCAGCTACGGTAAGATCCTGCAGATATTCCTCTCTGTGGTCCACGACCCGACCCAGCTCGACCGCCAGGGACCGGACACCGGGCGCCAATATCGCTCCGCGATCTTTCCGCAAGGTCCCGAGCAGGCGCGCATCGCCCGCGCCTATCTCATGCAGCTCGATGGCGCGGCGGTCTTTTCCGCGCCTATCGCGACGACGATCGAGCTGGGCAAAAGTTTCTATCCGGCCGAGGCCTATCATCAGGACTTCTTGGAGAAGAATCCCGATCATCCCTACATCGTCTACAACGATCTGCCGAAGCTCGCCGCCTTGAAGCGCGCCTTCCCCGAGCTCTATCGAGATAAGCCGGCGCTTGTTTCGAACGCGAGCAAATAGCGGCGCCGCGTCTCAGGCGGCGGCAGAAAGTCTCGCGAGCCTCAAGCGTTTCTTGGCGAGCAGCGCCTCGAAGCGCGGAGACAGAAGAAAGGCGAGCTCCTGCTCGCGCGTCACGGTGACGGAATCGAGCTCGCGCAGCTCGGCGTCGGCATGGCCTGGATGGCACATGATGAGATGACGCGGTCCGCGCGCGCGCAGGTAGGACCGGAACAGCTTGGCGTAATCGCGGCCTTGCGAGAAATCCGAAAATCCCGAGAACCCGCTATTGACCTCGAAACCGGCGCGGCGCGCCTGCTGGGCGAAGCCTCGGCCGAGCTGATTGACGATCAGCGCCTTCTTGACCAGCGCTCCGCGCGCCAGAATGCGCGGCAACGCGTCGCCGCTGTCGCGCAGCCAGAGCCGCCCTTTCAATCCGCGCTGCGCCAGCTCCTCCAGGAGCTCGTCTTTGATGTTGGGCAGGACCTGCACATGTTGATGGCCGTCCACGAAATCCGGCGGACGCCCCGTCACGGCCTCGAAGCGGTCGAGCTGACGGGATATTTCCGCGCGGATTTCCTCGAGCGGCAGCTTTCCTTGACGCGCGTTGCGAACCAGCTCGCGAATGGGGGGAAAGACGCCGTCCTTCGCGAATTTCGGCATCGGCGCGAGTGGCTTGCCGAGCGTCAGATTGAGGTGCAGGCCGATATCCGCGTCGAAGCCCCGGCGAGTCAGCTCATGGCCGAGCGCCGGCCAGCGCGGTCCGGTGACGAGCGCGGAGACGGCAGAGAGCCGCCCCGCCTCGAGCGCCTCGAGGATCCCCCGGCTCACGCCATAGCTGAGCCCGTAATCGTCGGCGCAAAGCGTTATCGTCGCCTGTTTGGACATGGCCTCGAGACCGGACCTTCTTCAATGACTTGAACCAACTCTCTGCGCCACGGCGCGTTTCCGGTCAACGCCTGCTCGCCGAGGAGCCCCGCGGCGGGGCGAGAAAACAGATCGCTTCGCGGGGACAAGTTTTCCCTCGCGGCGGTCGGTTCAAGCCGCCGCCGCGTCGGGCCTTTTGCGGATCTTCCTCGCGAAAGCCCTACGCCGCGCCGAGGCTCGCTCCAAACTTGGCGCGTCGCTCCAGATTGATGAGGCGAGGCGCGCCGGACCTGGGAAGGGTCGTCATCGAGCTGGCGCCGGGCGTCCGGCACTGCCGGGTCGAAAGGAAGGCGACGCCGCCCGACGGGGCGGACGGCCCCGTCCCCGGGGATCCGCTCGCGCGAACATCTGCACGAGCATACGAAGGATGAAACTCCATGAGTCCCTCCTGGGCTGTTTTCGTGATGCGAAGGTCGGGGCCTAACAACCCCGAAAACGAAGTGGGCGGCGCCACGGGGATTTCAAGAGCCTGGCAACTCGCCGCCCATTACCGCATCTCTTATGCCCTATATTTAGGCTGGCGCCCGCTTCGCGCGCAGACGCAATTTTCGCCTGCCTCAAGGAAAGGCAGGAGTCCCGCCGCAAGCGGGCCTCCCAACTGCCAGGCTTGTTGAGAAAATAGCTTTTTATCAGTTAGTTATGTCTGTGGCACGCCATTTGTAGGCATAGGGTCGCGGCGGCGTTGGGGCCGCGCGTAGAGAGGAACCGTTCGCTCTAGGGCTCCACCTTGGGCCAACGCCAAGACGGGACAATCAGATGAAACTGGTTATTGCGATCATAAAACCGTTCAAGCTCGACGAGGTTCGCGACGCGTTGACGAACATCGGCGTGCACGGACTGACCGTGACGGAAGTCAAGGGCTACGGACGGCAGAAGGGCCACACCGAAATCTACCGCGGCGCGGAATATGCCGTGAGCTTTCTCCCCAAGCTGAAGATCGAGGTCGCGGTCTCCTCCGAGCTCGCGGGCAAGGCCGTTCAGGCGATCTCCTCGGCGGCGCGCACCGGCCAGATCGGCGACGGCAAGATTTTCGTCACCCCGATCGAGTCCGCGCTGCGCGTGCGCACCGGCGAAACCGACCAGGATGCGCTTTGATGTCCCGTTCCGTTCAGACCTCCAAGGAGAAGATCATGAGCTTTCGCCCGCTTGGGATTTCGCGTCGGACCGCCGTGGCGGGCGCTTCGTTGCTGCTTTTACTCGCCGCGCCTTGCGCCTATGCGGGGACGCCGACGCCTAATCCTGGGGACACGGCGTGGATGCTGACGTCGAGCGCTTTGGTGCTGATGATGTCGATCCCCGGCCTTGCGCTGTTTTACGGCGGTCTCGTGCGCGCCAAGAACATGGCGTCGATCCTCACGCAGACTTTCGCGATCGTCGCGCTCGTCGGCGTGCTGTGGACGCTTTACGGCTATTCGCTGGCCTTCGGCGACGGCGGCGGGCTCAATGCGATCATCGGCGGCTTGGGCAAGGCCTTCCTCAAGGGCGTCGGTCCCGACGCCGTGGCGCCGACCTTCACGCCGGGCCATGTGATCCCCGAGCTCGCCTATTTCGTCTTCCAGATGACCTTCGCGATGATCACGCCGGCGCTCATCATCGGCGCCTTCGCCGAGCGCATGAAGTTCTCGGCGGTGTTCCTGTTCATCATCCTGTGGGTGACGGTGATCTACTTCCCGATCGCGCATTGGGTCTGGGCGGTGGCCGATCCGAATGCGATCGTCGATGCGGCGACCGAGCTCGCGGCGGCGACGACGGATGCGGCCAAGCAGGCGGCGCAGGCGAAGATCGACGCGGCGACGTCTTCGGTCGGCTGGCTCGCCGGCGGCTTGGCGCCCTGGATGAAGGGCGTGGGCGCGCTGGACTTTGCGGGCGGCACGGTCGTTCACATCAATGCGGGCATCGCCGGCCTCGTCGGCGCGCTCATCGTCGGCAAGCGCATCGGCTATGGCAAGGAGGCTCTGCCCCCGCATTCGCTGACGCTGTCGATGGTCGGCGCCTCGCTGCTGTGGGTCGGCTGGTTCGGCTTCAACGCCGGCTCCAATCTGGAGGCGAACGGCACGACGGCGCTGGCCTTCGTCAACACCATGGTGGCGACGGCCGCGGCGGCGCTCTCCTGGCTGCTGACGGAATGGGCGACGAAGGGCAAGCCCTCGCTTCTGGGCCTGATCTCGGGCGCGGTGGCGGGTCTCGTGGCGGTGACGCCGGCCTCGGGCTTCGCCGGTCCGATCGGCTCGCTGGCGCTCGGCTTCATCGTCTCGCCGATCTGCCTGTTCTTCGTCTCCAAGGTGAAGAACGCCTTCGGCTATGACGACGCGCTGGACGTGTTCGGCGTGCACTGCATCGGCGGGATCACCGGCGCGCTGGCGACGGGGCTGCTCGTCAGCCCGGCGCTGGGCGGCGTGGGCATCACCGACTATACGGCGATCGACAAGAACTACGCCGGCACCTACGACCTCGTGGCGCAGATGATCGCGCAGATCACGGCGGTCGTCGCGACGCTGTTGTGGTCGGGGATCGGCTCCGCGATCCTCTACAAGATCGTCGATCTCGTCGTCGGCCTGCGCCCGGCGCCCGATCAGGAGCGCGAAGGCCTCGACATCGCCGATCACGGCGAGCGCGCCTACAACTTCTGACCTCCGCGTCACGCCAAGGGGAGCGGCGCCTTCGGGCGCCGCTTCCTTGAAAGCCTCGGCCCGCATCGCTCGCCTGCAGCGCGCGGGCGCCGGCAAAAGCGCAAGCCGGTTTTCGCGCCGAAGGCGCGCCATGGACAAACGAAAAATCGATCGCGTTTTCCTCTTCGGGCGGCTGCGCTCGGAGCGGCGCGATCCAGGAGACATCCCGATGACGATCTCTCGAAGGACGCTTTCCCTCCCGGGTCTCGCGCTCGCGGCGGCGCTGTTTGCGCCGAGCCTGGCGCTTGCGGAGGAGACGGAGGTCGCGCAATGCGCGGCGAAATGGATCGCGGCGAAGGAGAACCCCAAATTCTACCAACCCTGGGGCGACTACTTCAACGACTGCAAGAAAAAGCTCGCCGAAGCCGCCACGGCGCCCAAAGCCGAAGAAGCCAAACCAGCCGAGCCGCAGTCCGCGCCCGAGCCGAAGAAAGCGGAGGCGCCGAAGCCCGAGCCGGCCCCCGTCGCCGCGCCGGAGCCCAAGCCCGCGCCGACGCTGGCGCCAGCTGCGGCTCCCGCTCCGGCTCCTGCGCCCGCCCCTGCGGCGGAACCGGCCAAGCACGGGAAGCCCGCGCACAAGCCCAAGAAGCCGGCTGCGAACAAGCCTGCTGCGCACTGAAGGCGGCGCCGCGCGCGCCGCTTGAAGCAGAGATTCGTTGGCCAGCCGGCGAATCTCTGCTTAGAACTTTTGCGCGAGCGGGTTTGGGAAATCCCGCTTCGCGCAAAAGGACGCCATGCCCCTCCTCATGCCGGCTGCCGAGCCGCAGACCCTCTCGCGTCGCGACGAGATCGTCGCTCGGCTTCGCGCCCTTCTCGGGCAAGAACGCGTCATCGCCGACGAAACGGCGCGGCGCGCCTATGAGTGCGACGCCTTCACCATGTATCGCGCGCTGCCGCTCGTCGTCGCGCTCCCTGAGAGCGTCGCAGAGGTCTCGGCGATCCTTGCGCTCGCGCAGGAAATGAACGTGAAGGTCGTGCCACGCGGCGGCGGCACCTCGCTTTCGGGCGGCTCCATGCCGCTCGAGGACGGCATCCTGCTCGCCATGGGCAAGTTCAACCGCATTCTCGAGATCGACTATGAGAACCGCTGCGCGCGCGTGCAGCCGGGCGTCGCCAATCTTTCGATCAGCAAGGCGGTCGAGGCGCAGGACTTCTATTACGCGCCCGATCCCTCCTCGCAGATCGCCTGCTCGATCGGGGGCAATGTCGCCGAGAACGCCGGCGGCGTGCATTGCCTGAAATACGGTCTCACCACGAACAATATTCTGGGGCTCGAGATCGTGCTCATGGGCGGAGAGGTCATCCGTCTCGGCGGCAAGCGCCTCGAGTGCGAGCCCTACGATCTCTTGGGTCTGATGACCGGCTCGGAGGGGCTGCTCGGCGTCGTGACCGAGGTGACGGTGCGGCTCCTGCGTCGGCCGCCGCTAGCGCGCGCGCTGCTTTTGGGATTTGCCAGCGTCGAGGCGGCGGCGCGCTGCGTCGGCTCGATCATCTCAAAAGGCGTCATTCCCGCCGGCCTCGAGATGATGGACCGCGCCACGATCGACGCGACCGAGCAATTCCAGCCTTGCGGCTATCCGCAGGAGGCGGCGGCAATGCTCATCGTCGAGCTCGACGGAACCGTTGTGGAGGTGGATTATCTCGTCGGCGTCGTCGAGAGGATCGCGACGCAGGAAGGCGCGACGACGGTGCGCGCCTCGACGAGCGAAGCCGAGCGCCTGCAGTTCTGGGCGGGGCGCAAGAACGCCTTTCCCGCGGTCGCCTGCATCGGCCCCGATTATCTCTGCATGGACGGAACGATCCCGCGCGGGCGCCTGCCCGAGGCGATGCTCGGCATGGAGGCGCTCTCGAAAAAATACGGATTGCGCGTCGCCAATGTGTTTCATGCGGGCGACGGCAATCTGCATCCGCTGATTCTCTACGATGCGACGATCGAGGGCGACATGGAGCGCGCCGAGGCGCTCGGCGCCGATATACTGCGCCTCTGCGTCAAGCTTGGCGGCGTGCTCACGGGCGAGCACGGCGTGGGCGTCGAGAAGCGCGATCTGATGGGCGAGATGTTCAGCGAGACCGATCTGAATCAGCAGATGCGGGTCAAATGCGCCTTCGATCCGCAAGGCCGGCTCAATCCCGGCAAGGTGTTCCCAATGCTCCATCGCTGCGCGGAGCTCGGCGCGATGCATGTGCAAGGCGGCGCCTTGCCCTTTCCAGAGCTTCCGAGATTTTGATGAGCCTCGCTCCGCAAGACGAAAACGAGCTCGCCGAGCTTATTCGTGACGCCGCGTCGCGCGCCGCGCCGCTGCGGCTCGTGGGCTCCGACACGAAGCGCGCGCTCGGACGGCCTTCGGCAGGGGAGGCCGTGTCGCTTGTGGGTTTCAGCGGCGTTTCGCTTTACGAACCCGAGGAGCTCGTGCTCACGGCCGGCGCGGCGACGCCGCGCGCGGAGATCGAGGCGCTTCTCGACTCCCAGGGGCAAGAACTCGCCTTCGAGCCCATCGACTTCGGCGCGCTCTTCGGCTCGGGCTCCGGCACGATCGGCGGGCTCGTCGCCACCGGCGCCTCGGGGCCGCGCCGCGTCAAGGCCGGCGCCCTGCGCGATCATCTTCTGGGCTTTCGCTGCGTCACCGGGCGGGGCGAAACCGTAAAATCCGGCGGGCGCGTGATGAAGAATGTGACGGGCTACGATCTCTCGAAGCTCGTCGCCGGCTCTTTCGGCACGCTCGCGGCGCTGACCGAGCTGACGCTGAAAGTGCTGCCCCAGGCTGAGAGCGAGGCGACCTTGCTTGTTCTCGGGCTCGACGAGCCGCAGAGCCTCGCCGCGCTGCGCCAGGCGTCGCAGTCGCCGCTCGACGCCAGCGGCTTCGCGATGCTGCCCCAGGGCGCGCGTCCCCTCGGCTTGGCCACCAACGCTGCCGCGATCCGCCTCGAGGGGCCGGCGGTATCGCTCAACACGCGGCGCGACGAGCTCGCCCGGCTTCTCGCGCATCCGGCCTGCCGTTTCGAGACGCTGGAGGCCGCAGCCTCGCGCGCGCTTTGGCGAAGCCTGCGCGACGCCGAGCCGGTGACGCAGGGGCCGGGGCCGCTCTGGCGCGTCTCGCTCGCGCCCACCGACGGCGCGTTGCTTCTCCCTCGGCTGCGCGCGTCGGGCGCGGCGCGCGCCGCGCATTTCTACGATTGGGCGGGCGGCCTCGTCTGGCTCGGTTTCGAGCCGGCCCCCGACGCCCATGCGGGAGTGCTGCGTCCCATCGTGGAAGACCTCGGAGGGCAGGCGACGTTGATGCGCGCGGATGAAGAGATCAGGTCCCGCGTCGGGGTCTTTCAGCCGCAGGCGCCGGCGCTCGCGGCGCTCTCCCGCCGCGTCAAGGAAAGCTTCGACCCCGCGCATATTCTGGAGCGCGGCCGCCTGAGTGCGGAGTATTGAGCCGATGCAGACGCATTTTTCGCCGGCTCTCCTCGAAAATCCCGACATGGCGCAGTCGGAGAAAATCCTGCGCGCCTGCGTGCATTGCGGCTTCTGCACGGCGACCTGTCCGACCTTCCTCCTCACGGGCGACGAGCTCGACAGTCCGCGCGGACGCATTTACCTCATCAAGGAGATGCTGGAGAACGACCGGCCGGCCGATGCGCGCATCGCGCGGCATCTCGATCGCTGCCTCTCCTGTCTCGGCTGCATGACGACCTGTCCTTCGGGCGTCAATTACATGCATCTCGTCGATCATGCGCGCGCCCATGTCGAGAAGACCTTCACGCGTCCGCTGCCCGAGCGCGCCTTGCGTTCGGCGCTGGCCTTCGTCCTGGCGCGGCCCGCTTGGTTTCGCGGGGGGCTGCGGCTGGCCGCATTGGCGCGCCCGCTACAGGGGCTCCTACCCAAGCGCCTCGCCGCCATGCTGGTCCTCGCGCCGAAGGAGACGCCGCCAGCCTCCGCCGTCGACCGCCCGCAGGTCTTCCCGGCGCAGGGCGCGCGAAGACTGCGCGTGGCGCTGCTGAACGGTTGCGCGCAGCAGGCGCTCGACCCAGGCATCAATGAGGCCACCGTGCGCCTCTTGACGCGCTTCGGCGTCGAGGTCGTCGTCGCGAAGGGCGCCGGCTGCTGCGGCGCGCTCGCGCATCACCTCGGCAAGACCGAGGCCTCGCACGAGCATGCGGCGCGCAATATCGAAGCCTGGATGCGCGAGATCGAGGCGGGGGGGCTCGATCGCATCGTGATCAACACCTCGGGCTGCGGAACAACCGTCAAGGACTACGGCTTCATGTTCCGCGACGACCCCGCGCTTTCCAAAGCCGCGGCGCATATCGCCGCGCTCGCGCGCGACGTCAGCGAGGTCCTGGCCGAGCTTAGGATCGATTGGCCGCGCGTCGCGCCAAAATTGCGCGTCGCCTACCATGCCGCCTGCTCGCTGCAGCACGGGCAGAAGGTCACCCAGACGCCCATGACGCTGCTCGAGGCGGCGGGCTTCGACGCGCTCCCCGTGCCCGAGGGGCACATCTGCTGCGGCTCGGCCGGGACCTATAATCTGCTTCAACCGGCGCTGGCCGAGGCGCTGCGGGAGCGCAAGGTCGCCAATATCGAGACGCTCGCGCCCGACGCCGTCGCCGCCGGCAACCTCGGCTGCATCACGCAGATCGCCGCGGGAACCGATCTTCCCGTGCTGCATCTCGTCGAGCTTCTGGATTGGGCGAGCGGCGGGCCGAAGCCGGCGAAGCTCTCGGGCAGGAGGTGAGCCCCCTCCCTATCCCTCCCCCGCGATAGGGCGTGTTTAGACGCCCGTCTTTCGACGGGCTATGCCGGGAGAGGGGACCCTAACGATCGGCCCTCTCGATGAAGTCCCGCATCTGCTCTCTCTCTCGCGAAGCGGGGGAGGGGAGGGAGCCTTCTCTCGCCTATCACGCCGCCAGCAGCCGCTGCACCTCATTGACGAGGTCGCGCAGGTGGAAAGGCTTGGAGAGGACCTTGGCCTGGGTCGGCGCCTGATTGTCGGGATTGAGCGCAACCGCGGCGAAGCCTGTGATGAACATGACCTTGATGTCGGGGTCGAGCTCGGTCGCCCGGCGCGCGAGCTCGATGCCGTCCATCTCGGGCATCACGATGTCGGTAAGCAGCAGCTCGAAGGGCTCGACCCTGAGCTGGTCGTAAGCGTCCAGTCCATTGTCGAAAGAGGTGACGGTGAAGCCCGCATGCTGTAACGCCTTGACAAGAAAGCGCCGCATGTCGTGGTCGTCCTCGGCCAAAAGAATCTTCGCCGTTGTCAGTTCGGTCATCTCGCGCCTCTAGGTGTTTTCCCTATAAGGGGGCAGCCTGGTAAAAATCGCGTGAAAACCTTCCAAACTTCCGTTACCCTGATAGGACTTTATCGCCAAGCTGCTAAAGAGGCTAGCACGTTCATTGCTTCGAACCCTCGCCGCGCCGTTCCCGGCGACGAGGCGACAAGGACATCGACACGACCATGACGGGCGAATTCGAGCCGAGTCGATTGTTGCAGGCCCTCGAGGCGGGACAAAATTCGCCGGTCGAGCCGGAATTTCTCGAGCCGCTGGTTCTCGCCGCCAAGGACGCCTCCACGCCGCTCGTTTTCTCGTCGCCCCATTCGGGGCGCATCTACCCGGCGCGCTTCCTCGAGGCGACGCGGCTCGACATGGCGACGCTGCGGCGTTCCGAGGACGCCTTCGTCGACCGGCTCTTCCGGCCGGCGGCGGAGCTTGGCGCGCCCATGCTTTGCGCCAATTTCCCGCGCGCCTATCTCGATCTGAACCGCGAGCCCTATGAGCTCGATCCGCGCATGTTCGAGGACGCCTTGCCCGAGCGCGCCAATCTGCGCTCCCTGCGCGTGGCCGCGGGCTTGGGCACCATCCCGCGCGTCGTAGCCGACGCGCGCGAGATCTATCGCGAGAAGCTCAAGGTCTCCGACGCGCTCGAGCGCATCAACGGGCTCTACGAGCCCTATCACGCCGCGCTTGGGCAATTGATGAACCGCGCGAGTCAGGAACATGGCGTCGCGGTGCTCATCGACTGCCATTCCATGCCGACCCTGATGGTTCGCGACCCGGCCTCGACGCGGGGAGAGAAACGGCGCGTCGATTTCGTGATCGGCGACCGCTTCGGCGCGAGCTGCGAGGGACGTTTCGCCGATGCGATCGAGGAGACTCTTCGGGGTCTGGGCTACAATGTTCACCGAAACCGCCCCTATGCGGGCGGCTTCATCACCGAGCACTACGGGCGT
>CAWCTS010000049.1:0-11226 GCA_963798515.1 uncultured Alphaproteobacteria bacterium
TGCGCGGCGCCGGCGGCGTCATCACGACCTGGAGCGGCGAGGACGCGTCAAAGGGCGGCGCGATCGTCGCCGCCGGCGACCCGCGCATGCATGCGGCGGCGTTGGCGCTGCTCAAGAGCTGATCACCCGAAAGCCTGCGCGATATCTGCGACGAGATCGTCGGGATGCTCGACGCCGATCGACATGCGGATGAGCGAGGGCGTGATGCCGATCTCGCGCCGCGCCTCCTCGGTCAGTCCCGAATGCACCGTCGTCGAGGGGTGGCAGATCAGCGACTCCGTGCCGCCGAGGCTGACAGCCAGCTTGAAGAGCTGCAGGCGGTTGAGGAAGGCGAAAGCCTCCGCCTGTCCGCCCTTGACGTCGAAGGAAAAGGTCGAGCCCGCCGAGGTGGACTGCTGCTCCATAAGCCTGCGCGCGGGGTGGTCGGCGGGGAGCAAAGGCGGATAATGCACCTGCGCCACCTTCGTGTGTCCCGCCAGATAGCGCGCCACGATCGCCGCATTGGCGGCGGCGCGCTCCATGCGCAGCGAGAGCGTCTCGAGCGAGCGCGCCAGCATCCAGCAGGAGTGTGGATCGAGCTGCGTCCCGATGGCGCTGCGCATGGCGCGAATGGGCTGCAGATCCGCGGCCGAGCCGAGGACCGCGCCGCCGATGAGATCGCTGTGGCCGCCGACATATTTCGTCAGTGAATAGCACGAGAGATCGCCGCCATGGCGCAGCGGCGATTGAAACACCGGCCCGAGCAGCGTGTTGTCGCAGCACAGAATGGCGCGAGAACCCTGCCGCCGCGCGATGTCGTCGGCGATGCGCCGCACGAGCGCGATGTCGACGAGGCTGTTCATCGGATTGGACGGCGTCTCGATGAAGATCATCGCGATGCGCCCTTCGTCTCCGGCGCGCTCGGCGGCGGCGCGAATATTTTCTTCGTCTAGGCCGTTGGTGAAGCCGACGCTTTTGACGCCGAAGGGCGCGAGCGTCTTCAAGAGCAGCGTCTCCGTCCCGCCATAGAGCGGCCGGCTGTGCAGCACCGTCTCGCCCGGCCGCACATAAGCGAGCATCGCCGTGGCGATGGCGGCCATGCCGGAGGCGAAGACGAGACCGCTTTCCGCCTTTTCGTAGATCGCGAGGCGATCCTCGACGATCTCGAGATTGGGATGGTTGAAGCGCGAGTAGATGAGGCCCGGAGGCCCTTCGTTGGGCGGCGCGCGGCGGCCCGCCATGATGTCGAAAAAGTCGCGGCCTTCCTCGGCGGTCTTGAAGACGAAAGTCGAGGTCAGGAAAACCGGCGGCTTGACTGAACCCTCTGAAAGGCTGGGATCATAGCCATAGCCGAGCATGAGCGTCTCGGGGGCAAGCTCGCGCTCGCCGATCTTCGCCTTGTGATAGCGCACGGGAGCCATGGCGACTTCCTTTCCCCTCGATGAGAGACCGAGGCAGAGGACATGTTCGCAAAGGCTTGAACGCGCCGCAAGCGCCTCAGCGCTCTTCCTTGCGGGAAAAGAGCGCATCCAGCGACAGCGCGCCCGGTCCGCGCGCGATGAGCACAAGCAGCAGCGCCGCCCAATAGGCGTGCACCGTCCACCAAGCGTCCGGATAAACGAAAATCTGGATCACGAGCGTCATCGCCAGAAGGCCGAGCGCGGAGACTCGCGTGAGCAAGCCGAGAACGAGCAGGATGGGCAGCAGGGTCTCCGTCGCGGTCGCCAGATAGGCTGCGATCTGCGGCGACAGCAGAGGGACTTTGTATTCCTCCGCGAAGAGGGTGAAAGCCGCGTCCCTGATGGACGTCGGCAGCGTGACGGAAAGCTCCTGGCCCAAGATCGTCGCGCCGATCTGCGGTCCCTCGACCTTCGTCTGGCCGGAGATGAAAAACGGATGCGCCGCGACGATGCGCACGAAAAGCGCCACGAGCGAATAGGGGATGGCGTCGAAGACGCTTTGGCATGACTGCAGCAGTTTCATTCGATCTCTCCAACGCCGATAATCGCGCGCGACGAAAAAAGCAGGCTTAGCATGGCGGCGAGATCGAAGCGGGCGTCGCTTTCGAGCGCCTGCGCGATCGCCTCGCCGACCGTGCTTTGTTCGAGCAGGGCGGCAAGGAAAACGCGCCCGCCGAAGGGCAGAAGATGCGTCTCGACATCGAGATCGGGACGAAGAATGAGCGCGTCCTCGCCGCGCTCGAGCGTCTCGATCTCCGGCTCGCCATCGCTCTGATGCGCGCGCCAAATCGAGAGGACCGGGCGTCTCGAGCTGACGATTTCCAGCGAGGGATGCAGCGCGAGCGTCGCGCCCGCCAGGGCTGTCGGCTCGAGGCTTGCGAGCGCGGCGGATGGGAGCGGCCTTGCGTCCTTGGCATAATAGGCGCGACCGAGCGCCGCCTCGAAGCGCGCCATGCCGCCGAGATAGTCATAGTCGGCGAAAGGCGGAAAGGCTTCGAGGAACGCCGCGAAGCCCTCGCCATATTCATGCAGGACCGAGCTGCGCGGCGGCTGTTGGCGCGCGAAAAGCCCGGCCGCCGCATCGAAAGTCTCCTCGCCCAGCAGGCGCCGACACACAGGATAGCGCGCGCCGAGCGCCTCGATCAGGCCGAACATGACATTGTTGCGATGGATCGCGAAGCGCCTCTCCGGCAGACCGCAAGGCGGCGGCATGGCGGGATCGAGGAGCGCCGCGGCAAAGACCGTGTAATCGAAAGCCTCGGCGTTCATGAGCTTCGCGCCTATCGTCAGCTCAGTTCTTGATCGGCTCGAGGCTGCCTTTGCCTTTCGGCGTCGCCATTGAAAGGCAAGTTCCCTTGGGCACAAATTTCCAAGCATCGCCCTGATAGTCCTGCTTCGAGGTTCCCGCGCAGGATGTGCCCGGGCCCGCGGCGCAATCGTTCTTGCCCTTCAAGGAGACGCCGAAGCACTTCTCCTGTTCGGCCTTCTCGGCCTTGGCGGACTCAAGTCCCGCCGTGGCCACGGCGAGCGCGGAGGCGAGCAACAGGGCGGTGGCGGCGTGGTTCGACGACATGGGCTGATCCTTCCGATGGGGAGAGCGGTGATGCGGCTTGAGCGCGACACGTCTCGGAATGGGTGTTCGCGCTCCCCGCGCAAAATGTAACAGCGCCAGCGTGAAAAAAGGCCCGCGATCCCGCTGGGCGATTGCGCCTGAGCGCTTCGCCCGGGTGGTGGCGGAATTTGGCGAAGGTCGACGGCCATCTGGCGAATGTCGCCCTGTGCGACCCTCCGTAATTCCGGCTAAATTGTAGGTTAAAGCGGGATATTCGTTGTCATCAGCGGGAGGGCCCCATGAACAAGGCCATTCTCTTCCTCATTGCTCTAGCCTCGAGCCTGCCGGGCTCCGCCTGGGCCAGCAGCACCCATCCGCGCGAATGTGTCATGGCGGTGGGCCCGAACTCGCTCAGCCTGACCGCGATGCAACCGCAAACGGCGCATGAGACGAATTGCACCCATCTGCCGTACGCCGGGCCGACCGTGGTGATCCTGGACACGGAACAGGCCGAGCTGCGGGAGATGCCGATGGAAATCCGCATCCTGCGCGATGTCGGGCAGAAGGATTGGCGAGACGATCTCGAAGCCAACACGGCCTTCGTTCTCCCGGCGAAGAAATATCTCGCGGGGAAGGGCACCTTCAGCTTCGACTATGATTTCGGGGCGGACGGACATTACCTCGCCGTGGTGAAGGCCGTGAGCGAGGACGGCGGGCGCGAATATGTCGGGCAGTTCGCCTTTTCCGTCGGAGATACGCTTGTCTTTTACGTGTCGGTGGCGATGACGGCGGCGGCCTTCTGCTTCCTGGCCTTCGGGATTTGGAGAAAGGACGCTCAAACGCCGGCGCGTCCTCAGGGACGGCTCGATCCCACGCCGATTCGCCCGTCGCGGGGAGATCAAAGCAGCCCCTCGCCGGAAGAGCCCCAGCTCCATGCCGTTCGGGTCCCGGTGAAGCGTCGGCTTTGAACCGCAATCGCTTCTCCCCCTTGGAGGAGAAGGGGTTGGAGGTTCGCCCTGCGGACCCATCAGCCGGAGCCGCGCCTTACCCTTTGATCCCGACCCGCAGACCCGGGGCCGAGCGCTCCTGAAGCACGTTACGGCGGAAGCGGAAAAGCGCGGCCGGTCTTCCGCCAGTCTTCAGCGCCATGTCGCCCGTGGCCTCCACAATGGCCGAGGTTTCGACAAGCCGGCGGAAATTCTGCTTGTGCAGGCGACGGCCGGAGAGCGCCTCGACGCTACGCTGCAGAGCCGAGAGCGTGAAGGTCTCGGGCATGAGCTCGAAGATCACGGGGCGGTATTTCATCTTGGCGCGCAAGCGTCCCATGGCGGTCGCGAGAATGCGGCGATGATCGTGGCGCATGGCGGCGCCGAGCGGCGGCTGCGCGCCGCGCCTGAGCGCCGATTCGCGACCGTCGCGCCGCGCCTCCTCCACGAGGCCCGCCTCATAGAGCAACTCGTAACGCTCGAGCACATTCTCTTCGTAAAAGCCTTTGCTTGCTTGCTTGAAGAGCAGCGTGAATCTCTCCTGGCGCGAGAGGCCGGAAGAGGACACCTCGAAAGGCGCCTCGGCGACCCAGTCGGAAAGCGCGGGAAGGATTCTCTCCTCGATCACCGGCGACCGGCCGCTGCGCCAGTCCTCCCAAGGAAAGAACTCGTACCAGCCGCGATACCCGCCGCTTTCCTCGGCGAGCGGCTCGCCGATGCGCGTGAGCGCGAGATAGCCGATCGAGACGATGTGCGGATCGCGGTCGCCCAAGCGCGCGTGCCGGCCGCGATCGCCGAAAGTGTAGAGCTGCTCGACATAGCCGAGCGGCGCGCCGGTCTGCGCGGCGACGAAAGCGCGCAGCGCCAGCTCGAAGGTGCGGTCGCGCAGCGGATCGAACTCGCCCGATGGCAACGCCGCGAGAGACTCGGAGGGAAGCGTGAGGATGAGCGGCTCGTCGTCGCGCAAAGCGACGATCGCCGCCGTCAGATTGATCGAGAGCGGCAGCAGCGACAGGGAGGGATAAGTTTTGAAAGCTGGATCCACGGGGCCTCGACGCCGATCCTTATCCGCAAATTTCAACAATGCGCTTACCGCACTCTCATCCTTCGAGACGCGCCCTGCGGGCGCTCCTCAGGATGAGGATTTAGGAAAGCGCATCCTAACCCTCTTCCTGAGGAGCCCGCGAAAGCGGGCGTCTCGAAGGATGCGCCGCCGCGAGAACCCACGTTCAGCCGTCACCCGCCGGTCGTGCTCATATGCCTCGCGACGGCCGGCGTATTCGTCTCGCGGTCGATCACGAAATCATGGCCCTTGTGCTTGCGCAGGATCGCCTCTTCGATGGCGTTGTCGAGCGCGGACTCGTCGGCGCCCTCCCGCAACGGCTTTCGGAGATCGGCGCAGTCCTCTTGGCCCAGGCACATGTAGAGTTGCCCCGTGCAGGTGACGCGCACGCGATTGCAGCTCTCGCAAAAATTATGGGTGAGCGGCGTGATGAAGCCGATCCGGCCGCCCGTCTCGCGCGCGCGCCAGTAGCGGGCCGGTCCGCCGGAGCGATAGTCGATCTCCTCCAGCGCGAAGTCCTGCCCGAGACGATCGCGCACGCTCGTGAGCGGCAAATATTGATCGATGCGCGCCGCTCCGTCGAGCTCGCCCAGAGGCATCACCTCGATGAAGGATATATCCATGCCGCGCTCATGCGCGAAGCGCGTGAGGGAGACGAGCTCCTCCTCATTCGCGTCCTTGAGCGCCACGGTGTTGATCTTCACGGCGATGCCGGCGCGCAGCGCGGATTCCAGACCGTCGAGCACGCGGGAGAGATCGCCGTTGCGCGTGATCGCGCGAAACTTTGCAGGATCGAGCGTGTCGAGCGAGAGATTGAGGCGTTTCACGCCGCATTGCGCGAGCTCGGCGGCGTGGCGGGCGAGCTGCGAGCCGTTCGTCGTCAGCGTCAGCTCATCGAGCGCGCCGCTATCGAGATGGCGGGCGAGCGAGCGAAACAGCGTCATGACGTCGTGGCGCAGCAGCGGCTCGCCGCCCGTGATGCGCAGCTTCTTCGTGCCGCGCGCGATAAAGGCCGTGCAGAGCCGATCCAGCTCCTCGAGCGTCAGCAGCTCGCTGCGCGGCAGAAAGCGCATGCGCTCCGACATGCAATAGACGCAGCGAAAATCGCAGCGGTCCGTCACCGAGACGCGCAGATAGGTGATCGGCCGCGCGAAGCGGTCGATCAGCGCGCGCGGCGGCGCGGCGAAAAGCACGTCTTGCGGACGGAAGTTCATGACGGGCAAATAACACGCAAGAGGGGCGCCGGCCATAGGCGCCGCCTCAAGAAATTAACAGCGATATGGTCTTGAACTGCCGAACGCGAGAAGGCCAGCCTCGCGCGTCCGTCAGTTTTGATTTCGCCCGTGAGGCGATGGCGCTTTGCTTCCCTCAACCGCCGGAGTTTTGCGGCTCGCTGATGGCTTGAAGCTCGGGCTGCGGCAAATGGAAGCGTCCGCTGCCGACGATGGGCGTCGCGCCCTGCATCAGATGCGGGACGAAGCTGCGGCGCTCCTGCTGCGCGGGAGAAGCCTCCGCCGGGGCGATGGTGGCGACGGGAGAAAGCTTCGGCGCAGGCGCGGCGGCGACAGCCGTGACTGGCGCGGACTTCGGCTCAGACGTAGTTGCGACGGGCGTCGGAGCCGTCACGTGAAAGTCCGGACGGCGCGGGGGCAGGGGAATCTCCACCTCTTGCGACAGGCCGGCCATGGCGGGGAGCGGGGACGGCGGCGCCGGGCTGCGATCGGCGAAGGCGAGCGCTTCGGAAGGCGCGCCCTCCGGCCGCTGCAGCGCCTTGGCGACGGCCGTGCGCACGCTCTTCTTTATGCTTTCCAGTGTGTCGTCGCTCGACGCTTCGGGCGCCTGGGCGACGGTCGGAGCCGCCTCCTTGCGGCTCGCGATCATCACGCCCTCGTCGTGACCGGGCGTGCAGTTGCGCATGCCGAGCGCAATGAGCTCGCGCCCGCTCAGCACCTTATATTGGCGGGTCAGATAGCCGAGGCGCGCCCGCACCGGGGCGGGATAGCTGTTGAAGAGCTTGTCGGAGACGCCGAGATCGGTCTCCCGGGTCAGAGCGTTATAGGCCTGGTGAAACTTGACCTGCGCGTCCGGGTAAACACAGACGTTCGGCAGGCTCAGAGCCAGCGTGCAGGCCGAGCGGCACTCATGCAGACGAACCTCGCGATTCGTGCGGCGATAGAGTTCCGTCTGCGCTTCATAGTCGCTGACGAGACCGCCCGTGTCCTTGTAGACGATCACGGGCTGGGAATTTGGAGGCGGCGACAGGTAACCCAAAACGCGTCCTCAACTTTGCTCTGAGGTTGACGGGAAATTCACCACGTCCCGATGAAGATTCATTTAAGGACGAGGTGACGCTCAACGTCCCCCTGAGGGGCGACCGGGTCGAACCCTAGAGGCCGATGTTGCAGCTTTTGGGGCGCCAGAACGGCGAGAAAAGGGCCGCCGCCGCTACGCCTTCGGCGCGGGGATCGAATGCCGCAGCACGATCGTCTTTCGCTCCAAAACCCCCGCCGCGCCGCGGTTTTGCGAAGAGGCGACCTTGAATTCCGCTGCGAGGCCCACCACCTCTCTGAGGAGAGGCTTTTGCGTGGCTTCGACGTTTTATGGCGATAAAGTGGCCGCGGGAACGATTTGTTCCTTACCTCCGCGGCGAACAACAGCCGGCGGCGCGGGCGTCTCACGCATAAGCAAGAACGACGCGCTGGAGAGGAAGAAATGCCCTTCGTGGAAAAGCTGCCTGGGGGACCGTTAAAGGTTCTCCCGATGAAGCCGGCCGCGGCAACGAGAGAGCGGACCGTCAAGGCGATGGGTTTTCTGGCCTTCTTCAGCTTGGCCTTCTTCACGCTCGGCTTCGCCTTCGGCCATGGCTATTGGATGTTCGCCGTCTGGTTCGCCGCGGCGGCGCTGGCTTGGATTTTCATGCGTGGCGCCTCGGATGCGTCTCTGCCTTCCGAGTGGGGCGGGGACGATTGAGACGTGGCTGCATCGCCGGTTTTGTCCAGCGACCCCGAGCCACAGTCACGCGTGGGGATCCAACTGTTCCACTTTTACGTTGCGAACCAACAAAAAGAATGTGCGATTGTCCTTTTGGTTGGCGGCCGGCGTGAAGCTGTGGTCGCCGACGGGTGGACCAAGCGGGTCGCCGGGAGAGGGGCCCCAGGTTCCGGGCACTCCCCACAAGTTCAGGTGGAACTGCTGGGATTGGGTCGGAACATGATCGGTTTCTCTCCGAATCTGGACGCCATCAAGAAACCAAGATACGTGGTCTGGAAACCACTCCATCCGATACTTATGAAACCCCGAAAACGTTCCGGGTTTTACAGCGATCGATAGCGGATGCGCTGTCCTCTTTAGAGATTCCTGCGCAAAGACATTAGTCGAGACTTTATTTAGATTGGTGGTAATGATCTCCACGTCGATCTCGTCATGAATGTCGCGGTCCGCGCCTGGGGGAAATTGCTGGAACGTGAAGAACCCGGCGATCATGCCACCCTGTGCCAGGGTATCCAAGCTAAGCTCGGCTTCGAAGGCGATGCCTCCGCCTCCACCTGGGAGAGCAAACGCCTGTTTCGTGATCGCTTCCGACCCGAGAAAGCACCTCCCGTCGCCGTCGTTCCAGGTATCCAACCTGATCCGAACTGCCCCGCCCCACGCGTAGGGAAGGTATTGGCGCATCTGCGTCAGGCCGAGATACGATGGGTTGTTGTCCTTCTCCCAGCGGTTAAAGTCCCATTTTGCCGAGTCGAGTTGCTTTGGGTCTGGGCCAGTCCAAAAATCACTGGTGAACAGCACTTTATTTGTCATTGTATCCTCCTTAATCAACCTCGGTATACTAGGTTTCTATATTCCAGCCGATATTTGCTAGATCGCTCTCGGGTGGCTCCTAGGCCAGGATCACGCCACCGAGCAACAAATTCCAGATGACAGGGACTTAGGCGGTTAAATGTCTCTCCGTGGCGTCTCGGCGCTCTCCGCCGCTGACGCCTGCTTAAGCGTTGCTAGAGCTATCACCGCGTTCCGGAACTGTCTAATAAATTCTGGTCAAAATGCATCTATCCGGTAGTTTGGCTTGAGCTCATGACGCGCGCACGCTCTACCCCGTTGACGCCGAGCAGGGCGCCCTCCTCGTCAAGGGGGAGGGTTCTTGCCCCTCCGCTTGCTGCCCTGGGCGGCCAAACCTGGGGAAGGGCGCCGTCGCCCAAGCGGGATTTCCCAAAAAAACCTGCTTTTAGGCGAAAAAGGCTAGAAGGGAACATCTTAGCCAAAACCCCGGCGCGGGCGGAGGGTCATTGACCAAGGACCTCACGAATTTCATCGCGATGGCGCGCTGGGTCGCGGCCTTCGCGGTGCTCGTCGGCCACGCCGGGGTGATCATCAACATCTCCGACATCATGGTCGGGCCGCATGGGCCGGGAGTCTATGCGTGGTGGTTCTTCGCCGCCTTCTCGCATCAGGCGGTGCTGGTCTTCTTCGTCATCTCGGGCTTTCTCGTCGGCGGCCCGCTGCTGCGCGACCGCGCGCGCGAAACGCCCTTCTTGCACGAATATTTCGTCGATCGTTTCAGCCGCATCTATATCGTGATGGTCCCGGCGCTGCTGTGGACCTTCGCGATCGACTCGGTCGGCCGCGCCGCCTTTCCAACGACCGGCGTCTATGACGCGCCCTTCTTCGCCTCGGTCTTCGCGCCCATCCAATATCTCTGGACGCTGCTCCAGCAGCAGCATCTCTGGGCGGCGCAGGCCGGCACCAACGGGCCGCTTTGGTCGCTAGCCTGCGAGATGTGGTACTACGTCACCTTCCCGCTGTTGCTGCTGCCGCTGTCGCGCGCTTATTCCAAGCTCTGGCGGATGGCGGGGCTCGCGCTCGGCGCGGCGCTTGTGGCGCTTCTGGCGACGCCCGAGATCATGGCGGCCTCCGGCGTCGACGTCGGCGCGCGCGGGCTCATGCCGATGATGAACAATGGCGTCGGCATGTTCCTCTTCGGCTATGGCGTGTGGGCGCTCGGCGCGCTGGCGCGCGTCGCGCCGCGGCCCGCGGTGAAATCCGTGTGGATCGCGCTCGTCCTTTTCCTTGTGGCGCTCGCGGTCGCGCGCCTTGCGGTGCGCGGGCCGGTCCTCGCGGCGCATCCCTGGCTGTCGGCTCTGGGCGATTTCTCGGTCGTCGGGAGCTTCGCGCTGCTGCTGCTGGCGCTGCGTCATGCGCCCGGAGGCGGAATCTTCTCGCGCCTCGGGCCGATCCATTGGCGGCTCTCGGATTTCTCCTACTCGCTCTATGCGACGCATGCGCCGCTCGTCTTCTTCGTCTGGGCGGCGGTCGGCGGGCTTTTCGGCCGTGAGTGGTTCAAGGAGCTGCCGACGCCTGCGCATTGGTTCACGGCCTTCGGACTCATCGTCGCGACGGTCGGCTTCGCTTACGCCTTCTCGCGCGTCACCGAGGCGCGAACCAGGGAATTGCGCGACGCGCTGCGCGGACTGCGGATTCCCTTCGCGCGGCGCGCGCTGGCGGCCGTTCGGGCGCTCGATTGAGCGGATTTGCGCCAGATGCGCATTTGCGAGACCATTCATAATAGATCGACAAATATTTTATAGCGACGCTCAACAGAGCGTTTAGCCTCGATTATATCCGCCTTGGAATTCGATAAAGCGCCTGAGCTAGCATTTTAGACTTGCCAAGACCCAGGCGCAGGGGCAATAGGGCTCCCTGCCGTAAAGGCTTTTCCCCCACATCGCCGGCCGCCCAGAGGAAAGACGCATGATAAGACTCCCCGCCGTGCTCCTCTCGGCCGGCGTAGCCGTTTCGCTCCTCGCCGGGACCGCCTTCGCGCAGACGGAGCCGCCTGCTGAAGAGAATGCGGAGACGGCGGCTCCAGCGGCGCCGGCTCAAGCCGATCGCAAGGCGCTGGCGAAGGAATGCTCTAAGCAGGCGGACGCCAAGGGGCTGCGGGGCAATCCGCGCAAACGCTTCCGCGACGCCTGCAAGCGCGGCCAGACCAACGAGGCGCCGAAGCCTGTCTCCTGACGGCGCTGTCCGGTTGAATTGCCGCGGGGCGTCCGAGGCGCTATATGCCGCCAAGATAAAGGATCGCGCGAGGCGCGCCTGTCCCTCTAGCGATGAGGGCCTCGCATTCGGCGCCGCGCGGCAAACCAAGAGACGAAATGCCCTGGAGCGATCAAGGCGAGCCGCCGAATA
>CAWCTS010000050.1:0-6021 GCA_963798515.1 uncultured Alphaproteobacteria bacterium
CTCGGACCGCCTTTCCCAAGACCGCGTTCCGCTCGAGATTGTTTAGCCAAGCGAATTCGCGATCGCGCTGAGGAGAGAAGATGGGCGCCGACTCTCGGTCGGCGCCCCTCGCCCGCCCCTATTCCGCTGGGACTGAAGTGACCCCGGGCCAGAATTTGACCCAGTTATAGACGCCGCTGAAATTGGATGACGGCGGACCACCGCCCCAGCTCGCATTGCCTGTCCAGACGTTGGCCATGATCCAGCCCCCATTCGCCGGAGCGGTAGCGACATCCGAACCTGTGACGGTGTGAACGATGACGCCGTCGACGGTGTAGGACAATTTGCCGGGAACCCACAGGAAACCATATCGATGGTAGGCGAGGGCCGGATTGAAGGTCAGCGTTTGCGTGTACGTCGCATTGGATGGGTGCGTCGTGAAGTGAACCTTGCCGGCGTTGCTTGAGGTGAGCCAGGACTCGTTGAGCAGAAACTCGATGTCGAACTCCTGCGGACCATAGGTCCTGGCGTTCAATGTGCCGCCCGCCTGCATCCAGAAAAACGAGACGACGCCGCCCGACACTTTTTGCGGGTCCACAATCATCCGCACTTCGTAATAGCCGTAGCCATAACCGGGAAGAGCATTTGATATAATTTCGCCGGCCTGTTTGCTCGGCGTGGTCGACAGCGAGAGAAAGCCCTTCGCGGGATCACTTTTGCCGCTCGGATCGGCGGTGGTGAAGACCGCAAGCGATGGCGTGATTGTGTTGCCGCCAGTCCCCGGCCAAGTGCCGTCAACTTTGAAATCTCCATCGGGAGTGGTCAGACCGGGCGTTCCGGTCTGCGAGGATGTCCCGTTCGGCGGCAGGAAGACCTCATTCAGCAGGGGGGCGGGAGGCGGCGGCGTCGTCACCGCCTCTTGCGCGGTCACGGCAAGCATGGCCAACGGTCCCGGCGCGGGCGACGTCGCGGTCACGCAGATGTCGTCCCCGGCCACAGCCGCCTGGGCGATGCTGACGGTCCCCGTTCCCGCCTGGTTCCAGACGTTGCCCGAGTAAGCGGCGAGAGAGGTGAGGCCATGGAAGCTCCTGCCGTTGGTCGCGCAGGCCGTTCCCGTCCCCTCGGTCATCGTAAAGCTGCTGGGATTGGAGCCCGTCGCCCAAACCAGCGCGCAGACGTGCGTTTTAAAACCGGCGGTCCCCGGCAAAATCACTTGAGGGGTGGGCGAGGTGATGTTCAACACGGTGTTCTTCTGCTGCGCTGTAGTCGCGCAGGGATCCGCCGCATAGGCATTTGCGGACCCGCAGCAAGCCGCGAGAAACGCCACTCCAAAGGCGGCGATGTTGGTAGAGGCAGCGGATTTTGATTTCTTAGGTCTTTCCTGCTTCGTCACCATAAAAGTCTCCGTTTGCGCCGCGAGTAGGCGATTGATCCTCGTTGAGAAGGATGTTTAGGGCTCGATCCTGCCGCAGATGGCTTGCCGCTTTTTAGCCCCGCTCTTCTTTGTCGAATTGAGATTATCTCGACCCGGAGAGAAAAGGTCGTTTGTTGCGGTTCTTTGCATAGCCTATGCGTCGCATTGCACCCGCTAATCTCTACTCAGATTAGGGGAATCTCCCAAGATTGCCGCTAACGGCTAAGCAGGCTTGAGAAATATTACGCAATTTGTTCCTTTCTCGTCGGCACAGTGAAGGAAAGCTCGCTGTCGACGCTAAAAAGCTTTCCTGACATACCGTCGAACTCGGTCGCGCTGCGTGGCGGAGCGATACTAATACATAGTGTATCACTATGGCGCGATTGTCAAACAAATCGATACACAGTGCATCTGATAATAACCGTCGGCGCCCGCTGCGGCTGCGCCGCCCCGCCGTCGAATGGGGGTGCGCCATCCGAATGGAAAGCTGAAGCTGCAGCGCATTTTCCCTACTTCCGACGCATTGGCGTGAGAAAGCGCGCTCATGAGGAAAATGCGGCTCTATGCGTCCTTGCTCTGCCTCCTCGCGCTCGCGGCCTGCTCGCGCGTTCACGGCGTGCTGCTCCCCACGGGCGCGCAAGCGCCCGGCACGAGCCGCGTCGACATGCTGGTGACGACAACGCGCAGCGATCTTGGCGCGACCCCAGGCGAAATGTTCACCGGCGAGCGTGGCGAAGGTCTAGCTTTCGCGGATATTGCGGTGTCGATTCCGCCCGATAGCGTGCGCGAGGTCGGCGACGTCCAGTTTCCGCAGTCGCTGCCCGCCGACCCCATGCGCGACTTCGTGACGCTCGAGGCCGACAAGCTCAGCAAAGGCGCGGCGCTCGCAAAGCTCAACGGACGGCTCGCGCATACGCCGCGGCGGCAGGTTCTGCTCTTCGTGCATGGCTTCAACAACCGCTTCGAGGATGCGGTCTACCGCTTCGCGCAGATCGTGCATGACAGCGGAACCGAGGCCCTTCCCGTCCTCTTCACCTGGCCGTCACGCGGCCGACTGCTGCAATACGGCTACGACCATGAGAGCGCGAGCTTCTCGCGCGACGCGCTCGAGCGCGTGATTCAGGCGCTGGTGAGCGACCCGAGCGTCGGCGAGATTTCGATTCTGGCGCATTCCATGGGCAATTGGGTCACCATCGAAGCGCTCCGGCAAATGGCGATCCGCGACCGCGGCCTGCCGAACAAGATCGCGAATGTGATGCTCGCGGCGCCCGACGTCGATTTCGACGTCTTCCGGCGTCAAGTCGCCGAAATCGGGTCGGCCTCCTCGCGCTTTTATGTTTTCGTCGCGCGCGACGATCGGGCGCTCGCCGTATCGAGACGGGTCTGGGGCGACATGCCGCGTCTCGGCGCCATCAACCCGGAGGCCTCGCCCTATAACGAGCTTCTCGATCAGGACAAGATTCGCTGGATCGATCTCACCGGCGTCGGCTCGGACGATTTTCTGCGACACGGAACCTTTGCGGCGGCTCCCGCGGTGGTCCGCGCCATCGGCGGCCGTCTTGCCGGCGGCCAGACGCTCGGCGAGCGCCTCGGCGTTGGGCAGTCGATTGGACAGGCCGCCACGGGCGCGGTCGGAGCGGTCGGCGCGGCGGCAGGAGCGGCGGTTTCGGCGCCCTTCGTGCTCGTCGACCCCAGCTCGCGTGAAAATTTCGGCGACAATTTCCAAAGCGTCGGATCGGGATTGGGCGACGCGCTGCGGGCAGGCGTCGGCCGTTAAAGCCGCGCGATCGACATGGACAGCCCGGCGACGCGACGCGATCAGGCGTCCTCGCTGGCGACCTCGTCCTTATCCGAACGCGCGTCAGGCTCGGCTCCCGCAGCCAGCGGGTCCTTGTCCGCGGCGCCGAGCCGCGCGACTTTTTCGGCGAGCGCGCTGATGATGAACTGGTTGAGGCTCGAGCCCTGTTTTGCAGCCAGTCCTTCGGCCGCTTCTTTGAGCGAGGCGGGAAGTCGAAGCGCATAGCCGGCGATTTTCGGTTTCATGCTCTCGTCTTCACTCCGTGGACGGGGCGGCGCCTGATGCAAACAACGTGATCGCTTCGGAAGAGATAGGCCGCATCGCGCGCGGGAATCCAGCAGAGAACGCCTGAGCGAATGACTTTCGCAAAAGGTAGTGAACCCTCGCGCGCCACTGCGTTTCAGAAGGGCGCTTCCTTTCCCGCCGCTACATAAGCGTCCGCATCCTGCAAAAGCAACAGGCGCTCCTTGACCAGCTTGTTTGCCACCGAACGCAGCGCCGCGACGAAATAGCTGCGCGCGCCGTACCGTTCGTCGAGAGATTGACGCGCATCGCCTGAGGACTCGCGCGCGGCGCGCGTCGGCGGGAACGCGAATTCGGCGCCGCCCGCGCAGGCGGTTTTCGCTGCGTCCTTCGCAACGTTCCAGCCGATGAAAGTCGCGATCGGCAGAGCCTGATCGGGAAGGCGCAGGCCCGAGGTCTCATTGCCGTCGACGTCGATCTTCGGCGCGAGCCGATCACCGGCGGGCGGCGCGGGAAGCCCGGGGATCTTGGGCCACTCCAGACTTTTGGCGGGCGCGAGCTCCGCTTCGCGCGAGGCGGGCGGCGCCGGGCCGCCGGAAAGATAATCCTCGAGAGCGACGAGAAGCGCGCGGCGCGCTGGCTCAACGCTGCGTCGGTTCGCGGGCGCCGCGCAAGTCTCTTCGCCTGTCGGTCCAAAGACGGCGCCAGCGAGAAAGTAGCGGCGAAGACGCGGGCCGGCGGGCGCCGGGGGACGGCGCGGCTCCCCCCGCCAAAAGGCGTCAGAACCATAAAGCGCGACGACGAAGGGTCCCTTCGCGTCCAAGGACGGCGAAGCCGCGTCCTCCAGAAGCAACGCGTCGAAAAGCCTCTCCTTCGCGGCGTCGTTGAAGGCCTCCGCCGCCGCGCCGCGCCCCACGCCAATTTTCTTGCCCGGCCCCCATTCTTTGATCGCCTTGCGCAGGGCCTCCCGCTGCGGGTTAGGCCCAAGAAAGAGCACGCCCATGTGTCTCGCGCGCGCGATTTCCAGAAGATCGCGGCGATCGAGCTTCGTCACCGACGGCTCGTCCTCGGCAAGGACGAGCAGCGTCTTCGCCTGCGCCGCGGGCCGCCACGTCGCGAAGCGCGTCGCGCCCTCCCCCGTGAGCACGCGCGCATAGCCGTCGGGCAACGGGGGCGGCGGCGGCGGCCCATAGGGCGCCGGCGTCTGCGCATCAGCCTGCCCGCACAACAGTAGCGCAGCGAGAAGCGCGCCGCGCGTCACGCCGCGTGCGAGCAGCCTCGCCGCAGACATCACAGCCCGGCCAGAAAATGCGCGAAGGCCATGGAGCCCTCGGGCCAGGGGCCGTGGCCGCTCTCGACATTGATGTGGCCCGCAGCGCCGGCGTCGAGGTATTTCGCGCCGATCGCTTCGGCCAGATCGCGCGCGAAGCCCGGCTCGGCGAAGGGATCGTTCTCGCTGCCGACGAGCGTCGCCTTGAAGGGGAGACGCGTGCGAGGGTAAGGGAGAAAGTCCACGTCGATTTGCGGCGTCTCGCGAATCGCGCGATCGGACGGCGGCGCGACGAGGAATGCGCCGGTGATGTTCTCTCCGACGCCTGCCGCGGCCTGCAGCGTCGCGAGCACGCCCAGCGAATGCGCGACGATCACGACGGGACGCGCGCACTCCAAGACCGCGCGCTCGAGGACCGGGCGCCATTCCGCGAGGACCGGGCGGTTGAAGTCGCTCAGCTCGACCCGCCGCGCGCTCGACAGCTTTTGCTCCCAGCGGCTCTGCCAATGATCGGGAGGAGAATCGTCCCAGCCCGGAACGATCAGAATGTCAGCGTCGGACGCGCGCATGCGAAGAGGTTCCCGCTGGTTCGAGACGATAGTCTGGATTTAGCGTTAAGGGCGAGGCGAGCGGCGATCAAGCCTTGACGCGGGGCCGGACCGCCGGACATTTTTCGCGAAAGCGCCAAGGTCGGACAAGCAGGAATGACGGGAACCCAGCCTCCCCCGCCGCTAGCCTCGCGTCAGCGCGTCTTCCGCTTCGCGCCGTCGCCGAATGGCTATCTCCATCTCGGCCACGCCTATTCGGCCCTGTTGAATTTCGATCTCGCGCGCGAAAGCGGCGGACGCTTCTTGTTGCGCATCGAGGACATCGATCTTCTCCGCGCCAAGCCGGAATATGAAGCGGCGATCTATGAAGACCTCGCCTGGCTCGGGCTCGACTGGGAGCGGCCCGTGCGCCGCCAGTCCGAGCATTTCGCCGATTACGCCGCGGCGCTGGAGCATCTCGACGCAATGGGCCTCCTTTATGCTTGCGCCTGCACGCGCGGAGAAATCGCAAAAACGGCAGGAGAAGATCCCCCGCGCGATCCCGACGGCGCGCCGCTTTACCCTGGAACCTGCCGCGGCAAGCCGCGCGCGTCTGCGCGCGAAATCTTGCGAACGGGCGGCGCCGCGCTCAGACTCGACATGGCGAAAGCGCTCACGCTCTTGGGTTCAGACGCCCGAACGCTCGCCTGGCGCGAACACCGCGAGGGCGAGCTCGCCGCTTCCCCTGAGCGTTGGGGCGATGTCGTGCTCGCCCGCAAGGATACGCCAG
>CAWCTS010000051.1:0-30570 GCA_963798515.1 uncultured Alphaproteobacteria bacterium
TGGCCCCCGTCGATGTGCGCACCGCGCCTTTCCCGTTGTTCCCGACCGATCTCCAGGCGCAGTTCATGGCGCTGATGACGCGCGCCAATGGCGTCTCGCGCATCACAGAGACGATCTTCGAGAACCGCTTCATGCATGTGCAGGAGCTCGCGCGTCTCGGCGCGCACATTCGCCTCGAAGGAGACAGCGCGGTCGTCACGGGCGCCGAGGAATTGCAGGGCGCGCAAGTGATGGCGACGGATCTGCGCGCTTCGGTCTCGCTCGTCATCGCCGGGCTCGTCGCCAAGGGCGAGACGACGATCAACCGCGTCTATCATCTCGACCGCGGCTTCGAGCGCTTGGAGAAAAAGCTCTCGGCCTGCGGCGCAGAGGTGGAGCGCATCGCGGGGCGGGATTGAGCTACTAACCGCGAGAGAGGTCGGGCTCGATGTTCGCTCAGCTGCGGGCTCTCTTTGCGCCGAAGCCGGCGCTCTCGCCCGAGGAGCAACTCGCTGCTGATGTCGCCGCCGAATTTGCGCGGCGCGGGCTGAAACCCAAGCGCTTCGACGTTGAGCGCTACCAGTTCGAATTCGACAGCGCCGTCGTCGCGCTCGGCAATCTCTACGATGCCTGGCGCCTCGCCGAGCCCGCGAAGCGGGGCGAACTCGTCGAGCGCTTCGTACGCGGCTTCCGCGAGACCGGCGCGCGCTTTGCGACTTTCGCCGAGGTCGAAAAGCTCTTGTCGCCGCTCGTGCGCTCCAAAGCGGAGGTTTGCGCCTTCGAGATCGCGGCGTCGAATGCAAAGGACGCGCGGGGGCCCGTGAAGATTCCAAATGCCCCCTTGGCGGGCGATCTCGTGATCGCGCTTGGAGTCGATCTTCGCGACAGCATTCTGCGCGTCTCGCAACGCCATCTCGAGCAATGGGGCGTGACTTTCGACGAGGCGCTTCCCATCGCGCTCGACAATTTCCGGCGCCGCTCCTTCCCCGTTGACTTCGCTCGCTCTCCAATCGGTCACGGCGTGTTCGAGGCGACGAAGGCCGAGGATGACCAGTCCTCGACGCTGGTTCTGCCTGCTTCCGAGTTCTTCCGCTTTCCGGCGCTGGAGGGCGACCCCGTCGTCGTCGCGCCGTCGCGCAACCATCTCTTCCTCACCGGCAGCCGGAACGAAGACGGTCTCGCGGCGATCGCGAATTTCGTCGCGGGGATATTGCCTCAGACGCCGCATCGCTGCTCGGTCGAAATGCTGAGGCTCGCGGATGGCGCCTGGGTCTCCTGGCGACCGGAAGGGCGAGCGGCGGCGGCCTATCGCGCGGCGCTCCGTCAGCGCGACGCGCTCGACTATGAGTTGCAAAAGCAGCAGATCGAGGAGATGCGCCCGAAGACCGGAGAGGAGGCTTTCGTCAGCAAGCTCGTCCTCTTTTCGCGAGGGGGCGAAGCGACGACGCTCGCCGTATGGCCGGAGGCGGTCTCGAACGGCCTTCTGCCGAGGGCCGACATCATCGCCTTCCACCCGAAGTCGGCGGAGGGCGCCGTCCCCGTCACCGCGCCTTGGGAAACCGCCCTGCCGATCGTTGAGGAATTGCTCGCGCCCGAACCGGATCTATACCCGCCGCGCTGGCGCTATCGCGCCTTCCCCAACGCCGGTGCGCTCGCAGCTTTGCGAGAGGGCGCCGTCGAGGTCCGCGGCTGAGCGCAGCTCACACAAATCCCGGATCGATCTTCTCGCGCGGCGCGAGCCATGGCGGAGTCGGCAGGTTGAGCCCGCGCAAGAACTCGGGATTGAAGAGCTTCGAGGCGTAGCGCGCGCCGCCGTCACAAAGAATGGTGACGATCGTCTTGCCGGGTCCGAGCTCCTTCGCAAGGCGGATCGCGCCCGCGACATTGATGCCTGAAGAACCGCCGAGCAGCAGCCCTTCCTTTTCGGCGAGGTCGAAGACGATGGGCAGCGCCTCGTCGTCCGGCACCTGGCAGGCGAAGTCGATCGGCGCGCCGACGAGATTTTCGGTGACGCGGCCCTGGCCGATCCCTTCGGTGATCGAGGTCCCCGAGGCTTTCAGCTCGCCCGTGGTGTAATAGGAATAGAGCGCCGCGCCCATCGGATCGGCGATGCCGATTTTGATCTTGGGATCGCGCGCCTTCAACGCGAGGCCCACGCCCGCGAGCGTGCCGCCAGTGCCGCAGGCGCAGATGAAGCCGTCGACCGCGCCGCCAAGCTCGTCCCAGATTTCGGGCCCCGTCGTCTGAATATGCGCCTCGCGGTTCGCGACATTGTCGAATTGATTGGCCCAGATCGCGCCCTCCGGACGCTCCTTGGCGAGACGCTCGGCGAGCCGCCCGGAGAGCTTCACGTAATTATTGGGATTGGCGTAGGGGACGGCCGGCACCTCGACGAGCTCGGCGCCCTGCAGCCGCAGCATGTCCTTCTTTTCCTGCGACTGCGTCTGCGGGATCACAATCACGGTCTTGTAGCCCATGGCGTTGGCCACGAGCGCGAGGCCGATGCCGGTATTGCCCGCCGTGCCCTCGACGATGACGCCGCCGGGCTTCAAGGTCCCCTTGGCGATGGCGTCCTTCACGATGTAGAGCGCCGCGCGGTCCTTGACCGAGCCGCCGGGGTTCATGAATTCGGCCTTGCCCAGGATGCGGCAGCCGGTCGCCTTCGAGGCCGCGCGCAATTCTATGAGCGGCGTCTTGCCGATGGCGTCGATGACGGTAGGGGCGATGGTCATGAGGCGAGGGTCCTGCAGCGCGCGCCCAAACCAAGCAATGTCCGGGCCGAAAGCTTCCGCTTAAAGCGCTTCGGCAGTCATTTCAAAGCGAAAAACCGCTCTGTGCGTGGCGCTCTCTCCCGGCGCGAGGAGACGGATCGAGGGCTTCTCGGCAAGCTCGCCCGCAAAACCCTCGGGATCGCCATGGCCGGTCCAGGGCTCGAGACAGAGATAGGGCGCGCCGGGCCGGGTCCAAAAGCCGATATGCGGAAAGTCGGGGAAGTCGCAAATAATTCGCGCGCCTTCGCCATTGTCGAAGGCGACGTGGCGGCTTTTGACGTCGAGAAACACCAGCGCGTCCTTGGCGAAGAGCTCCGGCGCCAGGGGCAAGACGCGATCCTGCAACGGAACGCGCTTCCTCTCGGCGCTGAAGAGCCCGCCCTTGCCGATGACCGGGAGCTCGGGGTTCTCCGGCGCGTCGAAAATCAGCGCATGCTGCGCTTTTGAGCCCGCGAGCGGCCAGCGAAAGGCCGGATGCAGGCCGCAGGCGTAGGGCAGGGGTTTGGCGTCTCTGTTCGTGACGATCAGCGCCTGCTCGAGCGCGCCGGGCTTCAGCCAAAACTCGACGGCGAAAAGAAATTCGAAAGGGTAGAGACCGCGCGTCTCGTCATCCGCGGCGAGCTCCAGTCGCAGAAAATCCTCGCGCCGCTCGGCGACGGCGAAATCCTTCTCCCAGGCGAATCCGTGCAGCGACAGGGGATAGCTCTCCCCTTGGACCCGCACGCATCCCTGCCGGGTCGCGCCGACGATGGGGAAGAGCACGGGCGCCGTGCGATCCCAGAAGCGCCGGTCGATCTCCCAGATGAGGTCGACGCCCTGCGCCCTCCAGCTGGAAAGTTCGGCGCCGAAGAGAGCGATCTCGGCTTTGTCGCCGGCGGCGTTGGAGAGGAAGATTGTTTCAGTCATGGCGTCCGGTCATGGTTGCGGCATGTCTGGCGGAGGGAGAGGCGGAGTTGCGTGAGATCGGGCCAGGGCTGGTGGAGGCGGCGGCCGATATTCTCGGCGACCCGCATCTCGGCGAAGCCGAGATCGAAGCGCGGATGCTGGCCCTCGCCAAGAGCCCCATGACGGCGCGCCGGCTCGTCGATTGCGTGCCGGAAAGCTTCGGACTTCTGCTCATCGCGCATCTCGGCGCGCTCGACCCCTCCGGGCTGCCGCAGCACTTCTCGGCGCGCGATGCGACGGGCGGCTGGCGCAGCTTCCCCTTCTCCGCGGAGCCGATCTTCGCTGCAAGCGGCCTCCTCGCAGCGCGCATGCTTCACAATGGGCCTCGCGCCAAATTCGAGACCATCGCGAAGCGCAGCGCGCTTCTTGCGTCCGTCAACAAGGCGCTCAACGCTGGCGCCGATCTTTCCCGCGCACGGCTCTCCGGTCCGGCCCTCATCGGCGCGCCCGCCGAATTCTATGCGAGCGACTAGAAGCTGCGTCATTCGCTCACCGCGCTTCGGAACGCGGGCCACAGTCGTTGCTCTTGTCTCCAAGCGCGCTCTTGAGGCTCGCGACGGCCTTGTCGCGTTCGCCCAGCGGCGCGAGGCAGAAGCGCTCCTCGATGAGCTTCGTGATCGCGGTCGTGTCATGCGCCACATGATCGACGCCGGAGCGCGCGAGCTTCTTTGAGATCAGCATGGCCGGCACGCGTGTGCCCGGGCCCCATTGATCATGCGCGCCCTTGGCGTTCTGGCCGTAGGGTGGGGGCGGGACATGGTCCCAGAAGCCGCCGTGCTCGTCATAGGTGATGATGATCAGCGTGTCGGCGGCGTTCTTGCCGTCCATCACCGCCTTCACGAGCTTGACGAGATGACCGTCGCCGTTCTCCTCGCTCGCATAGCCCGGATGCTCGTTCTCCTCGCCCAAGGGTTTCACAAAGCTCACGGCCGGCAGGGCGCCGTTCTTTGCGGCCTCGAGAAAGTCCTCCTCGTCGCGCAGATGCGCCTTTCGGCCGTCCGTTCCCGGCCCGTATTTCTCGAAATAGTCGAAGGCCTGATGATGATATTGGAAGGATTTGTCGGGGCAACGCAGAACGCCGTCGACCGTCGTCTCAAAAGTGTGAGGAAAGGCGACTTCCGCGCTCGAGCAATGGGCGCCCGCCCCATTCGTCCAGCCGCGCCCGTCGCGCTTGCCTTCGACATTGTCCCAGCCGCCCGCGTACCAGTCCCAGTCGACGCCCTTGTCGTTCAGGCGTTCGCCGATCGTGTCGTAGCGCAGCGGCGGGAGGCGCGGCGTGTTGTTGGGATCGTTCGGGCGCCAGGGCCAGTTCTGCGGGCTGATCGTGCCGACGACATAATCGCCGCAGACGAAGCCCGCGGGGGCCGGGGCGCGGTCCGGCGGAATGCGCGGATCGCCTGCGCAATAGGCGGTCAGCGGCTGGTCGCGCATCGGGGTTTTCGACGCCTCATAGACTTCCTTGGGCGGCTTCTTCGCGAGCCCGTTGGCGTCGATGGAGCTGTGCAGATCCTGATCCGGGCCAAGGGTCGGCGGGTTCTCGAAAACCGGCGTGCGCATGGCGATGAGCCATTGGTGGTTCATGAAGGACCCGCCGAAGGCGGCATGGAAGAAATTGTCCGCGATGACGTAATGCGGCGCGCCCGCTTCATGCAGATATCGATAAAGCGGCGACTGCTGCGTGTGGTAATAGCCCATGACGAGGCCCGCCGCGTCGCTTCCCATCACATAGCGGTTCTGCGCGCCGCCGTTGATCTGATGTTGCTCGTTGTAGAAGCTGTGCGTGAGATCTCGGGTGCAGCCACCGGGCTCGCCTTGGCTCTTGGCGTATCCCTCGCGCGATCCCTTCTTCGTAAAGCTGTCGCCATAGGGATTCGGACAGGTTGAGTCTTGCGGCTTGATGTAGGCTTCGATGTTGAAGGGCGCATTGGCGAAGGCGCAGGCCGCTCCGTCTGCGGGTTTCACGACCTTCAGATTGACGTCGTTTTGAAAGAGGCAGGGGAAGGGCTTCCCGTCCGCGCCGATCTGCAATTCATGCGCGGCGTCGGCCTGCGGCAGGCCGTTGACCGGCTCGCCCTCGACCTTGTCCCAAAAACCCCAGAGATTGTCGAAGCTGTGGTTTTCCTGGAGGATGACGACCATGTGGTTGTAGTCGCGCAAGCTTCCCGCATGCGCGGTCCCGCCCAAGAGGCTCGCGAGAGTCAAAAGGACGAGACGATTCAGTCGGACGGAGGGGCACATGGTTTTCGCCCGGGCGTTCGGCAGGTGGACGGACGCAGCGCGATCCCAGAAGCGTCCGGCTACACCGCTAGGATGCAAATCGCGTGACGTAAGCGGCGGGTCTCGTCAAGTCCCGCCGCCGCCATCGATCTGCATCCGCCCGAGCGCGAGTCGTCTATCGGCGCGCTAGGCGCGCCGCCGCCGAAGATAGAGGCCGCCGAGCGCCAGAGCCGCAAGACCTGCGAGGCCAGCGCCGGGAGTAGGGCCTGGAGCCTGGCTGAGGTTCGACGTTGCGTCGAAGGCGGCGATAATGGGGGCGAATTGAACGTCCAACCCAGTGGGGTTGCCGCCGTTCTGAGCGTAGTTGACCACATGAAAGTCGAGCGTATTGGTTCCGTATCGCAGGTTGTCCGCCGTTACTGACGTCCAAGAAGCATACTGGCTCGATCCATCGGTGGGACCCGAATAAATCGTCTTCCCATTCAGACTGATCCAAGCGACCTCGTTATCGGCCGCAAAGTTGAAGCTGAGTGAGCTCGGCAGAGCGCCGGTCACGGTGAATTGAGTCCGCCAAGCGTATTGGCCGTCCGCTTTCGTATCGACGCCGTCGGATTGCAGCAGTTTGGTGGGCGTGTCCCAGCTGGATATCGCGCTGTTCTCGACCCAGGGGCCAACCGGGAAGACCCCGTTTGTGGAATTGGCGTAGACGGGCGCAGGATATTGCAGGACCGGCTCGGAGCTTCCGTTGGCGATCCACCAAGCCTTGTCGACCTGATCGGCGCCCAGATTGACGCCGGTATTGTATAGACCGATCACGTCGGCTCGCGCCATTGCGCCGGACAAGGTCGAGGCCCCGAGCGCGATGAACGCTGCGACTCCCCATCGAGCCAGTGTGTTGAAGCGCATCCTTCTCAGTCTCCATTGTTCGACGCCGAATCTCAAGCATCGGACTTCAATGAAGTCATGGAATGATGGCTTTTCTGGAGACAAGCAATGTAAACGAGCGTAATTTTTATAAATCGGCCATCGATCCTAAATTTCCATTATTTAAATACTGCTGCATTAAAATTTTAGATGCAGGCCATCCTGTTTAGTTCGAGCTTGATGCTTCACCAGCCCCACCTGTAAAGGCTTCCCCGCTACGAGGTTAGCCCTCACACGACATTGGCGGGGGCGAGGCGGCATTCGCCGTCGCCGGTTTCGATTTGGATCGTCGCGTGATGGATACGGAAGCGATGCTCCAGCTCATGCGCGATCCCGGCCAGGAACCGGTCGTCGGACTGCGCGTTTGGCCGCACCAAATGCACGGTCAAAGCGGTCTCGGTCGTGCTCATGCCCCAGATATGGAGGTCATGCGCCTCGGAGACGCCGGGCAGTCCGGTCAGATAAGCCTCGACCGCGGCGGGATCGACGCCCTCCGGCACGGCGTCGAGCGCGAGGTTGAGCGCCGCGCGCAGGAGGCCGCAACTGCTCCACAAGATCACGACGCCGATGGCGATGCCGGCGGCGGGATCGAGCCAACGCCAGCCCGTCTGCGAGATCAGCAGCGCGACGACGACGACGCCCAGGGAAACGGCGGCGTCCCCGGCCATATGGATGAAGGCGCCCTTGATGTTGAGATCCTGCTCTCGGCCGCGCAGGAAGAGCAGGGCGGTCGCGGTGTTGATGACGATGCCCGCGAGCGCCACCCAGATCACCGTGCCGCTCGCAACCTCGGGGGGCGCGCTCAGGAGCCGCTGCGCCGCCTCGAGGAGGAGGCCGCCCGTCGCGACCAGGAGCAGCGCCGCATTCCCCAGCGCCGCCAATATGGACGCGCGTCGGTATCCGTATGTGCGCGAGGCCGTGGGCCGACGCGTCGCGAGCCACGACCCGCCCCAGGCCAGCAGCAGGCCGAGCACGTCGGAGAAGTTATGCACGCCGTCCGAGATGAGGGCGAGCGAGTTCGCCCACCATCCATAGGTCAGTTGCGCGACGACGAGCGCGAGATTGAGCGACGCGCCGAGAGCGAAGGCTGCGCCGAAGTCTCGCGGCGCATGGCTGTGGTCATGCGCGTGATGGCTGTGATCGTGGCTCATCTCGTTCCTTCAGAGCGGTTTTTCCCGCTTCGTCCTTGGCGACTCAGAGGAAGCGGCCCGCAGGGCCGGATCGCTGAGGCGTGCGCGGGCCCCGCTGGTCGAGGGCCTCGAGCGCGAGGGCCAGCCCGTCCCACAGCGCGATGCGCAGATCGATCGCTCTCACAGCCGATTGGAAGAAGGCTGCTCGCGACTCATGCAACTCGTCCATGACTTCCGCGATGATCCCTTCCACAGCGGGGCCGTGGGCGTCGGTGTCGAGCTGAATGTGGCGCTGCAGATAATAGACGAAGGTCGGCGCCGAGCGCGGATCGACGGTCCAATTGTCGAGCAGGGATTGGAACATCTTTGGAATCGAGTGCTCGCGGCCGTAAAAGAAACTCCCCAGCACCTCGCAGATCGGCCCCTGGCGCGCCATGTCGACGGTGGAGCGCACGAATTGCGCCACGGGGGTCGGAGCGGCGACCAAGGAGAGAGCCGTCTCGATCTCCTGTCCTGATCGGACATGACCGATGAAGGTTTCGATCTGCCGCGTCGAGGCGCCAATCTCCTTCATCGCAGCAAGATAAAGCTCGAAATGGCTGGCGTGCGTGCCCCCCGGGGCCTCATCTGTCTCCTCGCCGAGCACGATTTCATTGATGAGACGCGCGGCGCGAGCATTCTGCGGCGGCAGCCAGGGAACGGTCTCGCAGGTGAACTGCCACTGCAAGCGCTTGACCAGGGCCATGAAGTCCCAGACCGCAAACACATGCCATTGCATGAAAATTTGCAGCTTCCGCACATCCGTCACCCTGGCGAAGACCGGGTGGCTGTTCATCCTATCGAGCTTAGACGAGATGAGTTCAGAATATTCGTCCGCGCGTCCGGGCCGCGGATATGCGATGGCGTCCATGACTTCCCCATGTCGTCCCTTTTGCAGGCCGCAATCTCAAGCAATAAAACAAGTCAGACCCAAGGCGTATAGCGTCCGGAGACGAGGCGCCCGTATTTTTCACTTGGCGGCCGTGAGTTTGTGCTCGCGTCGCAGAAATTTGAGCATCGCAGCTATGCCGGGCTGGCTCGTGTCCGAAGGCCGGTCTGGGTGCGTGCGCTTCGACCGTCGCGGCCGAGGTCGAGGTGCGGTCCGGCGAGGGCGTGGCAATCTGTCACCTTCGCGAAGGTCTCGGATGCATTCACTGATCGCATTCCACCGCAGTCGCCGAAGGCCTCGTGTTGAATCCAAGTGATCGCCCCGGAGCGCGAGCTAGCCGCATCGCTGGAGACGAGGCCGCTTCTGGGCCATTTTGGGATCGTCGAAGCACGAAACGGATAATCATGCAAATTGATCCTTCTAAACAAATTTCAGACCGCCTCAGGGCGGAACAACTGACGGCGGTTATGCGCAATTTCTCGGCCAGCATGATTGCAAGCTTCTGCAATACTCTGGTTTTCGTGGTTTCGAGCCTGAAAACGCCCATCTTCGCCGCCGCCATGATCTGGGCCGGCGTCATCTGGTCGATCTTCGGCCTGATCCTCTTGCGTCAATGGCGAAGAAACTCTGTCTCGAAGCGCGGCGGATCCAACAGACGGCGCGGCGTTAAACATCTCGTCATTTATTCGCTGGCGCTGGGTCTGGCCTGGGCGGCGCTGCCGGCGCTGTTCTTCGCGGACGCGAACCTCGGCGGCAAGCTGCTCATCGCCTGTCTGACTTCCGGGATGCTCGGCGGCGGCGTCTTCGTTCTGGCGAGCGTGCCGGCCGCGGCAATCGCCTTTTCCGGCCCGATCGCGCTAGGAGCGCTCTTCGCGCTTCTGCGTGTCGGCGACATGCAGCACACAATGGTGGCGGTGGCTCTCGCCGGCTACGCGGCCGTGCTGTTTCTCGGCTCTTTCAACTACAAAAAAGAGCTGAGGAATTTGATCGCGACGCAAGTCGCAAGCGAGCGGAAGGCGAGCGTCAGCACGAAGAATTTGGGCGCCATGGCCAACATGGCGGCCGGACTGGCGCATGAGATCAGCCAGCCTCTGTCGGCGGCGACAGCCTATGTGCAGACCGCGGAGCGTCTCTTGCGCCTATGCCCCGATGACCGGCCGCTTCCCGTTGAGACGCCGCTGCGGGACGCGCTGACGCAGCTCGGTAATATGCGCCAGATGATCTCGCATTTGCGCAGCGCGATCGAAGGTCAGACTCCCGAGCGGGAGTCATTGCGCCTGCACGAGGTCATCCGCGGCGCGATCGAGACGAGCCGTCATCGGCAGGAAGACACAGGGGTGCGGATCGACCTCAATCTCGCAGCCAAAAACGATTGCGTCTGCGCCAACGCCGTGCAGATCAGACAATTGTTCTCGAACTTGATCTCCAACGCTCTCGACGCCATGGAAGGCGGCGCAAAGCGCGTGCTCTGCATCTCCACCCGCGCGATCGACGAAAACACGATCCGAATTGAGGTCGCCGATTCGGGCGCGGGCATCTCTCCTGCCGTGAAACACAGCCTCTTCGAGCCTCTAGTCACGACGAAAGAGCATGGCCTCGGCGTCGGCCTCTCGATCATTCATTCGATCGTCAAGCAGCACGAGGGGCAAATTTGGCCCGAGCCGAACCCAGGCGGCGGAACCGTCTTCGTGCTGGCGCTGCCGGTCGAGACGCCGGAGCGGGTGTGAGGCTTCCCCGCCGCCTTCGTTCGCTTCAACGTAAGCCATCCCCGCCGTCCTTCGTCTCCGTCGCGGCGAAGTCGATTTCGATGCAAGCGCCGTTGGGATCATGGAAGAAAAGCTGCCAGACGCCGGCGGCGTATCCGCCTTCCGGCAGCCTGCGGAGGTCGTAGGGCAAACCCCGCGCGTCCAGCCTGGCGAGCACAGAAGGCAGGTCCTCTCCCCAAAAAGCGATGTGATCGAGGACGCCGCAGCCCTCGGGGATCGCCGAGCGTTCGATGATGTGGAGCACGGCCTTGCCCTGGTTGTAGAGCCACGCGCCCGGCATGGGGAAAGCCGGCCGCGGGCCGGGCTCGAGACCCAGCAGCTCTCGATAGAAAGCCACCGTCCGCTCGGTATCCGTGGCGAGAATGGTGAAATGATCCATACGCAGTATCGGCATCGTCGGCGCTCCCTGCGCGGGCGGGCATGATCCAGTTTCGCCCGCGCCATTCCACAGGTGAAAGTCTAAGTGCCCCCTGAATAAGGTGGCGCTCTGGCGCCGGTTTTCAGGCTCAAAGACGCTTTCGCCGAGGCTGGATCCGGAGAAAGAATAACATATCGCTGCAAAACTTCACTACGCGCGGCCGTTCCTCGCTTTACCTTCATTCCCTCGAGTAGAGCCTGATATTGGTTATCGCAGCCGAGCCCTCGTAGTAATTGGTATGCGGATCGCCAATAATGAAAAAATCCGGATAGGCGGAGCCTTTTGGCCAGCTATGCGCCATTTCCACCTTGCCGAAGGGACCGGTATAGCTCCAAGAATCGTCGTAAGAGCCATCATACTCTTCGCTTGTCTGGTTGTAATGCCAGATTGGATGGCGGTCCTGGAGAAAGGAACGATGGTAGCGGTAGGTCGTCTCCCCGACGAAGCGGAAATTGCCTTCGACCTCCAGCGTATAGCCGGTTGCATCACGCTCGATTGCAAAGCGGTATCTTTGCTCCGGCATCAGCTCCGGTTGCAGCTGCACGGCTGAAACGACCGGCGAATGTCCCTTGTCGCCGCTAAAATGGGTTCCGCACTCGGTTTCGGCGACGACTTGACTCTCTTTGGGCGCGCCAGGGGTCAAGAAGAGCATGTTCACGCTGTTGTCCTGACTTATATAGAATGTCTTATCCTTAGGATTGCATGTCTCGAAGGTCGCTTTTTCGTTCACATTAAAGGCGTCGATCACGACCTTGCGATGCGAGTGTATAAATACGTTATTACGCGGGAAGGGGTTCTCGTAGTCCATAATTGCAAGAAAATAAAAGCCGTTGGCAGATCGGGCGTCCAGCCAATCGGCATAGGGCTTTGAAAATTCATCGCTCGAGCCGAAGGGCCACGGGTGGCGAGTTTTGGCCTGCGCTCGCGCGTAGCCGTTGATTTTTTCTGACGTGTTCCAGAAGCCTTGCCGGCTACCGCCGAAATCAATCGCCACGAGCGAATACTCGATGCGATACTCGGCCGGCAAAGGTCGGGTCGAACGAATTAAGATCCCGCCATGGTGGTCGGGTTCGCTGAGCAGGGCGACGGACACGCCGTCAATTCTCGCATTCGTCAGAGAAGGCGGGTTCTTGGGTTTGCCCTGTTTCTCCGGGTCGCGCGCAGAAAGCTCCGCGGTCAGCCATCCATCCTTCCCGAAGCGAAATGTCCGGCGGTAGGTGTCGAAGGACCCCAATTGCTTCGCGAAATCCGTTCCTCCGATCGCATGAAAGTAGGGCCCGTCGTCGTCAAAAGGGTCCATCTTCCCTGGAGCTGCTTTTATCCAGGGCGCGCCTTTGTCTTCGATCGGTTGCTCAAAGTTTTCCTCGAAGTCCAACCGCCAGCCGCTCTTACTCGTTTCCGGTCCTGTTTTCACCGGAGATTCCGCTTCTTGCGAACCCCCTGACAGCGCGATGGCGCTTATACAAAACATCGCCAAGAGCAGTCGCGGCCGCATTTTTCGATGCCCTCTTTTGCGCAGCTCACAGACCCCTTGGCGTCGCCGCGCGGTCTTCTCGAATGCCGAGTCACCCCGCCGCTTGCATCCCGCCGCGCTCTCCCCTATAGACCGCGCCATCCCACAGGCGAAAGTCTACGCGCCCCCTGAATCAAGGTGGCGCTCCGGTGCCGGTTTTCCGGCTCAAAGACGCTTTCGCCGAGGCTCGAACCGGAGAAAGAATAACATGTCGCTGCCCGACTTCTCTATGCGTGGTCTCCTCGAGGCCGGCGCCCATTTCGGCCATCAGTCGCATCGCTGGAACCCGAAAATGGCGCCCTATATTTTCGGCGCCCGCAATAACATCCACATCATCGACCTCGCGCAGACGGTGCCGCTGCTGCACCAGGCGCTGAAAACCGTGTCGGACACGGTGGCCAAGGGCGGCCGCGTGCTCTTCGTTGGCACGAAGCGTCAGGCGCAGGAGCAGATCGCCGACGCCGCGAAGCGCAGCGCGCAATATTACATCAACTCGCGCTGGCTCGGCGGCACGCTGACAAACTGGAAGACGATCTCCGGCTCGATCTCGCGCCTGCGCAAGCTCGACGAGCAGCTTTCGGCCGGCTCGGGCGGCGTCACCAAGAAAGAGCGCCTGCTGCTGACCCGCGAGCGTGACAAGCTCGAGAAGGCGCTCGGCGGCATCAAGGACATGGGCGGCACGCCCGACCTCATCTTCGTGATCGACACGAACAAGGAGGCCCTGGCGATCAAGGAGGCGAACCGCCTCAAGATCCCGGTCGTCGCGATCCTCGACACCAATTGCGATCCGGACGGCGTGACCTATCCGATCCCGGCCAATGACGACGCCGGCCGCGCCATCGCGCTTTACTGCGATCTCATCGCCCGCGCGGCGATCGACGGAATCGGGCGCAGCCAGGGCGCGCTCGGCATGGACATGGGCGAGGCCGAGGCCCCGCCCGAGGAGCCCGCGCTGCAGGTCGCTTCCGCCGAGGCGGAAGCGCCGACGGAAGCCTTCGAGCTGCTCTCCGCGCCGCGCGGCGCCCCGGACGATCTCGCCAAGCTCACGGGCGTCGGCCCGCAGATCGTCAAGAAGCTCAACGACGGCGGCGTGTTCCACTATTGGCAGATCGCCGCGCTCAGCATCGCGGAGGCCGAGAAGCTCGATCACGATCTCAAGCTCGGCGGCCGCATCACGCGCGACAGCTGGATCGAGCAGGCCCGCGCGCTCGCCGTCGGCTGATCCCGGGCGCCTCCGCTTCGAGCGAAGGCGTTTTGTCGCAAAACCATCCTAGCATCGCCGGCCCGTAGCGGCCGGCGTCCCTTTTGGAAAGAGCGCCCGCGCCGCAAGGCGGTCCGCCCGGCGCCACGCAATAGAGGATTTCGCTCATGGCCACGATCTCCGCCGCCCTCGTCAAGGAGCTGCGCGAAAGCACCGGCGCCGGCATGATGGACTGCAAGACGGCGCTCACCGAGAACGACGGAAACTTCGAAGCCGCGGTCGACTGGCTGCGCAAGAAGGGCCTCTCCAAGGCCGCCAAGAAGGCCGGCCGCGTCGCCGCCGAAGGCCTCGTCGCGGCGCTCGTCGAAGGCGGGAAGGGCGTCGTCACGGAGGTCAATTCCGAGACCGACTTCGTCGCGCGCAACGCCGACTTCCAGACGCTCGTGAAGAACATCGCCCAGACCGCGCTCAAGACCGGCAAGACCGAGGTCGAAGCGCTGAACGCGCAGGCCTATCCGGGCGGCGCCACGGTCGCCGAGGCGGTCACGACGGCCATCGCCAATATCGGCGAGAACCTGACCCTTCGCCGCGCCGCAGAGCTTTCGGTGACGGACGGCGTCGTCGGCCGCTACGTCCATACGCAGATTTCAGACGGCCTCGGCAAAATCGCGGTCATCGTCGCGCTCGAGTCGAAGGGCGACAAGGAAGTGCTCGCGACGCTCGCCCGCCAGCTCGCGATGCATGTCGCCTCGGCCAATCCGGCCGCGATGACGGCCGAGGAGATCGACGCGGCGACCATCGAGCGCGAGAAGAACCTGCTGCGCGAGAAGAACGCGGGCAAGCCCGATAAGGTGATGGAGAAGATCATCGAGTTGGGGCTCAAGACCTATTTCAAGGAAGTGCTGCTGCCCGAGCAGGTCTCGAACCACCCAGATCATGGCGGCAAGACCGTCGCCCAGGCGGTCAAGGAGACCGAGGGCAAGGCCGGCGCCCCGATCGCGATTGCGGGCTTCAAGCGCTACGCGCTCGGCGAAGGCATCGAGAAGCAGACCGGCGATTTCGCCGCCGAGGTCGCGGCGGCTGCGAAGGGCTGAGCTGGACGCCTTCACGCGCGCATTGCTGGCGAAGCGTTTCCGTTTCGCCCGCGCAGTCTGCGGCAGTCAGAGCGCGAAAGGGGCGGCGTGCGCCGCAATCGCGCCCGCCGTCGTGATCCAGATTTTGTCTCGCTTTTCCTGAATGTGCAGCAAGGCCCGCCGCAGATGACGCAAGCGGTGGGGCTGACCAATGATGTAAGGATGCAGGGCGATCCCCATCACCAGCTGCGCCCGCTCAGACTGGGCGAGCATCTCCTCAAAATTGTCCACGATCATGTCGGCGAACTGGCTTGCGGCGTTCTTGCGCCCGATGATCGCCGGGATGTCGTTGATCTCCTGCGGATATGGCACCGACAAGATGCGTCCGCCGTTGCGCGTCGCAAACCAGATCGGCTGATCGTCCATGCACCAGTCTAGCAGGTAGGAATAGCCCGCTTCTGCGAGCAGGTCCGGGGTTCGCCGTGACTCCGAAATCCACGGGCCGAGCCAGCCCTGGGGCGGCCGGCCCTCGATCTGCGCGATCGTTCGGGTCACATCGGCGATAAGGCGGCTCTCCCCGTCCTCGTCCATGTCGCCTTGCCGCACGGAGTTGGTGTACCCGTGGCTCACGATTTCGTAGGCGCGGGCGCGAACCGCATCCATCAATTCGGGGCAATGTTCATAAAGGCTGGTGTTGGCGAGAACCGAAAGAGGCCAGCCCAATTCTCCGAACAATTCCAGCAGCCGCCAAGCGCCGACGCGATTGCCATACTCCCGCCAGGAGAAATTGAGGATGTCCGGCTGAGGCGTGGCGGGGGCCAGCTCCGCGCCCAGGCCCTCGCCAAAGGCGAAATGCTCCAGATTGAGCCCCACATAGACAGCCAGGCGCCGCCCGTTGGGCCATTCGTAGGTTGGGCGCTGCGTGATGGCGCGATAGCGGAAACGATTGTGACTGGGCAGGCTCTGCGCGGGAGGTCGAAGCGTCATGGTGGCTACATCCCTCAAAATGATTTTCGTGTTTCCCCCCTTTTCGCACAGCCGTCGCCCAAGCCCAAGATTAAGTGTCCACAACGCCCGAGCTGGCCAAGCCCCTTCGCTTTCCCCCACCGCGATAAGCGTATATCCTCGCCTTCGCGCGCGCTCGGGCCGAGGAAGACCGCAGTCGCATGTGGCAGGAACGTGTAGACGCCTTCTGGGACGGCAAGCGGGGGCTCGCGCTCGGCTTCTTCGACGAGGAGGCGATCGCCTCTGAGAGCGCGCGCCCGGAGCTCGCCGTCCTCGCTTCTACGAGCGAGGCGATGGAGGACGCCGAGCTCGTCGATCTCGTGGCGCCCGAGCGCTGGCGCTGCGGCTGCCAGCTCTTCGAACTGCCGCGCAACCGCCGTTTCGTCGCGCTGCATGCGGCGGGCGGCGCGGAGCTGCGGCTCGAGCTGTGCGACGACAAGCCCGGGCTTCCCGGCGGCGAGTGGCGCCTGCTTTTCGTCGAGCTTCCCGAAACCGGCCTGCCGACCGCGCCCGCGTTTAAGGCCTCCTCCTTCCCGGGGCGGGGCGATCTCGCGCGTCACGCGCAGGAGCGCATCGTGCGCAGCGGCCCCAAGCTCGTCTGGGCGCTCGGGCAGAAGCGCAGCTCGGAGCGCGTCGCCGGCGCGATCCTCGTGCAGCGGCTGGAGCCCGCGCAGCGGCTCTTTCCCGCCCAGCAGAGCCATCTCGCGGTCGAGGCGCGCGAGCTTTGCGCCGCGCGCGAGGAAGCGCCGCCCCGAGCGCCTTTCGCGATCCTGGAGCACTGGCTGCGCGAAGGGGGCGCGCCTTGCGCCACTCTGCGGCTGCGCTTCGCAACCTTCTCGCAGGGCGACGCCTTCCTCAAGCGCGCCTCGGCCTTCCTCGTCATGCGGCAGCGCATCGCCTTCCGCGAATGGGCGCGCGAGCAGCGGCTCAAGGGCGAGCCGGTCGCCGATCCTCTGACCTGCGACGACATCCGCGTCGCCACGGGACGGCAGGTCGAGCGCTTCGACTGCGTGGAGCGGAGCGGCCCCATCGTCGTGCAGAACCTCGCCAAGCTCATCGGCGCGCGCAACCTTTCGCCCGACGGCGTCTCGGCGCGACGCGTGGCGGATGAGCCCGGCCCCGGCGCGGTCGTGGACCTCGCCTTCCAC
This sequence comes from uncultured Alphaproteobacteria bacterium, assembly GCA_963798515.1. Lineage (GTDB taxonomy): Bacteria > Pseudomonadota > Alphaproteobacteria > Rhizobiales > Beijerinckiaceae > Methylocystis. The sequence goes on from CAWCTS010000051.1 coordinate 17,019, forward strand.
GGCGCGGCGCTCGGAGACGAGGTCGGCCTCGTCAACACCTCTCCCGACGGCGGCGATTTCGAGGTGTTGCCCGCAGACCCCGGCGGCGTGCGGCACGCGCGCGCCTTTCGGCTCGGATTCGACGGCCTCAGCCCGCGCGCCATGCAGCAGGGCGAACCCCTCCTCGAAGAGATCCTGAGGCTCGCGGCCGAGGCGGAGCGCGGCGCCGAGGCGGGCGCGCCGGAGGCCAAGCGCCTTGCTCCCCTCCAGGAACGCCGCGAAAGGCTCATCGCCGCGCTCAACCGGACGCTCGCCTCTGCGGGCTATGGCGAGCGCTTCGACCCCACGCGAAAATGGGACGCGCTCGATCCTTTGCGCTTCTGGAGCTTTTGCGCGCTCGTCGCTGACTGCCCGGCCGCGGGACGCGCCGATCTCGCGGCGCGCGGCGGTTTCGAGGCTTTTCGCGCCGATCCGGCCCTGACCGAGGCGCTCGCCGGCCAGCCGGATCTGCGTCTGAGCGAATTGGGCGCGCGCCGCGCCGAGGAGGAGGCCAAGCCGCTCGTCTACCGTTATGCGGCGGCCCAGGCGCTGGCGGGGGTCGTCGCGCCCCGCGCCGATGCGGCGACGCAGCTCGAAGCCTATCGCCTGCTGCGTCAAACGCCGCTGGCGCGCGAGCTCGCCGCGGCGCGGCTCTCGCTCGACGCCCCGTCCTTCGACGCGGCGGCGCTGGGCGAGACGGCGGCGACGCTATCGAACGAAGCCATGGTGGAGCGCGCCGTCATCTACTGCGACGACTGGGGTTTTCCCGATAAAGGCGAGGCGTTGCGCGCCTATCTCGAACGACGCCGCGCCGGCGAATGGACCTCGGCCTCGGAGGGCGCGCAGCTCGCGGTCATCGTCGCCGAAGCCGACGCCTATTGGCGCGAGGTCGGCGCGGCGCGCGCGCGCCCGCCCGAAGAAGCGGCGGCGCCCGAGAAGCCCGCGGGCCTCCTCGCCGCGGTGCGCGGCTTCTTCGTGCGCGGCGCATCCAAGGCGGCGCAGTCATGACCGGCCTCGAGTCCGCCGCGCCGGCCGAGCGCGAGCCGCGGCGCGCCATTCCGCAGCGCATGAGCGTCTCGCTCGTCGGACCGCGCCGGGCGGGCAAATCCACTATGATCGCGGCGCTCCCGGACTGCGTCGCGCAGGGCGCGCATGGCTATCCGCCCGAGCTGCGGCTGACTTTGCAACCCATCGGGCGCGGCGAATTCGAGAGCGGCTATGCGGCGGCCTCCAAATATGAGCTTTTGGAGAGCTTCGTCTCGCCTTATGAGCGCCTGCGCGAGACGGTCGACAGCGGCGGCGAGCCCACGCCGCCCGAAATGCCGCATGAGTATTTCTTCCGCCTCAACGCCGAGACGTCGCAGGGCGGCGAGGGCGAGGCGGCGCGCCTTCTCGAAATCGTGGACGTCGGCGGCGATCTCGCGGCGCCGGAGGAGGGCCAGCCGCAGCCCGGCTCGGTGGCGTCGCGCGTGCAGTTTTCGACGAAGCTTCTCGCCAGCGACGCCATCGTCTTCGTGCTGCCGCTGCTGCGCCTGGAGGAGGCCCGTTGGGCGGGCTCCTTATCGCGGCTGATCGAGCGGCTGGCGCTCGCGCCCGACCGCCGGGCGAAGCGCATCGTCGTCGCCTGGTCCTTCTACGAGCGGCTCTTCGTCAATTTCGGCCCCAGCGCCTTCACCTACGCCTGCGATCCGGACGTCGCGGCGCATGTGCTGCGCCGGACGCTGGCGCAGGCGCCCTGGCTCGACGCGCTGCGCGAGCTCGAGCGCAAGCCGGAGGTGTCGCTGCGCTTTTGCGTCTTCTCCTCTTTCGGCTTCGTAAAGGGGTTTCAGAACCCCAATCTCGACCCGCAGACTGAGGAGCGGCGCTTTCGCCGTCCGGGCCCGGCGGGGCGGCCTTCGTTGTCGGAGTTCTGGCGGCCGTTTCTCGCCGCCGATCCGATTTTCAACGCCGCGCTCGGCCTCGATAGCGCGTTCAGCTTTTCCTACGAGCGCCTCGCCGAAGGCCCGCGCGCTCTCGCCGTGGAGTAGGGGCGGGGAGGGAATCTGGAACCTGAGAGAAGGGAGGCGCTCTGAGCGCCAGCGCCCAAAAAATAACTTTTACATTAGGACATAAATTTATTTTTTTCATAAAGTTATGATTTGTTTTTGAGAGATTACATGAGGAGAGGAAAAAGGCTGCCGCCCGACGCGACAACCATAAATCGAGGTCATCGCCTCTCTGGCGGGAACCATCCGCCACATTGGGACATTGAGTGGAGAAGCTTGTGCTTTTCCGTTCGAGCCTGCCACCGCAAGGCCAAAACCAAGGAGAATAAAATGAGAAAATTGATGCTGTCGCTGGCGCTCTGCGGGCTCCTCGTGTCTCCGGCCTATGCGGTGACCGTTCATTTGAAGGGCCCCCAGGCGGACGCCTTCATCCACGAGCATTTTCCCCATGCCAGCATTCCCGGTCCGGTGAGAGGCCGCTTCCCCTACCGCGTCCGCGGTCTGCTCCGCCACGGCCACGCGAACTGCAATGTGCCGGCGATGGGCGCACGCTCCGACGGCGCGGTTTCGACCTGCGTGGTCAAATACTGACCCGCCCTCTTCCTGAGGAGCCCGCGAAGCGGGCTTCTGGAAGGATCGGCAAGAGCTGAACCTTAAGGGCTTTCGGGCGTCCTCATCCTTCGAGACGGCTCCTGCGGAGCCTCCCCAGGATGAGGGCTCGCGAGCGGGCGGCTTCACCCCGATTGGGCTTACTCCTCCGCTCCCTCGACCGCCGCGACGGCGGGGGAGGGGAGGAAATAGCGCGAGAGCGCCCCACGGCCGCGCCGCCAAACGCCGTCGCGGTCCTCGGCGAAGCCGGAGAGCGCCGAGAAGCGGCCCGGGGCGCCGGCCGCCGCCGCAAGCAGCCGCTGGCGCTTCATCGCGGCTTCTAGCCGCATCTCGGCCTCGATCAGCGTCCGGTCGTCGAGGATATATTCGCCCTTTCGGTCGACATAGGCGTGCCCGGCGCGCACGAGCCGGTTGAGCAGCCCCAGAAGATTGTCTCGCACCTCGTCGGGAAGAGCCTCGATCTCGGGAACATGCGCGTCGAGCAGGCTCATCGCGCCGTGATAGGGCTTGGCCCGCCGCAGCAGCGCCTTGAGGACGCGCGTGTCCCAATCCTCCTCCTCGCTGTCGGTCAGGTCCATGGAGGCGGGCAGCGGCGCGCGCTCCTTGGCCTTGGTCTCGCGCTTCAGGATCTCCGAGAGGAGCTTCATGACGAACATGAAGGCGTCCTGCGCGATCGCGACGCCGAGCGCCATGGTCGCGTCGGGCGTCATCTTCAGAAAGGCCTCGCGCGCGAGTTCGAAGCGATTGCGCTCGAGGCTGCGGGTCTGCAGGAAGCGGTCGCTGCGCTTGAGCAAATCCTGGACCTGCGCCTCGGTGAGGCCGGCGGCCTTGGCCGAGACGATGCAGGCGTCGACGAGCTGCTTCGCCTCATTGACGCCGGCCGAGGCGCTCGCCGCGTCGCCCCCCGCGCGCATCCTCCCGACGATCGCTTGCATGCCGTTGCGCAGCTCGCCGTCGAGCGCGCATTTCTGCGCGAAGGCGGCGCGCGCGGCGATGACCTCGTCGCGCGCCGCGAGGAGATCGAGCGCCTCGCGCCCCTGCGGCTCGCAGTCGAAATCATTAGGGATGATCGCCGGCAGGAGGCGGGTCTCGCGCGTCGCGCCGAGCAGCAGCTGGCAGGCGGGTTTCGCCTCGCGTATGCGTTGGGTCGTCGGATTGACGCGAATATCGACGGCCGCCTGCGAGAGCGCGGCCACGGCCGCCGAGAGGTCCGGGGGCGGCTCGACCTTGGTTTCCGACCCCGCCGGGCGCTTGGCGCGCGCGCTCTCCTCCTGCTGGCGCAGGGTGACGAGGCTCGCTTCGAGGAGATCGCGCTCCTTCATCGCATGGGCGCGTTCGCTCGCCGGCCCGCTCAGCGTCTGCCGGATCGTCGCGATGCGCTTGCGCGCGGCGTCGGCGTTGGCCTGGTGGCCCAGGCAGTTGGGGCCGCAGGCGGCGCCCCGGTTGTCGAGGCCTTTCGAGGCGTCGAGGGCGAGCTGCTCCTCCTGCCGCTCGGTGGCCGAGAGGGCGGCGATCTGCTCTTCCTTGCCCTTGATGATGGGCTCGAGATCGGCGATTGCGCGATCGAGCGCCGCGATGCGCGCCTGCGTCTCGCCGATCTGCCGATGCGCCGCCTGCGCCTCGGCGAGGTCGGCGGCATTTCTCTGCGCCGCAACCGCAGCCTGGCGCTGCAATTCCTCCTGCGCCTTACGGGCGTTGTCGCGCAGCGCCGGACCCGCGTTCGCGGCAGCGTGCGTCAGCGCGTCGATGCGCTCGAGATAGGAGCGCAGGGCTGGCGTTGCGACGATGCGCAGGCTCTCGGTGTCGTAATTCTCCTCGATAAATTTCTGCGCGGGCAGGAGCGCGTCTGCCGCGATCTCCATCGGCTGCAGCTGCGCGGCGAGCCGCTTCGAGGAGAGGCCGAAGATGTTGTTGTAGTAGTAGGTGAAGGAGAAGAAGGCCGAGATGCAGAAGACGAAGATGTAGACGAGGCCCGTGATGGCCGTCTTGAGCACGACCCGCTCGCCCAGAAACTGCTGGCGTGCGATCAAGGCGCCGAGATCGGCGCCGAGCGACCAGGAGGTCGCCGCGAGCATCGTCAGGATGGCCGTCGTGCCGATGAACGTGCCGATCAATCCGACCCAGTCGCCGGGCTCGCGCCGCATCACGTCGATCATGCCGCTCGAGGTCGTATAGAAGACCCAGCAGAGCACCGGAATGGTGACGAGGAAGGCGAGCCGCGCGAGGTCCGCGCGCGACAGACCAGGACGCGTCCGCGGCCTCGAACCCTCCTCCCGGCCCCAAAAGAGCGCGATGAGACGGCCCCAGACGGTCGGCGCCGAAGCACGCGCGCCGCCCGCCGTCAGCTCGGACTCCTGCGCTGGGCGCGCCGGCGCCGGCGCGCTTGGCTCAGCGCCGCGGACGGAGGGGAACTCAGTCATAAAGGCGCGCTCTCCCAGACAAACGGCCTCCGGGCGCGAGTTCTCGCTTCCGGGCGTTACGGCCTCGCGCGATTTGCACCCGTTTTTGGGGCTTTTGGCAAGCCGGATCGGCGGATGAGCCCGCCACTCGGGGCGCTGTCGTCAAAGGCGGCCTTCTTTCAAAGCATTGAACGCGTCAGGACGACTGGCGCCGCGTCGCCTTCTCGATGAGATCGGCGAGCTTTTGCGGTTCGCTGGGGAATCCGGCGCGGATCCAATCGGCTTGCAGCCGTTTCAGAATCGCCCCGAGCTCGCGCCCCGGCGCGAGGCCTCGGCGCATCAGATCTGCGGCCTTCACCGGAAAGGCAGGCGCCTCCGATTCGTGGACGAAATCGCAGGCCCAGCGCCATTGCGCATCCGTCGGGCTCGCGCCGCTCTCCGCCTGCAGCAGAGCGAGCCCGTCCAGCGCGCCGCGCCGGCCTTCGTGGAAGATCAGCTCCAACAGTTTTTGGCGCGTGGACGGAGCTTCGAGCCCATGGCGCGTTTCGCAGAGCCGCGCGACGCGCATGAGGCGCGCATGCTCGCCGTTCGAGAGTTGCAGCGAAACGCGCACGCGCTCCGCGTCTTCCGTAATCAGCACGGCGAGCGCCGCAAGACGCAGCAGCGCATCGGGCGGCGTGTCCCGCGCGGCCTCGATGGCGGCGAATCGTTCCAGCCGCGCCGGAAAGCCCAAGCCCAGCAGCGCTTCGAGAATTCCGGTCTCGCACATGATCCGCAAGGTCGCGGGCGCGCCGCGCGCGGCGAGCAGCTTGAGCAGCTCGGCCCCGACGCGCTCGCGTGAAAGGATCGTGAGCTGCCCGCGCGCCAGAATCGCGGCGTGAAGTCCGTCCCGATCGAGCGGTCCCTCGCCGATCGACGCATGAAAGCGAAAGAAGCGCAGGATGCGAAGGTAATCTTCCTTGATGCGCGTGGCTGGATCGCCGATGAAGCGGATGCGGCGCGCCTCAAGGTCCTCGCGGCCGCCCGCATAATCGTGCAGCACGCCGTCGGGCGTGAGCGAGAGCGCGTTGACCGTGAAGTCGCGGCGCAGCGCGTCCCGCTCGAAATCGGCGCCGAAGCGCACCTTGGCGGCGCGCCCATAGGTCTCGACGTCCTCGCGCAGCGTCGTGACCTCGAAAGGCACGCCGTCGACGACGATTGTGACCGTCCCATGGTCGAGGCCGATCGGCGCGACCTTGAAGCCCGCGCGTTCCGCCGCGCGCATGACGTCTTCGGGATGAGCCGGCGTCGCGAGATCGACCTCCTTGGGAGCAATCCCGAGCAGCGCGTCGCGCACCGCGCCGCCGACGATCCGCGTCTCGCATCCCGTGGCCTCGAGCGCGGCGAAGAGACGCGCGAGCTTGGGATCGCGGAGCAGGGCGTCGAGCGCCTTCACTCGAAATGTCCGGGCGCGAGCCGCCCGTTCTCGATGTGGGCTGGAACATAGGCGCCCGTCTCGCGGGGGCCGAGGCCAAGCGTGAGCATGCCGATCACCGCGAGCACGAGTCCGGCGATGGCGAGGCTCGACACCCGGCCGCGCGTCCAGAGCGATGCGACGAAGGGCCAGCGCAGCAGCAGCAAATGGAAGACGGCGTAAAGAACGAAGGGAAGCGCGAAGAGCAGGATGGTTTCGAGATAGGCGCGCCACATGGGCGAAAGGCCTTGGCTGGCGCCACGCGCGGCGCTGGGAGACGCGAGATTACGCTGCGTTCGAGCGTCTATCGCTCGCGCCCGGGTATACACACTTTTTCCGAGGCCGAAGAGTCGCGTGACGAGACGTCGCGGACAGGATTTTAACGAAACTCTTAATCCTTCAGCACGGTCTTGGTGGTTTCTGACGTCTTCGGACTGGTCGGCGGTGGCGGCTGCGCTAGTCTCACTTTGCGATGGGGCAAGGGTGACGGTTCGCCCCTATTGCGCAGGAAAACCCGAGATTTCGGGAACAAGGAGGGTGCAAATGGTTAAGGATCTCTCGACGAAACCGAAGCGCAAGCTTCTTCCTCGCGTTCTCGGAATCTGCGCTCTGGTCGGCGTTTATGTGGCTGCCGACGCGGTCATCCTCGGCGCCATGACCACGCCGGCGGACGCCTGGGGCGGCGGTCGCGGCGGCTGGGGTGGTCGCGGCGGCTGGGGCGGTCGCGGCTGGGGTGGACGCGGCTGGGGCGGCGGCTGGGGCTATCGCCGAGGCTGGGGCGGCGGTTGGGGCTATCGTCGCGGCTGGGGCGGCGGCTGGGGACCCGGTTGGGGTTACGGCGGCGGCTGGGGCTGGGGCGGCGGCGGCTGCTGGTGGTGGAACGGTTGGACCTGGGTGAACCAATGCTGGTGAGCTTCCGTCAAATTATTGAATACTGAGCCGTCGGCGGCGCACAAGGCCGGACGGCGACCACGCCCTGAGGCTTCCTAGCCTCAGGGCGGCATTTTTGGATCCGCAGCCCGCAGGGCCGCCGCACGGCTCGTCATCGCCGGGCGCGCGGCGGGTCTTCGAGGGCGCGGCGATACGCCTTTCGTGATCGTCCCTCGCGCCGCTGCGTCAAAGCTTCTCCCGGGACCGCGAGGCGCTCGTGACGGCGCTGCGCTCACGCATCTCCAAAAGCGAGGAGAAGCCTGCGCCGGCCGGCTTGCGTAGCCGACGAAGGCCCGTTTAAGGAGAGCGTCTCGCTTGCGCATCGCCTGAACGGGAGACGACGGATGACTGAGTTGACGACGCCTGGAAAATTCAAGCGCGTCGTCGTCAAGCTTTCCGGCGAGGCGTTGACGGGACCGGGGACGCATGGGCTCGACGGCGCGACGCTCGCGCGCATCGCGAGCGATCTCGCGGTTTCCGCGGGCGAGGGGACCGAGATCGCCGTCGTCGTCGGCGGCGGCAATTTCTTCCGCGGCGTGCAGGGCGCCGGGAAGGGGCTGGAGCGCGCTCGGGCGGACTCGATCGGCATGCTCGCGACCGTCATGAACGGTCTTGCGCTCGAGCGCGCCGTCGAGGCTGAGGGTCGTCCCGCGCGCGCGCTCTCGGCGATCCCCATGCCTTCGCTTTGCGAGACCTACACGCGCGCTGCGGCGCTGCGGCATCTCTCCAAAGGGCGCGTCGTCATTTGCTCGGGCGGCACCGGCAATCCTTTCTTCACGACGGACACGGGGGCGGCGCTGCGCGCGGCCGAGCTCGAAGCCGACGCGATCCTCAAGGCGACGCAGGTCGACGGCGTTTACACCGCCGATCCCAAGCGCGACCCCGCCGCCAAACGCTACGACCGGTTGACGCATGACGAGGCGATCGCCAAAAATCTCGGGGTGATGGATACGGCCGCCTTCGCGCTTGCACGAGAGAATAGGATACCAATTTTTGTGTTTTCCATCGCGGGAGCGGGGGCCATTGCCGCCGCGTTGCGCGGAGAGGGACGCGGAACGCTCGTCGTGCCGTGAGCCCGCGCCCGAGCGATATTTGACACTATGAATCCCCGGCCCGCCGCTCTATGGTCCGGGACGGTCGCCAAGCAGGCAAGCAGATGAAAATCCGAGCATAACAGCTCGAAGCTGTTATGCTTTAAGAGGATTTGATTCTGAGAGGGAAGACGGGTTCTACGGAAAATGAGTCAAGCTTTCGATTTGGACGATCTGAAGCGCCGCATGCAGGGCGCGCTGGCGACGCTGAAACATGAATTTGGCGGTCTGCGCACCGGCCGCGCGTCAGCCTCGCTCGTCGAGCCCGTTCATGTCGACGCCTATGGCCAGTCGACGCCGCTCAACCAGGTCGCCACGATCAGCGTGCCGGAGTCACGGATGATCTCGGTGGCGGTATGGGACAAGGCGCTGGTCGGGGCCGTCGACCGCGCGATCCGCGACGCCAATCTCGGCCTCAATCCCGTCGTCGAGGGCCAGACTCTGCGAATCCGCACGCCCGAGCTCAACGAGCAGCGCCGCAAGGAACTCGTGAAGGTCGCGCATAAATATGCGGAAGAGGCGCGCGTCTCCGTCCGCCATGTGCGCCGCGACGGGCTCGACGTGCTGAAAAAGCTCTTGAAGGACCACGCCATCCCAGAAGACGACGAAAAGCGCCACGAGCAAGAGGTGCAGAAGGCGACCGACGAGGCGGTGCGGGAAATCGACGCCTTGCTGTCAGGCAAGGAAAAGGAAATCATGCAGGTCTGACGACGAGCTGCCGGTCGGTCGAGCGGGAGCGTCGAGCTGTGGACAGGAAATCGATGTCGGATAGAGACTTTGCCGGCCTGAAAGAGACCGCTCGCGAGACGGAGACGGCGTCCTTCGGCTGCACGCCGCGCCATGTCGCGGTCATCATGGACGGCAACGGACGCTGGGCGGCGAGACGCGGTCTGCCGCGCCTCGAAGGCCATCGGCGCGGCGTCGAGGCGTTGCGGCGGGCGGTTCGCGCCTCGATCGAGCTCGGGATCGGCTATCTCACGGTCTATTCGTTTTCAGTGGAGAATTGGACGCGGCCCAAGGAGGAGGTGCAGAGCCTCATGGCGCTGCTGCATCGCTTCATTCACAATGATCTCGCGGAGCTCAACGCCAATAATGTGCGCGTGCGCGTCATCGGCGCGCGCGAGGGATTGTCGAGCGACGTTCTCGCCCTGCTGCGCCAAGCCGAGGAGATCACGCGCGACAATACGGGCCTGACGCTCGTCGTAGCTTTCAACTACGGAGCCCGGCAGGAGATCGCCGCGGCGGCGCGCGCCCTGGCCGAAGCCGTGGTCTCGGGCGAATTGTCGCCGGCGGACATCGACCCGGATGCGCTCGCGTCGCGGCTCTACACCGCGGATATCCCCGATCCCGATTTGATCATCCGCACCTCGGGCGAGCAGCGGTTGTCGAATTTCCTGCTCTGGCAGTCGGCCTATACGGAGTTCGTCTTTCTGCCCATCCATTGGCCGGACTTCGACAAGTCTGCGCTGGAGCAGGCCATTGCGGAGTTCGCGCATCGCGATCGCCGCTTCGGCGGTCTCGAATCCGGAATTCGCAAAGCGAAGACGGCTTCATGAGCGCGGCCGCGCAAGAGGGATCGGCTTCCCCCAAATCGGGCGGCTTCGGCGATCTCGGTCCGCGCGTCGCCTCCGCTGTGGTTCTCGTGGCCATGGCGACGGCCACCGCTTTTTACGGCGGCGTTGTCTTCGCCGCTTTCTGGCTCGTCGTTGGTTGCGCGGTCCTCTGGGAGTGGCAGACGCTCATCGGCGGCGAGCGCCGGCTGGCGCGCGTCGTGCTGGGCTGCGTTGCGCTTGCAGCCTCGGCCTTTCTCCTTCACGCCCAGGCGCTGCCGGCCGGCCTGATCGCGCTTGCGCTTTCAAGCGCGGCGGTCGGCGCTCTCGCGGGCGCCGGTCGGAGGATCTGGGCCGCTTCCGGCGTGCTCTACGCCGCGGCGCTCGTGGTTTCCGTTATGCTTCTGCGGCTTTCCGAGCCGCAGGGCGCGGCGGTGATCGCTTGGGCCTTCGCCATCGTCTGGGGCGCCGATGTCTTCGCCTATTTCGGCGGGAGGCTGATCGGCGGGCCCAAGCTCTGGCCGCGCGTCTCGGCGGGCAAGACCTGGTCCGGCGCCGTGGTCGGAGCGTTGAGCGGCGCGGCGCTCGGAGCGCTCGTGGCTTGGGCCTTCGCCGGCGCCTCGCCGGCGCCGATGTTCTTTGTCAGCCTCGTCGCGGTCATCCTGTCGCAACTCGGCGATCTCTTCGAATCGGCCGTGAAGCGGCGATTCGACGTTAAGGATTCGAGCCGGCTCATTCCTGGCCACGGCGGCGTCATGGACAGGGTGGACGGCTTCATCTTCGCGGTGGTGTTTGCGGCGGCGCTCGGGGTTCTGCGCGATCCGTCCTCCGCCGCCTCCGGCCTCTTTTCCTGGTGAGCGCGATCTGATGGGTTATCACGGCGAGAACGGCGGGACCCCGGCCAATGGGCGGACGCCGCGGCGCATCGCATTGATCGGCGCAACCGGCTCGATCGGCAAGTCGACGGTCGATCTGCTGACGCGCAATCCCGAACGTTTCAGCGTCGTGTCGCTCGCCGCGGGGCGCGATCACGCCGAGCTCGCGCGGCTCGCCCTGCTGCTGCGCCCCGAATTCGTCGCGATCCGCGACGAGGAGGGCTTCGCGCCGCTCAAGGAGGCGCTCGAGGGAACCAATATCCAGGTCGGGGCGGGACGGGAGGCCGTCATCGAGGCGGCCACCTGGGACGCCGATCTCCTCGTGAGCGCGATTGTGGGGGCGGCCGGGGTGGAGCCCACCCATGCGGCGCTGCAGGCCGGGCGCGACGTGGCCCTCGCCAACAAGGAATGTCTCGTCTGCGCCGGAACGCCCTTCATGCGCACGGCGCGCGACGCGGGGGCGAAGCTCCTGCCGATGGACAGCGAACATAATGCGATACAGCAGGCGCTGGGCGGGGCCGATCCCGCTACGATCGAGCGCATGATCATCACGGCTTCGGGCGGGCCGTTCCGCACCTGGAGCCGCGAGGCCATCGAGAAGGCGACGGTCGCCGAGGCCCTCAACCACCCCAACTGGTCGATGGGGCCGAAGATCACCGTAAACTCGGCGTCGATGATGAACAAGGGCCTGGAGCTCATCGAGGCGCATCATCTCTTCGGCGTCCCGGCCGGGAAGCTCGACGTCGTGGTGCATCCGCAGTCCATCGTGCATGGGCTCGTCGCCTTCGCCGACGGCGCGGTCACCGCGGGCATGGCGGTTCCCGACATGCGCGTGCCGATCGCGCATTGCCTCGGCTCGCCGGAGCGCCTCGAGGCGCCGACGCCGCGGCTGGATCTGGCGAAAATCGCGACGCTCACCTTCGAGCGGCCGGACCATGAGCGGTTTCCGGCACTGGCGCTGGCGCTTCGCGCGCTTTCGGCGGGGGGCGGTCTGCCGACGGTGCTCAATGCGGCGAATGAGATCGCGGTCGAGGCCTTCCTCGCGGGGCGCATCGCCTTCGGCGACATCGCCCGCCATGTCGCACAAGCTCTGGAAATTGCAGAAAAAAATGGCGAAGCGGGAGAACCTGCGAGCGTCGCCGACGCCTTGGCCATTGACCAAAATGTGCGAGATCGCTCGCGCCGAGCCTTGGCGTCGGTCGGCGTTTAGGGCAGTCTAAGAGGTTCATAACCATGGCCCGGCCGGCGCGGCGCGGGCCGGCGCAAGAGCGCGACGCGAAAAAAAGAACCGATTTTCGCTCGAGGCGCGCTCTCGCTTTATAAGAATTGATCACGATTTCTGGATTTGAGCGGTTCTGCTCAAAGGTGGTGTGATCTAAGGTTCGAGGGAGCACGAGGCGATGGACTATCTCTGGACGACGGCCAGCTACATCGTGCCTTTCATCATCGTTCTGGGCGTCGTCGTGTTCGTGCACGAATACGGCCACTTCATCGTGGGGAGGCTCTGCGGGATCAAGGTCGACGCTTTCTCCCTGGGCTTTGGGCCCGAGCTCTTCGCCTTCTACGACAAGCACGGGACCCGCTGGCGAATTTCGGCGATTCCGCTCGGGGGCTATGTGAAGTTCCACGGCGACGCCAATGCGGTGACGGCGGGCGTCTCCGACGAGTTCGACCGCATGACGCCGCAGGAGCGGGCCGTGACCTTCGCGGGTCAGAGCGTGGCGAAGCGCGCCGCGGTCGTCTTCGCCGGCCCCTTCTTCAACTTCCTGCTCGCGATCGCGCTCTTTTGGGGCATGTTCGCTCTGGTCGGCCGGCCGATGGTGGTCGACGGCCAACTCGTCGTCTCGCCGCGCATCTCGGCCGTGCAGGCGGACGGCGCCGGCGCGAGGGCCGGCTTTCACCCCGGCGACCTCGTGAAGGCCGTGAACGGGCAGCCGATCGAGAGCTTCGCGCAATTTCAGAAGCAGATCGCCGCCGCGGCGGGGCAGACGCTGCGCATCACCGTCATGCGCGACTCCGCCGCCACCGAGCTTGAGGCGACGCCCGCGGCCGTCGAGGCGAAGGACGGGCGGGTCATAGGGCGGCTCGGCCTTAATTCCAGCGAGGACATCCGCGACATGCGGATGCAGAGCGCCGGGCCGGTCGAGGCTCTCGGTCTCGCTTTCGAGGAAACCTGGAGCATTGTCGAGCAGACCGGCAAGTTCGTCGGGGGCATCTTCGCCGGACGCGAGAGCGCCAGCCAGCTTTCGGGCCCGATCGGGATCGCGGAAGCTTCGGGCAAGATGGCGCAGAAGATCAGCTCTCTTGGGATCTGGCCTTTGATCAATTTGATCGCTCTGCTCTCGGTGTCCGTCGGACTCCTGAACCTCATGCCGGTGCCGCTCCTGGACGGCGGGCATCTGATGTTCTTCGCCATAGAGGCCGTGCGCGGTCGAGCCTTGAACGAGCGGATGCAGGAATACGCCTTCAAGATCGGCTTCGTCATGGTGTCGTCGCTCATGCTCCTGGCGACGTATAACGACCTGGCCCGCCACCTGAAGTTGTGATTTCTGGCGCGCCGGCGACGGAGGTCCGAATCGTCCGCCGTCGGCCCGCGCGGGAACCATGTGTTAACGCTTGGCTTCAGCGAAGCCGGGGAACCC
>CAWCTS010000052.1:0-51327 GCA_963798515.1 uncultured Alphaproteobacteria bacterium
CCATGCGGTGGAAGATGTTGCGCAGATTGCGCGCCATCACCGGCTTCTTGCTCGCCGGCCGGAAGAATTCGCGCGCGTCGAGCTCATCCTCGAGAAAGTCGAAGAAGGCCGCCGTCATCTCGCGTGTCGCGGGCGGCGAGCGGTCTGTCGCGTCGAATGGCGGCGTGTCGCCATGCGCGGCGCGAAACCATTCATAGCCCGTGAGCAGCACGGCCTGCGCGAGATTGAGCGAGGCGTAAGCGGGATTGACCGGAAAGGTCAGGATTGCGTCGGCCTGCGCGACCTCGTCATTGTCGAGGCCGGTGCGCTCGGGCCCGAAGAGCACGCCGGGCCGCTCCCCCGCCGCATAGCCCTCGGCGAGACGCGGCATGGCTTCCGAGGGGAGATGCACGGGCTTGGCCTGGCCGCGCCCGCGCGCCGTCGCGGCATAGACGAAAGCCAGATCCTTGATGGCGCTCGGCACGTCGGGGAAGACCTTCGCGCCCTCCAGGAGATGCACGGCCCCGGCCGCCGCGGCATAGGCCCCCTTGCGATAGGCGTCGGTGCGCGGCCACCCCTCGCGCGGCGCGACGAGGCGCAGGTCCGAGAGGCCGAAATTCGCCATCGCCCGCGCGCACATGCCGATGTTCACCGCAAGCTGCGGGCGAACGAGAATCACGGCGGGTCCGCCCTCGATTCTCAGCTTGCTGCGGTCTGTGCCGGCGCCGGTCATGGGACGCTTTTTACTTTGGACGCCCGCCTCGGCGCACGAACGAAAAAGGCCCCCGCGCGCGGGAGCCTCGTCGAGCCGTTAGTTGGGCAGTTTACTTCTTGCCGAAGGACATGTTGCCGAAGCGCGTGTTGAAGCGCGAGAGGCGTCCGCCGCGGTCGAGCAGCTGCGCCGAGCCGCCGGTCCAGGCCGGATGGGTCTTCGGGTCGATGTCGAGATTCAGCACATCGCCCGGCTTGCCCCAGGTCGACTGGGTGAAAAATTCCGTGCCGTCGGTCATGACGACCTTGATCATGTGATAGTCGGGATGGATATCGGCTTTCATCGCTCTGCTCTTGATCGCTATTTCGGTTGATTTTGCGAGACTTGTCGGACAGCGCGGGCGCGCCCAAAACTCGCGTTGCGGCGCTCATAGCCCATTGCCCGGCCGAGGGCAACAAAGGCGCTCGAGCCCCAAGCGACGGCTTAGCCGGGAGCCAGTCCGGGTCCGTCAGGTTCAAGCTTGCGGCCGCGGGCGGCGCCGAAACATTGCGCGAACACAGCAAGACAATTCAAAGATGGAATAAAATCATTGGCTTTTCGAGAGCCGGGTCGGCCGCCCTGCGTCGTAAAGCCTCTTGCGGGACGCGGCGTTTGGCGCCACATTCGAGGGCGATGACTCACGCCGCAGAATCCCGCTTGCTCGAGGCGCTCAAAAAAGTCGACCTCCATGGCGACATCGCCCCCGCCTATGTGCAGGACCCGATGACGATCGCGCTGCGTCAGACCGCCATTCAAGCGGATCTGATGCGTTGGGACAACTCGCGCGGCCATTACGTGCTCACGGGCACGGGTCGCAATCGCATCGCCCAACGCAACCGCGCGCCCGGCTCGGTCGTGCGCTTCCGGCGGCGGGACAACTCCGAGATGCCGCAGCACAAGCCGCACCGCGCCGGCGAGTAGCGGCTTCCTTTCGAGGAAACCGTTCGAGCGCACAGCACCGCCCGGCTCAAAGAGCCGGAAAGCTTTTGATCGCGCGCCTTACAGCCCGCCCAGAACGTCGGCGACGGTGAAGATGTCCTTGTCGCCCCGCCCGCAGAGATTCATCACCATCAGATGATCGCGCGGCTTTTGCGGCGCGAGCTCCAGGACCTTGGCGAGCGCATGCGCGGGCTCGAGCGCGGGGATGATGCCCTCGAGCCGCGAGCAGAGCTGAAAGGCGTCCAGTGCCTCCTTGTCCGTCGCGCTCAAATATTTCACGCGTCCGGTTTCATGCAGCCAGCTGTGCTCGGGCCCGATCCCCGGATAGTCGAGCCCAGCCGAGATGGAATGGCCTTCGAGGATCTGTCCGTCGTCGTCCATTAATAGGTAGGTACGGTTACCATGCAGCACGCCGGGCTTGCCGCCGGCGAGTGACGCGGCATGGCCGTTCTCGACATTGAGTCCGTGGCCCGCCGCCTCGACGCCGTAAATCTCGACGCTGGAATCGTCCAGGAAGGGATGGAAGAGACCGATCGCGTTCGAGCCGCCGCCGATGCAGGCGACGAGAGAATCCGGCAGGCGCCCCTCGGCCTCCTGCATCTGCTGGCGGGTCTCATTGCCGATGATCGACTGAAAGTCGCGCACCATCATTGGATAGGGATGCGGCCCCGCCGCCGTGCCGATGCAATAAAAGGTGTCGGCGACATTGGTGACCCAGTCGCGCAGCGCCTCGTTCATCGCATCCTTGAGCGTGCGCGCGCCGGACTGCACGGGCACGACCTCGGCGCCGAGCATCTTCATGCGAAACACATTCGGCTTTTGCCGCTCGACGTCGACCGCGCCCATATAGACGACGCATTTCAGCCCGAAGCGCGCGCAGGCGGTGGCCGTCGCCACGCCGTGCTGCCCCGCCCCCGTCTCGGCGATGATGCGGGGCTTCCCCATGCGCTTGGCGAGCAGGATCTGGCCCAGCACATTGTTGATCTTATGCGCGCCCGTATGGTTGAGCTCGTCGCGCTTGAAATAGATCTTGGCGCCCTTGCCCTCCCCGCCCTTCGCGCGGAGATGCTCGGTGATGCGCTCGGCGAAATAGAGCGGGCTCGGCCGGCCGACGTAATGCTTATGCAGCGAGGCGATCTCGGCGTGAAAGGCGGGGTCGGCCTTGGCCTGCGCATAGGCCGCCTCGAGATCGAGCACGAGCGGCATCAGCGTTTCGGCGACGAAGCGCCCGCCGAAAATGCCGAAACGGCCGCGCTCGTCGGGTCCGGCGCGGAAGGTGTTGGGGGCGAGTTGGTTCACGGGGCGGGTTCCTCGAGAGCGATGTATCAGGCGAGCGTCGGATTGGGAGGCCCCCTCCTGTCCCTCCCCCGCTCGCGGGAGAGCGGACCCCCAACGATCGGCGTTCCGCGAACTACCAAGAAGCCGCCGACTCTGCTCCCTCTCCCGCGGAGCGGGGGAGGGCTGGGGAGGGGGCTCTTCCACGGAATCTGGCGAAGGGTTCCGAGATCGCCTGCCTTTATTTAGATCCTCTCCCTAACACGAGAGAACACGGGATGACAGGACTCAGGCGCGCTCAGAAACCCGCAGCAAGGCCCGCACGAGCCCGCCGTCGCTCTCCACCGTGAATTTGCGGCCGCCGAGCGCGCTTCGGCATTTCTCCATGCTTTCTAGCGCATTTGAGGAGTTGTTACATTTATCGCCCGAGAGGCGATACACCGGGCGGCCGCCACTTCACCGAGACTTGCGCCATATATAGGCCCGCATAAATGGTGCGGACGGGGCGCCCGGTCTTCCGCCACGGTTTCAGGGGCGCCGGAAACGCCGCGCAAAAAGGCCGCGGCCTTAGCAAGGGGGACGGGCATGACATTCTCAATCGGAGACACGGCGCCGGATTTCGAGGCGGACACCACGCAGGGACGCATCCGCTTCCACGACTGGATTGGCAACTCCTGGGTCGTCTTCTTTTCGCATCCGAAGGACTTCACGCCCGTCTGCACGACGGAGCTCGGCTATGTCGCGAAGATCAAGCCGGAGTTCGACCGCCGCAACGTCAAGCTGATCGGACTCAGCGTGGACCCGACCGACAATCACGCGAAATGGGCCGTCGACATCGAGGAGACGCAAGGCGTCGCGCCCAACTATCCGATGATCGGCGATACGGATCTCTCCATCTCCAAACTCTACGGGCTTCTGCCCGCCAGCGCCTCGGGCGACGCCAGCGTGCGCACGCCTGCCGACAATCAGACGGTGCGCAACGTCTTCGTCATCGGGCCGGATAAGAAGATCAAGCTCATCATCGTCTATCCGATGACGACGGGCCGCAACTTCGACGAGGTCCTGCGCGTCATCGATTCTCTACAGCTCACCGCGAAGCATCGCGTCGCGACGCCCGTGAACTGGAAGCAGGGCGAGGACGTCATCATCGCCGGCTCGGTGAATGACGAGGAGGCGAAGAAAATCTATCCCGACGGCTGGAAGGCGCCCAAGCCCTATCTGCGGATCGTGCCGCAGCCGAAGTGACGGCGAGGGTCGGCGGTTGGTAGGATGGCGGCGTTCCAGAAAGGGGATGAGCCGCCATGATCTTCCGCCAGCTCTTCGATAGCGCCTCGAGCACCTACACCTATCTCCTCGCCAGCCGGCATGGCGGCGAGGCCCTCATCATCGATCCCGTGCTGGAGAAGGTCGAACGCTATCTCCAGCTCCTGCGCGAGCTCGATCTGCGCCTCGTCAAGGCGCTCGACACGCATCTGCACGCCGACCACATTACTGGATCGGCGGCGCTGCGCGACCGCACCCATTGCGTCACCGTCATGGGCGAGCAGACGAAGGCGGACATCGTCTCTGTGCGCGTCGCGGACGGCGACCGCATCGAGATCGAGGGCCTGAGCCTCGAGGCGCTCTACACGCCGGGGCATACCGACGACTCCTATTGTTTTGCGATGGACGACCGCGTCTTCACCGGCGACACGCTGCTCATACGAGGCACGGGACGCACGGATTTCCAGAATGGCGACGCGCGCGCCCAATATGACTCGATCTTCAACAAGCTGCTCAAGCTGCCAGATGAGACGCTCGTCTATCCGGGGCATGACTATAAGGGCGACATGGTCTCGACCATCGGCGAAGAGAGGCGCTTCAATCCTCGCCTGCAAGTCGCCTCCGCCGAGGACTATGCGGCGCTGATGGGCGGCCTCAGCCTCGCCAATCCCAAGATGATGGACGTGGCGGTTCCCGCCAATATGCACATCGGCCTTCATCAGGATGAGATCGCGCGCAAGGGCTGGAGCGTTTCCGCAGCCGACGCTGTGCTGGCGCAAGGGCGCCCCGATATAGTCTTCGTCGATTTGCGGGAGAGAAGCGAGCGCGAGAAGCACGGCGCCATCCCCGGCGCGCTGCACGCGCCTTACGCCGCGCTGCAGGAGAACATCGCGCAAGGCGGGATCCTGCATGAGCTCGCGCAAGCGACCGGGAAAACGATCCTCTTCTATTGCGCCTATGGCGAGCGCTCCGCCATGGCGGTCGAGGCCGCGCAGCAGGCCGGAATTGCGACGGCGCGGCACATCGCGGGCGGCCTGGACGCCTGGAAGAAGGCGGGCGGCGCGCTGACGAGACAGCCTTCATGACGCCGATCAAAATCTACATCGACGCCGACGCCTGTCCGGTGAAAGAGGAGGTCTACAAGGTCGCGCATCGCTACGGCTTGCAGACCTTCGTCGTCTCCAACGCCTTCATGCAAGTCCCGAAGGCGGCGCTCATCGAAAGAGTCGTCGTCAACGCAGGCCCCGACGTCGCGGACGATTGGATCGTCGAGCGCCTCGAGGCGGGCGACGTCGTCGTCACCAACGATATTCCCTTGGCGGCGCGCGCGCTCGCGAAAGAGGCGCACGCTGTCGCGCCGCACGGCCGCGCCTTCACCGAGGATTCGATCGGCATGGCGCTCGCGCAGCGCGCGCTCATGGAGCATATCCGCTCGACGGGCGAGATCACCGGCGGCCCTCCGCCCTTTTCTTCCGCCAATCGTTCGCAATTCCTGCAAGCCCTGGATCGCATCGTCTCACGCGAGCAAAGGCGCAGATCGTGATCCCCTGGTCACTCATCGACAAAGCGCCCATCCCCGGCGGCGCAGGCGAGTTGCGGCTCATGCAGCGCGGCGACGAATTCTCGATCAGGCTCGGCACTAACGAGCTGATGAACAGCCGTCTCAGCGGCTCGGAGGAAGCGCTCGCGACGCTCTCACTCGAACGCATCAAGTCCCGGACCGCGCCGCTCGTGCTCATCGGGGGACTCGGCATGGGCTTCACGTTGCGCGCCGCGCTTGCGGCGCTCCCCGCGCTGGCGAAAGTCATCGTCGCCGAGCTCGTGCCGGCCGTCGTCGCCTGGGCGCGCGGTCCGATGGCGACGCTGCATGGCGCGAGCCTCGCCGATCCGCGCGTGCGCCTCGAGGAAGACGACGTCGCGCGCCTCATTCGCGCAAGCGCTTCGCGCTATGACGCGATTTTGCTCGACGTGGACAATGGACCCGAGGGCCTCACGCGCGAAGCCAATGACGGCCTCTACACGAGATCGGGCCTCGCCGCGGCGCGCGCGGCGCTCAATCCCGGCGGCGTGCTCGCCGTCTGGTCGTCGTCCGGACCGGACGAAGCCTTTAAGCATCGCCTCCGCCAAGCGGGGTTCGTCGTGGACGAGGTCAAAGTGCGCGCGAGAGGCGGCAAAGGCGGGGCGAGACACGTCATTTGGATCGCGACGCGCCCCACAGATTCACCCAAGATGCCGCAAAACGCGTCGCGGTCGTGACGCCGCAAGGGCCGCCTCGACGGAAGTGACACGCCCTACTGCGCGGCGAGCTTGATCTCGGGATAGGTGCAGCGTTCGCCGCTCTTCTCGTCGACATGCAGATGCGCGGGCGGCTCGACGAATTCGAGCCCGAGCATCTTCCAGACGTCGACCAGCGCTTCTACCAGCGAGACGATATGCGCATGGGTGTGGCGCGGGGTCGGCGTGATGCGCAGCCGCTCCGTTCCCTTGGCGACCGTCGGATAGTTGATGGGCTGGATGTAGATCCCGTGCCGATCGAGCAGCATGTCGCTCGCGGCCTTGCAGCGCTGCGCGTCGCGCACCATGACCGGCACGATGTGCGAGCTGTTCTCCAGCACCGGCAGTCCGCCGGCGGCGAGCGCATGTTTCACGATATGCGCGGCGCGCTGATGCGTGGCGCGAATGTCCGGACGGCTCTTGAGCAGCCGCACCGCGGCGCAGGCGGCGGCGGCGATAGCGGGCGGCAACGCCGTCGTGAAGATGAAGGACGGCGCATAGCTGCGCACCGCGTCGATGAGCGCCGCGTCGCCCGCGATATAGCCGCCAAGCGAGCCGAAACCCTTGGCGAGCGTGCCTTCGATGACGTCGATCTTCGACATCACGCCGGCCGCCTCGCAGACGCCGGCGCCCCGCGGGCCATACATGCCCACCGCATGCACCTCGTCGATGTAGGTCATCGCGCAATAGCGCTCCGCGAGGGCCGCGATCTCGGCCACAGGCGCGATATTGCCGCTCATCGAGTAGAGGCTCTCGAAGACGATGAGCTTGGGCCGATCGCCGGCCGCGATCAAGAGCTCCTCGAGATGCGCGATGTCGTTATGGCGGAAGATCTGCCGCTCGGCGCGCGAGCGCTTCACGCCCTCGATCATCGAGTTGTGATTGGAGGCGTCGGAAAGGATCAGGCAGTTCGGCAGGAGATCGGCGATCGTCGAGATCGCCGCGAGATTGGAGATCCAGCCGGAGGTGAAGACGAGCGCCGCCTCCTTGCCGTGCAGATCCGCGAGCTCATGCTCCAATTCGACGATCGCGCAGCTCGTGCCGGAGATGTTGCGCGTTCCGCCGGCGCCCGCGCCCACCTTGCGCGCGGTCTCGACCATGGCGTCGATGACCTCGGGATGCTGGCCCATGCCGAGATAGTCGTTGGAGCACCAGATCGTGACGTCTTGCGCGCGCCCATCGGGGCGGCGCCAAAGCGCCTCGGGGAAGGTCTCCACAGAGCGCTCGATATGCGCAAAAGTGCGATAGCGTCGCTCGGCCTTGAGGCGGAACAGGGCCCCCTCGAAATAGCGCCGATAGTCCATTCCCAGGGTCCTTTAGCCCTCGCCGGACGCCGTTGATTTCCGGCGCTCTGGCGTATCTTCGCTGCGCGGAGCCGCTCTCCCCCCTGAGCCGATCCAAAACTACGATAGCTTATCGTCGGCGCCATTGCGAGAGGCGTTTCGTCGCGTCTCGAGGCGATTTTTCGCGCCGCGCTTTTCGCTTGCTCGGGCGGGAGCGGCCCCGAGGCCGAGCCAGCCGCCCCGCGACCCTTTGGCGCGTTCAAAAGCGGACTTTGTCACCGATCTCTCGCGTCCCTGGCGCCTATTTCAGCTATGGAGGCGTTGCAAGCGCCCGACGCACCGCGATCGACGCGGAAAAAGCGCGCCGGCGCCAAGGGGAGAAAGCAATGAGCGCGAACCAAAGACACCAGGCCCTGCCGCTCTTTCGAGCTGTCGCCGCGACGGCGCTGATCGCCTTCGCCGGCGCGAGCCTCGCCCAGGCCCCGGCGCAGCCGGCGCAGGGCGGCGCCATGAGCCACGACATGATAGGCGGCCACGACATGGGCGCCATGGGCGGCGGTCACGACATGAAGGGCATGTCCATGGGCGGCCATGAAGGCCACGACAATATGGGCTCGGGCATGGGCGCGATGATGCGCAAGATGACCTGCGGCTTCGCCGAGCATCTGGACGGCCGGCTGGCCTATCTCAAGGCCGAGTTGAAGCTCACCGACGCCCAGCAGGGCGCCTGGACGGCCTTCAACGACGCCTATCGCGCGGCCGCGCAGACAGCCCAGCAGAAATGCGCGGCGCTCGACGCCCAAGCGAGTGGCGATCACGCGAAGCATCATGGCGTGATCGGGCATCTGACGATGATGGAGCATCACATGACCGACCATCTCGAGATCGTGCGCGCGCTCAAATCGGCCATCGAGCCGCTCTTCGCCGCGCTGACCGAAGAGCAGAAGAAGACGGCGGAACAAACGCTGAGCTCCGTCATGGGCGTCGGCATGGGCGGCATGATGGGCGGCGGCGGCATGATGGGCGGCGGGATGATGGGCGGGGGCCACGACATGGGCGGCCACGACATGGGCGGCCACGAAGCGGGGGCAGCGCACTAGCGCCGCAGCAACTAGAGCGCGCGAATCCCTTTCGCGCGCTCTTTCAATCCACGCGACATTATGTAGCAGTTTTGAGACAGTCACGATTATTGCAGCAAATTATCGGTTATTGATTTCTCGACGTTTTTTATAGTCAAAAGAAAGCCATTGAAAATATTCGACGTCGCCAATGCAACGCTAGCGCTTTCACATTTAGGATGAGACTCGCGCCTAAAACACGGGGCCTTGCCGGAAACTTCCATGGCGCGCGCGGAATTGCAAAGATATGAGACCATCACGATCTCTGAAGCAGTGGCTTCGCAGGGATTCGCGTTTCTCTCGGAGACACAAGCATAACCTTAAGACGCGTGAAGAAACACATTATGGAAAACGCTCGAAAGACGATTGAACAGAGGCGCGAGACAGTCGTTCGCGCCGCCTTGGGGCGGGCCGAGGGGAAGCTCTCCCCCGCCATCATCGATGAGTTGAAACAGGATCTCGGCGTCAGCCGTGCGACGGCCTATCGCATGATCCGCACTTTCAGGACCTGCGGAGCGGTCGTCGCTCCGGATACACGCCCCGTCGGCCGCCCGAAAGGCGCCCGAGTGCTCGACCCACGGCGAGAGACTCTCATCGCCGAGGCCATCAAGCAATATCGCGCCACGCAGCCGACGCCGAGGTTCAGCGACCTTTTGCAGGCGATCGGCAAGCAATGCCGGGAGGAGCGTCTGCCGCCGCCCAATTGGCGCACGGTGAGGTCCCGCCTCACCGACGCGCTGCAGGCGCAGGAAGCCGCTTCCTGACCGGCTCGCCGGTCCTGGGGCAACAGACGCTTGCTGACGGCGGCGCGAGGCGCTAGAGCGAATTCCGCAAAAGTTGACTGGCTTTTGCGATCGGAATTCGCTCCAACAATCTGACCCGGCGCGATTTCCTATCGCTTGAACGACACCGTTCGAGCGATAGGCGCGTCAGGCCGGGCCGACGTTCCGCCTCGGCGGAAGGCGCGGCGAGGCCCGCGGGCCCGGACCCCTCCGCCATGGTGAAACTGGACAAGATCTACACGCGCGGCGGCGACGCCGGGGAAACGTCGCTCGTCGGCGGCGAGCGGCGCCGCAAGGACGATCCGCGCGTCGACGCCTATGGCGACATCGACGAGACCAATGCGGCGATCGGCGTCGCACGCGGCGCGCTGGCCGTCGAGGATCAGGCGCTCGACCCCATGCTCGAGCGCATTCAAAACGAGCTTTTCGATCTCGGGGCGGAGCTCGCGACTCCCGCCGCCAAGGCCGCCGACGCCTCGACGCGGCTCGCCGTGACGCAAGAGCAGGTGGCCCAACTCGAGGCCGAGATCGACTGGATGAACGGCGCGCTGGGGCCGCTGAAATCCTTCGTGCTGCCGGGCGGCGCGCCGGCCGCCGCGCATCTGCACCTCGCCCGCACCATCTCGCGCCGCGCCGAACGCGCCATGGTCACGCTCGCCGCGCTGCCGGGCGAGGAGGTCGCCGCGGTCGCGCTGAGCTATGTCAACCGCCTCTCCGATTTCCTCTTCGTGGCCTCGCGCTGGGTCAACCGGCGGCAAGGCGACGTTTTGTGGCGTCCCGGCGCGACGCGGGGCTCGTCTTCAACCTCGCGCTAACCATTCCGCTGCTTTTTCCGTGCTAGAATCGCATTGCGGGGCGGACTGGAGCTCGCCCGCGCCGGAAAGGATGCGCGCCGACCCATGCCGCCCCCATCGAACGACGCCGAGCTGCCGCCCGCCCTCGCCGCGGCCTTCACCCGCCTCTCCTGCGCGCTCGAGGCCGCGGAAGACGTCGTTCGCCTGCGGCTCGAGGAAGATTTATCGCTCGCCGATTTCGAGGAGGAGCTCACCGTCATGCAGGACGACCGGAACCGCCTCGCGCAGGAGCTCGACGCGGCGCTCGCCCGCGCCTCGGGCCTCGAGCGCATCCGCGAGGAGGCTGTGCGTCGCGTCGAACGCGCCAGCGCCGGGGTGGCGGCGGTTCTGGGCCTCGCGCCGCGCGAAGAGGGGAAATAGCCCCATGGCGGTCGCCGTCGTCACGGTCGCCGGGCGCTCTTATCGCGTCGGCTGCGAGCAGGGCGACGAGCCCCGGATCGAGGCGCTCGGACGTCTCGTCGATGAGCGCATCGAGAAGCTGCGCGGCGGCTTCGGCGAGATCGGCGACCAGCGCCTGCTCGTCATGGGCGCGCTCGGATTCGCCGACGAGTCCGAGGACCACCGGCTGCGCGCCGAGGCGTTGCAGAAGGAGGTCGAGGCTCTGCGCGCCGAGATCGCGGAGCGCGACGCGCGGGAGGCGGCGCTCGAGACGCGTCTCACGCAGAGCGTCAGCGACGCCGCCGAACGCCTCGAGCAGCTCGCCCGCGACCTTTCGGGCCGCGGCAACGGCGCGGACCTCCCCTGATGGGCAGACGCTCTCAGCGCCCAACGAGGCGGAGCGACATGAGCATCTCATCGAAATAAAGGCCGTCTTCCTTCACGGCGCGGGGCTCGGTCCCGTAGCTTTCGAAACCCCAGCGCTGGTAGAGCGCCACGGCCGGCGCATTGTCGCTCATGACCGTGAGGGTGACGATCTCGACGCTGCCTCGCGCCTCCTCGATGAGGCGGGACATGAGCGCGTCGCCGACGCCGCGGCCGCGATAGCCGCGGCGCAGATACATGCCGAAAAGTAGCGCCTTATGCGCCGTCTTGACGCCCGCGCCGCGCGAAAGTCCGGCGATCCCGACGAGCGTGTCTCCGTCGAAGGCGCCGAGAACGAAATCGCGGGCGAGCCGGGCCTCGATCTCGCTCGCCGTCAGATGCGCCTCGTCCTCAGGCGCGTAACGAAACTCGCGGGCTTGCAGCGCAAAGCCCTCGAGGCGCAGCCGTTGGAAGTCGCCGGCGTCGGCTTGCGCGAGCCTGCGTATCTCGAGCCCGCCGCCCAAGCCCTTCCTCACATATTCGGATAGTTCGGCCCGCCGCCGCCTTCCGGCGGGACCCAGGTGATGTTCTGCGCCGGATCCTTGATGTCGCAAGTCTTGCAGTGCACGCAGTTCTGCGCGTTGATCACGAAGCGCGGGCCCGTCTTCGCCGTCTCGTCGGCATAGACGACCTCATAGACGCCCGCCGGACAGTAAAGCCGCGCCGGCTCGCCATAGTGCGGCAGATTTTCCTGGATCGGAACAGAAGGGTCCTTGAGCCTCAAGTGACAAGGCTGGTCTTCTTCGTGATTGGTGTTGGACACGAAGACGGAGGACAGCTTGTCGAAGGCGATTTTTCCCGGGAGCTTGGGATAGGTCTTCGGCGTCACCTCTTCGAGGCGCTTCAGCGAGGCGTAATCGGGCTTTCCATGCGGCAGCGTGCCGAAGATGGAGAAGCCGAAAAGCTCGTTCGTCCACATGTCCAAGCCGCCGAGCGCGACCCCGAGGTAGAGCCCATATTTGGAGAGCAGCGGCTTGACGTTGCGCACGGGCTTCAGATCACGCCCGATGTCGGAGTCTCGCCAACCCGCGTCATATTCCGCGACCTCGTCATGCGCGCGGCCGGCCTTCAGCGCCTTCTCCACATGCTCGGCCGCGAGCATTCCCGAGAGCATCGCATTATGTGACCCCTTTACGCGCGGCAGGTTCATGAAACCGGCCGCGCAGCCGATGAGCGCGCCGCCGGGGAAAACGAGCTTAGGCACGCTCTGCCAGCCGCCTTCCGTCAGCGCACGCGCGCCGTACGAGATACGCTCGCCGCCTTCGAGCTGCGCGGCGACGAGCGGATGCGTCTTGAAGCGCTGGAACTCGTCGAAGGGCGAGAGCGTCGGATCGTCGTAGTTCAGATGAATGACGAAGCCGATCGACACGAGGTCCTCGTCGAAGTGATAGAGGAAGGAGCCGCCGCCGGTCTTGCTGTCGAGCGGCCAGCCGAAAGTGTGCTGCACGGCGCCGGGGCGGTGCTTCTCCTTGGGGATGCGCCAAAGCTCCTTCAGGCCGATGCCGAATTTCTGCGGCTCGCTGTTCTTGTCGAGCCCGAATTTGGCGATGAGCTGCTTGGAGAGCGAGCCGCGCGCGCCCTCGGCGAAAAGCGTGTAGCGCCCCCTCAGCTCCATCCCGCGCGTAAAGCTCTCCTTGGGATGGCCGTCCCGCGCGACGCCCATGTCGCCGGTCGCGACGCCCAGCACCTCGCCCTTGTCGCCATAGAGAATCTCGGCACCGGCGAAGCCCGGATAGATCTCGACGCCGAGACCCTCGGCCTCCTGCGCGAGAAAGCGCACGACATTGCCGAGCGAGCCCACGAACTTGCCGTGATTGCTCATGAGCTTCGGGTTGATGAAATGCGGCAGCGGCGTCGCGCCCGTCTCGCTCAAAAGAAAGATTTCGTCGGATGTCACCTGCGTCGAGATCGGATGATCGGCGCGCTCGCGCCAGCCCGGCAGCAGACGGTCCAGCGCAATCGGATCGATGACGGCGCCCGAAAGAATATGCGCGCCCGGCTCCGAGCCCTTCTCGATGACGACGACCGAGAGGTTTTCGTCGAGCTGCTTGAGGCGAATGGCGGCGCAAAGCCCCGCGGGTCCGGCGCCGACGATGACGACGTCGTAATCCATCGAATCGCGCGGCGGCAGTTCGTCCTGTTCCGGTTGCACGCCTTCCTGTTCCGATCCCATGCTTCTCCCCTTCGCGGCGGCTCGAGCGATCCGCTGCGGCTTCTGTCTCTTTGAGCGGACACAATATAAGCTTTGCTGCGCGTTGCAAAAAGCGCGGGGGCGAGCCATAGGTAAATCTCTTTGATCGGCGGCTCAGGTGGACGTGCTCGCACCAGAGCAAGCTGGATCGCATGTGACCCGATTTTGCGATAGCGTCTAAAGCTAAGTGCTTTTGCGAGTTGAAGTCAGAGGAGAAAGCATTGGGGCTAGGCGAGTTGGTCTGCGGTCATGCGATTGAGTCCTGCGTGGCTAATAGGACGTTGGATCACCTTAGCAATTCGATCAATCGCTTCGCCGACAAAGCGGTCGTGTACTTGAACGGAGAGTTCTCTGAAGAGGCCCAGATATTTGGAGCTTTCTGCGCCAGGGTGACTCTGGAGAACGCATGCGCAGCGCTTGTGGGACGATTAGACCCATTTAGAATGCTTTATTTGGCCGAGTTCCAAACTCAGGGAGGGTTCCAACATGGGAAGCCCTCAAAATCAGGCTTTAAGTGGACGGGTGACGTTTTAGCGGACGAGGGTCCCCCGAGTCGTTTGTGGAATCCGGATCATGAACTCACAAAAATAAGTAGAGCCTTGTTCTCTGCCTATGTTGACCATGTTTATTGGAAACCGGCCGTGGAGGCTGCGTTGGATTACTTAGCCGGTGAAAGTGGGGGTGGAGGCCAGCATGACCTCACAACGATGGACCCTGAGACTTTCACATCGACTACAAAGGGCAAATGTGCAGAACTCTACTCGAAGCTGTCCAAAGGGGTGCATTGGGATTATTTCGTACCCTCTGTTATGATGGACGAAGGCACTCTTAAAGATTCAATCCGGGACTGTTTTATCCAGGTGGCCAATCTGGGCTTCGTTTCGCATTTTGTGCCCACGGCGTACCGCTCGCTCGCCCCGACTGCAGCGCTGCTAGCTTACAACGAGTTTAGAGAGGCATTTCGGTGAACGATCAGGCTCACGAAGAAAATGATACGGGATTAATCCTGGCCGCCGAAGAGTGCCCTTTCGATGATTTCGAAGGCTATCATTCCTTCTCCCAATTCGACGATGTTATCATCCGCAAGCTGTCTGCTCATGGCCCTGTCCTACTTCGTGGTGGACGAGGTAGCGGAAAAAGCGCTCTTCTCATCGAATCTCATAGACGGATGCGTGCGAGCGGCTCTGCTTTCTCGATCTACATGAGCCTTCGCTACCTGCCCCTGCTGCAGTCGGACGGCTCCGAATATATCGGTCACTTCTGTTCTCTGCTTTCCAAGGCAATTTCCCGTGAACTTTCGGATCGCAACGAATCTATCGGGTTTGACTTTGCAGAGAATGAGGTAGAGCTCCAGATGTCACTGGCAAAGCTGGCCCGTGCACTTGACAAGCGTATAGTAATTCTTTTTGACGATGCCGCGCACATTGGTCGTGAAAAACCCTTGGAGGTATTTTTTGATCTGTTTAGAACCCTGTCCAGCAACGCAACCTCCTGCAAGGCATCAATATACCCAGGCGTGACCAAGTTCGGAATTAGGTTCGACATATTTAATGACTCAACTGTTATCGATATTAGCCGCTCAGACGTGTCAGGAGGAGACCGTTATTTCAGTCATGTTATTAGAGCCAGATATCCAAAGCTTGCCCGACGCGAGGTCTTCTCGGACCGATTGACTCCGGATAATTTTGCAAGCCTGCTAGGTCGTGCAGTTGTTGGAAACATGCGCGCGTTCATTCTTGCTTGTAATAGGTTTGAAGGGAAGGCTCGGATAGGAATTCCCGATTTAAACTACTGCCTACTCAATATGGCCGAAGATTACTACTGGCCATTGATGGAAGAGGTTGCGCCGAAGCTTGGAGTTTATGAGCCCTTGATTGCGCCCGCGACGTCAATATTTGAGGCGATTGTGGACCATCTCTGTCGCCCAGTGCGCCAAACTGGAAAGACAATCGCACAAGATCGAGTCACAATTCACCGTAATCTTATTAGCCAGTTCTCGAAAATTTTCGAAATCCTAGAGTATTTGGGCTTTGTGGCTAAGCGTGAAGCTTCGCGCGGCATGAAATCAGGAGGCCGCGGCCCCGTTTATGCGATAAATTTATGCAGCCTGTTAGAGCAGATACCTACAAAACGCCTCACTATCGAAATGATAGACGAGTGGATCGCGGGGAAGCCTGATCTTGCAGAAGTCCATTCATCTGCCTTGACCTTCAATAACATTATTATGCCCCCTCTCCCACCCGATAATCAACTTGGAATTCTCGGAAAAAACGTTGATGCGCTCGCAAAATCAAAAGCGTACCCCTATGGACTTACTGGAGACAAAATAACTAGGCTCCAAGCTGCGGGTATTAACACCGTTCTTCAACTCGCCAATGCGCCTGACACTCGCTTGCTGCGAATTGATACGGTGGGTCAGGCGACAGTGAAGCGTATGCGGAACGTCGTGCAACAGGCAATCTGGATGTGAGTGCAAGGCTTGGGCAGAGCCTACACGCGCTACGCTCAAATCACATAATTAAACGCGTCATAGGCGATATCGCTCAGGAGCTGGTCCATGTCGCGGGCGGGCTCGCGGCAGCCGGAGGCGCTGACGATCTTGGCCGGCACGCCGGCGACTGTCACATGGTCGGGCACGTTTTGCAGCACGACCGAGCCCGAGGCGACGCGCGAGCAGCGGCCGATCCGGATATTGCCGAGGATTTTCGCGCCGGCGCCGACCAGCACGCCGTCGCTGACCTTGGGATGGCGGTCGCCGGAAACCTTGCCGGTTCCGCCCAGCGTCACCTGCTGCATGAGCGAGACATTGTCGCCCACCGCCGCCGTCTCGCCGACGACGAGCCCCGTCGCGTGATCCAGGAAAACGCCGCGACCGAAGGGCGCCGCCGGGTGGATGTCGGTCTGGAACACCTCTGACGAGCGGCTTTGCAGATAGAGCGCGAGCTCGCGCCGCCCGTTTCGCCACAGCCAATGGGCGAGCCGGTGCGCCTGCACGGCGTGAAAACCCTTGAAATGCAGGAAAGGCTCGAGCAGCCGCGCGCAGGCCGGATCGCGCTCGACGATGGCCGTGAGATCGGCGCGGAAGGCCGCGACCAGATCCGGCTCGGCGGCGATCGCGCGGAAATAGGCGTCGGCGATCGTCTCGGCGGGAACGACAGGGGCGCCGAGACGCGCCGCGATGCGCCGCACAATCGCCTGGCCGAAGCTCTCGCAATTGAGCACCGCGCCCGTCAGCAGGCCCGCGAGCGACGGCTCGAGCGTCACGGCCGCGCTGGCCTCGTCCCGCAGATGCCGCCAGAGCGCGTCGTCCCCGGCGCAGATTTCGCATAGGGCCGCGCGCGCATCGGGCAGGGCGTCGCCGAACTGAGAGGTTACGCTGATCGTGTTCATTTCGCTCACGCCGCATGCGCCGCCACTCTCCCGCAGCGCAGCAAGAATGCTTATCATATAGAGCGGAGGGCGCCAAAGGGCGCTGGGCTGAGGGGCAAGGCACATTCACCGGCGGCGCCATGGTGTGGCGCGGCCTTTCGGCCCGGACGCAACCGTGCGAAAAGGGTTGGCGAATTCTCAAGCGGAAGCAGGAATGGATATCGACGAGATCATCGGCAACTTCGAGCTGCTCGACGAGTGGGACGACCGCTATCGCTATCTGATCGAGCTCGGACGCACGCTGGAGCCTCTGCCCAAGGAGGCCTATACCGACGAGAACAAGGTGCGCGGCTGCGCCAGCCAGGTCTGGCTCGACACGCAGACCGGCTCCGGCCCTTCGGGAGAAAAAGTGATCATCTATCGCGGCGACAGCGACGCGCATATCGTGAAGGGCCTCGTCGCGCTGGCGCTCGCGCTCTTCTCGGGCCACACGCCGCAGACGATCGTCGAGACCGACCCGCAGCCGGTCTTCGCCAAGCTCGGCCTGTCGCAGCATCTGACGCCGCAGCGCTCCAACGGCCTGCGCGCCATGGTCGACCGCATCAAGAATGAGGCCCGCGCCTTTGCCTGACGGGCCGCCGGCGTGAAGAAAACCAAGCGCGACCCGGGGTCCCGCTCCACGCCGACCCGCGAGGAGATTCTAGCCTTCCTCGCGCGCGAGGAGCAGGCGATGCGCGAGAGCGGCCGCGTCGCCAAGCTCGGCAAGCGCGAGATCGCGCGCGCCTTCTCGATCAAGGGCGCGGACCGAATCGAGTTGAAGCGCCTCATCTCCGGCCTCGTCGAGGAAGGCGCCATGGAGCGCCGCCGCGGGCCCGCCAAACCCAAGCGCGGCGCGCTGCCGCCGGTCGCCCTCGTCGACATCGTCGCGCGCGACGCCGATGGGGAGCTCGTCGCCGTTCCCGTCGAATGGGACGAGGCGGTCTATGGAGCGCCGCCCCGCATCCGCATCGAGGCGCCGCGCCACGCGAAGCCGGGCGAGCCGCTCGCCGGCGTCGGCGACCGGGCGCTCGTGCGCGCGACGCGCGACCCCGATGCCGGCGAGGACGACCCGGCTTTCGTCGGCCGCGTCGTCAAGCTCTTGACGCGCGAGCGGCGCCGGCAGATCGGCGTGCTGCGCATCGCCGAAAATGGCGTGGCGCGCATCGAGCCCATCGATAAGAAACAGGCCGGCCGCGAGATCACGGTGCTGCGCGACGACCAGGGCGAAGCCGAGGACGGCGAGCTCGTCGCCTTCGATATTCTGCCGCGGGCGCGGCACGGCGGCCATCTCGGCCGCGTGCGCGAAAAGCTCGGCTCGCTGACGAGCGAGAAGGCCGTGAGCCTCATCGCATTGCGCGCCCACGACATTCCCGACGTCTTCCGGCCCGAGGCGCTGGCCGAGGCGGAGAAGGCCCGCGAGGCCAAGCTCGACGCGCATCGCGAGGACTGGCGCGAGCTTCCCTTCGTGACGATCGACCCGCCCGACGCCAAGGATCACGACGACGCGGTGCATGCGGCGCGAGACGAAGCGCCCGACAATCCGGAAGGCTTCGTGGTGAGCGTCGCCATCGCCGACGTCGCCTATTACGTCCACGCCCATTCGGCGCTCGACCGCGACGCGCTGGAGCGCGGCAATTCGGTCTATTTCCCCGACCGCGTCGTCCCCATGCTGCCCGAGCGCATCTCCAACGATCTCTGCTCGCTGCGCGCGCAAGAGGACCGTCCGGCCATCGCCGTGCGGATGCGCCTCGACGCGAAGGGGCGCAAGCTCGGCCACCGCTTCCACCGCGTGATGATCCGCTCCGCGGCGAAGCTCAACTACGCCCAGGCGCAGGCGGCGATCGACGGGAATACGGACGAGACGACCGCCCCCCTGCTCGAACCCGCCTTGCGGCCGCTCTGGGCGGCCTATGAATGCGCCAAGCACGCGCGCAAGGCGCGTTCGCCGCTCGATCTCGACCTGCCGGAACGCAAGATCCTGCTCAAGCCCGACGGGGCTTTCGACCGCGTCGTCATTCCGCTGCGGCTCGAGGCGCACCGCCTCATCGAGGAGTTCATGATCCTCGCCAATGTCGCGGCCGCCGAGACGCTGGAGGAGAACCGCCAGAAGCTCATCTATCGCGCCCATGACGAGCCGAGCCGCGAGAAGCTTGCGGCGCTTGCCGAGTTTCTGGCGACTATCGGCGTCAAATTCGCCAAGGGCCAGACCGTGCGCGCCGCGAATTTCAACGCGATTCTCGCCCGCGTGAAGGGCCATGCGCAAGAGGATCTCGTCAATGAGATCGTGCTGCGCACCCAGGCGCAAGCCGAATACACGCATGAGAATTACGGCCACTTCGGCCTCAATCTGCGCCGCTACGCGCATTTCACCTCGCCGATCCGGCGCTATGCGGATCTCGTCGTGCATCGCGCCCTGATCCGCGCGCTGGGCTTTGGCGCCGGCGCGATGCCGGAGACGAGCGCCAGCGAGCTCGCCGAGATCGCCGCGCGCATATCGGCGGCGGAACGCCGCGCCATGGCGGCCGAGCGCGACACGGTCGATCGTCTCATCGCGGCGCATCTCGCGGATCGGCTCGGGGCCATTTTTTCCGCGCGCATCTCGGGCGTCACGCGCTCGGGCCTGTTCGTGAGGCTCCTCGAGACCGGGGCCGACGGCTTCGTTCCGATATCGACGCTCGGCCGCGACTATTTCGTCTATGACGACGCGCGCCACGCGCTCACCGCCAAGGGCTCGGGGGAGAGCTATCGCCTGGCGGACCCGATCGAGGTGCGGCTCATGGAGGTCGCGCCCGTCGCCGGAGCCCTCCGCTTCGAGCCGGCGCAGACGCAGCGCGCTTCGGGCTCGAAACGCATGTCGACGCCGCGCCCGCGGTCAAGACGGAGGAGCTAGCTTGAGGGCGGAGGGCGAAGGCCGCAAAAAAGCCCGGCTCTCCGAGCATTCCGGAGTCGGGCCGTTTCGCCGGGCGAAAAAATGCGCTAGGCAGGCGCCGTTCTCGCAAGAGGTTCCGCCCGTCGGCGTCCTGCAAGCTTGAAGAAGATTTCCGGCGCCGCCAGTTCGCGCGGCTGAATCTTGGAGGTTCCGGGGATGCCGTCCTATCTCGACCTGGCTGTGCTGGGGATTGTGCTTTTCTCGGCGCTTCTGGCGACGCTGCGCGGCTTCACGCGCGAGGTGCTCGCCATAGCCGCCTGGGCCGGCGCCGCGGGCGTCGCCTATATCGAGTTCAAGTCCCCGCATTTTCTGGGCTTCATCAAGCCCTATATCCAAAAGGACGTACTCGCTCAGGCGGTGGATGCGGCGGCTGTGTTCTTCGCCGCGCTGTTCCTGATCACGATCGTCACCGTCAAGCTGTCGGACGTGATCCTGGACTCGAAAATCGGCGCGCTCGATCGCACGCTCGGCTTCGTCTTCGGCGCGGCGCGCGGCTTTCTGATCGCCGTGGTGCTCTTTATTTTCTACACTTGGCTGGTGCCCGAGGCTAATCAGCCCGCCTGGGTGAAGACAGCCAAGGGCCGGCCGGTGCTCGAGGCCGTCGGAGACAATCTGCGCGATCTCGTGCCGCAGGACGCCGAGAATTTCATCAATGAATTGAAGAACAAGAAGAGCCAGCCGGCCAATGAGGAGCCGCCGCCCGAGCCGGAAGGCGACACCGCCAAGCAGGCGGACGAATCGCCGACGCCGCCTGCGTCGCCGGCTTCGCGGAAGACGAGATAAGGCGTAGAATGGTAGCGATGGGCAAAGGGAGACGGGCCGCCAGATGATCTCTCCGCCGGAGAACGACACCACGACGCCGGAAGAAGCCACGATGCTCCTCGACGAAGACAGGCTGCGCGAATATTGCGGCGTCTTCGGGGTCTTCGACATGCCGGAGGCCGCGGCCTACACGGCGCTCGGCCTGCATGCGCTGCAGCACCGGGGGCAGGAGGCGGCCGGCATCGTTTCCTTCGACGGCTCGAGGTTTCATGCCGAGCGCCGGCTCGGCCTCGTCGGCGATCACTTCTCGCACGAGAGCACGATCAAGCGCCTTCCCGGCTCATCGGCGGTCGGCCATGTGCGCTACGCGACGACCGGCGAAACCATGCTGCGCAATGTGCAGCCGCTCTTCGCCGAGCTCAACTCCGGAGGCTTCGCGGTCGGCCACAACGGCAATCTCACCAACGCCCAGGCGCTTCGCCGCGAGCTCATCAACGAAGGCGCGATCTTTCAGTCGACCTCCGACACGGAGGTGATCCTGCATCTCGTGGCGCGCAGCCGCGAGGGCAAGCTCGTCGATCGCTTCATCGACGCGCTGTCGCGCATCGAGGGCGCCTATTCGCTCGTCGTGCTCACCAACGGCAAGCTCATCGGCGCGCGCGATCCCTTGGGGATCAGGCCGCTCGTGCTGGGCGAGCTCGAGGGCCGCTACATCCTCGCCTCGGAAACCTGCGCGCTCGACATCATGGGCGCGCGCTTCGTGCGCGACGTGGCGAATGGCGAGATCGTCGTGATCTCGCAGGAAGGCATCAAGAGCATCTGCCCCTTCCCGGCGCGTCCGGCGCGGCCCTGCATCTTCGAATACATCTATTTCGCGCGTCCCGATTCGATCGTGCATGGACGATCGGTCTATGAGGTGCGCAAGGCCATGGGCGTCGAGCTCGCGCGCGAGAACAGGATCGAAGCGGACGTCGTCGTGCCCGTTCCCGATTCCGGCGTGCCGGCGGCTCTGGGCTTCGCGCGCGAGGCGGGCCTGCCCTTCGAGCTCGGCATCATCCGCAATCATTACGTCGGACGCACCTTCATTCAACCGACGCAAGCCGTGCGCGAAATCGGCGTGCGCTTGAAGCACAGCGCCAATCGGGCCGTCGTCGCGGGCAAGCGCGTGCTGCTCATCGACAACTCGATCGTGCGCGGTACGACCTCGATCAAGATCGTGCAGATGATGCGCGACGCCGGCGCGACGGAAGTGCATTTTCTGATCTCCTCGCCGCCGATCACCCATCCCGACTATTACGGCATCGATACGCCGCAAAAGGAAAAGCTGCTCGCCGCCACGCATAGCCTCGAAGAGATGCGCGAGCAGATCGGCTGCGACTCGCTCTCCTTCCTGTCGATCGACGGCATTTACCGCGCCATGGGCGAGGGACGGCGCAACGACCGGCAGCCGCAGTTCACCGACCACTGCTTCACCGGCGAATATCCGACGGCGCTCACCGATCTCGCCGCGGAAAACCGCGCGCAGCTCTCGCTCCTGGCGGAAGCGAGCTGATCGCAAGGGACGCGCGAGCGCCCCTAAAATCGTCACAATGTTTAATAAAGTCTGACCGCGCGACTTATGTCGTGCGGCGATGCGTTTTGCGCATTCTGTGCATACGCCACGGTTCGAGCGCTCTCCGGATTTCGACGCTTTTTCGCGCCCTTCCCGTCCGCGCCGCCAGCCGAAACGCCGCAAGCGCTTGCGAAAATCGCGGGCGACGCGGCGTCGACCGCAGGGGCTTGGGTTCAGGAGGTGGAAATGAGCAGCACCGTCGACAGGCCGACTGGCTCACGAGCCTACCGGGGCGCAGCGCCTCTTCCCCGCTTGCGCTGGCCCTCGGAGCAGGGCCGGAAATCCCAGCCCGAAAAGACCGTCGAGCGGAGCGCTTCCCCGCCGCCGCGCGCCGAGAGCGAGCGCGTCCCTCCCGAATCCGCAGCGACGAGAGAGTCCCCTCCTGCGACGCGCGCCGCTGCGCAGCCCCGCCTCCCGGAGCTCCCTTCGCCCCGAGCCCCTTCACAGCAGGCGCCGTCACGACGAGAGCCTCCGCGCGAAGAGCATCGGGGCCAGGAGCCCTCGTACGAAGAGCCCTCCCGCCAGCTTCCTCGATTTTTGTCGCAGCCTGCCGCCAGACATGAACGGAAGGCGCCGCCCCCGACCCGTGATCCCCTCATGCTCGAGAGCCTGCGCCAGCTCGGTCTCGCCGTGGCGATCGTGCTGGTTCTGGGCTTCGTCGCACTGCGCGTTTTCTCGCCGCGCGAGGCGACTGTCACAGCCGAGGCCCCGCGCGCCGACGCCACAGCGGCGCAGAAACGCGCTTGGACGCCGCCGCCGGCCGCCAAGCTCGACGTCGTCTTCGATCCCTCCGCGTCCGCAGGCCAGGCGGCGCCGCTGAATTTTGCGATCGCCGATGCGCCGGAGGGCTCGACAATCCTCATTTCCGGGCTCGCGCCCGGCGCGACGCTCTCGCAGGGCAAGGACCGCGGCGCCGACTGGCGGCTGGGTCTGGCGGAACTCTCCAATCTCGCCGTCATCCCGCCGAAGGGTTTCGTCGGCAGCATGAACCTCGTCGTCGAGTTGCGGCTGCCCGACGGCGCTCTCGGCGCACGTAACCTCATCAAGCTGGACTGGGCAGGCGACGCCACGGCTGAGGCGCAGAAGCCCGCCACGCAGGCGAGCCCGGCTTCAGCGCCCGTCGAGACGCCGCTCGCGGCGACCTTGACGCCGGCCGCGCCCGAGGCGCAAAGCGTGGCGGAGCAGCCGCTCGCCCGCGCCGCCGCTCCGTCGCAGGAGGCGGCGCCCGCTCAAGCCGAGGCGCCAGCCGGCGAGCCGGTCGCGCCATCCGTCGAGACCAGCGAGACGCGCACCGCGCCCTGCTTCGCCAAGCTCGACGGCAAGGTGGTCATGCAGGGCCAGTGTCGTATCGCCTGGGCGGGGCAAAAGAGCGTGACCTTCGAGTCGGGAGACATGCGCATCTCCATCACGCAGCTGCACGACCGCGTCTGGCGGCTGAAGTGGAACGGCAAGGACAAGGGCAAAATTTTCAGGCGCGACGGCTGCTGGGGCGCCGAGAAGGCCTGGGTTTGCGAGCACGCTATCTGAGCAGAAATTCTTGAGGCGCAGGGCGAAGCCGGGTTCTTCCCTTGCGCCGCGCCGACGACATATAGCTGTGGCGGCGCACGAACTCTGCAGGGGGCCTCCATGGCCAACCGGGAACAACGCGGAAATCGCGAAACCAAGAAACCGAAGCATAAAAAGCAGAAAGCCTCGCATCATTCGGCGACGGGGTTCCTCGCCGCGATCGCCGAAGGGGCGCCCATTCCGTCGAGCGCGCGCCGCAAATAGCGGCGCGACGCCTCAGGAGGTCGGCGCGTCGCGCAGCGGCTTCTCCTCCATGCGCGCGAGGAAGAAGAGCGCGAAGCCCACGCAGATGGTCGTGACCGCGAAGACCTCGCGGAAGGCGGAGCGCAACGCTTCGATCGCTTGCGGCGTCGCAGCGTCGGCCTCGAGCGCGACGGCGCCCGCCCCCATGACCAGCGCGCCGAGCAGCGCGACGATGAGCGCGCAGCCGATCTGCCGCGCAAATTGCATCACGGCTGTCGCCGAGCCGAGATTGCGCCGCTCGACGGCGTTCTGCAGCGAGACCGTGCTGATCGGCAGAGTCGTGCCGATGCCGATGCTGATCATCGTCAGCAGCGCGTCGAATGATGCGAGCGACAGGCTCTTCAGACCGAGCGCGAGAAAGGCGGAAGCCGCGACGGCGCAGGCGAGCCCGATGAGGCCCGGCGCCTTGTAGCGCGCGATATGCGGCATGAGCCGCCCCGAGATCGTCGCGCCGATCACGACTCCGATCATCGGCGCGATGAGCGCCACGCCAACGCCGTCGGCGTCCAGCCCGAAGGCGCCTTCGAGATAGATCGGCGCGACGACGGAGAGCCCGACAAAGGCCCCGAGCCCGAAAGCCCCGCACAGCGAGGCGTTGCGCGCCGTCGCATTGGCGAGCACGCTCAGCGGAATGAAGGGCTCGTCGGCCTTGCGCAGCCGATGCGCGAAAAGCGCCCAGAAGAGCGCCGAAAGGATCGTGAGGCCGACCGCGTCGCGCGCCGCGGCGTTGCGATGGCCAAGCGCCAGAGCTAGCAAGCCCGCGGCCGCCGCGAGCAGCGCCGCGCCGATATAGTCGAGCTCGTGCGGATGCCGGCGCACCGGCAAGCGCCGCAGCGACGATTCGACGAAGAGCAGCGCCAGGAGACCGAGCGGAACATTGATCCAGAAGATCAGCGACCAGTGCAGATGGCTCGCGAAGAAGCCGCCGAGCAGCGGGCCGGCGATGCTCGACGAGACGAAGACCGCGGCGAAATAGGTCTGGTATCGGCCGCGCTCGCGCGGAGTGACGAGATCGGCGATGATCGTCTGCGACAGCGCCAGCAGCCCGCCGCCGCCGAGCCCCTGCAGCGCGCGCGCAACGGCGAGCGCCGCCATGCTCGGCGCGAGCGCGCAGGCGATCGAGCCCAGGATGAAGACGCCGACGCCGATGAGCAGCATGATCCGGCCGCCGTGGATGTCCGCGAGCTTGCCGTAGAGCGGCGTCACCGTCGTCGCCGCGACGAGATAGGCCGTGACGATCCAGGGAGAATCGGCGAAGTCGCCGAGCTCGAGGCCGATCGTCGGCAGGGCCGCCGCGACGATCGTCTGATCCAGCGCCGAGAGCAGCATCGCGAGACAGAGCCCGACGAAAGCGCGGCGTATTTCGGCCGTGCTGGGCAGGGCGTCGGCGGTCATCGGTCTTCGCGCATCCTGGAGGAATCGTCGCGTAAGCTTCGCAGGCTCAATTAGGGCGAAATTGTGGCGCACCCCGCCTTGCGGCGCCCCGCAGCGCCGCGACCTGCGCGCGAAACTGCACCTCGCCGCCGAAGCTCGGGTGCCGCAAGGCAACGCGTTCGACCCCTGGCGCGACGCGCGCGGCGGCGTTTTCGGCGTCGCGGCCGACTGCGATGATTTTCTCAGGCCGCTGCAGTTCGATGAGCCCGCTCAAAAGCGCCTCGCCCGCAGCGCGCTCGGCCGCGCGATGGGCTCGGTTGGTGAAGGGCGCATCCGGCGCGTGCGGATGCAGGGGAAAGACGTTCCACAGGAAGAAGCTTTCCTCGCCCGCGAGCGCCTCCCAGACCACGGCCGCCGTGCGTTCAGCCAAAGGCGGCCCCCGCGTCGGCCGCTGCGCCTTCAGGCCGAAGCCGGCGAGATGCTGCGAGAAATGCGCATCGTCGGTGAAGGCGAGGCCCGTCCGCCTTCCGCCACGCCAGCCGAAATCGCGCCCGAGCCAGAGCGCGCGCGTCCCGTGACTCTCCGCCGCGACGAGCAGCGCCAGCAGGATTTTCGCGCGCGCCTGCGGCGCCCGCGCCCTGTCGTGGACCGCGCAGCGATCCGCGAAGGGATTGAAGGCGTGCTCGAAGCGCAGCGCGCGGAGCTCCGAAAGGAATTGCGAAGGGCCGATGACAACGCTCTGGGCTTGGGCCGCAAAGTCAGATTAACAAATTGGCTTGAATCGCGCATAGCTTTACCGCGGCTGCGCCTCGCTCGAGCGGCAGCCCCCGGCCCCTGGAGTCGCAGCCATGCTCATCCTCATTCTCGGCATCATCCTTTTCCTCGGCGTGCATGTCTTCGCCACCCTACGCCCGCAGCGCGCGGCGCTCATCGAGCGCGTGGGGCTCAAGACCTATAAGACGGGCTATGCGGCCGTCGCGGCGACGGGGCTCCTCCTCATCATCTTCGGCTTCATTCGTTACCGGTCCGAGGGCCTGATCCGCATCTGGGACCCGCCGCATTGGCTGCATCACGTCGCCATGCCGCTGGTCTGGTTCGCCTTCGTCGCCTTTGCGGCGCGCCGCGCGCCGGCCGGACGCATCAAGGGATGGCTGCGCCATCCGATGCTCGTCGCGATCAAGGCCTGGGCGCTCGCGCATTTCCTCGTCAACGGCGACCTCGGCGGCATGCTGCTCTTCTCGTCCTTCCTGGCCTTCGGCGTCTACGACCGCATCTCCGTGAAGCGCCGCGGCGACGAAGGCGCCCCGCGTCTCGACCATTTCACCAAGGGCGACGCCATCGCGGTGGGCGTGGGCACGGCGGTCTACGCCATCGTGCTGATGCTCCACCCCTATCTCTTCGGGGTCGCGGTGCTGGCCTGACCGGGGCCGGCTTGGCGGGCGGGCTTGATTAATACGCCCCTCCCTGCTTTTAAGCGCGGCATTCTGCAGCGCAGCAAGGAGCCGCCATGTCCTCCCTTTGGCCCATTCACGGCAAGATTACCGGTCCCATCGTTCTCATCGGCTTCGGCTCGATCGGACGGGGCATTTTGCCGCTGATCGAGCGCCACTTCGATTTCGACAAGAGCCGTTTCACGGTCATCGACCCCTCGGACGCGAACCGCCATCTCCTCGAGGTGCGCGGCATCGACTTCCTGCAAAAGGGCCTCACGCGCGAAAATTATCGCGACGTGCTGACGCCGCTTCTCACCAAGGGTCCGGGCCAGGGATTCATCGTCAATCTTTCGGTCGAGGTCTGCTCGCTCGACATCATCAAGCTCGCGCAGGAGCTGAAGGTTCTCTACGTCGACACGGTCGTCGAGCCTTGGCCCGGCTTCTACTTCGATCCCAAGCTCGGCAATGAGTCGCGCACCAATTACGCGCTGCGCGAGACCGTGCTCGCAGAGCGCCGGCGCAATCCCGGCGGCTCGACCGCCGTCTCCTGCTGCGGCGCCAATCCCGGCATGGTCTCCTGGTTCGTCAAAGAAGCGCTGATCAACATCGCCAAGGACACGAAGACGCTCGACAAGGAGCCGCAGACGCGCGCCGAATGGGCCGCGCTTGCGCAAAAGCTCGGCGTGAAGGGCATTCACATCGCCGAGCGCGACACGCAGCGCGCGCGCAACCCGAAGCCGCGCGGCGTCTTCGTCAACACCTGGTCGGTCGAGGGCTTCGTCTCCGAGGGCATGCAGCCCGCGGAGCTCGGCTGGGGCACGCATGAGAAGTCGCTTCCCGCCATCGCCGGAACGCATTCCACGGGCTGCGGCGCCGCGATCTATCTGAACTCGCCCGGCGCCAACACGCGCGTGCGCAGCTGGACGCCGACGCCGGGCCCGCAATATGGCTTCCTCGTCACGCACAATGAGGCGATCTCCATCGCCGATTTCCTCACTGTGCGCGACGCCTCGGGCAAGGCGGTCTATCGCCCGACCTGCCACTACGCCTACCACCCGGCGGACGATGCGGTGCTGTCGCTGCACGAGCTTTTCGGCGCCGCCGGAAAGCGCCAGCTGCGCGAGCATATTCTCGACGAGCATGAGATCGTCGACGGCATCGACGAATTGGGCGTGCTGCTCTATGGGCACGCGAAGAACGCCTATTGGTACGGCTCGCGGCTGTCGATCGAGGAGACGCGCGAGCTTGCGCCCTATCAGAACGCGACGGGC
This sequence comes from uncultured Alphaproteobacteria bacterium, assembly GCA_963798515.1. Taxonomy (GTDB): domain Bacteria; phylum Pseudomonadota; class Alphaproteobacteria; order Rhizobiales; family Beijerinckiaceae; genus Methylocystis. Next base: position 28,109 of record CAWCTS010000052.1, read on the forward strand.
CTGCAGGTGAGCTCGGCGGCGCTCGCCGGCATGGTCTGGGCGTTGGAGAATCCGCAAGCCGGAATCGTCGAGGCGGATGAGGTCGACTACAAGCGCTGCCTGGAGATTCAGAGGCCCTATCTCGGCCCCGTCATCGGCGAATACACCGACTGGACGCCGCTGGAGGGCCGCCCGGGCTTCTTCCCCGAGGACATCGATCTCGAGGACCCGTGGCAGTTCAAGAATATTCTGGTGAAATAGAACTCGGTCCCTCTCCCCGCTTGCGGGGAGAGGGAGAATTTGGCTCTCGGGCGAAGCGTAGGATTACGCCTTCGCCGGGGTCTTGTGCGGAATGCCTTCCTTGTCGAAGAGGGCCGCCAGCTCGCCCGACTGGAACATCTCGCGCGTGATGTCGCAGCCGCCGAGGAACTCCGCCTTGACATAGAGCTGCGGGATGGTCGGCCAGTTCGAATAGGCCTTGATGCCCTCGCGGATCTCGCCGTCGGCGAGCACGTTGATCGCCTTGTAGGGCGCGCCAACGTGGTTGAGGATCTGCACGACCTGCTGCGAGAAGCCGCATTGCGGCGCCTGCGGCGTGCCCTTCATGAACACCACGACGTCGGCGCTCTCGATCTCGCCCTTGATGCGGGCTTTGATGTCGCTCATCTTTTTGTCCTTTCGCGCGGAGGTCAAGGCTCCGCCGGTTCAACGTCATTGCGAGCGAAGCGAAGCGATCCAGGGGCCGCGCCTGCAATTCGACGATTTCGTTTGCGCTCTCGACTCCTGGATCGCTTCGCTTCGCTCGTAGTGACGAAGCCCCAAAACGTCGCGTTGATCTTAAGGCGTGCGCGTCGTCAACGCGAGCGCGTGCAACTCGCCGCCGAGCTTGTCGCCGAAGGCGGCGTTGACGAGCTGATGCTGCTTGACGCGGCTCAAGCCCGCGAAGGCCGCCGAGGTCACGGTCGCCGCCCAATGGTCGTTGTCGTCGGCGAGCGCGGTGAGCTCGATCGTCGCATCCGGCAGCGCCGTCTTGATCATCCGTTCAATTTCCTGCGCAGGCATCGGCATTTGTTCGGTTCCTAAACATAAAGGCTGTGTCCTCGCCGGCCATGTAAGCCGGAAGGGGCGTCTCATGCGCTTCTCGCAAGGACCTGAGCAATATCGGCGCCTCGCCGGGCAAAATCAATGCGTCGCCGCCCGTCAAGCCGATCGAGGTCGCCGGAACGCCGCGCGCTCCGGCCGAGGCGACGAGCGCGTCGAGCTCGGAAAACGCCACTGAGACGAGATAGCGGGCCTGATCCTCGCCGAACAGCACGGCCCGCGCGAGCCCCTCCGGCAGGCGGACGATACGTGCGCCGACGCCGCCGGCAAGGCACATTTCCGCGAGCGCGACGGCGAGGCCGCCGTCCGAGAGATCATGCGCGGCCCGCGCCGCGCCGGCCAGAACGAGCTCGCGCACGAATTCGCCGTTGCGGCGTTCCGCGGCGAGATCGACCGGCGGCGGCGCGCCCTCGGCGCGGCCGATGAGATCGCGCAGATAGGCCGTCTGGCCGAGCCAGCCCTGCGTCGCGCCGATGAGCACGATGGCCTCGCCTTCCGCGCCAAAGCCCGTGCGCGCGGCCTTGGCGACGTCGGCGATCACGCCCACGCCGCCGATCGCCGGGGTCGGCAGAATGCCCGCCCCCTGCGTCTCGTTGTAGAGCGAGACATTGCCCGACACGATCGGGAAGTCGAGCGCGCGCGCCGCGTCGCCGATGCCGCGCAGGCAATGGACGAACTGCCCCATGATCTCGGGCCGCTCGGGATTGCCGAAATTCAGATTGTCCGTGAGGGCGAGCGGCGTCGCGCCGGTCACGCTGACGTTGCGCCAGGCTTCGGCGACGGCCTGCTTGCCGCCCTCGTAAGGATCGGCGGCGCAATAGCGCGCCGTCACATCGGTCGCGAGCGCCAGCCCCTTCGGCCCCTCGCCCACGCGAACCACCGCGGCGTCGCCGCCCGGCGGCCTTATCGTGCCGCCCAGGATGAGATGATCGTATTGCTCCCAAATCCAGCGCTTGGAGCAGAGATTGGGCGAGGCCAGAAGCTTGAGCAGCGCTTCGCGGTTGGAGACGGGCGCCGCGATCCTGGCCGCATCGAGGACGGGAAGCTTCGGCGGCTCGACATGCGGGCGGTCGTAGAGCGGCGCCTGATCGCCAAGCTCCTTGATCGGCAGGTCGGCCTTGACCGCGCCCTTGTGCTTCACGACGAAGCGCAGCGTGTCCGTGGTCTTGCCGATGATCGCGAAATCGAGGCCCCATTTGCGGAAGATCGCCTCGGCCTCGCGCTCCTTCTCGGGCCGCAGCACCATGAGCATGCGCTCCTGGCTCTCGGAGAGCAGCATTTCGTAAGCTGTCATTCCCTCCTCGCGGCAGGGCACCGCGTCGAGGTCGAGCTCGATCCCGAGATTGCCCTTCGCGCCCATCTCGACGGCGGAGGAAGTGAGGCCCGCCGCGCCCATGTCCTGAATGGCGATGACGGCGCCGGTCTTCATGAGCTCGAGACAGGCCTCGAGCAGGAGCTTCTCGGAGAAGGGATCGCCGACCTGAACGGTCGGCCGCTTCTCTTCAGCGTCGGCCTCGAAGGCGGCGGACGCCATGGTCGCGCCGTGAATGCCGTCCCGGCCGGTCTTGGAGCCGAGATAGACGATCGGATTGCCCACGCCCGCCGCCGCCGAATAGAAGATCGCATCGGCGCGCGCGAGGCCGACGGCCATCGCATTGACGAGGATGTTGCCGTCATAGGACGGATCGAACTCGGTCGAGCCGCCGACCGTCGGCACGCCGAAGGAATTGCCGTAGCCGCCGATTCCCGCGACGACGCCCGCGACCAGCGCCCGCGTCTTCGGGTGCTCCGGCGCCCCGAAACGCAGGAGGTTGAGGCAGGCGATGGGCCGCGCGCCCATCGTGAAGACGTCGCGCAGAATGCCGCCCACGCCCGTCGCCGCGCCCTGATAGGGCTCGATGAAGGAGGGGTGGTTGTGGCTCTCCATCTTGAAGACGACCGCGTCGCCGTCGCCGATATCGATGACGCCGGCGTTTTCGCCCGGCCCTCGAATCACCCAAGGCGCTGTTGTGGGGAGCTTGCGCAAATGCAGGCGCGAGGATTTGTAGGAGCAGTGCTCGTTCCACATCGCCGAGAAGACGCCGAGCTCCGTGAAGCTCGGCGCGCGGCCGAGCAGCGCCAGAATGCGTTCATATTCGTCGGGCTTCAGGCCATGGGCGGCGACGAGCGCCGCGTCGATGTTGGGTTCTGCCGGCGTCAAACGGGCGTCTTTCCTTGAATCGGGCGGGGTTGGCGGCTCTCCTATGCCTGCTTGAGCACGCGGATTGAAGCAGGAATTTTGGCGCCTTCTCGCGGGAGCGCTCTGCGCGCTGTCGCGCAAACGCCCGGAAAATCTGGAGTTTTTCGCAATTGAAGCGCGTGCGTCGTCTCATTTCTAACTGGCTCAAAAGTGTTGCCAAAGTGACACAGCCCAAGAGAAAGCGACATGACCCCCGCGAATCTTGACGAAAGTCAAGGCTGGCTGCGCAGTTTCGTAGCAACCTCCGCCCGAACTCGACACGCCGCTCCTGCAAGTGTCGTCCCGATTGTTCAAAGGGGGATCCCATGAAGACGATGATTCGTGGCGCGCTTGCCGCTACATTGCTGAGCGCCGTGTGCGCGCCTGCTCTCGGTGCAGACCTGCCTTCCATCAAGGCGCCGCCGCCGGAGCCGATGATGGACACCTTCCAGCCCTTCCAGGTTCGCCTGGAGATGTCCGGCGTCGTTCCGCTGGCCGGCAAGGGCACGGCTTATGATGAAGGCGTCGTCGCCCCCTTCGCGACGGGAGCCGTCGCGGGCCTTCTTGCGCCTTACGCGGGCAATCCCTTCATTGCGACGGGTTTGAGCCAAGGCTTCGGCACGCAGATTCCCTGGGCGAGCACCAGCACCTCCTGGTCGATCATCCCGACGCTGGCCGTCGACTATTACCTCAACAAGAACTGGTCGATCGAAGCGATCTGCTGCGTGTCGCCGCATCACATCCAGGGCACGGGCTCGATCCAGTCGACCTTCGCCCACACCTGGGTGTTCCCGCCGTCGCTCCTCGTCGCCTATCACTTCACCAACTTCGGCCCCTGGCAGCCCTATATCGGCGTCGGCGTGAACTTCACGGCCTATTGGGGAACGCGCGTCAACAATGAGACCTTCCCGGTGCTCTTCCAGCCGAGCGGTCCGCTGACCGCGGCCGCGACGAGTGTTTACAGCGCCCCTGGCGCCTACGCCCAGTTCTACCACGCGTCGGTCACGCCGTCTTGGGGCGTCGTCGGCCAGGTCGGCCTCGACTACATGTTCAACGAGCACTGGGGCCTCAACCTCGACGTGAAATACATCACGATGGAGCCGACGGTTCACGCCAACATCTCCGGCTTTGTGCCGGGCCCGACGACCGCCCTCTTTGGTCCGCTCTACGCCCCGGTTCGCGTCGCGCTGCCGATCGACCCGATCGTCGTCAGCGCCGGCCTGACCTACCGCTTCGGCGGCGGCACCGTGGCTCCGGTTCTCGCGAAATACTGATACGGATAAATAAAGCGGCTACGAGTAGTGAAAGGGCCGGTCCCTCGGGACCGGCCCTTTTTGTTGTTGGCCCGCCGTCTTAACTCAAGCAGCGGAGAGGTGGCCGCTCAGCTTAGGAGGCGATCTTCTTGCACTCTTCGCCGCAGGCCTTGCAAGACTCGCCCATCTCGACGCATTCGGAATATTGCGGGAACTTGTCGCATTCCTTCTTGCAGGCCGCGCAAATGTCGGCGACGACCTTGGCAAGCGCCGGAACGGAGGAGGAATTGACGGAAGCGAGGGTCGAGAGAGCGCGGCAGGCGGCGATTGTGTCGAAGGAGGCCTGGGTGCAGGCGGCCATGCTCGTGTCGTTCATGGCGAGCATGCCGAAACAGTGACGCAGACAATTGTCGCCGTCGAGGACGCATTTGGCGGCGGCGTCACTCAAAGCCTTGTATTTTGCGGGATGCATATGCTGCATGCCTTCCGCGAAGGCGGGCATGGCCGAGAGGACGGCGGCGGCCGCCCCGATTGTTGTCATGAATTCGCGACGTTCCATTTATCTCTCCCGCTTTTTTCGGCCGCCGGCTGATTGGGCGGGCCGGGGTAATTACATAGGCATTTTTGCCCTACAGACAAGCATGCGTTGGGTATTGCGCGGTTTCGGATGAGTGGAAACTGATTTCCCTGAGTAATTTATAAATCCTATAAAAATAATTGATTTTTCTGCTCGAACGACGCGCGATCCGGCAGATACGCTTGACTCCTTCCTCCCCTGGCCCCACGATAGAACATATCAAGAACACAGGAGGCCGGTCCGATGCCGCCAAACGGCGCGCGCGAGCGCATCGTCCTTTTGCGCCGACGCATCGCCGCCCTCGAGGCGCGCGAGGGGCCGCTTCCTCGCTTTCCCGCGGAAGAGAGGCAGGCGGGCGCTCCGGCTTCGGCGCAGGATTTTTTCGAGGCCCTGCCCGACGCCCTCGCGCCAGGCGGCTTGAGCGAGATCGTTCCGGCCCGCCCGCGCGACGCCGCCGCCGCCGCCGGCTTCGCCTCGGTCCTGGCGCTTTGCGCCACCACCCCGCGCGCCACCTCGGCCGTCTGGATCGCCGAGGACATGGCGGCGCGGGAAATCGGCCTGCCCTACGCCAAGGGGCTCGAGGCGCTGGGCTACGATCCGGCGCGGCTCATCGTCGCGCGCACGCATGATCCCCGCGAAACCCTGTGGACGATGGAGGAGGCGCTGAAGCGCCGCGTCGGCGCCGTCGTCGCCGAAAGCTGGATCGCCCCTGGCGCATATGGCCTTGCGGCGTCGCGGCGCCTCTCGCTCGCGGCGCGGCGCGGCGGGGGATGCGCCCTGCTGCTGCTGCTGCGCGCCGCGGGCCAGGGCGGTCGCATCGCCAGCGCGGCGCAGCTGCGTTTCGAGGTCGCTGCGCCTTCGCCGCCCCGCCCCGCTCCGCCGGGGTGCGGGCCGCCGCTGCCGGGTCCGCTCGGCTGGCGCCTGCGCCTGCTCAAGGCGCGTCTCGGCGCCGGCTGTCCCGCCGGCCTCGACGCGCCGGAATGGCGCGAGCTTCTCTTCGATCCCGATAGGGGCGCGTTTCGTCATGCGTTTCCTCAGCGTCTTCCTGCCGAGGCTTGCGACCGACCGGATCTTGCGGCGGAGCGGCGCGCCACCGCGTGACGCGCCCTTCGCGCTGTGGAGCCGAATCAACGGCGCCGAACGCCTCGCCGCCGTCAATGCGGCGGCCGAAGCGCGCCGGCTCAAGCCCGGCAAGGCCGTCGCCGACGCGCGCGCGCTCTGTCCGGGGCTGCGGCTCGAGGAGCATGACCCCGAGGCCGACGCGACGACGCTCGCGGCGCTCGCGGATTGGTGCTCCCGTTTCACGCCGCTCGCCGCGCTCGATGCGCCGGACGGCGTCATGCTCGACGTGACCGGCGCGGCCGGCCTCTTCGGCGGCGAGGCGAAATTGCTGGAGGAGATCGAGACGCGCCTCAACGCCCAGGGTTTTCACGCCCGCACAGCGCTCGCGCCGGGACCAACACTGGCGCATGCGCTGGCGCGATTCTCCAAGCTGCGCCTCGTTGCGCCGAACTTGGCGCCGGGACAAATCGAAGCGCTCGCCGCGCCCTTGCCCGTCGCGGCGCTCGAGCTCGAGGCGCCGGCCGCCACGCGCCTCGCCCGCGCGGGGCTTACGCGAATCGGCGATCTTCTGGCGCGTCCACGCGCCCCGCTCGCGGCCCGCCTCGGCCCCGCGGCGATGACGCGGCTCGACGCGCTGCTCTGCCGCCGGCGCGAGCCGATCGTCCCGCGCTTCCCCGCGCCCTCGCATATCGCCGAGCGGCGCTTTCCCGAGGGATTGACGCGGCTTTCCGACATAGAGGCGACGCTTCGCCTCCTTTGCGCGGACCTCTGCCCTCTGCTCGAAAAAAGCGGGCTCGGCGCGCGGCGGCTGGAGGCGGCCTTCTATCGCGTCGACGGCGCGGTCAAGCGCCTCGCCGTCGGAACGAGCCGGCCGCTGCGCGATCCCGCCCGCCTCTTCGGCCTGCTCCGCGAGCGGCTCGACCGGCTCGCCGAGGAGGGGCTCGACACGGGCTATGGCTTCGACGTGCTGCGGCTCGCGGCCGTTTCGACCGAGCGCCTCGACGACGAGCAGCGGAATCTGGACGAAGCCGCCTCCCGCAAGGCCGAAGCGCTCGCCGATGTCGTCGATCAGCTCGGCGCGCGGCTCGGCCAAGATCGCGTGCTGCGGCTCGATCTCATGCAGCGGCACACGCCCGAATGCGCGGTGCGCGCCGCGCCCGCCGCCTCTCCCGCGCGCAAGCCTGACGCAGCGGAAAAATTCGCGCCGCTCGCCCGGCCGCTGCGGCTTTTCGAGCGGCCGGAGCCGATCGAGGCGATCGCGCTCGCGCCCGACGGGCCGCCGCTGCGCTTCCGCTGGCGGCGCGCGCTGCACGAAACCGCCGCCTTCGAGGGGCCGGAGCGCATCGCCGCGCCCTGGTGGCAGGCGCCGCAAAATCCGCTAGCGCGGGACTATTTCCAGGTCGTGGACAGCGAGGGGCGGCGCTTCTGGCTCTATCGCGAAGGCCTGCCCGGCGAGGACCAGCTCCACGCCCGCTGGTTCCTGCACGGTCTGTTTTGAGGCCCGCTCACTTGGCGGCGAAATGGACCAGCACCTCGGCGCCGTCCTCGGGCGGCGAAACGAGGCGCGCGTGGAAGGCTATCTTTTCGCCGGCCTCGAGCCGCGCCTTGGGCGCCCGCGTCGTCCAGGCGTATTTGTCCAGCCCATCGGCGCCGCGAACGGAAAGCGCGAGCGGCGGCGCAAAATTGGCGTCGCGGCGCAGATTGACGATCTCGCCCTCGACGAGCAGCACCTTGCGCGCGCCTTCCAGAGCGACGCGCGAGCGCAGCTCGGACAGCGCGAGGCCGTCGAGATTGACCGGGAGACCCAGCGCCGCATAGGGCGCGGCGGCGAGCGGGGCGATGCGCACGATCCTGTCGCGCAGCCCGATCAGCGCCATCGCCCCGATGAGCGTGGCGACGACCGCCGCGAAAATCAGGGCGCCAGACTCGGAGCGCCGGCCCTCTTCCTGCGGCGATTCGTCGGGAGGCGAGCGCCAGAGCCCCTCCTCGCCGAGCGGGTCGGATGGGTTTTGAAAAGCTTTGAAGTCGGGGGAGGCGCGCATCGGCGAAGGCTCGTGCAGTCTTTAAGCCGATTAGTCCGCAACAAAGTTAACGAAGCCTTGGGGAACGATCCGGGCCGCTCGCGCCTTATTAGACAGAATGAAAACTGTCATAATCGCCGCCCTCGCCGCCCTGCTGCTGGCCTTCGCGCCTGCAGTCCAGGCCGAGCTTCACGTTACGGGCGACGCCAGGGCCCTGCTCGTCGAGGCCGAGCGGGCCACGATCGACGAGGTGCTGGCCGCGCTGCAGGACAGGGCCGGGCTCGATTATCGCTCGGCCGTCCGGCTCGACGCGCCCTTCACCGGCCGCCTCACCGGCTCGCTCGACCAGATCGTCGAGAAGCTGCTTTCCGGGGATTACAGCTACGTCTTTAGCAACGCCGCCCTGCGCCCGCGGCTGGAGATCGTCGCGGCGGGCGGCGGCGCGGCCAGCGCGACCGCCTCCTTTGCGGCGGGGAGCTCTGCGCAGCCTTTCGCGCTGAGGAGACCGGTCCGGCGTTTCGACGCCACGCAGGCGCTGCTTTGGGACGAGACGCTGCGCTATGGCGACGTCGTCGTCACGAATGCGGGCGTGCGCGTTTTCGAGGGGAACTGGATCTGCCCGCACGCCATTGCGGATTTTCGCACGCTCGCCGAATCCTCCACCTTGAGCAGCGGCCGGCGCCTGGTCCTCGCCGAGATCGATCGCGCGTTGAAGCTGCGAGACGGCGCGCGGCAGATCGTGGCGAGCGATCCGCCGAGGTAAAGGTCGCGCGAATTTTTATCTCAGCGCCGCGTCGCAATTTCGGGGAACTTTCCTCAACACGCCCACAAACTGCTGCATCCAGTTGCAGGCGTCGCGCTCGCGGATGCGCGTCATCAGCGCGCTGTGGCGCTCGATGCGTTCCGCTTTCGGCATGTGGATCGCCGTCTGCATCGCCTGCGCGGCCTCATCGGCGTCGTAAGGATTGACGATGAGCGTCTCTTGCAAATCTTCCGCGGCGATGAATGTAGCGCACCGGCATCCAGTCGAAGTCGGGCGACTATTTCGGCGCGGGCGCGATCGACGCGCTGAAGCGGATCGTCACTTCCTTGAAGGCGGGAGGCGCTATGGCCGACTGCGCCTCGACATAGTGCGGCGGGCTCTCGCTATCGAGGAAAAAGGCGTTGCCATAGCTTCCGTCGGCGAGCGCGAAGCCGAAGCCCGCCTTGGTGAGCTGCGGCCCGGCGACACGGATGAGATCGTCCACGGGATAGCCGGGATTGCCCGGCGTCGAGGTTCCGGCCAGCTGCAATCTCGTGATCGCCACGCCGTTACGCTGTCCGCTGATCTCGGCGATTTGATAGAAGCCCGCGGCGTCGGGCGCGTCGGCCGTCGTGATTGTGCCGGCGGCGGAAACGCCGTCGCCCTCATAGCTCCAATTCCACAGCAAGGTCGCGCGCGCCGGCGCGCAAAGCGCCGCCCCGAGGATCAAGGCTGCGAGCACACGTCGCATCAGGAGCGCGCCGCGCGCCGAAGCGATAGGGCGAGAGCGCCCATTGTGAGCAGCGCGAGCCCGGCAAAACCCTGGCCCGGTTGCGGCGCCGACGCAGGGGTTGCCGAGAAGACGATCGGCAGCTCGGTTGAAGCAGACGGATTGCTCGGGACCGAAAAAAACTCGGCGTATCCGCTGTAGAAATATGGATTGCTGTAGGTCCCGTCCGCCAGAGCGAAGCCGAACCCGGCTCCGGTTAATTGCGGGTTGGAAAGGCTCAGTAGATTATCCACGGGGTAGCCGGCATTGTCCGGAATGGCCGTGCCGGTCGGCCACAGCCCCGTGATCGCCACCCCATTCCTCTGTCCGGTGATGCCGGTGATCATGTAGTCGCCTGCGTAGGGCGTGTCCGTCGTGGTGAATTCGCCTGAGGCCGAAATGCCCTCGCCGCTGTAACTCCAGGTCCAAAGCTTGGCGTGAGCCGAAGAGCAAAGCGCGACGACGATCCAGAGGGCTGCGAAGAGACGTTTCATGATTGGGACCTCAAAAATATCTGTCTCAGCATAACGCGTCAGCGCCCGAGAGAAAACCGCCTTCTCACTTCGGCGCCTCCTCGATCGGCCGCAGCGGTTTTGGCACTTTTTTCTCTCCCAGCAGCCGCGCGAAAATCTTCAGGCCCACCGGCTCATTGCCGTTTGGATGCACGAGAATGATCGAGCCTTGCCGCGGCGACGGCCCCAGCGCGAGCCAGCTGTCCGCGCCGAGCGCGACGAGATGGCGCTCGCGCAGCCTCTGCATGAGGCTCGCGTCCGAGACGAGCCCCGGAAAGCGGAAGAACACCGAGGGCGTAAGGCCGTTCATCAGCATCAGCCTTTCGGTCTCGAGGATTTCAGCGTCCATGTCGACGCCGGGGGTCAGCAGGAAGTTCTGCGCATCCGGCCTGTTCTTGACGAAGGGGTGGCTATAGGAGTGGTTGACCCAGGAGACGGCGAGCGCGCCGTTCTCGATCTTCTGGCGCAACCAGTCGAGATCAGCCTGGTGATGGCGAATCCAGCCGCCCGAGATCGAGAGCGCGAGGGGCGCGCCGGCGCCTTCCTTTCCGACGAGCTCCAGGAAGCTGCGATCGAGCGGACGCGCGCTCGGACAAAGATCGCCGGTGAGAAAGGAGCCCCCGCCCTGCCCATGCGTGAGGCCCATGTTTTCGAGCGCCTTGGGCGTGTCCGGCTCCTTGCCGGCCCCCTGCACCGCGCGCAGAAAGCGCGTTCCGGCCTCCTGCGCGTCGCTCGTCTCCGCGCAGCGCCAGCAGGCGGCGCGCCCGACCTGCGTTTTGAGCGTCTCGGGATCGACGAGCAGCAGCAGCGTCTCCTCGCCGACGCGCCCGCGTCGCGTCGCAAGCTGCGCGGCGCCCGCGCCATTCACGCAGCGCCAGAAGATCGGGTCATAATCCTCGATCTCGGCGCCGCGCAGAGAAACGGGCGCCTCGCAAGCGCTCTGGCCGGCGGCGGGGAGCGCCGTTGCGGCCGCGACGAGAAGCGCCGCGCAAAAACTGGAAAGGAAACGGGTTCTCATGGAGCTTGAAACATGACAGCGCCGAGCGACGATGAAAAGACCTCGTTTCGGCTGCGCGAAGACGCCGAGTCGGCGGAAATCGCAGAGCTTCTTGCGAAAGAGGTGGCGCGCCGTCACGGCCCGCGCGGGGAGAAGCCTTTCTGCATCGAGGCGCGTGATGTTGAGGGCGCGCGGCTCGGCGGCATGAACGGCGTCATCCACTGGCGCTGGCTCTACGTCCGGCACTTCTGGGTCGCGCCGGAAAAGCGCGCGCAAGGCTTTGGCCGCGCGCTGATGGCCGAGGTGGAGAGCTTCGCGCGCGCCAGAGGATGCATCGGAATTTATCTCGACACTTTCGAGGAGGGCGCGGCGCGCTTTTACGAGCGCTCGGGCTTTGCGCGCTGCGGGCGGATTGAGGGTTTTCCGCCAGGCGCGGCGCGCGTGTTTTTGGCGAAACGGGTCTAGCGTCTGCTCTCTTCACGCTCATTGTCGCAGGCGCTCTCACCCGCGCTGTCACAGCGACGAAAGCGCGGCAATCCGCCTCTTCTTTCTGCGCCCTTGGAGGAAGTTTAGGCAAAGGTCGCGTTTGGTCGCCGTCGGCCAGAGCCGGCTTGGCATGATTTTTTACGCCCGCGACAGCGGTGAGCATCTTATTCACCCCCAAAGTAAACACTCTAAAAATCAATGCAATGCGAAGCTACAGCGTGGCCAGCATCACCCGATGCATGTCGGAATTCTGACAATCCTGTCGGGAATGGCGCAAACCTTGCGTCGAAACTGACAATAACGATTGGCTCCACCCCAGGAGTTCTCCATGGGCTATGACCCCAACTCTTTCACCAAAGCGGCCGCCAAACCCAACGCCCTCACCGAAAGCGCCCTCGTCAGCCTCTACGAAATCTCCAAGCTCCTCGCCACGCCGAACCGGATCGAGAAGACCCTGTCGGGCGTCGCGTCACTGCTCGCGAGCTTTCTCCAATTGCGCCATGGGCTGATCACGCTCCTCGACAGCGAGGGACAGCCCGTGACCGTCGTCGGCGCGGGCTGGAGCGAGGCGACGCGCGCACGCTTCGCAGCGCATCTTCCGCGCCCTGTCGTCTGCCAGATTTTCAGAACGGGCATGCCCGTCATGATCGAGAATGTGCTGAACTCGCCGCTCTTCTCGCAAAGCGATCTCTTGGCCATCGGCGCGTCCGAGGAACGTCCGCTCTCGATGATCGGCGTGCCGATCAAGGATGCGGAACGGGTGATCGGCTCGCTGACCGTCGATCGCGATCTCGATCTGCAGGCGGCCTTCCATTTCGACCGCGACATTCGCCTGCTCGTGATGGTCGCCGCGCTCATCGGCCAGACCCTGCGGCTGCACCGCTATGTCGCGGAGGAACGCGCGCGGCTCATGCTCGAGCAGGCGCGCATCGCCAAAACTGCGCCGGCCGACCATGCGGCGCGGGTGGTCAAAGGCGAGACGACCCCGCCGCTTCCCGGGATCCTCGGCGAGAGCGCCGCGATTCGCGCTGTGATCGAGAAGGTTCGCGTCGTCGCGAAATCGCGCTCGACCGTGATCCTGCGCGGCGAGACGGGCGTCGGCAAGGAGGCTTTCGCCGCGGCCATCCACCGGCTCTCGCCGCGGCGCGACCGGCCTTTCGTCAAGCTGAACTGTGCGGTCCTCTCGGAAAGCGTGCTCGAGTCGGAGCTCTTCGGCCATGAGCGCGGCGCCTTCACCGGCGCGATCGCCCAGCACAAGGGCCGTTTCGAGCTCGCCGACGGCGGCACGCTGTTTCTCGACGAGGTCGGCGAAATCACGCCGGCCTTTCAGGCGAAGCTCTTGCGCGTGCTGCAGGAAGGCGAGTTCGAGCGGGTCGGCGGCACGCGCACGATCAAGGTGGACGTGCGGCTCATCTGCGCGACGAATCGCGATCTGGAATCCGATGTGCAGCAGCACAAGTTCCGCGAGGATCTCTACTACCGGCTGAGCGTCGTGCCGCTGCGCATACCGCCGCTGCGCGAGCGCGAGGGAGACGTCGAGATCCTCGCCATGGAGTTCCTGCGCCGGTACAACGCCGAGCAGGGAACGCAGCATTTCTTCACGCCAGCGGCGCTCGAGACTCTGGCGCGCGAGCGCTTCCCCGGCAATATTCGCGAGCTGGAGAACTGCGTCTTGCGCAGCGCGACGCTCGCAACAAAGGACGCCATCGACGCCGACGATCTCTCCACGCTCGCTTGCGCAATGACGGCTCCTGCTCAGCCCAAAGCCAAGAGCCCCGTGAATCTTGTGGAGCTTTCTCCATACGACGGCGCTTTGTGGGAGCCTGCTGTCTGCAACGGCGCGGAACATTGCACGCTCGTCGGCGGCGATCGCCGCTCAGAGCGCGAGAGACTGATCGACGCTCTCAACGAGGCGGGTTGGGTGAAGGCCAAGGCCGCGCGTCTCCTCAACATCACGCCGCGCCAGGTCGGTTACGCGATGCAGAAGCACAAGATCGAGGAGCGGAAATTCTGAAGGCGTGACGGCAAGCGTCACGCCTTCATGCTGAGGAGACTTTGGTTGCCGCCGCGATCTCCTCTGCGCTCTCGTCCGCCGGTCGCGCGGCGTCGAGGCGACGCCACGCGATCGCGCCCGTCTCGCCTTGCATCTGCCGCAGCAGCACGTCGCGCGTCGCGTCGGACGGATCGTGCTTGCGCGCATCCACGCGCTGCAAGCGCGCTTCGATCGGCGCTTCGAGCCAGAAACCGAGAAAGGGCGCGCCAGCGGCTTTTGCGGCGTCGTCGATGTCGCGCCGCGCTTCCTCCTTGTCGAAGACCGCATCGACGACGACCGGCCAGGGAGAGGCCGCGACGCGCTGGGCCTCCGCGACCATCTGCGCATAGACCTTTGCGGAGACGGCGCTGGCGTAGGCTTCTTGCGGCAATCGCGCGGTCGGCTCCGCGCCAAACAGCGCCTTGCGCAGACGGTCGCTGTTTAAGGTGCGCGCGCCGGGCGGCGCGCCGAGCAAAGGCGCAAGCGCCGCGGCGACGCTCGACTTCCCCGAGCCGCTGAAACCCCCGATGGCGACAACGAGCGGCGCCGCCTCATGGGCGAGGCTTTGCGCCAAAGCGAAGTCCTCGCGCGCCTCCTCCATTCTCGCCTGCGAGACGGCGACATGGGCGCGGATCGTCGCGCGCAGCGCCATAAAGAGGGGCAGAAGCGGCAGCCCGTCGGCCTCGTCGCGCGCATCGAGATAACGATTGAGCGCGACATTGGCGAAGTGTTTCAGCCCGAGGCGCCAGAGATCCATGAGCAGAAAGGCGAGATCGTAGAGCGTGTCGATTTGCGCGAGCGCATCGGAGAATTCGATGCAGTCGAAGGGCGTCGGCTCGCCCTCGAAGAGGCAGATGTTGCGCAGGATCAGATCGCCATGGCCGTGGCGCGTGCAGCCCCGCGCGTCGCGCGCGTCGAGAAGAGCGGCGTCGCGTTCGATGAGCGCGGAGAGGCGGTCGACATGCGCGTCGATTTCGGCGATCGGCGCCGGCGGCGCGCCCCGCAGGCTCTCGGCGCATAGCGCCAGCACTTCGCGCATCGACTTCGCGCCGCCCTTGCCGTGAGCGATCTCGGCGCCGTCGTGAAAGCGCGCGAGGCTCGCGGCCAGCCGCTCGATTTCCGCCGCGCTCAGCAATCCTGCAAGCGCGCGTGTCTCGAGCAGCGCGTCGTCGGGAAAGCGGCGCATCTCGACGGCGGCGTCGACGAGCGCGCCCGCGCCGTCGAGCGTGAGGCGCCCGTCGGCTTCGCGCGTCACGCGGCGCGCGCCGAGGTAGAGCCTTGGCGCAAGACGGGCGTTCAGCGCCGCCTCGCGCTCGCAGAAGGCGAGGCGCTTTTCCGGCGTCGAGAAGTCGAGATAGGGGAAGACGATCGCGCGCTTCAGCTTGAAGACCCGCGTCGCCCCGAGCACGACGCGCGAGATATGCGTGGAAAGGATTTTCTCGGCGCCGTCGAGCGTCGAGAGGAAGCGCAGCGTCTCGTCTTGCGGATCGGTCTCCATTCCGGGAGGATGCGCTTTCCTCTTGAAGACTGCGTGAAGACGAGGCGGCGCGCCCTCACGAAGACCGGCGGCCGCGCCTCTGCGCTCGCGGATAGGAGGTTTGCGGGCTCACGCGCCTTGCGGCCCGCACCGGCTCCAACAAGGCGTCAAGCGTCGCGAGCGTCGAGGCGTCCGCGACGCCATCGACCTTTTGCGGCCGAAAGTGGCGCTGGAATGCGGCGACGGCGTAGACCGTTCGCTCGCCAAAGAGGCCGTCCGCCGTGACCTCATAGCCGTAACGCGCGAGCTTGCTCTGCACCTCCCGCACAGCCTCGCCTTCATCGCCAAGGCAAAGCGCGCCGCCGGCGGAAATCGGCGCGGGCTCGACCCATCGTCCGACGCCGTGTCGCGCCAGCGTCTCCCAAGGGAAGAACTCGCCCGGATCGATCTTGCGCGAGATGGCGACGTCCGAATGCGCCAGCACGCCTTCGGGGGCAATCGCGAAGCGTTCGCAAATGTCCTGCGCGAGCGCGATGACCGTTGCGATCTGAGCTTCCGCATAGGGCCGCGGATCGTGATGGCCGGGATGCGCGATCTCAATGCCGATCGAGGCGGAGTTCACGTCCGTCTCGCCCGCCCAGAAGCTGCGCCCGGCGTGCCAGGCGCGCCGCGATTCGGGCACGAGCTGCAGCACGCCCCCCGCCTCGTCGACGAGGTAATGCGAGGAGACCTCCGTGGCGGGGCTCGTCAGCGCGGAAAGCGCGCCCTGCAAGGTCGGCAGGCCGGTGTAATGGAGAATGAGCAGCGAGACCGGTCGCGCGCGCTGGCCGTGATTGGGCGAGGCGTGGACGCGCGCGGCCGGAAAATCGGGAGCAAAGCTCACCCCTCGACCACCTCCAGGAACGCGTGCGCCGCCTCCTTGCGCTCGAAAACATGCGGCTGCAGACCACGCTTCGCCATCGCCTCCTTCATCTTGAGGCGGGCGAAGGCGCTCGTCGCATAGCGCGCCGTCGTCGAGTAGTAGTGCTCCATCATATATTGGATCATTTCCGCATAGTCGTCATAGAGCGCCTCCGCGATCTTGGCGCCGTCGTGGTTCACGACCGAGGCCACGCGCTTGCCCACCTTCTCGCAGGCCTCGACAAGAGTCTTGCGCAGCTCGTCGATGTCCTTCTTCGTGCGGGCGTGCCAGCCCTCGAGATTGACGAAGAGAATGTTGCGCTCCGGATCATATTGCACGCGCTCGTGCATGTTGAGGTTGAGCAGCTCGGCAAGGAGCCCCATCGGTTCGTCGAGGAAGAGGCGCTTGTCCATCGGCTCCGGCTCCTCGATGATCGGCTTGAAGTCCATGTGGCGCAGGATGTCCTTCTCGATGTCGATCCCCGGCGCAACTTCTATGAGCTCCATGCCGTTGGGCCCGAGACGGAAGACGCAGCGCTCCGTGACGTAGATCACCGGCTGCTTGCGCTTCTGCGCGAATTTACCGGAAAAGGTGATCTGCTCCACGAAGTTTAAGAATTTCTTATTGCGCCCCTCCTGCAGGATCTTGACCTGCCCGTCCTCGATCGCGACGCGCAGCCCGCCATTGGTGAAGGTGCCGGCGAAAACCACCGAGCGCGCGTTCTGGCTGATGTTGATGAAGCCGCCGCAGCCGTTGAGGCGCCCGCCGAATTTCGACGTATTGACGTTTCCCTGCACGTCGCATTCGGCCATGCCGAGACAGGTCATGTCGAGGCCGCCGCCGTCGTAGAAGTCGAACTGCTGGTTCTGCTGAATGATGCAGTCCGCGTTGCTCGCGCCGCCGAAGGAGGAGCCCGAGGCCAGAACGCCGCCGATCGCGCCGGCTTCCGTGGTCAGTGTGATGTAGGGCGTGAATTTCTCTTCGTTGGCGACCGCGGCGATGCCTTCCGGCGCGCCGACGCCCAGATTCACGACGCCGTTCGGCGGCAGCTCGAAGGCGGCGCGGCGCGCGATGACCTTGCGCTCGTCGAGCGGCATTTTGGCCATGCCCTCCACAGGCACGCGGATCTCGCCCGAGAGCGCGGCGTTATACATGACGCCGTAATTCATGCGATGCAGCTCGGGCTCCGGCGCGACGACGACGCAGTCGACGAGAATGCCGGGAACCTCGACCTCCTTGGGATGGATCGATCCCTGCTCGACGATGCGCTCGACCTGCGCGATGACGATGCCGCCATTGTTGCGGGCGGCCATCGCCTGCGCGAGATTGTCAAGAACCAGCGCCTCCTTCTCCATGCTGATGTTGCCGGAGGGATCGGCGCTCGTGCCGCGGATGAAGGCGACGTCGATCTTGGTGGCGATGTAGAAGAGCCACTCCTCGCCCTGGATGTTGTGGTATTTGACGATGTCCTCGGTCGTCACGTCGTTCACCTTGGCGCCGCCGAAACGCGGATCGACATAGGTGTAGAGGCCGACCTTGGAGAAGAGGCCCGGCTGTCCGGCCGCGCAGGCGCGATAGAGCTGCGAGATGACGCCCTGCGGCAAATTGTAGCCGAGGATTTTATTTTCCGCCGCGGCCTGGGCGACCTTCGGCATGCGGCCGAAATTGCCGGCGATGACGCGGCCGAGCAGCCCTTCGTGATGCAGACGGCCAGTGCCGAGCCCTTTGCTGTCGCCGGCGCCGGCGGTCATGATCAGCGTCAGATTCTTCGGGTGGCCCGTCTCGACGAAGCGCTTCTCCAGGCCCATGTGCAACGCTTCCGGGATGCAGCTTTGGACAAAGCCGCTCGTGGTGACGACGTCATTGTCCCTGATGAGCGCGATGGCCTGCTCCAACGTCGTAATCTTGTTGTTCGCCATGGTCCCGAGCTTCCCCCTCTGAGCTCTCTTGATGCCGAGCTCTCTTGATCATGCGCGGGGTTTGCCCCTCGTCGCGACGCGCTTCGCTGGCGCTTGGCCGCAAGGCTAGTGACTGGCGGGGGCCAGCGCAAGGCCCGCCGCGAGCGGGACCGTTTCCCGCGCGACGGCGATGTGCTACGAAAATTCGCCCCAATTTGCGTTCTTTTTGCAGCGCACGCGCAGGGCGCCGCGGCCCCAGCCCCGAGATCGACGTTCAACCCCTTGCAACTATGGCGACGAAACTTCCAGCCGCGCTCCTTTTGTTGCTTCTCGCATCGATTCCCCTCTGGCCCGGGCCCGCGGCGGCGCATGCGATCGTCGTCTCCTCCTCGCCCAGCCCCAACGAGACCGTCGCCAAGAGCGAACTCCGGATCGAGCTGCGCTTCAACAGCCGGATCGACCGGCTGCGCTCTCGCTTGGTGCTCCTGCGTCCCGACGGCTCCCAGGAGGGGCTGGCGCTTTCGCAGAGCGGCGACGAGAGCCTCGAAGCCGAGGCGAAGGCTCTGGAGAAGGGCTCCTACCGACTTTTATGGCAGGCGCTGAGCGTCGACGGGCACGTCACGCATGGCGAGATCCCTTTCGTGGTGGATCGGTAGCGTCATGCAGCTGTTCCTGGAAATCTGGGGCTTTCTCAACGTCCTGACGCGCGGCTGGATCCTCGCCGCGCAGACGCTGACGCTGGGCGGCGCGGCTTTTCTCCTCCTCGCCCTGCCGGCCGAAGAGGCGTCGGTGCGCCAGACGGCGCGCCGCCTCATCTTCTGGAGCGCGGTCGCGCTGGCGATCGGCGAGGCGATCGCGGGCGCAGGCCTCGTCGCTCTACTGCATGGCACGCTGGATCTTCCGCTCAAGGACCTCATCGGCGCCGATGCGGCGCTCGCCGCCGCGGCCGGCGCCGCAAGCGCCGCCGTCGTCGCCGCTCTGGTCCATTCCGGCGCTTCGGCCCGGCTGCTGCTCATCTGCAGCGCCCTCATCGTCGCCGCGCAGGTCGCGGTCACCCACGTGGTCAGCCGGCCGGATCATCCGCTCGCGCTCTATCTCGCCGAATATGCGCATATGCTCGCCGTCGCCTTTTGGATCGGCGGCATCCCCTACTTTCTGCTCACTCTCGCCCGCGTCGAGGGGCCGGCGCGCCGCCGCGCCGCCGCGCGCTTCTCGATGATGTCGGTCGTCTCCGTCGCGATGCTCGTCGGCAGCGGGTTCTATCTCGCCCGCGATTACGTCGGAGAGCCCGCTGCGCTCTACGGCGCCTCCTATGGCGTGATGCTCAGCGCCAAGATCGTCCTGCTCGCCGCGCTGCTCCTGCTCGGCGGTCTGAATTTTCTCACCGTGCGCCGCTGGCGCGCCGAGCCCTCGACGCCCATTCTGCCAATGCGGCGCTTCGCCGAG
This sequence comes from uncultured Alphaproteobacteria bacterium, assembly GCA_963798515.1. Taxonomy (GTDB): domain Bacteria; phylum Pseudomonadota; class Alphaproteobacteria; order Rhizobiales; family Beijerinckiaceae; genus Methylocystis. The sequence goes on from CAWCTS010000052.1 coordinate 47,580, forward strand.
GTCGAGATCGGGCTCGGGCTGACGGTGATCTTCTGCGCCGCCTCGCTCGCTTCGCTTCCGCCGGCGCGCGATCTGGCGAGCGATTGGGCGAGCGCCGCGGAGGTCGTGGAGCGCCTCGCGCCGCGCTGGCCACCGCGCCTGGAGAGCCCCGATCTTTCGAGCCTCTCGATCACGATGGCGCAGGAGCAGAGGCCGAGCGCGCCGCTGGCCTATGCGATCGGCGAGCCGCCGGCCCCGCCGCGCAACGCCGCGGACATCGCCTGGTCCGAGTATAATCACCATTGGGCGGGGCTCTTCGTGCTCGCGATGGGCGCGCTGGCGCTCGCCGAACGGCGCCGCATTTTCGCTCCGGCGGCGCGTCACTGGCCCCTCGTCTTTCTGGGCCTTGCGGCCTTCATTTTCGTGAGAGCGGACGAAGGCGCGTGGCCACTCGGCCGCATCGGCTTCTGGGACAGCCTCAGAGACCCGGAGATCGCGCAGCATAAGCTCGCCATGCTGCTCATCGTCGCCTTCGGCGTCTTCGAATGGCGCGTGCGCCTCGGCAAGCTCAAGAACGGCGCGGCGCCTTACGTCTTTCCGATCGTGACGGCGGTCGCCGCAGCCGTGCTGCTCACCCATTCGCACGGCCTCGCCAATCCCAAGCAGGAAATGCTCATCGAGATCACGCATACGCCGCTCGCGCTCGTCGGCGTCGCCGCCGGCTGGTCGCGCTGGCTGGAGCTGCGTCTGGAGGATGGCCGCGCGCAGCAAACCGCGGCGCTCGTCTGGCCCAATTGCTTCCTGCTCGCGGGCCTTTTCCTGCTTTTCTACCGGGAGGCGTGAATTTCCCCCGGGCTTTTGCGGCTTGGACTTGAAAAGGACGTGATTGCAAACAATCGTCGCCATTGGCGCGGGCGCTCCAAAGAGGGGCCCCGAGCCGGTTGCGAGTTTGTTCATGTATCATCATCGCTTAGAGAGTTTTGTTCAGCCGGCTTCGCGCGACGGACTGCGTCCGCGCATCGGGCGCCTCTCCGACTCCCTAGGGCTGCGGCTGCGCAGCGCCGCGTTTCCAATCGCTTCGGCGCCGTCGCAGCTTCCCGTCGAAATCGCCTTCCTGCTCGACTTCGGCGTCCCGAGGATCGTGCTGCAGCAGGGCGCGCGCCTCGCGCGACGCTACGGCGTCTTCGCCGACGAGGCTTTGCTGGCGGAGGGCCTCGTCGATGAGGAGGTCTTCTACCGCGCGCTCGCGGAACGCCTCGGCCTTCGCTTCCTCCCCACAAAGATCGATGTCGAGCCCGGATCGGAGTTCCGCCTTTGCGCCGAGCGGGGTTATGCGCGGCTCGCGGGCGAGAGCGCGTGGATTTGCGCGCCGCAGGGCGCAGCGCTCCGCAGACTTTTGAGCGCGGCGCGCGCCCCGCAAGCACGCGCCACTCTCGCGATCACCACGCGCGCGAAATTTCTCGACGCGGCGGCGCGCGCGACGCTCGATACCGTCGCCCGCGCGGCGCCTTTCTGCGCGGAGCGCGCCGCGCCAGAGCTCTGCGCGCAAGGCGACGCAGGGGGCGGCTCTACCCATCGCCGTCGCCGTAAGCCTTGCGACGCTGCTCGTCCTGCTCATTTCGCCCCCTGGCGCGCTGACGCTTGCCGCCGCTCTGCCCCTGGCCATGGTCTTCTCCGCAGCGGTGGCGCTGCGGCTCGCCGCTTGCGTCGCGAGCCTCGCGCCCGACGCGCCCGAGAGCGAGCTCTCCTACGAACGCCTCCCGATCTACACGATCCTGGTCCCGCTCTATTGCGAAGCGCGCGTCGCCCCGCAGATCGCGCGGGCGATCGATCGGCTCGACTATCCGCGCGCCAAGCTCGACGTGATCTTCGTCGTGGAGGAAAGCGACGAGGCGACGCTCCTGGCCTTGCGACGCTTCGGTCCGCGTTCGCCGCACCGCATTCTGGTCGCGCCGCGCGGCGCGCCGCAAACCAAGCCGCGCGCCTTGAACATCGCCGCAGCCTACGCGCGCGGGGCGCTCCTCGCCGTCTATGATGCGGAGGACCTGCCCGAGCCCAAGCAGCTCAAGCGCGCGGCCGGCTTGTTTGCTCGCGCCCCGCGCCATGTGGCTTGCCTGCAGGCGAGCCTCTCGATCGACAATGGCGCGGTCAATCGCTTCACCGCTTTTTTTGCGCTCGAATACGCCGGTTTGTTCGAGGTTTTCAACAAGGGGCTCGCCACCTTGGATCTGCCGATCTTCCTTGGCGGCACGTCGAACCATTTCCGCACGGATATTTTGCGCGCCGTGGGATTTTGGGACGCCTATAACGTCACGGAGGACGCCGATCTCGGCCTGCGTCTCGCACGCGCGGGCTATTCGGTGAGGACGTTCCGCTCCTACACGCGCGAGGAGGCGCCGGAAGTCTTCGAGGCGCTCTTGGCGCAGCGCGGGCGCTGGCTGAAAGGCTGGATGCAAACCGCTTTGGCGCATTGCCGGGAGCCGCGTCGGCTTTTCGAGGATCTGGGAACGAGGCGCGCGCTCGCCGCCATCGGCATGTTCGCGGGCGGCTTCGCCGCGCCGCTCATCGGGCCGCCGCTGACGCTCGCCTTTCTCTGCCGCGCGGTCTTTGGCGACCTGCTGCATCCCCAAGACAACTTCGAGGCAGCCCTCGCGACGCTCTGGTGCGGGCTCGCCTTGGGAGGCCTCGTCGCCTCCTTCTGCCCCATTCTCATGGGCATGCGGCGGGCGGGTCTGCAAAGACTGGCGCCGGCGCTCCTCGCTGCGCCAGCCTGGAAGCTCATGCAGAGCGCGGCGGCCTGGCGCGCGCTCTTCGAGCTGAGACGCCAGCCCTTCCTGTGGCGCAAGACCGAGCATGGTCTTGCGCGCAGGAGCGAGGAGGCGGCGCTCTAGCTCGCTCGAACGGACAGCCAGACGGTCGATTAGCAAGAATACGAGCTGACAGTGATCCTGTAAAATTTATCGAACAAATGACGTGCGCCGCCTTGGCAGGCCATCACGTCGACGGCATTTTTTTGCCAGTCGGCCGCCCGTTCGAATGGTGCTAAGGACATCATCCGATCTGCCTGCCCGGTCTTATCGTAGGCAATTCCAGCGGAAATATCGAGCCAGCCCCCGGTCAACTTAAAGGCCATGACCGAAGACGCGGAGAGTCCGCCAGCGTGTTGTATAGGAGCGCCTTCCTCCACCGCCCGAACGGCATCCTTCAACAAAGGCCCATAAGTCGCGACGGCAAGAAGATCACCGAATTTCAAGCCAGTAAAAGCAACAGCCACACCAATTGGCAAAATGGCAAAATACCCTAGCGCTTCAAGCCACCGCTTTTTCCAAAGCCTAACGGCAGTCATCAACAGGGCCCAAAGCGGCAGCCCCGCAAGCCATATGCCGAGAATCAAAATCGGCAAGATCATGAAACTAAAAAACAGAATAATCCAATCAAACCATTCTTCTGCTGGGACGAAGAAGAATAACGATGCAAACCACCACAGGACAATCGGGCGTGTAAGAGCTTGCGATATTGATGCCTTAGGCGGTTGATCGGTCACTTCGCCACCGACGTTACCATTATTGGAACTCTATCAGCCCGAAGAGACTCACGGAAGGCCGAAATGCGCAGCGGAGCCGGAACGCGCCCAGGCGTCGCTCAGATTTTTGCGAGCGGGCTTCATCTCGCCGATCCGGCGAGACGATTTCCAACTGAAGTGCCAGCCCTTCCTGTGGCGCAAGACCGAGCACGGACTCGCGCGCAGGATCGAAGACGCGCCGACCGT
>CAWCTS010000053.1:0-12962 GCA_963798515.1 uncultured Alphaproteobacteria bacterium
ACCACTCCGTCCGGAAACTCGATCGCAGGGCCATCATCCCGGTGGATGACCCCGTCCTCGATCCAGAGACGCGTATCCAAAAAGAGATAGATTCCCGCCAGCCGGGTGAGGGCGTCCCTATTGTCTTCTTCTACGAGGGTCATGCTGCTCATCGATTAAGCTCCTGGGTGATTGGCCCTCGCGACATGCAACTTTCACGCGGCGCGGCGCAGCCCGCCAGGGAAGATCGGCAAGATTCATGCATCGCTGCGGGGAATTGCGGCTAGGACTGCAACCCTCCCTGCGCGAAGGGGCGACGCCTTAGGCTGAGCCTAGCCTCTTGGGGGGAGGAAGAAAAGCAAGCGGGAAACAGGGTCTCGGGAGACTGCGGAATATGAGCGACGTCAATGTCTATGTGATCTGCTCGGCAGGGCAGATCCAGCCGGGGACAGCGAAGGCTTTCAGCCTCCTGAGAGTAACCGAAACCCAGGAGACGCGGCCCTATTCGATCTTCGTCGTCCGCACGAAGGCGGACCAATTCTTCGGCTATGTGAACGTTTGCCCGCACAAAGGCGCCTGGCTCAATATCGGAGACGGCAGCTTTTTCAGCGGCGACGGCGAACGCCTGCGCTGCGGCCGGCACAATGCAGAATTCGACGTCGAGTCGGGCGTCTGCACCAAGGGGTCATGCAAAGACAAATCGCTGGAGCAGATTCCGATCGTCGTGATGGATGGCGAGGTATGCCTCTGCGGCGTCGAGTTGAGCGAGGAAGGGCCGCCTTCCGACGACGACGAGTTCGACGAGACGATGGAGATCATGATTCATCCGGGCTGAAATGCAATCATGTTTGCGCTTGAGCCGAGAAATCTCGCACTCGCAGAAAAGGTGAAGGCCGATCGATGACCGTCGCGGAATTGGTGAAGAAGCTTTCAGAGCTGCCCCCAGAGGCGGTCGTGCTGATGGACAGCGACGGCGGTCTCTCCCTCGTGAGCGCCGTTGAATTTTTGGATGGGCAGGGGCTCGGCGCGCCGCCGGAAGTCATTCTGACTCCGAGCCTGGATGAATAATTCTGCTGAGTTTTAACGGGGCGCATGGCGCCCTGTCGCTCAGAAAGAGCGCTTAGCCGGCGGTTCCTGGCGCGGGCGCCTCGCATTCGAGGGGGACGCCGAAGAAGGCTTCATCGTCCCCACCCCAAGCTTTGTGCAGCGCCAGGGCTTCTCGCCACCGCGACAACTCGTCTTCGCTCGCCGGGCGATGGGAGATGCGTCCCTCAGGCTGGCGTGCAAGCAGGAAGCTCTTGCCGTTTCGGAGGAAACGGTTGAGATCCTTCGTGTCGTTAGGACGCACGACGCAACGGGGACGCTCGTCGATGAGAATGGTCGTGGGAAGCATGACGTGGACGACCCTCCTTTCGCGCCACGGTCGAGATCAGAAGCCGTCCGCTTTCCGCCCCCAGGGATGCGACCCGGGAACCAAGGTGGCCTTGATTCCGGCTTTGCTCACATCCTCGATCGTCTTGTAATAGGTGGCCTCGTGCACGAGAGCGCCGCCCTTGCCCATGACCGCAACATAGCGCGCGACCATATCCACCTCGCAGGCATAGCCGCCGCCCGGATCCTCCGTGCTGCGCATATTTCCATCCCAGTCTATGAAATAGCCTTCCGAGGGCATCGGTCATCCTGTTGGTTGTGAGCTCGCTTTTTTGACGCAGCAAGATTGCTGCCAGAGAGCTGAACATATCCCTGAGAATTTCATGCGCGGCGCCCGCAATTCGGAACGCTGCTTGCACCTGGCTGTCAAGGTCGCGGGAATGCCCCGTTACAAAGAATGAAGGAGCGGAATCGTGTCGGAACTCGTCCAAAGGGGAGCGTCACTTGCTGACATGGGGGATATTTGGGGCTTGCTGCGCGAAGTGGCCGCCGAGATTTCGCTTCCTCTCGCGACCGACGCCGAGCAGGAGCTTGCCCTGACACGCATCATGCAATGCTTGAGCGACGAGTGTTCAACAATCGTCATCGGGCCGGATAAGAAGGTCCAGGGCGTGCTGCTGGCGCAGAGAGACCTCCTCGACCTGGCCCTGGCGAAGAAGGAAACGATCAATGTCTGCTTCGTCGCGGTCTCGCAGACGCCGGAACGCAGGGAGGTGTTGAACCTGCTGCTCGGGTCGCTCGTTTCCCGGGGCGCGGCCGCCTATGTGGCTGTTGCGACCTCCGATACGCAAGGATTGGCTGACGCGCTCAAGGAGCACGGCTTCACGCAATTGGCGAGCGAAGGCAACGCCGACATCTATCGGCTGGAGCCGGCGTCTGAAGCCAAGGCCGCCTGAGGAGAAGCGCGATCTTCGAGGCCCATGCGTCGGTTCGGTCGCGCTCAAGCCGATCGACTGGACGCAAGCCCGCGAAACGCCTTCTAAAAAGCGTCCTCGAATTTCCCGTAAGTCGCGAAGCCCTTCTCGACGATGGCGAGGCAGGCTTTCAGGCGCTGAAACTCCGCCTCATCGACGGCGATGAGGCGGGCCTCGCCCTCGGGGGCCGCGGCGGGATGTTTCGCCGCCTCGAGGGCGTCAAAAAGCGTTTCCCGTAGCCGGAAGATACGCTCGCTCGCTCGCTCCAGATAGGGAAGCGGGTTGGCGCGAATATTGGCCTCGTGCAGCGCATCGAGCTCCAAAAGCCGCGCGAAGCGGCGCTCGTTTAAGCGGTCCGCCAGACCGAAGTCATGCTCTATGACAGTCATGCCCTTCCTCTCCGCATTTGGGCCTGATGGGCTTCAGTTGCAAAAACCGTGTAAGTCGCGACAGCCGTTTCGCCTCTAGGGATGACCGCCCCCGAAATGGCTTGCCGATTGCAGGGGCGCTGCGGGCGCAGGGGGGTTCTCCGAGGCGCGCCCGAGAGAAGCAGGACGGGACACGATGAGCGAGCTTTATGCAATCTGCCAGAACGGCGCTATCGAAGACGGAGATGCGACCGGCTTTCTGCTCATGCGGATCACCTCGACCGGCGAGCCCAAGCCCTGGCCGATTTTGATCACGCGCAAAGGCAATAATTTCTATGGCTTCGAGAACTCCTGCCCTCACAAGGGGGAGCAACTCGACACCAACAACCCGGGATCATTTCTCGACGAGGACGGGAACTTCCTCACCTGCCAGAATCACGGCGCGCAGTTCGACTTGGATACCGGCAAGTGCTTCATCGGCCCCTGCCAGGGAAAATCGCTCACGCCGATCACGATCGTCGTCGACGACGGCGACGTCTGCATCACGGGTGTGGAGCTCGCCGAGGACGACGGTTCCGATCCGGACGAAGCGCCCGAGGTCATGATCACCTCCGATTGATCCGCCGCCAGCATGAGCTTTGGTGCTCAGGGCGCCGCCCAAATCTGAAGGAGAAGCCCATGACGGACATGGCCGAGCTGCAGGCGCGCAAGAAGCCGATCAATCTTGCCATTGTTCATGTCGATCCGGACGCATTCCTCGCCCATTTCACCGGCTGGCTGGAGATCACCTCCTTCATCACGGCGCTACGCGCCGGCGAGGCCGTTGTTCCCGCCGACGGCGTGACGCCGAAGGTCGATGCGAGCCGGCTCGGCAGCGATGCGGTGAAAAGCGTCGGCAATGACGCGATTTTCGCCTTCTGCATGACCGCGGCGCTGAAGGCGGACAAGGCCGCGGTCGACAAGGTGGAGGCCGGGCTTGTCGAGAGCTATGGGAAGGAATTTCCGGGCGCCAATGCGCTATGGTACTTCCGCGCCGGCATCGACGCGCCGGTCAGCCTCGAGGACTTTGTGGGACAGGCCGGCAAAAAAATGCTTCTGGGAGACATCCCGCCGCCGCCGCTGCGGGCGAAAGAGAACTGGAACGCCGGTCTTCGGTTCTTCGAGAAGGCGCGCAAGTCGAATTTCGTTCACGAGATCATGTATCCGCTAGCGAAATGGCATCGCGTGCGTTGGCAGGAGACGGCCGAGAAGGGCATCGCCTTTCTGCAGCACATCGAAGACAATGTTCCGGTTTTGCGGGAAGCGCTGGAAGATCCTCGCAATGACGAAGCGTTTGTCGCGAATCTGCTCATGAAAACAGCGCCCGCCGTGGACATGGAGCTCGCAGACGATATGCAGGGCTATCTGCGCTCCCTAGCGCGCCGCATGTGAGCCCGCGGCGAGGCGCAGATGGCCGCTACAACGTCTGGGCGATATAGCGCATAGCGCGAGCAAACCTCGCTCGGTTCTCCCCTCGCCATCACGCGTAAGCAAACGATGATGTGGAAGCGACCCTCGATCGCTTCCGCGCCAAACTGGTCGAGCGGTTGAGCCTCTCTCCAGCGCCGAGCGCAGGTGAGAGGCGCGGGACTCTCAGTCCATCGGCGGGCCCATATCGTCACTTTCCGCCTTCTTCTTTTTCTTCTCCGTCTTGGCCTGCGCATAGGCTCCGGAGTTCTTTAACGCGACCGGCGCCTGGCCTTCGACGAATTGCGAGATCCAGAAGAGCGTGCGTTCCTTGGCCTGTTCCGCCGCCGCCGCGTCGAAGGTCTCCGCCGTCTCGAAGTTGAAGCCATTCTTGGCCTTCGGATAGGAGAAGGCGGCCACATCCGGACGCCAAGCGCGGAAGGCGATAATTCCATCAATGGGGGACGAAGGATCGTCCTCGGGAAAATGGATGAGCGTCGGCACTCTCCGCTTCTCGCTCAAAGTGTCGGTCAGGCCCGCTCCATAATAGGCGATGGCGCAGGCGACGCCTTTGAGATGATTTGCGGACTGGTAGGCGAGATACCCGCCCCAGCTATAGCCGACGACTGCGACCTTGCCAGCGTCCTTGACCGAGTCGATGGCGGCTTGGACGTCGAGCAGAGCCGAGTCGACCGTCACGGCCTTGGCGAGTTCGACGCCGTCCGCCTCGCTCGCCACCTCTTTCTTCTGCTCTCTTTGAAAGAGCGCAGGCGCAATGGCGACGTAACCGCGCGCGGCGAAAGCGTCGACCTCTTTTTGGATATGCTCGCCGACTCCGGAAAAGTCCTGCAGCACGACGACGGCGCCCTTGGGGGTCTCTGAAGGATCGGCGCGATAGGCCGAGAAACTATGCCCGTCTCCTGAGGTGAGTTCGATCATGATGCCAGCCTCGTGTCATTATGCGGCGACCGAGCTTTGCGAACAAAACATTCGCGTGGTCGTCCGCGCCTGACAGGAGTCTGCGAATTTCGTGCCTATGACAAAAGGTCGCGGCTTGCGATCCACTGTAGCTCGGTCAGAAACCGAAGAATCCGAGATCCAGCTTGGCTTCGTCGGACATCATTTCCTGAGCCCACGGCGGATCGAACACGAGGTTTACCGTGGAGCTTTCAACGCACTCGACCTCGTCGATCGCTTTCTTGGTCATGTTCATCATCTCGCTCGCGACAGGACAACCCGGCGCTGTCAAGGTCATGTCGACTTCTACGTGACAACGGTTGATGATGTCGATTTTGTACACCAGCCCGAGGTCATAAATGTTCACAGGGATCTCGGGATCGAAGACAGTGCGCAACGCGGCGACCACCGCAGCGTGCACCTCCTGGGGCTCTGGTTTCGAATTCGATCCGTTTGCGGGAGGGCTCCCAGTCGCGACGACAGGTTCGGTTGGGGTCTCCGCGTCCAAGGCTTTTCTCCTCTCGCTGGGCTGCGAATTGGCGGGACCTCTCTCACCTGCGCGGATGACCATCAGCGCCGGGAGAGAAGCGGCTCGAATCTGCCCTAGCATTCTCTTCCACTTTCCCAGCAATTCGGGCGCCAATTCCGGGCCGCTGGACCGGGATTTGCTTGCGAAAAGCGCGGCTTCGCTGGACGCGCTCCGGAGCGACAGCCCTTGTCTCAGGCGACCTAGCCCAGTTCGAAAGGTTGAATGTGCAATGTCGGATGCAGCCAATGAGGAATTCGAGATCCCTCAGCTTTATAAACGCCACGTGTTCGCGTGCTTTACGCAGCGACCGCCCACGCATCCGCGCGGCAGCTGCGGCGCCAATGGCGCGCAGCCGCTCTGGGATCGCCTGGGCAAGCTGGTCGAAGCCGACGGATCTGGTGAAATCGGCTTCACGGCCGCCGGCTGCCTGGGCTTTTGTTCTGCGGGCCCCTTGATGGTCGTCTACCCCGAAGGCATTTGGTATCGACCGACGACGCCGGAAGACGTTGACGAGATCTATTCTTCTCACCTCAAGGAAGGCAAACGCGTCGACCGTCTGGTCATGATTCTGACGAGGTAGCTGAGTTCCGACGCGATCCAGCTTTCGGCGCGCTTCTCGAACGCGGTCGTTCGGACGGGAAGCGCGCCAGAACAAAAACCGGAACGAATGCCGATTGCAAAAGACCTGTCGCGTCTGAGAGATTCAGTCTCAGAGCCGAGGCGCGGCGCCTAAAGCGCAAACAGAAGCTCCCCTCACAGCTGATTTGTCATCGATGGCCACAACTGCCTCACGAGGCCTCGTTGCAGTCACTTCGTCTCCGAAAGCGCTTGCGGCGCCCGGTCCGTCTGGCGAGGTCGGTATTTGCGCAACAAAGCCAGACATTCAACGGTGGAGGCGAGGTCGAGCGCGGAAAAGCCATCCACCGTCTCGAGCGCCGGATCGGCGCCATGGCGCAACAGCAGCGCCACGACATCCGCCTTGCCCGCTGAAGAGGCGTAGATCAGCGCCGTGCCGCCATCTGGATTGCGGTGATCGACCTCGACGCCGGCGTCGATCAGCAGCTGGATCGCCTCCAGGCTTCCATTCGCGCTGGCGAGCCAGAGGGCGTTGTTGCCATCCGCCGTCGTTGCGCTGAGGTCGGCGCCTTTGCCTATCAATGTGCGCAACTGCTCCAAATGGCCCGCAGCGCTCGCTTCCAAGAGACTCGTCATGTGCTCCCCCTTCCCCTTGGCCTCGGCTGGCGCTGTCAATGGCAGACATGCTTAGGCAGGAGAAGCGGCCCGACATCTCGCGCGGTAGCGTCAGACCTATGCGACGGCGAGAGTTGTCCCCACGGCATAGGCATGTACAGGGAGAGATGTCGTGCAAGCGCCATTCCATGCCTCGAGAGAGACGCGACGTCGGGGGCGCTTATGGCAATCTAAGCTACAAAGTTTTGTGTGTGTGTCGGAAAAGCCTCCCCGACATTGGCCGCCTCACAAAAAGGAGGTTACCCGAAAAGATTATTTAAAAACAAAATTTTGTAAAAATCCCAGCTCTTGGCACAGGGGTTGCAGAAGACGGTGCGCGAGTGAGGGCTGAGCGCACGCCTACGCCACGCCGAGCGATGTGTTCCTTCCCGCAACCCGCGATCAGTTTCCCAAAATTCAGGAATGCCCGCGCCCATGAGGGCGTCAATCCAAGGGCGGCACAGGAGACGAACATGTCACTACGGCAGATCGCGTTTTACGGCAAAGGGGGCATCGGCAAGTCGACGACGTCCCAGAATACTCTGGCGGCGCTTGCGGAGCTGGGTCACCGCATTCTGATCGTCGGTTGCGATCCGAAGGCGGATTCGACCCGCCTCATCCTTCACGCCAAGGCGCAGGACACCATCCTCAGCCTCGCCGCTTCGGCGGGCAGCGTCGAGGACCTCGAGATCGAAGAGGTCATGAAGGTCGGCTATCTCAACATCCGTTGCGTCGAGTCGGGCGGTCCGGAGCCGGGCGTCGGCTGCGCCGGCCGCGGCGTCATCACCTCGATCAACTTCCTCGAGGAGAACGGCGCCTACGAGGACATCGACTATGTGTCCTACGACGTGCTCGGCGACGTGGTCTGCGGCGGCTTCGCCATGCCGATCCGCGAGAACAAGGCGCAAGAGATCTACATCGTCATGTCCGGCGAGATGATGGCCATGTATGCGGCCAACAACATCTCCAAGGGCATTCTGAAATACGCCAATTCCGGCGGCGTGCGCCTGGGCGGGCTGGTCTGCAACGAGCGCCAGACCGACAAGGAGCTGGAGCTGGCCGAGGCTCTCGCCAAGAAGCTCGGCACGCAGCTGATCTACTTCGTGCCGCGCGACAATATCGTTCAGCACGCCGAGCTGCGCCGCATGACGGTGATCGAATATGCTCCGGACTCGCAGCAGGCCGCACACTATCGCAATCTCGCGAACAAGGTGCATGCGAACCAGGGCAATGGCATCATCCCGACCCCGATCACGATGGACGAGCTCGAAGACATGCTCATGGAGCATGGCATCATGAAGGCCGTCGACGAGAGCCAGGTCGGCAAGACCGCCGCAGACCTCGCCGCCATCGCGTAATTGCAACGACAAGAGGCCGGTCTTCCCGAAAGGGAGGACCGGCGTCCACCATGGGCCGCGCCGTGAACACGCACGTCGTACCGATTCCTGTCGATGAAGCGCAGCAATTTGGGCTTTGCGTCGATGTTCCGGCCCCAGTTCTGCGGCCCGCAGAAGCTTACCGGAAGCTCACGGGATTCGCGCCGGAAGGCGCAGATATCCAGTCAGATGAGTTTTTCGATCGTCACGTCCTCGCCTGCATCACATCCGTCGCGGCCTGCGAGGCCGGCGAACTGACCGAGAGGGTCGGGCTGAGCCCCGAGGATCTCGGCGAGCTGCTTTCGTCTTTCGCGCTTGTGGATACGATCGTCAGCGAGAGCGGCGTGGTCGCCGGTGAACCGGCGGATCCCGAGGAAGTTGAGCTCATCCGAGATATTTTGCTCGATCACGTCGTCCCTGGAAACGAGAAGGGGCGCTGGCTGTCAGCCATGATTGCGCGGCGCGCCCTGGAGCCCAACCATCTTTGGGAAGACCTCGGCTTACGCAACCGGGGCGAGTTGACCCGGCTCATGGCGCGTCACTTCGCGACACTCGCGGTGCGCAACGACAAGAACATGCGCTGGAAGCGCTTTATCTACCGCTTGATGTGCGAGAATGACGGATTTGTGATGTGTGCGACACCCGTCTGCACGAATTGCGCTGACTACAACAGCTGCTTCGGCCCCGAAGAGGGGACCAGCCGTCTGAACGAGTCGCCCTCCTCCGAGTCGGGCGTCTGAAGCGACGCCAAGCGTGTAAACTTTCTGACAAATCTCAGAATAAGAAATCGAAAAGCGTCGCGCGCCCAATTTTGAGGCGCTAAGCGCTTAAGCCTCCAATGGCATGCGCCTTGCTTCTTCTGGATCAAGAAATCAGATCCAAGAGGCTCCTCACCATGATCCTCGTATCGGAAACCGCCGTCGCCGCCGTTAGGGATGCGATGGAGAAAGCAGGCCAACGTGACGGCGGCCTGAGGATACACGTCAAGCAGGGCGGCTGCGCCGGCTACCAATATGTTGTCGATCTCGACGGGGAACAGCGCTCCGACGACATCATCGTCGAAGCGGGCGGCGTCCGCATCCTCATCGATCCCGCCTCTAGTCCCTGGCTGCAGGGCATGACGCTCGGATACAAGCGGGGGCTGGAAGGCGAGGGTTTCACCTTCGAAAATCCGAACGCCTCTTCGACATGCGGCTGCCAAAAATCCTTCAACTGACAGGAGCGTTAGGACCGCGCTGAGGCAGGTTCATTGGCGCTGGGTGCAATCATGTCAAACTCCTCAAGCTGCTCGAGCTTCGACGATCCCTCCCGTCAAACGGCCTCCGCTCGGCTCGTCTTGAACGATACGACGCTGCGTGACGGAGAGCAGGCGCCGGGCGTCGCTTTCACGCGCGCCGAAAAGGTGGAGATCGCCAGCGCGCTCGCCAAGGCGGGCGTGTGCGAGCTCGAGGCTGGAACGCCGGCGATGGGGCCAGACGAAATCGCCAGCATCCGTGCGATCGTCGAGGCTGAGTTGCCGCAGCGGGCGATCGCCTGGTGTCGGATGCGTCGAGAGGATGTCGATGCAGCGGTCGCCGCCGGCGTTTCGATGGTCAACCTCTCCGTGCCCGCTTCCGATCGGCAGATCGCCGTAAAGCTGCGAGGCGACCGTGCTCAGGCCAAGGAGCTTACCGCGCGTGTCGTGGAATACGCCCGTGGCCGGGAGCTGGAAGTGGCTGTCGGCGGCGAGGATTCCTCGCGGGCCGAGCCGGATTTCCTCATTGAGCTGATGGCCGTCGCCCGCGCCGCGGGCGCGCGCCGCTTCCGTGTCGCCGACACGCTCAGCGTCCTCGATCCCTTTTCCTCCTTCGCGCTGATCGGGCAGTTGCGGCGGGAGACGGATATGGAGATCGAGATCCATTGCCATGACGATCTGGGACTGGCCACGGCCAATACTCTCGCGGGCGTCAAGGCGGGCGCGACCCACGCTTCCGTGACCGTGATCGGGCTCGGCGAGCGCGCCGGAAATGCGCCGCTGGAGGAAGTCGCGGTGGCGGCGACTCAGCTCTATGGATACGACACGGGAGTCCGGCTCACCGATCTGCAGGCGATCGCCAAGCTTGTCTCCGCCGCCGCGCGCCGACCCATTCCGGTTGATAAATCCATAGTTGGCGATCACGCCTTCACGCATGAATCCGGCATTCATGTCGCCGGCTTGCTCAAGGACAAGCTCACCTATCAGTCTCTCGACCCCAGCGCTTTGGGCCGAGCCCATCGCATCGTCATCGGCAAGCATTCGGGTTCGGCGGCCGTGGCGGCGATGCTCGGAGACATGCGGCTTCCTGTGGAATCAGAGGAAATCGGCAGGATCCTGACGCGCGTGCGGGCTCATGCGCTCCATCGCAAGGGACCGGTCAGCCGGGAAGTCCTGAAGCATATTTGGCGCGACGTCCGCAGGCAGTCGGAAGTGAGCGCGCTATGAAGCGGGCGACGCCGGATGGCGTTCAAGCGAAGGCCCGCGATGTTGAGGTAGAGGCCGCCTCGAAGCCGCCTTCTGGCTGGCGGCTGTTCGTCGAAGATCTCGGATGCGTCTCCAATCGCGATCCCGCCGCGCGCGGCAAGCTCGAGACTCTGCTCACCTATCCCGGCGTCCACGCGGTCATCTGGCACCGACTGGCGAATTGGCTGTGGCTACATGAATGGCGTTTCGCCGCACGGCTGATTTCCTGGTTTTGCAGATTCCTCACCAACATTGACATCCATCCGGGGGCGAGAATCGGACGGCGCTTCTTCATCGACCATGGCGCCGGCGTCGTGATCGGCGAGACTGCCGTCGTTGGCGACGACGTCACGATTTATCACGGCGTGACGCTCGGGGGCGTGTCCTGGTCGCCCGGCCGACGTCATCCGATGCTCGAGGACGGCGTCATCGTCGGCGCCGGCGCCAAGATACTCGGACCGATCTCCGTCGGGCGGAATGCGCGTGTCGGGGCGAATTCCGTGGTCATCGAGAGCGTGCCGCACGACTCCACCGTCGTCGGCATTCCCGCCAAGACGGTGCATCGGGACGCTGCGCGCTTCGCTTTCGGCGGCCGCATCAATCTCAATCACCATCTCATCCCCGACCCGGTCGGGGAAGCCTTCGCCGCCCTCGTCGATCGGGTCGAGTTTCTGGAGGCGCGCTTGTCCCACCTGCAAAGCAAGGTGAAGAGCCGCACCGAAACCGACCCCGCGCGCGCCGGCGTTTCCCGTGTGGTCGAGCCGCCGCGCATCATCTGAAGGAGCCAAGAATGTCCTCAGCGCCGAGTATCATCGAGGAACTCAAGAAGACCTCTTCCGCAGAGGACTTCTTCACGCTGCTCAAAGTCGATTACGAGCCCCAGATCTTGAACGTGGCGCGCCTGCATATCCTGCGGCGCATGGGCGAGTATCTCTTCAAGGAAGATTTCTCGAGCTTCACGGATGAGCA
The DNA here is from genome assembly GCA_963798515.1 of uncultured Alphaproteobacteria bacterium. Classification (GTDB taxonomy): domain Bacteria; phylum Pseudomonadota; class Alphaproteobacteria; order Rhizobiales; family Beijerinckiaceae; genus Methylocystis. The sequence goes on from CAWCTS010000053.1 coordinate 11,679, forward strand.
GGCGATCGAGAAATGCAAGACCTTCCTCGAGCAGGCCTATGTGGATTTCACAAAATCCTCGCCGATCGCCGAGCGCCTGTTCAAGGTCCACAAGGACGCGGTGAAGCCGCCACAGCAGCCGACGCTGGTGCAGCTCGGCGTCCAGAAGTAAGCGGCAATCACGAGCCAAGGATCAATCGATGCACATCGCCGTTTGTATGAAGCAAGTGCCGGACTCGGCGCAGATCCGCGTTCATCCCGTGACGAACACGATCATGCGTCAGGGCGTCCCCACGATCATCAACCCCTATGACCTCTTCGCGATCGAGGAAGCGCTGCGCTTGCGCGATCAGCTCGGCGGCGAGGTTACGGTTTTGACCATGGGTCCGCCCTCTGCAGAGGACAGTCTGCGCAAGGCGCTCTCCTTCGGCGTGGATCGCGCAGTCCTCTTGACCGACCGGTTCTTCGCGGGCGCCGATACGCTCGCGACGACCTATGCGCTCGCTACGGCGCTGCGCAAGATCGGAGCGGAGTTCGGACCGGCCGACATCGTCTTCACCGGCAAGCAGACCATCGACGGCGACACGGCGCAGGTCGGGCCTGGCGTCGCCAAGCGTCTGGGACTGATCCAGCTGACCTATGTCTCGAAGATCAACTCGGTCGACGCCGAAAAGCGCCTCATCGAGGTCGAACGGCGCGCGGAAGGGGGCGTGCAGCAGCTGCAGAGCCGCCTGCCCTGCCTGATCACCATCCTCGAAGGCGTGAACGAGATCCGTGTCGGTTCTCTGACGGACGCGTTGAAAGCGGCGCGCGCCAAGATCGTGAAATGGAGCGCGCAGGAGGCCGGCGTCGAGGACATCACCAAATGCGGGCTGCGCGGATCGCCAACGATCGTCAAGAAGGTCTTCGCGCCGCAGCCGCGGGCGCAAAAGGCCGAGCTGATCGAGCTTGGAGAGCAGCCGGGCGAAAGCGTCGTCGCTGCGCTGTTCCAGCGTCAACCCAAGTTGGAGAGCGAGCTTGAAAAGCTCGCACGCGGTTTCTGAAGGTCGTAGGCGGAGGAAGACATGAGTGAAGCACCCAAAACCCCTGCGGCGAGCGGTCGCGCCTCGACAAAGAAGGAACTGCCGGAACACCTCAAGGCCTATAAGCACGTCTGGGTGTTTGTAGAACAAGAGCGCGGTCAGACCCATCCCGTCTCATGGGAGCTGATGGGGGCGGGACGCGTGCTGGCCAACAAGCTGGGCGTGGATCTGGCGGCGGTCGTCGTCGGAGCCAACAATGAAGACACGCAGGCGGTCGTGCGGG
>CAWCTS010000054.1:0-36252 GCA_963798515.1 uncultured Alphaproteobacteria bacterium
GAAGGTATGCGCGAGCGGACGCAGCGCCTCCCAGCTCGCGTCATGCGGGGCTTTCAACTCCAGCACCATGATCGTGATGATGATGGCGATGACGCCGTCGCTGAAGGCCGTCAGTCTTTCAGTGCGCACCTAGGCGCCCTCGCCGGCGACCTTGCCGAAGTCGGCGACGCCGAGCATCGCCTGGCGCAGCTCGTTCAACAGGCGCAGGCGGTTCAGGCGCAGCGCCTTGTCCTCGGCGTTGACGGTCACATCGTCGAAAAAGGCGTCGACCGGCGCGCGTAAGTGGCTCAACGCGCCCATCGCGCCCGCGAAATCTTCCTTGGCGAGCAGAGCGCGCGTTTCCTCGCCGGCGCGCGCGACGGCCTTGGCGAATTCGTGCTCCTGCGGCTCGGCGCGCAGATCGGGATCGTGCGGCGCATCGAAAGCGCCGGCGCCGTCCTTCTTCTCCTCGATCTTCAGAATATTTGCCGCGCGGCGGAAGCCCGCCAGCAGATTCTTGCCGTCTTCCGTTTCGAGAAATTTCGAAAGCGCCTCGACCTTTGCGACGATGAGGACGAGATCGTCCTGCGCCTGGGCGCCCTCTCCTCCCGAAGACGTCGCGCCAAGAGCGGCGTCGATCAGATCGTAGCGCGCGCCGCGGTCGCGGAGATACACTTTGAGACGCTCGATGAAGAAGGAGAGAAGATCCAGCGAGCGCCCCATGGCCCCTTGAACCGTCTCGGCTATGAACTCGCGCGCAGCCGCAGGGCTGGTCTGCACCTCGACATCTTCGATAAGCGGTTCGATCGCCTCAGGAGGAAATCCCACTTCCGACAGATGCTCCGCCGCCGCGACCTGACCATGTAATTTCCGCAGCCTGGTCGAGGTATTATGCAGCGCCATCGGCTTAGCTTGTATCTGAAACAACTTTAGTCTGATGCCATTCTCCAGCACGAGCCGAATGACGCCCAGCGCCGCGCGGCGCAAGGCGTAAGGGTCCTTGCTGCCCGTGGGCTTCTCGTCGATCGCCCAGAAGCCGACGAGCGTGTCGATCTTGTCGGCGAGCCCCACCGCGATGGAGACCGGATCGGTCGGAATGCGATCGCTCGGGCCTTGCGGCTTGTAATGCTCCTCGCAGGCCGCCGCGACGCTCGCATCCTCGCCTTGCGCCACCGCGTAATAGCGGCCCATGAGGCCTTGCAGCTCCGGAAACTCTCCAACCATTTCGGTGACGAGATCGGCCTTGCAGAGCGTCGCGGCGCGCTCGGCTTTCACGGGATCGGCGCCGACGAGCGGCGCGAGTTCTTTCGCCAGCGCCTTGATGCGCTCGACGCGTTGCGCCTGCGTGCCGAGCTTCTCGTGAAACACGATGGTCTCGAGCTTCGGCAGCCGCGCTTCGAGCTTCGTCTTCAGATCGGTCTCATAGAAGAATTTCGCGTCGGAGAGCCTTGCGGCGATCGGACGCTCATTGCCGGCAATGATCGTCGCGCCGCCGTCGGTCGCCTCTATGTTGGAGACAAGGATGAAGCGATTGGCGAGCGCGCCGTCGGGATGCTTCAGCACGAAGCATTTCTGATTGACGCGGATCGTGGCGCGGATCACCTCCTTGGGGATCGACAGGAACTCTTCGTTGAAAGAGCCCATCAGCGCGACTGGCCATTCGACGAGGCCCGCGACTTCTTCGAGGAGTCCAGGGTCCTCGACGAGCTCCAGCCCCTGCGCCATCGCCAGAGTCTTGGCGTCCGTGAGAATGATCTCGCGCCGGCGCGCGGCGTCGAGCACCACCTTGGCGCGCTCGAGTGCTGGAACATAATCGTCAAAGCGCTTCACCCGGATCTTCTCCGGCGCCATGAAGCGATGGCCCTTGGTCTCGTCGCCCGACGTGATGTCGTTCACCGAAAAGCGCACAATGTCCGGCGCTTCAGTCTCGGGGCCGAAGGTCGCGAGAATGGAATGCAGCGGCCTTACCCAGCGCAGCGCGTCGGGGCGCAGCGAATCGGCGCCCCAGCACATGGATTTCGGCCAAGGGAAATTGCGGATCGTCGCGGGGATGATCTCCGAGAGAATGTCGATCGTCTCGGCGCCGGCGCGCTCGATGACGGCGACGTAGAAGTCGCCCTTCTTGGGGTCTTTCTGAATAGTCGCCTGCTCGATCGAAGCGAGGCCCGCGCTTTTCAGAAAGCCCTGGAGCGCCGCCTCGGGCGCGCCGACGCGGGGGCCTTTCTTTTCCTCGCGCGTATCCGGCTGGCGCGCAGGGAGCCCTGCGACATGCAGGGCGAGGCGACGCGGCGTCGCAAAGCTCGCCGCGCCTTCATAGAGAAGCCCGCGCTCGACGAGCGCGTCGGTCACGAGCTTACGCAAGTCGGCCGCCGCCTGCGTCTGCATGCGCGCCGGGATTTCCTCCGAGAAGAGCTCTAGCAGAAGGTCGGGCATGAGGCTGCGATCAGGCCAAGGCCTTCAACGCGCTCTTTCCCGCAAAGAGGGCCGCCGGTCCCAGCTCCTCCTCGATGCGGATGAGCTGGTTGTATTTGGCGATCCGGTCGGAGCGGGCGAGCGAGCCGGTCTTGATCTGGCCGGCGTTGGTGGCGACGGCGATGTCGGCGATCGTCGAATCCTCCGTCTCGCCGGAGCGATGCGAGATCACCGAGGTGTAGCCGGCGCGATGCGCCATATCGACGGCGGCCAGCGTCTCGGTCAGCGTGCCGATCTGATTGACCTTCACGAGCAGCGAATTGGCGACGCCCTGCTTGATGCCTACGCTGAGCCGCTCGACATTGGTGACGAAATTGTCGTCGCCGACGAGCTGGATCGCCTTGCCGAGGCGCGCCGTCAAAAGCTTCCAGCCTTCCAGGTCGTCCTCGGCCATGCCGTCCTCGATCGAGACGATTGGATAGGCGCCCGCGAGCTTGGCGAGATAATCGACCTGCTGCTCGATGGTACGCGTGACCTTCTCGCCCTCATAGACATATTTGCCGTCCTTGAAGAATTCGGTCGAGGCGCAGTCGGAGCCCAGAAACACGTCGACGCCAGGCTTGAAGCCCGCCGTCTCGATCGCCTTCATGATGTAATCTAGCGCAGCCTCGGCGGAGGGAAGATTCGGCGCGAAGCCGCCCTCGTCGCCGACCGCCGTGTTCAGCCCCGCCTTCTTCAGCGCGCTTTTCAGCGTGTGGAAAATCTCCGCGCCCCAGCGGATCGCGTCGGCCACCGTGTCGGCGCCGGCCGGCAGGATCATGAATTCCTGGAAGTCGATCGGATTGTCCGCATGCACCCCGCCGTTGATGATGTTCATCATGGGCAGCGGCAGCACGCGCGCCTGAGTCCCGCCGATATAGCGATAGAGCGGCAGCGCGGAGGCCTCGGCCGCGGCCTTGGCCACGGCGAGCGAGACGCCGAGGATCGCATTGGCGCCGAGGCGGGATTTGTTGGGCGTGCCGTCGAGGCGAATCATCGCCTCGTCGACGGCGACCTGCTCTTCGGCCTCAAAGCCCAGGATCGCGCCGGAAATTTCGTCATTGACGCCGTCGACCGCCTTCAGCACGCCCTTGCCCAGATAGCGGCTCTTGTCGCCGTCGCGCTTCTCGACCGCCTCATGCGCGCCGGTCGAGGCGCCCGAGGGAACGGCGGCGCGGCCGAAGGAACCGTCCTCCAGCGTGACGTCGACCTCGACGGTGGGATTGCCGCGCAAGTCGAGAATTTCGCGGGCGTGAACGTCGACAATCTCGGTCATGGAAGAGCCTCTGGGTGCTGACGATGCGGGAGTCGGCGGTTTGTAGCCCGAATGCGGGAGCGAAGGAAGGAGGCGGGCGCGGTTTCTGACAGGAGCCGCAATGGGGGCCGCGACGGCGACGGAGCGCCGCGAATCCGACTATAGTCGCATCGGCGCCGGCGGCGGACCATCGCCGCGCCGGCTATGGCTGAGGATCAAGAGAGAATGCAGGCAGTTTCGATCGCCGCCGAAGCGGCGCCGCGCCATGGATTCCACGCGTGAGCGGGGTCGTTCACGTCGTCGGCGCCGGGCTCGCCGGCCTCGCCTGCGCCCTCAAGCTCGCCCAAGAAGGCAGAAGCGTCGCGCTCTATGAGGCGGCCCGCATGGCGGGCGGGCGCTGCCGCTCCTATTTCGATGCGGCGCTGGGCCTCACCATCGACAATGGCAACCATCTGCTGCTCTCGGGAAACCGGGCGGCGCGCGATTATCTCGCCCGCATCGGCGCGAGCGACGCACTCGTTGGGCCCAAGCAATGCGTCTTCGACTTCGAGGATTTCGAGAGCGGCCTCGGTTGGCGGCTCGCGCCCAACGCCTCGCGCCTGCCCTGGTGGATCTTCGTCGAGGCGCGGCGCGTGCCCGGCTCGAAGCCGCTCGACTATCTCGGCGCGGCGAAGCTCCTCTACGCCAGGCCCGACGCCACCATCGGCGAGACGATGGACTGCTCCGGCCTGCTCTATGAGCGCCTTTGGCGGCCGGTGCTGCTCTCCGCGCTGAACATGGAGCCCGAAGACGCCAGCGCCGCGCTCGCCGGCGCCGTGCTGCGCGAGACCCTGGCCGCCGGCGGCGATGCCTGCCGGCCCATGGTCGCGAAGGAGGGCCTCGGCCCCGCCTTCATCGAGCCGGCGCTCAAGACGCTCGCGGCGCTCGGCGTCGACGCAGCCTTCGGCGCGCGGCTGCGCGGCATTGCGCTTGACGGCGACCGCGCGTCGCGCCTCGATTTCGGCGACAGGCAGGTCGCGCTCGAGCCCGGCGATCGCGTCGTTCTCGCCGTGCCGCCCTGGATCGCCTCGGAGCTCCTGCCCGATCTTGTCGCGCCGAACGAATTTCGCGCGATCCTCAACGCGCATTACAAGATCGCGCCGCCGCCGGGGCAGCCGCCCCTCCTGGGGCTCGTGGGAAGCTTGACTGAATGGCTGTTCGCTTTCGACGATCGCCTCTCGGTCACGATCAGCGGCGCCGACCGGCTGATGGACGAGACGCGCGAGGATCTCGCGGCCCGCATCTGGGCGGAGGTCTCGAAAGTGACCGGCCTCCCGGCCGCGCTTCCGTCCTGGCAGATCGTGAAGGAAAAGCGCGCGACCTTCGCTGCGACGCCGGCGCAGGAGAAGCGCCGGCCCGGCGCCAAAACGCGCTGGGACAATCTGCTGCTTGCCGGCGACTGGACCGCGACGGGCCTGCCGGCGACGATCGAAGGCGCGATCCGCTCGGGTTTTCGCGCGGCGACGCTGGCTTAGCGCGGGCTTAACGTCATCGACTCGAAATGCTTTTGCGCTATACTTGGTGGTTGTGGTCGCCATCAACGCGAAGGGACAGCCAATGGGTGAGCAAAATTTCGAAGTTCCCGGTCAGGCGCGCGAGTTCTTGGAAAAGAGCATAGATCAGGCGCGCAGCGCTTTCGAAGCGATCACCGGAGCCGCCGAAAAGGCGGTAAGCTCCTTCGAGTCGGCGCTGCCCGGCGCCGCGAAGGACGTCAACAGCAAGATTTTCGCCGCCACTCAGGCGAACATCGAAGCGACCTTCGACTTTGCGAAAAAGCTCGCTCAAGCCAAGGATCCCCAGGAGGTCCTGCGGCTGCACGCCGAGTTTGCGAAGGCGCAGACGGAAAGCTTCCAAAAGCAGGCGAGCGAAGTCGGCGCGGCCGTGCAAAAGGCGCTGGCCGACCCGCTGGGCAAGACGTCGCAGAGCTCCTGAAAAACCAGGACCGGCGCGGCCAGCGCGCGAGTTCCTTCTCCCCCCTTGCGGGGAGAGGGAGGGGCGTCTCCGGATTCGCCTATTTTCGCGCCTGGCCTTAGTGTAGCCGGTCCAGAAGCGTGGACGCCCCGGCATTGGCGATGGGGATGGCCATGGTGATGATGAGAATATATTCGACCAGCGAAACGCCGCTTGTCTTGTTTCTTCTCAAGCCGGAAAAGAACGCGCGCATCGGCTGTGCTCCTTCGAAGGTCTGACGCGCCGCCCGCCGCAGCTTTCGGGGCGCCTTTTCGGGAAGACGAACCTCCCCTCATGCGGTTCCATCCGTTAATCGAGAATGAAGCGGACCAAATTGAGGCCGCGCTTCCGACCTCCTCGTGCATGGATGCTCCTCTTTCGGGACGAAGCCGTCGCGGCTAGAGCACGTCCCGGAAAAGTGCGAAGCGGTTTTCCGATCGGGACATGCTCTAATACCAACGGCTGCACGGCCTAACTCATAGGGATTCCCTTAGCGGGGGATTTCTAACTCATTGTGCGCGAAGGAGATTCGCGCCATGCCCGCAGCGGTGAAATTGCGAGAGGACTTTTCGGCGCGAGAGCTTCGGGCCCTGGCCCGACGTTCGAAGGACGTCAATCAGAGCCGGCGCCTGCTGTCGCTTGCAGCGGTTCGGGACGGCAAAGATCGGGCCGAAGCGGCCCAGATCGGCGGCATGGATCGGCAGACGCTGCGCGACTGGGTTCATCGTTTCAACGCCAGCGGCCCGGAAGGGCTTTTCGACCACTGGACGGAAGGCCCCAAGCCGCGCCTGTCGGCGGAACAACTGGCCGAACTCGCAAGCCTCGTCGAGGCCGGGCCGGATCGCGAGAAGGACGGCGTCGTGCGTTGGCGGCGCGTCGATCTTCAGCGCGTCATCAAGCAGCGCTTCGGGGTGGATTTTCACGAGCGCTATGTCGGGACGCTTTTGAAGAAGCTCGGCTTCTCCCACGTCAGCGCAAGGCCGCGCCATCCCGCGCAAGACGCGCGGATCGTCGAGGCCTATAAAAAAACTTCGAAGCGACGCTGAAGGCGCATCTGGCCAACCTGCCGCCGCGAACGCCAGTCGAAGTCTGGTTCCAAGACGAAGCCCGCATCGGCCAGAAGAACGGCCTCGTGCGGCAATGGGCGCGGCGCGGAACGCGTCCGCGTCAGCCCGCCGACCAGCGCTACGAGAACGCCTACCTCTTCGGCGCGATCTGTCCGGCCAAAGGCAAGGGCGCAGCGCTGGCGCTCCCCTACGCCGACACAGAAATGATGCAACTCCATCTCGACGAAATCTCGCGTCATGTCGAAAAAGGCGCGCATGCCGTGCTGCTGCTCGATCGCGCCGGCTGGCACACGACGGGAAAGCTCGACATGCCGAAGAACATCACGCCGATCCTGCTGCCGTCGCGCGCGCCAGAACTCAATCCGGTCGAGAACGTCTGGCAGTATCTACGACAAAACTGGCTCTCGAACCGCGTCTTCGAGAACTACGACGCCATCATCGACGCCGCCTGCGACGCTTGGCGAAGGCTCACCGCCCAGCCCGAGACAATTACATCAATCGGGATGCGAGACTGGGCTCATGTCGGTCAGGCGTCATAGCCTTTGGTATAAGTTTTGATTTGGAGCGATTCCTTATCGCTCGAACGATTCCGTTCGAGCTGGAAGCGCTCTAAGAACGGCGCTTGCGCCGTGAGTCCCCGACCGAGGAGGGATCGATCGAGCCCCGGATGAAACCACCGACCAGCGAGGCGCCGGATGTCAGGGGTCTTCTGGCCATTTCCCTGGCGTCGCTCCTCATCGGCGCGGGGGTCGGCGTCGTGGCCGCTTCCTTTCGCCTGCTTCTCGAGAAAGCCGATCTGCTCCGCGACGCCTTTGTGCGATGGGCGCATCCCTACGGCCTCGGCGGTCTCGCGCTCCTAGTCGTGCTTTGCGCCGCTGCGGCCTGGATCGCGGCCTGGCTCGTGCGCCGCTTTTCGCAGCAGGCCGCCGGAAGCGGCATCCCGCATGTCGAGAATGTGCTGAACGGCAGAGCGCCGCCGGCCCACGCCAGTCTGCTGCTCGTGAAATATTTCGGCGGGCTGCTCGCGATGGGATCGGGGCTGGCGCTCGGTCGCGAAGGCCCGAGCGTGCAAATGGGCGCAACCATCGGGAATCTTTGTGGGGAGGCGCTCGGGCTCGACTGGCGGCTTCGCCGGGTGCTGCTCGCCTCCGGCGCCGGGGCCGGCCTCGCCGCGGCGTTCAACGCGCCCGTCGCGGGAGCCGTTTTCGTGCTCGAAGAACTCGTGCGGCAATTCGAGCTGCACATCGCCATTGCGGCGCTCGGCGCCTCCGCGACGGCAATTTTCGTTTCCCAGGCCATTCTGGGCACGGCGCCGGACTTCCATGTGGAGGAATTGGCCTTCGCGGAGCCGCGGGCCTGCGCGGTCTATTTTGTGTTCGGCGCGATCGCCGGAGCGGCGGGCGTGCTCTACTGCAAGCTCCTGCTCGGGGGGATGTCGCTTGCGGAAAAAATCGACCGTCTGGCGCCGGGATCGACCGCCATTCTCGTGGGCGCCCTCGTCGGGGTTTTGGCGTGGTTCGCGCCGAATCTCGTGGGCGGCGGCGAGCAGCTGACGCAACAGTCGCTTTTGGGGACGCAGCCGCTCGCCGCGCTCTGCCTCGTCTTTCTGCTGCGCTTTGGGCTCGCCACCGCCTCCTACGCGACCACGACGCCGGGCGGGATCTTCGCGCCTCTGCTCGTGCTAGGCGCGCAGCTCGGCCTCATCTGCGGGCAGATCGCAAAACTCGCCTTTACGGGGCTTTACCTTCAGCCTGTCGCCTTCGCCCTCGTCGGCATGGCCGCCTTCTTCACAGCGATCGTCCGCGCGCCGCTGACGGGGATCGTGCTCGTCACCGAGATGACCGCGGACGCGACGCTGCTGCTGCCGATGCTCGCCGCGAGCTTCTCCGCCATGATCCTGCCCACCCTGGCGCGCGTGCCGCCGATCTATGATTCGCTGCGTGAGAGGGCCGTTCCGGAACGGCCCGCGAAGCCGGGGCCAGCTCACTTCGGCGCGGGCGCCGCTACGCTCCCGGTAGCGCGGGCGAGCCTTGCGCGCCGACCCGATGAGGAAGCGGACGCCAGGAGTCTCGGGGAGTGATCTCGGCCCACCGACGGCGATTTTTGGCGCGGAAATCGCGACGGCCAGGACAAGACGGCGATCTGTGCTATGCAGCACGCGTCGCAGCGCCGCGGGCGCGCTAGAGAGGAGGGCTAGATGAGCTTGATCAATTGGTTGTTCCCACCCCGAGCGGATATTACCTCGTCGAATCACCCGGAAGTCAATGAAAGCGCGGCGCCTTCCGAAGAGGACAAGGTCCTGCAGCTGCTGCACGACTATTTCGAGAGCAATGGCGGCCTCGCGAGCGTGGTGGCGCTCTTCGAGGATGGGGGATTCTTCCACAAGGTCCGCTCCTGGATCTCCACCGGTCCCAACCAGCCCATCAACTCGGTCGAGGCGGGGCAGCTTTTCGGCCACTCCACCCTGTCGGAACTCGCGAAAAAGGCTGACCTTCCCGTTGACGAGCTGAAGGAGCTGCTCGCAAAGTTCCTGCCCGTGGCCGTCGATCGCGCCACCCCCGGAGGAAAGCTCTAGCGCCGCCTCCGGCGTGATCCGGAGCCGCCATTTCCGGCAGGCTCCGATAACGCCGGCAAAGCGGTCCAACGGACTGTTGCGCTGCGGCAAAAACGGCCGATACTGAAAAAAGGAGGCCGACTTCGCTGCGCCGCAACGGGAATTTAACCCTGCGGCGTAAATCTTGTCTCATCACGCGACGGAGGACGGACCATGGCTAGCAAAATGGACATCGAACTTGCCTTGGCCAATCTGGAGGCGGGCAAGTTCTCGTTCCGGATGGTCGACGCCATCAAGGAGCAGCTCGAGAAGCTCGAAAGCGAGGTCACGCTCCTGCGCGAGCAGCACGTCGAGGTGACGAACGAGCTGCGGCTGCAGCAGATCGCCAATTGGCGGCTGGAAGGCGAGACGACCCGGCTGAACGACAAGATTCACTCGCTGGTCAGAGCGAATGTTCTCACGGAGAAGGCCTCTCACACCGCGGCGAGCGCCGCGACTCATGCGGGCGAATCGCTTCGCCTCTTCCAGGAGCAGGCGACGCCGGTGGCGACGAGACTTCTGGAAAAGGCCATAGACGGGATGGGCACCCTCGCGGTCAAGCTGGTCAAATTCGCGCACAAGCCCCGCAAGCCGGCTTTGCCCGTCTCCAGTCTCGCGGAGAGCCTCGAGCTTCTGAAGCGGCAGATTTCGGCTTGGGGCAAGAACGCCGCCTGACGTTTCCCTCTCGAGCGGATTCGCTCTAGCGACCTTGGAACGAGACGGGCGACGCCGCCCTGCGGCGCCGCTGGCGGGCGGCCGACATTCTCCAGAAGGACTTCGTACGGCAAATGTCTGCTCTGAGCACCAATTCGCTCCCCCTTATCTTTTTTGCGAGTCTCGTCGCCTTTTTTCTCGCCGTCGAAGCCGGACATTTTCTCGGCTCCCGCATCGAGGAAGGCAAGAACGTCGCGACCCTCGAAGCCGCCGTGCTCGGCCTTCTCGCCCTCATGATCGGCTTCACCTTCTCGATGGCGCTCAATCGCTTCGAGGCGCGGCGCGATGCGCTGGTGACCGAGGCGAACGCGATCGGGACGGCGGCGCTTCGCGCGCGGCTCTTGCCGGCGCCTTACGGCGAAGAGAGCTTGAAGCTCTTCAGGGATTACGCGCATATTCGCGTCGACTTCGGCGAGCGCGAGCAGAGCTCGCAGGAGGCCGCTCAAGCCTTGCGCCGCTCGCGAGAAATCCATGAGGCGCTCTGGCGGCAGGCGCAGGGCGCGGCGGCGAAGGACAACGCCCTCGTCCCCACGGGGCTCTATATCCAGGCGCTAAATGACGCCTTCGACAGCCACCAGAAGCGCCTGACGATTCTGGCTAATCGCGTTCCGCGCATCGTCTTCGTCACGCTCTATTGCGTCGCTGTCGGCGCGCTCTGGCTCGCCGGTTTCGCCAGCGCGAGCGACAAACGACGTTGGCGGCTGCCGACCTATGTTCCCTGTCTCCTCGTCGCGGGCGTGATCCTGTTGATCCAGGACCTGGATCGGCCGGGAGGCTTCATCACCGTCGGCCAACAACCCATGATCGACGCAGCGGAGGCGCTCGACGGCTATTCGAGCCTGCCGCACGCCGCTCCGCCGCCAGCCCCCATATCCGCCCCGGCAGTTAAAAGCGGCCGTTGAGCCGGCTCTGGTTCAGCCACGGACGGCGCTCTATCTGCTTGATCGGGAGAGACAGATGTGGCGAGAGAATTCTCGCGGCGAGGCGCCTTAAAAATGGGCGGAGCGACGGCCTTGGGAGCTTTGGCGCCAGCTGAACCCGCTGACGGCCGGCTCGGGCTTGCCCGACCGAAGCCTCCGCTGGTCCTCGGACACCGCGGCGCCTGCGCGCTGCGGCCGGAGCACACGCTCGCCTCTTACGCCAAGGCCATCGCCGACGGAGCGGATTTCATTGAGCCCGATCTGGTCCCAACGCGCGACGGCGTGCTGGTCGCGCGCCACGAGAACAACATCGCCGACACCACCAACGTCGCCGAACGCCGCGAGTTCGCGGATCGGCGCGCGAAAAAGAAGATCGACGGCACGGACGTCGAGGGCTGGTTCGCCGAGGACTTCACCTTTGCAGAGCTCAAGACGCTGCGCGCCAAGGAGCGGCTCGACGTGGCGTTGCGTCCTGAAAGTCATTCCTATGACGGCGACTTTCAGATCCCGAGCCTCGACGAGATTGTCGACTTCCTCGCGGCCGAGGCCGCCACGGGCGGGCGGCCTGTCGGACTGATCCCCGAGCTGAAGCATTCGACCTATTTCGCCTCGATCGGCCTGCCGCTGGAGGAGCGGTTCCTCCATGCGCTGCGCCCGCCTCGCAAGACGCTGAGCAATATGCGGGTCATTGTGCAGAGCTTCGAGATCGGCAATCTGCGGCGGCTGCGAACCCTTCTCGGCGGCGACCCGAATTTCCAGCTGATGCAGTTGACCGAAAACGATGAGACGCCAGCCGACCGGGCCGCGGCGGGCGACATGCGCAGCTGGGCCGAGCGCTTGAAGAGCCGGGAAGGGCTGGCCGAGATCGCCGAATACGCCGACTGGATCGCGCCTTATGCGCAGGACCTCATTCCGCGCGGGCCCGACGACCGGCTCATGTCTTCAACGGGCTTGATCGAGCGGGCGCATGAGGCCGGACTGCTCGTCTGCGCCTGGACCTTCCGCCCCGAGAACAAGTTTCTTCCGCGGGACTTTCGCAACGACGCAGGGGAGAACGCACGCAATCCGGCAGGTAGCCTTGAGGAGATGCGGCGCTATGTCGGAGCCGGGGTCGACGCCATTTTCACCGACGATCCCGCGCTCGGACGCCAAGCGGTCGACAGCATGGCGCCGCCGGCGCCACGATAGTGCGGGCGCTCGCCTACGCCGCCTTGCGCCACTCCGCCGCCGCCAACTCGGGCTGCACGGCCTGAAGGGCTTCGAAAATCGCCTCCATCGAGCGCGCCGTCTCCCGTCTCAGCATTTCGCGGGGAATCTCGACGTGAAACTCGCGCTCCACGGCGAGAAGCAGGCAGACTGCCCCATAGGGGGTGAGGCCCAACGCATAGAGATCGGCGCTCGGCCCGATTTCGGCTGCCGGCAGCGCCAGCCTCAATTCGCGGTCGATCAGGCTTCGGATGGCTGTCATCATTGTCTTCGTCCTAGCAAACTCAACATGGCGCCAGAGTAAGCCCCGGCCTTCCCTGCGTCGGTGCGCTGACACACATGCAACGCAGGCGCCAAAACTGTCCGGCGAGGTCTGGCGGCGCAGTATTCGGTCCAGCCTATGCTGGCCATTATTGTCGCGGCATAGCTTGCCCGGCGCCGGCCAGCCCTGCGCACAAACCCCTCTCAATTTTTGCAAGATCGCTTTAGAAAGGCGCCGCCCTTCGCCTCTGTCCCGCTTCGCCATGTCCAGCCTCCACGACGGCTACTTCTCTCGCGGCCTCGACGCCGATCCCGAGCTCGCCAGCGCGATGCGCGGCGAGTTGCGCCGGCAGCAGGAGGGGATCGAGCTCATCGCCTCGGAGAACATCGTCTCGCAACTCGTGCTCGAGGCGCAGGGCTCGGTTCTGACGAACAAGACCGTCGAGGGCGCTCCCTTCGCGCGCTACTACGGCGGCGCGCAATTCGCCGACGAGATCGAAGCGCTCGCGATCGAGCGCGCGAAGCGCCTCTTCGGCTGCCGCTTCGCCAATGTGCAGCCGCATTCGGGCTCCAACGCCAACGCCGGCGCGTTCTTTGGCCTGTTGAAGCTCGGCGACGCGCTGCTCTCGATGAATGTCGCCGCGGGCGGGCACATCAGCCATGGCCACAAAGCGACGCTCACCGGCCGCGATTACGCGATCGCGCATTACGGCGTGCGCCGCGACACCGAGCGCATCGATCTCGACGAGGTCCGCGATCTCGCGCGCCTGCGCCGGCCGAAGATGATCGTCGCGGGCGGCTCCGCCTATCCGCGCATCCTCGACTTTGCGGGTCTGCGCGCGATCGCCGACGAGGTGGGCGCGCTTCTTCTTGTCGATATGGCGCATTTCGCCGGGCTCGTCGCGGCCAAGCTGCATCCAGACCCTTTCCCGCACGCGCATGTCGTGACGACGACCACCTACAAGTCGCTGCGCGGCGCGCGCGGCGGCGTTGTGCTTTGGAATGATCCCGCGCTTTCATCCGCGATCAACGGCGGGATTTTTCCAGGCGTCCAGGGCTCCGTGATGCTGCACGCCGTCGCGGGAAAAGCCGCCTGTTTCGGCGAGGCGCTGCGTCCGGAGTTTGCGGCCTATAGCCAAGCGGCGCTCGACGGCGCGCGCGCCCTCGCCGAAACGCTGTCAGAAGGCGGCCTGCGCATCGTCACGGGCGGAACGGACACGAGCCTCCTGCTTGCGGATCTCTCCGCGACGGGCGTCAGAGGGGACCTCGCGGCCAAGGCGCTCGAGCGCGCCGGCCTCGCGGTGAATAAAAATTTGATCCCCTTCGATCCGCATCCGCCGGAGGCGCCCTCGGGTCTAAGGCTCTCGAGCAACGCCGGCGCCGCTCGAGGATTCTCGCCGGACGAATTCCGGCAGATCGGCCAGTGGATTTTGCGCGTGCTCGCGGCGCCTGCGGATGAAGACGCAATCGCCGCCATTCGCGAAGACGTGCGCGCGCTTTGCGCGCGCAACCTCATTTATTGAGCGGTTCTTGAAGAAAAAAACCAAGTAGGCAGGCGCTTTCTTAGAAATCATCGCCCGAGATGTTTACAATCTCGCGATTCCACGATGTTCTCCGATCGCAGGCTGGCGCGCAGCGACTCGTCGAGACAGTCCGTCCATGTACCACGATCCGGATTTCCTGCCCTTCACGCCGCTCGAGAAGCCCTCTCTATGGGCGATGCGCGACAACTTCCTCGCCAACTATCCGCAGGCCGCCTATCGCGAGGATCGCCTCGTGCTGCCGGGTCTGCCAACCATCGCGCCGCAGGTAAATCTCATCATCGACCCGGCGCTCATCGAAGAGATGCTGGTGACGCGCCCCGAGGCCTTCGCGCGCGATCGTCTCACCGCGAAGACCCTCTCGGGACCGCTGAATAGGGAGAGCCTCCTCTTCGCGGAGGGCGCCGATTGGAAGTGGCAGCGGCGTGCCGTTTCGCCGGCTTTCCGGCACGAGAGCCTTCTCGCGCAGGTGGACACCTTCGCGGCCTGCGCGCGCGAGCAATTGGCCCTTTGGAGCGGGCTCGAAGCCGGCGCCCCGGTCGATGTGGCGCCGGCCATGTCGCGCGTGACCTTCGAGGTCATATTGCGCAGCGTGCTCGGCGCGAACGCCGGCTTTGACCGGGAAAAATTCATAGCCGAGCTGGGCTTGGCGCTCGGCAGCATCGGCTGGCGGCGCGTCTTCGCCATGCTGGGATTGCCCGTGGATTGGATGCCCTATCCGGGCTTTTTTCGCGCCGCCGCCGCCTCGCGCTATCTCAGTCGAGCGACGCGCGGGTTGATCGAGGAGCGGCGCGCGTCCGGCCTGGAGCGCAGGGATCTTCTGGAGCTTCTGTTGTCTGCGCGAGACCCCGAGACGGCACGCGTGATGACCGACGCCGAGCTCGAGGGCAATCTCTACACCTTCCTCGTCGCCGGTCATGAGACCTCTGCCGTCGCGATGACCTGGACGCTGTGGCTCCTCGCCAAGGATCAGGTTTCGCAGGAGCGGCTGCGCGCAGCAGTCGCGCAGGTCGCGGGCGAGGAAGAGATCGGTCCTGCGACCGTCGAGAATCTCGTCTTCACGCGTCAGGTTCTGCAGGAAGCGATGCGGCTTTTCCCCCCGGCCCCCGGCTTCGCGCGCCAGCCGCTCGAGGACCTCGCTCTCGGGCCTTGTGAATTTTCCCGAGGCGACGTCATCGTCGTGCCGATCTGGTGCCTGCATCGGCACGAGAAGATTTGGGACGAACCCATGGGCTTTGACCCCGACCGCTTTGCGCCGGACGCAGTCAAAGCGCGGCATCGTTACGCCTACATGCCTTTCGGCGCCGGGCCGCGCATCTGTCTCGGCATGAGCTTCGCGATGCTCGAGATGACGACGTTGCTCGCGAGCTTCGTGCGCGCGTTTCGGTTTACGACCGTCCCCGGCCACCGGGTCGCCATCGACGCGCGCTTCACGACGCGGCCGAAAGGCGGCATGCCCCTTCTCATCGAGCCGATCCGCGCCGCGGCGTGAGACCCGACGCATTGCCCCACGCTCGCCGATGCGCGAAAACGGCGTATGATCATTTCCTGCATCGATGATTTTCGCGAGGCCGCGCGGCGGCGCCTGCCGCGTTTTCTGTTCGACTATATCGACGGGGGCGCCGGCGCGGAGCAGACGCTCGGCGCCAATCTCGCCGATCTCGCGCAGGTGCGCTTGAAGCAGCGCGTGCTCGCACAAGTCGAGAACTTTAGCTTGGAGACCGAATGGTTCGGACGGCGCGTCAGCCTTCCGGTCGTGCTCGGACCCGTCGGCATGACGGGGATGTTCTGGCGGCGCGGCGAGGAGGCCGTCGCCAGGGCCGCTGCGACGGCAGGCGTTCCTTACGCGCCCTCGACGGTTTCGATCTGCGCCTTAGAAGAGATCGCCGCGCAAAGTTCTGCGCCGCTCTGGTTTCAGCTTTATGTGCTCAAGGATCGTGGGTTCATGCGCAGCATGCTCGAGCGCGCGAGAGAAGTCGGCGTGACGACGCTCGTCTTCACGGTCGATCTGCCGGTGCCGGGACCGCGCTGGCGCGATGCGCATTCGGGACTCGCGGGACCCTTAAGGGCGCAGCGCCGCTTGCTGCAGGCTGTTGGAAAGCCCGCCTGGACGTTCGACGTGGGTCTGCGCGGACGTCCGCACGATCTGGGGAATATTTCGACCTATCTCGGGCGCCGCGTGGGGCTCGAGGATTACATCGGCTGGCTGCACGCCAACATGGACCCTTCCATCGGCTGGACGGATCTCGAATGGCTGCGCGACTTTTGGCGGGGACCGCTCATCATCAAGGGCGTGCTGACGCCGGAGGATGCGCGCGAGGCCGTGCGTTTCGGCGCCGACGCGATCGTCGTCTCCAATCACGGCGGGCGGCAGCTGGACGGCGCCGCCTCGACGGCGCGCGCGCTGCCGAAGATCAAGGACGCCATCGGCGACGACCTGCCGCTCTTTGTCGATTCCGGCGTTCGCTCCGGTCTCGACGTCGTGCGCATGCTGGCGCTCGGCGCGAAGGGAGTGCTGCTCGGACGCGCCCAGGCCTTCGCGCTCGGGGCGCGCGGGGAGCGCGGGGTGACGGAGATGCTGGAGATGATCGCGCAGGAAATGCGCGTCACGATGACGCTAACGGGCGTCAGTTCCGTCGAGGAGATCGACACGCGAATATTGGATGATTTTCAGCCGACCTCATAGGCCTCGTCGATCGGCACGCCCAAGGCCGTGACGAGCCGGTTCGTCTCCGACGCCATGCCGATAATCGCCAGCAACTCCTGATGCTCCGCCTCGGTCATGCCCTTGGCGCGCGCGCCCGCCGTGTGCGAGTGCACGCAATAGGGACAGCCATGCGCGACCGAGACGGCGATGTAGATCATCTCCTTGACCTTGGGGTCGAGCGCGCCGGGCCCCATGATCGCCTTGACGCTTTCCCAAGTTCGCTTCAGCGTCGCGGGATCGTGAGCGAGCGCCCGCCAGAAGTTGTTGACGAAATCCGTCTGCCGGGTCGCGCGAATGTCGGCGAAGACGGCTTGCGCATCGGGGGAAAGCTCTTCGTCGCGAAGCAGCCGAACCGTCGCCATGGTGAATTCCTGTTTTCTAGAGGGGTAGATGAGCGAAAAACTAAGCTCAGCGAAGTCCCAAGTCGATGGTTCCGATACCACGCCCTCATGCTGAGGAGCCCGCGAAGCGGGCGTCTCGAGGCATGTTTCATTTAGAACCCGCGGTGTCGGAGCCGGCATCCCTCGAGACGGCTGCTGCGGAGCCTCCTCGAGATGAGGGCGCGGGGAAACTGCGCAGCCCCTTGCCTCGGGCGCGGCGCCGCCTATGATCCTCGCCTCAACCTTTAAGGAACAAGCATGGCGCCTTCCGCGCAAAGCGACATCGTCACGGCGGCCGTGCTCGTCATCGGCGACGAAATCCTGTCCGGGCGCACGCAGGACCAGAACAGCCATTACATCGCACGCTATCTCGCCGATATGGGCGTCGATCTGCGCGAGGCGCGCGTCGTCCCGGACGATGAGGACGAGATCGTCGCCGCCGTCAACGCCCTGCGCGCGCGCTACGACTATGTCTTCACCACGGGCGGCATCGGCCCGACGCATGACGACATCACGGCCGACGCCATCGCGCGCGCCTTCGGCGTCCCCATCGAAGAAGACCCGCGCGCCATCGCCATGCTGCTCGAACGCCTGAAGCTCGACCAGCTGAACGCCGCGCGCCGGCGCATGGCGCGCATCCCGAAGGGCGCCGAGCTCGTCGAGAACAGCCTCACCAAGGCGCCGGGCTTCATGATCGGTAATGTCATCGTCATGGCCGGCGTGCCGATGATCATGCATCTCATGCTCGACGCCGCAGCGCCGAAGCTCAAGACCGGCGCGCGCGTGCTCGTCGAGACGATCGACGCGGCCGGCGTCCCCGAGGGAAGATATGCGGAAGGGCTCACGGCGCTCGCCGCCGCGCATCCCGAGGTCAGCGCCGGCTCCTATCCGCATTTCTCCGCCGGCGGCGTTCACAATGAGATCGTGCTGCGCTCCCGCAACGCCGAGGCGCTTGCGCGCGCATCCGCCGCAGTGCGCGCGCTGCTTGAAGGCTTGCGCAGCGACGGGGCGAAGTGCTGAAACAACCCATGCGAAAGTCTCTCCACCTCTCCTGGGACCAGTTTCACGCCGACACGCGCACCCTCTCGCATCGCCTGGCCGAGCACGGCGGCTTCTCGGCCATCGCCGCAGTGTCGCGCGGCGGGCTCTTTCCGGCGGGCGTCATCGCGCGCGAGCTCGGCATAAGGGTGATCGAGACGATTTGCGTCGTGAGCTATCACGAGGAGACGACGCGCGGCGAGATCGCCGTGCTGAAGTCGCTGTCTGAGGACATTTTGGCGCGGCCTCCCAGCGAAGTGCTGATCATCGACGATCTCGTCGACACCGGCCGCACGGCCCAGGTTGTCAAGGCGCAGCTCCCCGGCGCCTATTTCGCCACCGTCTACGCCAAGCCTTTGGGGCTTCCGCTCGTCGACGCCTTTGTGCGCGAGTTTCCGCAGGACGCATGGGTGTATTTTCCCTGGGACACGGGCCTCTCGTTCCAGGAGCCTATCGGCGCGCGCGGCAAGGGGTGAAGCTCACAGCGCCGCGTGGAAGCGCACGGGCGCGCCGGTCGCGGGCGTGACGAGCTCGCCCTCCCACATGACCTTGGCGCCGCGCACGAATGTGCCGACCGGCCAGCCCGTCACCGCGAATCCGTCATAGGGCGTCCAGCCGCAGCGTGAGGCGATCCAATCGTTGCGGATGGTCTCGCGCCGCTTCAGATCGACGACGGTCAGGTCCGCGTCATAGCCGACCGCAATGCGTCCCTTGCCCGCCATGCCGAAGAGACGCGCGGGCCCCGCGCTCATGAGGTCCACAAAACGCTGCAAGGTAAGCCGTCCCGCCTGAACATGGTCGAGCATGACCGGCACGAGCGTCTGCACGCCCGGCATGCCCGAGGGACTTTCGGGATAGGGTTTCGCCTTCTCTTCCAGCGTGTGCGGGGCGTGGTCGGAGCCGAGCACGTCGACGATCCCCTGCTGCAGAGCGCGCCAAATCCCGTCGCGATGTGCGGCGTCGCGCACCGGCGGGTTCATCTGCGCAAGCGTACCGATGCGCACATAATCTGCGTCGCTCAAGGTCAGATGATGCGGCGTCGTCTCGACGCTGGCGATATCCTTGTGGTCCGCGAGCAGCGCCATCTCCTCGGCCGTCGAAATATGCAACACATGGATCAGCGCGCGCTTCTCGCGCGCGATCTTCAGAAGCCGTCGCGTGGCGAGCAGCGCGGTCTGCGCGTCGCGCCACACGTGATGCGAGGTGGGATCGCCGGAGACGCGCAGATTGGCGCGCTGCTTGAGGCGTTCTTCATCCTCGGCATGAAAAGCCGCGCGGCGGCGCGTATGCGAGAGAATGTCAGCGATTCCCGCGTCGTCGGGAACGAGCAGCGAGCCCGTCGAAGAACCCATGAAGACCTTGATCCCCGCCGCGCCCGGCAAACGCTCGAGCTCGGGGATATCGCGCGCATTCTCATGCGTGCCGCCGACATAAAAGGCGAAGTCGCAATGCATGCGGCCCCTGGCCCGCGCGACCTTGTCGGCGAGATCGGCCGCGGTCGTCGTGAGCGGCTTGGTGTTGGGCATCTCGAACACGGCCGTCACGCCGCCCAAAACCGCGGCGCGCGAGCCGGTCTCGAGATCCTCCTTGTGCGTCGCGCCCGGCTCGCGGAAATGCACCTGCGTGTCGACGACGCCCGGTAGGATATGCAGTCCCGAGCAGTCGACGCGCTCCGCGGCCAAGGCCCGAGAAAGATCGCCGATCTCGGCGATCCTGCCATTTCGAAGCCCGACGTCGCGCAGCCCCTCCCCGTCATGATTGACGAGGACGCCGCCGGCAAGAATCGTGTCGAAGCTCTCGGTCATCGGCTGGCGCCTTGCTTGCAGGGAGGGGGCGCCGCGCGCAATGTACGGACACTGTCGAGGGCGCGGCGCCTTCGACGGCTTGACGGAAACTTGC
Source organism: uncultured Alphaproteobacteria bacterium (assembly GCA_963798515.1). Lineage (GTDB taxonomy): Bacteria > Pseudomonadota > Alphaproteobacteria > Rhizobiales > Beijerinckiaceae > Methylocystis. The sequence goes on from CAWCTS010000054.1 coordinate 20,001, forward strand.
GTGAGACTCATGTCGAGTCAAGCGCGCCCAATTCACCTCCGCTCCCAGGGAAAGCGTGACACGCATGACAAAACCCATTCTCCTTGAGGATCGCGGCGTCGTCGAGGTCTCCGGCCCCGACGCCACCAAATTTCTGCACGGACTCGTGACAAACGACGTGCAACGGCTCGAACCGGGCGAGGCGCGCTTCTGCGCGCTGCTTGCGCCGCAAGGAAAGATTCTTTTCGACTTTCTGCTTTTCGCGCTCGGAGAGGGAGAGAGCCGGCGTTATCTGCTCGACTTCCCCAAGAGGCTCGAGCCCGATCTCATCAAACGCCTCTCCTTCTATCGGCTGCGTTCGGCCGTCACGATCTCCTCGTTGAGCGATTCTCTCGCCGTCTTCGCGCTGACGGAAGCGTCGCAGGCCGGCTCGGCCGCGCTCGCCGTCGCGCCCGACCCCCGCGCCGAGGCGCTGGGTTTCCGCGCCATCGCGCCGCGCGAGGCGCTCGAAGCGCAAGCGGAGCGCGCGGACTATGACGCGCGCCGCGTCGCCGCGGGCGTGCCGGAGGGAGGACGGGACTTCACTTACGGCGAGGCCTTTCCGCATGAGGCCAATATGGACCTTCTCGCCGGCGTCGATTTCAAGAAAGGGTGCTTCGTCGGTCAGGAGGTCGTCGCGCGCACGCAGCACCGCGGCCTCGCGCGCCGGCGCGTCGCCCTTTACCGCGCCGAAGGCGGCGCCCCGCGCCCGGAACGCCGATCAAAGCGGGGGAGATCGATCTCGGCGTCACCGGGTCGAGCCAGGGCGATCTCGGCCTTGCGATGATCCGCATCGACCGGCTCGAGGACGCGCTCAGCGCGGGCGTGACGCCGCAAGCCGGCGGCGCCCGCCTCGAGTTTCAAAAGAGCGGCTGAAGCCGATTGTCGTAAAAGCCGACAGACTTTTGCGAACCTGCTCGAGCGCGCCGCCTCACAAGACGACGACCCGCGCGCCTTTCCGGACGCGCTGATAGAGGTCGATCACGTCGGAGTTGAGCATGCGGATGCAGCCCGACGACACGGCCTGCCCGATCGTATCCGGCTCGTTCGTTCCGTGGATGCGGAACATCGTGTCCTTGTCGCCGTGGAAGAGATAGAGCGCGCGCGCGCCGAGCGGATTGTCGATGCCGCCTTCCATATGGCGCGGCAGATCGGGGCGGCGCAGCAGCATTTCCTTAGGCGGCGTCCAGCCCGGCCAATAGGCCTTGCGGCCGACCTCCGCCTGCCCTTTCCAGAGAAACCCCTCTCGCCCGACGCCGATGCCATATTCGATCGCGCGCCCGCCGCCGAGCGAGAGGTAGAGCTTGCGCTGACCGGTGTCGATCGTGATCTCGCCCTCGCGGCGCGAGTAGGGATCGTCGACGAGCGCGGCCGTGCGCTGCCGGAAGTCGACCTCCTGGTCGTGATCCATCCCCGTCGAATAGGCGGGATCGGCGTCGGGCGGCAGCGCCGCCATGCGCGACCGGCCGGGTTCGTATCCGGCGCGCGGCGGGGCGCCACAGGGATCGCGGGAATAATCCTCTTGCGCACGGGCCCGCGGACGGGCGCGGGGCGCATAATCATCCCCATAGGCGTCCGCGGGCGCAGCCTGGCCCTGGGAATAGCCCTGCGGATAGTCGCCGCGCCGGCCGTAGCCGCCGTTATTATAATACCGGCCCCCATAGGCGTAATAATACTCGTCATAGTAGCGACGGTCGTAATAGGCGCGCGCCTCGGGAGAAGCGTAATTGTAATAGTAGGAATCGGGCGAGCCATAGTATTGCCCGAAAGCGGCCGACGCCCCCAGCAGCGAGAGTGCTGCGGAGAAGCATCCGATCAGAGCGCGTTGCGACCTTGGCATCGAGGATTGTCCACGTTTTTCCTTAGCTCCCGGCCCGAGAATCGGCGCGGATGGCGGCAAAAATATGGGCTGACCGGAGGTTAAAAAACGCCTCGGCTCGGCTTGCCCTGGCTGAAAAGGACGCCAGTTTTATTGTGCAGGCAAAGTATTGGCCTTCGTCCTCCTGTGCGCAATCGTCGAGGGGGGCGGCGCGAGCGGTGTGGGGAGGTGCGTCTTGATTGAGCAAGCGCTCTATTTCGCGCTCGGCTTTCTGATGGCTGGGCTGTTTTTTTTGTGCCTCGTCCCCTTCCTGCAGCGGCGCACGGCGCGCCTGACGCAGCGTCGCCTCGAAAGCCACATGCCGTTTACTTACGAGGAGATCGACGCGCAGCATTCGATGGTGCGCGCCCGCAGCGCGGTTCGCGAGCGAAGACTCGAGCAAAAGCTCGCCTCGGTCGCGGCGGCGCGGACCGAGGCGATGATGGAGGCGGGCCATCAACTCTTCGAGGCGCAGGCGCTGGAAGATCGGCTCGAAGCCTCGACGCGCCACGTCGAGCGGCTCGAGAGCGAGGTCGCCGATGGCGCGCGAAATCTTGGAGAAACCAGGTCGCGTCTTGATGCGACTCTCACGCGGCTCGAAGCGCTCACGCTCGAAAAAAGCGCGCTGGCGCGCGAGTTCGAAACGCTGTGCGCACGGCTCTCCGTCTACGAGTCGCGCCATTTGGCGGAACCCGACTTGGGCGCGCTCGCGAAGAGAATCCCAGAGCGCGAAGCCGCGCCGCGGCTGAGCCCCGCAGTGGCGGGGGGATGGGACGAATGGGCCAATCAGGCGGCGCTCGAGCCTTTCGAGCCCGGCGACGCCTTCGCTTTTCTTCGGCGTCAGGGCGCTGCGCGCGACACGGCCGAGGCGGCGGACCTCGTCGACGTCCTCGGCTCGACCCCGCTGACGCTGGAGCTTGCGGCGGCCTATTGCCGGCGCATGCGGACGCCCGCTCTCGCCTATGCGGCGAATGTGCGGATGCTGATCTCCGCCGCGCCGGAGGAGCGGAGCCGGCTCGGCGGTCTCACCGCCGCTTTCGGCCTGTCTGTCGGCGCCGCGCGAAGACTGACGCCGGTCGCGGAGAAGCTCGTCGCTTTCCTCGGAATTTGCGCCGGCGAACGCGCGCCCCTCCTCTTGGTCGAGGGCGTTTGCCGCGACGCGGCCGAGACGAGATCGGCCGTGCGAGTGTTGACGGACCTCGCGCTGGCGAGTTCCGCGCCTTTCGGCGACGGCGCGCCCGCCCTGCTCATGCGCGAGGCCGTCCATGAATTAGCGCGCGAACGCGCGCTGCAAATGGCGGGCGGCGGGGCCGTGGCCGAGAGCGTCGTCGGGCGTCTTTGCGAAATCTATCCGGCCGACGCTTTCGACAATCCGCAGGCCCGGTCGCTGTGCGCCAAGCTGACGCCGCATCTCCTGCAGGCCTGCGCGCACACGCAATCGCGCGCCGAGCTCGGTGAAGCGCGCGCCGACCTGCAGGTGCGCGCGGGCGACTATCTTCTCGTCGAAGGAGACTGCGCCGGCGCGGAGAGCTTGTTTCAATCGGCGCTCGCGATCCGCGAAAGCCTCTTTGGCCCCAGCCATCCGGAGACCGCGGCGAGCCTGGACAATCTGGCGACGACGCGTTGTGCCCAAGGAGACTTCGCGGGAGCGCACGCTTTGCTGGAAAGGTCGCGCAAGATTTTCGAAACGAGCTTTGGCCTCGACTATCCGGCGACGGCGCGGCGTCAAACCAATTGCGCGCGTGTCATGCTGCGGCTCGGCCTCGCGCGCGAGGCGCTGACGCTGGCGCAAGGCGCTCTGGATCGGCTGCAGGCTGGCGGTCGCGCACGCCATCCCTGGACGATCGAGGCCGCCTTCGTGGTTGCCGACGCGCTCGACGCTCTCGGGAAGAGAAAAAAGGCGGCGCTGCTGCGCGAAGAATTCTCCGGCGCGATCGACCGTAAAACGGCCCAAGCCGGGGGGCGGGCCGAGCAGCTGCTGGAGCGCCTCCATGGGCTGGGGCTCATCTGGGGCAAGGGCTTCGCGGCGCGCAACCATCACTGAGCAGGAGACCTCGACGAGACCGCTGGCTCAGAGCGCGTCGATGTCCTAACATCCAAAGGCTCGCAACGAGAGCCCGACAGGGCCCAACAAAGCAAAGGCGCGCGCATGGAAGGCTGCCCGTTCCAGGCCATTCTGCATCCCACCGACTTCTCCGAGGATAATGAAGCCGCGTTCATCCACGCCGTTCGACTTGCGGCTGCAGGAAAGAGCGCGCTGCATGTTCTTCATGTGGAGGAGGAACCGGGACTTCTCGCCGCCGAGGATCGTTTCCCCAAGGCGCGCGGGTTCTTCCAGCGCTGGGGCCTGATCGATCCGGGCGTCGAGCCCGGGGCGGTCGAAGCGCGTCTGGGCGTGAAGATCGTCAACAAGTCGATCGCGTCGGAGGACGTCGCGGGCGCGATCGCCGGATATGCGGAAGCAAACGCTTGCGATCTCCTCGTGCTCGCGACGCATGCTCCGGGCTGGTTCGAGCGCCTGCTTGCCGGATCGCTCGCCGAAGAAAGCGCCAGGCTCTCCCACGCGCCGGCTCTGTTCCTGCGCGCCGGGCAGCAGGGGTTTGTCGATGCGGCGAGCGGCAAGGTCAGGCTTCGACGCGTGCTGATGCCGGTCTCCGCGGAGGTCGCGCCGATGCACGCCTGGGGTTTCGCCGCGCCCTTCGTGCGCATGCTCGAGCCCACCGCTGAGTTTCATCTTCTGCATGTCGGCGACACGCTGCCGACCTATGGCAATCTGTTGCCGCATGTCGAGCTGCGGCGCGGGCCGGTCGTCGAGACGATCCTCGAGGTCGCCGAGGAGATCGGCCCCGATCTCATCGTCATGGCGACCGAAGGCCACAAGGATCTCATCGACGCGATCACGGGCAGCACGACGGAGCAGGTGCTGCGCGAAGCTCCCTGTCCGGTGCTGACGGCGCCGAGCAAGCCGCGCCGCGCCGCCGTCTAATCGTTGATGGACGCGCCGAAGGCGCCGCTTTATAGATCGTCATATCGGCTATGAGTTCTCCCTAATGTTCGACACGCTCAAAAGCTTCATCGGCGAGCTGTTCGAGGCGCCGCAGGAGCGGGTTTTCGAAGAGCAGGACTACCGTCTGGCCGCCGGCGCGCTGCTCGTCCATATCGCCGCGATCGACGGCGAGTTCGACGCAACCGAGCGCGCGCGCGTGCAACGGCTCGTCGAGGAGCGCTTCAGCCTCTCGCATGGGCAGGCGCATAAGCTCATCGCGCATGCGACGGAGAGCGAGCGCGAGGCCGTCGATCTCTACCATTTCACCAGCGTCTTGAAGCGCTCGCTGGATGAGGAAGGCCGCCGCCACCTCGTCGGCATGCTCTGGGAAATCGCCTATGCGGACGGCGACATCGACGAATGCGAGGAGAATGTCGTCTGGCGCGTCGCCGAGCTGCTCGGCGTGTCTACGCGCGATCGCGTGACGCTGCGGCAGTTTGCGCGCGAGGAGGCGGAGAGTGAAGAGCCGCCGCCGCCCGGACCCTGGTCTCCATCCTGACTGGCGCGCCTCGGGGCGTCCTTCGACCTATGGAGTTTGCATGACGACTGCGGATAGAGAGCGGCGCGGGTTGACGATCGTCACCGGCGCCTCGGACGGCATCGGCGCGGAGCTCGCGCGCGTTTTCGCCGCGCGGGGACATGATCTCGCGCTCGTCGCGCGCCGCGCCGACCGGCTCGAGGCGCTGGCCGACGAAATCGTGGCGAAGGGCGCTCAACGGCGGCCGCTCGTCATCGCGCTCGATCTCGGCGAGCGGGGTGCCGTCGACGCCCTCGCCAGGGCGCTCGACGCGGCGGGAGCGCAGGCCGAGACGCTCGTCAACAATGCGGGCTTCGGTCTGCTCGGTCCGGTTGAGACGCTCGACGCCGCCGAGCAGCTCGGCATGATCGATCTGAACGTGCGGGCGCTCACCGCGCTCACGCTGCGCTTTCTGCCCGATATTGTCGCCCGTCGCGGCGGCATCCTGAATGTCGCGTCGATCGCCGCCTTCATGCCCGGACCGAATTTCGCGATTTATTATGCGACCAAAGCCTTTGTGCTGTCCTTCAGCGAGGCGCTGACGCAGGAGCTGCGCGCGAGCGGCGTCAAGGTCTCGTGCCTCTGTCCCGGACCCGTCGAAACGGGGTTTCAGGCGCGCTCGGGCTTTGCGCTGGAGGGGAAGATGGGGGTCGCGCGCCTTGCGCTCGTCTCGCCCGCAGAAGTGGCGCGGCAGGGCTACGAGGGTCTCATGGCCAATCGGCGCGTCGTCGTGCCGGGGCTCATGAACAAGGCAATTGTCGTCTTGGTGAGGTTCTTCCCGCGCGCCTGGCTGCTGCCGCTCCTGGCGACGGCAATGGACGGGCGGGAACGGCGGTCCGACCTATCTCCCGCCCAAAGCTAAAGGGAACGGCGACGGTCTTGCGCGAGAGCCTGTTCGAGAAAAGGGCGCGCCTCTCGCGGCGCGCCGCCTTGGGGTCAGGCTTCTTCCGTCTTCAGGTTCAACACCTGCCGGCCGCGATACATGCCGGTCTTCAAGTCGATATGATGGGGACGACGCAGTTCGCCGGAATCCTTGTCCTCGACATAGGACGGGGCCTTCAGCGCGTCGGCGGAACGGCGGAAACCGCGCTTCATCGGCGAGGTTTTTCGCTTCGGAACAGCCATTTACTCTCTCCTCTGGGACCTCGGACCAAGGGGCCCAGGCTTAAAGAAATTCGGGGAGAGGGGCGCTTACACCATATTCGCCGCCCTGGCTAGGCCCTCCCGACCAGGCGCTTCGCGTTCCGGCGCGCGGCCGGCGAACTTTCGCTTGCAACCGCAGGGCCAATGGCCACTTAGAACGTGTAGCAAGGAGGAATGCGTGAAGGGACCGCTGACGTCGGATATCGCCCCCGCCCTGAGAGCCTGGCCGCAGCTTCTTGTCGTGGGCGCGGTCGTCCTAGGCCTCGCTGTCGATCTGATCCTCGGCCTCGACCGGCCCCACGCGCTTTTCACCCTGGTCGGCGGCCCGATCGTCGCCGCCGCGGTGCTGACGAACTTGTGGTGCGCGCGTCTCCTGCGCGATCACGACACGCCCATCCAGGCCAATCGACCGGCGACTGCGCTCGTGACCGAGGGTCCCTACTTCTATACGCGCAACCCGATCTACGCCTCCTATGTCGCGCTGGTCTTCGGCCTCGGGCTGGTGCTGGGCTCCTGGACCTTGACCTTGCTCGCGCCCTTCGTCGCCATTGCCTTGCATTACATCAGCGTATTGCCGGAAGAGCGTCATCTGGAGCAAAAATTCGGCGAGAAATACGCAGAATATGCTTCGGAAACACCCCGGTGGCTCCGTCGATGACGGCGTCCGCGGCGACCGCCGCCTCAGATCGGGAACTCGACTTCGAGGTCGGCGGCATGACCTGCGCGTCCTGCGTCGCGCATGTCGAGAAGGCGCTGAAAAGCGCTCCGGGCGTCGCCGCCGCGAGCGTCAATCTCGCGACCGAGCGCGCCAATGTGCGGCTCTCGCCACAGGCCGACGCAGCGAAGATCGCCGAAGCCGTCACGGAAGCGGGCTACGAGCCCGCTGTCGAAACCTATGACTTCGGCGTCGGCGGCATGACCTGCGCCTCCTGCGTCGCCCATGTCGAGAAGGCGCTAAAAAGCGTTCCCGGCGTGATCGAGGCGAGCGTCAATCTTGCGACCGAGCGCGCGAGCGTGCGCGCGCTGAAAGGGCCGGGCCGTCTCGAGGCGCTGCGGCGCGCCGTCGCTGAAGCGGGCTATGAGCCGCGCGAGACCGAAAGCGCGCACACTCACGAGCACGATGCGCGCGAGGAGGAGGCGCGGGCTCTGTCGCGCCGGCTCGTCCTCGCCGCGGCGCTGACCGCGCCGGTCTTGATCATCGAGATGGGCGGCCATCTGATCCCCGGCTTTCACGACTGGATCCTGGCGAATGTCGGCCACGAGACGGCGCAATATCTCTCCTTCGTCCTGACGAGCCTACTGCTCGCCTTCCCTGGACGGGTTTTCTTCGAAAAGGGTTTCGCGGCGCTCCTGCGCGGCGTGCCGGATATGAACGCGCTTGTCGCGGTCGGCGCGGCCAGCGCCTATCTCTTTTCCGCCGTCTCGACCTTCGCGCCGCAGCTGCTGCCCGCCGGCGCGGCACAGGTCTATTACGAATCCGCCTGCGTGATCGTCACGCTCATCCTTTTGGGCCGGCTGCTGGAAGCGCGCGCCAAAGGTCGGGCGGCTGGAGCCATCGCCGCGCTCGCCGGGCTCGCGCCGCGCGTCGCCCATGTCGAGCGGGAAGGCGACACGATCGACATTCCGACGCAAGAGGTGCGCGTCGGCGATTTGGTGCTCGTGCGTCCCGGCGAGCGGATCCCAACCGATGGCGTCGTGCTGCGCGGCGCGTCGCATGTCGACGAATCGATGATCACCGGCGAGCCCGCGCCCGTGGCCAAATCACCCGGTTCTCCCGTCACCGGCGCGACCGTGAACGGCGCCGGAGCCTTCACATTCGAGGCCAAGCGCGTCGGCGCCGACACCTTCCTTGCGGGCGTGATCCGCATGGTGGAGCAGGCGCAGGGCGCGAAGCTGCCGATTCAGGCGCTCGTCGATCGCGTCACCGCCGTCTTCGTGCCGATCGTCTTCGCCATCGCCGCCACGACCTTTCTCGTTTGGATGCTCGTCGGCCCGGAGCCGCGGCTTTCCTTTGCGCTCGTCAATGCGGTCGCCGTGCTGATCGTCGCCTGTCCCTGCGCCATGGGTCTCGCGACGCCGGCCGCGATCATGACCGGCACGGGCCGCGCCGCCGAATTGGGCGTGCTGTTTCGAAAGGGCGAGGCGCTGCAGACCTTGGGCGAAGCGCGTGTCATCGCCTTCGACAAGACGGGAACGCTGACCTTCGGCAAGCCCCGCATGACCGATCTCGTCGCGGCGCCGAAATTCGACGCCGACGAGACGCTGCGCCTCGTCGCCAGCGTCGAGGCGCTCTCGGAGCATCCGGTCGCCGGCGCCTTGGTCGAGGCGGCGCGCGCGCGCGGGCTCAAGCTCGCAGCGGCGACGAATTTCCAGTCGATCCCCGGCATGGGCGCGCGCGGAACCCTGAACCGCAAGCGCATCGAAGTCGGCGCGGAGCGCTTCATGGCGTCGCTCCACATCGATGTCAGCCCCTTCGCCGAGTCTGCGACGCGGCTCACGGAGGAAGGCAAGACCGCGCTTTATGCGGCGATCGGCGGCAAGCTCGCCGCCATCCTCTGCGTCGCCGACGCGGTCAAGCCTTCGAGCGCGGCGGCGGTCGCCGCGCTGCATGGGCTCGGCGTCAATACCGCGATGATCACCGGGGATCAGGAGCGGCCGGCTCGCGCCATCGCGCGTGAGGTTGGCATCGACGAGGTCGTCGCGGGTGTCATGCCCGACGGAAAGGTCGCGGCCGTTAAGAGCCTGAGCGAGGGCAATAGGCTCGCCTTCGTCGGGGACGGCGTCAACGACGCGCCCGCGCTCGCCGCGGCCAACGTGGGGCTCGCGATCGGCACGGGCACCGACGTCGCGATAGAAGCCGCCGATGTGGTGCTGATGTCGGGCGATCTCGCCAAGGTTCCGACGGCCGTGGCGATCTCGCGCGCCACGATGCGGAACATCGCCCAAAATCTGTTTTGGGCTTTCGGCTACAATGTCGTCTTGATCCCCGTCGCCGCCGGGGCGCTCTATCCCGTGAACGGGACGCTGTTCTCGCCCATGCTCGCGGCCGGCGCCATGGCCTTCTCCAGCGTCTTCGTGGTGACGAATGCGTTGCGGCTCAAGCGGTTCAAGCCGGCGCCGATCGTCTCACCGCCAACTGCAACCGCTCCGGCGGCTTGAGCGCATTCTGCGTCGCAACATTGACGCGGCATTAAAGTTGCGACAGGTAGCTTCGTCCGCGCTTGAGCGGGCACGAAAATGCGCTATTTTAAGCATATGCTTCTTGGTTAAGAGGCAGTGTTTCTTGGAGGTGTGAGCTATGTCCGTTCCTTCGGACAATGACCAGGGACTGCGCTGGACGGCTTTCGCCGCGCTCGTCGTGGTGGCGGTGTTGGCTTTTGCTGCGGGGTGGATGCTTCCTGTCCACGCCCCGGACGGCCCTCGCGACGCGAGCAACCCGGCCCGGCATCAGCAACCCCGCGCGTCGTAGCGCCGCCGCGAGAGCGGCTTTGCGGGCGTCGGCGTCAGCCGCCGACGACGGTGCTGATCGTCTGCCCGCCCCGAGACAAAGTGATCTTCCAGTAATAGGCGCGAGCCGCGGCGGCTTGCTCCAGGTCGCGGGTCGACTGAATTCTCTTGTCGTTGACGGCGAGGATGACGTCGCCCTTTTGCAGGTTGAACTGCTGCGCGATTGACCCTTCCTCGATCTCCGCGATCACGGCGCCGCTCGCGACGTTCCCCTGAACCGAGAGCTCCTCGACCGTCGCCGGAGACAAATTGACGACGGTGGCGCCGGCAAAGGGATTCTGCCCCTTGATCTTGACCGGATCGCGCGGCGGAATCTCCGGCGCGGGGGTCAGCTTGATCGTGAGCGCGAGCTTCTTGCCGGCGCGCAGCACGCCGAGGCTCGCGGCCCCGCCTAGCGGCTTTGTGCCAAGGCGATAGCCCAGGGCCTCGGGATCGTCGACATCCTGTCCGTCGACCGAAAGGATGACGTCACCGCGCTTCACGCCGGCTTCCGCCATCGGTCCCCTGGCGTCGAGATCGGCGACGAGCGCGCCCGCCGGACGCTGCATCGTGAGGCTCTCGGCGATGTCTTGCGTGAGCGCCTGGAGCGTCGCGCCGAGCCAGGGCCGACGCACCTGCTTGCCGCCGCCCTTGGCCGTCGCCAGGACCACCTTCACCATATTGCTCGGAATGGAGAAGCCGATGCCCACCGAGCCGCCGGACTTGGAGAAGATCGCGGAGTTGATGCCCACCGCGCGGCCGTTCAGGTCGACGAGCGGACCCCCGGAATTGCCGGGGTTGATGGCCGCGTCCGTCTGAATGAAGAAGCCATAGTCCGAGATTCCGACCTGCGTTCGCGCGAGCGCCGACACAATGCCCTGCGTCACGGTCTGACCCACGCCGAAAGGATTGCCGATCGCCAGGACGAGATCGCCCACCTGAAGCTGATCGGAATCGGCGAGATCCATGGAGGGATAGGCGCCCTCCGGAAGCTTCAGCACCGCGAGATCCGTGCGCGGGTCGCGCAGCAAGATCTTGGCGGGAACCTCACGCTTATCCGCGAGCGAGACCCGCACGTCGGTCATCCCCTCGATCACATGGTGATTGGTGACGACAAGACCCGAGGGATCGACGATCACGCCGGAACCCAGCGATTGCGCCATTTGACGGCCCGGCATGCCGCCGTCGCCGAAGAACTGCCGAAAGATCGGATCGTCGTAAAGGGGATTGGCCGGGCGCTTCTCCACGCGAGAGGCGAAGACATTGACGACCGCCGGCTGCGCTTTCTTCACGATCGGCGCGAAGGACAGCAGCGCCTCGGAGCGCGATCCCGGCACGACGCGGTCCTGTGGGGCCTGCGCCCAAGCGAAGGGCGAGGCCGCCAGGCACGCCAATAGGGCGGCTGCGATCCAGGTCTTCAGAAACGTTCCTTCGAGCCGCGCGCGCACGCGCCCGGCGAGGAGCGCGGCTCGTCTGGGCGCTCGAATCATGCGCTCGTGGACTTGGCCTTGGTCTCCACGCGCTCCGCGATGCGGGCGGATTTGCCGCGGCGATCGCGCAGATAATACAGCTTCGCGCGGCGCACCTTGCCGCGGCGCACGACCTTGATCGAATCGATCAGCGGCGCGTGGACCGGAAACACGCGCTCGACGCCCTCGCCATAGGAAATCTTGCGGACCGTGAAGCTCTCGTTGAGCCCACCGCCCTGCCGCGAAATGACGACGCCTTCATAGGCCTGGACGCGCGAGCGATCGCCTTCCTTGACCTTGACGTTGACGATCACCGTGTCGCCGGGGCGAAACTCTGGAATGGTCTTGCCTTGCAGAAGGCTCGCCGCCTGCTCGGCTTCGAGCTGAGCGATGAGGTTCATGATCAAATCTCCTACCGTTCCGCGCCCTTCCCTTCAGGGCGAGCGCGAGCGTTTCGGCAACGCTGTTTTGAGTTGAGCCGTGTTCCCTAAAGGAAGCCGGCGCGGATGTCGAGAGGCGCAGCCCCTCGGAGAGCGCGGCACGACGCCGCGATCTCACGGCGCTCCGCCCGCCACGGCGATTTTGAGGCTAGAGCGAGACCGACATGCAAGGGGCCGGGGATTTTGCCGTCGGACTCGCAAATGCCCGAGTTGCAGCGCACATGTGTTCGCGAACTCGACCAAGCTCCCTGACCCTCTCCCCGAGCGGGGGAGAGGGGAAATCGGCCCATGAAAAAACGCCTGCTCATCATCGCCCATGCGCCCTCGCCGAACCTCGAGCGGCTGCGCGACGCCGTTCTGTCCGGCGCGCGCGCTCCCGAGATCGAGGATGTCGAGACGCGGGCGCAAAGCCCTTTCGAAACGCAGCCGGAGCATGTTCTCGCCGCGCAGGCGGTGATTCTCGGCACGCCCGAGAACCTCGGCTATATGAGCGGCGCGCTGAAGGATTTTTTCGACCGTTGTTACTATCCGCTGCTCGAAAAAACCGAGGGGCTCCCCTACGGGCTCTTCATCCGCGCCGGCAGCGACGGCACGGGAACGCGCCGCGCGGTGGAGAGCGTCGCGACGGGCCTGCGCTGGCGCAAAGCGCGCGAGCCATTGATCTGCCGCGGCCCCTGGCGCGAGGAATTCGTGGATGAAGCCCACGAGCTCGGCATGTGCTTAGCTGCGGGGCTGGACGCGGGGATATTGTGAAGCTCCCTCTCCCACGAAGCGGGGAGGGCTGGAGGGCGCTGCGCCGCACCGCACAAATTTCGAACTTGACCCCCGCGCGCCGGAAACGCTCTAATCAGATCTCCCTCCGAATCGCGCGGCCATGAGCCTCTCCCAGAGCTTTACCGACAGCTTCACGCCTAAGCTCCTCTCCACGGTGCGCGAGGGCTACGGGTTCTCGCAATTTCGCGCCGACGCGCTTGCGGGCCTGACCGTCGCGATCGTCGCATTGCCGCTCTCCATGGCCATCGCCATCGCCTCGGGCGCCAAGCCCGAAAACGGGCTCTTTGCCGCGATCGTCGGCGGCTTTCTCATCTCGGCCTTCGGCGGCAGCCGCTTCCAGATCGGCGGGCCGGCCGGCGCCTTCATCGTGCTCGTCGCCAAAGTCATCGAGACGCAGGGCTATCCGGGGTTTCTCGCCGCGACGCTGATGGCTGGCGTTCTCCTCGTCGCCATCGGCTATCTGCGGCTCGGAACTTACATCAAATACATCCCCTATTCGGTGACGATCGGCTTCACGGCCGGCGTCGCGCTGATCATCTTCGCGAGCCAGATCAAGGATCTGCTGGGACTTAAGGTCGCCCACGAGCCCGCGGACTTTCTCGAAAAGCTCGAAGCCTTCCGCCCCGCGCTCCCCTCGGCCTCGATCCCCGCCGTTGGTCTGGCCGCGGGGTCGCTTGCCTTCATCCTGATCCTGCGGGCCTGGAAACCGCGCTTTCCGGGCTTTCTCGCGGCGATCGCGCTCGGCGGCCTCGCCGTCTGGGCCTTCGACATGCCCGTCGAGACGATCGGCTCGAAATTCGGCGGCATCCCCCGTGGGTTGCCCGCCCCCTCCCTCCCGGATGTGAGCCTGCGCCAGCTCGTGGAGCTCGCGCCCTCGGCCGTCGCCATCGCGCTTCTCGGCGGCATCGAGTCGCTGCTCTCCGCCGTCGTCGCCGACGGCATGACCGGGCGGCGGCATCGCTCCAATTGCGAGCTTGCGGCCCAGGGCTTCGCCAATATCGGCTCGGCGCTCTTTGGCGGGCTTTGCTGCACGGGCGCCATCGCGCGCACCGCGACGAACATCCGCGCCGGCGCGCATGGGCCGGCCGCCGGCATGCTGCACGCGCTGTTCCTGCTGATCTTCATGGCCGTCGCGGCGCCGCTCGCCTCGCATATTCCGCTCGCGACGCTCGCCGCCGTGCTGACCATCGTCGCCTGGAACATGATCGAGCGCGAGCAGATCGTCTCGATCTTCAAGCATGATCGCGGCGAGGCCTTCGTGCTCGCGACGACCTTCATCCTGACCGTCTTCCACGACATTACGGTCGGCATCGGCGCCGGCGTGACGCTCGGCTCGCTCCTCTTCATGCATCGCATGGCCGAGATCGTCGAGATCGAGACAAGTGACAGCAAGGCCGAGCTCGATCTCGCCGAAGGCGACGTGACGGATAATTGCTACGTCCCGTCGCGGCGCCCCGACAAGATCATGAGCTATCGGATCAGCGGCCCGTTCTTCTTCGGCGTCGCGGCCTCCGTCTCCGCCGTGCTCGATGCGATCGGCCCGAGGCCGGAGGTTTTCATCCTCGATCTCACCGGCGTTCCGCTCGCCGACGCCGCCGCCGCGCATGCGCTGGCGAGCTTCGCCAAGAAGGCGAAGAAGCGCAAGACCCGCATCTTCATCGTCGGCGCCAATGCGCGCGTGCGCGGCTCTCTGGAAGCCAACGGTCTTACCGCCGATCTCGTGGAGTTCGCGCCGGACGAGTTTTCGGCGAGATCGCGGATCGCGCTGTAAAGCCCACGGCATGGACCCGCTCACCGCCTTCGGGCTCTTCGCCGTCACCGCAATGCTCGTCACCTATGCGCTCGAAGCGCGCAGCCCCTGGTTCATCCTGGGCTTCGCCTGCGCCTGCGCGCTCGGCTCGATCTATGGATTTTTGCAGGGCGCATGGCCCTTCGGCCTGGTGGAGGCGATCTGGTCGCTCGTCGCGCTGCAAAGATGGGGGAAGACGGCAAAGGGTGACGGGGGGAGCCGTCAGTGAAAAAGCTCGGAGAACGCGATGGCGATGAAAATGCACCAAACGATGGCGAAGCTCGCCGGTATCCAGACGCCCTGCACGTTTGAGACGAGCCAGGATTCGGAGGAATAGGCGTCGTTGAAGGCGTCTCTATAGACAGGATCGTATTTCAGCAGGTAATTCTCGTTCAAATGCCGCATCCGCCTATTGAGGCGCAGGCTGATGACATATTGGAAAAAGGTGAACAGCAGTCCGAAGGCTGCGATAACGACTTGAGCGAGATGCGACTGCGGAGTCTTGTTTACGACCGATAGCAATGTGGCGTAAGACACGAGCAGCATCGACTGGGCGACCATCGCGTAATTGAAGCGGTAAACATAGATTATGTCGTAATGTCTCTTATGCTCATGGATTCGGTCGAGCGCCTTTTCGTCCGCTTCATCCATTTTTCCGCCTCGTCCGCCGCCCCTGCGCCACGCGATAGGGGCGACGACGGTAGCAAGGGTCTTCTGCTCTCAATCGCTCATCTTGGGGAAGGCCCGCGCGCTTCGCGCGGGCCTCTGGCCTCACCACCAGCGGCGGCGCCAAACGCGGCGGCGGCGCCAGCGATACCACCAGACGTTCTCGATTTCCTCGTTGAGGACAAGCTTTTCGGGGAGCGGCAGGCTCGGCGCCGCGAGCGCCGCGCCGGTCGTCGCGAGCGCGCCGACCGCAAGTCCTACGCCAGCCAGAAAGACTCTCCGATTCATGTCGCTTTCCTTGATCCTTTGCGCTCATCCCCCGGGATGCGCATTCCGAGACGGAAACGCAGCCGCAACCATATGGTTCCAACCGGGGTCGCGCGTCGTCCGCCGCCTTTGCCTCGCGCGGCTTCGGGTGTAGCCTCGTTTTCGCCATATTCCAGAAATGGCGCAAATAGGGGAGAGAGACATGAGCAAGCTTTGCACGGGGCTTCTCGGAGCCGCGGTTCTCGCCGCAGCGATGTCGTCGCTGGCGACGCCGGCTTTCGCATTGGGGGGCTGCGGTCCCAACGGGCACCGCAACGCCTGGGGTCAATGCGTGTTCGGCGGCCAGAATCAGGCCTGGTGCCTGAGAACAACGGGCCATCCGGCCACGCGCATGCCCGACGGGACGCTTCGCTGCTTCAGGTAATCGCCTTCCGGAGCGCATCTCGCGCGAACTCGATGGCCACAGCGCCAATCGAGTTCACGCAGATGGTGTGAGCCTGGAGGCGCCGGAGCCCCGCGTGGCGCCGCCCTGGGGGGCAGCGCAACTTCTCACAATCCCATGCTTTGACATCGGCCGCCTCGCCCGGCATTACAGCCGCACTCCCACCCCGAGACCCGCGGCGCGCCCATGAGACCCGATCGCTATAATTTCGCCGTCGCCGAGCCTAGATGGCGCAAGGCCTGGGACGAGGCGCGGGTTTTCGAGGCCGGGCGGAATAGCCCCGCGGGCGCCGCTCGAAACATCGGCGGCGCCGACAAGCCCAAATATTACGTGCTGG
>CAWCTS010000055.1:0-20654 GCA_963798515.1 uncultured Alphaproteobacteria bacterium
GCTTTGGGGCAAGCCCATGTGGGGGACTTTTTGGGTCTGGGACGCGCGGCTCACCTCCTATCTCGTGCTGTTCCTGATCTATCTCGGCGTCATCGCGATCCGCCAGACGATGGACGACACCCCGCGTGGCGCGCGCGTCGCCTCGATCATGACGCTCGTCGGCCTCGTCGATATCCCCATCATCAAATTCTCAGTCGAGTGGTGGAACACGCTGCATCAGCCGGCCTCGGTCTTTCGCGCCGGCGGCTCGACGATCTCGGGCTCGATGCTCTGGCCGCTGCTGGTGATGGCGGCGGGCGCCTCCTTTCTCTTCCTGGCGCTGCACTTCATGGCGCTGCGCAATGAAATCCTGCGCCGGCGGCTCGCGCGGCTCACGCTGCGCGCCGTGCGCGCCGAGGAGGCGCTGACGTGAACGCCGATCCGCATTGGGGCTATATCGTCGCGGCCTACGCGATCACCTTCGTCACGGTCGGCGGCGCGATCTGGCGCATTGTCGGCGAGCACCGCAGGCTCACGGCCGAGCTCGCGCGCCTCAAGGATCAGGGAGAGGAGAGTTGAGCTCTGAAGAGGGGGGCGCAAGCCGCTCCTGGCTGCGTCTCGCGCCGCTCGGCGTTTTCTTGCTGCTGGCCGGCCTCTTCGTCGCGCGGCTTTTCTCCGGCGATCCCTCGAAGCTGCCTTCGGCCTTGATCGGCCGGCCGGCGCCGGCCTTCACGCTTCCGCCAGTGGAGGAACTCGTGGGCGTCGCGGGCTTCAGCGACGCCCATTTGCGCGAAGGCCACGTCAGCGTTATCAACGTCTTCGCTTCCTGGTGCGCGCCGTGCCGAGCCGAAGCGCCGACGCTGATGTCGCTTGCGCATGACGAGGCGCTCAAGGCGCAGGGCGTCAAGCTCTATGGTCTGTCCTATAAGGACGAAGCGGCGAATTCGGTTCGCTTCCTGACGCAGGAGGGCAATCCTTTCGACGCGGTCGGCGACGATTACGCCGGCCGCACCGCGATCGACTTCGGCGTCTATGGCGTGCCCGAGACTTTTGTCGTGCGCGGCGACGGGGTCGTGGCCTATAAGCTCGTCGGGCCGCTCACGCCCTATGCGTTGGAAAAGACGCTACTGCCCGAGATCGAGAAGGCGTTGAAGGCGGCGCCGCGCTCCTGACGAGCGCTCAACGCTGCGTGACGAAAAGGCCGATTGTGAGCGCGACGCCGATGACGGCGATCGCGATGCGCAGCGCTCTCTCATCCAGCCGATGCAGCAGGCGCACGCCGAAGAGCCCGCCGAGCGTCGCGCCCGCGGCCGTCGCGATCGCCTGAGGCCAGCGCAGATCCGGTGAAAAGAGAAAGATCAGCACGGCGGAAGCGTTCATGACGCCGGCGAGCACATTCTTGGTCGCGCTCGCCGTCCGGGCGTTCTCCCCGGCAAGCGTCAGCGCCGCCATCATGAGAAAGCCGATGCCGCCGCCGAAATAGCCGCCGTAAACGGAGATCGCGAATTGCGCGAGGCCAGCGCTGAGGGGGCCGATATGCCCGGAAATCTTGGTCGCCTTGCGAAAAAAGCTGCCCCAGACGAAGACGCCCGTCGCAAAGAGCACGAGCCAGGGCACGAGCCGCGCGAAAAAGGCCGCGGGCGTGAGCAGCAGGATCGCCGCGCCGAGCGCGCCGCCCAGAATGCTGATCGCAAAGAGCGCGCGCAGCGAGAGTCCCCCGACGCCGCCGGCGTGAGCGCGGCCCGCCCAGCCCGTCGCGATCTGTCCGGGAAACAGCGCGACGCAGGAGGTGATGTTGGCGGCCAACGCGTCGAGCCCTGAGAACATCAAGGTCGGCAGGATCAGGAAGGACCCGCCGCCCGCGAGCGCATTCTGCGCGCCGGCCCAGACCGCGACGAGAAAGATCAAGACGAAGATCATCTCCGCTTCCCTTCGCGCGCCGCTGCTTCTGCGGCAAGGCCGCGTGAAAAAGTCGAGACAAATTCCTTGAGCTCCGTCTCGAGCGCGGCGCTCGGGCTCTCGCCGAGCTTCTCCTCGAGCCCGAGCGCGACGACGCCATGCACTGCGGAAAAGAGCGTGCGCGCGCGTCGCCTGATTTCGTCTTCGGCACAATGCGGGAGAAGGCGCGACAGCGGCGCTTCCAACAGGTTGAACAGCCGGTCCCGCTCTGAGGCGAACCAGTCGGGCAGGGCTGCGCCGGGCGGCAGGCGAAAATCGAAGAGCGCGCTCCAGGCGGGCTTCTCGCGGCGCGCGAAAGCAAGATAGGCGAGCGCTAGCCGCTCGAGAGCGTCGCCCTCGTCCCGCGCCCTGAGCTCCGAATCGAGCCGCCCGAGCGTGCGCAGGCCGACCCGCAATATCACCTCGTCGAGATCTCCGAAGGCCGTGTAGATCGCGCCCAGCGCGCAGCCGGCGCCCCGCGCGACCTCGCGCGCTTTGAGCCCCGCAAGGCCTTTCTCGGAGAGGAGGCGGTCAGCCGAGTCCAAAATTCGCTCGCGGAGATTATCTCGGCGAGAAACGTCTTTTACCTCAGTCAGATCAGACAAGTCGCCCTGCTTTCCGCCCGCGCCTGAACGATGTTCAAAAAACGCTTGAACATTGTTCAAAGCTGCGCTAGCCTGCATTTGTGAACGTTGTTCATAGCAGGAGGCGTGGGATGTTCAAGACGGATGAGCCAGCAATCGGCTTCTGGAACGAGGATGAGCCACGCCCGGCCGCCACGGCGGCTAGCCGGCCGGCTGGCGCTCGTCCTACAACTTCTCAGCCGGCCTCCGCCGGTCGAAAGCCTTCCGAGACCAGCGCCGCCATGTCGCAATCCTTGCTCCTCGCCCGCCGCTTCGCGCCGCTGTTCTGGTGTCAGTTCTTCGCTGCGTTGAACGACAATCTCCTCAAAAACGCGCTGGCGATGTTCGTTCTGTTCCGGATTGGCGGAGAGGGCGGCGCATCGCTCGTCACGCTCGCGACCGCGACGCTCATGGCGCCTTACTTCTTCCTCTCGGCGCTCGGCGGCGAGCTTGCCGATAAATTCGACAAGGGGGAGGTCACCCGCCGGCTGAAGCTTGCCGAAATCGGCGCGGCGGCAATCGCCATCGCGGGCTTCTATGCCGGCTCCGTCCCGACGCTGTTCTTCGCGCTCTTCCTCTTCGGCGTGCTGGGAGCACTGTTCAGCCCGGCGAAATACGGAATGCTGCCGGACTGCCTGCACCGTGACGAATTGCCGAAAGGCAATGCGCTCGTCGAGGCTGCGACCTTCATTGCGATCCTTGTCGGCACGATCCTCGGCGGCGTCGCCATGGAGGAGGGACGCGACCCCGCCTATCTCGCGCTCGGCATGATCGGCTTTGCGATCCTGTCCTATGCGAGCGCCTGGTTCATCCCGCCGACGCCGCGCGCCGACAGGGCGCTCAAAATCGACGTCAACGTCGCGCGCTCGACCTTCGCCTTCCTCGCCGAATTGCACCGCGAGCCGAAGCTCTGGCGTCTCGGTCTGGTCACGAGCATTTTCTGGCTCTTGGGCGCCGTGGGAACATCGCTGCTGCCAGCCCTCGTCGCGCAGACGATGCATGGCGCGCAGAGCGTCGCGACCGTGCATCTCGCTGTCTTCGCGGTCTCGATCGGCCTCGGCTCGGGCCTCGCCGCCTTTCTCTCGCATGGCCAGATCGTGCTGCTGCCTTCCGTCATGGGCGCGGCGGGAGTGGCTTTTGCCGCGGCCGACCTCGCCCTCATGCTCGCCCTGCGCGCCTCGCCTTCTGCGGAATCGCTGCTGGCGCTCGGCCCCTATTTCGCTCAGCCCGGCGCCTGGCGCGCGCTGATCGATCTCGCCTTGATGTCGGTTTCGGGCGGAATGATCGTCGTGCCCTCCTTCGCCGCGCTGCAAGCTTATTCCGACCCCGCACGCCGCGCACGCATCATTGCGGCGGTCAGCGTGCTCAACGCCGCGGCGATGGTCGGCGGCGGTCTTCTGGTCGCGGCGCTGCAAGCCTATGGGGCGCCGATCTGGGCGCTGTTTGGCGGCCTCGCGCTCTTCGCCGCCGCCTCGGCTTTCTGGATCAACAAGGCCGTCGTCGAAAATCCGCTGCGCGACCTGCTGTCGATCTTCTTCCGGTCCTTCTATCGGCTCGAGGTCACGGGCCTCGAGAATTTCGACCGCGCCGGCCCCAATCCGATCGTCGCGTTGAACCATGTGAGTTTCCTCGATGCGGCGCTGGCGCTCTCGATCATGCCGCGTCCGCCGGTCTTCGCCATCGACCGGACCATCGCCCACGCTTGGTGGGTGAAGCCGTTCCTCAGATTCGCGCGGGTCGTGCCGCTCGATCCGACGAAGCCGCTCGGCGCGCGCACGCTCATCAACGCCGTCAAAAACGGCGAGCCGCTGGTGATTTTTCCCGAAGGCCGCCTCACGGTGACCGGCAGTCTCATGAAGGTCTATGATGGGGTGGGCCTCATCGCCGACAAATCGGGCGCGGAGATCTTGCCGGTGCGCATCGAAGGTCCCGAGGCGACGATCTTCTCGCGCGTGCCGGAAACGAAGGAGCGGCGGCGTCTCTTCCCGAAGTTCAAGCTGACCGTTCTGGAGCCGACGCGCCTTTCGGTCGACGAGGAGCTCAAGGGTAGGAAGCGCCGCGCCTCGGCGGGCCTCGGGCTCTATCACATCATGTCGGATCTCTTGTTCGTCACGACCGACGTGGACCGAACGATCTTCCAAGCGACGGTGGAGGCTGCGCGTCATCATGGCGCTTCGCGAGTCGCGCTCGAAGACCCGGTTACGGGCAAGCTCAGCTATCGCAAGCTCTTGACCGCCGCCCGCGCGCTTGGCGAAAAGCTCGCAGCGCTGACGGAGCCCGGCGAGACGGTCGGCCTCATGCTTCCCAACGCCAATGGCGCTGGCGTGGCGTTTCTCGCGCTCACTTCCGCCGGACGCGTGCCCGCCATGGTGAACTTCACGGCGGGGTCCGCGAACATCCTCGCCGGATTGAAGGGCGCCGGCGCAAAGCGTGTCACGACCTCGCGCGCCTTCATCGAGGCGGCGCGGCTCGAGAAGCTCGTCGCGGCGCTCACTGAGGAGGTCGAACTGCTCTACCTCGAGGATGTGCGCGAGCGCGTGACGTCGCTCGACAAGCTTCGCGCGTTCTTGTTGCATCGTCGCGCGCTCACGCCGCGCACGCCCGACGCCGTGGCCGCGGTCCTCTTCACCTCGGGTTCGGAAGGTGCGCCCAAGGGCGTTGCGCTCTCCCATCGCAACATGCTGACCAATGTCGCGCAGGCCGCCGCGCGCATCGATTTCAGCCGCGAAGACAAGCTCTTCAACGTGCTCCCGATTTTCCACTGCTTCGGGTTGACGGCCGGCTTCGTGCTGCCGCTCGTTTCGGGCGTGCCGATCTATCTCTATCCTTCGCCGCTGCACTATCGCATCGTGCCGGAGCTCGTCTACGGCTCCAACGCCACGATCCTCTTCGGCACGGACACTTTTCTGGCCGGCTATGCACGCACGGCGAATCCCTATGACTTCCGCTCGATCCGCTATGTCGTCGCCGGCGCCGAGCCGGTGAAGGAGAACACGCGCGACCTCTGGAGCGAAAAATTCGGCGTGCGCATATTGGAAGGCTATGGCGTCACGGAGACGGCGCCGGTTCTGGCGCTCAACACGCCGATGCACAATAAGTTCGGCACGGTCGGCCGGCTTGTGCCGGGGGTCGAGCCGCGGCTCGAGCGCGTCGACGGCGTCGACGGCGCGGGGCGGCTCCATGTGCGCGGACCCAATGTGATGATGGGGTATCTGCGCGTCGAGAACCCCGGCGTGCTCGAGCCGCCGAAAGACGGCTGGCACGATACGGGCGACATCGTCGCGATCGACGAAGAAGGCTTCGTCACGATAAAGGGTCGCGCCAAGCGCTTCGCGAAGATCGGCGGCGAGATGGTGTCGCTCGCGCGCATCGAGGCGCTGGCCGGCGAGCTCTGGCCCGATGCGATGTCCGCCGCGGCGAACGAGCCCGATCCGCGCAAGGGCGAGCGGATCGTGCTCGCCACGCAGCACACGGACGCCACGCGCGCGGAGTTTCAGGCCTACGCCAAAAGCAAGGGAGCCTCAGAACTGATGATCCCGGCGGAGATCCTCATCGTCGAGTCGCTGCCGCTTCTGGGGTCTGGCAAGCTCGATTTCGCCGCGGTGACAAAGATGATCCGCGAGCGGGCAGGGGCAGCGGTGGAGGGGTGAGCGGAGGCAGGGCGTGTCCGTCACGCGCCGATGGCCTGAACTCCGGCAACGAGGCGTCCAATGCCCTCAACGGCCGAGGCCGGCTCCAGCGCGCCATAGGCGATCCGCAAGGTGCACCCCTGCGTAAGACCGAAGGCGTCGCCGGGGATCGCGGCGACGCCATGTTCGCGGATAAGGCGCGCGACATAATCCAGCGGCTTTAGCGGCGACCGGAGGCGCAGGAGAAAGTAAAGGGCGCCGGAGGCCGGCGGAACCTCGGCGAGACCCTCGCGCTCTAACTTGCACAGTTCCCGCTTCACCATGGCGCGGGTCTGCGCCAGCGCCTCGACCTTTTCCTGCACGAAAGGGCGTCCCGCGCGCATGGCGCCCAGAGCCGCGTATTGCGAGATGACGGGCGGGCAAATGATCAGCGTGTCCTGAACTTTCAGGAGAGCGGCTTCGAGCTCGGCGGGGAAGACCATCCAGCCGATACGCCAGCTCGCAAAGCCGTAGGCCTTCGACATCGAATAAAGCGAAATCGTGTGTGCGGCGGCGCCGGAAACGGACGCCGGCGAGAAATGGCGCGCGCCCTCGTAGGTGAAATACTCATAGGCCTCGTCGTTGATGTGATAGAGGCCATGCTTCGCGCAAAGAGCATTCACGGCGCGTAGCGCTGACTCCGGATACACGGCGCCGGATGGATTGTTCGGCGAGACGGTGACGATCGCGCGGGTGCGCGGCGTGATGGCGGCCTCTATGGCGTCGAGATCGAGCTGAAAGTTGGCGTCCGTCGGGACGCTCACGGGGCGGGCGTTCGCCATCGTCACGGCCATCTCGTGGTTGAAATAATAAGGCGCGGGCATGATGACTTCGTCGCCAGGATCGAGGATCGCGAGCGCGATGTTAAAAAAAGCCTGATTGCCGCCGGCCGTCACCATGACGCGGGCGCGATGCTCAGCGCCGACGCGCACCTTGTTTTCTTCCCCAAGCTTGAATGCGATTTGCTCCAGCAGCTCCGGCGTGCCGGAGGCGCCCTGGTATTTGTGATTGGCCGGCGCGGCGAGGAAGCGCTCTATTTCCGCTATTGCGCTCTGGGGCGGTCCATAATTCACGACGCCTTGGCCGAGGGATATGGCGCCGGGATGCGCGCGCATCAATTCGGCGATCACGGGAATGACCGGAGTTTGAACGGATTGCAGTCGGCGGGATTCCGGCATGGGCGGCTTGAAAGTGAGAGTTGCGGACCTCCCCAATTCGCGCGGAGAGTTTGGCTGCGATTGGGCGGTCCCTACTTCAGGCGCCTTGGCGACTTCAAAGGGATGGCGCGCCCGCACGCGTCCGGCTTTCGGTAGCGCTCAGCGCGTTTCCAGCGCGCCTCTGTGCTCTGCCGAAAAGACATGCGCGTAGAGATTGGCGATCCACTGTTTGCCTTCCTGCGTGACGCTCAAATAGCGGAGCGCGTCGCCGATATAAGGACGGACCGCCTTCCAGAAGAAGGCGGGATAGGCCGCCCGCAGGTCATCGGGCGAATGATAGCCGAGCTTCTCGACCGCGCCGGTTTCGCGAAATTCCGCAAACAAGGCCGAGGTCTTGCGCAGATAGTTGATGTCGGCGAGCTGGCCGATGAGATCCGCCGCGCGCAGCAGGCCCGGATAGTCCGATGTCGCGCCATGCTGCTCGTTTTCCGGGACCGGAAAACGCGTGTGCTCGATGTTTCTCTCGATCTCCAGCGTATCGATATGCGTCAAGGCCGACTTCGCGAAACGCTCACGGACAAAAAGCTTCGATCGCGCGACATGATAGGGGGTCATGGCGGCGTCCGTGGCGCCCGCGGCGATGGAGACGCGTTCGCCTTCCTCGTTACGGACATATTGGCCGTTCTGGTCGCCGCGGCAGACTCCCCGCACATAGCCAATGTCGTGGCACAGAAGCGAAATCATGAAATGCAGCCAGTCGCGGGGAGATATGCCCCCCTCGCTGTTGTGCTTGCCGAGCAGAATCTCCTGGCCGACCAGCGTCACCATGATGGTGTGACTCACGTCGTGGTAGGCCGCATCGCTATTGGCGATATTCTCCAGGGCCAGCCTTCCGACGAAGCCGATGACGTCCGGATAGGAGGGCTCGAGAACGCCATAGATGAGGTGGTATTTCGCTTTGAGCTCGTCGACGAACGCCCGGATGACAATTTCTGTCGGATTGAACATGATCGCCTCCCGATCCGCGGTCTCTACGACCCCTCGTGGCGCCGGCCAAAATCGGGCGCGGCCGTATCCTGGCCTTGCTCGATGACGCCGCGACGAATGGCGCGCGTCCGCGTGAAGAGATCGAAGAGGCCCTTGCCGTCGTCTTCCTCGATCATCTTTTGCAGTGCTGAGAGATCGGCGTTGAAGCGCGACAGCATCTCGAGCACCGCCTCCTTGTTGTTCAAGAACACGTCGCGCCACATCGTGGGGTCGGAGGCGGCGATGCGCGTGAAGTCACGAAAGCCGGAGGCCGAGAATTTGATGACTTCCTGCTCCGTGACCTTCTCCAGATGATCCGCCGTGCCGACGATGTTGAAGGCGATGAGATGCGGCAGGTGACTCGTGATCGCGAGCGCGAGATCGTGATGCTCCGGCGTCGTGACCTCGACCCTGGCGCCGAGCCGCTTCCAAAATTCCGCCAGCGCTTCGACCGCGTCGTTCTCCGTGTGATCGCGCGGAGTCAGCAGGCACCAACGATTCTGGAAGAGCGTCGCGAAGCCTGCGTCAGGCCCCGAATATTCCGTGCCCGCGAGAGGATGCGCCGGCACGAAATGCACGCCCTGCGGCAGGAGCGGGGCGACCTCCTTGACGACCGATCCCTTCACGGAGCCGACGTCCGAAACAATGGCGCCGTGCTTGAGATGCGGGGCGATCTCGCGCGCGATGGCTCCACACGCGCC
The DNA here is from genome assembly GCA_963798515.1 of uncultured Alphaproteobacteria bacterium. Classification (GTDB taxonomy): domain Bacteria; phylum Pseudomonadota; class Alphaproteobacteria; order Rhizobiales; family Beijerinckiaceae; genus Methylocystis. Next base: position 9,093 of record CAWCTS010000055.1, read on the forward strand.
GACCGGCGCGCAGAGGATGACGAGATCGGCGTCCGCGAGCGCTGCTGGGACATTGCCGCTGGCGTCGTCTGCAATTTGCAGCTCGCGAACGCGCGCCAGCACTTGCGGCGACGAGTCGAGCGCCGCGATTCTTCGCACGGCGTTTTGGGCCTTGGCGGCGCGCGCGATGGAAGAGCCGATCAGGCCGAGGCCGATCAGCGTCAGCTTCTCGAAGAGCGGCTCCTCATGCATCGGCGCCTCGCAGAAAATCCGCGATCGCCGCCACGACGCGTTCATTGGCTTCCTGCGACCCGACGGTTAGCCGAAGAAACTCCGGCATGCCATAAGCGCGGATCGCTCGGAGCACGAGGCCGCGGCGCGTGAGGAAGGCGTCGGCGTCGGCGGCGCGGCGGCCCTCGGCGTCGGGGAAGCGGATCGCGACGAAATTGCCGACGCTCGGCAGCACCTCGAGCCCCAGCGCGTCGATCTTTTCGGAGAGCCAGGGGAGCCAGCGCGCATTATGCGCGATCGCGGCCTCGAGATGCGCGCGGTCCTCCAGCGCGGCGATCCCCGCGGCGCTGGCGGGATTCGAGACGTTGAACGGCGAGCGGATGCGGTTCAGCGCGTCGATTACATGCGCGGGGCCGTAGCCCCAGCCAAGCCGCAAGCCGGCGAGACCGTAGATCTTCGAGAAAGTTCGGGTCATCACCACATTGTCGCGCTCGCTCGCGAGCCGCACGCCGGCCTCATAATCCCTGGCCTGCACATATTCGGCGTAGGCCGCGTCGAGCACGAGCAGCACATGCGGCGGCAGCGCGTCGGCGAGCCGCGTGATCTCACGCTCGGGAATATAGGTCCCGGTCGGATTGTTGGGGTTTGCGATGAAGACGATCTTCGTTCGATTGGTCACCTGCGCGAGCAGCGCGTCGACGCTCGCCGTGTAATGGGTTTCGGGAGCGACTTTGGGGACGCCGCCCGCCGCGAGGATCACGATGCGATATTCGAGAAATCCATACTGGCTGTAGACCCCTTCGTCGCCCGGACCGACATAGGCGAGCGCCAGCAGCTCTAGAATCTGATCGGAGCCGGCCCCCGCGATGATGCGCTGGGGATCGAGACCGTGCCGCGCGCCGATCGCCTCGCGTAAAACTCGGGCTGAACCCTCGGGATATTCCGCAATCGTGTCGGCGGCCCGGCGAGCGGCCTCAATCGCCCGGGGCGAAGGGCCGAGCGGCGTCTCATTGGCGGAGAGCTTGAAGACTTTTGCGCCGTCGGCGCGCGCCGCTCCGCTCTTGCCGGGAACGTAAGGATCGATCGCCAGCACGCTGGCGCGCGGGGAGGGTTTGCTCATGGGCTGACTCACAGCTTCGGCGCGAAGACGCCGGCGCGCGCCTCGTCCATCTCGAAGCGCGGCGAATGCCCGCCGACGGTCTCAATCCGCGCGTCGCCGAGGCCTGCTTCGCTGAGCGCCGCGGTCAGCCTGCCGGCCTTGGCGGCGGGCAGGGCGACGAGGAGCGAATGGCCGCCGGAGACGGGCGCGCTCGCGAGGATCTCGCCCTCGGCGGCGGCGATGGCGGCCGGCGCGTCATGCGTCCAGCGCGGCAGCGAGATCGCAAAGAGCGCGATGTCCTGTGCGGCGAGGTCTGCGCCGGGTTTCGCGATGACGAAGACGGGCAGGCCAGCCGGGTGGTCAGGCCGCTCGACGAAGGGCAGGCGGGCGATGATCTTCGGCGCGGTGTCGCCGGTGAGCCTCAGCCACCAGGCGCCGTCGCCCGATCCGCCCGAGGCGCGCAGCACGCCGAGGTCTCCGCTCGAAGCGGCGACCGCGCCGATGACCGCGAGCGCCCCATGATGCGGCGCATAAGGGACCGTGAAGCCGAAATGGAAGCGCGCGCTGTCGCGCATTTGCGCGTCGCCGCCGGAATCATCGGCGTGGACGGTGTAAGGCGCCTGCACATAGGTGAAGGTCGAGACGATGATGCGCCAAATCCCCTCGACGGCGTCGAGCGGCAGCAGGCCCCGGTGGCGCTCGACCAGCGCGCGCATCATCTGCGCCTCGCGGTCTGGGCGGAAGGCGCAAACCCCGCCCTGCGCGCGTTTGACCTCGATCAGCCGATGGATGATTTCCCCGCGCTCCATCAGCAGCCGATGCATCGCAAGATCGATGCGGTCTATCTCCTGGCGCAGCTCGATCAGCGCGTCGGGCGGGGGAGTCGGCACGGTTCTCATCCTGCAGGGCGGCCCGGAAGGGCGCGCGAACGAAGGAGCCGGGTTCAGCGGAACGGGGCGAGGGCGGGAATCGCTTCGATGATCTTGTCGACGTTCTCCTTGCCGATCACTTCCTCGGCGTGTGCGAAGATTTCATGTGCGAGCTTCTGCATCTGACCCATGTCGAGGCCGATGCCGCCGAGACTGCCGGCGAGCGCCATGATGTTGCCCTTGGCCCCGCCGAGCAGCTCGCCCAGTCCGCCGAGCGCCCCGCCCAGCCCTTCGACGGGGGCCGAGGCGGCGGCGTCGATCGCTTCCTGCGAGCCGGGGAGCTTGCCGATGAGATCGGCGACCGGCCCCTCCGGCAGGGCCTTCTGCAGGAAGGCGAGCACATGGCCGATCGCAGCCTGTGCGACCGTTTCGTCGACGCCGATCGACGCGGAAATCCTTTTGATCAACTCCTCCATGAGCCGCTTCCTTCAAGCTCGCGCCGACGAAAGCCGCCGGCCGCTTCTCCCTCGCGCGTCAGGCCACGAAAGGCAAGGGCGCTGGGGGACCCGCCGATCAGTCCTCGCCGTCGAGGCCGTAGAGCGTGTGCAGCGTGCGGACGGCGAGTTCGGTATAGGCGGCGTCGATGAGAACCGAGAATTTGATCTCGGAGGTCGAGATCGCCCGGATGTTGACCCCCTTCTCGGCCAGAGCCCGGAAGCCCTTGGCGGCGACGCCGGCGTGACTGCGCATGCCGACGCCGATGACGGAGACCTTGGCGACGTCCTTCGCGCCGGCGAGCGCCGCATATCCGATCTCGGCCTGACCCTTTTCCAGCAGCGCCCGGGCGCGTTCGAAGTCGCTGGCGGGAACCGTGAAGGTCATGTCGGTCATATTGTCGGCCGAGATCGTCTGGACGATCATGTCGACATTGATGCCGGCCTCCGCCAGGGGCATGAAAACGGCCGCCGCGACGCCCGGCTTGTCGACGACCCGCCGCAGCGTGATCTGCGCCTCGTCACGTGAGAAGGCGACGCCCGTCACGACTTGCGATTCCATGATGTCCTCCTCCCGGCAGATGAGCGTGCCCGGCCGCGGATCGCTCGGATCGTCGAAAGACGAGCGCACATAGGTCGGCATGTCGTGCTTCAAGGCCAGCTCGACCGAGCGCACCTGCATGACCTTGGCCCCGAGCGACGCCATCTCGAGCATTTCCTCGAAGGCGATTCGGTCCATGCGGCGCGCCTTGGAGACCACGCGCGGGTCCGTCGTATAGACGCCGTCGACGTCGGTGTAGATATCGCAGCGCTCCGCCCCGATCGCCGCCGCGACGGCCACGGCGCTCGTGTCGGAGCCGCCGCGCCCGAGCGTCGTGATGCGGCCCGTGGGCTTGTGCAGGCCCTGGAAACCCGCGATCACGGCCGTCTCGCCCCGCCCGAAGCCTTCGAGAATCCCGGCGGGCTCGATCGCCTCGATACGCGCCGAGCCATGCGCCGGCCCGGTCAGCAGCGGAATCTGCCAGCCCTGCCAGGAGCGGGCCGACACGCCCTGCGCCTGCAGCGCGATGGCGAGCAGCCCCGAGGTCACCTGCTCGCCCGAGGCGACCACGGCGTCATACTCGCGCATGTCGTGCAGCGGCGCGGCCTCCTTGCACCAGGCGACGAGCTCGTTCGTCTTGCCGGACATGGCGGAGACGACGACAGCCACGTCGTAGCCGGCCGCGATCTCGCGCTTCACATGGCGCGCGACGTTGTGGATGCGTTCAACCGTGGCGACAGACGTGCCGCCGAATTTCATCACCAGACGGGGCATAGGGACCGGAGTTCGGGACAAGAGCGAAAACCGCAAAAGTTTACAAACTTTTGCGATCAGACTTCGCTCCAAGATTTTGACTTGGCGCGATTTCTTATCGCTCGAAAGATTTCGTTCGAGCGGAAAGCGCGCTCGCGACAAGCCGCTCTGCGTCGCCTCGCCTTTGGCGAGAGCGGGCGTATATGTTACGGCGTCGTCGGCGCTGTCAACGCCGCCTCTGCAGGACCGCTTGAGAGGATTTGAGAGAATGAGCCCGTCGCAAGACGTTTCGCGACACACGCAATCGAGCGTCGATCCGGCCGACGTCGCCCGCTTCAATCGGCTCGGCGAGCTGTGGTGGGACAAGTCTGGCAAGATGGGAATCCTGCACGACATCAACCCTATACGGGTCGACTATGTGCGACTGCAGGCGGCGCGCCATCTCGGCCGGGAGCGGGGCAGGGATCTCTCTGGCCTCACGGTCGCGGACATCGGCTGCGGCGGCGGCATATTGGCGGAGGCGCTGGCCGAGCTCGGCGCGAAGGTGACGGGAATCGATCCCGCCCCCAACAATATCGAGGTCGCGCGCCGCCATGCGGCTAAGTCCGGGCTCGAGATCGACTATCGCAACATGACCGCCGAAGCCCTCGCCGAGAGCGGCGAAAGCTTCGACATCGTCACGGCGCTCGAAGTCATCGAGCACGTGGAGGGGCAGAAGGCCTTCGTCGCGACGCTGGCCCGGCTGGTCAAGCCCGGGGGTCTTTTGTTCCTAGCGACGATCGACCGCACCTTCCGGAGCTTCGCTCTGGCGATCGTCGGCGCCGAGTACGTGCTGGGCTGGATTCCGCGCGGCACTCATCGCCACGAGAAATTCGTGCGCCCCGACGAGCTCTCGGGCTGGGCCAGGGCGGCGGGCTTGCGTGAAATCGACCGCGCCGGCATGAGCTTCAACCCGATCGCGCGCGAATGGCGCAAGAGCGCCGACACCGGGGTGAACTATCTGATGGCGGTGAAGAAGGAGGGGTGAGCGGTCCACAGGCCCTTGTTCCCTCGCCCGGCCAAGGCTAAACAGTGGGCATGATCGGCACCGCACCTTTTTCCGCCATCGCGCCCCGTCTGCTGCTCGCTTTGGCCTTAGCCTTCGTCCCCGTCCTGTCGACCAGCACGGCGATGGCGGAGGACAAACCGAAGTCTAAGTCGGACTCCAAGGCGAAATCAGACACGAAGTCCAAAAGCAACTCCAAGTCGAAGGGCGACGCCGCCGATAAGAATGCGGGCAAGAACGCCGGCAAGTCGGCGAAGCCGCTTTCACTCGGAAAATACGGCGACTGGGAGGCGCTCTCGGCGCAGGGGAAGGACAAGCTCTGCTATGCGCTCGGCGCGCCGCAGAAGCGCTTGCCCGAAGGCAAGCTCAAAGACGCGAAGGCGAATATTTTCGTCTCCACCCGCCCGAGCGAAAACGTCCGCAACGAGATCGCCATCAACCTCGGTTACGCGACGAAGGAGAATGGCGCCGCGACCGCCGACATAGACGGAAACAACTTCGATCTGGTCACGATGAAGGAGAGCGCCTGGCTCAAAAATCCGGCCCAGGAGAAGGAATTCGTCGAGTCGATGAGGCACGGCACCAAGCTCGTGGTCAAAGCCTCTTCCGCCAAGGGCACCGCGAGCACGGACACTTACTCGCTCAAGGGCCTCTCCGACGCGCTGGCGCGCGTGCAGCAGGAATGCAAATAGCGGTTACGCGGGGCGCAGCTGGCGCAGAGCCTCTCCCAACGCCATCGCCGCGGCGATGGCCACATTGAGCGAGCGCATCCCCGCCTTCATCGGTATCGACGCCGCCAGATCCGCCTTGGCCGCGACCTCCTGCGGAACGCCAGCCGATTCTCGTCCGACCATCAAGACGTCGCCTTCGCGAAATCGCACGTCGAGATAGGAGAGCGGCGACTTCGTGGTGAGCAGCACGAGACGGCGCGGCGGTCGTCGCTCGAGCCTCCAGGCCTCGAACTCCTCGAAGCAGGCGTGACGCGAGAGCGTCACATGATCGAGATAATCCATGCCCGCTCGCCGCAGCGAACGATCGCCCCAGGCGAATCCCGCCGGCCCGATCAGCGCCGCCTCGACGTCGAGACAGGCGCACATGCGCAACAAGGTTCCAGCGTTTTGCGCAATGTCGGGCTGATAGAGCGCGAGCGCCAGATCCGCAGCCACGATGGGCGCAGGCGATGTCGCTTGGCGTTCCTCCGCCCTTTCGTCACCCAATCTGCTTGGTCCTCGCGCGACAAGCCGGTTTCTGAGGCGCCGGACGCCGTCTTCGACGGCGCCTCGTCGTGCCCTCTTAACGGCCAAAGTGACCCACCTGCGACAAACTGACAAGCCCATCTTGCCGAAGTGGACAAGAGGGACATTTGGCGCCAAAAGCAAGGATACAGCGCGCCACCACTGCAGCGGCGATAGCAACGATCGCAGGACGCCTTGGTTTGGAGAAGGAGCCGAGAGTGAGGGACGAAACGCTACCGCACCCCGCGCGGCGGGACATCCTCTTCGTCGCGACTGGCGCGATGGCGGCGGTCGCGGTCGGCGCTGCGGTTTGGCCACTCATCGCGCAGATGAATCCGGACGCCTCGACGCTCGCCATGGCGTCGACGGACGTCGATCTCTCCGGCATCGCTCCGGGGCAGATCGTCACCGTCAAATGGCGCGGGAAGCCCGTTTTCGTGCGGCGTCGCACGCCCGCGGAGATCCAGGCCGCGGAGCAGACGCCGCTCAATGTCCTTCCCGATCCTCAGCCGGATTCGGCGCGCGTCAAGAAACCCGAGTGGCTCGTGGTTGTCGGCGTCTGCACGCATCTGGGGTGCATTCCGCTCGGTCACGAAGGCCAGTTCGGCGGCTGGTTCTGCCCTTGTCACGGTTCGACCTACGACGTCTCGGGACGCATCCGCAGTGGGCCGGCGCCTCTGAACCTCGAAGTGCCGGAGTATAGCTTCCTCTCCGACACGAAGATCAAGATCGGCTAGCTCGAGGGCCGCCGGGTGGGCGGCTTCTCATTCAAGGGACCTAAGGCGAAGCGATGAGCGGATCTTCAAAATACACGCCTCAAAGCCCAATTGCCCGCTGGATCGAAAGACGACTGCCAATTCTCAGCTTCGTGCATGAGTTTTTCGTCGCGTTTCCGACGCCGAAGAATCTCAACTACCTCTGGACCTTCGGGGCCATTCTGTCCTTCATGCTGGTGGCGCAGATCGTCACCGGCGTCGTGCTCGCGATGCATTACACGCCGGAAACCACTCTGGCCTTCGACTCCGTCGAGCACATCATGCGCAATGTGAACTGGGGCATGATCCTGCGCTATGCGCATGCGAACGGCGCGTCCCTGTTCTTCCTCGCCGCCTATATCCACATCCTGCGCGGCATGTATTACGGCTCCTACAAGGAGCCGCGCGAGCTTCTGTGGATCTTAGGGATCGTCATCTTCGTGCTGATGATGGCGACGGGCTTCCTCGGCTATGTTCTGCCTTGGGGGCAGATGTCCTTCTGGGCCGCGACCGTCATCACCAATCTCTTCACCGCGATCCCCTGGGTCGGCGATTCGATCACGGTCTGGCTGCTCGGCGGCTATTCGGTCGACAATCCGACGCTCAATCGCTTCTTCGCGCTCCACTACCTTCTGCCCTTCGTGATTGCGGCGGTCGTCGTGCTGCATGTGTGGGCGCTGCATGTGACGGGGCAGAACAACCCCGACGGAGTCGAGGTCAAGGATATCGAGAAGGAGACCGTGCCCTTCACGCCCTTCGCGACCTTCAAGGACGCGTTTGCCCTTGGCGCATTCCTGGTTCTCTTCGCCTGGCTGACCTTCTTCTCGCCCAACTATCTCGGCCATCCCGATAATTACATCGAAGCCAATCCAATGGTGACGCCAGCGCATATCGTGCCGGAGTGGTATTTCCTGCCGTTCTACGCCGTGCTTCGCGCCATCCCGAGCAAGCTTCTGGGCGTCATCGCGCTCTTCGCCGCCGTTCTGCTGCCGGCGTTCCTGCCGTGGCTCGATACGTCGAAGACGAAATCGGGGCGCTACCGGCCGATGTTCCGCAAGGCCTTCTTCGCATTCCTCATCGTCTCCATCGGTCTGGGCTATCTCGGCTCGCAGCCGCCGGAGGGCGCCTTCCTCATCGCGGCCCGGTTGCTCACGCTCCTCTATTTCGCCTATTTCCTCGTGGTCCTTCCCGTCCTTGGGAAGATCGAGAAATCAACAGAGCCCGCGTCCATCGAGGCGGCGGTCGCTTCCAGAAAGGCGTCGGTGCTGGATGCGTCTCATGGTTGAATCGTCGATTCACAATACCGGCCTTCCCATGCGTTTGGCGCGCGCCACGGCGATCGCTCTGACGATGTTGGTTTCGCCTAGCCTCGCCTCCGCTGGCGAAGCTGTGCCGGAGCATGAGGAGCGGCCCCGGCAGTTCGATTGGAGCTTCGCGGGCGCCTTCGGGCGCTACGACAAGGCGCAGTTGCAACGGGGCTTCAAAATCTACCGCGAGGTTTGCTCGAGCTGCCATTCAATCCGGCTGCTCTCCTTTCGCAATCTGGCGGAGCCGGGCGGCCCCGAGCTGCCGCAAGCGGAAGTCGAGAAGATCGCCGCGAGCTACAAGATCAAGGACGGCCCCAATTCGGCGGGCGAGTATTTCGAGCGGCCGGGCCGGTTGAGCGACGCGTTCCCGGCGCCCTTCGCCAATGAGCAGGCGGCCCGGGCGGCGCTCGGAGGGGCCTATCCGCCGGACATGTCGGTGCTCGCCAAGGCGCGCGGCCATTCGCGCGGCTTCCCGACCTTCCTGCTCGACGCCTTGCCGGGCTTCACCTATCAAGAGGGCGGCGTCGATTACATCGCCTCGCTTCTTCAAGGCTATCATGACGCCCCGGCGGGCTTCACGCTCAGCGATGGGCAGTATTACAACGTTTATATGCCAGGCCGGCGCATCGGCATGATCCCGCCCCTCAGCGACGGCGCCGTGACTTACGGCGACGGCGCGCCTGAGAAGGTCGAGCAATATGCGAAGGACATCTCCGCCTTTCTGATGTGGTCGGCGGAGCCGCATCTCAACGATCGCAAGAAAGTGGGCCTTGGCGTCGTGACTTTCCTGATCGTCTTCGCAACGCTGCTCTATTTCGTGAAGCGTCGGGTCTGGGCCTCCGTCGACCACTGACAGGGCGACGGAGTCTGAGGCGCGTGGCGTCACTCGCCGTCGTAAATCTTGCCGTCCGGGCCCTTCCAGCTCTTACCGGCTTCGTAAAATCGGAACTCTTCGTCGAACTGCACCTTTTGCCCGGGCGCGACATATTGCTTGCCCTTGGGGTCCGAGCTGCGCGGCGCGGTCACATAATGGTTGCTCGGCGAGCAGCCTTCCGGGAATTTGCCCGCCTCATCCGGCTTGCATTCGAGATTGGCGCCTTCGGGAAAAAGCACCGTGGCGTTGAAGAAATATTCGAAACCCTTCTCTCCGGTCGCATGCATCTCGAGACGCTCGGTCATCTTCGTCTTGAATTCGAGAATTTGACCTGGCTTATCGAAACGCTGCTGGAGCAGATTCTCGAAAACGGTCCTCGCCGCCTTTTCGCCCACGTCGCAGCCGCCAAACAGGCAGATGGCCGCATGGGCGGCCGGCGCGGTCGAGACCGCGACAAGCAACGTCGCGGCGAGCGCCTGCGTCCTCAATCTCCAACGGCGCATGTTGTCTTCCTCTTGTTTGCAAATCGGGCGTCGTCATGCGCCCGTTGGCGGCCACGGCCGCTTACAAAGGGCATACTATCTCAATCCCATTGCCGTGGGTAGGCGCGCCCTTTGGCTACAGGCTTTCTTAACTCGGCGGCTGAACCATGCCGATCGCGCGCTTTCCGCATCCGCGCGCATCGAATGTCCTCTGGCAAAGTTGCGTCATGAGCAGCGTCCTCTCGTCGATCTCGATCGAATCTTCCTATGCGCCTTCCGAGAAAAGGCGCGCGCCGATCGCGCCGCCCGACCGGCTGATATCGCGGCCGAGAGCGATTGGCGCGGCGATCCTTTGCGATGTCGCCGCGGTGATGGCGACGGGCGCCGGCGGCCTTTTTTTGCGGGCCTCATATGCGCAATCCGAGCTGATCGTACCGATCGTCGAGATCGCCGGGGTCGCGGGCGTGTTCTCCGCTCTGCTGGCCCTGCGATGGGCCTATACGATCCGCGCTCTTCAATCGTCGACGCGGTCGATTGCGAGCGCCGCCCTCGCTTTGTTCCTCGCGCTGTCGGCGGATGTGGTCGGCCGCGCGCTCTTCGCCGCTTATTCGAATGAAAGGCGCGCCGAGCTCCTGGCCTGGTATTTCATGGCGCTGGCGCTCTGCGCCATCACGCGCGTCACGCTCGCCTCCCTCATCGAGCGTTGGACGGAAGAAGGCCGTCTTGCGCGGCGCGCTGTCGTGGTCGGGGGCGGCGACGTCGCCGAATTGCTGCACAAATTGGAGCGTGCGTCATGCGGCTCCATCCAGATTCTCGGGCTGTTCGACGATCGCGAGCAGGGACGAGCCCCACGAAGCGTCGGGGATCATCCAAGGCTCGGCCGGTTCGACGGACTCCTGGAGTTCTGCCGCGTTCAGCGCGTCGATCTCCTGGTTGTCGCCCTCCCGCTCTCGGCTGAGGAACGGCTACTTCACCTTTTGAAAAAGCTTTGGGTGCTGCCGATCGACGTGCGCATCGCGGCGCTGGGCAGCCGGCTCAAGCTGCAACGGCGCGCCTATAGCTTCATTGGCGACGTGCCTTTTCTCCCGGTCTTCGACAAGCCGATGTCGGACTGGAGGGTGGCCCTGAAGACCATTCAGGATCGCATTATCGCCGGCGTCTTGCTTATCATCCTCTCGCCGCTGCTCGCCCTCGTGGCTCTTGCAGTCAAATGGGACTCGCCCGGCCCCGCGCTGTTCAAACAGATCCGGCACGGCTTCAACAACGAACCGATCGAAGTCTATAAGTTTCGATCCATGTATCTCGATCAAACCGACGCGCCCGGTCTCAGGCTCGCCACGCGCAACGATCCGCGCGTCACGCGCGTCGGCCGCTTCATCCGAAAAACCTCGCTCGATGAGCTGCCGCAGCTTTTCAATGTCGCCATCCTGGGCAATCTCGCGCTCGTCGGACCGCGTCCTCACGCGCCGCTCAGCAAGGCGGCGGATCGTCTCTACGATGAGGTGGTCGACGGCTATTTCGCGCGTCATCGGGGCAAGCCCGGCATCACGGGCTGGGCGCAGGTCAACGGCTGGCGTGGCGAGACCGACACGGCGGCCAAGCTCGAGCAACGCGTCGCGCACGACCTCTACTACATCGAAAATTGGTCGATGCTCTTCGATCTGAAGATTCTCGCGATGACTCCCTTCGCCCTCCTCAGCGCCAAGAACGCCTACTGACTGCGGGTTTAGGCCCTCCGACCACAGGCGAGACGTCCCTTGGGCGTGCTGGTCGGCCCGGGGACTTGGAAGGGCAGGCGGATGCGCCACCCACATTGTTCAGCTCCGTCCAAGTCATGAAGAGAGTCAGGAAAAACCCTATTTTCGCCACGAGCCTGGGCGACACCAGCAGCGCCTCCT
>CAWCTS010000056.1:0-61113 GCA_963798515.1 uncultured Alphaproteobacteria bacterium
AATGGACCGAAAAAGACGCTCTCCAACCGCTTCGTGAGATGGGCGGAGAAAGGCGTCTGGACCGGCCTCTTTCATACGCTTGCGCAGGCCGGCGGGCCGCCAGCGCAGGTTCTCATAGACAGTTCCGCCGTCAAAGCGCATCGCTCGGCTTCCGGCGGAAAAGGGGGGAGGCCAGTCAGGCGATCGGCCGCTCGCGCGGCGGTTGCACGACGAAGATCCACGCGTTGACGGACGCTCACTGTCGTCCGCTCGCCTTCATGCTCACGGGCGGTCATGTCGCTGATTGCACGGCCGGCAAAGCTCTGCTCTAACGCCTTCCCGAATGCGAAATCTTGCATGGCGACAAGGGCTATGACGCCAACGCCATTCGCCGGCAGGTCGAGGAGCATGGCGCCGCGCCCGACATCCCGCCCAAGCGAAATCGCAAGTGGAAGAACTGCTTCTCGCCCTTTCTCTGCCGCAACCGCAACGCCATCGAGCGTATGTTCCGCCGCTTGAAGGACTTCCGACGCGTGGCCACACGATACGACCGGAACGCCGCGAACTTCCTCGCCACAGTCTGCATCGCCGCCGTCGTCAGCTATTGGTTATGAGTTTGAGCCCTAGCGCAAGCACTTGCCTGAGCGACGTGGTCTCCAGCGGCGAAGGCGACCGGAAACCCCGCCACTTGAACCAGCCCCAGCGCGGCCACGGCACCCAACCACGGGAATGTGGCAGTGTCCATTCGCTGGCGGCGACGAATGAACTTGCAACTTCGCGCGACGGCTATCATTAAGATGTGTGAGACGAGCTTCGCATACAACCTCCGGCACGTCTTGCCCTATCGAGCGGGCCTGTTCGCGGAGTTGCATTGATCTCGTGTTGCGATAGAGTTCGCCGCGCGTGCAGGGGACCACGCCCAGCCCTAGGCTGAGAGACAGCAAGTGCACGGAGTTCCCCGTGTTAATCGGCCGCCGCGATGGACTCCGCCAGAAAAACTACTCCGAGACAATTGACGGACGAAGAACTCGCGGACCTCGCGGAGTTCCGCGCGGCGCTGCGGGAGTTTCTCGCATTCAGCGAACAGGCCGCCGCGGCGGAGGGCGCTACAACTCAGTGGTATCAAGCGCTTCTCGTCATCAAGACGTTCAATTCGAGCGAGCCGATCACCGTTGGAGCGCTGGCCAACCAGCTGATGATCCGCGACAATAGCGCCACCGAACTCATTTCGCGCCTGGTTGGGGCCAAGCTCGTTCAGCGAAAGCCGGATCCAACCGATGGCCGCAAGGCCCTCTTGCATATTACGCCGCGCGGAGAGCGAGTTCTTTCTGCATTGGCTTTGGCTCACTTCGAGCGGCTACAGGAATTCAGAAAGGCGTTTCTGAAGCCGTTTAAGGTAAGTAAGTAGCTTGTGCTTCTGGACTCGGTTCTTTTAAAGCTTTTCCCGAGATGCTCCGACGTCGCTAATGCCCCTCTGTTCGCTGCGGCGCATTCCCACACTCGCCCAGTTTTCTGATATGAACGCATAAGAAACGCCATGCTTTGACCCGTTGACACACCGTGATGACGCCGACCTCAATTTCAGCATATTACGCGTTGACATATCTCGTTGCACGAGATAGATGCCTCGCAAATGGCAAAGCTTTGTGGCAAGCGGCAGGCGCGGAGCGGTGCGAGTTAGTAACATGGCCTCATACAAGCACGATAGCTTCCTCAAGAAAAGCTGCGCCGAGGCTTACGACGAGCTTCACTTACCCGGGTCAGTCGCGCCTTATGCCGGCATTTACCGCTGTGACGGTTGTGGACACGAAAATGGCGCGCCGCTCGGCGGCTCATTGCCCGACGTAAATCATCATCGGCACAGCGGGGAACAAGGGGCGATCAGGTGGCGGCTGATCGTCTTTGCCGATCATGCGACGGAGTAAGTTGGCCAGCGGCGCCCCGATGCCGCTCTGACGCGAAATAGTAAGGGGTGGCAAGTGGCTATTTCGTCAGGCAGCGTCCGGCCACGGGCGCCGCGTTCGGCTTGAGGGGGGATGGTGAACGCCGCGGATTTCGATGAAGACGCGCTCTTGCGCGGTTGGCGGCTGTGGCTGTTGACGGCCACATTGGCGCTGGGGACGATCGTCGTCCTGTCCAACGTTCCCGGCTACACGATCAGCGTGCCTTATGTCGCGGGCAGCCTGGGCGGCGTCACTCCGAGCTATGGCTCCTGGGCGACGACCAACCACATGGTCGGCATTGCGCTCGGGCTTCCCTTCGCGCGCTGGTTCTCCGGGCGCTATGGCGATTACCGCGTCTATGTCGTCGCCATGCTGCTTTACGCCGTCGTCGCCTGGATTTGCGCGACGAGCGAGACGCTTTGGCAGTTCCTGCCGGCGCGCATCGCGCTGGGCTTCATCGGCGGCGTGACTCTGCCGCTGGCCCAATCGCTGGCGCTCAAGGAATTCCCCGAACATTCCCGCACCTGGGCCGTCGGCATCTGGGGCATATTGAGCATGACGCCCTTCACGATCGGCGTCTTCGTCAGCGGCTGGTACTCGGAGTTCCTGAGCTGGCGCTATCTGTTTTACACCGACATCGTCATGGGCCTCTTCGCCGCGGGCGTGGTGGGCGCCATGCTCTACGGCCGCGCCTTCAAAACCCGCATCGTGCGCTTCGACTTCATGGGCGTCGCCCTGCTGACGGCCATCGTCTACGCCGCGCAGACGATCTTCAACATGGGCAACGACTTCGACTGGTTCGCCTCGCCCATTCTGCAGACCGCGCTCGCCGTCGTCGTCGTCGCCCTTCCTCTTTTCGTGATCTGGGAGCTGGGCGAGCGCCATCCCGTGCTCGATCTGCGACTTTTTCGCTATCGCAATTACGCCATCGCGACCTTCTGCTCGGTCTTCGGCTTTCTCGTCATTCAGGGGATGCTGTCCGTCTTCGTGGGGCAATTGCAGCTCCTCAACGGCTACACCTCCTCGCTGGCGGGCATGGTCTATCTTTCGATGTTCGTCATCGCCGCGCCCATGGTCGCCATATTGCACGAGCTCAACAAGACGGTCGACGTGCGTCTGCTCACCTTTTTCGACTTCATCGGCCTGGCCGGAACCTTCACCTGGTTCGGGCTCTTCGACCGGCTCGCCTGGTTCGACCAGATTGCCTGGCCGGTGTTTTTCTGGGGCTTCTTCATCGCCTTTTTCTTCGCGCCGCTCGCCAGCCTCGCCATGCATGGGCTCGCGGGCGCTCAGCTCATTCGCGCCGCCGAAGAGCTGGCGCTGCTGCGCACCGTGTCGGGCGCCTATGGCATCGCTCTGCTCGCCACCGTGCAGTTCCGCCGCGCGCCCTTTCATCAGCTCGATCTCGCCGATCATCTCGGCGGCCGGCGTTTCGCCTCGCTCGACCTCCTCGGACAAATCACCGCGAAGCTCGAAGCCGCCGGCGTCCCGCGTGCGGCGATAGACCGCGAGCTCGGCAATCTGATGCGCGAGCAGTCCTGGCTGCTCGGAATGAACGACGCCTTTCTGCTCGGCGCCGTCGTCTTCGTCGCGCTGGGCATTTTCGTCTGGTTCGCGCATCCGACGCTGATCGCCTTCTGGCGGCGCGACGATCAGGCGCATCTCGAGGCCGAAGAGCTCATGGAGAGCTCTCCGACATGATCGACGCCATGCGGGCGCACATTGGTCCTCACATCATGACGCGGCGTCGCGGTTTGAATGTGCTGGCCTTTTTGGCGCTCTCGCTTGCCGGCTGCAACACGGGCAGCGAGGATCGGGCGTTGTTCCTGCCGCCGCCCGACATGGAACGCACGCTGGGCAAGGCGGGAGCGAAAGATTCGGGCGAATGGCCGGTCTCCGACTGGTGGCGGCAGTTCCGCAGCAAGGAGCTCAACGAGCTGGTCACGGCGGCGCTCGAGGACAACCACGATCTCAAGCGCGTCTACGACCGGCTGCATCAGGCCCAGGCCATCACGGAAGTCGAGGGCGCGAACCTCCTGCCCTTCTTCAAGATCGATACGAACATCACCCAGCATCGCGTCGCGAGCCACGGCGTCGAGGCCTCCTATAATCCGGCCATTGCGGGCCAGGAAAAAACCGCGGGCAATCTGATCCCGAACTTCTATTACGAGTTCGACTTCTGGGGGAAAAATCGCGCGGCGCTGCATGCGGCGATCGGCGAGACGGCGGCGGAGATGGCGGAGCTCGCCGAGACTCAGCTGCTGCTCACCACCGCCGTGGCGCGCGCCTATTTTCGCGGCGTCGCCGCCGCCCGTCAGCTCGAGCTCGCGCGCGCCATGACCAAGGTGCGGCGAGACTTGATAAGCGTCGCGGAGACGCGCTTCCGCACCGGCATCGACGTGGAGGACGCCACCGCAGCAGCGCGCATCGATCTCGAGATCGCCCTGAAACGCGAGGCCGGCGTCGAGGCGCTGCTCGCCTTGCAGCAGGATTTGCTCGCAAGGCTCGGCGGGCAAGGGCCGGATGCGGGGCGGGGCGTGGCGGTCAAGGGCCGCCTCGGCCTTCCGCCCGTTCCGCCTCTGCCCAAGACGCTGCCCATCGAGCTGCTGGCGCACCGGCCCGATCTCGCAGCGGCCATGCATCGGGCCGAGGCGGCCGCCGAGCGCATCCACGGCGCCAAGGCGGAGTTCATGCCGAGCGTCGATCTGACGATCCTCCCGAGCTTTCAGTCGTCGCAGCACTCGACGCATATCGACAGGCTCGCGACCTATCTCTTCCGCGCTTCGGCCTTCAACTATGCTGTGCAGCCCGGATTCCATTTCCCCGTGTTCGAAGGCGGGCGGCTGCGCGGCAAGCTGGAAGAGCGCCGCTCCGAATATGACGAAGCGGTCGACGAATATAACGAAACGCTGCTGCGCGCCGCGCAGCAGGTGGCCGACGGTCTCGTCAATGTGCGGCAGACCGGCACGGTGGTGGAGGCGCAGAGGCGCATCGTCGCCGAAGCGCGCGAAAAGCTGGCGCTCGCCAGGAGCCGCTGGAACTCCGGGCTCAAGGATCGGCGGGAAATCCTGACGCTCGCGCACGACGCCTTCGAGGCGGGCTATTTTCTGCACGCGCTCGAGGCGGACATGCTTTCGGCGCGCGTCGATCTGATCCAGAGCCTCGGCGGCGGCTATGAGCTCGGACCCAACCCCGTCTTCCCGCCCACGCCGGAGGACGACGCTCTGAACCCTTACGTCAATTTCATCGAATCGCTGGGAGGCGGATAGCGTGACCGAACAGCAACAGGACGCCGCCGCCGCGCCGCAGGGCGGTTCAGGCGCCAGAAAATCCCGGGCGCTCACGCGCAAGGAGATCAGGACGCGCCGCAATCTCGGTCTCGCGATCGTGGCGCTCATCGCCGGCCTCGCCGCGCTCTATTTTCTTCTCAAATGGCGAACCGTCGACCGCCATGTCGTGCAGACCGACAACGCCTTCGTCACCGGCAACCTCATCCCGGTCTTCGCCGACGCGACCGGCGTGGTGTCGCGCGTGCTCGCCGAAGAAACGCAGAGCGTCAAACAGGGCGAATTGGTCGTCCAGCTCGACGCGCAGCGGGCCAGCGCCGGGCTCGCGCAGGCCGAGGCGGATCTGTCACGCGCCGTACGCTCGGTCGGCGCGCTCTTCGAGAACCGTCGGCGCGCTTGCGAGCGCATTCTTTCGCGCATTGCGCTGCGCGACAAGCTCCGCCACGACTACGCGCGCTATCAGCAGGCGGCGCCTTCGGGCTCCGTGTCACAGCAGGTGCTGCAGAACGCCGCCGACACGCTCGCCTCGGCCGAGGCGGACGTGCGCGAGGCGCGCGCCGACACGCAATCCTTCGAGGCGCAAGTCGGCGGCGTGACGCGCTCGAACCACCCGGACATTCTCGCGGGGCGCGCCAAATATCTCGACGCCTTCATCGAATATGCGCGCCAGCAGATCAAAGCGCCGGCCTCGGGCTTCGTCGCCAAGCGCAAGGCGCAGGTCGGCGACCGCGTGAAGCCCGGCGATCAGATCATGACGATCGTGCCGCTCGATCATCTCTGGGTCGAGGCCAATCTCTGGGAAAACGACCTGCAGCGCGTGCGCCCCGGGCAGAACGCGACGATCACAGCCGATCTCTATGGCCGCAAGGTCGTCTACCGCGGCAGGGTCGAAGGGCTCGTGCCGGGCACGGGCAGCGTCTTCGCGCTGCTGCCGCCCGACAACGCCACCGGCAACTTCATTCACATCGTGCAGCGCGTGCCCGTGCGCATCTCGCTCAACGCCGAAGAGCTCGCCAAGGACCCTCTGCGCCCGGGCCTTTCCACCGTCACGACGATCGACGTCACCGACGACCAGACGCCGGTCGACGCCTCGCAGGCGACCACCGCAGCGCCCGAATATAGGACCAACGTCTATGACGACGATCTCGCGCGCGGAAAAGCCAAAGCCGACGAGATCGTCAAAGCCAATCTCGTCGGCCGAGACTACGATACCGGGCCGCGATGCACCGTGCCGGAATGAGCGAGACCGCCATCGTGTGCCGCTCGCGGGCTCGCGGCGATGAAGCCGACGAAGGACATCAAACGGCATTCTACTGTGGCGATGAAGGAAAGTGGCCCCACAGGTAATTATGTCGCGACACGATATGATTTGCTATGGAAGCACTGGGGCGTGCACCCGTGCCGTATGCGCCTCGGCCACGTCTCCACCCACATGAATCGAGATGCCGCTGGTCGCGCTCTCGACGATATCGGCGTGCGACGTTCGTTGCGGATCATCCTCGATGCTCAGCGGAATAGTTGCAGGCGAGGTGACATCTTTTTTCGTCGCGGACAAAACACGATGCCGAAAGCGGCGGCGCCCACTTTAGATCCTCCAGCGAGTCGCTTCCGCATCAGGCCTCAGAGCGTCGTACCGAGGTCCAAGCCTCCTCCGCATCAGACCGCGCCGACGGCTCATCGGGCCGACAAGGACCTCGATCCGTCCTTCCCAGTGAGACGTCCAAGTGGGCGTCCTTTTTGCTGTCTTCGCTCCATTTTTGCCACCTTTGAAAACGACCGGCCAGGAAAGCCGCTCTTCAAAGGATGCCGGCGCGGCTTCACTCGGGTTGTCACAAAGCAACTCCCCAGTATAACTCTGCAGCTTCTCAACCTCTGCAGGAGCTGCGATTGAGCCATCGAGTGTCACTTCCGAAGCACAGGACGCGTGGGCGAGGACAACTCCTACGAGGGGCCCTATGGGGCGCCATCTTCACCATCGTGCCCTGCTTTGCATGGGGGAAGGCTGAAATCTCGCCCAATCTGTTCGGAACTGTTGAGAATCAAGAAGCGCTGAATCTGTAGGGCCTAATCCAACAATATCGTAGCGCAATTAGTGATGGTATGCGGGAGCATTTCCCTACGGATTGGGCCGTGACGCAGATGAAGCTGGGCGCTGCGCTCGAAGCACTAGAGGGTGTTATGTACTATAGTGTTTGATTCCCTTAATAGAATCGGATGGCTCCGATTCGCAAACCCCATCCGTCCGATATCAGCGACGAAGAATGGTCGTTGGTCGCCCCTTATTTGACGCTGATGGAGGAGAGCGCGCCGCAGCGTCAGCACTCGCTGCGCGAGCTTTTCGACGGCCTGCGCTACGTGCTGCGTTAAGGCATCGCTTGGCGCTCCATGCCCAACGATCTGCCGCCCTGGTTCGCCGTGTATCAGCAGTCGCGGCGTTGGCTTTCGGCGGGGGTGTTCGAGGCGCTTGCGCAGGACCTTCGCGCTCTCTTGCGCATCGCCTCCGGACGCGACGCAGAGCCGATAGCGGCGATCATCGACAGCCGCACCCTGCGCTCCACGCCGGAGAGTGGTCCACGCGCGGGCTACGACGGCGCCAAGCGCAACGCGGCTCGAGGCTTCACATGGCGGTCGACACGCTGGGGCATCTGTTGGCGTTGCATGTGACGCCGGCAAACGTCGACGATCGCGCCGAGGGCGGCAAGCTCGCCGCCGCCGTGCAGGAGGCGACCGGCGATAGCGTCGAACTCATTTACGTCGATCAGGGTTATACGGGCGAGAACGCCGCGGATACAGCGAAAGCGCAGGGCGTCGAACTCTGCGTCGTCAAGCTTCCCGAGGCGAAGAAGGGCTTCGTGTTGTTACCCAAGCGCTGGGTCGTCGAGCGGTCATTCGCTTGGGCGACGCGATGTCGGCGGCTCGTCAAAGACGACGAACGCTAGGCCGAGACCCTCGCGGGCTTCCATGTCCTCGCATTCGCTTGCCTCATGCTCAAACGCGCCGCAGAATTCATGCTACAAAGTGCCTAACACTCTCTAGAAGAGACTGCATCGCGCCAATAGCGCGTGGATCGAAACTTCAATGCACACCAACTGCAGCGCATATTGTCGTACCCGAGATAAGATGCTGAAGACGGGCCGGTTTTCCGTCCTATTCAAAATTATTGAAACCGCCGTGCGCTACACCCCGGCGGGCGCCGCGCGACAAACAAAGTGAGCGACGACACCATTCTCCGCAACCTCAAGTGCAGAGGAAATGCGCAGAGCGCCGAGAAAAGCCTCCGGGTGGTCGGCGTTGACGATTGGGCCTGGCGCAAGGGTCACAGCTATGGAACCATCGCTGTGGATTTAGAGAGGCGGGAAGTCCTGGACGTTCTGCCGGATCGTTCAACAGCCAACATATCAGCTTGGTTGGTGCAGCGTCCTGAGATCGAGGTCGTCAGCCGCGATCGCTGCGGCTCGTACGCTCAAGCCGCACAGGAGGGCGCGCCTCAGGCGCCTCAGGTCGCGGACCGTTTCACATGTTACAGAACTTGCGCGAGGCGATACAGACGCAATTCAGCCGCGCCGGATCATCGGCGCGCCCCTTGTTGCCAACGCACGACGCCGGCGGCGAGCGCGATCGAACGATTTTATGCAGCCCGCGCGACAAACACGGCGGCGCCGAACATCGCCACATCGTCAGAATGGCGAACAGGCGCTTAAGGCAGGCTATCTTTGACCGGGTTCACTCGTTGCGGCGCGACGGAAAAACGGTTTCCGAGATTGTGCGGCAGACCGGCTTCGACCGTCGGACGATTGGCAAGCGGATCCAGAGCGACGTCCTTCCCCACCGGAATGCTTCGGCGCCAAAAACGAGTTCGCCTTGCTATTTCGAAGGCTATTTATCACGCCGCTGGGCGGAAGGTTGCGTGCGTGCCGAAGGTTGTTTAGCGAGGTCAGAGCCCAAGGCTACAGCGGAAGCTTCTCAAATCCGGAGCGCTTGCTGGCAAAATGGCGCTCTCCGAAACACAAGGTGCGGCGAGTAACCATCCCTTCGACAAGGCGACCCATTGATCCGGCGCCCAGGCGAGTGATTTCACCGATCGTCGCCGCGGCACTCGGCGTCAAGCCACGCGGCTTGCTGACAAGTGGTCAGGCGTCGAAGATTGATGCGCTGAAAGGCGAATGGCCCGAGTTCGCAGCGATGCGCCAGCTGGCCACACGATTTCGAGGGGTTCTACGAAGCAAGAAGGTTTCGAAGCTTAGCGCCTGGTTGAAGGCCGCGGATCAATCGGGACCTTATGCGATTCAACGGTACGCCCGCACATTGCGTAGAGATATTGACGCGGTCCGGAACGCCGTCACCGAGCCTGGAGCAACGGCCAAATGGAAGAGCAGATCAACCGACTGAAGACTCTCAAGCGAGCCCTGTACGGTCGTGCGGGTCCAGAGCCTCTGCGCGCGCGGATATTGCCGTTGTAACGACGCCAGCCACAGAGAATGAGGCAGAACCAATTAAATGGATATTCACAAGCAGCGGTTTTCCGATAAGTCATTGAGTTTCTTCACATCAAATTCTCACGCCAAAATGGCTCCTGACAGGGCCCGTGGTAATTTCCGGCCAATGGCTTGCCATTGCACAGTTACCGGCTAAAATCGGAGCGTAAAAAGGGGATGGGGTTCCCCAAAAACGCCGAAGAGGCTGATGACTCCTGTCTGCGCGACAAAAGCGAGGAGGAGTCATGCGCCAATTTCCGAGCGACACGGGTTCGCGCCCGTCTCCTTTCGCCTCTCCCACATGTTCCATCGGCATAGGCTCTCGCTCGTCGAAAGCGGCTCGTTAACGCACGCCCCTCACCGCGGAAATACCAACTCTCGACTGACAGGATCAGAATCATGACCAGCATTTGGGCGCAGGTGGCGCTGGTGTTTGGACTCGCGTTGATCGCAACCGTGGCGTCGGCGCGATTTCGCATCTCGACCGCCTTATCGGAAATCATCGTCGGCATGGTCGCGCGGACAGTCCTCAGCTTCACACTCGGCGCCGAGGTTTTTGGCGTTCAGGAGCCCTGGGTGAAGACGCTCGCGGGAATTGGCGCCATCCTCTTGACCTTTCTTGCCGGCGCTGAACTCGACCCCGACGTTTTCAAGCTAAAATGGAAGGAAGCCGTCTCCGTAGGCTTGGCCAGTTTCCTTCTTCCCTCGATCGGCTGCTGGGCCGCGGCCCACTATCTGCTCGGCTGGGAAACTATGCCCGCTATTCTCGCCGGCATAGCGCTGGCGGCGACTTCGGTGGCGGTCGTCTACACTGTCATGATGGAGTTCGGCTTCAACAGAACGGATTTTGGCAAGACCATACTCGCGGCCTGTTTCATTACCGACCTTGGGACCGTCGTGACCCTCGGCCTGGTCTTCGCCCCGTTCACTTGGAAGACGGCCGTTTTCATCGTCGCGCTAGGTCTCGTTTTCATCGGCCTCCCCAAGCTCGTGCCAACCGCATTTCAGCGGTTTGGCGGGCGTCCCTCGGAATTTGAGACCAAATTCCTTCTTTTCGCGCTGATGAGCTTGGGCGCATTCGCGACATGGGCCGAAAGCGAGGCGGTGCTGCCGGCTTACCTGATCGGCATGACGCTCGCCGGAACCGTCGGTCGCGATCACGCGCTTGTTCGCCGATTGCGGACGATCACCATCGGTCTTCTCACGCCATTCTATTTCATCCGCGCCGGCTATTTTGTTTCGATTCCGGCAGTCATCGCCGCCCCGCTTGGGGTCATCGCCCTGGTGATCGTTGAAATGTCGACCAAGGTCGCCAGCGTCTATCCGGTCGCAAGATGGTTTGGTTCGCCGCACAAGGACGCGATGTACACCACGCTGCTGATGGCTTCGGGACTGACTTTCGGCACGATCGCGTCGCTTTTTGGTCTGTCACATAAAATCATTGATGAGAGCCAGTATTCGACCTTGGTTGCGGCCATCATCGGAACCGCGATCGTTCCGACAGTGATCGCCAACAGCTTGTTCCTCCCCCGTCACCTGTTGCCCGAGTCGGAAAACACGACCGGCGAACAAGTGTCGGCAGCTTCACGGCCAGAAGCCGCGCTGCAGGATTAATCTTCAGGAGCCCATCGATGTTCCCGAAAATCCTGCATGCCAACGACGGCTCGGAGCCGGCCTTCCACGCGCTTTCCTTGGCGTTGGCTTTGGCCAAACAGAACAATTCGGAAATTCACATGGTTTGTGTGGAAGAGCTTCCCTACATGGCGGATTTCATCGAGGAACTTCGCGCGACGACCGAAACGGCGGCCCGGCGCTACGACGGCGTTCTCAAACGTGCGCGCGAATTAGCCGCGGAAAAGGATCTGAAGCTCGGCACGCATGTTTTCGCCGGGCCTCCGGTGCGAGACGTTGTTAAGCTGGCGGAGGACCTCAAGGCGGACTTGCTCGTTATCGGCGCGAGAGGCCACAGTACAGCATTCACAATCACATTGAGGCGGTAGGCAAGGAGCACGTTGAGATCCGCGTCGTCGACCATGGTGGCGGCTTGGAGCTATTTCAATTGGCCAACACGAATAAGGAGCTCGCGAGTCGCCTCGACGACCTCCGAGGAGCGAGGGTGCGCTTTCTGATTTGCGCCAACACGCTAAAGGAACGACAGATCGACTGGCATTCGCTTTACGGTGTGACGCAAAATGATATCGTGCCGAGCGGAGCGGCCGAACTTGCCCGCTTGCAAGGAATGGGCTTCGTCTACATCCATCCTTGAAAGCTGGAAGGGAGCGCTTCTTCCTCACCGTCGCGGAGCGCAAGCTTGGAAAAAAGCGTTGTGATCGTCTGTCCCGATTGCGGCGGCCTGAACAGGGCCCCGGAGATTCAACTCGCTGCGGGAAACCTGCCTGACTGCGGTCGCTGCCACGCCGCGCTCTTCACGGGGCGTCCCGTCGATCTCAAAAGCGTCGAGGCTTTCGATCGGATGATCGGTAAAACGGAATTGCCCGTGCTGGTGGATTTCTGGGCGGCATGGTGCGGACCCTGTCGCTCCATGGCGCCGGAATTCGAGGCCGCGGCGCGCGAGCTCGAACCGATGGCGCGTCTCGCGAAGGTCGATACGGAAGCTGTTCCCGAACTCGCCGCCCGCTTCGGCGTCAGGAGCATCCCCACGATGATCCTCTTCACTCAGGGTCGTGAATTCCAACGCCACAGCGGCGCGGTTGGCCGCAGCGCCATTGTCGCGTTCGCGAGAACGCCAAACTGAATTCAGCGGTCAAAGGTCGGAACGCCGCGCCTTGAAGGCAGCTGTCGGTGTTGCCATAGAGGAGGGGTGCGCTTTTGCCTGGGCCGTCGCGCGGACTCTGGATCGGTCCAGATGATCTTCTCGGAGCCTTCTCCGCAAGGTTGTCGGCGCCGGCAGGTCCGCTAGTTCAATACGAGATTATTGCGCACAAGGTTCGGTCAGCTTAAGTCGGCGCGAATATTGCTCAACCTGGACTTGCAGGAGGGGGGAGAGCGCATGGAAATCGACTGGGCCCATTTCACGCCTTGGGCGTCTTTGGCGGGCGGCATGGTGATCGGGCTCGCCGCGGCGGCTCTGCTCCTGCTCTCGGGCCGCACACTCGGCATTAGCGGGATTCTTTACGGAGCCATGACCGGCGTCGGCGCGGAGTTTCGCTGGCGCGCAACCTTTTTGCTGGGGCTTTTGGCCGCTCCTGCAATGCTTATGCTCTTCATCACGCCAACGCCGCCGCATTTCAATGCGCCGATGACGCAAATCGCGGTTGCTGGCGTTCTCGTTGGTTTTGGCGCGCGTCTGGGTTCCGGCTGCACGAGCGGTCACGGGATTTGCGGGCTCTCGCGGCTGTCGCCACGCTCCCTGGTCGCGACCCCGACCTTCATGCTCGCCGGGTTCCTGACCGTATACGTCATGCGCCATATCCTCGGATGAGGGACACCACGATGCGCGCCGTCGTCTTGTTCGCGGTCGGCCTCGTCTTCGGGATGGGGCTCTATCTTTCCGGCATGACGCAACCGACCAAGGTTCAAGGATTCTTGGACATCGCCGGCCGCTGGGACCCCTCGCTGGCCTTCGTCATGGGGGGCGCGCTCGCGATTGGATTCCTGGCCTTTTCGGTCGTGAAGCGACGGAGCCGGACTTTTCTCGGCGACCCATTGCAGTTGCCGCCGATCGGCAAGATCGATAAGCCGCTCGTCGTCGGCAGTTTCATCTTCGGCGTCGGTTGGGGGCTTGCCGGCGTCTGCCCAGGCCCGGCTCTCTTTAACGTCGGCCTTTTCGACGTTGCGTCGATCGTCTTCATCGCCTCCATGGCGGTCGGCATGACGCTCGAGAGAGCGTTCAGAAACTTGCCAGCCTTCAAATCGACGCCCGACTTGGCGCCGACGGCGAACTCCTCGGTGAACGCCGATGCCTGAACTGGGAGTGGCGCCGCCTCCTCCTCCGCTCGAGTTAGGCAAGAGTTTGCTCGACTGGTGGGGGAGGCGAAGTTGTCTCTTCGCAGGCGTGGACGCCGTGGGTTTCGGTTCAGACTAGACACAACTGCATGAAGGCCAACGCTGCGGGTCTGTCGCGCGAAAAGAACTCCGCGCCGACCGCCGTCTGAAGGCGGAGCTGGACAAGGGTTCGACGCGGGGATGCGCCGGCGAAGTCATTGCTGTTACAAAAACAAAGATGCAGCATCCGTGTCGCAGAAGCTTTTCAGGCAAGCCTGGGGGCTGCGAGGATCGCTCCCATGATTCGCTTCTCGGACGCTGAGCCCAGCGGGGCGCGCCGCAAGGGCGAGCCTCTGCGCGATTTACGATTTCCCTTTTGGGAAGGCTGGCCGAGGCAGGCCGTCGGAGATCCGCTGTGACTGCGCCGGCTCGTCGAGTATGGCGGATGCGAGGAACAGGCCGTCCGAACCGGGCCCTATTCGGCGAATCCTTAGAACGCGCTCTAACCGCCGCGCTTACGGTGCTTCTTTTCGCCGCCGCCCGTCCCGCCTTGCGTGAAGCCGACCAGCACCTCGTAATCCTCTGCGGCCTTCGCATTGACGAAAGGCGCCGAGAGATCCTCGACGAGCAAGGTAAAATCGGCGCAGCGGCGGAAATGCGCTCACCCGTCGGCGCCGATGATGGCGATGTCGGGACATTCCGGGAGTTCCCGCTGAGCCTTGACCTCCGCCTCAGCCTGGGGGCCCTTGACGAGGCCTAGCATGCGCAGCACCCGATTCTGCTTCGGCTGCTCGATCGGCTCATCTTTCGGCGGGGCGGGCGCAGGCGCCGAGGCCGCTCCAATGGCGCTTAGCGTGATCCTCGAACGCCATCGTTTAAAGGACGAGAAGTCGCGTTTGATCAAAATATTGGAGTGAATTCTGACCGCAAAAGTCAGTTGGTTTCTGTGGAATCCGCTCTAGCGGCAGCGATCGTCCAGGATCTCCGCGACTTTCACGCCGTAATGGGTCGTGCCCTGCAGCTGAATCCTGAAGATTTGTCCCGGCTCGACGGTGAAGGGCCCGTGAGGCCCGGATACGACGGTCCTGCGCAGCGGCGTCCACGAACCGTCGGGCTTTTGGCGGAAGTCGCGGCAAGAAATCGAAACGGTTCCTCCCTCCGCGGGGCCCGCTTGGGCGGCGATTCCCGCGTTGAGAGCGGCTCCCGCCAGGACAGTCGAGACCAGGATCGCACTCATGAGCCGCATCTCTTTCTCCCTCATCGCAAAAACTGCTGCAAACTCAGAAGCCTGGACGCTAGACCGTCCGCCGTCGATTGCAGGCGGCTTTCGGCGATTAGCTGCCGCTTCCGATAGCGATTTCAAGGCGCCGTCAGTCTGCGCAAAAACAAAGGGCGCCCCGATCTCTTGGAGCGCCCAGTTTTTTTTTCGGCGGCGATCGAGCGTAGCAGAGACTCACCAATCCACCTGCGTGCGCAGCACGAACAGGTTCGGATGAATCCCGTTGGCCCAGGGCTGGCTGTAGGGAGCGGAGAGCGCCAAAACACGGGTCCAATTGGCCATGAAGCGGATGCCGACCTCCGGATACCAATTGAGGCCCACGGTCGCGTCCTCCTGACGCCCGCCGAGCACGCCCGAGTTGTAGACGAAGAGCCGAGACCTGGTGTTCGGGGCCCAGGTGAACAAATCGTAGTAGGTGTGCCCCTGAAAGGGGCCGCTGTTCAGGTCGACCTCGCTCAGGCGCGCCGTCAGCGCCAGGGCGCCGTATCCGCCCGCGCTCAGAGGATGCTTGATGTCGATCTGGCGGAAGGAGCCGCCGTTGGAGTTGTTGTCCACCTGATAGGCGGCGGCTTTCGACTCGCCGGTCAGGAACCACATGGCGGAGAGGTAGTAGCCGCTGAAATACATCGACGACCCGCCGGGCGAGAACGCGTAGGGCGCGAAGCCCTTTGCGTTCGGGGCCCAGACGTTGTTGGTGACGAGCGCCGCATAGTTTGCGGCGAGGATCGCGCGGGAATCGCGGTTGTATTGCGACCCCATATATTCCGCCTGGAAGGAGACCGGACCATACGCGGCAGAGACCTCCGCGCCCCAGGTCAGCACGCTTTTCGTGCAGCGACCGGCGACGTTGGTCTGCGTGATCTGAGACCCGAAATAGGGGTTTGTGGGGTAGGCCGGATCGGCGCTGAGGCCCAGATTACCGGTCGGAACGCCCGAGCAGGAAAGATCCGGCGTGCCGAGCAGATTTTCCTTTAGCACGTTGCTTTCGGAAGCCGTGTTGGAGCCGAGCGCCAGCACACGGTCGTCGTTGGCGGCCGTCGCGTCGTTCGGGCGGTGATAACGTCCCGAGGCTCCAACGTGCAGCAGCCGATCCTCGCTCCAGATCGGCGCGTAGGTCGCTCTTGCGGTGACGTCGTAATATTGCTTGCCGCCGGTCGCGACCCAGTTGGCCTGGCCCGGGATACCGACGGGCACGCCCGCATCCGCCGCCGGCTTCAAGGTGGCGTCCTCCACGCTCGTGGAGGAGATAGCGGACTTGAAGGTCCAGTCGGCGCCGTGGGTGAGGAGCGCGAGGCCGACGTGGCGCGCGGCACCAAAAGTATCGGACATCAGCGAGCGCTCGACGAAGTCGATGTAGTTCTTCGATTCGGAGCGCTCCAGGCCGTGCGGCAGGTAGAAATTGCCGACCTGCGCCTCGATGGGGTTGGGCAGGAAGGGCGGCTTGAACCCCGGGTAGATGAGCGCGAGATAGGCGTCGCGAATACCGCCCACAGCGCCGACGGTTGTCGCATTGGAGCCGCCGACGAAATCATACTGGAGCTTGTATTCCCAAATCTTGTGAAGCCGGCCCTCCACCTGAAGACGCGCCTGGGCGAGGTTCACCGTCTCGGAAAGGCCTCGCTCTGGCTGGGTCGAGCCGCCGCCGTCGACGTAGATGCGGCCACCGACGTGGAAGCTGTTCTCGTGGTCGGTCGACTGCACGGTGAGGCCGTGGCTGAGGTCAATCGTATAGGGGAAGGCGGTCGCAGCGATCGGCCCCTTTGTGATGAGTTCTTGCGCTGATGCAGCCCCGGACTTGCCCGCCTTCGCGGCGACCGCATCGATCTTGCGTTCCTGCTGCGCGCTCCTGCCTTTGTATCGGTCGAGCTCGGCCTTCAAAGCCCGCACTTCTCCGATCGTTTCTTTCAGCTCGGCCTTGAGCTCGCGGATTTCAGCGGCCGTGTCCTCGGCATACGCCGCGCCGCTTGGGACGAGGCTTGCGGCGCCGAGCGCGACGGCCAGGGTTGAACGGCTTATGCTTCGCTTCATGACTGCGGTCTCTGTTCGCGCTTGGTCTGTATCTCACTCAATCGAAAAGCACGGGAGGAGGAACCAAGGTCCATCCCATGCGCCGGCTCTTGACGCATAGGAAAAGCCCGGACGCGCACAAAGTCAACTAACTTTATCGATTTTACCGTTTTGATAGTCAGAATCTTATTCCTCTGTGTTCCGGAAGTCACAGTTCGCTGTCCACGGAAGCGGCGCAGTCGGCGAGCCTCGCGAATCGGGAATATTCAGAATCAGCGCGAATTTGGTCTAATTTCGAGCGAAGCCGGTCCACTTCCAAGGATTGGCCTGTGCGCCCGGGCTTGCGCGAGCCCCGCTCCGCCACTAGGCCTGCGGGTGGTGGGATTCAGAAACCGAGATATTTATCCTTGTCCCCGGCGCACCACGCTGAACTTAGAAAGCTCAGCTAATCGAGGTAGTTTCCAGTTTCGCGGGGCGGCCTCTCTACAAGTGCTGTCCCTATGATTGTGTGAGCTGAGAAGGATTGCGTTCTTTGAATGTCTCTCTGACAGTTACGCTACTCTCTTTATGGATTTTCCTGCCCGTTTGGACGCTCGCCGCGATAGGCCTTCGCTAAAGGAGAATTAATTTCCGGATATCGCGTCGCTGAGCTAGACGGTGAGCCTTGGCCCGACAACGCGGGCGATGATCGAAATCGCTATGGAGCGCCCTGCAGCATGATCGGCATTGTCCGGATTGCCCTTCAGCGCCCCTACACTTTTGTCGTCATGGCGATGCTGATCGTGATTTTCGGGGTCAAGGCGTGGATCCAGACGCCGACTGACATTTTTCCCAACATCGGCATTCCGGTCATCAGCGTTGTGTGGACCTATAACGGCCTGCCGCCAGACGACATGTCCGGACGCATTGTCTATTTTTACGAGCGCACGCTCACCGCGCAGGTCAACGACATCGAGCACATCGAGTCGCAGTCGCTGCCGGGCTACGGGGTCGTCAAGGTCTATTTCCAGCCCAATGTAAAGATCGACTTCGCCATCGCTCAGGTGACGGCGGCCTCGCAGACGGTGCTCAAATTTCTCCCTGCCGGAGTCACTCCCCCCTATGTGTTGAGCTTCAACGCATCGAGCGTGCCGGTGATCCAGCTCGCGCTGTCGAGTAACACGGCCTCCGATATCGAGCTCTTCGATTATGCGCAAAACTTCATAAGACCGCAGCTTGCGACCGTCGCCGGGGCCGCCATCCCCTCGCCCTATGGCGGCAAGGTGCGCCAGGTCCAGGTCGAAATCGACCCCGTCAAGTTACGCCGCTACGGGCTCTCGGCCCAGGACGTGGGCGCGGCGCTCGCGCAGCAGAACCTCATCACCCCCGTCGGCACACAGAAGATCGGCGACTTCGAATATATCGTCAATCTCAACGTCTCGCCCAAGGAAATCAACGAGCTCAACGATCTGCCGATCAAGAGCGTCGGCGGCACCGTCGTTTACATGCGCGATGTGGCCTACACCCACAACTCGGCCCCGCCGCAGACGAATATCGTGCGCGTCAACGGCCGCAACGCCGTGCTCATGACGATTCAAAAGATCGGCGCAGTCTCGACGCTAGACGTCATCGAGGGCGTCAAGAAGCAGCTGCCCCGAATCAAGGCCGGCCTGCCTGAAGGGCTCGATCTCGTCGCCGTCGGCGACCAGTCGCCCTTCGTCCAAGAAGCCGTCACTAGCGTCGTGCGCGAGGCCCTGATCGCCGCCACTCTGACCGGCCTCATGATCCTGCTGTTCCTCGGCAGCTGGCGCTCGACGCTCATCATCAGCATCTCGATCCCGCTGTCGATCCTGACCGCCATCGTCGTGCTTTCGGCCCTCGGCGAGAGCATAAACGTCATGACCTTAGGCGGCCTGGCGCTCGCAGTGGGAATTCTCGTGGACGACGCAACGGTGACGATCGAGAATATCGATCGGCATCTCGAAGACGGAGAGGAGATCGTCGAGGCGATCATGAACGGCGCGAGCGAGATCATGATTCCGGCGACCGTTTCGATCCTCTCCATCTCGATCGTGTTTCTCCCAACCTTTTCGTTGGGCGGGGTGGCGGGCTATCTTTTCCGTCCCATGTCCGAAGCGGTGATTATCTCCCTGCTAGCTTCATATGTGCTGACCTATACGGTAGTGCCCACATTGGCTCGCCATCTCCTGGGCAAGCAGTTCGTCCACGGGGTCGAATCGGAAGCGGCGGAGGCGACCGAGCTCAAGAGCGCCAATCCCCTTGTCAGGTTCCAGCGCGGCTTCATGCATCGCTTCGAGCGCGTGCGCGAGCGCTATCGCGAGCTTCTGGAGGGCGCGCTTACAAGGCCGTGGCCCTTTGTCGTGGGCCTGCTCGGCGCAGTCGTGCTCTCCTTCGGCCTGGCGCCCTTTCTCGGCGAGAATTTTTTCCCGTCGGTCGAGTCGACACAGGTAAAGCTGCATCTTCGCGCGCCGATCGGCACCCGCATCGAGAACGTGGCGATTCTCTGCAACGACATAGAGTTCGCGATCCGGCGTCTCATTCCCGCTTCAGCCCTCGCCTCGATCGTCGACAACATCGGGCTGCCAATCAGCGGCATCAATCTCGCTTACAGCAATTCCGGCACGATCGGCGTCGTCGACGCGGATCTGTTGATCACGCTGAAGGAGGGCGAGGAAGGCCATACGCGCGAATATGTGCGGACGATGCGGGAAAAGCTGCCGAAGATATTTCCGGGAACGACCTTCGCCTTCCTGCCTGCAGACATCGTCACGCAAATCCTGAACTTCGGCCTCCCTTCGCCCATCGACGTGCAGGTCGTCGGGAACCAGGTGGAGGCCAATCGCGCCTATGCCATGAAGCTATACAAGGAGATCGCCAATGTGCCGGGCGTGGCCGACGCCCGTATCCAACAGGCGTTCAACGCGCCAACCTTGCAAGTGGACGTGAACCGCTCCTTCGCGATCGACGTGGGTCTCAATCAAAAAGACGTGGCGAACGCCATGCAGAACACTCTCGCCGGCAGCTTTCAGACCGCGCCGACCTTCTGGCTCAACCCCAAAAACGGCGTGTCCTATCCGATCGTGGTGCAGGCGCCGCAATATTGGGTGGACACGATGCCCTCGCTCGTCAACTTGCCGCTCACGTCCTCGCGTGAGTTCCAGCTCCTCGGCGGGATCGCCTCTGTCTCGCGTGCGCGGATGGATGCGGTCGTCGCGCATTACGATGTGCAGCCCGTCGTGGATATCTACGCAACGAATCATGCACGCGACCTTGGCGCCGTCGCGAGCGATATCGATGAGATCCTGAAGCGACACGCAAGCGAAACGCCACGCGG
Organism: uncultured Alphaproteobacteria bacterium; assembly: GCA_963798515.1. Classification (GTDB taxonomy): domain Bacteria; phylum Pseudomonadota; class Alphaproteobacteria; order Rhizobiales; family Beijerinckiaceae; genus Methylocystis. The sequence goes on from CAWCTS010000056.1 coordinate 20,250, forward strand.
GTCGAGCGTCGTGCTAAGGGGGCAAGTGGTGACGATGACGAGCGCTTACACGCAATTGTTCGGCGGCCTCGCGCTGGCGGTGATATTGGTTTATTTGCTCATCGTCGTGAATTTTCAATCGTGGCTCGACCCTTTCGTGATCATTACCGCGCTGCCAACCGCGCTCGCGGGCATCGTCTGGATTCTGTTCCTGAGCTTTACGACGCTATCCGTGCCGGCGCTGCTCGGCGCCATCATGTGCATGGGCGTCGCAACCGCAAACAGCATTCTGGTGGTGAGCTTCGCCCGCGAGCAGCTAGCGGAAGGCGCCGACCCGCATCAGGCCGCGCTCCAAGCCGGCTACATGCGTTTCCGCCCCGTGCTGATGACGGCGCTCGCCATGGTCCTCGGCATGCTGCCCATGGCGCTCAGCGCCGAGCAGAACGCGCCGCTTGGCCGCGCGGTCATCGGTGGCCTATCCTGCGCGACCGTCGCGACGCTGTTTTTCGTGCCAGTCGTGTTCAAGCTCGTCCATTCGCGGAAAACGCGCCCCGAAAACTCGTCGAGCGTCTGATCGTGAGGATAGCCTTTTTATGACGACGACGGAAAAGCAGAGCGAGAAGACAGCGCCGCGCGGGCCGCGGCTCAACCGACGCTTGCTCCTCGCCGCTCTCGTCGCGCTGGCGCTGGCGGCGGCGGGCGTGCTCGTTCGCCACACCGGCTTCAAGGAGCTCGCCGAGGCGACGAAGGAAGGCGCGATTCCGACCGTCGCGGTGGTCACGCCGCAGCCCGGACCCGCCATCGAGGAAGTCATCCTGCCGAGCAACGTCCAGGCGTTCTTCGACGCCCGTATCCGCGCGCGTGTGCAGGGCTTTGTCCGCGACTGGAAATACGACATCGGCGCTAGGGTGAAAGCCGGCGAGGTGTTGGCGACCGTCGAGGCGCCCGATCTCGACCAGCAGCTGCAGCAGGCGAAGGGTGAACTGACCCGCGCCGAGGCCGAGCTCGCGCTCGCAAAAATCACGACCCAGCGCTGGTCGGCGCTCCGAACCTCAACGGCCGTCTCGCAGCAGAGCGCCGACGAGAAGAGCGGCGAATACAACGCGAGAGTCGCCGCAACGGAGGCCGCGCGCGCAAATGTCGACCGGCTCAAAGCGTTGACGGGCTTTCTACAGATCACGGCGCCTTTTGCAGGGGTCGTCACGGCGCGCAACGTCGATATCGGCGATTTGGTCGGGCCCGATCGGAAGCAGGAGCTTTTCTCCGTCGCCGACATCCACCAGGTTCGCATCTATGTCGGCGTGCCGCAGGCTTTCGCGGCTGGGATCAAGATCGGCATGATCGCCGAGTTGAAGCTTGCGCAATTTCCGACTCGAATCTTCACGGCCAAGGTGCTGACGACCTCCAACGCCATAGCGGAAGATTCGCGCTCCTTGCTCGTTCAGCTGCTTGCTGACAATCCTGAAGGGTTGCTGCTGCCGGGCTCCTATGCCGAGGTCCACTTCAAGCTGCCGGGACGCGCCGGCGTCAGGCGCATTCCCGCAGCGGCGGTTTTCTTCCAAAGGAACACGCTTGCCGTCGCCACCGTCGGCGCCGAGAACAGGGTGACGATAAAGCCCATCACCATCGTTCGGGATCTCGGCACGACAATCGAGATTTCATCTGGCCCCTCGCTCAACGACCGCATGATCCTCAACCCCCCGCAAAGCCTCAGCGATGGGGACGAGGTTCGGATCGCCGAAAACCAGCCGAGCGCCAAGGCGGGGGCGGAAGAGTGAAAGCCATTGCGCCAGCACTGATGGATGCGCCTCGAGACTTACCAATCTTGCGCTTTTGGGCTTTGCTTGCTCCGCTTCTGCTCTCAGGCTGCAACTTCGCTCCCCCTTATGCGCCGCCGACGGTCGACGTCCCAGTCAAATATAAGGAGGGCGGAAAGGGGGTCGGAAACTGGCAGGAAGCGCATCCGAGGGACGACCTGCCGAGGGGCGCTTGGTGGTGCGCGCTCGGCAACTCAGTGCTCAATGAGCTCGAGGAGCAGGTCGACGCCGCCAATCCCAACCTCGCAGCGGCCGTCGCCTCCTTCGACCAGGCGCAAGCCTATTCGGCCAGGGTCGCCTCCGCCTTGATGCCGCACGTCGATCTCAACAATACCCTCACGGCCAACAAGGAATCTCAGCATCGACCGTTTCGAAAATCCAACCGGCCCTTCACCATACCGGGCTACTTCAACGAGCTCACCGACAATCGACCGCTCAACGAACCGGATCACTACGGCAATAATCTGCTGACGCTCCAGTCCTCCTACGAGATCGACCTTTGGGGCCGAGTGCGGAATTCTGTCGCCGCCAGCGTGGCCAACAGCGAGAGCTCGGCGGCCATGCTCGAGTCGGTGCGGCTCAGCCTTCAGGCCGAGCTCGCCCGCAATTATGTCGGCTTGCGTAGCCTTGATTCCGAGATCCGGCTGCTCACTGAAACGGTACGGGCCTATACGCAGGCTTTCGAGCTGGCGAAAACGCTCGTCAGTGGAAAGATCGGAGCGCCGGCGGACGAACCTCGAGCGCAGGCGCAACTCGAAACGACGCGGGCGCAGCTACTCGACCTTCAGGCGCGCCGCGCGCTGCTCGAGCATGCGATCGCCTCGCTTATTGGCAAGCCCGCGTCTTCTTTCGCAATCCCGCCTGCCTCTCTTTCGGTTTTCGCGCCGAAGATTCCAGCGGGAGCGCCGCTGGATCTTTTGGAGCGCCGTCCCGACATCGCCGCCGCCGAACGCCAGGTCGCCGCGGCTAACGCCCAAATCGGCGTGGCGAAAGCGGCGTTCTTTCCGCGCGTGATGATCAATCTTTCGGGGGGCACCCAAGACACTGGCTTGAGCCTGTTCAATTTCCGTAACAGCATCTGGACGCTGGGCCCCACGATAACGCTGCCGATCTTCGACGCCGGCCAACGCTCGGCCGACCTTGCCGGCGCCGACGCCGCCTATCTTGAAACGGCGGCTCGCTATCGGGCCACGGTTCTTTCGGCCTATCAGGAGGTCGAGGACGCTCTGTCAAACCTGCGCTGGCTTTCCAATGCGCAGCGAAGCATGGACCTGGCGGCAAGCGCGGCGCAAAAAGTGCTCAATATTTCGCTCACCCTCTATCGAGACGGCGCAACGAACTATCTAGATGTCGTGGTTTCGCAGACCACGCTGCTCGAGGCGCAGCGCGCGGCCCTCGCAATTCGAACGCGTCGGCTCGAGGCGGACGTCGCGCTGATGGTGGCGCTGGGCGGCGGCTGGTCAGTCCCAAGTCCGCCGCCCGCTCAGCACGCGGTGGTCCAAATCAGCGAGCCGACGCATGACGGAGACTAGGCCCGAGAGACCCCGCTGTGGCGATTGCCATTTTTGGTGGCGTGTGACCAGCCACGTCGGCGCCTGCAGGCTGCGCGCGCCGCGGCCCGGCGAAAGCCGCGACGAGGTCGCCCACTGGGCTCAAACATTATTCGAAGACTTTTGCGGAGAGTGGCGCGCCCCGGAAAGCGGCGCTCCGCCCGTTACTCTTTGCAGACGCTGTGCGTATTGGTCCTTCAGGCAGGGCGGGCTCACGCCGGTGGACCGGCGAGATCAGCTGGGCAAGTGGTGGGAGAACGCCGGCCATTGCCAGCGTCATTCTCCGCAACCTGCGGAACGCCCTGGGCACAGCGCGTACTGGCAAGCCACTCACGAGGAGGACGGCTGTTTTGAGGGAAAGCAGGCTTCCTTGGAACGCTAGGTTCTCCGGGAGATGACAGAAGTTCGTCGGCGAGCGTCTTCAAGTGTTCGGGGAGCTCCCCGAAGGCTTCGGAAGCGCAAATTATTGCCGAGCAGCCTGTAAGTTCGACCGGCTTTTCGTAACCGCGCCTTGAGCTTCGAGAATGCCTTCTCGATCGGATTGAAGTCGGGACTGTAGCGCGGCAGAGAAAGCAGGCTCGCGCCGGCCGCCTCGATCGCTTTGCGCACCTGCGCGCCCTTGTGGCTGCAAAGATTGTCCATCACGACGATGTCGCCCGGCGCGTGCGTGGGGATGAGGACTCGATCGACATGGCCAGGAACCAGACGCCGTTGATCGGCCCATGGAGCACGAAAGGCGCGGTCAAGTCGCTCAAGCGCAGCCCGGCGACGAAGGTCCTGGTTTCCAACGACCGTGCGGGACGAATGCGTCGGTCGGCGACGAGGCCGAGCCGCTCGCTGAGCTCATCGGTCAGCCGCTTATCGATGACGCGGCCGATGATCGCAGCCTTGGGCGCCTCGCCGTGGAGAGAATAGCTCTCGAGCGCACGCTCCTCGCCACGAGCCTTGAGAGCCCGGTTGATCGCCTTGACGATGTCGCCGCGCTCTCCGAGCTCCCGCAGCGTAGGCTCCAACTGCTCCGACAGTTTCCACACGCCAGGCTCGGTCTCCATGGCGAGGCCATAGCGGGAGAGCGCCTGGAGCCGGCCGATGCGCAGGTTGCGATCAAAGTCGGCGTGCGCTTGGCCCACGTCTGGCCGCAGATCGAGCGTCCCGCCTTCGGCCTCGGAGAGCATCGCCCGGTCGATGCGGGTGAAGCGTTCGGCCGAGACTTCCCCCTGAAGCTTGGGTCGCAGCTCGAGGTCGGTTTCCGGATCCAACTCCAGCGTCGCCCGCTCCTGGGCGCGGAGCCGGATTCCGTCCGTGATGTAGTCCTGGGCGATGATCAGATCCTTGCCTCGCTCGTCCTTGCCGCGGAGCACGACATGGCTGTGGGGATGACCCGTGTTGAAGTGATCGACCGGCACCCCGTCGAGCTTCGATCCGGGGTCCTCCTCCATCTGCGCCATCACGTCGCGGGTGAAGGCGCGCAGGTCGGAAAGGCGGTCGCCGTCCTCAGGGGCTACGATGAAGCGGAACTGATGCCGATCCTCGCGTCCGCGCTGCAGAAACTCGCGGCCTGAGATCTCGTCACGATGCGCGGCGCCATAGAGTCGGCCCCGCTCTCCTTTCCGGTCGGTCCCGTGGCGCTGCAGGTAGCGCAGATGTGCGTCGGCGCCCTTGCTTCCGACTCTCAATCGAATGATCGGCGCCTTCACCGCGACGCGGCGCATCCGCTCGCCCGGCCCGCGCCCCTCGGCTGCACGCTTCAGCCGATCGGCGACCGACTGGCCTCGGTCGATGCGACAGCACTTCCCTTTCCGGGGCCGACTCCGCGAGCCGCTGCGCGCCCTTCCCGGGTCGCTCCCGCGTCCCTCGCTGCGCATCGACGCGGGCGTGACGCCAGCGCCCCTCGCTTTCGTTACGGCCTTCATCACCTGCGTGACGAAGCAGCGCGGTCGTCGCGCGGCAGCGTTGCCTCGGTCGCTTATTTCTCCTGCACGGAGTCGAAGGTGGGAAGACTCGTCCTTGCTCATGCGCGGAAGCTTGCGCCGGCGCCGCCCGAGAACAAGCCGAATTCCGCGCACCTCGCATCATGGCGTTGAAAAAGAAAGTTAATGCGAAAAGGGCCACCTCGCGATGCGTCGTCACAATCGCCGATCGCAATGTGCAGACAAAACCTTACACGCAAAGGACAGTTTGCTTTAATCTTGCCGTCAAACTCAACGTCGCCGAATGCGCGCAGAACCACTCATAAATGCTACTACTGCTTCATTCTGTTTCTCGACGAACGCGCTTGGCCAAGCGCGTCAAAACTCTCGGCGCGGTACTCGGAAACCCCGATTGAAGCGTTGATGACGGGGCAAAATATCGCTCTGGACATGCGAGAAGTTTGCGCCTGAAACGCGCGATGATGTTCACTCTTGAACGCGCTCGAACCGTCGCGCAGACGCCTTTGCTGCGCTTGACGATGGCAACAGCCTGGTGCCGAGAGCGCAGGTCGGGCGCCGCCGAAGCCTCCAATTCTGCGCAGTGGCGCCGCCGCGCTGAGGCAAGGTTTGAGCGCCGAAAGCGATCTGGCGACGCCCGCCGGCCTGCTCGAGGCCTGTTCTATAAATGTCACGCGGCGCAACGATTTGCGCCCACAAATCGATTGGTTGTTACCCAAATAAGCCACGGAGGGAGGCATTAGTCGGGCGAGTCACGAAATGAAAGTTTGAACGTCGCGCCGCCGCCTGGCGTCTCTTCCACCCAGACGCGGCCCGAAAGCTTCGTCATCAGCTCGCGGGCGATTGCGAGGCCCAGTCCCGTTCCCCGCGTGGTCTCGCTTTTACGCCAGAACGGCTCGAAGATCGTCTCCCGGTCCTCAATTGCGACGCCCTCGCCATGATCGATCACCTCGATCTCGGCGTCGTCGCGAACGCGCACAAGAACCGTGCCGCCGGCAGGCTCCGCGCGAAGCGCATTATCGATCAGATTGGCGACCACGCTCTCGATCGCGCGGCGGTCACCGAGAACAAAGACGGGCTTGTCGCACTCCTCGAATTCGATGCTTCGATCACGATCGAGGCAAAGCAGGGCATAGTCGGCAACGATGCGCCAAGTTAGCTCAGCGAGATCGATTCTCACCGTCATGTCGGCGCCGGAACCATTCAGGCGGGCGGAAGCGAGCAGTTGCTCCATGATCGCGCCGATACGGTTCACGTCACGCTTCAGATCGCTCTTGAGTTCGGAGCCTCCTGACGCCTCAACGCGGGCGCTGAGCACGGCGAGTGGCGTGCGCAGCTCGTGCGCCGCATTGGCGAGGAAGCGTTTGCGCCGGGCGACGCCGGATTCGACGCGCTCCAGCATGCGATTAACGGCTTCGACGAAGGGAGTGACCTCAGAGGGCAGATCGTCGACAGCGAGCCTCGAGTCGAGCGCGTTCATATCGATCGCCTCGAGCCGCCGCGCCGCCTTCCTGAGCGGCGCGAGGCCGCGCCGGACGCTGAGGGCCGACACGAGGATCAATGCGATGAACGTCGGCCCGAAATAGCCCCAGGCCGTGGAATGGACTTGATCATGAAAGTAAAAGAGCGCGTCCTCCCAATGAAAGCGATATCCGTACAACGCGAGGGCGACGGCTCCGACCGGAGAGTAGTAAGCGGAGTAAAAACTCCATTGGGCCTGCGCTCCTGCGTCTCCGAGCTCGAATGGGCCATAGCCCAAAGGACAGTCGCCGATTTTCTTGATCGCTGCGACGACCTCCGGGTCTGAGCCTGCGGCCGGTTGGCAGCGCGGACCGCCTAAGACGGCATAGCGGAAATTGGGGTTGGCGGCGGTGTAAGCGCGAAGCTCCGGCGTCGGTTCGATGAGCGGCGCGCCCGTCGCATCGCGTCTAAGCGCTCCAACCACGAGGCTTTGAGCTTTAACGAGGCCGAGAAGATTGAGGGCGCCGGAGTACCCGCCGCCCAATTTTTGGGAATCGGGCAATGAGTCGGGCTGAAGATAAAAGAGCGCGAGAGGCGTGAGCAAGTAAATCGCGGAGACGGAAAAAGCGACAAGGACGGTCAGCCGAAACGAAAGCGACCCGGCCGCCTTCAAGAGGCCGTCTCCCGCAGCATGTAGCCGACCCCGCGCTGCGAGACGATCTCTGCGCCACAGTCGATCTCGATGAGGCGTTGGCGCACGCGTGAGATCACCATCGTCAGCGCATGCGGCTGGACGTTGTCGTCATAGCCGTAGATTTCCTCCATCAGGGCCTGACGGCGCACGAACTGGCCGAGCCTGCGGGCGAGCGCATCCAAAAGGGCGAGCTCGCGCGCGTGAAACGCGACCGGCGCGCCCTGAACGCAGGCGCTTCGCGCATGTAGGTCGAAGCTCAGCGCGCCGACCTGGATTGGCGGCAGCAACTCCCCGCCGGGGCGGCGCAAGCTCGCCCTGATTCTCGCCATGAGCTCGACCAGCGGACAGGGCTTCGTCAGATAGTCGTCGGCTCCCGCGTCGAGCCCTTGCACACGCTCCTCGACTGCGTCGAGAGCGGAAAGCATGATGACCCGAATGCCGGGATGAGCGCGTCGCATCGCCGGAATGGCTCGTGTCGCGTCGCCGTCGGGAAGACGGCGGTCGAGCAGAGCCAGAGAGTAGGAATAGAGCTCCAAAGCCTCGCTCGCGCCGGCGATCGTCGCTGCGCAATCGGCAATGAAGCCGTTGCGTCGGATCTCTCCGACGATCTGCCCGGCGAGCTCGCGCTCGTCTTCAACCACTAAGATTCGCATGGCGCTGCGCCTGCTCGTGAGGGAAGGGTAGGGCCGTCGGCATGGCGCGGTCCGCCGCCGTTCCGGCCGTTCGCTCGGAAACGGGCGCCATGCCGACAGGGCCGGCTTCGCGATCCGTGTCGACGAGACAACCGCTTCGCGGGAGGATGCGAAGGACTGCCGCAGTCGCGGGAGGTACGATCCGGCCTTCTCGAAAGCTCACGCGCCGCGGGGGGCGTCAGCCTCAATCCGCGCGAAATGCGCGCGGCGCTCGAGGTTGATCGGGCGGAAGATCCACCCGCGCGTGGGCCGGGCTTCGACGCGCGTTCGAGCGCCGAGTGCTGGGGCGTCAGGGCCACTTGCGGCGCGCGATGCCGTTGAGCGCTCGGAAGCCGCAGCCGAGCCCGGCGGTGGTTTCAAAAATTTTGGCACTGAGGTTCTCCTGATTGGACCCGCTTGGGGCGCGGCAATCATCGCCCGCGCGCACATGCGTTCTTCCCCGTTACGGACGGGGGTGTCAGTCGTCGCGTTCGCGCGACGATAGGTCAGGAGAAGTGGGGAGGCGCTCGAGCCTGGCGGTTGATCTCAGGGGGCGCCCTCGGCTGGGCGAGCTCGCCCAAACGCCAAGGCGCGGCGCGGTCGACAAAGGTAAGCGGGGCCGGTTGCGGGGCTCTCTCCAACAAGGCGAAGGCGCCGTCGCAGGAAATCTGGCAGAGCGGGCAACTCGCCGCGTGGCGATCGGCTTTGCCAGGGGTCTGGGTGTGACCGAGAGCGCCGTCCTCAGCGGCGAAGAGGCAGTCCTGGAACGCAGTCTGCGGGCCGTAGCCCGAGGCATGAACGGCCGTTCCCACCGGCAGCAGGACCTTCAGCCCCAGCGCCAGAGCAAACAGCACCATTGCGATCGCGTTGCGTCGCATGACTCTCGATTCCGCCTGTCTCGTCTGAACCGGTGTTCGTCGCAAAGTCCCTAGATCGACTCAACCTTAGCCCCGCTTAGGAGCGTTTGACAAGACCATGTGCGCAATCGAACTCCCCTCATGCCGTGAATAAGGAGCAACTCGCCGCGCTCGTTTCGAAACGCGCTGGGCGAGGTGCAGCGGCGCGCTGCGAAATCTTCAGCGAAGGGCGCGTCCAAAGCCCTGAGGCGAGCGCAGGGCGTGGCGCGGTCCGACTCCGCCTTGTCGAAGCTGCTGCGGTCGCGTGCAGAGTAGTTGAATTCGCTAAATCATCGAATCCTGCCGCTCGATCGGAGCAGAAATGAAAACTGTTGTTGGATCGCCACCGGCCTGATGAGCAAATGTGGCTGGATTGCGGCGAAAAAAACCAGAATTGCGATCAAAGTACGTCGCTGAAATGAATAGCTGTTACAAAATTGCAACAGGGAAACTGAATCTGAACAGTCCTAATTTCATGTGAGCTTGGCGTGACCTTGCCTTGCCTAGCCTGCGATCGGCCGAGAGCGATTGCGAACGGGAGAAAAAGTTCCCCCTCCGCGCATCACCCGAGACGGCGAAAGGAACAACCGGCGGTGCGGTCCGCGGTTGGAAAGAGGCTAGGCGAAGATGCGGCGGGTTACACTCATTCTCAGCGGGGTCAGCGCGGCGGCAATCGCGGCGGCGACAGCGGCTCAGGCGCAAACGAGCCTTCCTTCGATCGACATCGGCAAGCCGAAGCAGGTCACGCACACGGCCGCGAAAGCCAAGCCGGCGCCGCACACGGGAGCGAGCCCCGGCGCGGGGAACAGCCGCAGCAATTCGGCGCCGGTGGCGGGACCGGCGACCAGCGGCGAGGGTCAAGTCTCCGCGGCCGCGGCTGCGGCCGCTGCGGCCCAGAACTACGGCGGGGCGGGGCCGCAGCAGAGTCCCTTCAACACGAGCTACACCTACGAGAAAGCCACCACCGCCCTCAAGACTAACACGCCGGTCATGGAGACGCCGGCCAATGTGCAGTCCGTCACGCAGCAGGTGCTCAAGGACAACCAGGTCACGAATCTCGGCCAAGCGTTGCAGTTCATCAGCGGCGTGACGACGACCAATGGGGCGACCTCCAATGGAAACCCCTATGACAACATCGTGATCCGAGGGTTCAGCGCCAATTACATTTATCGCGATGGCTTCAGGCTCGACATGGGCAACGGGCCGGGGTCAGGTTTCATCTTCGGCGCCTCAAAGCTCATTCAATTTGCCGATGTGCAGAGCATCGAGGTGCTCAAAGGCGCCGCGGCTGTTCTCTACGGGGTGAGCGAGCCGGGCGGCATCGTCAACATTATCACCAAGCAGCCGCTCGATCAGCCTTTCTACGCCGTCAACGTGCAAGGCAGCTCGATCGCGGACTATCGTACGACGGTAGACGCCACCGGACCGCTGACCTCCGACAAGGCATGGCTTTATCGCGTCAACATGTCCTATGAGAACAATGGCGCGCCCTTCGGCTCGTTCATCGACAACACGCATGCGGAGAACATTTTCGTCGCGCCCGTCCTCAAGTGGAACATCGACAACGACACTTGGGCGAAGCTCGAGGGGCAGTACTATAGGAATAATTTTGCGGGTTACTTCCCTAGCAATCCTCAGTGGAATGGCGCTTTTATCTCTTTGCCGCGCAACACGAATTACCAGGAATATTCTCCGCAGCAAAACAATAATATTTTCACCGCATTGACCTGGTTGCACAATTTTGACAAAGACTGGTCGGCGACTCAGATGATTTATTTCAGTCGCTATGAAACAAATCTTACGGAGCGTCTGGGAACGGGACTTTATGATTTCAGTTTCCCATATCTCAACTATGCTCCGACGAACCTCGCTCCGACCTTCGGGCGAGGATTTGGCTACGCCTATTACACCACCCAAACCCTCGCGACGGAAGCGAATATCACAGGGCATATCAATACCTGGGGCGTCGAGCATACGCTTCTGTTCGGCGGCGACTTTTACAAGACGCTCAATTTGAATAGTTACGCTTTTAGCCCGATGAATTCTCCGGAAAGCATATTCTACCCGGTTCACCCCGGGATACCGTTCCTCGGGCCCGTGGGTCCCTACACGCAGTTTACGAGCCCCCAGGACACCGCCGGACTCTACGCGCAGGATCAGATCAAGCTTCCCTATGATCTCTCCTTCCTCGCAGCCGCGCGTTATCAATATTTCCGGCAGGGCGGCGGGATCAGCGGCACGCCAAGCTTCGCCACGAATGTGGGCGGTGCGCTATCCGCGCCTGCGAACGCCAACACCTTGCAATATATGACACCACGTTTCGGCCTGCTCTGGCGGCCGTTTCAATGGATGAGCGGTTACGCCAGCTACTCCGAGGGCTTCTCGACCAACACGGGCATCGTCTTCCCCAACATCGTCTCACCGCCCTCGGGCGCGCGCGACGCCGAGGCCGGCCTCAAATTCGAGTTTTTTGACGGCAAGCTGCGGGCCACTGTCGACTACTACAACTTGACCAAGACCAATGTCGCCGAGCCGGACCCCAATCCGCTTCATGTATGCGGGCCTGGACCTCAAAGCTGCGTCCTCCTGGTCGGCGAGGCGCGCAGCAAGGGACCGGAACTCGACGTCCAGGGCGAAATCTATCCTGGTTTGAACCTGATCCTCGCCTATACGAATCAGTCGACGGCCATCACCAAGGCGGCCCTCGGGCAGCTGACGGCGGGGGGCCAGGGAACCCTTCTTGGTCAGCCCTTTCCGGGCATCCCGCGCAATGTCGCGACTTTGTCGGGGACCTACGAGTTCCAGGACGGGACCTTTAAGGGCCTGAAAGTCGGTGCGACCTATCACTATAACGGCGCGTCAAGGGTGTTCGACAACACGGGGTTCAATCTCGGATGGCTGACGCCCAGCCTCGCTGGCTACGGCACCGTCGATCTGCTCGCGAATTACCCCTTCTACTACGACGGTTGGAAGCTCAACGCCGGCGTCAACGTCCGCAATCTCCTCGACAGGACCTATTACACGAGCGGGGCTATTGGTGCCCCTCTGGTCGGGCTGGGCGGCGGCTATGGCGGTCGCGCCATCGGCGACAATTTCAGCGTGATGGGGCATCTCACGGCCGAATGGCCCGGCTCGCCTCCGCCGCCGAACAGCAAGCCTGCGCCGGCCATGACCTGGGTCCACGACTGGACCGGCCCCTACGCGGGCGTGCAGGTCGGCATGGGCTGGGGGGACAACGGCGGCAACTTCTCCTACGTCACGCCCGACGGCTATGTCGGCTCGCCTTCCTTCGAGTCCAACGCCTATGGCGTCCTTGCTGGCGCGCATCTCGGCTACGATCAGCAGATTGATCACTTCGTCCTTGGTCTCGAAGCTTCGGCCGACGTGACGGATTTGAACAAGCGCGAGCAGCTCGGGTGGAGCACCCCGGATCCGACCGCTTATTACCTCTACGGCGTCAATGCATACTGCAACGCCGGCGCCTGCGGGGGCGCGATCGACGCCCACATTTCCTCCGAGTTCCAGGGCTCGTTGCGCGCCCGCGCCGGCTATGCGTGGAACCGCTTGCTGGTTTATGGCACGGGCGGCTTGGCCTTCGGAAACTTCAACCTCCAGTCGAATCTCGGCGAGCAAACGACCAATTACTTTGATCCCGTCAACTTCGTCTACATACCGGGCTTCCTAAATTTTGCCGCTGCGAACGATCGTTCGTTGTGGCGTCTCGGCTGGACGGCGGGCGCGGGCGTCGAATATGCATTCACGCCGCGCTGGTCGGCGCGGGCAGAATGGCGCTACACAGACTTCGGCCATATCACCGAAACGCCGAACTCCTTCTCCTCTACCGGGATATGGTATCAGGGCGATCGCCATGTGACGCAAAACCAGCTGCAGATCGGCGCGAGCTACAAATTCGGCGGGACCGACCCCGAGATGTTCGCGATCGCTGCGCCGATCTTCAAGGGTCCGGCGCCCGGCGATCTCCCGTTGCATAAGGGGGGACCGATTCTCCCACTGGCTTACGCTGCCAATTGGACCGGCTTCTATCTCGGGGGTCAGGCAGGTTACGCCTATGGCGACAATCACGGCGCCTATAATTTCTCGACGCCGATTGGCTTCGTCACGCCCATTGGGATCACCTCCTCCGGCTCGTTACAGCATGACGCGCAGGGCGTGATCTTCGGCGCCCACGCCGGCTACAATCAGCAGTTCGAAAGCAATCTGGTGCTCGGCGTCGAAGCCTCCGTCGATGGAACGAGCCTCATCAAGCGCGAGCAGATCGGCGCAACCAATGTGAACACCGACGGGGCTGCGCTGGTCTCGATGGTGCAGTCCGACAGTCAGGGGTCTCTGCGCGGCCGCGCGGGCTACGCCTTTGGGCGGCTGCTGCCTTACGTCACCGGCGGTCTCGCCATCGGCCATTTCGGCACGCAGTCGGATTTTGCGGCCGGCGCGGCGGGCACGCCGGGCGCTTATTTGCCTGCCACCTACATCGGCTACGCCACGCACGGCCTGCAATGGACGACGCGGCTCGGCTGGACGGTGGGCGGCGGCGCGGAATGGGCCGTGAGCGATCATTGGTCGCTGCGCGGCGAGTATCGCTATTCGGAGTTCGGAACCGTCTCCGACACGCCAACCGTCGCCTCGCCGGGAATCGCTTACGGCGGCGGACGCCGTCTCGATCAGAACCAGTTCCAGATCGGCGCGAGTTACAAATTCGGCGATTCCCTACTCGTTCCCGTCGCGGCGCCGGTTCTCGCCGCCAAGGCGCCGCCGATCGACTGGACCGGCTACACTTGGGCGGGCGTTTACGCCGGCGGTCAGGTCGGCATGATCTGGGGCGCAAACAACGGCTCCTACTACGTCGCGACGCCAGGGGAACTCGGCGCCTATGACCCGCTGACGAGCGACGCGCAGGTCGCGAGCGTCGAGGGCCACGTCGGCTACAACTGGCAATTCGATCACGCCGTCGCTGGTCTCGAAGGCTCGCTCCTGGGGACGAATCTCGTCAAGAGCTCGCTGCTGCCGGTTTATGATGGCGCCGGATTTCTAAACCCCGGCAATCCGCCGAACGGCGGCACGCTGACGACGGCGGTGAAGTCGAACCTGCAAGGCTCGCTGCGCGCACGCCTCGGCTACGCCTGGGATCGGCTGCTGCCCTTTGTGACCGGCGGCGTCGCGCTCGGCGGCTTCACGCAGCAAAGCTATCTTTGGGGCGGGGACGCGCTGGGCCTGTTCAACGCCTCGAGCAGCCGCTCTTCGCTGCGCGCGGGCTGGACGCTCGGCGCCGGCGCCGAATGGGCGATGACGCGCAGCTGGGCGATTCGCGGCGAATATCGCTACACGGGCTTCGGCAGGGTAGCCGACGCCTCGACGCTCGCCGCTCCCGCCAACACGCTTTTCACCGGCACTCGCCGGCTCGACCAGAACCTGCTCGAATTCGGCGTGAGCTATAAATTCGGCGAGCAGGGACAGGCGCCGCTCATCGTCGCCGCCGATCTCCCGCACCTCAAGGATGCGCCGATCATTGTTCCGGCGCCATCCTCTCCCTGGCGCGGCTTCTATGCCGGCGTCAACGCGGGCGGCGTCTTTGACGCGGCGAACGGGCAAGGGCCAACCACGGTCTTCTGGGACCCGAGCCTCTCCTTCGGCTCCGGCGTCAATCCGAACCTCGCCTATGTTCCGGGCGGCGCGAACAGCGGTTCGGGCGGCGCCATCGGCGGCGGGCAGGTCGGCTACAACTACCAGATGGGCCCGGTGCTCATCGGCGCCGAGGCCGACATTGCGGTCACGAGCGTCACGGGCGGAGGAAAGCAGACTGCCGCGCTGTACCCCTCGCCCTTCTCGGGCGGCGCGCTCGTGCAAGCGGCGCCGCTCAACCCGGCGCAGGCCAGCCTGCCCTATGTCGGCACGCTGCGCGGCCGCGCCGGCTATCTCGTCACGCCGACCTTGCTGCTGCACACGACAGCAGGCTTCGCCTATGACGGCGTCGACGCCTGGGGCATCGCCAACACGCGCACCGGCTGGACGGTCGGCGCCGGCGCGGAATGGATGTTCGCGCAAAATTGGTCGGCGAAGCTTGAATATCTCTTCGCCGACATCAGCGGCGGCGGGATCTCGGGCGGCTGGAGCGGCAACTATGACGCCAACTTCCACCCGCAGCTCAACATCCTGCGCGGCGGCGTCAACTATCACTTCAACAGCTTCGCGCCGCAGGCCATCGTCGCGAAATATTGATTGGCGTCATCGCCGCGAGCCTCGTCATGGGGCTCGCGGCTTGTCGAGAGGGGCGTAACGATGCGGCGCGTTTTCGTCTGGATCCATCGTTACATCGGCCTCGCCATGGCGGCCTTCCTCATCATCGAGGGCGTGACAGGGAGCTTGCTGGCTTTCCGCGGCGATCTCACCGCGTTCCTCGATCCGAGGCTTGTCGCAGCGAGGCCCTCGCCCGAGGCGCGAAAGCTCGATCTCGCCACGCTCGCGGAGCAAGCCGAAGCGCTGATGCCGAACGCCACCGCCGCTTATTTTTTTCGCCTGCGCGACGATCAGGTGTTTGTGCGCATGGCGCCGCGAGACGATCGTCCCGAGCCGGGGAAACTGGCTAAAGAAGATCCCGGAGTCATCGTCCTTGATCCGTGGACGGGCAGAGAACTCGGGCGCATGCCCTACAGCGGCTACACGCAGGGCTTCGTCGCTAACATCATGCCTTTCGTCAACGATCTGCACACCTCCTTGGCGATGGGCGAGAAAGGCGCATGGATTCTGGCGATCCTCGCGATCCTCTGGACGATCGATTGTTTCGTAGGCTTTTACCTGACCTTGCCGGTCAAGCTCGAAAAATTCTGGATGCGCTGGAAACCCGCCTGGGTGGTGAAATGGCGCGGCGGCTTCTACCGCGTGAACCTCGATCTCCACCGCGCCGGCGGCCTATGGCCCTGGGCGATGCTCTTCGTCTTCGCCTGGTCGAGCGTCTGTCTCATCGACAATTTCGGCGTCTACGAGAAAGTGATGGCGACGCTTTTCGACACGCGCCCTATGATGGAGCAGATCGCGGGGTTCGCCGCGCCGCGCGAAGGCGCAGGCTCCATGAAGCTCGATTGGCGCGCCGCGCAATCGAGAGGCAAAGAGCTTGTCGCCGAGAAGGCCGCGGCCGGCGGCTTTCACTTGCTGGAGCCCAGGGGGCTGACATCGCTCGCCTATGCGCGCTCCTATAATTACATCGTCGCGACTGATCGCTCCTTCCCGGCCGACAAGGAGCTCGTGGTCTTCTTCGACGGGGACGACGGCTCATTTCTGGACGTCATGAAGACGTCGACGGGACACTCGGGTGAGACGCTGACCAATTGGCTGCGCGCACTGCACATGGCGCGCGACCCGATGGACTATCTTCCCTACCGCATCTTCGTCTGCATCCTCGGCCTCGTCCTCGCCATGCTCTCGATCACGGGCGTCTATATCTGGTGGAAGAAGCGCCGCGCGCGGCAATTTCACGCCCGGTGCGCGGAGAAGCGCGTCACGCATGCCGCGCGGGAGTCCGCCCTATGAAGCTGCGCGGCGCCTTCGTCTGGCTGCACCGCTGGGTCGGCCTGCTCATGGCGGGATTCCTCATCCTCGTGGGGCTAACGGGAAGCCTCCTCGCCTTCAACGTCGAACTCGAGCGCGTCTTCGCGCCGCAGCTCTTTGCCAAGCCGAGGCCGGGTTCTGCCCCGTTGGATCTCGCGACCCTCGTCCAGCGCGCGCAGGAGCAGCTGCCTCAGGCGCAGGTCACCAGCGTGACCTATCAGGAGCCGGATCAGGTCAGCGTCGGCTTTGCGGCGCGTAACGGGACGGACGGGCGAGCCGGCCCCGAACTCGCCTTCGACGAGTTCTATGTCGATCCCTGGACCGGCAATGAGCTCGGACGGCGAAAAAGAGGAGATTTGTCGCAGGGCCTCATCAACCTGATGCCCTTCATTTACGACCTGCATTGGCGGCTGGCCCTTGGCGATTTGGGGCAATGGACGCTCGGCATATTGGCGTTGTTCTGGACGGTCGATTGCTTCGGCGGCTTCTATCTGACGCTGCCGCCAAGCTCGAAAGAGTTCTGGCGCCGCTGGAAGCCGGCCTGGCTGATCAAAGACAACACGAGCGCCTACCGATTGAACTTCGACTTGCATCGCGCAGGTGGCCTCTGGTTCTGGGCGCTCCTCTTCGTCTTCGCATGGTCGAGCGTCATGATGGATATTCGCCCGGTGTATGAATGGGTTATGCGGGGGCTTTTCGACTATCAGGATTCGCCCATCGACGATCTGATTATGAAAGCGAACGCTACGCCGCATGATCCTAAGTTCGGGTGGCGGGAAGCGCTGGAGCAGGGTGAGCGATTAGTCGCCGCGGAATCAGAAAAGCGTGGATTCGTCGCGGGAAAGCCGCTCAGTCTAGGCTACTTTCCGCAGGCCAATATTTATTTATACGAAATCCGTGGCAGCCGCGACCTATTCGAGCGCTCTTCGAAAGGGGGCGCGACCTCTGTCGCCTTCGACGCCGACAGCGGCGATCTCGTCGAGCTTTTGCAGCCGACCGGAGGGCACCTCGGCAACACGATCGAAAGCTGGCTCTATGCGTTGCACATGGCGCGCGTCTTCGGCACGCCCTATCGAATCCTCGTCTGCATGCTGGGCATTGTGATCTCCATGCTTTCGGTCACGGGTATCTACATCTGGTGGAAAAAGCGCGCCGCCCGTCTGCGCAGCAACAAGCGGCGGGGCGTCGACGCAAAAGAGTTACTAGGAGCGGTAGCCTGTAAATCTTCAAGGGACGATCCCGCCTAGAGGTCGGTTCCATCATAGACGAAGGCATTGGACGAGCGATGGCCTGGTTCGAAATTCTGGCCACGAAGCCACGGGCTGCTCTCGCTGCGCTCTGCGGAGGGCTCGTCGCTGTCTATTTCCTTTCCGGCTGGATCAGACATGCTCCGCCATCTCAATATGCGACGGCGAAGGTCGGCAAGCAGGACATAGCAGACACCGTGCTCGCCGCCGGCGTGCTGCAACCCATCCAGCAGGTCGACGTCGGCACGCGCGCAACGGGCCAGCTCAAATCGCTGAAAGTCAGACTCGGCGATCGGGTGCGGGCAGGCGATCTTCTCGGGGAGATCGACTCACTCCTGCAAGACAACGAGCTGCACGCGCAACAGGCCAATATCGCCAATCTCGAAGCCAAGGAACGCGCGGGGTCCGCCCGGCTGCACAAGGCGAGGCTGGAACTGGAGCGGCAGCAAGGATTGATTCATGGCGCGGCGACCTCGCGACGCGATCTCGAAAGCGCGGAAGCCGAGGTGCAAGCAGACGAAGCCGACCTCGCCTCGCTCGGGGCGCAAATCGCGCAGGCGAAGAGCCTCGCGAAGACTGCGGAAGCCAATCTCTCCTTCACGAAGATCGTAGCGCCCATCGACGGAGAAGTCGTGGCGATCCTCACCAAGGAGGGACAGACGGTCGTCGCGGCGCAGATCGTTCCGGTGATCTTGAAGCTCGCCAAGCTCGACGCGATGACGGTCAAGACGCAAATCTCAGAGGCCGACGTCGTCAACGTCAAGGCCGGACAGCCCGTCTCCTTCACGATCATGGGAGAGCCGGACAAGCGTTACTCGGCGCGGCTGCGCGTCGTGGAGTCGGCGCCTACGAGCTATTCCGAGCCCGCCGCAACGCAAGGGACAACGCAAAGCGCCAACGCCGGGACGACGGTCGGCGCGCCGGTCTTCTACAATGCGCTTTTCGACGTCCCCAACGCCGATGGCGTGCTGCGCATCGGCATGTCGGCGCAAGTGTCGATCGTGCAGGGCGTGGTCAAGAACGCGCTCGCCGTTCCCTCCGGCGCCTTGCGCGAGCAAGGTCCCGACGGACGCTTTCTGGTTCGCGTCATCGGGCCCAAGGGGCCGGAGGAGCGGCGCGTGCGCATCGGCGTCAACAACCGCAGCTTCGCGCAAGCGCTCGAGGGGCTGAAGGAGGGCGACGAGGTGATCCTGGGCGATGCGCCCTCGGCAAGAGGCCCGGGCGCATGAGCGGGAACGACGACGCGCAGAAAGTCCCGCCACTCATCGAGCTCTGCGGCGCCGCGCGCAGCTATGGCGCCGGCGATCGGCGCGTGGTCGCGTTGAACGGCGTGGACCTCGTCATTCAGTCGGGCGAGATGGTCGCGCTGATGGGGGCTTCGGGCTCTGGCAAGTCGACGCTGCTCAACATCCTCGGCTGTCTCGATCGCCTGACTTCGGGAAGCTATCGCGTGGCGGGCCATGACACGGCGGGACTCGATGCGGACGCGCTCGCCGAGTTGCGACGTGAGCATTTCGGATTCGTCTTTCAACGCTACAATCTGCTGGGGCAGCTCACCGCGCTCGGCAATGTCGAAACGCCCGCGATCTACGCCGGCGTTGCGCCGAACCTGCGTCATGTGCGCGCCAAATCGTTGCTCGAGCGCCTGGGGCTCGGCGACCGTCTGAACCATTATCCGGGCCAGCTTTCGGGAGGGCAGCAGCAAAGGGTCTCGATCGCCAGGGCGCTGATGAATGAGGGCGCGGCGATCCTCGCCGATGAGCCGACGGGGGCGCTGGACAGCGCCAACGGCCGCGAGGTCATGAATTTGTTGGTCGATCTCAATCGCCAGGGCCATACGATCATCCTCGCGACGCACGACCACCACATTGCGGAGCAGACAAATCGTATCGTGGAATTTGCCGACGGCGTTATCGTGTCGGATCGCCCGACGGACGCGGCCGCCACGCGAGAGGCGCCGCCGGCGCGGCTGCGGGGAACAGGCGCCGTAGTTGCTAGCGACGGTTGGCGCACGCCCTGGGAGGACCTTCTCGAGAGCGCAAGGACGGCCTGGCAGGCGCTGCTGGCGCATCGTCTGCGCAGCGCGCTCACACTGCTAGGCGTGGTGATCGGGATCGTCTCGGTATCGATGATGGTCGCAGTCGGCGCGGCGGGCGGCCGCGTGCTGGGCGAGCAGATCGGCGACTATCTCAATCTGCGGATGATCGTGCTTTATCCGGGTAAGCAGGCCGGCGACGCCTTCGCCGCGAGCCTGCACACGTTGAAGGTTGCCGACGTGGAAGCGCTACGCCAGCAGGATTATGTGGAGCTTGCGACGCCGCAGACTTACAGCATCGCCAACTTCCGCTATCGGGGACATTCCACCACGGGGAGCGTCTCGGGGGTGGCGGAGGACTATTTCGATCTGTTCAACTTTCGCTTCGACCTGGGCCACGGCTTCACGCGCGACGACGTGAAAGCCATGGCCCCCGTCGTCGTCATCGACGACCGCTTGCAGCACCAGTTCTTTTACGGCGCGAACCCGCTCGGCCAGATCATCTATGTCGGGAACCAGCCCTCTATCGTCATCGGCGTGATCACGCCGAAGCGCGGCTGGGCGGAGCCGGGGAACCGGCCGAGCGTCTACGTGCCCTATACGACGAGCAATGCGCGCATAACCGGCCGCGACTATCTCGACATGGTGACGATCCGCCTGCGCAAGGGAGAATCGGGCAAGGACGTCGAGCCGAAAATCATCGACCTCGTCACCAAGCGCCACCACGCGAAAGATGTGACGATCGAGAACAACGACGCCGAGGTGCGCAATCTGCTGACGCTCACGGACACGCTGCGCCTGCTGCTGGCCGCCATCGGGCTGATCTCGCTGCTCGTCGGCGGGATCGGGGTGATGAACATCATGCTCGTCTCCGTGAGCGAGCGAGCGCGCGAGATCGGCCTGCGGCTCGCCGTCGGCGCGCGGCAGGCCGACATTCGTCGCCAGTTCCTGCTCGAGGCGATCGTGCTTTGTCTCATCGGCGCGGCGCTCGGCGTCCTCCTCTGCTTCCTCCTCATCCTCGCCGCCAATCCCTTCCTGCCGCCGGGCTGGACGCTCGAGCTCTCGCCGCAGGCGGTAATTACCGCCACGCTCTGCGCCTCTTTGACCGGAACGCTCTTCGGCTATTTTCCTGCGCGCAACGCCGCAAGGCTCGATCCGGTGGAGGCCTTGGCCCGTGAATAGCGCGCGACGGGCTCTCCTGTGCGCGCTCGGCCTCGGCATGGCCGCGGCGCTCTCCTCTTGCGCTGTGGGGCCGGATTTCGAGACGCCGTCGCCGCCGGCAGTCGAGCGCTTCACGCGGGAGTTGACAGCCTCGCCCGGCGACGGACAACGCTTTCACGCGGGCGCCGAGGTTTCGGACCGCTGGTGGACAGCGTTTCGCTCACCGCGTCTTAACGGCCTCATCGATGAGGCGTTGCAGCGCAATGCGACGATCGAGACCGCCGTGGCCGCGATGGGCGTCGCGCATTACAACGCCGAGGCGGGCGTCGGGGCTTTGGTTCCGCTGGTCGGACTCGTCTCCAATTCCAGTTACAATCTCTATTCGGCGGACGCGACCAACTCCACCGTCACGCAGGCGCCCTTCTGGTACTACAACAAGCAGGTGCAGATCAGCTACACGCTCGACGTCTGGGGAGGCGCGCGCCGCAACCTCGAATCTCTCGACGCGCAGGCCGAGAACGCCGGCTTCCTCATGGCGGCGGCGCAAGTGATGATCGCCGCCAATGTCGCGAAGGCCGCCATCGAAGAGGCCTCGCTGCGCGCGCAAATCGCCGTGACGCGCCGTGTGATTGAGCTCGAGGCCGAACAACTCTCGCTGCTGCAGCTACAGCTCGCCAAGGGCGCCGTCTCCTCGATCGACGCGCTGTCGCAAGAGACCGCGCTGGCGCAGGCGGGCCAGCGTCTGCCGGCGCTGGAAAGCCTGCTCGCAAAGCAACGCGACCTGCTCACCGCTCTTTCGGGACGCTTGCCGTCCGACGAAGTCGAAGAGACCTTCGCGCTCTCGCAGTTCGCCCTGCCGCGCGATCTTCCCTTGAGCCTGCCCGCGACGCTCGTCGGTCAACGCCCTGACATAAGGGCGGCGGAAGCCAATCTTCATGCGGCGAGCGCGCAGGTCGGCGTCGCGCTTGCGGCCCGTCTGCCGAACATCACGCTGACGCCGACGGGTCAAACCGGCGCCTTCTTCATTCCGGCGCTTTTTCATCCAGGCACTTTCGGCTATCAGCTCGCGGGCAACGCCGCCTTCACCGCCTTCGACGGATTTGCGTCGCAGAACAGACAGAGAGCCGCCGAGGCCGGACTCGATCAGGCCAAGGCGCAATATCGCGACACGGTGGTGAAGGCGTTTCAGAACGTTGCGGATAGCTTGCGCGCGCTTCAATCGGACGCGCGCGCGGTCGCCGCCGCGCGTAACGCGGAAAGCGCCGCGAAGCGTTATCTCGATAAAGTCCGGCTGCAGCAGAAATTCGGCGGCGTCTCTCAGCTCGTCGTCGTCGACGCTCAGCGCTCGTATTTGAACACGGCGCTCACACGCGTGCAGTCCGAAGCCCAGCGCCTCTCCAATACCGTCGCGCTCTATGCCGCGCTCGGAGGGGGGTGGGGGACGACCCCGCAATGAAGGTGAGAGATTGAACCATCACTGGCGCCCCGTTGCTTTGCCCGATTTCGCAAACCATTTGCATGGACGGCTTGGTCTCAGCTCGTCTCGGGCGCCGCTGTCGCAGAGAAGGCGCCGTGCTCGGTTTGTTGTGCTCCGGACAAGAGCGGTTTAGAATCGCGCGATATCCCGCCATACTCGGCGGGGCCAGAAAAAGGGGAGAGATTTCATGGAACGTCGCGAATTCATGACCACTCTTGGCGCAACCGCCGCCGTCCTGTCAGCCATGCCGGCGCTGGCCGAAGGCGCTGCCGGCGTCCAGCACATGCATCCGCCCAAATACAAGGCTTTGAGCGACGCCGCCGGCAAATGCGCCCTCGAGGGCGACAATTGCCTGCGTCACTGTTTCGGCATGTTGTCCATGAACGACACGAGCATGGCGGCCTGCACTCAGGCCTCCTTCGACACGATCGCCGCTTGCCGCGCTCTCGCGACCTTGGCCGCCGTCAATTCCTCCGCGGTTCCCGCGCTCGCGAAGGTCGTCGAGAACATCTGCCTCGCCTGCAAGAAGGAATGCGACAAATTTCCGCAATATTCGGAATGCGTTGCGTGCGGCGAGGCCTGCAAAGCCTGCGCCGACGAATGCCATAAGGTCGCCGCCTGAGGGCCCAAGCGCATGGCGCCTCCTTTCTTTCTCCGGAATCGGGCGCCCGCGGTGGCCTTCGAGCCGCTGGCTCAGTTGCAACGCGAACCCTCGTAATCGACTCGCGCGGCGCCCCCGGCCATGATCGCGGCTCGAGCATGGAAAGGTCATCGATAAGGCCTGGGGTTAAGGCCCAGCCATAACCCCACGGCCGGCGTGAGGCGTCGGATCGCTTGTTCCGCGGCCAGCACGACGATGAGCGAGACCCCAAGAGTTGGCAGCACAACGCCGAGAAGCGCGATCACGCCGATGATGAACGGCGCCAGGCGTGGCGATTGCGCCAAAGCCGGCGGGGCGCCCAGGCCTCTTTTCGGACCTCGACGCAGCCACATGACGACCGCCGTTGCGACCGTCGTCAGATAGGCGAGGGCAGTAGCCAGCCCCAACGCTTGATTGGGCCAGCCGAAGAGCTGTCCCTCGTGCGCGGCTACGCCAATCCCGACCGCCCGATCCACCGGGCTTTTGTCCCCGAAACTTTGGCGTTTGACGAGAGCAAGCGTGGTAGGATCGAATTCCAGCTTGACTTGCTGCGGCCGGTTTTGCGTCTCCGAACGCACGACCCAGTTCCGCCTGCTCGGCGAGGGCGCTGCGATCAGCACGGGATCGGCGAGTCCCAGAGGCCGCACGATCGCGGCCACGCCGTCGAAGCCATGAACGGGCGAAGTTTCGCTAGCCTCCCCCGGATTAACCCCAATGCGCGCGGCGGCTCGATGCTCGGCGTGCTCGTCCGTGCTCTCCTGGCTGGAAGGCGCCGCGACGCGATACTCGGAGAGCCGTTTCGCTTGTTCGGACGCCGGGCCGGTCGTCCAGTCCTGCTTGACCTCGCGCGCTGCCCCGCGGTTCAACTCCTCCCAGGAAGGGACGCCACGAATTTTCTGGAAGGCTCCGCCCCAAACCTTTGTCCAGGGCAGCGCCGAAACCAGAAAGAACAAGCCGAGAATGGACATCCATACGCCGACAACGGCGTGAAGATCACGATAGAAGCGACGCCCGCCGCCAAGCCGGGGATATAGGACTCCGCCCAGGCCGATGGCGGAACGTGGCCACCACAAGTAGATTCCGGTGATGATCATGACGATCGCCCAAGCGCCCGCAAGCTCCACCAGGATCGCGCCCGGCTCTCCGACAAGCAGCTCGCCGTGCAAGTCGTGCATGATGCTGGTCAGCCGGCTCTTTTCCGTTTCGATCTTCATAATCTCGAGGGTGTCTGGCCGCACCAGCACGCGGACTTCCTGGCCGGTTGCGTCCATCAGATGAACACGCGCGGCGTCGGCTGCATTGCTCCGCAGAACCAATCCTTTGAGCCTCGCCTGCGGGACCGCGGCCATTGCGGCAGCTGTTTGCGCATCCAGCGTTTTCGGAGCGCTCACGAGACGCAGATTGTCATAGTCGCGATCGAAAAAGGCGTCGATCTGGGGCTTGAAGAGGTAGACGGAACCCGAAAGGCTCAGGACGACGATGAACGGCAAGCAAAAGAGTCCGGCGTAGAAGTGCCAGCGCCACACAATACGGTAGGCGGCGACGAGAGCCGAGGGCGAATCGCCGTCGACGGTTCTAAGAATGACAGTGCTCATCGGGTTGTCCTTTTTCTTGCCAAATCCCGGCGGTGGAGGAACAGGCAAGCCCTGTTCTCCGGTCGTCGTGCGCCTCGCGCGGCTATTTGAAATCGAACTTGATCTCCGCGAAGAAGGTGCGCTGCTCGAAGGGGTGGTAGTCGTACTGGTGGTAGTTGCCGATGTTGTTGATGCCGGCGGCGAGAGTCCAATACTTGTCGAATTTGTAGGTCGCGCGCGCGTCGAAGATGAGATAGCCGCTCATCGCCCCATAGGTCGCGTGATTGTAATCGACATTGTCAAGCAGGGCATAGGGATTGGAGGCGTAGCGCATGGCTCCGGAAACGCTCCACTGCTCCGTCGGATGGTAGGTCGCGACCCACTTGGCGCGCCACCTCGGAATCAGCGGGTAGTTCTTTCCTGCCGGATTCAAGGCCGGATAGTTCAACCACGGCAGGGCTGCGAAATTTGGATCGGTGAATTGCGGGTCCGACAAGACCGTCGCGGCGACGTAGGTGACGTTGGCGTTGACGTCGAGACCTGGTGTTCCGACGTCCTTTAACTCGACTGAGCCCTCGACGCCGTTGAAATGCGTCTTGGGTACGTTCTGATAGCCCGTCACTGGCGCGCCGACGACTTGGAAGGTTTGCGAGACGATCTCGTCCCAGCGATCCTCGTGGAAGTAGCTCAGGCGGGCGACATTCTTGCCGAGTCTATATTCGCCGGTGAGATCAAAGGAGTTGACCTGCTCGGGCCGAAGGTTCGGGTTGTTGACGACCGTCCCATAGGTGAATGCTTCGAGCTGATACAGTTCGCTCACGGTCGGGAAACGCTTGGCGTTGCCGAAGGAGCCGCGCAGCGTCAGCTCGTCGGTCGCCTGGTAGCTCACCGAAGCCTTGGGGGAGAACGCAGAGAGGGCGCGGCTTGGATAATAGTTGTTGCCCGTGGAGACCGTTTGCCAGTTAGATCCAAAGCCGTAGGGGAAGGGTTCTGTGCTGGGGAAAGGCACATAGTTCAAGCCGGCTCCATCGAAGGTGCTCCAGAACTCCTCGCGTCCGCCGGCGATCAGCTTCCACTTCGGCAGGAAGGACCATTCGTCCTGGACATAGAGCGCCTTGGTCTGCGTGATGCCGCGCGATTCTCCGTAGGGGATGTTGCCCGCGAAGGCCTCCCAATCCGCGCCGTAGGTGAAATATTGCCTCAGCGCATATTGGTCGAAATGACCGCCGAAGGACACCTCGTGCTTGCCGAGCAGATCCTGCTCGGGTCGCCAGACGCCCCTCGCGTCGGCAGTGACCCAGCCCGAGCCGCTTTGATCCCAGTTCTGACCGCTTGTGTCTATGCCGTAGTTCGAGGACTGTTGGTTTATCACACCGAGGTAAAGGAGATGGCTCGCGACCAAGTCGTAGTCGAAGGTGCCGCGCGTGTCGCTCTTCAACTCGAGGCCTTGCATGAGCCTATGGTCATCCCAAAGCGAGGGATTTTCGCCATAGATGTAATAAGGCACGCCGGCGTTGACGATGGCGCCCGTTGGCGAGTTGTAGATCGGGAAGCCGTTGGCAGCGGTGATGTAGCTCTGCAAGCCGGCATATTGGTGCATGTCGAAGAAGGCGCCGGTGTAGGTCAAGCGCGTCGTCGGCGTGAAATCATAAGCGAGCTTGAGCTTGTAGATGTCCTGATCCTGCGTGTATTGGGAGTTCGCGCCGGTGATCAGGCCAAACTGGTTGATGTTCGAGATCCAGCCATTGCCGCCGTAGGAGTTGATGGGCCCGTAGACGTAACCGTTGGCCGGCAGCAGATTGGCGAATTGCAGCGGCTGGCTGTTGGTCGTCAGATGATCGAAGGTAAACCAGGCCGACAGGTCGTTCCACCTGTCGCCGATCGCGAAATTGCCATTCCAGCCTGGAAACCATCCGCCCGTTCCATAGAGGTCGAATCTCTGGTCGAAGCCCTTCACCGCCGCATGCACTTCAAGCTTGTCCGGCATGCGGGTGGTGAAGGCGAGGACGCCCCCGTAGGAATTGCCGGCGTAAAGCGCGGAGTAAGGACCATAGACCGCGTCGACTCGGGCGATCTCGTTTGGCGTCACGAGCTGCGTCACCGGCGGATAGTAGTAGTAATTGCCGAGCAGATTCGAGACCAATATGCCGTCCACATAAACCAGCGACTGCGCCGGCGTGTCCTGAGACGTCGTGCGCCAGCCAATCATGGGATTCTGCTCGCCCTCGTAGCGCGTGCGCAGGTCGATGCTGGGCAGATATTTGATCGTGTCGGTCGAGGTGACTGCGTTGACGGTCGTGGTGATCTCCTGGTGCGTGATGGAAGCTGTCGGCGCGACTCGGGCGACGCTCGCCGGAACGAAGGAGCCGCTGAACGGCTTCTCCGTGTGCCCGAGCGCGTCGGCGACGGCCGCCGGTTCCGGACCCGGCGCAGGGGCCGATTGTGGAGCCGCTATCGGAGCAGGAGCCGAAGAGACAGGCGGCGCCGAGCTCCGAGCGGCGACACCGGACGGTTTTCCGCTCCCACGTTTTTTCGAGTGGGTGACGTGGTTGCGCGGCGCCCGCACGTCGATGGTTGGCAACGTGCTTTGCGCAGGAGCGGGCGTGGAGGGGACGAGCGTGATGATCAATGCGACGGCGGAAGCGCCGCGCAGCAGGGCAGGACGGAACATGGAATATCTTCTCCCGGCGTGACGCAAAGCGCACGCTCGAACCAAGTGAGGACTGGGTGTGCGGCGGTTAGGCCGCGCTCGGTTGGTCGCTCAGGAGAAGAAAGGCGGTGCGCGGGATGACCAGGAACTGGTCCAGCCTATGGGACGCCCGTCGTGAACATCCACAAAGTAGATGGTGACGAAAACGTTGCTCTGCGGCGCGGAATAGCCAACGAGCGCAAACAGGGCAGCGACGAGTAGAAACGACGCATCGCGAGCGCCTGGGGAGCAAAAAACACAGCGCTGCGAACAGTCGTCATGACCCTGCGCAGGCGCTTTGTCGCCAGCCTTCGCGGCGCAAGGTTCGCCGAGCGTAGCGGCGACGGCGAAAGAACCAAGAGTCCCATGCATCCTGCCCGCGAACAGCGGGGATAAGGCAGAGGCAAATCCTTGCAAAACGAATAGACAAGCGACTACGCCAGTGATGGTCGCGCGTCTCGAAAGCCAGCGGTTTGCCTGTAGTCCCAGCATGTCGCTCATTAGTCTGCAGCTAATGGCGCCGGTCAAGGGCGTTTGGAGCAAGGGACGAAATATTCATATCCTGTTGCAATCGGGCAACATCTTCTCGCGCGCTGACGCCAAGGCCTTCCCGACTGAACGCTCAATCAACGTCGGACTGTATGCCCCCTCGGGTGCGGTCGATCATCGCCACGCGAAAAGTGATGATGTTGCTGGGCGTGCGCACGATCTGCTCCGGCGCGCAGGTTCACGATGCAGGCGACCGACCAACACCTACCATTCGTCCGGGAGGGATGTGAGTTCGAACCCCGGCAAAAGCACCATTTGCTAACGCCTCATTGCGGCGGCGTCAGAACCGCTTCGTGCCACCAACACCATGAGCGGGCAGGGCCGAGAGAGTGGTCACCATTTGCTCACCACTCCCTGTAGACGAGGCAAGGAAGTTATATAACGATCTGTTTTCATTGGTGCAGTTGCAGGATTCGAATCCGCGACCTACTGATTACAAGGAGCAGAAGATGATTTCGCCATACTTCGCTACAGCCGCTGAAAGCACTATGTATCAATATGTTGCCTAAATTCTCTTTCGCCATCTTACGCTCGAATTGGATTTGATCGGCTTCTAATTGGCTTCTAAAATTCACGCCCGATATCGCCGCTCCAACGAGGCCACTTGGAGATATTTCATGGCGAAGGGTAGAATCAACAAAAGCAACGTCGATCGACTCGCTTGCCCCGCCGGCAAGTCGATGGAGGTCCTCTGGGACGACGCTTTGCGGGGCTTCGGCGTCGTCGTCTTGCCCTCGGGACGCAAGACCTTCATCGTCCAATTCAAGCGGCTCGGCCGATCCCAAAAGGTGAAGATTGGGCTGTTTGGTCCGATGACGGCGGAACAAGCGCGCACGCACGCGCTGAACTTGCTTGGCGCGATCGAAGCGGGGGCCGATCCGGTCGCCGAGCGCCGCGCGGCGCGTGCGGTGCGCACCTTCCAGGAAGTCGCCGAAGATTTCATGGCGCAGCATGTCCTCGCACAGCGCAAGGCCAGAACCGCCGAGTCCTATCGCTGTCTGCTCGAAAAATATGTCCTGCCGGAGCTCGGCAAGAAGCGGATCATCGACATCGGCCGCGCCGATGTCGCCCGGCTGCATTCGAGCCTCGGAGCGACGCCGCGGCAGGCGAATGCAGCCGTTTCGGTGATTTCCGCGATTTGGGGCTGGGCAGCCCGGCGAGAGGAAACGGAGTTTGCCAAAAACCCCGCGAGTTGGCTCGAGCGGTTCCCCGAGAAGAAGTGGGAGCGCTATCTTTCTCGCGACGAGATGGGACGCCTCGGCGAAGCGTTGCGGCGCGCCGAGACCGAAGGCATTCCCTGGGTAGACGAGGAACCCCAGTCGAAACATGGGGCGAAGCCGGAAAACCGGCGCAGCATTTTCGATCCCTTTGCGGTGGCGGCGATCCGCCTCCTCATATTGACGGGCATGCGTCCGCGCGAGGTTCTCAATCTCGAGTGGCGGCACGTGGACTTCGAACGCGGCGCGCTTTTTCTTCCGGACAGTAAGACTGGACGCAAGACCGTCATCCTCGGCGGTCCAGCATTGAGCCTTCTGAGGGAACTCCCGCGCGTGGAAGGATGTCCCTTTGTCGTCGCTGGCCGGAATCCCGACACGCCGCGCGCGGACCTAAACCGGCCCTGGCTGGCGGTTCGCCGATACGCAAAGCTCGAGGGCGTTCGCCTTTACGATCTGCGCCATTCTTTCGCGAGCGTCGGCGCTGGCGCCTCGCTGAGGTTGCCCATCGTCGGCAAGCTGCTCGGCCACTCGCAGCCAGCCACCACCAACAGATATGCGCATCTCGACGCCGATCCGCTGCGTCAAGCGGCAAACGCCATCTCGACTTCGATCGCCGCTTCGATGGCGAGCCGGCTTGGCAGCCGCCGGTAAGCTCGGAGTCAAGAAGGTCTGCAATCACAGAAGTGGCTTGGCTGTCGGGACTGTCGCCAAAGACCTTCGAGCCGCCGAAAGTTGGCGGGGCTTGTAGGCAGAAAAGCCACGCTGCAACGCAAAGAAAGAGCTTTTTGGTCGCGCGTTGCGGGCGCCGAGTCGGGTTTGCCGCGGAAGCGCCGCTCAATTTCTATCGCCGAAACCGAGCGGCCGTCTCGCGCTTGGCGCGGTGCATCCGTGAATGTGAGACCACAACTGAATCGGGCTCACCATCATGATGGAGAAGCTGAGCGAGAGAGCGAGGCCCGCCATGAATGGCGCTATGAAGGCGTAGTCCTCAAGAGCGATTTTTGGCGTAGGATTCATTCTCCGATTTGAACCAAACAAAGCGTCCAAACTATGTCGTATGACGAGATACACGACATTTTTTGCGAAGGCGTCTCCGACGAGGAATGCAGTGTTGCAAAAATGCCACAGGTCCCTCGAAATATATCTCGTGCCACGAGATAGTTCTGGCTTTTCGCGTCATTCACGCTAACGTGAGAGCACCGGGTGGGGCCAATGGCGATATATCTGCCTACGATATTATTGTCGCCCACGGTCCTGGCGCTTCCGGATGCCGCGACGCCCGCAGGAACCCAAGGCGCGGCTCCGTCTCACATTGAGGCTCGATCATGAGACACTCAGCTTCCCTCGCCGCCGTCACCGCGATGTTGTTTGCGGGCGCCGCTTCCGCCGCCGACCTCCCCTCGCGCAAGTCTGCGCCGGTTTACGTGCCCGCGCCGCCCCTTATTTCATGGACTGGGTTTTATGGCGGTCTCAACATCGGCGGCGGTTGGGTGGACGGCGGTAACACCGCCAACCTCGCCTATGCCGATCCCGCCTTCCCGGTGCTCGCCACGCCCGCCGGTTTCACCACCCCCAATCTTTTCTTGCTGCCCGGCGCCACTACAGGGACTTCTGCCGGGGTCGTTGGCGGCGGCCAGATTGGCTTCAATTACCAGTTTGGGACGTCTTTCCTGGTCGGCGTCGAGGCAGATATGCAGGGCACAAGCATGTCGGCAGGCTCCGGCAGCAACCTGACAACGTTTCCGAGCCCCTATGCTGCAACGAATCTTCTTCTCCCCCTCGCCGGAAGCGCCGGCGGCAATATCGGTCTGCCGTGGTTTGGAACTGTGCGCGGTCGTATCGGCTACCTGGTCACACCCAGTCTGCTCGTATACGGCACGGGAGGCTTTGCCTATGGCGACGCCGAAGCCTTCGGCTACAGCGCAACCCTTACGGGCTGGACCGCCGGAGGCGGCGTCGAATGGATGTTCATGCCAAACTGGTCGGCGAAGCTGGAATACCTCCACGCCGAATTCGGCAGCGGCGACTTTAACAACGGCAGTTGGGGTTGGGGCGCGGGACTACAGGGGAATCTGCAGCTCAACCTCGTGCGCGCCGGCATCAATTATCACTTCAATTGGGGCGCCCCCGCAGCCATCCTCGCTAAATATTGAGCTTCATCGAAGAAGGCGCCGCAACTCTTGCGAAGAAGACCCGGCTGCTTCGGCCGGGTTTTTCGTATCGACGCAGAGGCGGCGGGAACGAGGACACCGCTCTGAGGTTACGAAGCAACCTTCTAAGGGAGCTGCTGAACTTGTGACGTTTCGCGCAGGCGGCAAGAGCTATTGCCTCGTGCCACGAGATAGGCTAATCTGACGCGTCCGAGACTCAACGCATCTGTCTCTTTGCATAAGGTGTCGGGATCTCCGCAACCGGAGCCTCGTTTTGCGGAATTTTGGCGACGCGGCATTGAGCAGGTTGTCGCGGGCGGGAACCGGTCGTCGGCCCATCGAGGCGTTAACGGGAGCTGCCTCGTCGAAAGCGAGAACGCTGATGAGTAGGCTTCTAGGCCTTTGTTTGGTCATCTGTCTGATCTGCGCCACGCAGGCAGCTTGCGCGCAGGAATATGGGGACAACTCGCGTCACTCTTACCTCTCTGGGGAGCATTCCTATCCCTATGCCTATCAGCGCCACGTCGAGAGGCGGTCGCCCGATTATGGCTATCAAAATCCGGCCAACAGCTACGCCTATCCCTATGAGAACGGCGAACATTATTCGCCCTACACCTATGGCGATCATGATCGCTGAACACTTGAGCGGAGCAGCACGCTTCCTTTTCGATCATCGAAAGGATCTCGCAAAGCGCGAAGGCGCGTTCGTCGAAGAAGGCCGACCGTATGAGGCGCCGGGGCCCTCAATCTGCCCCGAAGGCGGGCGGTGCGTCGATCCGACGCATATACAGGGGGCTTGCGTGCTGGCGCTAACCGAATTTTAGATATATCGTGCCACGAAGTATCTCGGCGGGTCACCCGCGCAATCGGGGAGAATGCAGCCATGAAGATTGCGGAAGAAACAACTGGGCAGATGATGACGGAGAGGCTGGCGGCGGCGATCGCGCCCAGGCTTTCCCCCATTCAATCGGTCGTGGAAAGACATACGAGCAGCGCCCTTAAGACACTGGACGCCGTGCTGAAAGCCGCAGAGGAAGCCCCGCCCAAGATGCTCGCGGTCGCGATGGCGGGGAGCTTGGCGTTCAGCATCGGCTTCGTCGAATTGGTCGTCAAACTGTTCGGATGACCTCTCGGTGAGCGCCGGCGCATCAGCCCACGCGTCGGCGAGCGCGAAAGCCCCCGCGCTGCCGAGACCGGAGTCGCCAGACTATGGTCTCGGCCTCGGGGTTCTGCTCGCTCTCACTTCACGACGAGCACCGGGCATTTGGCGAGCTGCACGAGGCGGTCGGCGCGGCTGCCGATCAGGCGCTCATAAATGGCCGAATGGCCCACGGCGCCGATTACCAGCAGATCGGCCTTGAGTTCATCCGCAAGCCTTACGATGTCCCGCACGGGATGGCCCTTGAGCACATGCGTCTTGAGCTTCACTTGCTCGGCGTCGGCCATGGCGCGCGCATGCTTGAGAAGCTTCTCGATGCGGAGAGCGGTCCTTTCGTTCTGTTCCTCGACCTCCTGCACGAACTCGGGCATGTAGGGAATTTCCTCCACGCAAACCATGTGCAATTCGGCGCCGTTTTGCTTGGCGAGATTGATCGCCATGGAAAAGGAACGGAGGCCGGTTTCGGAACCGTCATTGGCGTTTAAGATCCTAGCGAACATTCAGGCCTCCTCAGGGTCTATGGGTTCTCGTCCGACTGCGTTTTCGGCAGCAGATGGGTCGGCAGAAAGTAGATGTTGGCGATGACGGTGGGGATGATCGCCGTCGTGATCACCGCCGCGACCAGGCTGGAATATTGCGACAGATTGATGATCTCGTGCTTGAGTCCAAACAGCGCCGCGATCGTGCCGAAGGTCAGGCCCGTCGACATCAGCAAGCTCGTATACATCGCCTCCTGCGTCGTCGAGCCGAAATATTTCGCCACCGGAAAGATGCCGCCGGTCTTGCTGAGCACCTTGATGAAGAAGAAGAAGACGGTCGCGGCCGGAGCGGCGATCAGGGCCGGCACTGAGACGAGCGAGCCGACCAGGATAAAGAAGAATGGTGTGAGCAGCCCGAATGTCAATGTGCGTAGGCGTCGCATCAGGGCATGGTCGCCGCCGACGCTGCCGGCGAGCACCATGCCGACCAGATAGCCGCCGAGCACGGCCTCGCTGTCCGCCCAGGTGGCCAGCGCAGCTCCCCCGAGCAGGCAAAGCAGGATAAATTTCGTCTCCAGCTCCGACAGCAAGCCGCCAAAGCGCTTGAACACCAGCGTCGCGATGCGCGGGAGCAGGTAAAGCACCCCCGTCGCGATGACAACGGCCGCCGCGGTCTTGATCGTAAACGGGGTGAAGGTGAGGCCCAGCATCAAAACCGTCGCGACATCGGTCACGAAGGTCGAGATCAGCAGCGTCTTGCCATATTCGACCTTGTTGAAGCCGAATTCCAGCATCACGGCATAGACGACCGCCGCCGAGGTCGTGGACATGGCGAGGCCCGCGAGCCAGCTCGCGGTGGAGCCCCAGCCGAGAAAATAATGAGCCCCGGCCGCGCAGATCAGGAAGGGCGCGAGGAAGCTTGCAAAGCCGACCGCGCCCGCCTCCTTCCATTTGGCCTTCAGAGCCGCAGGTTCGATCTCGGCGCCGGCGAGGAAGGTCAGCAGCACCGCGCCAACGGTCGAAAGAAACTTGATCCAGCTGGCGTCGGCGCCCATGATCTCCGAACCGAGAATGAGTTGCGCCAGAACGCCGATCAGGATCTCCATCAGAGCGGCGGAGACGCGAAACGTATAGGACAAGAGGCCGGCGATCAGCGCCAGCGCGACCCATAGGGCGGCGATGGAGAGAGTGGCTGTCATGCTAATTCCTTCGGCTTAGGTCGTTGCGATCGATCGTCGGGGCGGCAGGCCTTTGTCACAGGGAACAGAGCGTTGCCCGCGCAAGATTCACGCCCGCCCGGCAGGACGGGATCCTCCCATCGGCTCTCGCCGCCGAGCAGCTGTGGATATCGCTTCCGGCGCAAGGGCGCGCCGGAGCCGCATTCTATCTCGTACTACGATATACACGGGCTTGCTGCAACCCTCCAGTGGCTTCATTGCTACAAAAGCGCAAGAGGCGAAAGATGACAGCGATCGTCATTATTCCGGCACGGTGCATCGCGGCCCGGTATCGTAGTCTCGGCCGACGAGATTGGCTTTGACGATCTCGTCGGCTTTGGCTTTTCCGCGCGCGAGATCGTCGTCATAGACGTTGGTCCTATATTCGGGCGCTGCGGTGGTCGCCTGCGAGGCGTCGACCGGCGTCTGGTCGTCGGTGACGTCGATCGTCGTGACGGTGGAAAGGCCCGGGCGCAGAGGGTCCTTGGCGAGCTCTTCGGCGTTGAGCGAGATGCGCACGGGCACGCGCTGCACGATGTGAATGAAGTTGCCGGTGGCGTTGTCGGGCGGCAGCAGCGCGAAGACGCTGCCCGTGCCCGGCACGAGCCCTTCGACCCTGCCGCGGTAGACGACCTTGCGGCCATAGAGATCGGCTGTGATCGTCGCGTTCTGCCCGGGGCGCACGCGCTGCAGGTCGTTTTCCCAGAGATTGGCCTCGACCCAGAGATGATCGAGCGGCACGATCGTCATGATCTGATCGCCGGGCTTCACGCGGTCGCCGACCTGCGCCTTGCGCTTGGCGACGAAGCCCGAGGCCGGCGCTTTGATCTGCTGGCGCGCATATTCGATGAAGGCGTCGAGATATTTGGCGCGCCCCGCGAGAATGTCCGGGTGGTTCGAGCGCGTCACGCCGCCGACTTGCGCCTCGAAGGATTGCGTGTCGGCGCGCGCCTCGCGCACGTCCGCCTCGGCCGAGGCGAGCGTGTCGGCGGCGTTCTGCAGCACCTGCTGTGACACGGAGCCCGAAGGCGCCGCCTGCTGATAGCGCGCGTAGTCGTGGCGGAGCTTGTCGCGCAGCGCAATGCGCGAAAGAATGCGCTCGCAAGCGCGCCGACGGTTCTCGAAGAGCGCGCCGACCGAGCGTACGGCGCGTGACAGATCCGCCTCGGCCTGCGCGAGCCCGGCGCTGGCCCGCTGCGCGTCGAGCTGGACGACCAATTCGCCCTGTTTGACGCTCTGCGTTTCTTCGGCGAGCACGCGCGACACCACGCCGGTCGCGTCGGCGAAGACCGGGATGAGGTTGCCGGTGACGAAGGCGTTGTCGGTCTGCACGACATGGCGGTCGACGGTTCGCCATTTGAGAAGAAAATAGAGCGCGGCGAGGCCGGCGATGAGCGCCACGATCGCGAGACCGAGATTGCGGCGCGTCCTGATCTCCTTGCGCGTGAGCGCCCGGGATTTTCTGGCGCCTGAACCGCCCTGCGGCGCGGCGGCGGCGTCCTGTTGCTGTTCGGTCACGCTATCCGCCTCCCAGCAATTCGATGAAATTGACGTAAGGGTTCAGAGCGTCGTCCTCCGGCGTGGGCGGGAAGACGGGGTTGGGTCCGAGCTCATAGCCGCCGCCGAGGCTCTGGATCAGATCGACGCGCGCCGAAAGCATGTCCGCCTCGAGCGCGTGCAGAAAATAGCCCGCCTCGAAGGCGTCGTGCGCGAGCGTCAGGATTTCCCGCCGATCCTTGAGCCCGGAGTTCCAGCGGCTCCTGGCGAGCGCCAGCTTTTCGCGCGCTTCGGCGACGATGCGCCTCTGCGCCTCCACCACCGTGCCGGTCTGCCGCACATTGACGAGACCGTCGGCCACCTGCTGCGCGGCGCGCAGCAGCGTTTCGTTATATTCGTCGACCGCTTCGTCATATTCGGAGCGGCGCTCTTCCAGCTTGCCGCGCAGCCGCCCGCCTTCGAACACGGGGAAATGGAATCCGGGCTGCACAGCATAGTTGAAGGCCGAAGCGCGGAAGAGATAGGTCGCGAGCCTGTCGATATGCGTCGAGTGCTGCGACGACTGAAAGCTCGGGAGGATCGTCAGATCGACGCTCGGCATGAACTCCGCCTTGGCGCCGTGGATGCGCTCGGCGGCCGCCTCGGCCCGATGCATGGCCGCTGCGAGATCGGGCCGGTGCGCCAGCAGCTCGATGGGCAGCGTCTTGGGCAGAGGCGGAACGGGCGGAAGGCCGAGGCGGCCCTTGACCGCCACGCCCCGCCCCGCATCCGGCCCTTGCCCGCCGAGCCTTGCGAGCAAATCCTGCTGCAAGGCGAGCAGCGCCTCGACGCCGGCCTCGCGTTTCAGGGCGATCTCGAGATCGATGCGCGCTGCTGCGGTGGCGTCCTCCACGTCGATGCCGGTGCGGAAGCGCGTCTCCGCGACGCTTATCAAGTCTCGCCGCACCTTGGTCATGGCGCGCGCGAGCTCGAGCTGACGGGCGGCGGCGACGCCGCGAAAATAGGCGCGCGCCACGGCGGTGGTGAGCAGCAGCTGAGTCTCGGCGAGCTCCGCCATCTCCGCCGCCGTCTCGCCGATCGCCGCATGCAGCGCCGCGCGATTTTTCCCCCAGAAGTCGAACTCGTAATAGAAGTTCGGGATCAGATTGCCCGCGGTTTTTTCCTGGCCCGCAATGGCCGGATTATAGGAGGCCTCGACGCCGTGGCTCGCGACGCGATGCTGGGTGATGTTCGTATCGATCTTGAAGAAGGGCAGGAGGTTCGCGCCCTCGACTTCCGTGATGGCCTGGGCCTGATGCAGCCGGTCGTAGACGCGCTTGAGATCGTGGTTGTCCTCGAGCGCCGCCGTGACCAGCTCGTTGAGCTCCTTGCTGCGGAACTGCCGCCACCAGTCGGAGACCGGCCATTCGCCCAAATCTTTCGCTCCCGCCTTGCCCAGCGTGCGTTCCATGTCGGGCGGCGGCAGGAACAACGCCCGATCCTCGCTGCCCGTGTTGCAGCCGGCAAGCGAGAGCGCCAAAAAGGCCAGCACATTCAAACCGCGACGCCGCGTCATGATGTGAGGACCAATGTGCGCCCGCATGGCGTCGATCATGTCGGAGAGCTCTCCATGAGCTCTTCGGCCTCGAGATGCGCCTGATCGTCGCGCCGCCAGAAGGCGATCAGCGTCGGATGCGCGAACCAGACGAAAATGCCCAGCGCGACGAAGACGACGGCGCCGAGCAGAAAGGCGTCGTTCATTCCGAGCAGCCAGGACTGCTCGCGCATCAGATTGCCGAGCTCGCGGTCTATCGCCGCACGCGGGACGCCGGCGGCTTCGAGCTTCGCGGTGATTTGTCCGAGGAGGTCGAGCGAGGCGAAACGCCGGCCGCCGAGATGATCGGCGAGATCGAGCTGATGAAAGGGCGCGCGGCGGAACTGCACGGTGGCGAGCAGAGCGATGCCATAGGCGCCCGACACGGTGCGCAGCAGCGCCAGCTCTTCGGCGGCGCGAATGAGCTGAGCGCCCGCGAGCCCATGCATGGCGAGGCTGGCGAGCGGCGCGAAGAAAAAGGCGATGAAGAAGCCCCAGAAAAACACCGGCCAGGCAATCTGGTCGAACCAGGCGAGCCGGTCGAAGAGCCCGAACCAGGTGAAGGTTCCGGCCAGGCCGATGAAGTCGAAAAAGGTGAGCAGACGCACGTCGACCGTCTTGTTGAGCTCGTGCAATATGGCGACCATGGGCGCGGCGATGACGAACATCGAAAGATAGACCATGCCCGCCAGCGAGGAGGTGTAGCCGTTGAGGAGCTGCAATTGCCCCACGAAGACGGACAGCATCCCCTGAATGACGAGAAAGCCGAAGACCGAGCAGAAGGTCGCGATGGCGTAATTGCGATAGCGAAAAAGTCGCAGATCGAGCACGGGATGGCGCTCGCCCAGCTCCCAGATCACGAAAAGAGGAAGGGCGACGACGACGACGGCGAGCGCGGTCTGCAGAATGGGCGAGGCGAACCAGTCGAAGTCGTTGCCCATGTTGAAGATCGTCTGCGCGGCGTAGACGATGGCCGTCAGCAGGGCGACGCCCATGAAGTCGAAGCGCACGATGCGGGTTTTGAAGGCGCGGCCGTAGAGCATGGCGCCCACCACGCCCGCGGCGAAGAGGCCCATGACGATGTCGGTGTAAAACAGATAGCGCCAGCTCAGGAACTCCGAGTACCAGCCGCTGACGAAGACGCCGATCGTGAAGGGCGTCATGCTCAATATGCCCCAGATGCCGACGGCCCAGGTGCGGGAATGTTCGGGGAATTCCTTGAGCGCCAGCGATTGGGCCAGCGGCAGAGTCACGCCGCCGATGAAGCCCAGCGCGATGCGCGCCGGCAGGAACTGCCAAAGCGTCTCGCTCGTCGCGCAAATCCAGGCGACGACGGCGTAAAGCAGCATGGCGACGACATAGACGCGGTAATCGCCATAGCGCCCGGAGAACCAGCGCGCGAAGGGAAGCCCGAGCGCAATGCCGACCATGTGGTTGGTCGTCGCCCAGGAGCCATAGCTCGGAGTGACGCCGCCCAGGCTGCCCGCGACATAAGGCACGCTGATCGTGTAGCCGGGAACGTTGGACAGGACGACGATCGTCCCCAGCGCCAATGTGGCCGTCAACAGCCACAGCCGCCAACCGCGCAAGAGCGCGTCTTCATCGAAATCCGCGGCGTTCACCATCCCCCCTCAAGCCGAACGCGGCGCCCGTGGCCGGACGCTGCCTGACGAAATAGCCACTTGCCACCCCTTACTATTTCGCGTCAGAGCGGCATCGGGGCGCCGCTGGCCAACTTACTCCGTCGCATGATCGGCAAAGACGATCAGCCGCCACCTGATCGCCCCTTGTTCCCCGCTGTGCCGATGATGATTTACGTCGGGCAATGAGCCGCCGAGCGGCGCGCCATTTTCGTGTCCACAACCGTCACAGCGGTAAATGCCGGCATAAGGCGCGACTGACCCGGGTAAGTGAAGCTCGTCGTAAGCCTCGGCGCAGCTTTTCTTGAGGAAGCTATCGTGCTTGTATGAGGCCATG
This sequence comes from uncultured Alphaproteobacteria bacterium, assembly GCA_963798515.1. Classification (GTDB taxonomy): domain Bacteria; phylum Pseudomonadota; class Alphaproteobacteria; order Rhizobiales; family Beijerinckiaceae; genus Methylocystis. Next base: position 59,447 of record CAWCTS010000056.1, read on the forward strand.
TTACTAACTCGCACCGCTCCGCGCCTGCCGCTTGCCACAAAGCTTTGCCATTTGCGAGGCATCTATCTCGTGCAACGAGATATGTCAACGCGTAATATGCTGAAATTGAGGTCGGCGTCATCACGGTGTGTCAACGGGTCAAAGCATGGCGTTTCTTATGCGTTCATATCAGAAAACTGGGCGAGTGTGGGAATGCGCCGCAGCGAACAGAGGGGCATTAGCGACGTCGGAGCATCTCGGGAAAAGCTTTAAAAGAACCGAGTCCAGAAGCACAAGCTACTTACTTACCTTAAACGGCTTCAGAAACGCCTTTCTGAATTCCTGTAGCCGCTCGAAGTGAGCCAAAGCCAATGCAGAAAGAACTCGCTCTCCGCGCGGCGTAATATGCAAGAGGGCCTTGCGGCCATCGGTTGGATCCGGCTTTCGCTGAACGAGCTTGGCCCCAACCAGGCGCGAAATGAGTTCGGTGGCGCTATTGTCGCGGATCATCAGCTGGTTGGCCAGCGCTCCAACGGTGATCGGCTCGCTCGAATTGAACGTCTTGATGACGAGAAGCGCTTGATACCACTGAGTTGTAGCGCCCTCCGCCGCGGCGGCCTGTTCGCTGAATGCGAGAAACTCCCGCAGCGCCGCGCGGAACTCCGCGAGGTCCGCGAGTTCTTCGTCCGTCAATTGTCTCGGAGTAGTTTTTCTGGCGGAGTCCATCGCGGCGGCCGATTAACACGGGGAACTCCGTGCACTTGCTGTCTCTCAGCCTAGGGCTGGGCGTGGTCCCCTGCACGCGCGGCGAACTCTATCGCAACACGAGATCAATGCAACTCCGCGAACAGGCCCGCTCGATAGGGCAAGACGTGCCGGAGGTTGTATGCGAAGCTCGTCTCACACATCTTAATGATAGCCGTCGCGCGAAGTTGCAAGTTCATTCGTCGCCGCCAGCGAATGGACACTGCCACATTCCCGTGGTTGGGTGCCGTGGCCGCGCTGGGGCTGGTTCAAGTGGCGGGGTTTCCGGTCGCCTTCGCCGCTGGAGACCACGTCGCTCAGGCAAGTGCTTGCGCTAGGGCTCAAACTCATAACCAATAGCTGACGACGGCGGCGATGCAGACTGTGGCGAGGAAGTTCGCGGCGTTCCGGTCGTATCGTGTGGCCACGCGTCGGAAGTCCTTCAAGCGGCGGAACATACGCTCGATGGCGTTGCGGTTGCGGCAGAGAAAGGGCGAGAAGCAGTTCTTCCACTTGCGATTTCGCTTGGGCGGGATGTCGGGCGCGGCGCCATGCTCCTCGACCTGCCGGCGAATGGCGTTGGCGTCATAGCCCTTGTCGCCATGCAAGATTTCGCATTCGGGAAGGCGTTAGAGCAGAGCTTTGCCGGCCGTGCAATCAGCGACATGACCGCCCGTGAGCATGAAGGCGAGCGGACGACAGTGAGCGTCCGTCAACGCGTGGATCTTCGTCGTGCAACCGCCGCGCGAGCGGCCGATCGCCTGACTGGCCTCCCCCCTTTTCCGCCGGAAGCCGAGCGATGCGCTTTGACGGCGGAACTGTCTATGAGAACCTGCGCTGGCGGCCCGCCGGCCTGCGCAAGCGTATGAAAGAGGCCGGTCCAGACGCCTTTCTCCGCCCATCTCACGAAGCGGTTGGAGAGCGTCTTTTTCGGTCCATTGATC
>CAWCTS010000057.1:0-10529 GCA_963798515.1 uncultured Alphaproteobacteria bacterium
GCGTGCGGCCGCGACCGCCTCCGCTGCGGCGCGCCGCAACGTGGCCGGGTCCGGCTTCAGCCCGAGATAGACAAGCCGGCCGCAAATGAGGGCGTAGATGCCGAAGAAGAGGAACGCCACGAGACGCATGCGCGTCACGCTCAAGTCGAGGCTCGTCGAGAAGAGCCCGCGGAGCATCCGGCCGAGCTGCGCTGTCCGGCTCAGCCCCTTGTCATTCGGCGGAGGAGAGTTTTCGTACACGATCGTCATCTTGCGGCCGCCGTCGTTTTGGTGGAGGCGCCGCCCTTGCTCCGCGGCGTCGCCGGCGCAGCGGCCGGGTCGGCGGAAGGCGTGCTGGCGACGCCCAATCCCAGCATGTCGAGCTTGTCGCCGATCGCGTCGGCGTGCGGGAGGCGCTCCGGCAGCGACGCGAAACTGTCGATCTGGGCGAGGGCGAGCGGCTCGAGGTCGAGATAGCGCTCCGAGAGCTTTTGCACGCGTTCCGGCCGCGTCAGAAAGGCCCATTCGGCGCGCAGCACGTTGATGCCGTCCTGCTCGGACTTGATTTCGAGTTTCGCCTTGGCGATCTGCTCGGTGCGAAAGCTCGTCTCATATTTGATGGAATAAGCGTAGACCGCGGAGCCGAGCAGCACCAGGATCGACAGAAGGTTGAAGAGGCGCAGCATGGCTAGCTCCTCCCGCCCGCCGGCGCCGGCAGCCGCGCGCGCTGCGCCAGAGCCTCGTCGAACTCCCGGGCGGGCTCCGCCGTGCGCGCGGCGACGCGCAGCTTGGCCGAGCGCGCGCGCGGATTGGCGGCGATCTCTTCAGGGAGCGGCGATCGGGGCTGAGGCCCTTCGAGCCGAAAGGTCGGGGGCTGCGGCGCAGGCTCGCCCGGCAGGCGGCGCGATTGCGTCTCGCCGCGCCCCGAGCGCGCCGCAAGGAAGAGCTTGACCAGACGATCCTCCAGCGAATGGAAGGTGACCACGGCGAGCCGCCCCTCCGGCGCCAGCGCCCGCTCCGCCGCACAGAGGCCTTCGACGAGCTCGGCGAGCTCGTCGTTCACGGCGATGCGCAGCGCCTGGAAGCTTTTCGTTGCGGGGTGAATGTCGCTCTGGCGATTGGGCGCGACGCGCGCGATGAGGCGCGCGAGCTGGCCGGTCGTGGTGAAGGGCTGCGCCTCGCGATCATGCGCGATCGCGCGGGCGATGCGCCGCGCGGCGCGCTCCTCGCCGAAATAATGGAAAATGTCGGCGAGCCTCTCCTCGGAAGCCGTGTTGACAATCTCCTCGGCGGTCGGGCCCGCGCCGCCCATGCGCATGTCGAGCGGCCCGTCATCGCGGAAGGAGAAACCGCGATCCGGCTCGTCGAGCTGCATCGACGAGACGCCGATATCGAAGACGACGCCCTGGAGAGGCAGAAAATTCTCGCGCGCGGCGACCTTCTCGAGCTCGGAGAAGCGCGCCTCGACGAGCCTGAGCCGGCCTTGGGCCTCCTCGACGAGAGGGACGCCGCCGCGCACCGCCGCGGGATCGCGGTCGAGCGCCAGCACCTGCGCGCCGGGCGTCGCCAGCAGGGCGCGGCTGTAGCCCCCGGCGCCGAAGGTGGCGTCGAGATAGCGCCCCTCGGCGCGCGGGGAAAGCGCGGCGATGGCTTCGGCGAGCAGCACCGGGACGTGCCGGTCGAAGGGCGGGCGCGAGGGCGTCATGATCCTTCTCCCATGGCGCCGCCGCCGGCCCTGAGCGCGGGCCGGCCCGGCAAATTCTCGAATCCGGCGCGGTTTCTCCCCGCCCAAACGATTGCGTTCGAGCGGAAACTTCGATGGCGCCTTCGGGCTGGTCAAGGTCGTCCCCGCGCGGGCTTGAGGATCGCAAACGGGCCGCCGGCGCGCGCTGCGGGCGTCCAAATGACATTAGGCGTCGTTAAGATTAAAGGCGGGTTTACGCTATGTGGGAATTGCGGGTTTTCGTCCCGCGGCGGGGACGTTTCGCGGCCGCCGAGGTTCCCTAGCCGAGTTGCCAGAGCTGTCCGTCGCGCAGCGTCACGCGGCGGTCGAGCTGGGCGGCGAGCTCGAGATTATGCGTCGCGATGAGGGCGGCGAGCCCGCTGCCGCGCGCCAGCGCGAGCAGCGTCGCGAACACATGGTCGGCGGTGCGCGGATCGAGGTTGCCGGTCGGTTCGTCAGCGAGCAGCAGGGCCGGCGCATTGGCGACGGCGCGGGCGATGGCGACGCGCTGCTGCTCGCCGCCGGAAAGCTCGCCAGGGCGGTGCGAGGCGCGCGCGCCGAGCCCCAGATAATCGAGAAGCTCCTGCGCCCGCGCGGTCGCGTCCCGGCGCGAATAGCCTGCGATCGTCTGGGGGATCACGGCGTTCTCGAGCGCCGTGAACTCGGGCAGCAGATGGTGGAACTGATAGATGAAGCCGATCGCGTGGCGGCGCAGCCGCGTGCGGGCCTCGTCGCCCATTTGCGAGGTCGCCCGCCCGCCGATGAGCACCTCGCCGGTGTCCGGCCGCTCCAGAAGGCCCGCGATGTGCAGCAGCGTCGATTTGCCGGCGCCCGAGGGCGCGATCAGCGCCACGGTTTCTCCCGGATACAGGGTGAGGCTCGCACCGGTCAGAATATCGAGCCGCGCCTCGCCTTCGCGATAGTGGCGGTAAAGTTCTCTTAGCTCGAGGGCGGGATGGGTCATGCCGCTACTCGCTGCGCAGCGCGTCGACGGGGTCGAGCGACGCCGCCTTCCAGGCCGGATAGATCGAGGCGAGGATCGCCAGCGCGAAGGCCATGCCGACGACGAGAGCGACGCCCTGCGGCTCGACGATCGAGGGCAGGCGCGAGAGGAAGTAGAACTCCGCCGGGAACAGGTTGAAGTGCATCAGCTTGTTGAGCATCAGGCGGATGCTCTCGAGATTTTTGGCGAGCGCGAGCCCCAGCCCGAAGCCGAAGAGGTCGCCCAGCACGCCGATCGAGGCCCCAATGATGAGGAAGATGCGCAGCACGGACCCGCGCGTCGCCCCCATCGTGCGCAGGATCGCGATGTCCTTCGTCTTGTCCTTGACCAGCATGGTGAGGCCCGAGACGATGTTGAAGGCGGCGACCACGACGATGAGCATTAGGATGATGAAAAGGATGTTCTTCTCGACCTGAAGCGTGTCGAAGAAGGTCTTGTTGCGCTGGCGCCAATCGATGACGATGAGCGGCGGTCCCTTCAGCTGGCCGACGGCGGCGGTGAAATCGTCGATCTTGTCCGGGTTGTCGACGAAAACCTCGATGACCGAGACTTCCTTCTCGCGGTTGAAGAAAGTCTGCGCCTCGGGAAGCGGCATATAGAGGAACAGACTGTCGAACTCCGACATGCCGATCGAGAAGATCGCGACGACCGGATAGGCCTTGATGCGCGGCATCACGCCGAAGGGCGTCTGCGCACCCTTGGCGATGATGAGGCTCACCTTGTCGCCTACGCCGACGCCGAGCTGCTCGGCGAGACGCGAGCCGATCGCGAGGCCCCCCGCCTTGTCGAAGCCGTCGAAGGTCCCATCGCGCAGATTCCCGGCGACGCCCGGCAGGCGCTTGAGGTCCTCCTCGCGAATGCCGCGCGCGTAGACGCCCATCTGCTTGTCCTGCGAGGAGACCCCCGCGGGACTCTCGACCAGCGGCACGGCGAGCGTCACGCCGTGAATGGAGGTGAGCTGCTTCGTGACATTGGGCCAGTCGGTGAAGGGCGGCTCGGCCGACTGCACGAAGGCGTGGCCGTTGAAGCCCAGAATCTTGTCCATCAACTCGCGATGGAAGCCGTTCATCACCGACATCACGACGATGAGCGTCGCGACGCCCAGCACGATGCCCAGAAAGGAGAAGAGCACGATGACCGAAACGAAGCCGTCCGCCCGCCGCGCGCGCAGATAACGCAGCGCGACCATCCATTCGAAGGGAGAGAACATGCCGCCGCCTCTGGGGGCGGGAGAAGCGTCTGTCATGGCTCGTGCAGCCTCCTCCCCGCGGTCATTGTCAACCGGCTCACCCTCTCGCAGCCTTCACCGCGGCGACGACATGCGCGACCGCCGCCTCGGGGGAGAGATTCTCGCGCTCGCCCGTGCTTCGGCGTTTCACCTCGACCTTGCCGTCGGCGAGCCCCTTGGGTCCGACGACGATCTGCCAGGGCAGGCCGATCAGATCGAGCGTGGCGAATTTGGCGCCCGGCCGCTCGTCGCGGTCGTCGTGCAGAACCTCGAGGCCAGCGTTCTCGAAGTGCTGCGCGAGCTCGGCGCAGACCTTGCCGGTCGCGGCGTCCCCGGTCTTCAGATCGGCGATCCCGACATGGAAGGGCGCGACCGACTCCGGCCAGATGATGCCATTGTCGTCGTGATTGGCCTCGATCAGCGCGGCGACGAGGCGCGAGGGGCCGATGCCGTAGGAGCCCATGGAGAGCGTGACCTCCTTGCCGTCGGGGCCGCTGACGACGGCCCGCATCGGCTCGGAATATTTGGTCCCGAAATAGAAAATATGGCCAACCTCGATGCCACGGGCGGCGACCCGCTGCGTCTCCGGGACCGCGTGATAGGCGGCCTCGTCGTGCATCTCGCTCGTCGCGGCGTAGAGCCCGGTCCATTGCTCGACGATCGCGGCGAGCGACGCCTTGTCGTCGAAATCGACGGTCGCGGAGGGCGGCGCGAAAGAAAGGAAGTCCTTGTGACAGAAGACCTCGCTCTCGCCCGTCGTGGCGAGAATGATGAATTCGTGGGAGAGATTGCCGCCGATGGGGCCCGTCTCCGCCCGCATGGGGATCGCCGTCAGGCCCATGCGCGCAAAAGTGCGCAGATAGGCGACGAACATCTTGTTATAGGCGTGACGTCCCGCCTCCGGGTCGAGATCGAAGGAATAGGCGTCCTTCATGAGGAATTCGCGCGCGCGCATGACGCCGAAGCGTGGGCGCACCTCGTCGCGGAACTTCCACTGAATGTGGAAGAGATTGAGCGGCAGGTCCTTGTAAGAGCGCACATAGGCCCGCACGATCTCGGTGATCATCTCCTCATTCGTCGGACCGTAGAGCATCTCGCGGTCGTGGCGGTCGGCGATGCGGAGCATCTCCTTGCCATAGGCGTCGTACCGCCCCGATTCCCGCCAGAGGTCCGCCGACTGGATCGTCGGCATCAGCACCTCGACGGCGCCGGCGCGGACCTGCTCCTCGCGGATGATCGCGTTGATTTTGTTCAACACCTTGAGGCCGAGCGGCAGCCAGGCGTAGATGCCGGCCAATTCCTGCCGGATGAGGCCGGCGCGCAGCATCAGCCGATGCGAGACGATCTCGGCCTCTTTGGGCGTTTCGCGCAGAATGGGCAGGAAATAGCGGGAAAGACGCATGAGGCTCCTTTGCCGGGCGCGGGCGGCGAATCGGGCGGACCGCGCGATGACGCCTGTTCAAGCTTAGACGCGCAGGAAAGGCAAGGGAGGCCTGACCTCGGCTTTTGCCGGAGCTCCCTGCTGGCGCGCGCCATTCGCCGCGCTTATGAGGCTAGATGGGGCCAGGGTCATCCTAGTGTCATCGTTCGCGCGGGAAAGTCGCCGGGACGTTCAGGATCGCCCCCGGAGTCGGAGGCAGCATGGAAGGGTCCGAGGAGTTGGGTCGCAGCGGGGCGGATGCAAACGCAATGGCGATCGAGGCGGCGGAGCTCCCGGACGCGCTCGAGCCGGAAGCGCGCGAGATTCTGCCGCATGGCCTGCGCGGCTGGCTCGGCGCGGGGCTTTCCATCGCGATCTTCGCCGTGGCGGTCTTTTTTCTCGGCCGCATCGTCGCGCATCTGCGTTTCGAGGAGTTCGTCGCCGCGCTCAAGGCGACCTCGGCGCGAAGCCTCCTCTTCGCCTTCGCAGCCACGTTCGCCTCTTATGTCGCACTGCTGGGCTATGACCTCTTGGCGCTCCATGTGCTGGAGCGACGCCCGCCGCTGCGCGTCACGGGCCTCGCCTCGCTCGCCGGCAACGCCTTCTCCTTCACGCTGGGCTTTCCGCTGCTGACGGGAGTCGCGACGCGCTACTGGGTCTATTCCAAGGTTGGCCTCTCGGGGCGCGAGGTCGTGACGATCACGCTCTTTGCAACGCTGACCTTTTGGCTCGGCATGGCCGCGCTCGCCGCCCTTGGTCTCGTCTTCGGCGCAGGCCCGCTCGCCGGCATCGATCATCTGCCCTGGCTGGCGCATGTCGGAGCAGGCCTGCTGCTGGCCCTGGGGCTCTGCGCCTACGGGGTCTTCGTCGCCGGCAAGCCGCGCGTGCTGCGGCTGTTCGGGGGGGCGCTGCGCGTGCCGGGACCCCGCGTGTTTCTGGGCCAGCTCGCGGTGGGGATCGCCGATTTCGGCGGGGCGGCGCTGACGATCTATGTTCTCCTGCCGCCCGAAACTCAGGCGATGGGCCCGCTGGCGCTCGGCGCCGTCTATGTCGCGGCGGCCATCATGGGCGGGGCGAGCCACGCCCCGGGCGGAATCGGCGTTTTCGAGGCCTTCATGCTCGGCGTGCTCTACGCGCCCTCGCAGGAGTCGGTGCTCGCCGCGCTGCTGCTCTTTCGTCTGATCTATTACCTGATCCCCTTCACGCTCGCGACGGCGCTCATCGCGACGCAAGGGGGCAAGAACCGCTACGCCGAGCTGCGCGACGTCATCCGTCGGCTGCTGCGGCGGAAAGGCCCGTCTTGATGCTCGATCGCTTCAGCAAGCGCCCAGTCGCGCCGCAGCGGGACGCCAAGCCCCTGCAGGATGACGCGCCGCTGCGCGCGCTGATCGACACGCTGCCCGAGGCGATCTTCCTCATCGACGTCGGCGAGCGCGTCGCCGCCGCCAACCCGACCGCCCGCGCGCTCTTGCCGACGCTGCGCGAGGGCGAGCCGCTCGCGCGCAGCCTGCGGGCGCCGGACGTGCTGGACGCGCTCGGCCGCGTGCTCGAGAGCGGACGACCTGAAAAAGCGCTGTGGATCGAACGGCTGCCCGTCGAATGCTGGTTCGAGGCGCTCATCGCGCCGCTGCGCGTCGAAGGCTATGCCCCGGCGGCCGTTATCGCGCTGCGCGACCTGACCGAGGCCCGGCGCGTCGAACGCATGCGCGCCGACTTCGTCGCCAACGCCAGTCACGAGCTGCGCACGCCGCTTGCGTCTCTCCTCGGTTTCGTCGAGACGCTGCAGGGACCGGCGCGCGACGATCCCACGGCGCGCGAGCGCTTTTTGGGGATCATGCGCGAGCAGACGCAGCGGATGGCGCGTCTCGTCGACGATCTTCTGTCGCTCTCGCGCATCGAGCAGCATCTGCACCTGCGCCCTGACACGCCGGTGGATCTGACCATGCTCGTCGCGCATATCTGCGACACGCTCGCGCCCTTGGCGGAGGACACCGGCCTCTCGCTCGAGCTCGACGTCGCGCCCAATGTGATCGCGCCGGGCGACCGCGACGAACTCGCGCGCGTCATCGAGAATCTGATCGAGAACGCGATCAAATATGGCCGTCCCGACGGCAACGCCGCTGGAAGAATCCGCGTCACGCTCGCCGTGACGGGCCGCGAGGCGATTTTCACCGTGCAGGACAACGGCCCCGGCATCGCATCCGAGCACATCCCGCGCCTGACCGAACGATTCTACCGTGTGGACGCGGGAAAGAGCCGCGCCAGGGGCGGAACGGGACTGGGCCTCGCCATCGTTAAGCACATCGTGCTGCGCCATCGCGGAAAGCTCACGATCAACTCGGCGCCGGGCATGGGCGCGCGATTTCGCGTGCTTCTCCCCTGCGCGCGGCCGGACGCCGAGGCTTAACAATATTGGTGAGCGAAGCCTTATCGCTAGCCGAATTGAAAACCTTACTCTTTACCGCCGTTCCCCGCAGGCGGCGGTAACCAAAGCGCAACCTCCTTCGCGCATAGTCCTCCCGTCTCGCAAATTGCGTAACGCGTCGTGACGGCCTGAAGGCTAAGCCCGGGCCTGCGTATGGAGCAGAGAGTATGAAGTCGCGAGATACTTTGGTGCGCTTGAAGCAGTTTCAGGTCGATGAGAAACGCCGGCGCATCGCCCAGCTGCAGCAGATGATCGCGGAGTTCACGCGCATGACGAATGAGCTCGACCGCGAGATCGCGGGCGAAGAGCAGCGCGCCAACATCGACGACCCCAACCATTTCGCCTACCCGACCTATGCTCGGGCGGCGCGCTCGAGACGCGACAATCTCAATCATTCCCTGGCCGATCTGCGCGAGAAGCTCGGCTTGGCCGAGCGCCAGCTCGAGGAAGCGGCCGAGGAGCTCGCCAAGGCGAAGAGCCAGGACGCCCGCGACCACGCCGCCGAGCGCATGGTGGACGTCGTCGCCGAGCGTCACGCCGCGGAGAGAAACGAGGGAATGCGCCGCGTCTGAGCACGCGGCGCTTTCTAGAGCGCGTGCAGCCGTCGGGCCTGCATGGTGGCGACGGCGAGCACGGCGATGCCGATAGCCTGATGCGCGAGCGCCAGCGAGATGTGCGGCCAGCTCGCCCAGTACCAGAAGCCCTCGACGAGCACGAGGGTCGCGACGCCCAGCGCGACCTGACCCAGCACATGGCCGAAAAGCACCACCGCGCCGCGGCGCGCCGCGCCGCTCACATTGGCCAAGGCGTCGAGCAGGTGCAGCAGCACGAGCACGAAGACGACATAGGCCATGGTCCGGTGCATGAACTGCACGGTCACCTCGTTGTTGACGAGATTGAGCCACCAGGGATTGAGCCGGAAGAGCGTATCAAGCGAAGGAGCGAAGCTTCCTTCCATGAGCGGCCAGGTGTTGTCGATGCGCCCTGCCCGCAGCCCGGCGACGAGCCCGCCGAGCCCAAGCTGCACGAAGACGAGCCCGAGGATGAGCTTCGAGACGAAGCGCAGCCGCCCTCTTCCCGCGTGGATCGTCGAGGGACGCGGCTCGCCGAGCCCGCCCGCGACCCAGATGCAAGCGGAAAAGATCAGCGAGGCGATCAGGAGATGGATCGCGAGCCGCTCCTGCGCCACGTCAATGCGCTGGGAGAGCCCGGATTTGACCATCCACCAGCCGACTCCGCCCTCGAGCCCACCGAGCGCCAGAATGAACAGCAGCTTGCGCTTGTAGCCAAGGGGGATGCGGCCGCGCAGCCAGAAATAGGCGAGCCCACCGGCGAAGACGAGGCCGATGAGCCGGCCGAGCAGCCGGTGCGCCCATTCCCAAGCGAAGATCGCCTTGAATCCCTCGACGTCCATGTCGGGAAACATCTGCGAGAATTGCGGGATTTTCTTATAGTCGTCGAAAGCCTTCTGCCAGTCTGCGGCCGAAAGCGGCGGGATCACGCCGGTCACGGGCTTCCACTCGACGATCGAAAGCCCCGACTCGGTCAGCCGCGTCGCGCCCCCGACCAGCACCATCGCAAACACCAGAGCCGCGACGACATAGAGCCAGTTGCGGATCGCCGTGGCCCGCTGCTGCGTCGGCCGTTGAAGGATCGCGGGCGCTTGGTGAGGGAAATGGAACACATCGTCCATGTCGCGGTCTCTCGGGTGCTGGGGAATTGGCGTTTCTCTTAAGATCGCCCTCACGGCTTGTCCACAACCCCGGCTGCGGCGTCGCTTGGCCAGAAGCGGCGGGGAGGCGAAACGTCCCTCAAATGCGTATCCTGTCGCCGCGTCCCGAGGCGATTCGCCCGGGCGAGGAGATGGCATGGCGGTCGAGAAGCGCGAGGGGGCCTTTCTGACGATCGGCGAGGTCGCGCTGAAGCTCGACCTGCCGCAGCATGTGCTGCGCTTTTGGGAGACGCGTTTCGACGAGTTCGAGCCGCTCAAGCGCGCGGGCGGCCGGCGCTACTACCGGCCGCGCGACGTTGCGCTCGCCGCGGCGCTGCGCGCTCTGCTTTATGGGCAGGGCTATACGATCAAGGGCGTGCAGAGACTGTTGCGCGAGCGCGGGGTCAATGCGGTCATCGAAAGCGCGCGCGTCGGCGCCTTGCCGCCGCCCACAGAAGCGGAAGCGGAGCAGGCGGAGCGCGAGCTTGCGCCTTCGTCCGAGCGAAGGGCGCCGCCGCCAGTCGGCGAGCCAGCCCCCGCTGCCGAGAAGCCGGCCCTTCCGGTCATGCTGCCCGCCGTGATCGCGCCGGAGCCGAGTTTCGCCGGCGGGCTCGGCGACGAGGAGATCCGCGCGCTTCGCCTCGCCCTCGCCGACCTCGCCGAGGCGCGGCGGCTCCTCCTGCTGAGCAAGGGGTAGCGTTCAAGCGATCCCTTGCTAAAAACTTGCGACCCCGCGGCGGAGCCGCGTCCCGCTTCTGGAATTTCCGCACAAAGCCGAAACGAACGGGGCCCGAATCGCGAGCGCGCGATTCGCGCAGGTCTGGGATGAACAAAGGCTTGCGATCTTGCGCCGCGCGCGGACAGGCTTATCGAAAGCTCAATCGCCATGGCTCGCGCCGCGTCTCGCTATGGGAATTTTCGCACGAAGCGACAACGAAGCGGGATCGAATCGGGCGCGCACGATTCGCCAAGTCCAGCGGTGAAGGAAGCGTTATACGCGTCTCACCCCTCCGCGCCTGGCGCCAGCATTTTCTCCGGAC
>CAWCTS010000058.1:0-14739 GCA_963798515.1 uncultured Alphaproteobacteria bacterium
CAGCGCTAGAGAGCGCGTCGCCGAGCGAAGGCTTGATCGCGCTCGATTCCGACACGGCGATAAATCCGCGCACGCTCGAGGCGGCCTTTTTTGCGGCGGGCGGCGCCATCGAGGCCGTCGCGGCCGTCATCGAGAAGCGCGCGAGCAACGCCTTCGTCGTCGCGCGTCCTCCTGGCCATCACGCGGGCGTCGCGATGCCGATGGGCTTCTGCTTCCTCAATAATGTCGCAATCGCGGCGCGCGACGCCATCGCCCGCCACGGCGCCGAGCGCGTGGCCATCGTCGATTTCGACGTCCATCACGGCAATGGCACGCAGGAGATTTTCTGGGCCGATCCGAACGTGCTGTTCTGCTCCACGCATCAGGCGCCGTTTTATCCCGGAACGGGATGGCGCGAGGAGACGGGCGAGCACGGCACGATCGTTAATGCGCCGCTCCGCGCGGGCTCGGACGGCGAGGTCTTTCTGGAGGCGCTGCGGGAGGTCGTGCTGCCCCGGATCAAAGCCTTCAGGCCGGATCTGCTGCTGATCTCGGCGGGCTTCGACGCGCATCGGGACGATCCCCTCGGCGGCTTGCGGCTCGAGGAGCAGGATTATTTCGAGGCGACGCGGCGCCTGCTGGAGATGGCCGAGAAATACTGCGAGGGACGCGTGGTGTCCCTCCTCGAGGGCGGCTACGATCTTGCCGCGCTCGCCCGCTCCGTCGCGGCGCATGTCGCCGCGCTGCAAGGCGCGTAAGGAGCGCCTCGCGTCAGTTCAGACGAGCTTCAGCCCTGGCGGGCCTTGAAGCGCTTCTGCACCTTGTTGATGATGAACACGCGGCCCTTGCGGCGCACGATCTGGTTCGCCCGATGGCGACCGCGCAGGGATTTCAGGGAGTTGCGGACCTTCATGGTTCTTTTCCTTGGCAAATAGTTTCTATCGCCGGGGAACGCCCAGCGCATCGTTGCGGGAGCCTATGCCCTAAATCGAGGCTTCGATCAAGCCGAGCGAAACGCCCCTTGGTTCTGAAGGACCCTGCCATCTTTTCTCCCATCTTGGCGTTGACACTGACGCGAGACGGATTTGCGCCCGCACGGGCGCCTCGCACGGGAAGCCCATGAACAGAGCGAGCCCACTCCTGATCCTGCTGCTCGTCGCAGGCGTGAGCGCGCCGGCCCGGGGCGCCGACGCCCCGCCGACGGCTCTTCCGCCAGGCCCGGAGATCCCGCCGCCCGAGGCGAGCCCCTGGAGCGGCCTTACGATCGGAAGCGAAGTCTTCGGGATTTCCGGCAAGGGCCTCAGGTCGCATGTCGGCGGCGGCGGCTTCGCGGAGTGGACTCGCGAATATCAAAACGGCTCCTTCGTCGCCTTCAGCGGCGGCGCGGGATTTTCTCCGGCGTATTTTCCGGCCGGCTGGGCCACGCGTCCAGCCTGGGGGCCGGGGTGGGGACAGGGCTGGGCGACGGGCTACGATTTTACGACCGCGAGCATGCGGGCGGGCCAGGACTTCGGGCGGTTGCGAACCTTTGTGACCGGCGGACTGGAGCTCGCCAAGCCCAGCGCGGGGCCCGCTGGCTCGCCGAACGCCCTGGGCTCCATCGACACTGTGTTCTCAGGCCAATCGCGCTTACGGGCGCGCGGCGCGGTCGGCGCCGGATTCGATTATAAGCTGACGGAGCAGCTCATCGTCGGGGCGACCGTCTCCGCCGCTCCTGGCCGCGGACCCTTGCTGCCGCCAGCGACGCCCTGACAGCCCCTCAGCGGCCGGTCCGATAGCGCTCAAAGCCCGCCGCGCGCAGCTTGCAGGCGGGGCATTCGCCGCAGCCATAGCCCCAGTCGAATCTCTTGCCGCGCTCGCCCAGGTAGCAGGTGTGGCTCTCCTCGACGATGAGCGCGACGAGCGCCTCGCCGCCGAGCTCCTCCGCGAGGCGCCAGGTCGCGGCCTTGTCGATATGCATGAGGGGCGTGAGAATTTCGAAGGGCCGGTCGAGGCCGAGCGACAGCGCCTGCTCGGTGGCCTGGATCGTCGCCTCGCGGCAGTCCGGATAGCCGGAATAGTCGGTCTCGCACATGCCGCCGACGAGCGTCGAGATCTTGCGCCGATAGGCGAGCGCCGCCGCGAAAGCGAGAAAGAGAATGTTGCGGCCGGGGACGAAGGTATTGGGAAGGCCGTCGGCGGAAAAGGCGATCTCCGCCTCGCGCGTCAGCGCCGTCTCCGAGATTTCGCCCAGTGTCGGGATCGCCAGCGTGTGGTCTTGACCCAGCCCCTCGCGCCACTGCGGGGAGAGCGCGCAGAGGCCTTCTCGAATCCGCGCGCGCTGCTTCAGCTCCACCGCGTGGCGCTGACCATAGTCGAAGCCGACCGTCTCGACACGCTCGAAGCGCGACAGCGCGAAGGCCAGACAGACGGTCGAGTCCTGCCCGCCGGAAAAAAGCGTCAGCGCGGCGCAGGGGGTATTCTCGCGGAACTGGGACATGAGTTCGATCACGTTGCGGGAGTTTTGCGACTTCCTCGTGGCCAGAATCTAGCGCCTGCAACCCACGGTCGCGAGAGTGGCATGCGGCTGCCACTGGACCGCTGTTGAACCTGGCTGTGTGAAAACCCCAAGCCGGATTCGAATTTCGTCGAAAATGGCCGCTCTCAGCCTTCACTTCTTGCGATTTTCCTCCTTCTGATCGATCTGAGGCCTCGAAAATTGATTGACCTTCTTCAGTGGCGCGACCTCCGCAGCGTTGTTACACAACCAAAAGCCAACGCGGACCTAAAAAAGCGGCGATGTTAACGCGGAGTCGCGTGAGCGGCTGAACTCGCCGTCGTCGAAAGATCGGGTTGCATTAGCGAGGCAAAGTCGCAGCTTAATTCCTTTCAAGTTCGAGGACAGGTCCCGCAAGGAAAGCGAACTGGACTCATTCAGAGGATCTAATGGGCTATTGTACGTCTTTTCCCCGTATTAATCGAGTAGCCAAGGCTGTATTGCCAACAGATAGCCAAACTGACTTGGGTTGATCCTTTCGGCAGCAGTTTTTACGATCACTAAAATTCTGAAGAGCTTTCAGTCTAGGGCTCGGGGAAGGACAGTCGCGCCAATAAAATACCTTTCTGGACCGCCGCGCCCTGAATTTCTAAATAGATGACAAAGGCGAAACTTCGCCTACTTGCATCAATATCGGCTTGAAATAAAATTTAGGAGAATACTTCTGTGTCAGACGGACTTTAGGAACCTCTGTTTTGTAGCCAACGCGTGGAGCCCATTTATAATCCGGTTGCAGGAGTTTATCACAGCAGTGGCGCTAATAACTTCATTTGAATAACTCAAGTAAGAATTTCTAAATTGATTGACTATGGAGATACCTTGATTTTCGGCATCACTCCCTGAGGTCCCTGGCATAAAATTGGCCACTGGACTCATTCCATAATTCACAGCACCAATGCCACCCTCAACAGAACCTGTTATAGTATAGGTAGTATAGGTCACGTAGGTGTGGCCGCCATGGGGCGGCGTGTAAGTCTGCCCGTACCCCGTACACCATGGAGCATTTAGAAGGCCATCACCGCTTTGAGCTGCCTGCTGACGTCCAGAGTTATACGAATTGACTGCGGCTTGAAAGGATGAGGAGATACCCCCATCTACCGCCGCAACATAATAAGCTAAAGCGCGTGTTACCAGTGCTGGGAAAAGATTTAATGCATCCTTGTGCTTCGCTAATCCAGATAAAGCGCTTATGCCAGAAGCAACGATTGCATATTGCTCGAAACCCCAGTTTTGATAGTCCATATTGCTTTCCAGCAGGCTCTTGGTATTCAATATTTGTTGCTGCCAAGCCTGTTCAGCATCATTAGATGTAGGTCCTTGAGGGAACTTCTGAAGCAAGTCATTTATGTCAGCAATCGCCGTTTTTATATCGGTAGCCCAAATTTTGCGCTGATTGTTGTCTAGAGCCGTTACAAAAATCCCAGGCAATTGTTGAAGATATTGATCAATAACATCCAGCTCTGTCAAAATTGCATTCAACTTATCACCGACTTGCGTCTGCCAGTCTTGTTGCGCCGCATCTTTAAATTACGCAATAGCAGCGTTCACTGCGGCTGCGATCGTTTCAGGATCCATTGCTCTCCGCCTTCGTAAACGAGGCCAATTCTGTACCGTTGCGCGCCGGAAAACAACTTTACTTCCGAAACTTGTTAAAGGCTTCCCAGGAGCGGATATTTATTTATGACCGGTAGGTTTCTGGCCGTCAAGCCCCATAAACCGAAATCCCCTGGCAAATGCCTTTAAGCCAGGATTCCTCGCGGGGCTGCAGATCCGCTCACTCACTCCTGCTTATCGGGGCGCAGGCCTCCGTCATCTCCAAAGGGAATTCCCAGATGTACCCCCTTCAGATACAAAGATTCCCCAAATTTGGGTCTTTTAACAAGGTGGAGCCCGACGGCGGTCTCAGCTGCGCGATTATCCTCAAGATTTCCTCGAACGGGCCCATTGGAACGCCGACCTACGCCCGATGGTGACGAAGCATCGCTTCCTCGCTTATCCAGTCGACGAACGTCTGTTTGTGGCGCATCCCTGGATCCAGCGGCGGCCACGCTTATGACTTGAAACCGGTCGCCAAGCGTCGGATTTAAACGACTAGCGCCACGATTACCCTGCCACCAGCCTCAGGAGGAAGCGCCGGCGAAGCTCGGCCTCGCCAGCGGCTTCGCCTCGGTCTCCATTTGCGGCAGCGCGTCCATGACGCGCTGAGGCGGCAGCGCCATGATCGCCTCCGTGCCCTCGCGCAGCCTCGAGCGCAGCAAGAAACGCCCGCCGTGCAGCTCGATGAGCCCCTTCACGATCGGCAGGCCCAGGCCCGTACCCTCTTCCGCATGCTTTTGCGCTAGCGAGCCGCGACCGAAGGAGGACATGACGACGGCGATCTCATTTTCGGGAATGCCGGGGCCGTTATCCTTGACCGAGAGATATTGCCCGCCGGCGCCCGTCCAGCCGACCTTGATCGTGATCAAGCCGCCGCGCGGCGTGAATTTGATCGCATTGGTGAGGAGGTTCAGCACGATCTGGCGCATGGCCCGCTCGTCGGCCCAGATGCGCGGAAGATTGGGCTCGATGAGCTCCTTGAGCTCGAGCCCGCGCTTTTGCGCGCGGATCGCCAGCAGATGGCGGCAATCCTGCGCGATAGCGGCGAGCGAGAGGCCCTCCTCCTTCAATTCGTAGCGTCCGGCCTCGATGCGGGAAATATCGAGAATCTCGTTGATGAGCGTCAGAAGATGCTGGCCGCTCGAATGGATGTCGCTCGCGTAATCCTTGTAGGTCGGATTGGCGTGCGCGCCGAAAATTTCGTTTTTGAGCACTTCCGAAAAGCCGAGGACGGCATTGAGCGGCGTGCGCAGCTCATGGCTCATCGTCGCGAGGAAGCGGGATTTCGCGAGGCTCGCCTCCTCGGCGCGCCGTCTCGCCTCGTCTGAATTCGCCTTCGCCTGCTCGAGCTCCGCGATGAGCTCGCTTTTTTCGCAGCGATAGAGGACGCTCTCGAAGGCGACCTGATGAAAGCGCCGCGCCAGCAGCAGGAAGAAAAGCTGCGCCGCCCCGACGAAAGCCAAGGCGAGGGCCGCCGTCGAGCCGTCGCCGAGAAACTGAAAGCCCACGATCCAGAGCGCCGCGCCGCAGATCGGGAGCGACGCCGCATAGGCTGCGAGCGGAATGGTGGCCGTGACGACGCAGTTGAAGGCGGAAACGAGCAGCAGCATCGCAATCGTGAAAACCTGCGCGGTGGGGTTGTCGTAACCGGCGACGACCAGCGCAAGGCTGCCCCAACTCGCCGAATGGGCGCATTCGATCATGCTGAGGCGCGTATTCCATTGGCGCAAATGCACCTTTGAGTCTTCGAGCGCCGTGAAGACCTTGGCCGCCCTGCAGCAAAGCAGGAGGCTTGCGAGCGTGAGCGCGCCCCACAGAATGACGGCGTTTGATCGAAGCCACCAAAAAGAGACGAGCCAGACGACGGCGATCAGCGTCGTCGCCGAAGGGACGGAGTCGAGCCGCGTGGACGCATAAGCGCGCAAAAGCTCAAGGTCGCAGCCGCGATGGCCGGTGTCGGAGGTCGTGAGCCGCTCGCGCGCCTGCTGCACCGTCGCGCCCCGCTTGCGGCGCAGCGCGGCGCTTCTGGGGTCGGTCCCGCGCCCCCTCTCGATCATTTCGGCCGTGACTTCACTCATGGGGCACGCGCACGCAAGGAAAAACTCTACGGACGCGCTGAAGCGGGACGTTCCGCCAGATTTCCGGCTGACGCTTCGCCGGAGGCATCCACAGCGCGAGAATTGATGCGTTTCGATAGTAACCAGGAAGTCTTAACGGGCGCTTCCGCAGCCCTCAGCTCTCGCGTCGGCCTGTCTCGAACTGGCGCAATATCAAGCGTTTTGGAGGTCGGTCGTGAGCCTCAAAGCCCAGCGTCGATCACGTCGTGGACCTGATCCATGGCATGGGAGGGCGCGGCCTCGGTCACGTCGCCGACGATGCGCGCGGGCGAGCCGGCGACGGTTTTGTGCGGGGGCACGTCCTCGAGAACGACCGAGCCGGCGGCGATCAGCGAGCCCGCGCCGATCTCGATATTGCCGAAGATCTGCGCGCCGGCGCCGATGAGCACGCCGCGCCTGACCTTGGGATGGCGCTCTCCGCTCCTCTTGCCGCTCCCGCCCAGCGTGACCGCGTGCAGCATCGAGACCTCGTCTTCGATCACTGCGGTCTGCCCGATCACGACGCCGGTCGCGTGATCGAGGAAGAAGCCGCGCCCGATGCGAGCGGCCGGATGGATGTCGGTTTGAAATTTCTGCGAGGAGAGGGATTGCAGGCTGAGCGCGAAGTCGCTGCGCCCGCCGAGCCACGCCGCATGGGCGACGCGATGCGCCTGTATGGCGTGAAAACCCTTGAAATAGAGAACCGGCTCGAGCAGCCGCGTGCAGGCCGGGTCGCGTTCGAGAACGGCGAGGAGATCCGCGCGCAGAATGGCGCTCGCGTCAGTCTGGCGCTCGAAATATTGATTGAACGCGCGCCGGATCGCCGCGCCTGTGGCTTCCGGACCGGCGAGCCGATCCGCCACGCGATAGGCGACGGCGGCCTCGAGGCTCGCCTGCGCAAGGATCGTGTCGTTGAGAAGCGCGCCCAGCCCCGGCTCCTGCTTCAGCGCCGCTTCGGCCTCGGCGCGCAGGCGCTGGAACAAGGGATCCGCGTTCTCGGGCGTTGATGCAGAAGTTGCGACGACCATCAGCGCTCCTTTCGGTTCCGCTATCGGGCGCAGGGCCGCCGCGCCGCTCAGGGCCTCGCCGCGAGAAATTCGAGAACGGCCTGCTTGAAGACGCGATCGCCTACGGCGCGGTTGTGATCACGCCCGGGAATATCGACGACGTCGGCCTGTTTGAACAGCTTGCCCAGCGGATGCGGATCACCCGCCACATCGTCGCGCGTGCCGGCGCAGATCAATGTGGGAGTCTCGACGCGGGCGAGGTCCTGCGGCGTGAAGGTGGGCCGCAGGCCGCGCACGCAGGCCGCGAGCGCCTTCAGATCGCTGCGCGTCGATTCGGCGAAGCCGCGAAAAATCTTCAGGCTATGATCTTCTATATCCTGAATCTCATTGGCTTCCATGGCTTCGGCCATGCCCGGCAGCAGCGCCGTCGGGGCGAGCAAACTCGTGCCGACGCCGCCCATGATGAGAGAACGGACGCGCTCGGGGTGCGCAAGCGCGAGATGAGTCCCGATGCGGCCGCCCAACGAATAACCCAGTATGTCGCCGCGCTCTATGCCGAGGTGGTCCATGAGTTCGAAGCGTATCCTGAGCCATTATATCAAGACCATAGGCTTCAGGCTCATAGAGCTTTTGGGAGGCGCCATGTCCGCGTAGGTCGAACATGACCACCTTTCTTCCCTCCTCGGTAAGCGTCTTCGCCCACTGGTTGAAGAGCCAATTCACCGCATGGGTCGATGCAAAACCATGAATGAGCACGATCGGCTCATTGCGATCCTGCTCTCTGGGTTCGAATTCCACATAGGCTATTCTGACGCCGTCGGAGAGAAACTCTTCCATCTCAATTCCTTGTTACGCTTCGGATATCTAAAGCAAAAAACACATGATGCAAGCGGCCGTGAAAAAAAATCGGGAGACGAGCCATTTTCCAGAGCTTAACTCTTCGAGCCTCGAATGCAAGCGCGGCGACTTCGCCAGTGGCTGCGGCGTCGCTGAGGCGGAGCCAATGATAAAGAGAGACTCAAATTTGCGACGCAGGCTCGCCAAGTTGGTCATCGCGGGCGACAGCCTCGCGGCTGGTTGCCCTTTTCGCCGTCTCTTCCAAAGACCGCTCGCGACGCTCAATCTCGCGCGCGGCGGCGCGCGCCTTGCCGATGTGACGGCGCAATTGCACGATGCGCCGCGCCGCGCCGAGTTGAGCTATGTCATCGATGGCGGCCTCAATGATCTTCTGGGGGTGGGCGCTTCGACCCTCGTCATTGCGCGAGACTTCCGCGCGCTGCTCGATGCGCTGCCTTGCCCGCCGCGCACTGTCTTTACGCTCATGCCGCATGTTTCCGACATGGCGGAAGCGTCGCGTATCGATGCGGCGAATGCGGCGATGGCGGAGCTCTGTCGGGAATATTCAGTGGCCGTGCTCGATCTCAATCCTCTCGTGTCTCGAGACGGGACGCGGCTGCCCGAGATGACCGACGATGGACTGCATTTCACGTCGAGAGCCAATGCGCTTTGGATCGAAGCCTTAAGGCCGACGCTCGCCCGCGTGACGTGAAAGATCGGAGCGCGATGCGAAAATTCGGCGCTCCCGCGGCTCACTGCGCGCGCGGATGCGCCAGCCGATAGGCGTCGAAGAGCCGCGCTCTGTCGACGGCGGTGTAGATTTGCGTCGTCGAGAGCGAGGCGTGGCCGAGAAGCTCCTGAATGGTGCGCAGATCGCCGCCGCGTCCCAGTAGATGCGTCGCGAAGGAGTGTCGCAACGCGTGCGGCGTCGCGCCGGCGGGAAGGCCCAGCGCGCCGCGCATGCGCTCGACCGCGAGCTGAATAATGCGCGGGCTCAAGGGCCCCCCGCGCGCGCCGAGGAAAAGCGGTCCTCCTGAGAGATCATAGGGGCAGAGCGCCAGATAGTCCTCGATGAGCCGCCGCACCGGCTCGATCACCGGGACAACGCGCGTCTTGCCGCCCTTGCCCAGCACGGAAACTCGGTCGGTCATTCCGATCGGCGCATCGGCGTGGGTGAGCGACAGCGCCTCTGAAATGCGCAAGCCCGCCCCATAGAGCAGACCGAGAACGGCGCAGTCGCGCGCGATGATCCAGGGCTCGCGCGTCTCGCTCGCCCGCGTCTGCGGATCGATCATCTCCTTCGCGTCCTCGACGCCCAGCGCCTTGGGGAGATGATGCGGGCGCTTGGGGGGGCGCACCGCGGCGAAGACATCGGTGCGGCCGAGCCCCTTCTTTTCGAGGTGACGCATGAAGGAGCGCGTCGCGGCGAGCGCGCGCAGGAGCGAGCGGCTCTCCAGCCCCTCGTTGCGCCGACGGGCGAGGAAGGCGCGCAGGTCCGAGGGCTCGAGCTCCTTGAGCAGCGTCGCGTCGGCGGGGCGGCCGCGGTGCTCGGCGAGAAAAGCGAGGAAGCCGCGCAGATCGCGCCCATAGGCTTCGATCGTATGCCGCGAATAGCGCCGCTCGAAGGCCAGCGTTTCGAGCCAGCTCGCCGCCTCGCCGCGGATTTCGCCGCTCGCCAGAAAGGCCTGCGGGGCGGGGAGACGTTTTCTCGAATCGCTCATGCCGCCATTCTTACGCCGAGGCGTAAAGAAATGCTCGCCGCCGTGGGGCGCCGGGCGGCTAAGCTGCGGGCAGGCCTACTCCGATCCGATCTCCTCGAGGTTCACGCCAGTGGTGTGGATCTGAAAGGCATAGGTGACGAAGGCGCCAAGCAGCGAGGTTCCGACGAGGCCGAGCAGCAGCGCCCTTTCGCCGATGTCCGCAAGGAGAATGGGGAAGAGGAAAGCCGTCGCCACGGCTCCGATTTTGGCGAAAGACGCCGCGAAGCCCGCTCCCATGCCCCGCACCTCCGTCGGAAAGACCTCGCCCGCGAGAAGATAGGTCTGCGCGTTCGGCCCAAGGTTGGTCATGAAGTTGAAGGTCATGAAGCCGAGGAAGATCAGCGCGATCTCCGTTCCACCGGTGAAGAACGTCGAGGCGGCCGCGATGGCGAGGCCGACGGCGCAGCCGATGAAGCCCCAGATCTGAAGCTTGATGCTGCCGACCTTGTTCACGAAGAGGAAGGCGCAGACGATGCCGACGATCAGCAGCACGTCGATCAAGCCCGAACCTTTCGCCGCAAGGACGTCGTTGTTGATCAAGTCCGCCAGATTGCGGACATGGTCGGATTTATGCCCGATCGTCGCGGCCAGGATGGTCGGGGTGAAGATGCCGATGCCATAGGTTCCGAGGTCTTGCAGGAACCAGGGGAGCGAAGCCAGGATCGTCGCTCGGCGGTTCTTGCTGCTGAAGAGCGAGAGAAAATTCTGCCGCTTCGCTCCGCCTTTCGGCTCGGCGAGTTTGACGCGCTTCGGATAGGCCGGCTCCCGCTGCAGCAGCAGATTGATCTGCGCTTCCGCCTTGGACTGCTCGCCGCGGTGCAGCAGCCAATGAGCGCTTTCGGGAATCCAAAATCTCGCAACGGCGACGATCAAGGCGGGGATGATGGCGGTGGCGTACATCCACCGCCAGGCGCCGATCTCAGGCATGTTGGTCAGCACGAGATAGCCCACCACGGTGCCCGTCAACGCTCCCAACGCCTGGAAGCCGAAAGCCGATAAGACCAGCCGTCCCCGCATGCGACTCGGAATGCTCTCGGAAATGATGACGTGAGCCGTGGGATAGTCGCAGCCGAGCGCGACGCCCAGGCCAAAGAGGAAAACAGCGAGCCACAAATAGCTGGGGCTGAAGCAGACGAGGCAGAGGAACCCAAGGAACAGGAACATCTCCACGATGAACATGCGCTTGCGGCCGAAGTGGTCGGAGAGGCCGCCCAGTCCGATCGCTCCGACGAGAATGCCGAAAAGCGACGCCGCGCCGATAACGCCGTGCTGAGCTTTCGTCATGTGGAATTCCGTTGCGATCAGCGGCATCGCGACGCCGGTCATGAAGACGATCAGCCCCTCGAAAAACTTGCCGGCGGCCGCGAGATACCAGATCCGCCACTGCATGCGCGTCATCGGCGTGCCGATGAGAGCCGTCCCATCCGACCAATGCGCGCCTTCGTCGATGTAAGATTGCACCGATCGTGCGACCGTTTCGCTCTTGAGTTCAAGCTCGCTATTCAGGTCGTGCATCTGCGAAATCCTCTCGATACTCCTGGCGCAGGGGTTCTTTCTCGGCGCGCTGGCGCTCCGCCTGTCAAGCTTCGCGCCCAATTTGCTATGGAAATCAGAAGAAAGTCTCATCTTGACGACGGCGGGGTCCGCGAGACGGACTTCCTGTGATCGAGACCTTCGATGCGACGATGTGAGCCAATCCCCTAACGCTGAGACTCGCCTGGAACCATGTGGGACGGTGATCGTTATTCCCTCGTCTCGCGCGCATGACCGGCGCTGTTTCGGCGGCGCCAAACGGCTTGCCTCGCCGCCGGAGGAGAAAAAGCGACGCGATTCATCGCGCGACGAGCCATGGAGATTTTCGCCGCCGGAAAGTTTCTTGTCAGGGGGACGCAGAAATGGCCGACCACAACGACCCGAACGCCGTCAACTCCATCTTTTCGGACATCGATGTCAGCGCCGCCGATCTCTATGACATTTTTGGCTTCCCGTCCGACGACAAAAGCGACGGCGAAAAGGTCGTCATCGCGCTCACTTTCGCCGCCGTGCCCGGCGCGGGCGTGTTCGACACGGACATGCTCTACCGCATATTGATCGCGCCGGACGCGCGCATCACGCGTCCGACCCAAGGCGATCACACGCTGGATAGCTTCCTTTCCTATCTCGACGGCGTGAAGACGAAATATCTCAGCATCCTCAAACCGGCCGAAGTGCGCGTGACGATCGATCGCGACAATCGCGCGCATATTCGTTTCTTCAATTTCCCTGGCGGGACTTTCTCCGCAACGATCGATACGAACGTCAATGCGACGCTGACCTCGCCGAAGGGCCACGCCATCAAGGCGTTCATCGGCGGGCGCGACGACGCCTTCTTCAACGATCTTCCGGGCTTCTTCCGCTCGATCAATTATGCGCCGCAATATTATCATGTGCCGCATTCAATGCCGGAGCTGCGCGAGCTGAAGATCCCCAAGACGCTCATCGAGCTCGAAGGCAATCATCTCTTCAATTACGATCCCGCCTTTCCGAACTGGGGACGCGGCTTCAAGAAGGATCTGCCGCCCGGCCCCTATGAATTGACGGGCGCGAAATACAAGAAGGATGCGAACGGCAACTTCCGCTTCGTCTATTCCGGCGAGGACGCGCGCGCCGGTCAGAACTGCAACGCGATCATCCTCGAAATTCCGCTGGCGTTCTTGACCGATAATCCTGCGCGGGACCGCACCGTCAACGCCTGGGGCGAAAGCTGGGTGCTCAAGGCCGCAAATAAGATCGAGACGATCCCCGACGATCCCTTCTGGCTCGAGCATCCGCATGCGTTGCTCGACGCCTGGGCAGTCGACGACGAGCTCAAAAAATATAAGCTCGTGGACACCGACGGTCAGGCCTTCGCCGATGCGGCGCTGAGCGAACGCGAGGATAACCGGCAGCTCGGCGCCAATAACTTCTGGCTCGCCCCGCATTTCGTCAAACGGCTTGGCCATCTCGGCTGGGGCTTTGGTCCCTCGGTTACGGCGCTTGGGCTCGCCAGCGCCTTCGACCATGACAATTCGCCGATCTCCATCCACCGCACCTATTCGACCGTCATCGAGGCCTTTCCGCGCGTGAAGAAGATGCTCTTCCAGGAGCTCAACATGCCGGACGATTCCTGGAATCCGAAAGGTCTGCCGATCTCGCTGCGCCGTCCCGTCGATGTCTTCATTCCCAACGTCAATTCGATCGACATGGACACGACCGGCACCTGGCCTTTCGGCCGGCGCCTCGAGGATCAGGTCGCGACGCGGTTTCTGTCGCTCTTCCTCGACATGAGCGCGACGCTGAACGGCAAGAAATACCACGTCGAGTTGCTCAACGATCCTGCGCTTTGGGCGAGCGCGCCGATCGAGCCGCGGACGACGCCCAATCCGAGGAAAAATGACAAGGAGTTCCTCAAGAGCTTCCCCTATTTGGCCGAGCCCTGGTAGCCACCGCGCAGTGGGAGGAACTGGGCATGAATTACAAAGTCGAGGCTTTGGAGGGCTACGCTGCGGAGATGGGCCGCATAGAGGCGGCCCTCGATGAGTTCGGCGACGACGTCATCGATCGCGCGGCCGACGCCGAGCAGATCACGCGCTATGCGTGGCGTCGCTATCAGAAGGCGGCGGTCGCCGGCGATCTCGAGGATCTCATGGCCGTCGACGGCGTGCTGGACCGAGCCGTCGCGCGTCTCGCCGATCCGTCGGACCTTTATCTGTTGAAGGCGAACCTCGCCTTCAAGCTGCATCGGCTAGATCACGTCCGCGCCGCGCTTGCAGCGGCCCCCCGTGTGCGCGACAGCCGCGAGGCGCGGGTGCTCGCCGCCGATCTCGCCTTTCAGGAAGGGCGCTATGACTCAGCGCTGCAGGGCTATGAGCGACTGCTCGAGGAGGAGCGTAGCTGGGACGGCCTCGCGCGTCTCGCGCATTTTCTGTTCAAGATGGGAGACGACCCCGGAGCGGAGCAACTCTATGAGGAGGCGCGGGACTCGCTGACGGCAAAGCAGATGCGGCCCTTCGCATGGCTCGAGACGCAGCGCGGTCTCATGGACTTTCAGCGCGGGCGCTTGGCCGAGGCCGAGCGCCGATACTCGGTCGCCGACAGGGCCTATCCCGGCTACTGGCTCGTGCAGGAGCATCTCGCGGAACTCTGGGGCGCGCAGGGACGCTACGCCGACGCCATCGCCCTACTCGAATCGATCGTCGATGCCGTCGAACGTCCAGACCTGCAGCAGGCGCTGGGCGAGCTATGCGACGTCGCGGGGCGCGCCGAAGCAGCGGCGGCCTGGAAAGCAAAGGCCCTCACCGCCTATCTGCGTTCGGCGCAGGCGGGGGAGACGCATTTCTACCACCACCTCGTGGACTATTACGCCGACGTTGCAGAGGAGGGCGACGCTGCGACCTTTTGGGCGATGAAGGACGTCGAGCTGCGCGAGAATTTTTCGACGCAGTCGGCGCTTGGTTGGTCGCTCTATCGGGCGGGACGCCTGAACGAAGCGGTCCACTGGATCGACCGCGCTTTGGGTTCCGGGGCCTGCGCCGCCAAGCTCTTCCATCAAGCCGCGCTAATCCATTCGGCAGCCGGCGATCGCGACAAGGGCCTGTCGCTCATGTCCCTGGCCGCCCGCATCAATCCCCATGTGGAGAGCTTCCACATCCACCACTGAAGCGCGCGCAGCTTTCAGCCAGATCAGCGAACCGGCGCCGCGACGACCGCCGAAGCGACCGGCGCGTTCTGCGGTCCGCCGAGCGCCACGGCGAGCCGCGTGCGAATCATATCGGCGAGCACTCTGGCGTCGCGAATCTCGCCGTCGCGCGCGGCGCGGACATTGGCCAGGCGATTACTGAAGCGGTCGTAGCTCGCAAGCGCGGTGGAGGAGCCATCCGTCACGAGCGTTCCATCGGGCACGGTGACGA
>CAWCTS010000059.1:0-11017 GCA_963798515.1 uncultured Alphaproteobacteria bacterium
AGCCGGTAGCGGTCCGAGAGAGCGGCAATCTCGCCCGACGTCAATTTGGCGCAGTCACATTGGCCTCACGCATCCGCGCTTCTTCTGCAAGGCGCTGGTCGAAGGTCACGAGCGTCGCGTCGAGATTGACGGCGGAAGCAAGATGCAGGGCGTCCGGCGCAGCGAGCTTGGTCGGGAATTGGCGTACCAGCTCGTCGGCTAACTCGGAATCCGCGCGATGGTGGACATGCGACCCGCAAGCGTTTCGCAGTAGGTCGAAATCGCGAAGAATTGCTCGCGCCTCGTCTTCGCTCGACAGACCCTGCCGAAGTCGGCGGGAGACGACGGCAGCGACCTCCATCGCGGCGAATGCGCCGATGATATTCTCGCCGAACGTTTGTTTCCACCACTCGCGCGCCGATTAGGACTGCGCTTCTTCGAAGAGAATTGACACGAGAACCGAGGTGTCGAGATAGAACCTCACGGTTCTTCGTCGCGCATTTCACGGACGATATCGGCGGCGCTTCGGCCAAGGGGTGCTCGCAGCTTCGCCCTCACGGCGATCTCATCGATCAGCGCCGTCGACGGCTTGCCCTTGGGTTTCACTCCCATGGCCCGCAGTTCCGCCACAGGCTGGCCGTCGCGGGTAATCGTGACGGCCTCGCCCGCGAGGGCGGCGTCGATCAACTGCGACAGGCGTTCTTTCACCACGGCAATCGGATAGCTCGACATTGAACGCTCCTCGGACTGCCAAGTTGCGAGGTGCAAGGATATCCGCCTTTGGTTCAGGGCTCCAGTCGAAAAACTCGCCGCCTTCCTTCTCACCCGCGCCGAAACACCGCCCGCCAATGCGGCCGATCCCCTCTCGCCGAGAGCGTCTCGACCGACTGTAGCGTCAGCCCGCCCGTCGCCAGCGCCTCGATCTGCCGTCGCGTCAGCGGCCAGGGCGGGCCGGCGAAGGTTTCGCCCTCGTCGCGCGCCCGGGCGATGACGAGCAGTCGCCCACTGGGCGCAACCAGAGAGGCCAGCGCCTCGGCCGCTTGCCCGAGCAGCGCCTCGGGGAGCGCCTGCAACGTGTAGCATTCATGCACGAGGTCGAAACCGCCGCGCCACTCGGCGGGCAGCGCGAAGAGATCCTCCGTGCGAAAATCCACTGTGCTTTGCGGAAAGCGTCGCTTCGCCCAGTCGACCGCAGTCTCTACAAAATCGAAGGCCTGGACCTTCGCGCCGGCCGCGGCGAGCGCTTCGGCGTTGTCGCCGAGACCGCAGCCGACATCGAGGGCGCGGAGCCCAGCAAGCGACCCCTGCGCCGCGAGCCAGTCGACGAGCAGCGAATGTGGCGCGAGATCGCCCCAGGGCACGCCGGCGGCGTCCCCCTCCGCGAGGCGATAGACGGCCTCGAACCAGTCGCGCCGCAGCGGGTCGGCCTCGGCGCCGCCCTCCCGGCGATGCGGGTCGATCGCGTCGAGCTTTGCGCGCGCAGCGTCACGCCGCGCGGCGAACTCCGGCGTCAGGCGCTCTTGTGGCGGGACTTCTCCACCCATTTTCCGTTCTCGTCCTCCTGATAATAGACAAGCTCATGGCCAGTCTCGCGCAGCGTCTTCCACTGCGTGCGGGCGTCGAGCAGCTGAGCCGGATCGGCGCCGCTGAACATCAGTATGGCTCGAACCTTCGGAGCCGCTCCCGGATCGGCAAGCACCGGCCCGACGGCGGCCTCGTGCAGAAAGAAACGAGCGTCGGCCTCGTTGGGATTATCGCCCTCGGCGGTGAGATAGATGGGCTGCGTCTCCGGCTCTCCGTCGGTCTTCACGCCATGCGGCAGGAATTTCTCCGGGTCGTAGGACCACAGATGATCGTCGAGCGGCTTGAGACGCGAGGCGTCGCCCGTCTGCACCGCGACGCGCCAATTGCGCGCCAGCGATATTTCGAGCAGACGAGGCAAGGCCTCCTCGAGGCTGCCGCGCGTGAGCTGGTAAAAAAGCACTTCGGGCATGCGCTCATTGTAGCAGAGACTGCGCGCGGGTCATGTGGCGCTCGGCGGCGGCGGCCAACACGATCGGGAATCCCATGAGCGGCGACACGATGCCTCCCCTCTTCTCCCCTTACGACCGCTCGGCCGTCGCGATCCTCTTCGCAAAGCTCTGTCTCGCGGCGGGACCGCTCGCCATGGCGGTGTTCAGCCGGGCGGACCAGGGCGCCCGCCTCAAAGACGACGCGAGCCCCGTCACCGAGGCTGACGAGGCTGTCGAGGCCTATCTCATCGGCGAGCTCGCGCGCCTCATGCCGCAGGCCCCCTGCATCGCCGAGGAGGCCTCGGCGCGGGGCGAGACGCCGGCGCAGCAGGGCGCCTTCCTCCTCATCGACCCGCTCGACGGCACGCGCGAGTTCATCGCCCGCCGGCCGGAGTTCACCATCAACATCGCGCTGATCGAACAGGGCTCCCCCACAGCCGGCGCGGTCTACGCCCCTGCCCTGGGCGAGCTATGGTTCGCGGGCGAAAGGGCCTACCATGTCGCAGCCGCACCCGGCGCGCCGCTGCCGCCCGAGAGTCAGTGGCGGCGGCTCGCGACGCGCGCCGCGCCGGCGGAGGGGCTTACCGCAATAGTCAGCCTCTCGCATTTCGACGCCGAGACGGCGGCCTTTCTCTCGCGCCTGCCGATCAAGGCGCAGATGCAGGCGGGGTCCTCCTTGAAATTCTGCCGCATCGCGGAGGGGCTCGCCGACGTCTATCCGCGTTTCGGGCCGACCCACGAATGGGACACGGCTGCAGGAGACGCCGTGCTGCGGGCGGCCGGCGGGGCCGTGTTGACGCCGCAGGGGGAGCCCTTTCCCTATGGCAAGGCTGCGCAAGGCTACATCAACGGCCCCTATGTCGCCTGCGGCGACCGCGCCCTGGCAAGGCTATTTTAACCTTCGAGGACCAAGCTGTCGTCAAAACGGCGCCCCCGCGCCGGGAGGTCTTCGATATGAACAAGCCCGATTCCTCCTCGCCCTTCTCGCGACGCTCCCTGCTGCGTCTGGCCGCCAGCGGCCTCGCCTTCTCGGCGCCTCGCGCCTTCGCCATTCCCCAGCAGCAGCCGGAAAGCTTTCAGAACAATGAGGTCATCGAGAGCGGCCATCAGTTCTTCGGCTCGATCTCGCGCGGATTGGGCGAAGGCGTCGAGAATCTGACGAGCAAGTGGGGCCGCCCCAACGCCTATATCCTCGGGCAAGAGGCCGGCGGCGCTTTCGTGGGCGGCGTGCGCTACGGCGAAGGCGAGATGTACACGCGCAACGCCGGACGCCAACGGGTTTATTGGGAGGGGCCGTCGCTCGGCTTCGACGCGGGCGCCGACGGCGATCGCACGATGATGCTGGTCTATAATCTTCCGGCGCTCGACGCGATCCACCAGCGCTTCGCCGGCATCGACGGCTCGGCTTTCCTCATCGGCGGCCTCGGCTTCACCTCGCTCTCCTCGAGCGACGGCGGCGTCGTCGTGACCCCAATTCGCTCGGGAGTCGGTGCGAGGCTCGGCGTCAGTCTCGGCTATCTGAAATTCACCTCCGCCCCGACCTGGAACCCGTTCTGAGCGCGAGCGGATGGCGGGCCCCAAACGCAAGACCTTCCAGCTCGGCGAACGCAGAGTCGTCGCCGAGGGGCTGCCGCGAAGCTTCTGGACGGATCTCAATCACTACGCGATGACGGCGAGCTGGCCGCGCTTTTTCGGCTCGCTCGCCGTCGGCTTCGTCTTTCTCAATGCTCTCTTCGCGCTTCTCTACCTGCTCGGCTATGCCCTGGGCGACAATCCGATCGCCAACGCCCGTCCCGGATCCTTCGCCGACTATTTCTTCTTCAGCGTCGAGACGCTCGCGACCGTTGGCTACGGCGACCTGCATCCCAGCTCGCTCTATGGCCACCTCGTCGCGACAATTGCGACCTTCGTGGGCGTATCCTCGGTCGCGATCGTCGCCGGCGTGACTTTCGCCCGCTTCGCAAGCCCTCGCGCGCGGCTGCTCTTCGCGCAAAATCCGGTGATCGCGCCGCATGACGGCGTCCGCATGCTCATGATTCGCTTCGCCAACGAGCGCGTGAACGCCATCACCGAGGCCACCGCGAAACTTTGGCTTTTTCGTATGGAGCGAACGGCGGAAGGCGCGACCTTTCGCAAATTCTATCGGCTCCGGCTCACCCGCGACGACAATCCCGTCTTCGCGCTGACCTGGACGCTCATGCACCCGCTCGACGAGGAAAGTCCGCTGCACGGTTGGGAAACGGAGGATTTCGCGCGCTCCGACGCTAGCGTTGTCCTGATTTTCAGCGGCCATGACGAAAACTCCAATCAGCTCGTTCGCGGGCGGCGCCTTTATTCGATGCAGGACGTGCTCGTGGATCACGACTATTGCGACTTGCAACGGATCGACGCACAAGGCATGACGATTCTCGATTTCGGTCAGTTCGATCGGACGCGTCAGGTTGGAACGCGCTCCGAGCCGCTTTGATTTTCGGGCCGCCTTGCCGTAAAAAGGCAGGTCCCTCCGAAGCGTTCGGGCGGGCGCTTCCGAAACGGCAGGGGCGCAAAGCGTGTCGATCGAACAGGCGATGTATCTCGCGCTCGGCTTCCTCATCGCCGGGCTTGTCGTCTTGTTGTTTCTGCCGGCGCTCTGGGCTAGGGCCTCGCGGCTTTCCATGCGCCGCCTGCAGATGCTCGCGCCCTTCACGCGCGAGGAGGCGATCGCCCAGCGCGATCTGCTGCGCGCCGACTACGCCTTTCGAGAGCGCAAACTGGCCCAGGAGCTCGAGGAGGCGAAAGCCACTAAGGCCAAGCAGCTTCTCGAGATTGGCCGAAAAACCGTGCAGCTTCACGAGCATGACGAGAAGCTCCACGCCTCCGAGTCGCAGGCTCGCGAGCTGGAGCGCCAGCTCGCCGAAGCGCGGGGTCAGCTCGACGAGCGCGGCGATTTGCTCGCCGTCACGGAGGCCGCGTTGCACGCGACAACGGAGCGTTACGAGCGGTTGCTGAGCGGCCTGCGCGCGGCGGGCGGCGATCCTGCGCAATATGCCGCCGTAGCCCCTGGCGAGCCGGGCTCTCCGGAAGCCGCGGTCAATTTGAAGCTCGGCGAGTTGCATGAGGAGAACGAGAAATTGCGCCGGGCCGTCGAGGCCTTGCATAAGGAAACCCTCGCGCTCGCTCCAAAAGCGCAGGGCTTCGACGCCGCAACGGCCGATCTCGCGCGCTTGCGTCCCGAATTCGAGAGTGCGAAGTCAAAGGCGCAGGCGCTGGAAGACGAGCTCAACGGCTTGCGGACCGCCAGTCTCGACGACTCGAATCAAATGGCGGGCCGGATGGCCCAGCTCGTGACCGCCCTAGGCCAGGCGCGCGACGAGGCGCGCGATTACGCGCAAAAGCTCGAGACCGCCCGCGCCGACAATTCGATGCTGCAAGGGGCGGTCAATGCGCTGCGCAAGGATCGCGAGCGCATGCGCGGCTCGGCGCTGCCGACGGCCTCGCTGGATGCGGGCGACGTCGCCGCGTTGCGTCAGGAAATCGTCAATCTCGGCGCGCGCATGCTCGACTCCAAAGAGCCTGCCAGCTAACCAACGTTCACCACCACCGCCGGGCGTGTCTTTTGCATAGCTGCGAGGCCGTCCGCTCTTTTGCGAGTCGCTCGTGCTCTTTGCCATCATTTGCCTCGACAAGCCCAACAGCCTGGAGGTGCGTCTTTCCACGCGCCCGGCGCATCTCGAATTTCTCGCGGCGAATGCGGCGCGCATCAAGCTCGGAGGGCCTATTCTCGACGCCGAGGAGCGCCCGACGGGCTCGCTGCTCATTGTCGAGGGCGTTGACCTCGCGGCGGCGAAAGCGCTGCTTGACCAGGATCCTTACGCCAAGGCGGGACTCTTCGCGAGCGTCGAGGTGAAGCCGTTTCGCCGCGTCGTCGGCGCGGAGCTCTGAGATGGCCTATTGGCTGTTCAAAAGCGAGCCTTCGACCTGGTCCTGGAGTCAGCAGCTCGAAGCCGGAAAAAAAGGCACTTTCTGGAACGGCGTGCGCAACCATCTCGCCAAGCAGCAGATGATGGCGATGCAGCTCGGCGACCGCGGGTTCTTCTATCACTCCAACGAAGAGAAGGCGATCGTCGGCGTCGTCGAGGTGATCAAGCGCTATTATCCCGACCCGACGGACGCGAGCGGAAAATTTGGCATGGTGGACGTGCGCGCGGTAAAGTCGCTCGAGCGCAGCGTGACGCTGGCGCAAATCAAGGCCGAGCCGCGTCTCGCCGAGATGGTTCTCGTCAAAAATTCCAGACTTTCCGTACAGCCGGTGACAGAGGCGGAATGGGGCATCGTGATGGCGCTCGCCGGCGAAGCGCCGTAGAATGCCGTTTCAAGCAGGAATTGAGAGCGTGTCCGAAACATCAGCCCCCTCGCTTACGTCCTTCGGCGCCGGCGACCAGGCCGATCCGCTCGAGCAGGCCTTCACGATCGAGCGGATGAAGCTCGCCCTCGATGCGGGGCGCGTCGGGCTCTGGGACTGGAATCTCGTCACGGGCGAGGTTCTCCTCGACGATCGCGTCCGCGCGCTCTGGGGTCTCACGAAAGACGCGCCGGCCAATCTCGACGTGTTTCGCGCCGCGCTGCATCCCATGGATAAGAAGCGCACCAAGGAGGCGATCGCGCAGGCGCTCGATCCCGAGAACGTCGACGATTACGAAGCCGAATATCGGGTGATAGGCCAAGACGACAAGATCGAGCGCTGGGTCTCCGTGCGAGGCCGCACCTTTTTCGACAGCGGCCGCGCCGTCAGGATCGTTGGAACGGCGCGCGACATCACCTGGCGCAAGCACCGCGATCAGCATGTGCGCACCCTGCTGCGCGAGCTCGTGCATCGCTCCAAGAATATTTTGGCGGTCGTTCAATCCATGTCGCGCCAGACCGCAACGGGCGCCGTCTCCGTCGAGGAATATCAGCGCAAATTCTCAGCGCGGCTGCAAGCCTTGTCGATGGCGCACGACCTGCTGATCTCGCAGGACTGGCGCGGCGCCTCCATGCACGATCTCGTGCGCGCGCAGATCGCCTATTGCCTCGACGTCGGCGCGGGCGAGATCGGCGAGCATGCGCATGTCGAGGGGCCGAAGATCATGCTGAAGCCCGAAGCCGCGCAGAACATCGGGCTCGCTTTGCACGAGCTGACGGCCAACGCGCTGACTTATGGCGCCTTCTCCGTCGCCAACGGCAGCATCTCCCTGAGCTGGCGCCTGGAGGCCGATCGCTTTCTGTTCGTGTGGCGAGAATCGGGAGGCCCGGCCGTGAAGCCGTCGCATCGCTCGGGCTTTGGCCACAAGGTGCTGCGCCGTCTCGTCGCGCAAGCGCTCGACGGCTCCGCGACGCTGGACTTTCTGCCCGAGGGCTTCGTGTGGACGCTGTCGGCTCCCGTGCGCTCGATTATCGCGAATTACCGAGAAGACGCCTGACCTCGTGGCACGCAAATTTAGTTCGAGATCCGCTGAGTGACGACGCGCCTTCGTTACGCCGGCTTATCCACAGGGCTGGGCATTTTGTTCGCGCGCTCCGGCGAGAGACGTCGCGGCGCCCTATAATAGCGAACCTTCACGCCTCAATTCGCCATGACCGTCCGTCGCCTCGACCCTATCCTGATCGACCGCATCGCCGCCGGTGAGGTGATCGAGCGGCCGAGCGCCGCCGTGAAGGAGCTCGTCGAAAACGCGCTCGACGCCGGCGCCAAAAGGATCGACGTCGCCATCGAGGACGGCGGACGACGTCTCATCCGCGTCATCGACGACGGATGCGGCATGGATGAAGCGGATCTGCTGCTTGCGGTCGAACGCCATGCGACCTCGAAAATTCCCGACGGCGATCTGACGCATATCGAGACGCTCGGCTTCCGCGGCGAGGCGCTGCCCTCGATCGCCGCCGTCTCGGATTTGCGGATCGAGACGCGCTCGGGCGCCTCTCCTCACGGACTCGCATTGCGCGTCGACGCCGGCGAGAAGCACGCCTTGAGGGCGAGCGATTGGCCGAGGGGCGCAAAGATCGAGGCGCGCGATCTCTTCGCGGCGACGCCGGCGCGGCTGAAATTTTTGAGGTCGGACCGCGCGGAGACGCTGGCTGTGGCCGACGTCGTGAAGCGCCTCGCCATGGCGCATCCGCAGGTCGGTTTCAGCTTCAGCGGCGGCGGCGGTTTCGACTATCCCGCCTGCACGGCGGATCGCGCGGGGCGGACGCGCCGTCTCGCGCAGGTGTTGGGCGACGACTTCGTCGACAACGCCGTCGAGATCGAGGCCGAGCGCGAGGGTTTCAAACTCGCCGGCCTCGCTTCGCTCCCGACCTTCAATCGCGCTAATGCGCAAATGCAATTCGTCTATGTCAACGGCCGGCCGGTGCGCGACAAGCTCTTCGCCGGAGCGCTGCGCGCCGCCTATCTCGATTTTCTGAGTCACGACCGTCATCCGGTCGTCGTCCTGTTTCTTGAAGGCGATCCTGCGGCCATCGACGTGAACGTGCATCCCGCCAAGGCGGAAGTGCGCTTTCAGGACCCGGGGCTCGTGCGCGGCCTCGTCGTCGGCGCCTTGAAGCAGGCGCTCGCATCGGCTCTGCATCGCGGCGCCGACGCCCCCGCGCGCGGCGCGCTCGACATTCTCTCCGGGCGCTCCGATTATCGCCCCGCCCCTCCCGCCAATTGGGACTATCGCCTCTCGCCCAATGCGCCGGCGATGTTCACGCCGCATTCTCTCGGCGCCGAAGAGTCGGCGCAGACCCCCTATGTGCACGCGCCGCCCGCAGCCGACGCCCGCGCCGACGCCGAACCCGCCGCCCATCAAGACCTCGACGCGCCGCTCGGCGCCGCGCGCGCGCAGTTGCACGAGACCTATATCCTCGCGCAGACGCGAGACGGGCTCGTCATCGTGGATCAGCACGCCGCGCATGAGCGGCTCGTCTATGAAAAGCTCAAACGCCAGCGCGAGACGGAAAGCGTGCAGAGCCAGATGCTGCTCATTCCGGCCGTCGTCGATCTCGATCCGCAGCGCCTGCACGCCTTGACGCCGGCATTGGAAGAGCTCGCCGCGCTCGGCCTCGTCATCGAGCCTTTCGGCGTCGGCGCCGTTCTCGTGCGTGAGACGCCGGCGATACTCGGCGAGATCGACGCGCGCCGTCTCGTCGCCGACGTCGCCGATCTCCTCTTGGAGGACGGCGACGCGCGCGCGCTGACGCGAAGGCTCGACCATGTGCTCGCGACCTGCGCCTGCCATCATTCCGTGCGCGCCGGCCGCCGTCTCGCGCCGCAGGAGATGAACGCGCTGCTGCGCGAGATGGAGGCGACGCCCGGCGCCGGCCAATGCAACCACGGGCGCCCGACCTATGTGGAGCTGAAGCTTTCCGACATCGAGCGATTGTTTGGCAGGAAGTGAAGGAGCGGGTGATGCGCAGCCTCTACCGACACAAACAGGTCGGCTGGACGATCATTATCGTCCTCGGACTGGCTGCGCTCTTCGCCGCCGCCGCCGGCTTGACGACGCCGTGGCCCGGGCTGCTTCTCATCGTCGCCATCACGCTTCTCACCGCCCTGCTCTTCTCCACGCTGACGATCGAGGTGACCGCAAGCGAGCTCACTTGGTTCTTCGGTCCAGGCTTTCTCAAGCGCCGTGTCGCGCGAAGCGAGATCGC
Organism: uncultured Alphaproteobacteria bacterium; assembly: GCA_963798515.1. Taxonomy (GTDB): domain Bacteria; phylum Pseudomonadota; class Alphaproteobacteria; order Rhizobiales; family Beijerinckiaceae; genus Methylocystis. Next base: position 9,642 of record CAWCTS010000059.1, read on the forward strand.
CAAGGCGGAGCCTGCGCGTAACAAATGGTGGTGGGGCTTCGGCGTTCGCCTCACGCCGCAGGGCTGGCTTTATAATGTTGATGGACTCGACGCCGTCGAGATCACGCAGAAGGACGGAACGTCGTTTCGGCTGGGTACCGACGAGCCGCAAGCCCTTGCACGCGGCTTGGGATTCACGACGCGGCAAGGGATCGCGGAAAAAGAATGAACGGCGCGTCGTCAGCCTTCGTGCGATCCGCCGTGGCCGCGCCTAAAGAGGCAGGCGCCTATGCGCTGTTGATCTTGCTGCCGTCGCCGCTCGCCGTGAAAGCCGGCACAAGCACCGCGTCGCTGGCGCCGGGGCTCTATCTCTATTGCGGCTCGGCGCGCGGACCCGGAGGCCTGGCGGCGAGAATCGCGCGGCACATGCGCCGCGATAAGCGCGCGCATTGGCATGTCGATCAATTGACGCGCCAGGGAGACGTCCACGGCGCCTTCGTTTTTCCGGGCGGCGACGAATGCGCGATCAACGCAGAGCTCGAAGCGCTTCCGACGCCGCTCGAAGGTTTCGGCAGCTCCGACTGCCGCCGCTGCCGCAGCCATCTACGTTATTTGGCGAATGGACTGCGGTTACCGCGAGCGTTCGAGGCGGCGGTCCGGAGTCCGCAGCCGCAAGACGCTTGCCTGTAAGCTGCAGCTGAGCGACGTGCTTGAGGCCTACCCCTCCGCCTCAACGCGGAAAGCCGCCGCGAATAGCGCGCGCGTGTATTCGTTCTTGGGCTGCGCAAAAATCTCCGCGGCCGGCCCCGCCTCGACGACCTTGCCGTGCCGCATCACGATGAGCTCGGCGGCGAGCGCCTTCACGACCTTCAGATCGTGGCTGATGAAGACATAAGCGAGGTCGCGCCGCTTCTGCAGCTCTCGCAACAGATCGACGATCTGCGCCTGCACCGACATGTCGAGCGCCGAGGTCGGCTCGTCGAGGACGATGAGCTTCGGCTCCAGCACGATGGCGCGGGCGATGGCGATGCGCTGACGCTGACCGCCCGAGAACTCATGCGGATAGCGGTCCATCGTCGCGGGATCGAGCCCCGTCTCCTTGAGCGCCGCCGCGACCGTCGCGCGGCGCGCCTCGCGCGTCAGGTCGGGGCGGTGCAGCTCCAGGCCCTCGGCGACGATCTCAGCGACCGACATGCGCGGCGAGAGAGAACCGTAAGGGTCTTGGAAGACGATCTGCATGTCGCGGCGCAGCGGCCGCATCTCGGCGCGTGTTTTCGCGTCGATCCGCTCGCCCATGTAGACGATGGGTCCCTGCGAGCCCAGGAGCCGCAGCAGCGCGAGGCCAAGCGTCGTTTTCCCCGAGCCCGATTCGCCGACGACGCCGATCGTCTCGCCGG
>CAWCTS010000060.1:0-21783 GCA_963798515.1 uncultured Alphaproteobacteria bacterium
AGGATACAATCGATAGGCGACGTTCTACGTCACCGGCGGCCGCCCTCGTCTGGATCAGGCGCCGTGCTCGATGAGATCGGGAAGCCTTTTCGTCAAACTCCGCAGCACGCTCTCCGATCCCTTCTGCATCACCTCGTAAAGCGCGTCGGCGCCGGGGTCCGTTCCAATTCCTTCATGCTCGAAAACGAAGCGCGCGCCGCCGCCGGGGAGCGGCGCGAGCGTCCAGGTGACCGTGGTGGACATCTCTCGCCCGAAGGCCTTCAGCTCCTCATGCCCGCCCGACCAGCTGAACCGTAGCAATTTTTCCGGGACGACCTCCAGCACCTGGCATTTGAACTCGCCGTCCCAGCGCTCGATCGGCCGGCTCCAGATTGTGAACTTATGTCCCACGACGGGCTGGATGTCGTTGGGAAAGAACCATACCGCGAGCCACTCCGAGTCGGTCATCGCGCGCCAAAGCGAATCGATCGGTTGCTCGAAGTCTTTTTCGGTTCTGATGGTTCGGGTCAAAGCGGCTTCCGTCACGGGGTCCTGCTCCTGTTTCCCCGCTGCAAGCAAAGACGAAGCCACGATGCCTCACCCCTCGCCCGACGCCGCCTGCCCATAGAGTCGCTCGCGCCAGTCCTCGACTTTGCCCGAGGCGAGCCGCCGCTTCGCGAGAGCGCGCCAGTTTTCAGCAAGTTCCGCGAGCGCTGTCATACCGGCGAGGCCCTCGCGATCGCCGGTAGTGCGGTAGAGCAGACGGAAGAGACGTTCCAGGCTCCACTCCGGGCGAGGCCTGTCGACGAGCCGCAAGGGGTCTCCCGGCTCCGCAACGCCGGGCTCGAGGACGCGATAATACCAGCCCGCGCGCCCGGAGGACTGCACAAGCGCCGCCATGTCCTTGCGTGAGAAGCGGCGATTGAGCTTCCAGCAGGGTTGACGGCCTTGGCTCACCTGCAGCAAGGCGCTTCCGAAGCGAACGGTGTCGCCGATGCAGACATTCGCTTCCGTCCATCCTTCCGTCGAGAGATTCTCGCCGAAGGCGCCGGGCCGTCGCAAAAGGGCGTTGGGCCCGATCTCACGCTCCCAGAAGGCGTAATGGTCGAGCGGATAGTGATGCAGCGCCTTTTCCGGTCCGCCGTGATGCTTCAAGTCCGCCTGCGCGTCCCCGGCGAGCCCCAAAGGCCCGATGCGCCAGGGCGCGGGCGCGGGCCGTTTGTCGATTCCACTGACGCGGCCATCGTCGCCCAGCGGGGCGACGGCTCCCGTGAGCACCGCGGGCTGGACGGGAGGCGGCGTTGAAACGCGACCGACGCGGGAGGCAAAGGCGCGTGTTTCTCCGACGGGCGCGATCATGGCTCTCCTTCAGCCGCCTTTATACGAGCGCGGCGCGCTCCATCTAGAGCGACAGCGGCCGCGCGACGCCTGCCCTGCCGGCTTGTGACTCTCGGAGTTCTTGCGGCTAGGATGGGTGTTCTGCTGCGACCAAACGCCATCACAGCGCCGCGACAGGCGGCAAGGATCAGACCATGAGCAACCAGGAACCCAACAAGCCGCCGCAGTTCAGGATCTCGCGAGGGCTCTATCTCGCGGTCGCCGCCATCCTCGGCCTTTGGATCTTCGTCACCATCTTCTTCCGAAACCCCTATACGCAAGCCGTCTCCGGGGGCGACTATTACGACAAGCACTCCTATGACGAGGGCTCCGTCTGGACGCTCGTGCTCGTCATCGTGCCGGCGATCGGGGTCGCCGCCGCCATCTACACCTGGTTTCGGCAGCGCCAGCAGAGCTGATCAGGGTTCCCGCCGTGAGGCGCGCAGCGCGCTCGAGGAGAGCGCCGAACGCCTCGCGTGCAGAAGGACCCAGGCGGGCGGGCGCGCCAGGGCCAGAGTTGCAGCGTCGCGCTCCGGCCGGCGCGCTTTGGCGAGCGCCTGAACCGCGCGTGCGGCTTCGGTTTTCAGTGTGGCGCCGGGCCGATCGATCACTGCGATGGGCACGAGATCGGCGATATCCCGCCAGTGGCGCCAGCGGTGGAAGGACAGGAGATTGTCCGCCCCCATGATCCAGACCCAATGGACGCCCGGACAGCGCCGCCGCAGTTGACTCAGCGTGTCATAGGTGAAGCGCGTGCGAATTTGCGCCTCGACGCCGGTGACGACGATGCGCGGATGTTTCGCCAGCGCCCGGCAGGCCGCGAGCCGCGCCTCGAGCGGGCCCGGCCCTTCCTCCTTCAAAGGATTGCCCGGCGTGACGAGCCACCACAGCCGATCCAGCCGCAGGCGGCGCAGCGCGATGCGCGCGATGGCGAGATGACCGGCATGCGGCGGATCGAAGGAGCCGCCCAGCAGGCCGATGCGCAGCCCCGGGGGATGCGGCGGAAGGCGGGGGATCGGCGGCTGCGGGGGCGCCATGTTCTTCTACTCGATCTCCGGCGGCAGATGACGCGCCAAATCCATGCGTTCATGCAGAATGCGAGAAACCTCAACGATATTGCCAGGGGCTGCGCGATACAAAATGAGATGGCTTCCGCGCCGTCCTTTTCGCGCTACGTGCAGCGTTCGCAGATCGGGAAGGATCTCTTCGCGCGCTTTGCTGCCGGATATGTCGGGACCCGCCTCTAAGGCCGCGAGCGCTTCGATGAGGGTGACGCGATAGGTTTCGAGCTGCCGTTCGCCAAACCTCTCCAACGTCGTTTCCAATATCTCTCTATAGTCTCGCTCGGCCGCGCCGCTGAGACGGATACGCCAGCTCCCGGGCGTCACGCCTTTGTCGCGCCGGCGACCGCCTTATCGGCGATGCGATCGAGGTGAGAGATCAGCGCAGACGCGTCAGAGAACTCTGCGAACTCGCCCCTATCCAAAGCGTCAAAACCGACTTGCGCCGCAGCCCGCAGCGCGTCGAGCTTCGCCTTTTCCTCAGCTTCACGCGTTTCGACCAGGCGCAATCCGTCGCGCAATACTTCGCTCGCGTCTTGGTAGCGCCCGCTCTCAACCAAAGCGTCGACGAGAGCGGCTTGGCGTTCCGTCAGTAGGACATTGCGTGTCGGCATGTCGCCTCCTCTAGACCACGCAAATTAGCAAAAGTGGCGCATCACGCCAATCTCTCCGCGTCGGACTACCCCCGCCTAGCTTCTAACCTGACCGCTCCCATGCACGCGATATTTGAACGAGGTCAGCTGCTCGACGCCCACCGGCCCCCGCGCGTGCATCTTGCCCGTGGCGATGCCGATCTCGCCGCCGAAGCCGAACTCGCCGCCGTCGGCGAATTGCGTCGAGGCGTTATGCGTGACGATGGCGGAATCGACCTCAGTGAGGAAGCGCCGGGCCGCGGCCTCGTCCGAGGTGACGATGCAATCGGTATGATGCGAGCCATGCCGCGCGATGTGCTCCATCGCGGAGTCGAGCCCATCCACGACGCGCGCCGCGATGATGGCGTCGAGATATTCCGTGTCCCAATCCTCCTCGCTCGCAGGCGCGACGCGCGGGTCGACGCCTTGCGTCGCCGCGTCGCCCCTCACCTCGCATTGCGCGTCGAGCAGCATCTTCACGAGCGGGGCGAGATGGGTTTCCGCGCAGGCCCTGTCGACGAGCAATGTCTCGGCCGCGCCGCAGACGCCCGTGCGGCGCATCTTGGCGTTGAGCACGACGGTCTTGGCCATGTCGAGATCGGCCTTCGCATGCACGTAGACATGCACGATGCCTTCGAGATGCGCGAAGACCGGCACGCGCGCCTCGTGCTGCACGCGCGCGACGAGGCTCTTGCCGCCGCGCGGGACGATCACGTCGATCGCGCCATCGAGCCCGGCGAGCATGGCGCCGACGGCGGCGCGGTCGCGCGTCGGAACGAGCTGGATCGCTTCCGCCGGCAGGCCCGCAGCCTCGAGCCCCGCGACGAGGCAGCGATGAATGGCGGTCGAGGAGCGCAGCGAATCCGATCCGCCGCGCAGGATCGTGGCGTTGCCGGCCTTGAGGCAGAGCGCGCCGGCGTCCGCCGTGACATTGGGCCGGCTCTCATAGATGACGCCGATCACGCCGAGCGGCGTCGCGACGCGCTCGATCTTCAGTCCATTGGGACGTTCGAATGTCGCGAGCACGCGCCCCACGGGGTCGGGGAGCGCGGCGATCTCCTCGAGGCCGCGCGCGACCGCCTCGAGCCGCGCCGGCGTCAGCGCGAGGCGATCCAGCCCTGCCACGCTCGCGCCGTCCTCGCGCGCCTCCTCGACGTCGTCGGCGTTGACGGCGAAGATCTCCGCGCTTTCATCGCGGATGGCCGCGGCGGCCGCTTGCAGCGCTTTCGTCTTGGCAGCCGGGGACGCATGGGCGACGGCGCGCGCGGCCTTGCGCGCGGCGCGGCCGATCTCTCCCATCAGCGCCAGGGTTTCGGAGTGAAGCGTTTCTTGAGGCGCTTGCATGAGCTCCATCGCGATCTTGCCAGAGGACCCCGATCGCCTAGCATGGCGGCGGGCGCGAAAGAAGCGCGGCGCGCCGCGGCGCCTAAAGGTAGGCCGCGGCGGTGGCGAGGAAGTCCTTGGCCTTGAGGCTCGCGCCGCCGACGAGCGCGCCGTCGACGTCGCTGACATGCAGGAGCTCGCGCGCATTCTCGGGCTTGACCGAACCTCCATAGAGAATGCGGGTCGCGGCGCCCTTGCCCCGGCTGAGCCCATCGATCTGCTGGCGGGCGAAACCATGTATCTTCGCCACGTCCTGCGGCGTCGGCGTCAGCCCCGTGCCGATCGCCCAGACGGGTTCGTAAGCCACGACGAGCCGGTCGGCCGGCGCCTCCGGCGGAACCGAGCCCGCGATCTGCGTCGCGACGACGCTTTCAGCCTTGCCAGCCTCGCGTTCGGCGCGCGTCTCGCCGACGCAGACAATGGGCGTCAGGCCGGCGGCGAGCGCCGCGCGCGCCTTGGCGAGCACGAGCGCGTCGGTTTCATTGTGATCGGCGCGCCGCTCGCTATGGCCGACGATGACGAAGCGCGCGCCGGCGTCAGCGAGCATGGCGGCGGAAAGATCGCCCGTATGCGCGCCGTTTCCCTGGGTATGGCAATCCTGGCCGCCGAGCGCCACGCCCTTCCCTTCGAGCCGCGCCGCGGCGGCGGCGAGCAGCGTCGCCGGCGGGCAGATCAGAAGATCGATTTTTTCGCGCAAGCCGGCATCGAACCCGCCGGCGATCGCGTCGATCTCGGCGAGCGCCGCGCGCAACCCGTTCATCTTCCAATTTCCGGCGACGAGAGGGCGGCGGGCGAAAGTCATGGCGTCTCCAATCCAAGAAAGAGGCGTCATGATCCCAGATTCGGATCGCCAAGCGCAAGCGAGACCGGCGCCCGCCGTTGCCGTGGCCTCGAGCGGGCACAGATAGTCTCATGAAATACAGCCGTGGAGGCGCAGATGTTGCAAAAGCTCCTCGTCCCGATCGATCTCGTCGAACCCGAATTCGTGAAGCGCGCCACCGAAGAGGCGCAGAAGCTCGCCAAGCCGTTCGATAGCGAGGTCAGGCTCGTCAATGTGCAGTCGCTCGTGCCGATCCGCTTTCTCGATTACGTCTCCGCGGACTTCGACAAGGGCCTCGAAACCAACGCGCGCCCCGCGCTCGAAGCCGAGCTGGCAGAGCTCGCCAAAAAAATCGATCTCCCGACCGGCCGGGTTTCCAGCACCGTGCTCTTTGGCCCCGTCCACCACGTCATTCTCGAGGAAGCCGAGAGATGGGGCGCGGATCTGATTCTCATCTCCTCGCACCGGCCGGGCATGGAGCGCTTTCTCATCGGCTCCACCGCCAGCGCCATCGTGAAGCAGGCGAAATGCTCCGTGCTCGTGCTGCGCGGCTAGAGCCTATTTGAGCCGCGCGCTCCAGCTCGGCGCCTCGGGCGACGTGAAGTCGAAATCCCAGTGCAGCCGGGTGATGAAATTATAGCCGAGGATGACGGAGGTACCGCGCCCGAGCGCGTTGCGCAGCACGCCGAAGTCATAGACCAGCGCGTAGACGTCATGCAGCACGAGGCCGTCGCCGAGATCGATGGTTTTGATCTTGTAGAGATCGGGCGCGAAATTCCCGCCCGACGCGCCGCTCGCGCCGATCCTTCGGCGCACGAAGGTGAAAAGCGGCATGTGCCGCGCGACGAAGGCGCGGTCGACGGCGCAGAGCTCCGCGCCCGAATCGAGGAAACCCACCGTCGCCTCCTTCCCCAAACGCAGATCGAGGCCGACGAGGCTCTGCTCTGGCGTGAGCCTGCGGAAGGGCCTGGCGCTCGCGGGCGCGGGCGGAAAAAAGGTGAGCTCCTTCGTGCCGAAATCCAGCGCGACGCGCGTGCCTTTGAAGAAATTGAGGCCCAGGAGATCGCCTTCGCCCGAGGCGCAGCGCGTGATGAGGAGCGTCGCGCGCCCGACGTCATTGCCCTAAATCGCCGGCAGCACGACGTTTTGCGCCTCCACATCGTCGCAGGAAATGGCGTGTCCGGAACTGCCGACCGACGTGCTGCGGCCGAGCACGGGCCAGTCCTTGTTCCAAGGCTGAAGCATCACCCGCGTCGTGGAGGCGCCGGTGTCGAGCCGCATCGGCCCCTGAATCTTGCCGAAGCGCGCCGTGACGAAAATGCGCCCGCCGCCCCAATTGCTTTCGTTGAGCGTGAGCGGGATCGTCGAGGGCGCGTTCTGCGCCTTGGCCGGCATGTGGCCGGCGAGGAGCAGAAGGGCGAGGAGCAGAAGGGCGAGGAGCGTGGAGAGGCGAAGCGGCGGCATGGCGCCAGTTGAAGCGCAAGCGCGGGGATTGGGCAAGGGGGCGGGCGGCGGCGGCGCACGACGCTAAGCCCTACTGCTTGCACCCCTCAAGCCGCGGCTCGGGCGTCTTCCAGTCGTTGGACGGCACGCTCTCATAGGGCGTAGGGAAGGACTCCTTGACGATCGTGATCTTGCTCGGTTTCGGGCTCTTCGGGTCGGCGTAATCCACGATCCAGAAAAAATCGTAATTTTCGCCGGACCAAGTCTCCGGGATTTTCTCCTCCGGATGCGCCTTTGCATAGTCATCGAGGTTCAACAGCTGGCGCAGGGTCACGCGCTCCTTGGGATAGCGCTTCTCCAATTTCTCATCGGCGATGTGTCTATGCTCCCAGGTCATGACCACAATCTTCCCGGCGAAGCTCGGGTTGGTCAGCACATCCGTCGCAGCCTCCTGGGTCTCCCGGTTCAGGATCTCTTCCTTCTCCGCTGCGGCGTCATCGTCGACGTCCTCGACCTCTTCGCCAGCTGCAGGCTTATTTTTCTTGGGGCGAAGGACCGGGAGGCACCAGCTGTTCGCCGATGGCTTGCTGGTCGCCTCCGTGTGGCCGGTGACGGCGTAGAAAGCAGCCGGCTGATCGCCTTCAAACAGGGAATTCTGAGCGCCCTTGCCGAGATAGACTTCCGCCAGCGCGCTGGCGCGCAGCACGCCCGTGGCGCAAAGGGGCCCGCTATGGCTGGTTTTCTCGCCATGCCGGAGAACAATGATCCGCCGAGGTTGCGCGGACGCCGCCGCAAGGCCCAAAAGCAGGCCGATCAATAGGATCAAAACCGAAATCGCGCGCATGGCGACGCCTCCAAAAGAGCTTGGAGGCTACGCTCGGAAACTGTCGCCAGCAAGGGCGCAAGCTCCGCCATTGTGCGGTGCAGCCGCGAATTTTCTTGCGCCCGGCTCCCCTGCCGGTGTAAGAGGCTCCAACTTCCGTCTCATAGCGGCCGTCTCGAGCGGTCGATGTTGAGAGTGGGTCCCCCCGGACCCGCTCTTTTTTGTTTGGTCGAACGGATCGACAGAGAATTGGAACAAGACACCAACCGCGTAACGGCGCAGGAGCTGTTGACCGAACCGCGTCTCGTCACGGAGACGGGGCTCGCCGCGCGCGTCGCCGCGATCGCGACGCCCGTTCTGGAGCAGCTGGGTTTCCGGCTCGTGCGCGCGCGGCTGATGAACCAGAGCGGCCAGATCCTGCAGATCATGGCGGAGCGGCCGGACGGGACGATGAGCGTCGACGACTGCGAGGCGGCGAGCCAAGCCCTCTCGCCGGAGCTCGACGTCGCCGACCCGATCAGCGGCGAATATCGCCTCGAGATCTCCTCGCCCGGCATCGACCGCCCGCTCATGCGCGTCTCCGATTTTCTGCGCGCCGTGGGGCATGAGGCGAAAATCGAGCTCACGCAGCCGCTGGAGAGCGGGCGCAAGCGCTTTCGGGGCATCATCCAGTCCGTCGAGGGCCAGGGGCGCGACGCGGTCCTGACCCTCGACCGCAACGATGCGCGGGCGGACGAAGAGAAGACCGTGCGTCTTCCCTTGCGCGATCTGGACGAAGCCAAGCTGATGCTCACCGAGGCGCTCATCCGCGCTTCGCTGCGCGCCGCCAAGGCCGCGGAGGGCGCAAGCCCGGCGCAGGAGGAAAGCCCGCAGGATCAGCGTCCGCACCGCGGGCCGGGGCGCTTCGCCCAGCACGCGAAGCCGAAGGCGAAGCCGCTGGTTCCGGCCGGCGTTCAAACCCAATTCAAGAAGGGAAAGGGAGGCGAGCCGCGCGGGTGAAAGCCCTCTGCGGGAAACGCCAAATCCTTTTTTAGGGAGCAAAAGCATGGCCGTCAGCGCCAATCGACTGGAAATTTTGCAAATCGCGGATGCGGTGGCGCGCGAGAAGTCGATCGATCGCACGATCGTGATCGCCTCGATGGAGGACGCGCTGCAAAAGGCGGCGCGCTCCCGCTATGGGCAAGAGACCGAAGTGCGCGCCGAGATCAACCCGCGCACCGGCGAGGTGCGCTTCTCGCGCTTGCTGCTCGTCGTCGATCTGGTGGAGAACGACGCGACCCAGATCGCGATCGAGGAAGCCAGAAAGCGCAATCCCGCGGCGCAGCCCGGCGACTGGATTTCCGAGACGCTGCCGCCTTTCGACTTCGGGCGCATCGCCGCGCAGTCGGCCAAGCAGATCATCGTGCAGAAGGTGCGCGAGGCCGAGCGTGATCGGCAATATGAGGAATTCAAGGATCGCATCGGCGACATCGTCAACGGCATCGTCAAACGCGTCGAATATGGCAATGTCATCGTCGATCTGCAGCGCGGCGAGGGCGTCATCCGGCGCGACGAGATGATTCCGCGCGAGATGTTCCGCCCCGGCGATCGCGTGCGCGCCTATGTCTATGATGTCCGGCGCGAGCAGCGCGGGCCGCAGATCTTTTTGTCGCGCACCCACCCGCAGTTCATGTCGAAGCTGTTCCGCCAGGAAGTGCCGGAAATCTACGACGGCGTGATCGAGGTGAAGTCGGTGGCGCGCGATCCCGGCTCCCGCGCCAAGATCGCCGTGGTGTCGCGCGAATCCTCGATCGATCCGGTCGGCGCCTGCGTCGGCATGCGCGGCTCGCGCGTGCAGGCGGTCGTGGGAGAGCTGCAAGGCGAAAGAATCGACATCATCCCCTGGTCGGCGGACGCGGCGACGTTTATCGTCAATGCGCTGCAGCCGGCGGAAGTCGTCAAGGTCGTGCTTGACGAGGACTCCAATCGCATCGAGGTGGTCGTGCCCGACGACCAGCTTTCGCTCGCGATCGGCCGGCGCGGCCAGAACGTCCGCTTGGCGTCGCAGCTCACCGGCTGGGACATCGACATCATGACCGAAGCCGAGGAATCGGAGCGGCGGCAAAAGGAGTTCGTCGAGCGCACGCGGGTGTTCATGACCGCGATCGACGTGGACGAAGTGGTGGCGCGGCTTCTCGCCTCCGAAGGGTTTCGCTCGGTCGAGGACCTTGCCTATTGCGACCTCGGGGAGCTTGCGGGGATCGAGGGCTTCGACGAAGAGACGGCGGGTGAGATCCAATCGCGCGCGAAATCCTATTTGGAGCGCATCGAGGCTGAAAACGAAGAAAAACGCAGGGAGCTCGGCGTGTCCGACGAGTTGAAGGAGATTGACGGCGTCACCTCGCAGATCTTGGTGAGGCTCGGCGAAAATGACGTGAAGACGCTCGAGGATTTCGCCGGCTGCGTGCCGGACGACCTCGTGGGTTGGAGCGAGAAGAAGGACGGCGAGACGGTCAAGCATGAAGGTTTCCTGACCGGGCTCGACGTGTCTCGCGAGCAGGCCGAAGCGATGATTCTCGCGGCGCGCATCAAAGCGGGATGGATCGAGGCCCCGGCGGAGCCCGAGGACACCGCCGAGGACCCGGCGCCGAACGAGGGAGAATGAGCGCGCGTGCGGGAGCGACAGACGAGCGAGCGGACCTGCATTGTGACGCGGGCGGCGCGGCCGCCCGGCGCGCTGATCCGCTTCGTGCGCGCTCCCGACGGCGTCGTCGCCCCGGACATAAGGTCGCGGCTGCCGGGTCGCGGCGTTTATGTGACCGCCTCGGCGGATCTTGTGGCGCAGGCGGCGAAACGCCAAATCTTCTCTAGGGGCTTCAAGGCCAAAGCGGAGGCTTCGCCAACTCTTGCCGACGAGGTGGACCGGCTGCTCGAGGCCGACTGCCTGCAAACTCTGGCCCTGGCGAATAAGGCCGGTCTCGTCACCGCCGGCTTCGCCAAGGTTGCCGCCGCCCTAGAGGCCGGGCAAGTCCGGGCGCTGGTCGAAGCGGTCGACGGCGGCTCGGACGGCCGGCGAAAGCTGGAGCAGAGCGGCCGGCGCGGCGGCGGGAGCGGCCCGAGGCGCGTCGAATTGTTCACTTCGAGTCAATTGGATTTGGCTTTGGGCCGCACAAATGTGATACATGCGGCGCTCGCCGGGGGCGGATTGACGGAGGCCTTCCTGGCGCGTTGCGAGCGGCTCGCCCTTTATCGGGGCGTTTCTGCAGCGACTTTCGTCGAGGAAGAGGCCGAAAGACCTCGCGCCAGCGCCCGCAGCGTCGGCGAAGAGGCGCAGTTTTTGCCATCGGGCCGTGTGGACGGCTCGGGATCGGGAACCGAATGAGCGAAATCGAGAACAGTGGCGACAAGACTTTGAGCCCCCCGACGTCCAAGACGCTGCATTTGAAGCCGCGGGGCGTCGAGCAGGGCCTTGTGCGTCAGAGCTTCTCCCATGGCCGCTCCAAGGTGGTCGTGGTCGAGAAGGTGAAGCGCCGCGCGCCGGGAAGCGGGCCGGAAGCGAAGGCGCAGCCCGCGCCCGCACCCGCTCCCGCAGCGCCCGCCGCCGCGCCGCCGCCGTCGGCCCCTGCGCCCTCTGCCAAGGCCGAGCGTTCCGCCGCGCCCGCGCGCAACGCGAGCCCCGTCGTCCTGCGCGCGCTGACGGACGAGGAGTTGCAGTCGCGCAGCCGCGCGCTCTCGGACGCGCGCAGCCGCGAAGAGGAAGACCGCCGCCGCGCCGAGCAGGAGCGGATCGCCCGCGACGCCCGCGACGCGCGGGAACGCGAAGAGCGGGCCCAGGCGGATTTGCGTCAGCGCGAAGAGGCGGAGCGTCTCGCGCGCGAGCATGAAGCTAAGCACAGAGCCGAGGAGGAAGCCCGCCGGCGCCTGCCGACCGGCGAGCAGCCCGCCGCGGTCCGCCCGGCTCCGGCCGAATCCGCGACGACCACGAGCCCGACCGTGGAGCCAAAGCGCGCTGCGCCGGCTTCCGCCGCGCCGCCGCGCCGTATCATCACGCCGCCCGTGCAGATTCCGCGCCCCTCGGCCCCCCGTGGCCCCGGCAAGGATCGCGGCCGTCTGACTGTCACGACCGCCACGGCGTCCCCCGACGAGGAGCGCGTGCGCTCGCACGCCTCCTATGCGCGGCGCATTCAGCGCCTCAAGGGGCGCGCCGCCGAGCCGAAGGAAAAGATCGCCCGCGAGGTGATCCTGCCCGAGACGATCACCATTCAAGAGCTCGCCAACCGCATGTCGGAGCGCGGCGTCGACGTGATCCGCCTGCTGATGAAGCAGGGCGCGATGCACAAGATCACCGATGTGATCGACGCGGACACCGCGCAGCTCGTTGCCGAGGAGCTCGGCCATACGGTCAAGCGCGTCGCGGAATCCGACGTGGAGGAAGGGCTGTTCGACTCGCCGGACGCCGACGCGGATCTCCAATCGCGTCCGCCGGTCGTCACGATCATGGGCCACGTCGACCACGGCAAGACGTCGCTGCTGGACGCAATCCGCCACGCCAATGTCGTCTCTGGCGAGGCCGGCGGCATCACCCAGCACATCGGCGCCTATCAGGTGACCGCCCCGAACGGGCTGCCCGTGACCTTCATCGACACGCCCGGCCACGCCGCCTTCACGGCGATGCGCGCGCGCGGCGCCAAGGTGACCGACATCGTCGTCCTCGTCGTCGCCGCCGACGACGGCGTGATGCCGCAGACGATCGAGGCGATCCACCATGCGCGCGCCGCGAAGGTGCCGCTCATCGTCGCCATCAACAAGATCGACAAGCCCGACGCCAAGCCCGAGCGCGTGCGCACCGAGCTGCTGCAGCACGAAGTTCAGGTCGAAAGCATGGGTGGCGAGACGCTCGAGGTCGAAGTCTCCGCCAAGCAGAAGCTCAATCTCGAGAAGCTGCTCGAGATGATCGCGCTTCAGGCGGAAGTGCTGGATCTGAAGGCTAATCCCGATCGCTCGGCGGAGGGCACCGTCATCGAAGCGCGGCTCGACAAGGGCCGCGGGCCAGTCGCGACCGTGCTTGTGCAACGCGGCACGCTCCACGTCGGCGATCTCATCGTCGCCGGCGCGCAATGGGGCAGAGTGCGCGCGCTGCTCGACGACAAAGGCCAGTCGCGCCAGGACGCGGGTCCCTCCTTCCCCGTCGAGGTTCTCGGCTTCTCGGGAACGCCCGAGGCCGGCGATCGCGTCGCGGTCGTCGAGAGCGAGGCGCGAGCGCGCGAGATCACCGAATATCGCGAGCGTCAGAAGCGCGATCAGGCCGCTGCGCGCGGCGGTTCGGGACGCTCGTCGCTCACCGACATGATGACCCAGCTCAAGACCGCCGGCCGCAAGGAATTCCCGCTCGTCATCAAGGGCGACGTGCAGGGCTCGGTCGAGGCGATCGTCGCGGCGCTGGATAAGCTCGGCACCGACGAGGTCGGCGCACGCGTCGTGCATTCGGGCGTCGGCGGCATCACCGAATCAGACATCACCCTCGCCCTGGCTTCAGGGGCGGCGGTGATCGGCTTCAACGTGCGCGCCCACAAGGAAGCGCGCGAGGAGTCCGAGCGCGTCGGCATCGAGATCCGCTACTACAATATCATCTACAATCTCGTGGACGACGTGAAGGCGGCCATGTCGGGCCTGCTTTCGCCCACCCTGCGCGAGACCATGCTCGGCAACGCGCTTATCCTCGAGGTGTTCGACATCTCGAAGATCGGCAAGGTCGCCGGCTGCCGCATCACCGACGGCAAGGTCGAGCGCGGCGCCAATGTGCGCCTCATCCGCGACAATGTCGTCGTGCACGAGGGCAAGCTCTCGACGCTCAAGCGCTTCAAGGACGAGGTCAAGGAGGTCGACGCCGGACAAGAGTGCGGCATGGCCTTCGAGAATTATCAGGACATGCGCCAGGGCGATGTGATCGAGTGCTACCGCGTCGAGGAGATCAAGCGCACGCTCTAAACCGCGATCGATCCGGTCGGGATCGCATCCGTTTCTGTCTTGGGGCGTTTTCCGCCGGCTAAAGGGGCCTCCCTTTCGGCGGAAAACGCTCTAGCGGCGAAAGCCAGCGCGGCGTAACCAAAGCCCATGTCCAGATCCCATCATCAGCCCGGCGCCGAGCCGTCGCAGCGCATGCTGCGCGTCGCAGAGCTCGTCCGTCACGCAGCCGCCCAGCTTCTCGCGCGCGGCGAGATCAACGATCCCGTGCTCGAAAAGCACGTGGTCACGGTCTCGCGCGTCAAGATGAGCCCCGACCTCAAGCTCGCGACGATCTACGTCATGCCGCTCGGCGGTGCCGACGAGCCCGAGGTGCTCGCGGCGCTCGACCGTCACAAGAAGTTCCTGCGCGGCGAGCTTGCGCATACCGTGAATCTCAAATTCGCGCCGGAAGTTCGCTTTCGCATCGACGACACTTTCGACAACGCTTCGCGCATCGACTCTCTGTTGAATTCCGAGCGCGTGAAACGCGATCTTTCGCCTCCCGCCGAAGACGCGCCGAAGACCGACGTCTGAGAATGAATCAAAAGAAATCCAATCGCGCCGTCGTCGACGGCTGGGTCGTGCTCGACAAGCCCGTCGGCATCACCTCGACGCAGGCCGTCTCGCGGCTGAAGCGCATCTATAATGCGAGGAAGGCCGGACATGCGGGCACGCTCGACCCGCTCGCCTCCGGCATTCTCCCTGTCGCCTTCGGCGAAGCGACGAAGACCGTCCCCTTCGTGCAGGACGGGGCGAAGTCCTACCAGTTCACCGTGAGCTGGGGCGCAGAGACCGACACCGACGACTCCGATGGCGAGATTGTGGAGACCAGCGCGGCGCGCCCCGAGCGCAGCGCGATCGAAGCGCTGCTTGCGCGTTTCACCGGCGAGATTCTGCAAACCCCGCCGCGCTTCTCGGCGATCAAGATCGCCGGCGAGCGCGCTTATGATCTGGCGCGCGAGGGCGAAACCGTCGAGCTGCAGCCGCGCCGTGTGAGCATTCATCGGCTGGCGATCGTCGAACATTCCGGGGATGAGACGAAGCTCGAGATGGATTGCGGCAAGGGCGCTTATGTGCGCGCCATCGCGCGCGATCTCGGGCGGCTGCTCGGCTGTTTCGGCCATGTCAGCCAGCTGCGCCGGACGCGGGTCGGTCCCTTCTGCGAGGAAGACGCCTTCACCCTCGCGGAGATCGAGGCCGAAGGCGGCGCGAGCGACGCCCTTCTGTCCGTCGAGGCGGGATTGTCGCAGCTCCCCTGCGTCATCGTCGATCGCGACGCCGCCGCAAGGCTAAGGCGCGGCGGCTCGCTGATCCTGCGCGGCCGCGATGCGCCCATCGGCGGCGTCGTCTACGCCGCTTGCGCTGGCACGCCCATCGCGTTCGGCGAGGTCGTCGAGGGCGCGCTCGAACCCTCGCGCGTGTTCAATCTGCCGTTTTAGGCGCAAGGCGCCCGCATTGGATCGGATTGAATTACCGCTCGTGATCCATCTCCGCCTCTCGTCGTGAGAGAGCGGGACGTCTCGAGCCCTCATCGTCGCATCGCGGGACCTTCGATTACGAGTTGAATCGCTTGGGCGCTGACCCGTTCAGCGCCGGAGAAGGGATTATCCATCGAGGCGATGACAA
Organism: uncultured Alphaproteobacteria bacterium; assembly: GCA_963798515.1. Classification (GTDB taxonomy): domain Bacteria; phylum Pseudomonadota; class Alphaproteobacteria; order Rhizobiales; family Beijerinckiaceae; genus Methylocystis. The sequence goes on from CAWCTS010000060.1 coordinate 15,130, forward strand.
AGATCATGGCGCCGATGAAAAAAGCGAGCAGACCACCGAAGGTCAGATGCTCCGCGAGGGGAAAGTCGAGCATAGAGATCAGCAGCAAATTTATCGCAGCCCCAAGGCCGACAATCCACCACAGGATCGCTGGAATGCGGGAGGTCAAATTCGTCAGGCGCGTGCGGCGCGCGTCCATGAGATTGTTGAACTGCGATAAAGCTTGCGCGTGCAGAATTTCCTCTGCTTTGCTCTTGGGCGCGAAGGAGGCCAAGGCGTCGAACAACTCATCGATCAAATCGCTCTCGCCCGTCGGCGTGCGACCTAGCGCCTGTTCGGCGAAGCTTTTGTCAGCGACCTGCCGCGCATAATTGCGCAACCCCTGTTGAAGCTTTCCGCGTGACGCTTCGGGATAACCCCTAAAATCCCGGTACAGAACAGAGATGGCGGAAGCTTCCCTCGAAACGATCTTCTCCATATTATCGAGGTTCTCATAGGCTCCGACGGCGAGAAGGCCGAGCAAAATTCCGTAGAGCAAGGAAAACCCGTTGAGCGTGACCTCGACGATGTCGCCGCCTGAGCCTTCCCTGGATTGACGCAGGCGCACGACGGGCTTCAAGGCCACGATGCCGATCGCAGTCGCAACAGCAAAAAAGAAACCCGACGCAATGCTCATGGAGAGCGCCGGGTAATCGAAAAGCCTGTCGATCATGTTTCCCCCAGCCCGAAAAACGGCATTCTCGGCAGCCGCCGGCGCGCGCGTTGCGTCTGCCGTTCTACCGGCAGAGGTGCGGGCAAGTCCGGGCTGTCGGCGCTTACGCCGCGATCGCTGGCGCGCCGCGAGGTCTCGTTTCTTGAAAAACGCTTAGATCAGTGCACGGTCTCTCGATCGCACGGCGCGTAGACCACAGAGTTGCACTTGGAGCAGACGATGCGGGTGTCCCTCGAGTGTCTTTCACCCGGCACGACGTGGAATTCCGGAGAGCAGTAGAACACCATGCGTCCCGTATCACCCGTTTCATAGGGATGATCTTCCTAGGAGAACGCGGCCTTCCCCGACGTCCCGCATTCGAGACATTCCAACTGCTCGATCCATTGTTCGCGAGGTTCCATGGCTTGCAACACCCTTTTAGTCACCGCGTCCGAATATTGGCGGAGCTGAAGCTTTTTGCTAAGATGACATATTGGCGCATGGCGAAGTTTACGGTGAACCGAGGGTTCGTCGGCAAGCTTAATTTCTGTCGATCGTCGCCAACACATGACACGGGCGACGGGAAGTTCGGCGACCGCTCTTTGCGCCACAAGCCGAGCCATGGACAGCCTGCCGGGCAGATCGTATAATCTCTGCTCTCTTCTCCTGACATCAGCGGCCCTCATGCTTCGCTTTCTCCTGCGCGCCATCGGCCTTCTCTTGCTCGCCGGGGGCTTCATCGCCCTCATCGTCGACGGGACGCGCTCGCTGGCGGCAAGCAGCCTGTACGTCACCTCGATAGACATAGCGCTACAGGCCGCGGGACCCGCCGTTTACCAGGGGTTGGAGAAGTGGGTCCTGGCGCATCTGCCGCATTTCATGTGGGATCCCCTGCTGGTCCATATCCTGCGCCTTCCGCTGAGCGGGACGATGCTCGCCCTCGGCGGCCTCAGCGTGCTGCTCACACACAAGGCGTCTCAGGAGTTCGGCTATCCGGCGGAGTAACGTTCCCCTTTCTTCTGACGAAGCGACGACTAAATGGCGCTCTCGAGTAGAGGAAAGGCCAAATGATGAACTTCCGATTTTCTCCCCCGCCGGATCGCCCCACGCCCGTGGAGCATGGTCAGCTTCACTTCGTGCTGCGTCGTCCGCTCGATCCCCCTTTCCCGCAGGGCGCCGCGCGCGTGCTGCTCGGGATGGGCTGCTTCTGGGGCGCCGAGCGCAAATTCTGGCAGGCGGGAGAGGGCGTTTACGTCACCGCGGTGGGTTACGCCGGCGGCGCGACGCGCAACCCGACCTATCAGGACGTCTGCACCGGCCGCACGGGTCATGCCGAGGTCGTCATGGTCGTCTTCGATCCCAAGTCGCTGACCTTTGCCCGGATTCTGCAGCTCTTCTGGGAGTCGCACGACCCGACCCAGGGCATGCGCCAGGGCAATGACGTCGGCACGCAATACCGTTCGGCGATCTTCGCCGAATCGGAAGCGCAGCTCGAAGAAGCGCGCGCCTCCCGCGACGCCTATCAGCAGGCGTTGAGCGCGCGCGGCTTCGGCGCGATCACCACCGAAATCGCTACGGCGCCGCCCCTCTACTACGCCGAGGAATATCACCAGCAATATCTGGCGAAGAACCCCGGCGGCTATTGCGGTCTGGGCGGCACGGGAGTCGCCTGTCCGGCTGGGCTTCCGCAGCCCTGACGGCGCGCCCTATTCGACCGGTTCGACCGCGACGATTTCTATGCCGAAGCCCGAGAGCCCGACATAGGCGCGCGGCTTCGGCGTCGTGGTGCGCAGGCGAATCGAGGTGACGCCGAGGTCGCGCAAAATCTGCGCGCCGAGGCCCACGTCCAGCCACTGCCGGCGGCGGTCTGCCTCCGCGCTGTCTTGCGCGCGCCCCACGACATTTGCCGGAACGCCCGCGGCGCCGTCGCGCAGATAGACCAGCACGCCGCGCCCCTCGTGATGGAAGCGCGCCAAAGTCTTGTTGATCGTCTCGGCGCCGCCGAAGACGTCGGCGAGGATGTCGGCGCGATGCAGCCGCGCCGGCACATTGCGCCCATCGCCGATCGAGCCCACGACGAAGGCGAAGTGCTGGACACTGTCGAAAGGCGTCACATAGGCGTGGCCGGTCAGCGGAGTCGCGACCCCAGGCACCGGGAAGGTCGCGACCCGCTCCACGAGCGTCTCGCGCGCCTGCCGATAGGCGATCAAATCCGCGACGGAGACGACGTTGAGACCGTGCTTCTCGGCGAATTCGGTAATCTGCGCGCCCGCCATGACCGTGCCGTCGTCATTGGCGAGCTCGCAGATGACGCCGACGGTGGGCAGGCCGGCGAGACGGCAGAGATCGACCGCCGCCTCCGTGTGGCCTGAGCGCATCAGCACGCCGCCCTCCTTGGCGATGAGCGGAAACACATGGCCAGGCCGCACGAAGTCGGTCGCCCCCATATTGGGATTGGCCAGGGCGCGCACGGTGTTGCTGCGCTGCTCGGCGGAGATGCCGGTCGTGAGACCGTGCCGCACGTCGACCGAGACGGTGAAGGCCGTGCCGAGCGGCGCGTCGTTCTGCGCGACCATTGGCGCGAGGTGCAGCCGTCGCGCGTCCTCGACGGTCACAGGCGCGCAGACGATGCCGCAGCAATGGCGGATGATGAAAGCCATCTTCTCCGGCGTGCAGAGAGAGGCGGCGACGACGAGATCGCCTTCGTTCTCGCGGTCGTCGTCGTCGCTGACGACGAGGATCTCGCCTTTGGCGAAGGCTTCAAGGGCTTTGGCGATGGGTTGAGGCAAGGCGCGCTCCGGGCCCCGCGCAGGGGGCGCTTCTCATCTAGTAACTAGCTTGCAAAGAGGCTCGATACAAACGCCAAGCCAAGCGGAAGAGAGGTTCACGGTCTTCCGCGGCTTCTCCATTCCGCCAGACAGGCGACGGCCAGGGCGACGAGAAAACCGAGAAAGCCAGCGCCGATCTCCGGCGCGGGCGCCCCGGAGGCGGCCTGCGCACCGGCGGGCTGCGAAAGAAGCCAGAAAAACGCCGCAACGGCGGTCGGGCTCGACATGCTGCTCGCTCCTTGCCAGGCGGAAAGGCTTCGCTATTCGCCGGCCCCCGCGGCGCGCAACGGCGCCGCCGTTCGGCAGGAGGCGGCGTCCAGCGCTCGCGTCACCGCCGCCAGTTTCTCGTCGCATATGCCACAGGAGAGCAGATGCTCATAGGTGTTGCGGACATAGTCGGGATTGTCGCCGGATGCGCCGCGGGCGGAGGCGATGAGCCGGGCCATTTCCGCAGGGTCGAGCCGCCCCGCATATTGCGGATGGGCGCGGTCGACGATGTAGGTCACGGCCTCGACGCTCGAGCCCTCGGCGAAGCGCGCCGTGATCATTTTCTCCAGATAGACCGAGGTGACCAGCTCGCGCTCGCGCAGATAGGCGAGCGTCGCCTCGCGCCTTGCCGCCGCGACGCGGAAGACCACGCCCTGGCAGGAGCCGCCGCGGTCGAGGCCAAGCACGAGGCCGGGCCGCTCCGGCGTTCCCCGATGCACATGGGAGAAGATGCAGAGCGCGCGATGATAGCCCTGCACGAAGGCGAGCGCGCTCTCTTCATAGTCGAAACCCGGCCGCCACATCAGCGAGCCATAGCCGAAGACCCACAGGTCCTTGGCGTGTCCCATCGATCGATCGCCCTCAAGTTCCTCGGGGAATCCAGACGTCGTGAGAGAATAATCCGGGAAACGTCGTTAACCAAACCTTAATGCGCCGCTTTCGATCCGGGGCGGCTATTCTCCCCCTCCCCAACCCTCCCCCGCCATAGCCCGTCTTTAGACGGGCGTCTTGCGACGGCCCTATGGCGGGAGAGGGAGTTTGCTTCCGCGCCTCATCGAGATTTCGCGTAACGCCGGCCGGCCCCTCTCCCGTGAAGCGGGGGAGGGTGAGGGAGGGGGCCTTCCTCCATTAATAGCAGCGGATGTGGATCACGGCGGGGTTGGCGGTGTTGATCGCCGCGAGCCGCCCCCAATCGGTGAGCGCCACGACGGGGGGCGACTTTTGGGGCTGGCCGCCAATGAAATACCGGCCGCCGCAGAGCGCCTCGGCGCGCTGCAGACAGGCCGCCGCCTTGCGGGGACAGTCGATTCGGAAGGCCGACCCGCCGCCCGCGACGCGCTCCGGCCAGGCGGTCGTGCCCGTCCAGGGGTCGTAAGCGAGTTCCTGCGCCAGGCCGTCGGAGGCAAGGAGCGCCGCCGCCAATCCCAGAGCCGCCGCAAAGACTTTCATCGGCCTGCCTCCTCTTCCCGCGACGATCACTCAGCGCCCGTTGACGGCCGGCGACGCTTCGATCACGTGTTGAAGCGGAAATGCAACACGTCGCCATCGGCGACGAGATAGTCCTTCCCTTCGAGCCGGAGCTTCCCCGCCTCACGCGCGCCGGCCTCGCCTTTCAGCGCGGCGTAATCGGCGTAGGCGATGGTCTCTGCGCGGATGAAGCCCTTTTCGAAATCGGTGTGGATCACGCCCGCCGCCTGCGGCGCCTTGGTGCCGTTCTCGATCGTCCAGGCGCGCGCCTCCTTGGGCCCGACGGTGAAATAGGTGATGAGATGCAGCAGGTCGTAGCCGGCGCGGATGACCCGGTTGAGGCCCGGCTCTGCGAGCCCCACCGCCTCGAGATAGTCCTTCTGCTCCTCGGCGGGCAGAACGGCGATTTCGCTCTCGATCTTGGCGGAGACGACGACGCAGGCGGCGTCCTCCTCCTTGGCCCGCGCGAAGACTTTCTGCGATTGAGCGTTGCCCTCGGCCGCCGAGGACTCCTCGACATTGCAAACATACAGCACCGGCTTCGACGACAGCAGCCCGAGGCCCGCGAGCAGATTCTCCTCCTCGGGCTTGGTCTCGACGAGCCGCGCGGGCTTGCCGTCCTGCAGCAGCGTAAGGCAGCGGCGCATGAGCTCGAAAAGCTCCTTGGACTCCTTGTCCCCGCCCTTGGCCTTCTTTTCCAGCGCCGGGACGCGTTTCTCGAGGCTTTCGAGATCGGCGAGCATCAGCTCTGTCTCGATCGTCTCGATGTCGCGCAGGGGATCGACGCCGCCCTCGACATGCGTCACGTCGCCGTCCTCGAAGCAGCGCACGACATGGGCGATCGCGTCGCATTCGCGAATGTTGGCGAGGAACTGATTGCCGAGCCCCTCGCCTTTGGAGGCGCCGCGCACGAGGCCGGCGATGTCGACGAAGGTGAGGCGAGTCGGGATGATCTGCTTGGAGCCCGCGATGCTCGCGAGCACATCCAGGCGCGGATCGGGCACCGCGACCTCGCCGACATTCGGCTCGATCGTGCAGAAGGGGTAATTCGCCGCCTGCGCCGCGGCGGTCTGCGTCAGCGCGTTGAACAGCGTCGACTTGCCGACGTTCGGCAAGCCGACGATCCCGCATTTGAAACCCATGTCATTTCCTAAAGCGCTGGGGGGAGCCGGGGGCGATATGCGGGGCGGGGCGCAAAAAGGCAAGGGCCGCAGCCCGCCCTGCCGAGGGCTGGCGAAACAGCCGCTTTCCTGCGGCGCTTTTCGCAGAGCGCCGAATGTGCAAAGTCGAGGGGTCCGATGAAGCGCCCTGCCCCCCTGCTCGCTCGCCTTCCCGCCCTGGCGGCGCGCGGGCTCATTCTCGCCTACCGCGTGAGCTTCTCGGCCTTCGCGGGGCGCTGGTGCCGGCATGCGCCGAGCTGCTCGGCCTATGCCGACGAGGCGATCGCCCGGCATGGGCTCTGGGCCGGAGGCTGGATGGGCCTGGCGCGGATCTGCCGCTGCCGCCCGGGAGGCACGAGCGGCTACGATCCGCCGCCCGAAAAAACACCCGCCGGCGCCGACGCGCTGCATCCCTGGCGCTATGGCCAATGGCGCGGCCCACTGCGCTGCGAGGCGGTCGAGGCGGCTCCCAAAGGACCAGAAGCGCTTTTCTAGAGACGATCACGCTCAATCGGCGGCGCCGAGAGCGTGGCTTCGAGGG
>CAWCTS010000061.1:0-9475 GCA_963798515.1 uncultured Alphaproteobacteria bacterium
CGGCAGGCGTGGCGCTGGACGCGCCCCCCGCGGCGGTGGCGAGGGCGAGTCGAGCCGCGGCGGCGGGCGACGCAGCGCCTACGAGGGAGAGGCGCGTCCCGTGCGTAGCGAGCCGCCGCGCTCCGCGCCCGTGCGCAACGAGCCTGTCGTGCGTCCGGCGCGCAGCGAGCCGCCGCGCGCCTCGCGTGCGCACAGCCAGCCTCTCCCGGAGAGGCGCGACCGCCGCCCGCGCGGCATGGAGGATGACGGCCCGCCCGTGGTGGGCCTCGGCGATCATGTGCCGTCCTTCCTGCTGCGCCCCGTGGTGTTCAAGCCGGCGAAGGTCGCGGAGGAGTAAGTCGTCGGCCCGGCCGGGCTCGTCCGCGGCAGCTCAAGCGGCCTTCCGTTAGGCGGCCGCGCTAGACGCGGGTTGCCGCGCAATCGTTTCAGCGAAGACTTTCAGGCTTTCTTTCCGCGTCTCGAAATCGGGGGAGAGCGGCTTTAGAACCAGACTGCGCGGAGCAAGGCTCGCGCCGATCTCCTCGATCTTGGCGCGGATGTCGGCTGCGGAGCCGATGAGCGAATCGTCGATCATGCGGTCCAGATCCATCCAGGGCGACCAGCTTGGTTGCACCGCCGCCGTCGTCCCACGCATGCGTTCAATGAAGGGCTCGAGCCAGCGTTGCGCTTGCGCGACCGCCGCCTCTTTCGTCTCCGCGACATGATAGAAGCGGATGAGCACGAGTCGCGGCTCGGCGCCGGGAGCGCTCTGCCGATAGAGATCGAGCGTCCTGCCAATATCCGCGAGCGGGAATGGCGGGGCCGCCATCACCGGGAATCCGCGCTCCGCCGCGAGCGTCACCGTTTCCGGCGTCGAGGTCGCAAAAAAGATCGGCACAGGCTTCTGCACGGGCCTCGGCGCAAGCGAGACGCCATCGAGCTGAAAGAAGCGCCCGTCGAAACTCACGCTTTCTTCGCGCAGAAGTCGTTCGACAATCTCGATCGCTTCGACGGCCTTGTCCCGCGCCTCCTGGGGCCTGACATGAAAATGTTTGAACTGTCCAGGGAAGGGCCCGCCTTTGGCGACGCCGAGATCGAGCCGGCCCTGCGCGAGAATGTCGGCCGTCGCAACCTGCTCGGCGACGAGAAGGGGATCGTGAAACGGCAGTAGCACGGCTGCCGAACCCAGCCGCAGCCGCGTCGTGACCGCTGCGAGATGTGCGATGATCGTCAGCGGCGCGGGGCTTGACGCATTGGGATTGAAATGATGCTCCGCAATCCAGGCCTCGTCGAAGCCGAGATCTTCAATCAGTTTTACAAGCTCGGTCTGTTGCGCATAGGCGACGCTGAAATCACTCTTGGGATTTTCATAGGTGCAAAATAATCCGGTTCGCATGATGGAGCCTCCGCCGCGGTTTCCAAGCGTTTCGATGCGAGGATCGTGCCTTGCCGCCTATTCTGCAGGCGCGACGCTTTCGAGCCGGTCCACCCAGAAATCGGGCAGCCCATGGGCGCGCGCGCCTTCTCGCAGCAGCGTCAGATAGCGCAAGGACGGGCGGCGGTCGTCCTCGTAGCCCTTCGCGATATAGGTCATCGCTGTCAAAGTGGCGCCGTCGGCGTCCTGCATCGCGAGCCAGTGGGGACGGTAGCGCTTGCCGGGAACGCCCTCGCTCGCATCGAGGCGCAGCATCTCGCGCCGCGTGATCCGATAAAGAACGCCCCAAACTTCCGCCGCGGCGTCCAGCGAAATATTCGCCGGCGCGGCTTTGCCGATCGGCCGCCCGTCGAGATTGAAGCGCAGCCGATAGCCAGAAAGCCTTCCGACGCGCCATTCGAGCGGGCGCATGCCGCGGCGCTCCTGAAAGGCGCTGTCATGCATATTCGCGCCATAGGCGAAATACCAGACGCGGTCGGAGGGCCGTCCCTCGAGTTCGAGGCCGTGCGCGCGATAGCGCCACTTCGAGAGAAGCCAGGATCGCGTCTGGAGCTTGCGCCAAATAGCTCGCATCGGCCGGCCTCTCAGGCGGAGAGCCCACCGAGCGCCGCGCGGATCTTCTCCGCGTGGCTTTTGATCTTCTCCTGATCCCCCATCGAGCCCGGAGGCCGAAGCGCAACGCCTTCGAAGCGCGGCAGGATGTGGAAGTGCAAATGGAAGATCACCTGGCCGCCCGCGCTCTCGTTGAACTGCTGCAGCGTGATGCCGTCGGCGTCGAACGCCTGTTTCGCGGCCTTCGCGACGAGCTGCACGCGCGTGATGAGCGCTGAAAGATCGTCGGAGGCGATGTCGAGAAGCCCGCGCGCCGGCTTCTTGGGGATGACCAGCACATGGCCTTCGGCGCGCGGCATGATGTCCATGATCGCCAGCGCCACCTCGTCCTCATAGACCTTGTGAGAGGGAATCTCGCCGCGCAAAATTTTGGCGAAGACGTTTTCGGGATCGTAGGCGACGGCCATGCTCTCCTCGCAGCTTCAAGAAGGTCGGCGACCTATCGCACGGAACCGCCGAGCCGAAAAGCCATGCGGCGTTGCGTCCGCATCCTGCAAGGACTACTCAGCCGCATGACCCTGCAATTTCGCGCCCTGGACCCTTCTGATCACGCCGTCACGCGCGAGATCGTCGACGCGGCCTTCGCGCCCGAGGACGTCGCAGGATTTCTCGACGCCCTGCGCGCGGCGGGATGTCTCATCGGCGAGTGGCTGGCCGAGGACGCAAGCGCCGTGGTCGGCCATATTGCCTTCTCTCGCGCGCATCTCGAAACGTCGGAGGGCGCGAGACTGCCCGCGGCCTTTCTCACGCCGCTCGCGGTTCGACCCGAACGGCAAAGACAGGGCGTCGGGCTCGCCCTTATGCGCCACGCCTTGCGCGAGCTCGAACAGCGCGGCGAGACCCTCTTCTTCGTCGTCGGCCATCCGGACTACTATCCCAAAGCAGGGTTTCGCACGGTCGGCTTCGACGAGGTGGCGAGCCCGTGGACCGGCTCGCCCGCTTTCATGATGCGATGCGCCTTCGCCGCGCGTGGACTGCTCCTCGCGCCTCCCGTCATCCGCGACGCGCATTGACGACCGCGCAGGGCCTCCTGCGTCAAACTGTCCCATGCGGCCGGCCAAAAATCACATTAATGGAATAGGAATAAGTCGCGCTTTTGGACGGCCCGCGCGCGGCTTGTGAGACGTGCATGGCGGGCGCGTCCGCACCAAGGAGGCACAAATGAGCATTAAATCAGGCACACTGTCCCGTTTGAAGGGACTGATCTGGGTCGTGGGCGGAATCGCCGTGATCGCGGGAGCCATTACCTTGGCCCCGATGATTTCGCACCTCGATTTCTAAGCGGAAACGCTTCGCACCGGCTGGAGCAAATCCGATAGGCTCGATGGCTTTTTATGGGTCGTCGACGCTCAATCGAATGCGCTTCAGCCGCGTCGTCTACCGCCGCAAGCGAGGCCTTCGGGGCAGAGGGGCATCAAGAACGGTCTGCGTGCGACAGCCGTGCGGTTAGCGTCATGCGGTCGCGCAGACGAGCGACGCTACACGGAGCATTTTGGCGAACTCAATCCCCGAAGGCAAACGCCTTGATGTTCGTCTCTCGAAACCGCGCCGCGGGATAGACACCGAGAATCTCGACCTCGCGCGAGAAGAAGCGCAGTTCCTCCAACGCTCGCGCCAGCGCCGGCTCTTCCGGATGCCCTTCGACGTCGGCGAGAAAGCGCGTCGCCGCGAATTCGCCGTCGACCATGTAGCTTTCGAGCTTCGTCATATTGACGCCGTTCGTCGCAAATCCGCCGAGCGTCTTGTAGAGCGCGGCCGGCACGTTGCGCACGCGGAAGATGAATGTAGTGATCGTCTGCGCTTCTCCTGTGGTCGCCCATTGCGCCGTCTTGGAGAGCACGACGAAGCGCGTCGTGTTGTGCGCCTCGTCCTCGACATCCTCACCGAGCACATCGAGCCCGTAGATTTCGGCGGCGAGCCAGGGCGCCAGCGCCGCCTTCGTTCGGTCGCCCCATTCCGCGACCTCGCGCGCGGCGCCCGCGGTGTCGCCGGCCGTATACGCGACGAGATTGAGCTCCTGAACGATCTTGCGGCATTGGCCGAGCGCGTGCACATGGCTGTAGACGCTTTTCAAGCCTTCGCGCGTCGCGCCCTTGGGGGCCATCAATTGAAAATGAATGGGCAGAAAAAACTCCCCGACGATGTGCAAACCCGAGTGCGGCAGAAAATGATGAATGTCCGCCACTCTTCCCGCGATCGAATTCTCGATCGGAATCATGGCGAGCGCAGCTTCATTGTTGGTGACCGCCGCGAAGGCGTCCTCGAAGCTCGGGCAGGGTAGGGGCGTGAGGTGCGGATAGGCCTCGCGGCAGGCGATGTCGGAATTCGCGCCGGGCTCTCCCTGATAGGCGATCTTGCTGCTCACGCTTTGCCTCCGGTTATTCCCGTCGTCGCGCGCAACGCGCCGAGATCGTCGACCGTATCGACCGAGATCGGCGCCGTGTCCAGCAGAGCGGCGTCGATACGCATGCCTTCCTCGAGCGCGCGCAGTTGCTCCAGTCCTTCGCGCGCTTCCAGCGGCGAGACGGGAAGCGAGATGAATCGCTGCAGCGCTCGCCGGCGAAAGGCGTAGGCCCCGATGTGACGATAGATCGGTCCTTCGCCGAAGGGAACGCGCGCTCTGCAGAAATAATGCGCGCGCAGCCGCCGTGGCGCGACGAGCGTTCCGACAATCTTCGGCGCGTCGGGCGAATTCTCTTCCTCAGGCGCCGCGAGCGTCGCCAATGTCCCGATGTCGATCGAAGCATCGTCGAGTAGCGCGAGCGCGGCGGCGAGCGCGCCGACGGGCAGAAAAGGCAGATCGCCCTGCAGATTGACGACCGCCTCGTAACGCCCTTGCGGATCGATCATGGCGAGCGCTTCGCCGAGACGGTCGGAGCCGCAGGCGTGCTGTCCCGTCGTGATCGCCGCTTCAACTCCTAGAGTGCGAACCAGCGCGGCGATCTCAGGCGAGTCGGTCGCGACATGCACCGGGCCTATCCCGGCCTCGAGGCCGCGCTCGACGACATGCGCGATGAGCGGCTTTCCGGCGATCGGGAGCAGGGGCTTGTTCGGCACGCGCTTGGACGCGAGCCTTGCGGGAATGAGGACGATGGCCTTCAAGCCGGGACGCGCCGCAGCGGTCAGCGGCTCAATAGGTCTGCCCGTCTTCGCCGACCCATCCGCCCTTCTGCGTCCCCGTGAAGTGCAGCATGCCTTCGCCTGTCCACACCTCGTTCTTCTGGAACGTCCGATCGGTGGCGAGGCCGAGCGCGGCGCAGGGACCGCGTTCTTTTTCATCGGCGCATTTGGCCTCATAGCCATCGGGGAACTGAAGCTCGGCCTGATATTGATATTCGTAGACGTCGGCGTTGCCGATATGCGCGGCGCGCCCGCTGGTTTTCTTGAAGGAGACGAGCTTCGCCGGCACCTTGGCGCTCTCCAGCACATTGCGCAGCACTTTGGCGCCCATGGCGTCGCCTGGCTCGCCGTTACCGTTGCAGGCGGAAAGGCACGCCGCCGCGGCGACGACCAGGGACAATGCAAAGCGAGCCTTCATTCTGCCTCCTCGGTGCGCTGTCGCGGCACCTGCTTTTTTCTCTCAACTCCCTCCGAGCCGCTTGAAACGCGCGGCTTTCGCGGGGGCCGAGGATTTTCATAACGGAGAGTTGCATTTTTGTGCAACGGATGTATTGTCGACTTCCGCCAAAACGGCGGGCGCCACCGACGGCGCCAAAGGGCCTGTAAGAACCCGAACGTCCGTCGCGTCAAAGCGCTAGACAGAACTTCGAATACCCTACGGAGTGCTCAGGTCCGCCGCATCTCCTGGGTCCGTGGGGTTGGCCGGCTGGCGTTGGGTTGGAGTGGCCTCCTTGAAGCCCCGCGCCGGCCGGCCGCCTACATTAAAGGCGGCTCCCACACCATCCGCGAAATGTCTCAAGGCGTCATGGTCGCCGAGTGGGCGCGCGCCCGAAAAGACTGGGCGCTTGTCCTAAAAGCCCGAAAGCGCGGACTCTTACTTGATCTTGGTTTCCTTGAACTCGACGTGCTTCTTCACGACGGGGTCGTACTTCTTGAACGCGAACTTCTCGGTCTTCGTGCGCGCGTTCTTCTTCGTGACGTAGAAATAGCCCGTGTCGGCGGTCGACAGGAGCTTGATCTTGATCATTGCGGCCTTAGCCATGGGCTCGTTCCGTCTTGAGAAAAAGAGAAATCGGGCCCGCTGGCGCGAAGGCGCGCCAGCGAAGCTCCGAATTGCCGCGCACCATAGGCAGGCGCTCACTTTTGTCAAGCAAGCGACTTCCCACGCTTTCCAGCGCAACGAGGCCTCGCTAAAAGACCGCCTCTTGAGAGGCCCAGAATGACAAAAGACCAAACCGTTTCCCCGCAAGCCGCCAAAGCTCAGGCGCGGCTGCCGCGCGGCCTGCAGGACCGAGCGCAGGCGGAGCTGCGGGCGACGCAGCGAATGCTGGAGGCCATCCGCGAGGTCTATGAGCTCTATGGCTTCGAGGCGCTGGAGACGCCGGCGATCGAATATGCCGACGCGCTCGGCAAATTCCTGCCGGATCAGGACCGTCCCAACGAGGGCGTCTTCTCCTTTCAGGACGACGACGAGCAGTGGCTCTCGCTGCGCTACGATCTGACCGCGCCGCTCGCCCGTTTCGTCGCGCAAAACTACGATTCGCTGCCCAAGCCCTATCGCTCCTATCGAGTGGGCCATGTCTTCCGCAACGAGAAGCCGGGACCGGGCCGCTTCCGCCAGTTCATGCAGTTCGACGCCGATACGGTGGGCTCCGCCTCGCCGGCCGCCGACGCCGAACTCGCCATGATGGCGGCCGACACGCTGGAGCGGCTGGGGATCGAGCGTGGCGGCTATGTCATCAAGATCAACAGCCGCAAGGTGCTCGACGGCGTGATGGAGGTCGTTGGCATTGGCGGCCCCGAAGCTGCCTCCCGTCGCCTCATCGTGCTGCGCGCCATCGACAAGCTCGACCGGCTCGGCCCCGAGGGTGTGAAGCTGCTGCTCGGCCCTGGCCGCAAGGATGAGAGCGGCGACTTCACCAAGGGCGCGGGGCTCGACGCCGCGGCGATCGACACGCTCCTCGCTTTCAGCTGCGGCGGGCAATATGAGGACGGCAAGGCGAGCGTCGATCTCTTCGGCCTGCTCGGCAAGAGCGACGTGGGCGCGGCGGGCGCCGAGGAGCTGCTCGAGATCGAGGATCTCGTGCGCGACGCCGGCTATGGCGCCGACCGCATCAGGATCGACCCATCCGTCGTGCGCGGGCTCGAATATTACACCGGGCCGGTGTTCGAGGCCGAGCTCACCTTCGAGACGAAGGACGAGAAGGGCAACCCCGTGCGCTTCGGCTCGGTTGGCGGCGGCGGGCGCTATGACGGGCTCGTCGGGCGCTTCCGCAACGAGTACACGCCGGCGACCGGCTTCTCCATAGGCGTCTCGCGGCTGTTTGCGGCGCTGCAGGCCGTCGGCAGCCCCGTCGTCGCCAGCGCCGCGCGGCGCGGGCCGGTGGTGGTGCTCGTGCTCGATCGCGAGCAACTCGCCGATTATCAGCGCATGGTCGGAGAATTGCGCGCGGCCGGAATTGCCGCCGAGCTCTATCTCGGCGCAGCCGGCATGAAGGCGCAGATGAAATACGCCGACAAGCGCGGCGCGCCGCTCGTCGTGATTCAGGGCTCGGACGAGAAGGCGAGGGGAGAAATCCAGCTCAAGGATCTGGAAGCCGGCGCGCGCGCCGCGGCCTCGATCTCGACGAATGAGGAATGGAAGGCGCAGCGCCCCGCGCAGCTTTCGGTGCCGGAAGCCGAGCTTGTCGAGCGTGTAAGGGCGATGCTCGCGGGGACGGCGTAAAGGCGAGGCGGCAGTTTCTCGCGGCGCGCCGCAAATCAGCAGCTCCCTTGCCCTGAGGAGCCCGCGCGGCGGGCGTCTCGAAGGGGGGCGGGGGGCAATTCCACCGGCTTCGAGGAGCCCTCATCCTTCGAAACAACTCCTGCGGAGCCTTCTCTGGATGAGGGCCTCGCATCGAGCGGCAGCGCCCTCCACCTACGAGGCGGACGCGTCAGAGCGCCTTCAAATATTCCAGCAGCGCCTTCTTCTCGTCGGGCGAAAGCTTCGTCCCGAACTCATGCCCGCAGCGGCTGTCGCCGGAATCGCGCGCGGAGCAGTCGGTCGTCTTGTAGACGAAGTCGAACTTCGTCTGCTCGACCGCGAGTCCCACCGCGTCGATGTCATAGCGCGGGCCGACCTTGAACTCCGTCACGCGATCTACCGCCGGCTTGAGCAGCTCGGCGAGCGTCGGCACAGAGCCGTTGTGCAGATAGGGAGCAGCGGCCCAAATCCCCTGCAGCACGCGCGCCTCATATTTGAACTCAGGCGCCGGAGCTTGCGCGAGCTTGCTCGTCTCCTCTGAGGGGAAGGCGCCCTTCAGCGCTTCGATCTGCTTTTGCACGACCGCAAGCAGCGGCAGCAGTTCTTCGACATGCTCGCGCTGTTGCGGCGTCACGAAGATCGGGAACAAATGCTGCGCCACGGCGCCCTTGTCTGCCGCGCCGAGAAGGGCGACGCTCGCGTCCACGGACTTGAGCGGCGGCGACAGGAACGTCGGCGGGACATCGGGAAGCTGCGCGCCCTCGAGCGCGCCGGTCTTCGACTTGCGTCGCAAATGTATGACCTCGCGCGAGTCCGTGCCGACGTCCCGGACAGGCGTGGCCCAGGTGTCGGGGTTGAAGAGACGCGGCTGGCCCGGTTGAACGCCATGACATTCGACGCAGCCCCCGTCACGGGTTGCGCGATTGAAAATCTTCTCGCCTGCCTCAGCGAGAGGCTTATCGAAAGGCCAGTCGCGCGGCCATTTCGGAGGCCCGATCCTCTCCATGAGCGCTTCGAGCTTCAACAGCCCCGTGAAATTCGCCGTCGAGTCATGGTTGAAATCGAATCCCAGCAGATGCGCCGGGTCGCGGTTCGGATGCACGATGCCGAAGACGCCGTAGACCTCGCCGAGATTGCGCGCGAGCCCCAAAAGCCAGTCGCCATTGTCGGCGAAGCCCGGCCACTGCGTCTTGTCCTGCTTGCCGGCGTTCCACAAAAACGGCGGCCTAACGGGCGCGTCGGCGATCTCGATATTCTGCTGGATCAGATAGCTCGGCGGCGGGCCGACATCGAGCCCTCCCACGCGGTTCAAGATCATGCCGACGGCGTCGATGCGCCCCGGTCCCCAGAGCCGCTGCTTCGGCAATCCGCCTTCGGCGATGGCGTGCGCGCGCTCCTGCCAGGCCTCGACCTGTTTTCGCAGCTCCGCCTGCTTCGCGGGAGGCGCATCGGCGCCGAGCACGGCATGGGCGAAATCGTCGAAGCTCGCGGGATCGGAGAGAATCTTGGCGACGGCGGTATCCAGATCGCGCCAGAAAGATCCGAGATCGGCGATCGCCGGGCCGCCGTCGATTCGGTAAGCTTTG
>CAWCTS010000062.1:0-6791 GCA_963798515.1 uncultured Alphaproteobacteria bacterium
GGGGTAGGGCGTCACTCCGCCGCTTGCGGCACGGCCGCCGCAGCCCGGCGTGGCGCGCCGACGCGCAGCCTCCGGTCGGCGATCGATAGGGCGCCTCCGAGCGCCATCACGAGGGCGCCGATCCAGATCAGCGTGACGAGCGGCTTGTAATAGAGTCTCACGTCGACGCCGCCGTCCTCGTGAGCTTCCCCCAGAGCGGCGTAAACCTGCCCGGCGCCCAGGGTCACGATGCCGGCCTCGGCGCGCGTCATCTTGCGCGTCGGATAGGAGCGCTTGCCCGGCTCGATCCGCGCGACCTCCTGTCCGCTGCGCTCGATGCGCATGACGGCGTAGCTCTCGAGATAATTCGGTCCGCGCCGCTGCGCGAGCTCTTCCAGCCCGACCTTGTAGGGGCCGAGCGCGACGACGTCGCCGCGCCGCATCGTGGTGATGTTCTCCACGCCCCAACCCGTTGCGGCGAGGCCAAGCAGCGTCAAGCCAATGCCGGCATGCGCGAAGGCCGTCCCGAAGGCGGAGAGCGGCAGGCCGAAGAGGCGCGAGAGCGCCGCGCGCGCGCTCGTCGCATGCGTCATCGCGCGTTGCGCAAGCTCGATGAGCGCTCCGACCACGACATAAACCGCGATCGCCCCGGCGACGGCGGAAAGATAGGGCGCGCCATGCGCGGCGCCGAAAAATCCCAAGGCGAGCACGCCGAAAAAGAAGGCGAGGCGCAGGCGCTGCAAGGCGCCCGGCAGATCGCCGCGCTTCCAGGAGAGCATTTGCCCCACGGGAATGAGCAGCGCGAGCGGCAGCGCGATCGGGATCAGCACCGTGTTGAAGAAGGGCGCGCCGACCGAGATCTTGTCGCCGGTGAGCGCCTCGAGCGCCAGGGGATAGAGCGTGCCGACCACGACCGTCGCGCAGCACACGGTCAAGAGGAGATTGTTCAGCACCAGCGCGCCTTCGCGCGAGATCGGGGAGAACAGACCGCCCTGGGGCAGGGAGCCCGCGCGCAGCGCGAAGAGCGCGAAGGCGCCGCCGATGAAGAGCACGAGGATCGCGAGAATGAACACGCCGCGCTCGGGGTCGCTCGCGAAAGCGTGCACCGAGGTCAGAACGCCGGAGCGCACCAGGAAGGTGCCGAGCAGCGAGAGCGAGAAGGCGAGGATCGCGAGGAATATCGTCCAGATCTTCAGCGCTTCCCGCTTCTCCATCACCGCGGCGCTATGCAGCAGCGCCGTGCCGGCGAGCCAGGGCATGAGCGAGGCGTTCTCGACCGGGTCCCAAAACCAGAATCCGCCCCAGCCGAGCGTGTAATAGGCCCAATAGGAGCCCATCGCGATGCCGAGCGTGAGGCTGATCCAGGCGAAAAGCGTCCAGGGCCGGGCAAAGCGGGCCCAGGCCGCGTCGATGCGGCCGCCGATGAGCGCAGCGGCGGCGAAGGAGAACACGATCGAGAAGCCGACATAGCCGAGATAGAGCAGCGGCGGATGGATCGCGAGGCCCGGGTCCTGCAGGATCGGATTGAGGTCGCGTCCCTCCCAGGGCGCCGGCGAAACGCGCTGGAAAGGATTCGAGGTCAGAAGGATGAAGAGCAGAAAGGCCGCGCCTAGGAGACCCTGCACGGCGAGCGTGTCAGCGCGCAGCTTCGTGGGCATTGCGGCGCTGAACAGCGCGATCAGCGCGCCGCAGAGCGACAGCACGAGGACCCAGAGCAGCATGGAGCCCTCGTGATTGCCCCAGACGCCCGAGATTTTATAAATTAGTGGTTTCGCCGAATGCGAGTTCTCGATGACGTTGACGAGCGAGAAGTCGGAGACGACATGCGCGTGGGTCAGCGCCGCATAGGAAAGCGCGATCAGAAGGAACTGCACGACCGCCGCCGGCTGGCCCACCCGCATGAGCGCCGCCTCGCCCCGCCTCGCGCCGACAAAGGGCACGACGGCTTGCGCCAGAGCAACCGCTAGGGCGAGGATAAGCGCAAAGTGACCCGTCTCGACGATCATGCCGCGCTCACTTCTTTTCTCCCTGCCAGACGCCCTGCTTCTTCAGAGCGTCGGCCACGTCGCGCGGCATATAGCGCTCGTCGTGCTTGGCGAGAACATTGTCGGCGCGAAAACCGCCTTCTGGCGCGATGACGCCTTCGGCGACGACGCCCTGACCCTCGCGAAAAAGGTCCGGCAGCAGGCCGACGAAGGAGACCGGCACGTCATGCGCGTTGTCGGTGACGACGAAGCGCGCCTCGCCGTCCGCACCCTTGACGAAGGAGCCCGGCTTGACGAGCCCGCCGATGCGCAGCCGCGTCCCGGCGGGGAGCCGCTTATCGACGACCTCGCTCGGCGTGCGGAAGAACACGATGTTCTCGCGCAACGCGAAGAGCACCAGCGCGAGCGCGAGGCCCAGCGCCGCGAGGGCGCCGAAGATGAGAGTCAGTCGCTTACCCTTGCGAGTCATGGCGCCCTTCTGCTGGTCATGGCGTTGCCTTTTGCGCCAGTCCGAGCTCCTGCGCCAGGGCCTCGACGCGGGCCGCCTCGGGGGGCTTCGCCGCAAGCGCGAGGCGCGCGTCGGCGAGCGCGGCCGAGGCCTTCTCGCGCTCGCCCAGCACGGCGTAGGCCCGTAGCAGCTTGAGCCAGCCCTCGACGTCGTCGCCCTGACTCGCCAGGCGGCCCGCCAGCCGGTCGACCATGCCGCGAATGACCGTCATGCGCTCCGCGTCGGGCAGGGCCGCCACGGCCTCGGCCTGCGGGCCCGTCGGCGCCGCGACGCCCAGCGCCTGCAACTGACGGTTGACGATTTCTCGATAGGCCGCGTCCGGGGGAGCCTCGGCGAGGAGGCGCTCCCAGATCTCCCGCGCCTTGGCGCCTTGCCCTTGCTGCGCCGCAGCAAGCCCGAGGTAGTAGCCCGCCATGGGGTCGCCGGGCGCGAGCCGCCGCGCCGCCTCGAACTGCGCCTGCGCCTCGTCCGTGACCTGACCTTGCGCGGCGACGACGAAAGCTTCGCCGAGGCTGTCGCGACGTTCCGCCGTCTCGCCGAGCAGGCGCAGCGCCTCCTCGAAGGCGCGGATCGCCTCGTCGTACCGACCGGCGTGCAGATAGTAGGGGGCCACGACCTCGTAACCGCGTCCGTCGTCAGGGTGCTCCGCGAGATGCGTCTCGATGCGCGAGACGGCCTGGGCGAGATCGGGCGCGGCGGCGGCGGCTTCCTCCCGTCGGGCCTGGAGCGGCTCGTCAGGAAATTCCGCAGCGCCGATCTTCAGATAGAGGGCGAGCGCGGAGGCCGGGACCAGCGTGACGAGCCCGAGGGCGACCCCCAGCCGCAGCCGTCTCGAGCCGTTGCGCGCCGTCGCGTTCCGGCGCTCTCCCGCCGACAGCAGGCGGCGGACGGACTCGAGCTTCGCCGCTTCGGCGTCCTCGGGGCGCAATCGGCCCTCCGCGCGCTCGCGCTCGATTTCGGCGATTTGCCGGACGTAAAACTCCCGGTCGCTCTCGGCAGTGTCAGACGCCGCGCTCTCGAAGGCGAGCGGCGCCAGGAGCGCGAGACAGGCGAGAACAGCAAGACACGCGAAGACGACCCAGATCATGCATGCTTCTTAGAGAGTCGGGGTGCTGATGGGAAGCGGATTCACCCCTGCGGCCCTCAGGCGTAGCGAGAAATATCGTAACACGATCGGATGTCTGCGGAAGGCCCGAAATCCAGGCGCATGTCCAGGAATTTTAAGCATTCGTTTGGGTTAAGAAGCAAAGGGGTAGGCGGACCCGCGCCAAAGGGAGTCGCCTTTAAGAACTTCTTGAAAACTCAACGGCTTCATTGGTGTGGCGAAAAAGACACACTGAGTCATTACTTGTCTACGATTGTTGCCTCTGCCTCGGCGGGAGGCTAGAGTTGGAGTGTCGTCAGGCCACAGCGACGAGAGTGGTTTTGTAGAGGTCCCCCCTTGATGCAGCCCCGATCGGTCAGATCCGCACTGCTCGCGCTGGGGCTGGTGGGAGTTGCTACGTGTGGCGTCCGGGCGGAGGACTTCGGATTCGCCCCTTCTCCAATGGGCGGTGCGGCTCCACTGGGCGTTTCCAGCGCCAACGCTCCGGGCTTGACCGTTTTCTCTCCAGACACGCCGCACCCTGACCAGGGCTTGGCCGTGGCGGGATGGATGCTGTATCCATCCTTCTACGCTGGAGGCATTTATAACGACAACGCCTATGCGACGCGCGCCAACCGCATCGGCCTCGCGGGAGTCCAGATCAATCCGGGGCTCGAAATTTATCGGGACAATGGGCTTTACGAAACCAACGCCTCTTTCGGCGCGCTGATAACCGTTTACCCTGGAGCGGGCCCCATTAATGGTTACTCTGGACTGCTATTGACGAAGATCCACGACGCCCCTCCGACCAATTTTACCGGCCATGCCCGCGTCACCCAGACCTGGAAGCCGCTCTCCGACTTGAATGTCATCGCCAGCGGCAATGTTAACCGCTCGAACGGACTTTTCGGCACAGTCGGAAACGGCACCCAGCCCGGCGTGGCGATCGCGTCAACGAACGTTGCATCCTTGGGGTCCTTTTCGAACCAGCAACAATATGTGAACTCGTTTGGCGCCTCGCTCGCTGTCGACAAGACGATCGACGAGCGGACTTCTGTCCGCGCCACGGGGTATTACCAGGGGATCTCTTTCGACAACACTCAGACCTACACGAGCCTAGCTTTTCCCAGTCTCGCATCCGCTGCTAACACTTCGCCGAATGGCTTGAGCTATGGCGCCGTGCTACGCGGGACCGTTAATTTGACCCCGCGGATCTATTTTTATGCCGAGTCCAACCTGTATCGTCGGCGAAATGAGAACTACACCGGAAACGCGGACGGTTACACCGCGCATGGCGGCATTGGCTCCCACTTGATTGGTTTGTTCTCCGGCGAGATCTATGGCGGCTTTCAGGACCAGTGGAGCGTTTATCACAAATTTGGCTCCACATCTGCTCCAAGCTTCGGCTTTCGTGTCTCGTATTTTCCGACTCCCCTGCTGACCATCACTTTGAACGCATACACGAATCTGACAACCATCGACCCCACGGGACTGTCCTTGGCGCTGCCGACCGCTGTCTTCAACTCGCTTCAGAACACCGCCGCGACGACGGGCATCACAAGGGGCGCCAACATGACGGTGGACTACGGACTGAACTCCTATACGACCTTGCAGGCGCGCGGGGGCTACGGCGAGACGAGGAGTTCGCAGGCTAACTCGGTGCAGCAGGCGTGGTACGCCGGCGCCAACATTACCTATAACTTTTGGCGCAACACGTCGGTCGTCATGTCATACAGCTTCGTGCAAACAGGCGGCTCCAGCAGCGGAACGGTGCTCGCCGCGCTCACCGGTCAGGCACCCCCTGGCTTTCAGCAGAACGTCTTCAGCGCGGGTTTCAAATATTCCTACTAACCGCCCTGCCAGCCCCCATACGCTCGCCATCCGCGTCTATTACGAGGACACGGATTTTTCCGGCTTCGTCTATCATGCTTCCTATCTGCGCTTCATGGAGCGCGGGCGCACCGAGCTGCTGCGTGGCTCGGGATTGCTGCAGCGCGATCTGGCGCTGTCCGATCCTGCCGGCGCCACCTTTTTCGTCGTGCGGGCGATGCAGATCGACTTTCGTCGCCCGGCGCATATGGACGATCTCCTCTCGGTCGAAACGAGGCTTGAAGCGATCGGCGGCGCGTCGCTGACGATGGCGCAGGAAATCCGTCGCGACGACGAGCTGCTGCTCACGGCCCGCGTGACCGTGGCGCTCGTCTCGCAGGGAAAGCCGCAGCGGCTGCCGGCGCCGATGCGGGAGGCGTTCGCGCATCTGCTTCCGGATTGAGCAGCCTGCCCGGTCACGGGGGCTGTGTAAAAGAAGAGCGGCGCCGCGCTGCAAAAAGCCCAAGAATTGGCCGAATCGTAGGGCATAGCCTGATCCCTGAGACGATCGGCCGGCGTAAATCATGGCCGAATTCGGGCGGGACGCGGGTCCGAGGCCGAAAGCGACGCCCGGGTGACCGGCGCGCCCACCGCCGGTCAGGGCGCAGGATGCAAGGAAAGTTACATGAACCCA
The DNA here is from genome assembly GCA_963798515.1 of uncultured Alphaproteobacteria bacterium. GTDB lineage: Bacteria > Pseudomonadota > Alphaproteobacteria > Rhizobiales > Beijerinckiaceae > Methylocystis. The sequence goes on from CAWCTS010000062.1 coordinate 6,060, forward strand.
GTCGAAGTCGCCTCGAGCCCGCTTGCGGCTCCCGTCGCCGAGATCACGATCTGGAGCATGTTCTGGGGCGCTCATATCGTCGTGAAATGCGTCATCATCGGCCTGCTCTGCGCCTCGATCTGGAGCGTGATGGTCATCATCGACAAGAGCTTGCTGATCCGACGCACGCGCCGCACGATGGACCTGTTCGATGAGGCCTTCTGGTCGGGCAACTCTCTCGAGGAGCTCTACAACAAGGTCTCCGAGCGGCCGACGAGCGGCACCGCATCGCTCTTCGTCGCGGGGATGCGCGAGTGGAAGCGCTCTCTGCAACATCCGCACGCCTCCTTCATGGGCCTGCAATCGCGCATCGACAAAGTGCTCGACGTCTCGATCGGCCGCGAGATCGAAAAGCTCGAATCCTCGCTGATCGTGCTCGCGACGGTCGCCTCGGCCAGCCCCTTCGTAGGGCTTTTCGGCACGGTCTGGGGCATCATGACCGCCTTCCGCTCGATCGCGGCCTCCAAAAACACCTCGCTCGCCGTCGTGGCGCCCGGCATCGCCGAGGCGCTGTTCGCGACGGCGGTTGGTCTCGTCGCCGCCATACCGGCGCTGATTTTCTACAACAAGTTGCAAGGCGACGTGTCGAAGGCGCAGTCGCGTCTCGAGACCTTCGCCGACGAGTTCTCCGCCATTTTGTCGCGGCAGATCGACCAGACGGCTGGCGGTCGCGACCGGGCGGCCTAGAGACGT
>CAWCTS010000063.1:0-53798 GCA_963798515.1 uncultured Alphaproteobacteria bacterium
CCCCGTGGTCGACTAAAAGGCCAGCGAGAATAGAGAATGGGTCTCGCCTCTCGAATGAGGAGGTGAGACCCATTGAGACAAGAGACGTGAAGCAAGCGATGGCGCGTCGCGCGCCTCGTCAACGGGAAGGTCGCTCTGGTGGAGCCGCAGCGCGAGATTAGAGTTCCGAAGCGGATCGGGCGCACGGCGATGGGCGTTGCAGCTTTCGCCGTGGGAATGCTCGCGCTGTCCTTCATCGCCGCGCCGGCCTACCGCGCCTTCTGCACGGCGACGGGCATCGCCGGCGCGACGAAGAGGGCCACGACGGCCCCGACGGATCGGCTCGAGCGCGAGATCGTCGTGCGCTTCAACTCCAACACGTCCCACGGTCTGCCTTGGCGTTTCGAGCCGGAGGTCACCAAGGTCAAGATTCACGTCGGCGAGGTGGCGACCGTCTATTATCGGGTCGAGAATTTGTCCGATCAGGAGACGCGGGGGCTTGCCTCGTTCAACGTCAGTCCCGGTCAGGCCGGCCCGTATTTCAACAAGCTCGCCTGCTTCTGTTTCCAGGAGCAGAGCCTCGGGCCGCATGAGAAGGCGGAATGGCCCGTTGTCTTCTTCCTCGATCCGAAGCTTCAGGAAGAGCCCTTGATGGATGGGGTGGAGGAAGTGACGCTCTCCTACACCTTTTTCGCAGCGAAGGGAAAAACTGCGCAGGGCGGCGGCGCTGCGCAACAGAGCAAGCAGGGCGGCGAGGCCGCCCAACAAAGCAAAAATCTCGGCTTGAATTAGCGAAAGCGCTTTGACGCGCTAGAGGGGAACGCAAAATGACTCACGCGCATGGAGTGACGGGAAGTTCTTCCGAGACTGACCGCAACTATTGTCTCGTCGATCCGAGCCCCTGGCCGATCGTCATGTCCCTGTCCGTGCTCATCCTCGCCACCGGCGCGGTCATCTGGCTCTCCGGCCACAAGGGCGAGCCGATCTTCCCCAAGGCGGCCGTGATTGGCGGTACGGCATTCTATATCGGCCTCGTCTCCGTGCTAGCGACGATGTTCGTCTGGTGGCGCGACGTGATCAGCGAGGCGCATACCCCTGGCCTGCACACGACGACGGTGCAGAACGGCCTGCGCTGGGGCATGGCGCTCTTCATCTTTTCCGAGGTGATGTTTTTCGTCGCCTGGTTCTGGGCCTTCTTCAATTCTGCGACCTTCCCGTCGGACGCCGTGCAGTATATGCGCACCGAGGTCTTCGGGGGCATCTGGCCGCCGAAGGACACTTACGTCATCAACCCCTGGCATCTGCCGATCATCAACACAATCATCCTCGTCAGTTCGGGCGGCACGCTGATGTGGGCGGCGAAGGGCTTGATGAGCAACAATCGCGAGCAACTGACTCGGGGCCTGATCATCACCATCGTTCTCGGTCTGCTGTTCACCTCATTGCAGGTCTACGAGTTCATCCACGCGCCCTTCGTCTTCGGCTTCGATCCGCGCCATCCGTCGGCCAACAACTATGGCTCGACCTTCTTCATGGCGACCGGGTTCCACGGCTTTCACGTGGTCGTCGGGACGATCTTCCTGTTCGTCTGTCTGCTCCGCGCCTATGCCGGCCACTTCACGGCGAAGCAGCATCTCGGCTTTGAGTTCGCCGAGTGGTACTGGCACTTCGTGGACGCGGTCTGGATCTTCCTATTCATCTGCATCTACGTTTGGGGCAATTGGGGCGGTCACTTCGAGTAAGGCTCGCCACTCCTTCGAGATCGGAAAAGAATAAGCGCGGGGACGGGTCGGCCGTCCCCGCGTTTTATTTTTCTCGCGTCGCGGCGTCGAAGGGCGTCGCGCAGGGCGGCTGGCGCGGGATCTGCCGCCGCGCCAGCTCTTCCTCGATCAACGGCACGCCCAAAGCCGCGCCGGCTGCGGCGTCGAATAGCTCGATGCTGTAGCGCGCGCAGAGCGCCGTGAGGTCCGAGTCGCTGAGCGACTGGAGCAGCAGGCGAACGGGCCGCTCGCGCAGGAAGGGATCGTTGCGCACGAGATCGACGCCATAGCGCATGCCGGTCTTGTCGATCACCACAATGTCGCACTTGGCGTGTCGCAGCGCCGCATCGGCAAGCGCATATGGGCGAGTGAGCGTCCGCGCGCTCTCGAGATGCGCGGGCAGCAGAACGAGCAGGGAAAAAGTGCTGGAAAAGAACAGCGCCGCTCGCATGGCGGCGCTCTCGCGCGCCGTCGCCTCACGCGTCGTCGAGATCCATCCAAAGCCCGCGAGCAGCGCGAGATTGCCGATCAACCCATGCAGATAGCGATAGCCCCAGCCGTGACCCTGAAAGGGCATCAGCAGACCCATGACGGCCAAGGTCAGCAACACGCCGGCGAGAAGCTCGCGCGCATGGCGGCGATCCTGCGCGAGCGGGCGCGCTGAGAGCGCCGCGAGCGGCAGCAACAACGGGTTCTGCCAGACGATGAAGCGCAGGCTGTTCTTCAGCATCAGCGGGATCGACCGCCACTCGTAATCGACAAGCAGGCCCGCCACGCGCGCGAAAAAGAAGCGCGCGCCGCCGATGGCGTCCGCTCCCGGCAACGCGCCCGGCGCGCCGAGGTTTGCGAGCGCGAGCCCGATCTTCCAATAGCTGATCCAGAAGAGGCCCACGCCCGCATAGGAGAGCGTGTAGACAAACGCCAGTTTGATGCGTCTTTGCCGATAGAGCGAGAGGACAAAGGGCGCGGCGAAGAGCGGATGAAACACTAGCTGATGCAGACCGCACGCGAGGAAGCCGACGAGGATCGCGCCCGCGTGACTCAATCGCGTATCGCGCAGGAAGAGCCACAGCCACAGCAGATTGAAGGCGAGATGCGCCGTCATCGCATAGGGCGTCATCGCCGTGACGAGGACTTGGGTGGAGGTGAGCGCGAGAATGGCCGCGACGAAGGCTGCGTCGCGCCGCTCCGGCCAGAGGCGCCGGCCCACGCCATAGGCCGATAAGACCGCGAGCGCCGCGAGCAGCGGGCTCGTCAGCCTGTCGTCGGCGACGACGCCCATGAGCGCGCGCATGCCCGCATTGACGGGTAGATAGGCGGAGACAAGCGCTGCATGATCGGCGACGGGTTGCATGAAACTTTGCCAGGTGAGCGCGTCGGCGTAGGGGCGCCACTCACTCGGCAGCGGGGCGACGGTGTGGCCGCTGCGAAAGATGAGGGAGTCGAAACGGGCGAGCGTCTCATCCCAGGACAGCGGGTAATCGAGCAGAACTTCACGCGCGCCCGCCACGCCCAGCAAGACGACGAGAAGCGCAAGCGCCAGAAGCGCCGCTTGCTGCGCGCGCGGCGTCCCGCTCTCCACGCGCTCGAAGGGCGCAACCGGCAAGGGCGCTTTGGCGAGAGCGATGAGGAAGAGCGCGAGCGCGATAAGCCAGAAAGCGTCATGCGCGTGGAAGAACTTGCCGGCAATGTAGAAGAGCGACGGCGTGGGCAGGACGTCGTCGATGGCGAAGGCTGCGGCGCATAAGGCCAGGATCAGCAGGGCGAGGCCCATCGTCGTGCGGCGCAATGGGGCAGGCAGGCGCGAGCCCAATTCAGCGCTGCGTCGCAGCACGACTGGAAGAGGAACAGTCATGTGGCTTGGTCCTGTCGCGCGGGAGCGGCGGCGCCTTCCAACAGATCTTCCAGAAGTCTGCGGTATTCTTCTCCGGCGCGGCCCCAGGCGTAGCGGCGCGCCGCGAATTGCGCGCGTTGGGCGCACGCCTCGGCGTCGCGGCTCTTGGCGAGGACTTTCGGCAGCGCCTCGGCGAAGTCTCTGGCGGCGACGTCGGGATCGGTCGCGATCGCCACGCTGTCGATGAAGGCGCCGGCGGCCGGGTCCGCCGCGGCAGTTTCCGCGCCGCACAGGACCGGTAGTCCGCAGGCCAGCGCTTCTTGAACGACGAGCGGAAACCCCTCGCCGACGCTCGGCAGCAGCAGAAGGTCGGCTGCGCGGTAAAGCGGCGCGAGCGAAGCGCCCGAGAGCGATGTGAGCACACGCGCGTTGGGAAGGCCCCATCGAGCGGGATCGAGCGCGCCCCAGCCGGCGAAGACGAAGAGGACTCCCGGCGTTGTGCGAGCGAGACGCTCGAGAATGGAAAGCCCCTTCTTCTCGACGAAGCGGCCGACGAAGAGTGCGATGGGCGTGTCTTCGGGCAATTGCAGGCTCGCGCGCGCCACCGCGATGTCCGCCGCGTTGAGCGCCGGGCGAAAAATCGTGGCGTCGACGCCGTTGAAGATGACGCGCGCCGCACGCCTGAACTCAACCGCTGCAAAATACCGTCGCACGGTCTCGCTGATGAAGACGACCTGATCCGCTCGCGCGAGAATGGGGTCGACGAGAAATCGGTTGGCGGCGAGCATGAACGCAGCAAGCAGCGCATGACGATAGGGCACGAGGCCGATGTGCTGGATGACGACGAAGGGCTTGCAATAGGCGCGCGCCGCTATGAATGCCGCAACGCTCGTCATGTAGATCGCGTCGTGAACGAGGACGATGTCGCTCTCTCGCGCCGCTGCGAAAATTCGGCGCAGCGCAGAAGGCGAGAGCAGCGGATAAGGCAGCGCCAGGACCCGCTCGACGATATTCGTCGCGCTGAGCGGCTGATGAGACGCTGCCGAAGAGGTGGAGGCGTCGCCCGTCGCGAGCCAGAGCAGGGAGAAGGCGCCGCCAAGCTCTTGCGCCAGCCGGCCGGCGACGACCTCGACGCCGCCGCGATGCGAAGCGAAATAATGCGAGACCATCAGCAGCCGCGCGCCCCGGGCCGTCTGCGCGCCGTCGCCGCCTTCGCTGGGCGTTGGGACTTCCCCGCCGCGCCGCGCATCGAAGTCGACCGTCATGCCGAGTCGAGCGCCCAGCGCGCGGAGCGAAAATTCCAGGCGACGAGCAGCACGGTCGTCGCCGGCGCGGCGAATGCGACTGGCGCGCCCAGAAGATCGCAGAGGATGAACAGGGAAGCGCTCCAAAACGGAAAATTCATCGCCATCGCGAGCGCATAGCGCCAGAAGGCCGCCGCCGAAATCGCGGTCTTGAACGTCAGCAAGCTATGCAGCGCGAAGCCTAGGGTGAGGACTGGCGGGAAGGCCAGGAGCGAGCTGCCGATCGGGCCGAAGCCCGTCCATACAAGACCGACGACCAGCGCATTGTTGAGCGCCGCGCATAAGCCGCCGATCAGAAGAAAGCGAGGCAATATCATGCGGATTTTTCGCAGGAGGCGGGCGCCGGGTCGCGCGTCGGGTGTTCCGTGGCCTCTTGGGCCGCAGCCTTCAGCAATTCGGCTTCATTGCCGTTGACGACAGCAAGCAGAAATCCGCCCAGCGCGTTCTGCGCGCCGATGACGAGCAGCGCGGCTGCGGTCGTAGCGGGCAGCGCGCTGCGGATCGCGGAAAAATGATGCTGCGACCAATAACCGAGCACGCCGAGAAACAGCAGCACGCCTGCCGCCATGAGCACGACGCCGACAATCAACATGGTCTCGAGCGTGATCCAGTCGCCGAAGGCGTCGAGGCGCCCCGACTTCGGACGATAGCCGGCGCGACGCCCGTAAACATGCGTCGAGGCGGCGAAGAGAAAGCCGATGTGCGAAAGCCCGAGCAGCGATCCCGCGAGAATGACCCAGTAATTGCCGAAGTGCGAAGTCTCCCAGCCGCCGCGCAGCCAGGCGGCGGTCGCGCAGGCGAAGATCACGAGCGCGACCAGCGCGGCGAGGGCCGCGGGCAGCGCGAAAACCCAGGCGGGGCTGAGCATCAAGAGATAACGCAAGTGCCGCCAGCCGTCGCGCCAGGGGCGCAGATGCGGCGCGCGCTCGCGCAAATCCTTGCGCAGCTTCGCGGGCGCCTCGACGATGCGCTCGCCCTTTAGCGCCGCCTTGATGATCATCTCGCTGGCGAACTCCATGCCGGAGCCCGAAAGGCGCAAGCGCTCGAAGGACTCTCGCGTCAAGGCGCGCAGTCCGCAATGCGCGTCGGCGACATGGGCGCGATAGAACAGGTTCAGCACGAAGGTCAGCGCCGGATTGCCGATGTAACGGTTCTTCCAGGGCATGGCGCCGGGCTCGATTCCTCCGGCGAAGCGCGAGCCGAGACAGAGATCGGCGCCTTCGCCGAGCTTTCGCACCATTTCGACCGCATCGCGAAAATCGTAAGAGCCGTCGGCGTCGCCCATGACGAGGACGCGGCCCTTCGCCGCGCGAAAGCCTGCGATGAGAGCCGCGCCATAGCCGCGTGGCGCAACCTCGATCACGCGCGCGCCGAGCGCCCGCGCCAGACGCTGCGAGCCGTCCTCGCTGCCATTGTCGGCGACGACGATTTCGCCGGAAAACCCGAGCGCATCGTGCATCAGCGCGAGCGCGGCTTTCGCGTTGGCGATGCAAAGGGGCAGGCAGCGCGCCTCGTTGAGGCAGGGCATGACGATCGAGACGTCGCAAGGCGTCTCAGCCGCATGAGCAAGAATATGGAGCCGCGCCATGCCTGTCGTCTCGTCCGATTCGAAGAACGGGCGAGTTTAGGAAGGCGTGCATTGAGCGAGGATGGAGCGCGCGCTTTTTAGAGCTTTCTGAGCGCCACCTCGGCGACGCGATGATCCGCCCCCTTGGTCAGGATCAGGCTCGCGCGCGGACGCGTCGGCGCGATGTTCTGGCGCAGGTTCTCGAGATTGATGCGGCGCCAAATGTCCCTTGAAACCGCGTCGGCTCCCGTCTCGTCAAGCGCCGCATAGGCGCGAAAGTAGGAGCGCGGATCGCGGAAGGCCGTCTGCCGCAGCCGTTGAAAGCGCTCAACGTACCACGCTTCGAGCGCGTCCTCGTCGGCGTCGAGATAGACGGAGAAGTCGAAGAAATCCGAGACGAAGGGCCGGGCGCGGCCGTCGCGCGGCGGACGCGGCGCGAGCAGCACGTTGATTCCTTCGACAATCAAAATATCGGGGCGATCGACGACGATCTTCTCCTCCGGCACTACGTCGTAGACGAGATGCGAATAGACCGGCGCCTCGACCTTGTGCTGGCCCGCCTTCACGTCGGAGAGAAAGCGCAGCAACGCGCGATTGTCGTAGCTTTCGGGGAAACCTTTCTTGTCCATCAGGCCCGCTTCTTCGAGCGCCTTGTTGGGCAACAGGAAGCCGTCCGTCGTGATGAGCTCGACCTTTGGCGTGTTTGCCCAGCGCGACAGGAGCGCCTTCAGCACGCGCGACGTCGTCGACTTGCCGACGGCGACCGAGCCCGCGACGCCGATGATGTAGGGAACCTTGCCATCCTCGGCGCCGAGGAAGCGCTGCGTCGCCTTGAACAGCCCTTGCGTCGCCGCGACATAGAGCGCGAGCAGGCGCGACAGAGGGAGATAGATCTCGATCACTTCCTCGAGCGAGATCGGCTCGTGCAGCGATTTGAGTCGTGTCAGATCCTCATAGGTCAGGGTGAGCGGGGTGTCGGCGCGCAGCTGCGCCCACTCGGAGCGCGCGAAGTGGCGGTAGGGAGAGGCGATCTCCGGCTCGCGGGTCGAGGGCTCCAGGACGGTCTCGAGAGTCATGGATCGACGCTCCTCGAGGCTTTCTCGGCATGACCCGATTGGGCGGTGCGGCGCTCGAGCTCCGCAAGCACGCTTGCAAGCTCTATTCCCCGCGCCTCCATCAGCACGAGCAGATGATAGAGAACGTCGGCGATCTCGCTCGTCAGCGCCGCCTTGTCCTCGCCGAGCGCCGCGATGACGGTCTCGATCGCCTCCTCGCCGAATTTCCTGGCGATGCGCGGCGGGCCCGCCGCGAGCAGGCTCTTGGTGTACGACTTCTCTTGCGTGGCCTCGCTTCGCGCGCGGATAATCCTTGTGAGATCGTCCAGCGAGAAGCTCATGCGGCCTCCACGCCGTCGAGGCGTATGGCGAGCCCGGCTCGCGCCATATGGCGTTTCGCCTCGCCGATCGTGAATTCGCCGAAATGGAAGATCGATGCGGCGAGCACGGCGCTGGCGCGGCCTTCCTGCACGCCGTCGACGAGATGGTCGAGATTGCCGACGCCGCCCGAGGCGATCACCGGGATCGTCACCGCGTCGGCCACGGCGCGCGTCAGGGCGAGGTCAAAGCCGCTTTTCGCGCCGTCGCGATCCATCGAGGTCAGCAAGATTTCGCCGGCGCCGAGCGCTGCGACTTCCCTCGCATATTCGACGGCGTCGATGCCGGTCGGCCTTCTGCCGCCATGAGTGAAGATCTCCCAATGGCCCGCGCCGGTCTGCTTGGCGTCGATCGCCACGACGATGCATTGCGAGCCGAATTTCTCGGCCGCCTCGCGCACGAATTCGCGGTTGGCGACGGCGGCGGAATTGATGGAGACCTTGTCCGCGCCGGCGAGGAGCAGCTTGCGAATGTCGTTCAGCGTGCGAACGCCGCCGCCGACCGTCAGGGGCATGAAGCAGGCTTCCGCCGTGCGCTGCACCACGTCGAGCAATATGCCTCGGTTCTCGTGACTGGCGGTGATGTCGAGAAAGCACAGCTCGTCGGCGCCGGCCGCGTCATAGGCCTTGGCGCATTCGACGGGATCGCCCGCGTCGCGCAGATTGACGAAATTCACGCCCTTCACGACGCGGCCGTCCTTGACGTCGAGGCAGGGGATGAGGCGTGACTTGAGCATCAGGCCTCCGTCCCCAGGGCGCCCCGGGCGGCGCGAATCATCGCGAGCGCCGCTTCGGCGTCGAGACGCCCGTCGTAGAGCGCCCGGCCGGCGACCGCGCCGGCGATCTTGGCGTAATCGGGCGCGAGCAGCCGCTCCACGTCCTCGAGCGAGGCCAAACCGCCCGAGGCGATGACCGGGATCGCCACTTTTTCCGCGAGCGCCAGCGTCGCCTCGAGGTTCAGACCCTGCAGGAGGCCGTCGCGGGCGATGTCGGTGTAGATGATCGCCGCGACGCCAGCGTCCTCGAAGCTCTTCCCGAGGTCCAGCGCCGACATCGACGTCGTCTTGGCCCAGCCTTCCACAGCGACCATACCCTCCCGGGCGTCGATGCCGACGGCGACGCGCCCGGGATAATGGCGGGCCGCCTCCCGCACGAAGCCAGGATTCTTGACTGCCGCGGTGCCCAATATAACGCGTGTGACGCCGCGGTCGAGCCAATAGGCGACGGCGTTCATGTCGCGAATGCCGCCGCCGAGCTGCGCCGGGATCTGGATCGACGACAGGATCATCTCCACCGCCTCGCTATTGAGCGCATGGCCGGCGAAGGCGCCGTCGAGATCGACGATGTGCAGATATTCGAACCCGTTCGCCTCGAAGATGCGCGCCTGCTCGCCGGGGTCGTTGTTGAACACGGTCACGCGCGACATGTCGCCCTGGGCGAGGCGCACGCAGCGGCCTTCCTTCAAGTCGATCGCGGGATAGAGAATCACGGGCGCCACCTCAGGAAATTGGCGATGAGAGCTAATCCGAGCCTTTGGCTCTTCTCGGGGTGGAACTGGACGCCGGCGAGATTGTCCTTCGCCACCGCGGCCGTGATCGGTCCGCCATAGGAAGTCGTCGCCAGCACGTCCTCCGCGCTCTGGGCGCGCAGTTGGTAAGAGTGAACGAAGTAGGCGTGCAGGCCTCTTTCTCCCGTCGCGACGCCGGTAAAAAGCGGGTGCGCGCGCGTGAGATCGAGCGTGTTCCAGCCCATATGCGGGATCTTCAACGCGGGGTCCGCGAGCTTGATCGCTTCGACCTCGCCCTTGATCCAGCCGAAGCCGGGCGTCTCTCCATGCTCCAAGCCGCGCGTCGCCATGAGCTGCATGCCGACGCAGATGCCGAGGAAGGGGCGCCCGCGACGACGCGCCGATTCGCTCAACGCCTCGATAAGCCCGGGAATGCGCTCGAGCCCGGCGCGGCAGTCGGCGAAGGCGCCGACTCCCGGAAGCACCAGACGATCCGCGCCGCGCACGACCTCAGGATCGTCGGTGATGCGAATCGCCTCGTCGAGCTCCGCCTCGCGCGCGGCTCGCTCGAAGGCCTTCACCGCGGAGTGCAGATTGCCCGAGCCGTAATCGATGATCGCTGTGGTCAAGCCTTGTCCCTACCGTAAGCCGGCGAGGAGGGATAGGCGGCGCGTGTGTTGTGGAAATACACTTCCTCCGCCTCCTGCGCATTGTCGCATGCGACGAGCGCGCTCAGGCGAAACCCCCGCCGTTCGAGCGTCCAAGCCACGAGGCGCACGCCCTCGAAGCCGAGCGCGAGCGAAAGCGCCAGATTGATCAGCCCCGTCGCCCCCGGCGCGATCCCCAGCGCAGTTCCGCCGGCGGCGACGAGCGTCATCAGGGCGAACCACAGGGCCGCCGCCGCATAGGCGCGATTCCACAGGAGCCAGAACGGGCCCAAGGCGAAGGCTCCGATGGAGAATCCGTCGCGCAGGAACACGACCTTGTCGAAATCCTCCTCGCCTGCAGGCGTCATCGCCATATAGACGGGCATCGCGCCTCCTTACTTATTCAGGGCGCCCTTGGTCGAGGGAACGCCCAAGCGGCGAGGATCGAGCGCCACCGCCTTGCCGAAGGCGCGCGCGAACCCCTTGAAGGCGCTCTCCGCGACGTGATGGCTGTTGGCGCCCGCAAGGCTGTCGATGTGCAATCCGATTCCCGCATGGACCGCAACGGCCTGAAAGAACTCGCGGACGAGCTCGGTGTCGAACTCGCCGATCTTCGGACTGGGGAATTTCAGGCCATAGACGAGATAGGGCCGGCCCGAAACGTCGACGACGACGCGCGTCAGCGCCTCGTCGAGCGGCACATGCGCGTCGCCGTAGCGGGCGATTCCCTTGCGGTCGCCGAGCGCCTTGTCGACCGCCTGGCCGAAAGTGATGCCCACGTCCTCGACCGTGTGATGCGCGTCGATGTGGAGATCGCCCGTCGCCGCGACCTCGAGGTCGAGCGGCGCGTGGCGGGCGATTTGATCGAGCATGTGGTCGAAAAAGCCCACTCCGGTGGAAATTCGCGCCGCGCCGAACCCATCGAGGTCGAGCCCGACGGAGATCTTCGTCTCGGAGGTGTTACGCTCGATCGCGCTGGCGCGCATGGGCGGAGGTTCCTTGGCGGGAATGAGGACCGGCGGCTTTTACCAACTTCGGGGAGGCGGCGCCACCCGAGCGGAAAATCCTTTGGACGCCAGACGATAGGCCCGGGCTCAAGCGGTCGGTTTCGCCCGAGGGGGGCGCCGCGCCGGGGCAGGCGTCAAAACGAGAAAGCCCGGCGCGAGGCCGGGCTTTCCGATCTGAGGCTCTTGGAGCCGATCAGTATTTGGCGAGAACCGGAGCGGGGGCCGCCCAGTTGAAGTGATAGTTCACACCCGCGCGGACGATGTTGATCTCGGGGTGGAAGTGGTAGCCGTAGTTGTAGCCGAAGGTTCCCGTGATGCCGCCGCTCTGCAGATCGGCATAGAGATACTCGACCTTCGCCGACCAGTTGGGGGCGAACATCCACTCCAGGCCGCCGCCGGCGGTCCAGCCGGAACGGATGTTGGTCTGGCTCCAGGCGCTCACGCCACCGTAGGCGAAGCCCGCCGTGCCGTAGACGAGCAGGGTGGGGGTGAACAGCCAGCCAGCGCGGCCGCGCACCGTGCCGATGTAGTCGAGGCTCAGATTGCCGCCGTTGATCGCCGCGACCGGGATCAGCTGGCCGTTGAAGGATCCATTCGGCTGCAGGTAGGGCGACGGATAGAAGGCGTAGTTGCTGGGGCCTTGGCCGCTCAGGCTCGAGCCCTGGAAGTCGGTCTCGACGCCGACCACGATCGACGGGTTGAACTGGAAGTTGTAGCCGAGCTGCAGACCGCCGATGACGCCGCCATTGTTGCCCGTCTGGTTGTTGTTGGGCAGGAAGAACAGGTTCGGCGTGCCCGGCTGGCCGGGGATGCCGCTCGAGCCGAAGGCGTAGTTCGGATCCCAATAGGCGGAAACCAGATTTTGACCGCTGTTGGCGTCCCAGCCGCCGCCGATGTTCAGACCGGCGTAGAAGCCGTTCCAGGTCAGCGGGGGCGGCGGGGGAACGTAGGCCGGGGGAGCCTTGCGCGACGGCAGGTCGGCCGCGAGCGCGGAGCCCATGCCCGCCAGCAGGGCGATGGTGGAAATGACGGTCAGCTTTTTCATGTGAGCCTCCTTGGATAAAGGACGGGGTTTGAATTCGAGCGCCAGGGAACTGGAAGAGCCTCAGCGACTGTTCGAAAAAAGAATGCGCAGAATTGCTCGCGAACATCAATGCGCGAAACGGCGGGTTTGTTTGATTTTCGGGGGGTGTGCTATTTTTGCAACACTTCTTGTCTGCTCGATGAACGCACCCATGCGGCCTTAAGCCTGTTTCCTTATAAACTCTAAGGAAATCTGGTTAACATATACTTTAGATGATGGGCCGGCTCGTATGAAGGAAGCATGGAAGGGAATGTTCTCGAAACCAATCCGTACAAACGCGTAAGAGCGTTCGATTCCCGCGCAGCGTGGCGCCTCTGCAACAACCGCGACCGTGGCCGTTTTCCCTCGGCGTCAGAGGCCCGCCGCCTCACGATTTCGTCCTTTCTTTCAGCTCATAGAGAAGCGCCAGCGCCTCCCGGGGCGTCAGCGCGTCGGGCTCGATCGCCGCAACGGCCTCGCGCAGCGGGTCCTTGCGCTCCTGCGCCGGCGGCCTGTGCGAAAACAAGGGCAGGTCGTCGATCATCTTCTCGATGGGCGCGCGCCGATCCTGCGCCTCCAGCTCGCTCAAGATCTCGTGCGCTCGGGCCACGACGCTCTTCGGCAGGCCGGCGAGCTCGGCGACGTGCACGCCATAGGATCGATCCGCGGCTCCCGCCACGACCTCATGCAGGAAAACGATCTCGCCCGCGCGCTCGGAAACCTTCATCGTGAGGTTGACGAGGCTCGGCAGCCGTTTCGCGAGCCGCGTCAGCTCGTGGAAATGCGTGGCGAAGAGCGCGCGCGAGCGGTTGACCGCGCGAAGATGCTCGATCGCCGCCCAGGCGATGGAAAGACCGTCGAAGGTCGCCGTGCCGCGCCCGATCTCGTCGAGGATGACGAGCGAACGCGGGCCGGCGCTGTTTAAGATCGTCGCCGTCTCGACCATCTCGACCATGAAGGTCGAGCGGCCGCGCGCGAGATCGTCCGAGGCGCCGACGCGGGAAAAAAGCCGGTCGACGACGCCGATGCGCGCTTTCGCCGCCGGGACATAGGACCCTGCCTGGGCAAGCAGGGCGATGAGCGCGTTCTGGCGCAGGAAGGTCGATTTGCCGGCCATGTTGGGGCCCGTGACGACAGCGATCTTTCCGCCCGAAAGGGCGCAGTCGTTAGGCGCGAAGACCTTGCCTTGCGCCTTCAGCGCGGCCTCGACGACGGGATGGCGCCCCGCCTCGATCTCGAAGTCGAGCGAGGCGTCGACCGCGGGACGCACCCAGTCGCGCCGCGCCGCAATTTCGGCGAGCGCCGCGATCACGTCGAGCGCGGCGAAGCCCTGCGCGATGCGGCGAATTTCCGCCGTTTGCGCGAGGATCGCTTTGGTCATGGCGCCAAAGAGCGTCTCCTCGCGCGCGAGGGCGCGCTCGCTGGCCTGCGCGATCTTGCGGTCGAGCTCCATGAGCTCGCCCGTGGTGAAGCGCATCGCGTCGGCCATCGTCTGGCGGTGCGTGAAAAGCGCATCGAGCGGCGGCTTCAACAGGCGTTCGCCCTGCGCCTGCGGAACTTCGACGAAGAAGCCGAGAAAATTATTGTGCTTGACCTTGAGCTGCCGGACGCCCGCGTTTTCCGCATATTTGGCCTGAACGCCCGCGATCACGCGGCGGCTCTCGTCGCGCAGGCTGCGCGCCTCGTCGAGCTCGGCGTCGACGCCTTGCGCGATGAAGCCGCCGGCGCGCCGGTCGGCCGGCGGCTCGGGGACAAGGCTTTCCCGCAATCGGCGCTCGAGCTCGGAGTTTGCCGAGGCGAGCGCCGCAAGCTCGCGCGACACATGCTCCGGGGGCGGAAACGTCGTCTCCACCCGCGCGAGAAAGGCTTCGATCTCGCGGGCGACTCCAAGGCCCGCAGCGATCCCGTTGAGATCACGCGGACCGCCGCGCTGTAACGCCAGTCGCGCCAAGGCGCGGACGAGATCGGGCGCGCGGGCGAGGCGCTCGCGTAGACCCTGCCGTGCGCTCGGCGCATCGAGGAAGAAGGCGACCGCGTCGAGGCGCGCGCCGATCTCGGCGGGCTCGGTGGAGGGCGCGCCGAGCCGTTCGGCGAAAGCGCGCTTGCCGGCGGGCGTCACGGTCAGATCGATCGCGCCGACGAGCGAGCCTTCGCGGCTCCCCGACAGCGTTTGCGCGATCTCGAGATTGGCGCGCGTCGCCGCGTCGATCTCGAGCGTGGGGCTTTTCCGCAGGCTCGTCGGCGCCGCCAGGACCGGGCGCTCGCCGCGCTGCGTGCGCTCGACATAGTGCACGGCGAGCGCCGCCGCGGCGATCTCCGCCGCGGAGAGCGCGCCGAAGCCCTCGAGCGTCGAGACGCGGAAGAACTCCAGGAGACGGCGCTCCGCGCTCGCGCCCTCGGGCGCGTCGCGGCCGATGGGGCTGATCGGGGCCGGGACGCCCTCGAGCAGCGAGCGCAGCTGCGGCTCGCGCAGCAACGCTTCGGAGACGACGATCTCGCGCGGCTCGAGGCGCCCCAACGCCGAGGCGAGCTCCGCTTCCGAGCGCTCGCCCACCGTGAAGGCGCCGGTCGAGATGTCCACGCTCGCGAAGCCGAAGCTCCAGGCGCCGTCCTTGGCGCGAAGCCGCGCCAGGGCGGCGAAGGCGTTGGATCTCCCCGGATCGAGCAGGGCGTCCTCGGTGATCGTGCCGGGCGTGACGAGGCGTACGACGTCGCGGCGCACGACCGCCTTGGCGCCGCGCTTGCGGGCTTCCGCCGGATCCTCGAGCTGCTCGCAGACCGCGACCTTGTGACCCAGAGCGATGAGCTTCTGCAGATAATCGTTGGCGCGCTCGACCGGCACGCCGCACATGGGAATGTCCTCGCCGAGATGCTTGCCGCGCTTGGTCAGCATGATGCCGAGCGCCCGCGAGGCGGTGGCGGCGTCCTCGAAGAAGAGCTCGTAGAAGTCGCCCATGCGGTAAAAGAGCAGACAGTCCGGATTGGCGGCCTTGATCTCGACATACTGCGAGATCATTGGCGTGGGAGCCTTGGCTGACGCGGCCTCGCGGCTCGCGCCGACCTCTGCGTCCGGCTGAGACTTTGCGGGCCGATCCATAATATTCACGCTATCAAGCTTCACCGCGCCGCGCCACTCGGGCGGCTTTACGCAAGATGAAAGAGTTTCGCGAGCGGCGTTGGCCGCCGCACCCTTGAGAAGCTGGCGCCAGCGGCAAAGTGAGCTTTCTGGACAAGCTCGCGTATCGTAGCATGAGGGCCATGAGCCAAAGCCTGACAGGAAGCGGGTTGGAAGCCCCGCCGGAGGACCGCCCGATCCGGCGGCGCCTGTCGTCGCTCCGATGGGAGGCGAAACTTTTCGCCCTCGTCTTCCTGCTGCATGTCTGCGTCGCTGGCGGGCTTCTGCTGCTTGACCGTATGACCCCGCCCTTGGCGCTGGTCGAGGAGGAAATTCCGGTCGAGGTCGTCGCCGAGCCGCCGCCCCCTCCACCGGCGCAAGAGCCTCCGCCGCAGCAGCAGGCCGAGCAGCCGAAGCCGCCCGAGCCGGAGCGGCAGCAGCAACAGAAGCAGAAGCTCACGCTCGACGAAAAGCCGGCCTATGACGCGCCGCGCGCCGAAAACAAGGAGCAGGTGAAGCGCGAGGCGCCCGACGAAGAGTCGCGCGCCCAGAGGCAGGCGCGACCCGATCAGCATACCGCCGAGAAGCCCGAGGAGCGCCAGCAGAAGCCGCAGCAGGAGATGCAGCAGGATCCCGGCGAGCAGCAGGGGGCGTCGGACGCCGCCGAGGAAGACAAGCGCGATGCGGAGGTCATCGAGCCTGTCGCGCCGCGGCCGACCGAGAAGCCGGAGAAGAAGACCGGCAAGCCGGACCCTAAGGCTGCGATCGGCCCGCGCCAGAAGTCCACCGCGGAGCTGCTCGCCTCGCTCGAGCCCACCCCGCATTACCAGCTGAGCGGCGCGGCCAAGGTCTCTCCCGTCACGGGAGGAACGGCCACGCCGACCTATTTCTCCGTCGTTCTGGGCTACATCCTGCGCAAGTTTCACCCCGCGGGGGGACGAATGGAGACGGGGAGCATCGTCTTCTTCGTCGATCCCGAGGGCAGGCTGTTGCATCAGGCGCTGCGCAAGTCCAGCGGATCCTCGGCGCGCGACCAGGAGGCGCTGGCGGCCCTGCACCGCGCGCAGCCTTTCCCGCCGACGCCCACGGGCTCCAGCATCGGCATGGTCTGGAACTTCTGATCTGCGACGGCAGACGCGCCGCGCTTGACGCTTTCCGTGCGGGCTGGCAAAGGACTTTTTCTCCGGCCAACCGGCCGGCAGGAAGAAATTCGAAGCGGACGGAGGCCTGAGTGGCACGCAAAAACTATCTTTTTACGAGCGAATCCGTTTCCGAGGGCCACCCTGACAAGGTTTCCGACCGTATTTCGGACGAGATTGTCGACGCCTTCTTTCGCGAGGGCGCAAAGGCCGAGATTGATCCTTACGCCATCCGCGTCGCCGCCGAGACGCTGTGCACGACGAACCGCGTCGTGATCGCCGGCGAGGTGCGCGGCCCCAAGATCGGCCCCGACGCCATCGAGGAGATCGCCCGCCAGGCTATCAAGGCGATCGGCTATGAGCAGGAAGGTTTCCACTGGAAGACCGCCAATGTCGAGGTGCTCCTGCACGCGCAGTCCGCCGACATCGCGCAGGGCGTCGACGCCGCCGGCAACAAGGACGAGGGCGCGGGCGACCAGGGCATCATGTTCGGCTATGCCGTGCGCGAGACCCCCGAGCTGATGCCGGCGCCGCTCTACTACTCGCACAAGATCCTCGAGGACCTCGCCGCGGTGCGACACAGCGGCAAGGAGAAGGGCCTCGGCCCCGACGCCAAGAGCCAAGTCACGCTGCGCTACGAGGACGGCAAGCCGGTCGAGGCGACGCAGATCGTGCTCTCCCATCAGCACACCGACGAGAGCCTCACGCCGCAGGACGTGCGCGGCATCGCCGAGCCTTACATCCGCAAGATCCTGCCGGAGTCCTTCATCACCGCCAAGACGGTCTGGCACGTCAATCCGACCGGCAAATTCTTCATCGGCGGTCCGGACGGAGACACCGGCCTCACCGGCCGCAAGATCATCGTCGACACCTATGGCGGCGCGGCGCCGCACGGCGGCGGCGCCTTTTCCGGCAAGGACCCGACGAAGGTCGATCGTTCGGCGGCTTACGTCGCGCGCTATCTCGCCAAGAACATCGTCGCGGCCGGACTCGCCGATCGGGTGACGATCCAGCTCGCCTATGCGATCGGCGTCGCCGAGCCGCTGTCGATCTATGTCGACACGCATGGCACCGGCCAGGTCGCCGAGGATAAGATCGAAGCGGTGATCCCCCAGCTCGTACGCCTGACGCCGCGCGGCATTCGCGAGCATCTCAAGCTCAACCACCCGATCTACGCGCGCACCTCGTCATATGGCCACTTCGGCCGCAAGCCGGAGGCCGACGGCGGCTTCTCCTGGGAGAACACCGACCTCGTCGACGCGCTGAAGTCGCATTTCCGCTGAGACATTGCGGCGCCTTGCGCATGATCGCGCGAGGCGCCGCGAGCGCTTTTATTCCCGTGTGTCGGCGCCGGGCTGTTGATGCGTCGTGTCCGGGAGGAGACTGACGAAGGGATCGTAAGGTCCGTGGGTCAGGGGCATGGCGTCGAGGCTCCATTTTCGTTGAACCTCGTGCACATGCACGTCACGCGCGCCGAGATTTCTTAATATCTCCGCGGCGCGCCTTTCGTTCTCAGCGGTGGGCGTGCTCACCCAAAGCACGAGGCCGCCCAGCTTCAATTGCTCGCGGACGCGCTGCTCATGCCGCGTGTGAATGGCGAGCGCCAGTATGGCCCCCAGACCCGCGCCGATGCCGCCGAGCGCGACGGCCGAGGCGAGAGCGAAGGCGAGCGAGCCTCCCGCCGCCGACACGGCCCAGACCCCGGCGGCTCCGCCAATGTAGAGAGGAACGCCGATCAGCGCCGCCGTTCCCTCCACGCGCGAGTCGCTCGAGACGAATTCCGTCTGCTGGGCCTCGGCGCTGTCCTCGATCTCCGTCACATTGCGAAAGATGCGGCTCAGGCCGCCCTTTGTCTTGCCCGCAGACGCGAGCACGGAGATCGCGGCGTCTCTGAAGCCCGCGACATTGAGCTCGTCCACCGCCGTCTCGAGCGTCTCCTCGTCGCTGAAGACGCCCACGGTCTCGCGCGTCCGATAGTTCTGTGCAGCCGCAAGCGAGTCTCCGACAAGCTTCGTCGTCGGCGCCTCTGCGGGGGGGACGATGATTGGCGCGGCGGTCGTCGGCTGCATCGGCGCGGGTGCGCCAAACAAGATGTCCCGAACCTCGCGAACGCCCGCCGCGCCGAGCAGATCCTCCGCGCGGGAGAGAGTCTCGTCGAAAACACGCCTGATCTGCGTCTCGTCAAGCCCCAGTCCGATCAGCTCGCCGATGAGGACGTTGACGTCGGCGCGGCCGTGACCCGTGAAGCGCGTCAGACCCTCGATGACTTGAGCCAGGCGAGGATTTTCGGCCGATTCTGCCGCCTTCACGGCCTCCTGGGCTTGCGGCGCGCTCGCAACATATTCGGCGACGCGTCCTAGCGGCGCCTTGTCGCGCAGGAACAGCAGCACCTCGCCGATCGCAGCTTTTGCGGTTGAGGCGTCCAGTCCCGTGGCGGCGATGAGGTTGTCGGTGAAGTCTTGCATGGGAGTCTCTCCCTGTTTTTGGCTTCACCAGCACATATCGTTGAGACGCAAGGCTTCAACCGCGGCGGCTACGATCCCGCAGTGTTTTGTTAGGCCGCCGCACAGCATGGCTCACGCCGTGCGGCGAAAGATTTAGGCCGCCTTGCCGGCCTTCGTCGCAGCCGGAACCTCGATGAGACGTCCGGTTTTCACGTCGTAAACATAGCCATAGACGGGGATGTTCGAGGGAACGAGCGGATGCTCGCGGATGCGGCGAACGTCGTCCTCGACGCTTTGCTCTTGCGTCTTGATCGTGTGCCATTTCACGAAGCGTCCGGCGACGCAGCCGCCGCCGTGCTGTGGGTTCGACCAGTTCTTTCCGTCGAAAGAAGCAGTCGCGAGATTGTCCGCGAGAAGCTCTCCCATCACCTCGTCGCAGAAGAGCTCCATGCCGCAATTGGTGTGATGGATCACGAACCACTCCAAGGTGCCGAGCAGCTTGTGAGAGATCACGAGCGAGCGGATCGCGTCATCCGTCGCGCGCCCGCCGGCGTTGCGGACCACATGCGCGTCGCCTTCCGCAAGCCCGGCGTATTTCGCGGGATCGAGCCGGGCGTCCATGCAGGTCAGGATCGCGAAACGGCGCGCCGGCGGCAGGGCGAGCTCGCCCTTCTTGCCGAAGTCGGCGGCATATTGGCCATTGGCGGCCAGCACTTCGCTCAAAACTGTCATTTTTTCCTCCTCGCGGGGCGCTTTGTCGGCTCGTAACTATCATGCCCCCAGAACGGTTTAGTGTCGGGCGCCGAGGCTTCCATTGGACTTTGTCACCGGCCGGGGCCGAATCTCAAATTTTTTTGCGGCGGAAGGGCGAGATTGCCTTTGCGCCGTCTCCCCGCGCCCCATCCAAGGCGAGCGGCATGAGGGGCGCAGCCTCCTGGTCCCTCATTTGCTTGCCTTGTCTCTCATGCCCACGTCCTCCCATAGCGGCGAGTCCGGCCTCGCGCTGCTCAAAAGAGCGGCGTCGATGGCCTGGGCGCCGGTCGACCCCGAAATCGAAACCTTCGCATCCCTGCGCGCCCGAATAAGAGCGGGCGAGCTGGCCAGCGTCTCGCCCTCCCGGGCCTGGCCCGAAATCGCGCAATGTCTGATGGCGCCCGAGCCGGCGCGCTCGATCCAGCGGCTGCGCGCTTGCGGCGCGTTTCAGCATTTTCTGCCCGAGGTCGAGGCGCTCTTCGGCGTGCCGCAAATCGCCGAAGGCGACGTGAACGCCGACCTCGGCGAGCTCTTCCTGGCCGCGCTCTCCGAGGCGGAGCGCTGCGACGCCAAGCTCTCCGTGCGTTTCGCGCTCATGGTCATGAATGTGGGCAAGGCGGATTCGCCGCGCGAGCATCTTCCCGTGCATTACCGGCATATCGAGCGCGGGCGTCCGCGTATCGAAGCCATTTGCGCGCGGTTCGAGACGACGCAAGACTGTCTGGACCTCGCCTTGCTGGCGCTCGCCGAATGCGAGCGGGTGCATCGCGTCTCGCGCGTGCGCGCCGGCCCCGTGGCGGCGATGCTCGACCGGCTCGACGCCTTTGGCGAAGGCTCCCGCTTCGACGATTTGATGACGCTTTGCGCTTGCGACTTTCGCGCTTATCCCGGCCGCGCGGGACAGCCCTATCCGAAAGCGGCGATGCTCGCCGAGGCCATCGACGCCTGTCTGCAATTGGCGGAGCCGGTTGAGGAGGACGAGCGCCTCGCGGCTCGCGCCAAGGCCATCGCCAAAATCTTCGCCTCCGAGCGCTGGGCGGACGCGGGGATTTAGGGGCGCCTTCACCTCGTTCTGGGAACGAGTTTGGCGCCGATCGACCTCGCCGCGCTCCTCCCACGCCCTAGCTAAAGTGCTTAATGACAAGCGGCGACCCGACCACGACCGAGACTCTCACCGCCCGCTGCTGCGTCGTCGGCGGCGGGCCCGCCGGCATGATGGCGGCGTTTCTCTTGGCCCGCGCCGGAGTTCGATGTCGTCGTGCTGGAGAAGCACGCGGATTTCTTTCGCGATTTTCGCGGCGACACGATCCATCCTTCGACGCTCGAGCTTTTCCATGAACTCGGTCTCCTCGACGAATTCTTGAAGCTTCCGCATAGCGAAGCGCATGAGATTTCGGGCTGGATCGGCGCGGAGAGGATCACCGTCGCGGACTTCTCGCATTTGCCGACGCGCTGCAAGTTCATCGCGCTCATGCCGCAATGGGACTTTCTGAATTTTCTGGCGGAGAAGGCGAAGGCCTATCCCGCTTTCCGCCTGCTCATGGGGGCGGAAGCCTCCGAGCTCATCGTCGAGAATGAGCGCGTCGTCGGCGTCATCGCGAAGCAGGGCGCGACCTGGATCGACATTCGCGCCGATCTCACCCTCGCCGCCGACGGGCGCCATTCGATCCTGCGTGAGCGCTCGGGGCTCGAGCGCATCGACTTCGGCGCGCCCATGGACGTGCTGTGGTTCCGGCTGCCGCGCCGCGAGGACGACCCACACGACCCCTTCGGACGCTTCGCGCAGGGCCGCATCATGGCGCTGATCGACCGCGGCGATTATTGGCAATGCGGCTTCGTCATCCCAAAGGGCGGCCGGGAGGCGCTGGAGCGTCAGGGTCTCGAAGCGCTGCGCAAGGAGATCGCCGGACTCTCGCCCTTCCTCGCCGACCGCGTCGCGACGCTCAAGAGCTGGGACGACATCAAGCTGCTTTCCGTGGCGCTCGACCGGCTGCGCGAATGGAGCCGGCCGGGGCTGCTCTTCATCGGCGACGCGGCGCATGCGATGTCGCCCGTCGGCGGCGTCGGGGTCAATCTCGCGGTGCAGGACGCGGTCGCGGCCGCGAATATTTTAGCCGAGCCGCTGCGGCGCGGTCCGGTCGGACCGGAGCAACTCGCCGCCGTGCAGCGCCGGCGCGAGGGACCGGCGAGCGCCACGCAATTCGTGCAGCGCCTCATCCAGAACCGCGTCATCGGCACGGTGCTCTCGGGCGCGGCGATCGAGAAGCTTCCGCTGCCGCTGCGGCTGTTGCGCGACTTTCCCATACTGCGCCGCATCCCGGCGCGGCTCATCGGGCTGGGCGTGCGGCCGGAGCATGTTCGGACGCGCGTCGGCGCTCCGCCGTCCCCGGATACGCGCGCGTGGCCATAAATCTCACACCAGTTCGATGCGAAGCGATTTACCGACGGCGCTCGCGGCGCGAGTCAGAGTGTCGAGCGTGACGGAAGGAATGGAAGGATCGAAAAGCCGGTCAAGCTGACGGCGACTGGTCTTCATGCGCGCGGCCATTTGAACCTTGGTCAACCCCTGTTCCTTCATCGCGGCGGCAAGCTGCTCGGCGATGAGCTCCTTGATCGCGTGATCCTCGCAAGCCTCCAGCATTCCTTGGCTTGCAAGGAATTCGTCAAAGGTCTCTTCGCTCACGCGCGCTTTGCGTTTCTCGGCCATCAGGTCACCTCCTTCATCCGTTTCAAAGCCGTTTGAATTTCGGCGGCGGGCGTCTTCTGCGTCTTCTTGATGAAGCCATGCAGCAAAATCATGTGTCCTTCGCTGATGCAAAAAATCACCCGCGCAATCCGGTTGCTCTCGAGCACGCTTCGCACTTCCCACAATCCGGCGCCGAGCGGAGCGCAATGCGGTCGTCCGAGCGGCCAGCCAAATTCGACCTTCTGAATGTCCTTGCCGACGATATGGCGGTCGCCCTCGGGCAAGTCGAGAATCCACTCGCGAACCGCCTTACGTCCTGCGGCGCTCACGTAGAATCGTGCCGGCAATTTCTTCGTGCGATCGATCATTCATTTCCAAATGTGCCAAAAATGACACATTGCTGCAAGCCTTTTCTTTGGATCACGCAGGGCGGAGAATTGGCGAATATCGATATGCGGCTCGGCTGGTGGTCTCGGCCCACGCTGACGGCAGGACTAAGGAAGGCGTGTTCTGGAGGGCCGTCGAGGCCGCGCTCAGGCCTCGCGGCGAGTGAATTCCACCATCGAACGACGCCCTTAAGCACGTTCGTTAGAGATCTCCGCCGAGGCTTAAGCAATTTTACCGAAGCGCCTATATTCCCCCCATGACGCACCCATTCTTCAGCCTGCATACTCATGGGTTTCTGCGCGCAGCCGTGGCGGCTCCGCGAGTCGTGATCGCCAATCCGGCCGCCAATGCGGCTGCGACTCTGGCGATGGCGCAACGCGCCGCGGAGCAGGGGGCCTCGCTCGCGCTCTTTCCGGAGCTCGGCCTCTCGGCCTATGCGATCGACGATCTGTTGCAGCAGGACGCGCTACTCGACGCCGTCGAGGCGGCGCTCGCCGATCTGCTCGAAGCCTCTAAGAGCCTCGATCTCATCCTCGTCGTGGGCGCGCCGCTGCGTCACAAGGCGCGGCTCTACAACTGCGCCGTTTTGCTGTTGCGCGGCCAAATCCTCGGCGTCGCGCCGAAGAGCTATCTGCCGGGCTATCGCGAGTTTTACGAGAAGCGGCATTTTGCGCCGGGCGTTCATGTCGCGGGCGAGGAGATCGACGTCGCGGGCGTGCGCGCGCCTTTCGGCGCGGACCTCGTCTTTGTCGCGCAGGATTTTCCAAACCTCACGATCCACGCCGAAATCTGCGAGGATTTGTGGACGCCGATCCCGCCCTCGGCGCGCGCCGCCATGGCCGGCGCGAGCGTGCTGCTCAATCTCTCGGCGAGCAACGCCATCATCGGCAAGTCCGACATTCGCCAGACGCTCTGCGCCTCGCATTCGATCCGCTGCCTTTCCGCCTATCTCTATTCGGCGGCGGGGGAGGGCGAGTCGACGACCGATCTCGCCTGGGACGGCGAGGCGCTGATCTATGAGCTGGGCCAGCCGCTCGCCAAGGCCGAGCGCTTCGCCGCAGAGCCGCCGCTCGTTTGCGCCGACGTCGATCTCGGCCGCATCGCGGCCGAGCGGTTGCGCCAGACGAGCTTCGGCGACTGCGCCGACGCCGAGGGCGGCATGAAACGCTTTCGTGAGATCCGTTTCGCTCTGAATGCGCAAACAAAGGACTTGGGTTTCCTTCGCGAAGTCCCGCGCTTCCCCTTCGTGCCGGACGATGCGGCGCGTCTTTCGGAGCTCTGCTTCGAGGCCTTCAACATTCAGGCGCATGGGCTCGCGCAAAGACTGCGCGCGACGGGCTTGAAGAAGCTCGTGATCGGCGTTTCCGGCGGCCTCGATTCGACCCAGGCTTTGCTCGTCGCGGTCACGGCGGCCGACCGGCTCGGTTGGCCGCGCGAGAACGTGTTCGCCTACACGCTGCCGGCCTATGCGACGAGCGCCCGCACGCGCGCCAACGCCTGGGCTTTGATGCGCGCGCTCGGCGTCTCGGCGCAGGAGATCGACGTGACGCCGGCCTGCCAGCAAATGCTCGAGGACATCGGCCATCCCGCCGCAAAGGGCGAGGCCGTCTACGATCTGACTTACGAGAATGTGCAGGCCGGCGCGCGCACCTCGCTGCTCTTCCGCCTCGCCAATCGCCACGAGGCGCTCGTGCTCGGCACGGGCGATCTCTCCGAGCTCGCGCTCGGCTGGTGCACTTATGGCGTGGGCGATCAGATGTCGCATTACAATGTGAACTCTTCCGTGCCGAAGACGCTGATCCAGCATCTCATCCGCTGGTGCGCGCGCGAGGCGCGCTTTGGCGCGGGGACGGTCGCGGCGCTGCACGACATATTGGCCACCGAAATTTCGCCGGAGCTCGTGCCGGCCGGCGAGGGCGCGCCGCAGCGCACCGAGGATTTCGTCGGCCCTTACGCGCTTCAGGATTTCAGCCTGTTCTATACGACGCGCTACGGCTTCTCGCCCGTAAAGATCGCCTTTCTCGCCTATCACGCCTGGCGCGACGCGGCCGCCGGCCGCTGGCCGGAGGGTATCCGCACGGATGAGCGCGTCGCCTATGATCTCGCGGTAATCAAGCGCTGGCTCAGCGTGTTTCTGCGCCGCTTTTTTCAGACGAGCCAGTTCAAGCGCAGCGCTCTGCCGAACGGCCCCAAGGTCTCCTCGGGAGGATCGCTCTCGCCGCGCGGCGACTGGCGCGCGCCGAGCGACTCTGATGCCGCCGCCTGGCTCGCCGATCTCGAGCGCATTCCATGAACCGCAGCGAAAGCCTCGACTTCGGCGCTCACGCCGAAACCGTCGCGGAGATCTGGCTGCGGCTGAAGCTCTACAAGATTTTGGCGCGTCGCTATCGCGTCAAAGGCGGCGAGATCGACATTGTCGCGCGGCGCGGGAGCGTCGTCGCCTTCGTCGAGGTGAAAGCGCGCGCCGAGATGGAGGCGGCGCTCGTCGCGATCACGCCGCAGAAGGAACGCCGTCTGCGCATCGCCGCGGAACGCTGGCTCGTGCAGAACCCCTGGGCCGTGAACTGCACGCTGCGCGCCGACGCGGTCTTCATCGCGCCCCGCCGCCTGCCGCAGCATGTCGAGGACGTGATGGTTCTGGAGCGGGGGTGAACCCGCCCTTTACCCTGAGCGCCCGCTTCGCGGGCCCTCGGGGAGAATCGGGAGAGGCTCGGATTCGGCGAAAAAGAACGCTTGGCCTCTGGCGGCGCGGCTCTATCTGCGCTGGCAAAACTCTACTCCAAAGGAGGCGTCCTTGTTCTTCCGCGCTCTGCTCTTCGCCCTTTCCCTCGCGCTCAGCCCCGCCGCCGCGCTGGCCGCGTTAAAACCCGGCGACGCGGCGCCGAATTTCGTGATCCAAGCCGCCGAGGGCGGCAAGGACTTCACCTTCGATCTCTCCGCAGCGCTGAAGAAGGGGCCGGTGGTTCTGTATTTTTATCCCAAATCCTTCACCTCGGTCTGCACGGTGGAGGCGCATGAATTCGCCGAGGCGATGGAGGATTTTGCAGCGGCCGGCGCAAGCGTCATCGGCGTCTCGAGCGACCCCATAGAGACGCAGCGCGAGTTCTCGAAAAAGGAATGCCGCGACAAGTTCCCGGTCGGCGCCGATGCGGAATTCAAGGTCATCAAGGCCTATGACGCGGCCTTCAGCATCCCGATCAAGGGACCGGTCTTCGCCGACCGCCTGACCTATGTGATCGCGCCCGACGGCAAGATTCTGTATGCCTATGAGGACTCGAGCGCGCACAATCACATCGTCAATGCGCTCGCCGCTGTGCGGAAGTGGCGCGAGAGCCAGACGAAGTGATGTGGTAAAAGTAAGCTGCTTCAGGCGACTTCCGCTTTGAGCAGCGAACGCACATGCGCGATCAATTCGTCCAGCGTGAACGGTTTGCGCAAAACTTCCATGTTCGGCGCGAGCCATAGCGCGTCCAGCGACTTGTCCGCATAGCCGGTGATGAACAGCACTGGCAGATCGGCCTGCGCGGCGCGCGCGCTTTCGGCGAGCTGGCGTCCATTCAAGCCGGGTAGGCCCACATCGGTGATCAACAGGTCGAGCGGCGCGCTCGTTTCCGCGAGGCGCAGTCCGACGAGACCGTCGGCCGCCTCGATCACATCGCAGCCGATCTCGCCGAGCGCATCGACGATTTGAGAGCGCACCTCCTCTTGATCCTCCACGATCAAAATGCGGCGTCCCTGCGTCGACGATGCCGCCACGCCGGCCTCGCCGCCGGATTGGCGCGCCGCGGCGAAGTCGGGGGACCCATCTTGTCTCGGGAGATAGATCCGCACGCTCGTTCCGTCGCCGGAAGCGCTCTCGATACGGACGAAGCCGCCGGACTGCTTGATGAAACCATACACCTGCGAAAGTCCGAGGCCCGTTCCGCGCCCAAACCGCTTCGTCGTGAAGAAGGGTTCGAAGGCGTGGCTGAGGACATCCGCGCTCATGCCGGTTCCGGTGTCCTTCACTTCGATCTCGACATAGTCGCCGGGATGAAGTCCCGGATCGAGCTCATCGGCTCGAAAAGCCTTCTTCGCCGTCGCGATGGTCAGCCGGCCGCCCTCGGGCATGGCGTCGCGCGCATTGATCGACAGATTGAGCAATGCGCTCTCCAATTGCGACGGGTCGCAGACAATGCTGCGAGCGTCCTCCGCCAGATGGAGCTCGAGATCGATTTCCGGCCCCAGCGTGCGCCGCAGCAGCTCCTCGAGGCCGGCGATGAGCTGGTTGGGATCGAGCCGGCGCGGCAGCAGCGTTTGCCGCAGCGAGAAGGCCAGCATGCGATTGATGAGGCTCGAAGCGGTATTCGAGGCTTTCGCGATGGCGGCGAGCGCTGGCTTGATCTCCTGGCCGCGTCCGCGCTCGATGAGTCTCTCGATCGCGTTGTGCGAGGCCGTGATCACCTGCAGCAGATTGTTGAAGTCATGCGCGATCCCGCCCGTCAGCTGCCCCAGCGCCTCCATTTTTTGCGCATGCGCGAGCTGTTCCTGGCTGGCGCGCAGAGCCGCGTTGGCGCGACGCAGCTCGTCGACGGAGGGCAGAGCCAGAAAGCTCGGCAGCGCCCACCACAAGGCGAATCCCGTGAAGATGGAAGCGATCGCCGTCGCCAATTTGATGAGCCCCTGCAGCCCATAGAGCGGAGCCCATAAAGTGATCACGTCGAGCCAATGCGTGAGGCCGCACAGCAGGATGAAGGCGGCGAAGAGCCACAGCAGCGGGCGGAAGACGAGATCGGCGCGACGTCTCCCCACGACCACGAGCGCGAGGGGGATCGAAAAATAGGCCAGGGCGATCGCCGTATCCGAGATCGCGTAGAGCCAAACCAGGCCTGGCTCCCAGAGCAGACAGTATCCGTGCGGCGACAATCCCGAAGAGCCCAGCAGCCATTCGCTAAGTACGGATAACACGTGAATCCCCATTTCGCTCTGTTACGGCTCGCGGCCGCGCCCGCGTAGCCCTCAGCTCCGACATGCCTTGTCGAGCACATGAGTGTCGGCAGGCTTCGGCGCGTTCCCGCTCAGGCGTCGAGCGAAAGGAAGCCGCGCTGCGATTGATGCGGGAGATGTTGTATAAGTTGAGAACCGACCCGTCTTCCTTGCGGGAACGCCCTCTCTTCCTCGAGAGTTCTTCCAGTAGAGGGGGCGTCCCCAGGGCTCAAGCGTAAACTCGGCTTTAAGCGTCTGATTCATCATAGGATGGCGCGATTTCGACAGAGGTCGCGGTGCGCGCGGACCTCGTCGCCTATAACAGTAGCGCCTAAGGTTGACGGCGCGGTTAGGTTGACGCTACCGCAGACAATTCAATCCGGGAGGAACTGTGGCCGACATTGTTCTGATCACTCCGAAGTTCGAGACGAGCTACTGGGGAATGGAGCATGCGCTCGAGCTCGTCGGTTTTCGCGCGAACATGCCCGTGGCGGCGCTGCCGCTGCTCGCCGCGCTCACGCCGGCCGAGCACGCGGTGACCATCTACGACGAGAATGTGGAGGAGATCGATTTCGACCGCTGCGCGCGCGCCGACATTGTCGGCATGACCGGCATGACGGTGCAGCGCTTCCGGATGACGGAGATACTGACCGAGCTCAAGCGCCGCGGCTGCTTCGTGGCGCTCGGCGGTCCGTGGGTCTCCGTCAAGGAGGATTATTTCGGGGACTTGGCGGACGTCATCTTCGTCGGCGAGGCCGAGACCACCTGGCCGCAATTCTTGGAAGAGTGGAAAAAGGGCGCGCACGCCAAGCGCTACGAGCAGTTGGAGCGAACCGACATGAGCACGGTTCCGGTCCCGCGCCACGATCTGCTCAAGCTCAAGCATTACGCGCTGGGCACGATCCAGTTCTCGCGCGGCTGCCCGTTCATGTGCGAGTTCTGCGACATCATCGTCACCTTCGGCCGCCGACCCCGCATCAAGACGGTGCAGCAGATCATCGCCGAGCTCGACGCCTTGCATCGGGTGGCGCGCAAGAACATGGCCTTCATCGTCGACGACAATCTCATCGGCAACAAGAAAGCCGTGAAGGAGATCCTGCGGGCGATGATCGTCTGGCAGCAGCAGAACAATTATCCGCTCACTTTCATCACCGAAGCTTCGCTCGACCTCGCAGACGACGAGGAATTGCTGGAGCTCATGGACCGCGCCAACATCCGCTCGGTCTTCGTCGGCGTCGAGACGCCGAACGAGGAGGCGCTGAAGGAAACCAAGAAGACGCAGAATCTTCGCAACACCAATCGCACCATTGCCGAGAAGATCCACGCCATTCAGGCGCATGGGATCGAGGTCTTCGGCGGGATGATGCTCGGCTTCGACAGCGACGACGAGACGATCTTCGACCGCCAGCTCAAGATGGTCGAGGAAGCGCGCATCGTCCATTCATCCGTCGGCATGGTGACGGCGATCCCCAAGACGCCCCTCTACGAGCGGCTGGAGCGCGAGAATCGTCTCGATCACGCGGACCGCACCGAGCACGGCACCAATGTGATCCCGCTGAAGATCGGCCGAGAAGACTTGCGCGCGGGCTATCTGCGCGTGCTGAGCGATCTCTACAGCCCCGCCAACTTCTTCAAGCGGCTGGATTCGCTCTATCTCGAAGGCGGGCTCGGCCATAGCCGCCTGCGTCACGGCGGTCACGACGACGGCCCAGTCCGCGAAGGACTGCGCAAGCTCGGCGCCTTCGCCGGAGGCGCCTTCGTGTTCACTCGGCTGCAGATGCAAGTCCAGAACCCCGAGCTCCGTCGCGCCTATCGCAAGGCTGCCGCAAAGGTGCTGCGCGAGCGGCCGGACCCCTTCGTGTTCCAGGCCTATGCGCTGAAAATGGCCGCTCACTACCACTATGACACGCTGATCTCCCGCATGATGACCTCGGACGGTCATCTCATCAACATGTTCTAGCGGAGACGGATCGGGAGCCGCTCGTGTTGAAGTTCCTTGTCTCAGGCGCTCTGCTGCTTTCGCTCTCCGCCTGCCAGCTGACCCGCGACCGGGAGAAGGACAGCCAGAGGGAGTTCGAGCAGGCGGTGGAGCAGCAGCATAAGGACATCGCCGCCGTTTGCGAGAAGATCGCCTCGGACGTGCAACGACGTCGCTGCCGGGGCGAGCAATAGGCGGGGCGGACCCGCGGCCAAAAGCCCCTTGCCCCCGCGCTCAGCCCGAGGCAAAACGCGCCTCCAGAGCCGCCCCGCGCGGCGCCCATTCACGAGACGCAACTATGAACAAGCCCAATGGAGCCGACGACGGCGCGGCGGCGCTTTACGCGCGCTATCGTCGCGACGATCTGCCCAAGCCGCCGGAGTGGAACGAGACGCTGGACCTCATCCTCGCCCACCGCTCCTACCGCAATTTTCTGCCGCAGAAGCTCCCCGAGGGCGCGCTCGAAACCATCGTCGCCGCGGCGCAATCGGCCTCCACATCCTCCAATCTGCAGGTCTGGAGCGTGGTCGCCGTCGAGGATCAGGAGCGCAAGAACCGCCTCGCCGAGCTTGCCGGCGGGCAGCAGCATGTGCGCGACTGCGCCGTGTTCCTGATCTGGCTTTCCGATCTCTCCCGGCTGGCGCGCTTGGCCGAGATCAACGGGCGCGAGGCGACGGCGCTTTCCTATCTGGAGCTTTTCCTCACCGGCGCGGTCGACGCCGCGCTCGCCGCGCAGAACGCCGTCGTGGCGCTCGAATCGCTCGGGCTGGGCTCGGTCTACATCGGCGCGATGCGCAACCACCCCGAGGCGGTAGCCAAGGAGCTGAACCTTCCGCCCAACGTCTTCGCGGTCTTCGGCATGGCGATCGGCGTCCCCGACCCCGCCACGCCGACCGGCGTGAAGCCGCGCCTCGGGCAGGCGGCGGTGCTGCATCGAGAGCAATATCAGTGGGGGGAGGCGCAGCTCGAGGCGGTGCAGACCCTGGACGAGAAATTCAAGGACTTCCAAAAGGAACAAGGCCTTCCCGAGCAGGGCTGGGTGCGGCAGGTGCTCTCGCGCGTGCGCGGTCCCGACGCCATGAGCGGGCGCGCGCGCTTAAGGGAGGCGCTGGAGGCGATGGGCGTCGGCCTTAAGTAGTCGCCAAGGTTTTTCGTTCCAGGTCTGGTCGCGAGCGGGACGGGGACGCTAACTGTATGCAAATCCCGTATTTGCTCTGGTCCGCGCGCCGGGCTATGGCTAAAGTTCGGTTTGCGGGCGCCCCGGGCGCCCAGGGGAGAAAAAGCATTGACGGAGTCGCCCAAGCCCCTTTTGGATCAGGTCGCGACCCCTGCGGATTTGAGGAAGCTCACCCCCGCTCAGCTGCCGCAACTGGCCGAGGAACTGCGCCGCGAGACGATCGAAGCCGTTTCTGTGACCGGCGGCCATCTTGGCGCGGGCCTCGGCGTCGTCGAGCTCACGGTGGCGCTGCATTATGTGTTCGACACGCCGCGCGACCGAATCATCTGGGACGTCGGCCATCAGACCTATCCCCATAAGATCCTGACCGGCCGGCGCGACCGCATCCGCACGCTGCGCCAAGGCGGTGGGCTTTCGGGCTTCACCAAGCGCGGCGAGAGCGAATATGACGCCTTTGGCGCGGGCCACTCCTCGACCTCGATCTCGGCGGGACTCGGCATGGCCATCGCCCGCGATCTCTCCGGCGGCGACAACCACGTCATCGCGGTGATCGGCGACAGCGCCATGTCGGCCGGCATGGCCTATGAGGCCCTAAACAACGCCGGCGCGCTCAATTCGCGCCTCATCGTGATCCTGAACGACAACGACATGTCGATCGCGCCGCCGACCGGCGCGCTTTCGGCCTATCTCGCCCGGCTCGTCTCGGGCAGCGCCTATCGCTCGATGCGCGTCGCCGCCCGCGAGCTCGCAAGCCGGCTGCCGCGCGTCTTCTATGACAAGGCGCGCAAGGCCGAGGAGTTCTCGCGGAGCTTCCTCACCGGCGGCACGATGTTTGAGGAGCTGGGCTTCTATTACGTCGGGCCCATCGACGGGCACAATCTCGACCATCTGCTGCCCGTGCTCATCAATCTGCGCGACAAGGACGACGGGCCTGTCCTCGTCCATGTCATCACCAAGAAGGGCAAGGGCTACCAGCCGGCCGAGGATTCCGACGACCGCTATCACGGCGTCAACAAGTTCGACGTGGCGACCGGCGTCCAGGTGAAGCCCAAGGCCAACGCGCCGTCTTACACCGGCGTCTTCGCGCGCGCGCTCGTCGCCGAGGCCGAGCGCGACGAGAAGATCGTCGCCATCACCGCGGCCATGCCCGGCGGCACGGGCCTCGATATTTTCGGCAAGGCCTTCCCGGAGCGCACATTCGACGTCGCCATCGCCGAGCAGCACGCCGTCACTTTCGCGGCGGGGCTTGCCGCCGAGGGCTACAAGCCCTTCTGCGCGCTCTACTCGACCTTCCTGCAGCGCGGCTACGATCAGGTCGTGCATGACGTGGCGGTGCAGCACCTGCCGGTGCGCTTCGCGATCGACCGCGCCGGCCTCGTTGGCGCGGACGGCCCGACCCACGCCGGCGCCTTCGACCTCTCGTACCTGTGCTGCCTGCCGGGCATGGTGGTCATGGCGCCGTCCGACGAGGCGGAACTCGTCCATATGGTCGCGACCGCCGTCGCCCATGACGCTGGCCCCATCGCCTTCCGCTATCCGCGCGGCGAGGGCGTCGGCGTCGAAATGCCCGAGCGTGGCGAAATCCTCGAGATCGGCAAAGGCCGCATCGTCCGCGAGGGTAGGGATGTTGCGCTGCTCTCGCTCGGCACGCGGCTCGGCGAGACGCTGAAGGCGGCCGAGGCGCTGCAAGGGCTCGGTATTTCCGCGACCGTCGCCGATGCGCGCTTCGCCAAGCCCATCGACCGTGATCTCGTGCGCGTGCTGGCCTCGAGCCACAAGGCGCTCATCACGATCGAGGAGGGCGCTGTCGGCGGCTTCGGCGCGCAAGTGGCGCAGTTCCTCTCGGACGAAGGCCTGCTCGACGGCGCGCGCGGGCCGTTCTGCTTCCGCCAGATGACGCTGCCCGACGGCTATATCGATCAGGACGGCTACGACAAGATGATCGCCAAGGCGAAGCTCGACGCCGTCTCGATCGTCGCGCTGGTGACGGGCCTCATCGGTCGGGGCGAATTGCCGAAGGCGCTGCGGGCCTAGGGCGACTCAATACGGCCGCCGCGGCGGCAGCGGCGTCGCCTCATTGACGCTGATGTCCGGACCGCGTCCGCCGCCGTCGAAGGCGGCGCGCGGCGGAGCGTCGCCCGCGTCTCTATCCTCATCCTCGACCATCGTGGCGCGACCCGCATTACCCCTCGAAATCGAGCCGGTGGGCAAGCTCGACGCGCCCGGCGCGCGGTTCGCAATCGCGGGGAAGGCAGGGGCGACGGTCTCGACCGGCTCGGGCTTGCAGACGATGCCTCCGCTGCGCCCGTGCATCGCCAGATCGACGTGGATATGATTGTAATGGAAAGGATTTGAGCCAGGCGACAGCACCGTCGAGAAGTGCCGGCAGGAGCCGCCGTGCACGTCCAGGAGAAAAGCGCGGGTCTGCGCGTCGCCGCGCGTCCAGTCGCGCACGATGGCGATCTCGCGCCCGTCCGCGAGGACGAAGCCGCCGATGTCGATGGCGTTGCCGAAGGAATGCTCGGAGAGGGGCGCGCCCCACTGGCCGTTCATGCCGCGGCAGCTGTAGGAGCCCATCGAGTTGATCTGCGCGACCGGCTGCCCGAAGCGCGCCTGCGCGGCGGGTTGCACGACGTCGGCGAGCCAATCCTCGAGCTCGGCGACCATGGGGCAGTCGAGCGTCGCCGTCGAGTTGAAGGCGACGGCGCCGTCCTGTAGCGCCGTGACCTTGAAGGGCCGCGTCATGCCGCATATGCCCGGCCCGTCCATCTCATTCGCCGGCTGCACATAGGCGGAGGCGTGGATGCGCTGCTGGGAGAGGCAGGCGGCCTCGCGCTGCGTGCGCCAGGCCGGACGCTCGGGTCCCCCGCAACTCGACAGCCCCACGGCCGTCGAGGCGAGCAGGCAAAGAGTGACGAAGGGCGATACGCGACGCGCCATAGCGCGAGCATTCTCACCGTCCGGTTAAAGCCGCGTCGAAAATCCTGGTTAACGGGCGAAGCTAGCGGCGAAGACGCGCTCGCGGCGTCGCTACTTTTTGAGTGGGGGCCGTCGTCTTTGGCTGCGGAAGCGCCGCGCCCTTATCGAGGTTGTAAATATCGTGGCGGAAATGCGCAGCGCCGTCCGGCGAGGCCCAGCCTGTCATATAGACCCAGGCCACGGGCGTCGGGCGGCGCAGCTTGATCGTCTCGGTCTTTCCCTCCTCGACCTTGCGGCGCAGCGCGGCCTGATCCCATTCGCCTGGCTGCCCCGGCTCCTGCAACAGCCAGGTCGACAGGTCGTAAATGCCCTCGACGCGCACGCAGCCATGCGACAGAAAGCGATAGTCTCTATCGAAGAGCTGCTTGTTCGGCGTGTCGTGCATATAAACCGCGTCCTTATTGGGCATATCGAGGTGAAGGGAGCCGAGGGAATTCTTGGGGCCGGGGTCCTGGCGGAAGGTGAACATGGCCGCGCGCTCGACAGAGAGTCCGCGCAGGCGGCGCAGATCGACCTCGCGCCCGCGGCCGTCGAAGACGCGGATCTGCCGGCTGGCCAGATAGGCCGGGTTGCGGCGCAGCGCCGGCGCTAGCTCCCGCTTGACGATGGAGACGGGCACCGTCCAGGCCGGGTTGACGAGCACCGATTGGATATTCGTCGTGAGCTGCGGCGATGCGTTCTTGGGGTCGCCGACAATGGCGGTGTAGTCTTCGATCCTTCGGCCATTCTCCGCCGTCTCCACCTCGGCGGCAGGAATATTCACGTCGACATAGCGTTCGCCAAAGCCGAATTTCACTTTCGAGAGCCGTTCCGCTGTGGCTTCGAGCGCGCGGGCGCGCTCGGCGGCGGGCACGTTCAATTCACGCAGCGTCGCGGGAGAGATCGTCCCGGTTTCCTTCAGCCCCATGTTCGACTGAAAACGTTTCAGCGCGTCGGTGAGCTTCGCGTCCCAGGCGGGCGTATTTATATCCTCTTGCGCGAGATAATTTTCCGCCGCGAGCCGGCGGCGCAGATCGACCACGGGCTTTCCTTTGGCACCCGGCCCGATGGGCCTCGCGATGCGCGGCCACCCGCCCGAAGCGGCGATGGCGGCGTAGCGCCGGGCGGCGTCCGCCGTGGCCTGCGCCGTCTGCGGCCCGAAGTCGGGCGCGTTGGCGGTTTCCTGCGCTGGCGCCTCAATCGGCTTCGCTTCATTCGGCTGCGGCTCGCCCTGTTTGGCGTCGTTCAACTGCTGCTCGCCGCGTCCTGTGACGTTTTGCGGCGAGACCTTCTGTGTGTCGCCTTCCGCGCCGATCGCTGCGGAAGCAAAGCACAGGCAAATGGCGATGGCGGCCACGCTGGAATGGAGGCGGGAGCGGATTGACTTCATCATCGTGAAAAATCTCGTATTTGAGGCGTGTCAGGCTTGTCCTTCGCCGCCCCCTTCTTGTAGCGCTCTGTTGGTTCCGCCCAAAGCCCCGCTTCGATTTGATCGGGCTGTTTCGGAGGCTCGCGACAGAGCCTCGCTCCGAGAGCCTGCCGCTTGACGCCGCCGCCCCCCTGATTTCACATGTTCCCTCCCTCGGGAGGGTCTTTCATGCTCCGCTTGCTGCGCCTTGTTCTGATCCCGCTCCTTGCCTTGGCCTTCAGCCACGCTGCGCGCGCGCAGATCGTCGACCTCGCGGCCTCAACCGTCGTCGATCTCACCCACGCCTTCGACGCGGACACGATCTACTGGCCGACCTCGCCCTCGGGTTTCGAACTGAAGCCTCTGCACCGTGGCCTGACCGAGCGCGGCTTCTTCTATGTTGCGAACGCCTTCTGTTCGCCCGAGCACGGCGGGACCCATCTCGACGCGCCTCTGCATTTCGCCGAAGGCAAATGGACGAACGCGGACATTCCCGTCGAACGCTTCATCGGCCCGGCCGTCGTCATCGACATCGCGGCCAAAGCCGCGGCCAGCCCCGACTATCTGCTCACGCCCGAGGACATCCAGGCCTTCGAGGCCGCGCATGGACGCATCAATGCGGGCGCGATCGTGCTGCTGCGCACGGGATGGAGTGCGCGCTGGCCCAACAAGAAGGCGTATCTCGGCGACGATACGCCGGGCGACGCCTCGCATCTGCATTTTCCGTCCTTCAGCCCCGAGGCCGCGGCGCTGCTCGTCAACGAGCGGCATGTGCGGCTCATCGGTCTCGACACGGCGAGCGTCGACGGCGGGACGTCGAAGGATTTTCTCGTGCACCGCATCGTCGCCGCGGCCAATGCGAGCGGCCTCGAAAATCTGACCAATCTCGATAAATTGCCGCCGACGGGCGCGATCGTCATCGCTTTGCCCATGAAGATCGCGCAAGGTTCCGGGGGGCCGGCGCGCGTGGTCGCGATCGTTTCGAAGGATGCTGCTCGATGAGGCGTGAAGGCGGGCTGACGGGTCATGAGCGGCGCTTCACGCGCAGGCGCGTGATTCACGGATTGCGGGACCGTTGGGGAGATTCCCTGCTCACGGCGCTGACCGTGCTGCTGCTCATCATGATGTTCGTGATCGCGCCGGCGCAGGTCGTGATTGTCGGCGGCTTCTCCTACTTTGCGGCGGGTGTGGCGCTGCTCATGATCGCGGGCGCGCTGATCCTTTCGGGCAGCTTTCTCGTGATGCTGCTGATGGCTGTGGGCTTCGCGACGAACATCGCGGTCCTGCTCAACAGGCTGCATGTCGGGCATGGCGCCCATGATCTGCATTTGCTTGCGGCGGGCTGGCTTTTGCTCTCGATCACGCTCGGCGTCGTCGTCGCGCGCGCGGTCTTCGCTGGCGGAGAGATTTCCTATCACCGCATCGTCGGCGCGATTCTGCTCTACATTCTGATCGCGCTCGCCTTCGTCGCGCTCTATCTGATGGTGGGGCTGATCTGGCCGGACTCGCTCAAGAATGTCGTGTTCGAGGATTCGCCGGAGCTCACAAGCCAGCTCATCTATTTCAGCTGCTCGACGCTTACGACGCTTGGCTATGGCGATATCGTGCCGATCAATCCCTTCGCGCGTAGCCTCGCGAATCTCGAGGCCTTCTTCGGCCAGCTCTATCCGGCGATCCTGATCGGCCGGCTCGTGACGCTGCAAATGCAGGAGAGGGGGTGAGGGGCGCAAGCCGACCTAGTTTGGGGGGGGACCAAGCGATTGACGCGGCGCCGGCTTTCCCGGTCTTCCCTCATCCGCTAAAACGCCCTCCCCCCCAGAGAACCGAATCGGAACCCGCCATGACCGCCATCATCGACACGCTCGCCGCCGAGCTTTCCGCAAAGCCCTGGCAGGTCGAGGCGGCGGTCGGATTGCTCGACGGCGGCTCGACCGTGCCCTTCATCGCGCGCTACCGCAAGGAGGCGACGGGCCAGCTCGACGACACGCAATTGCGCAAGCTCGGAGAACGGCTCGCCTATCTGCGCGAGCTCGAAGAGCGCAAGAAAGCGATCCTCGAATCGATCGACTCTCAGGGCAAGCTCACCGACGCGCTACGCGCTTCCATCGTTTCCGCCGACAACAAGGCGCGGCTCGAAGATATCTATCTGCCCTATAAGCCGAAGCGCCGCACCAAGGCGCAGATTGCCATTGAAGCCGGGCTGTTGCCGCTTGCGGATGCGCTCCTCGCCGATCCGCGCAACGATCCCAAGAAAGTCGCCGAGCCTTTCGTCAATGCGGAGAAGAATGTCGCGACGGTGGACGCCGCGCTCGACGGCGCGCGTGCGATCTTGACCGAGCGCTTCGCCGAGGACGCGGACCTCATCGGAGGCTTGCGCGAGGTCTATTGGGCGCAAGGCGCGCTGAAATCGAAGGTGCGCGAGGGCAAGGAGACGGCCGGCTCGAAATTCTCCGACTATTTCGATTTCTCCGAACCGCTGACGAAGCTCCCCTCGCATCGCATCCTCGCGATGTTTCGCGGCGAGAAGGAAGAGGCGCTCGACCTCGAGCTCGTGGCGGAAAAAGAGCCGGGCCTTGCCGGCTATGAGAGCCGCATCGCGCGCCGCTTCGCCATCGAGGACAGAGGCCGGCCGGGCGACCGCTGGCTGCTCGACACGGTGCGCTGGGCTTGGCGCACCAAGATCGAATTGCATCTCTCCGTCGACGCGCGCGCGCGGCTTTTCCGGCAAGCTGAAGAAGAGGCGATCCGCGTCTTCGCCGGCAATCTTCGCGATCTGCTGCTCGCGGCGCCCGCCGGCGCGCGCGCGACGCTCGGGCTCGATCCGGGCTTTCGCACGGGCGTCAAGGTCGCGGTGGTGGATGCGACCGGCAAGATCACGGCGACGTCGACGATCTATCCGCATGAGCCGCAGCGCCGCTGGGACGAGGCGCTCGACACGCTGGCGAAGCTCGCGCGCGTGCACAAGGTCGAGCTGATCGCCATCGGCAATGGCACGGCCTCGCGCGAGACCGACAAACTCGCGGCGGATTTGATCGCGCGCAATCCGGAGCTGAAGCTCACGAAGATTGTCGTCTCGGAGGCGGGCGCCTCGGTCTATTCGGCCTCGGAATATGCGTCGAAGGAGCTGCCGCAGCTCGACGTGTCGCTGCGCGGCGCCGTCTCCATCGCGCGCCGCCTGCAGGACCCGCTGGCCGAGCTGGTGAAGATCGATCCGAAATCGATCGGCGTCGGCCAATATCAGCATGACGTTTCGGAATCGAAGCTCTCGCGCTCGCTCGATGCGGTGGTCGAGGATTGCGTCAATGCGGTCGGCGTCGACGTGAACACGGCCTCGGCGCCGCTGCTGGCGCGGGTGTCGGGCGTCGGCGATCTGCTCGCGCAAAACATCGTCGCGCATCGCGACGCGAACGGGCCGTTCAAGACGCGCGCCGCGCTGAAGGGCGTGCCGCGGCTCGGACCTAAGGCTTTCGAGCAGAGCGCGGGTTTCTTGCGCATCGTCGACGGCGACGATCCCCTCGACCGCTCGGGCGTGCATCCGGAGTCTTACCCGCTGGTGCGCAAAATCCTCGCGACGACCGGCAAGGACATTCGCACGCTGATCGGCGATGCGACGACGCTGCGTGGGCTCAAGCCGCAGGCCTTCGTCGACGATGCGCATGGTTTGCCGACCGTCGTCGACGTCATCGGCGAACTCGAGAAGCCGGGCCGCGATCCGCGCCCCGCCTTCAAAACCGCGAGCTTCGCGGAAGGCGTCGAGAAAATCTCGGATCTGCAACCCGGCATGGTGCTCGAGGGCGTCGTGACCAATGTCGCGGCCTTCGGCGCCTTCGTCGACATCGGCGTGCATCAGGACGGGCTCGTGCATATTTCCGCAATGTCGAAGAGCTTCGTGAAAGACCCGAGGAGCGTCGCCAAGCCCGGCGACGTCGTGCGCGTGAAAGTGCTGGAGGTCGATGCGCCGCGCAAGCGCATTTCGCTCTCGATGCGCCTCGACGACGAAGCGACGCCGCGCTCCCAGCGCGAGCCGAGGAGCGCCTCGCCGCAACGCCGCGACGCGCCGCCGCGCGCGGCGCAGCCGCCGGCAGGCGGCGCGCTCGGCGATGCGCTCCTGCGGGCGATGGGGGAGTCGCAGGGGAAGGGGCGGTAGAGGAGGGGATGCAGAGGGCTTGCGCCCCCTCCCCAACCCTCCCCCGCGGGCGCGGGAGAGGGAGCAGACTCGGGAAACTTCGGCGCCGCGCAATCTTCGTCGTTAGGGTCCCCTCTCCCGCGAAGCGGGGGAGGGACAGGGAGGGGGCGAAGGATTGTGAGGGATATCTCCGCTCTTTCGCAACCCTGCGGCTTCGCCTAAATATCCGCTCAGCAATCCCTTACGGAGCCTCAAACACATGATTGGACGTCTCAATCACGTCGCCATCGCCGTCGCGGATATCGAGAAGGCGACGCAGACTTACGTCGGCACGCTCGGCGCCAAGGTGTCGAAGCCGGAGATCGTCGCCGAGCATGGGGTGAAGGTCGTCTTCGTCGAGCTGCCCAACACCAAGATCGAGCTGCTCGAGCCCTATGGCGAGAAATCGCCCATCGCGGGCTTCGTCGAGAAGAACCCGGCGGGCGGCATTCATCATCTATGCTACGAGGTCGAGGACATCATCGCGGCGCGCGACAAGCTGAAGGCCGAGGGCGCGCGCGTGCTCGGCGACGGCGAGCCGAAGATCGGCGCGCATGGCAAGCCGGTGCTGTTTCTGCACCCGAAAGACTTCTGCGGCGCGCTCGTCGAACTCGAGCAGGCGTGACGCAAGTCTCCCCGCAGCGGGTCGCGCTCTTCACCGATAAGATCGACTGGCATGTCGAAGCCTTCGCGCGCGCGCTGAAGCGGCTGGGAGCGGCGCCCACGCCAGTGCGGCTCGCGGCTTGCAAGATCGACACGACGCGCCTGCATGGCTTGGCGATCCCCGGCTTTCACGGCGCGCTCCCAGACCTCGCGATCGTGCGGGCGATCGGCGACGGCTCGCTCGAAGAAATCACGATGCGGCTCGGCGTGCTGCATGCGCTCCAGGCCCTGGGCGTGCCGGTCGTCAATGAGGCGCGCGCCATTGAGCGCTGCACCGACAAATCCATGGCGACCTTCCTTCTCGCGCGCGCGGGGCTCGGTACCTCCCGCGACCTTCGTCGTGCAGAGCCTGCGCGAGGCCCGCGCCATCGCCGCGCGCGAATGCGCCAAGGGGCCGCTGGTGCTGAAGCCGTTGTTCGGCGCACAGGGCTGGGGGCTTCGCCTTATCCGC
This sequence comes from uncultured Alphaproteobacteria bacterium, assembly GCA_963798515.1. GTDB lineage: Bacteria > Pseudomonadota > Alphaproteobacteria > Rhizobiales > Beijerinckiaceae > Methylocystis. Next base: position 40,390 of record CAWCTS010000063.1, read on the forward strand.
GATCCCTCCGAGCTGCCCGATCCCGCCGAGGCGCGCCACGTCTATTATCTGCAGCGCTTCGTCGCGCCGCGCGACCGCGCGCAAGGCTTCGAGGACATGCGCGTGCTTGTATCGCGCGGCCGCGTGGTCGGCGCGATGCGCCGCTCTGCGACGAGCTGGATCACCAATGTGCGCCAGGGCGCGCGGCCCATCGCGGCGACTCCCTCAGTCGTGGAGGAACGCCTGGCTCTCGCCGCGGCGCGCGCGCTCGGCGCCGATTGCGCTGGCGTCGATCTGATCTGGGACGAGACGGGGGCGCCGCTCTTGCTCGAGGTCAACAGCATGGCCGGTTGGAGCGGCTTGCAGCGGGTGACGAATTTCTCCATCGCCGAGCGCCTTGCAAGCGACGCCTTGGCGATGATCGCGCCCGGGAGCGCCGCCTCGTGAGCCCCTCGGAGCGCGTCGCCGCTGCCTTTCGCGCCGCCTGCCGTGACGAACTCGAGTCGCCCAAGCCCGGCAATGTGCATCTCTTCGCGCCCGGGCATCGGATGGAGGCGAAGGATTTTCTCGATAGCGCCGAGGCGGCGGCGCCGGCCATCGCCGCAGCCGATCTCGGCGTTGGCGCGCGCATCCTCGGAGCCGTCCAGGCGACGCAGGCGCGCGTCGGCCAGAACACCAATCTCGGCATTCTGCTCCTGTGCGCGCCGCTCGCCCATGCGGCTATGCGCTTTCCCAAGGCGTCCCTCCGCGCGGCGCTGGAGCACACGCTGGCGGACCTCACGCAAGATGACGCGGCGCTGGCCTTCCGGGCGATCGCGCTGGCTCAACCCGCGGGCCTCGGCGAAGCGCCCGAGCATGATGTGACCGCCCCGGCGCGCGTGACGCTGCTCGAGGCGATGCGCGCCGCGGCCTGCCGCGATCGGATCGCCTTTCAATACGCCAACGACTTTCGCGATATTTTCGAGCTGGGGCTGGGGACGCTCGCGGCGGCGCGCCGGGCCGGGGCCGAGCCCTGGCTCGCGACGCTCCGCGTCTATCTGGACTTTTTCTCGAGCTTTCCAGACAGCCACATCGCGCGGAAATACGGCCCGGAGGCCGCCGAAAGGGTCCGCCGGGAGGCCGCCGAATTCGTGGAGAAGCAGAGGGAATGGGCCGATCCCGAGAGCCTTCGCATGGACGCGCTCCTCTTCGACGCGGCGTTGAAGGCGCGGGGCCTCAACCCCGGCACGAGCGCCGATCTGACGGTTGCGACGCTCTTCGCCGCGCGCCTCGAGGACGACCGCCCGTCTTGACAAAGGCGGGGGGCTCGCCAGAGTGGCGGGCATGCGACGCACGCTCCGTCTCCTCGCGCTCGTCACGAGCCTTTTCTTCTGCGCGCTCCTCTCGGAGGCGGCCCTTTGCGCCTCCGCCCTTGCCGAGGCCGCGGGCGCGGAGGAGAGCGTTCCGCCCTCCTTCTGGGATCCGGCGCGGCGGTTGCAAAAGCCTGATCTCGGCGGCTTGAAGCAACTGCGTTTCGTCACCGAGGATGATTACCCGCCCTTCAATTTTGCGCTGCCCAACGGGGAGTTGACCGGCTTCAACGTCGAGCTGGCGCGGGCGATTTGCGAGGAACTGGAGATCAGCTGCACGATCCAGCGGCGGAAATGGGACCTCTTGATCCCCGCTCTGAACGAGAACGCCGCCGATGCGGTCGTCGCCTCGCTCGCCTCCACCCCCGAGAGCCGCGAGCAAGTCGACTTCACCGACCCTTATTATCTGACCCCCGGGCGCTTCGTGGCCCTTTCGAGCGCTGTCCTGCCCGCGGCGACGCCCGAGGCCCTGGCGGACCGCAAGGTCGCGGTCGTCGCCGGCTCGACGCATGAGGCCTATCTGAAGACCTTCTTTCCGAAGACCGAGATCGTCGCCTTCGAGACGCCCGATGCGGCGCGCGCGGCGCTGAAGAATGGCCGCGTCAACGCGCTCTTCGGCGACGCCATCTCGCTTTCGTTTTGGCTCAACGGCGCGGACGCCGACGGATGCTGCGTCTTCAAGAGCGGCCCCTATGTCGACGCGCGTTTCTTCGGCGAAGGCGTCGGAGTCGCGGTCAAGAAGGGCGCGGACCCGCTCCGGCGCGCCCTGGACTACGCCCTCGCCCGGCTCGCGCGGAAGGGCGTCTACAGTGAGCTCTATCTCAAATATTTCCCGATCGGGCCGTTCTAAAAGACCTACAGCAGTAGCGCCGTCGCGCGCTGCGCCTGTTCCAGCGCCTCCGCGAGGCGGCGTCTCTCGCCGGAGGCGTCACGCGCTCCGCCGCGTATCGCCTCTTCATAGCTCTCCGCCGCCTCGGCGAGCGGGAAAGCGCCGATCGCGCGCGCCGAGCCTTTGAGCCGATGCGTGAGGTCTGCACGCTTCGCGGCCTCGCCTGGCGCGAAGGCTTCTTCGAGCCAAGCGGCGTATTGCTGCGCTTGAACCGCGAAGAGGCGCAGCAGCTCGCTTTCCAGCGCGCCGTCGCCCAGGGTCTGGCGCGAGAGATGCACGAGATCGATAATCGGGGCCTCCTGGCAGGAGAAGGGCTGGCGCGCCTTCTCTTGCCGTGCGGCGGAACTCATCGTCATCCCTTTTCTCCTGCTTTTGAAATGGTGAAGCCGAGTCGCCGCGCAATCCCTTTCGCCGTCAGCCGACGAGCGAGCGGGGAGAAGGGGGCCTCCGCCGCCCCGGAAGGCTCGCGCGGGATGGTTAAGGCCCCGTTAACGACGATTCCGTTTCGCGCTCGACCCCAGGTTTCATTGGGGCTGAAAGGGATGTAACATTTGGTTAATCACGGGCGCTTTTGCGCCCTGGAGTTGAGCGGCGTTCTGGCGACGGCGGCGAGCGCCGGCGGGAGTAGGATCACAATGACGGGTAAGGCCCAGGACTCGGCGACCGCGGCTCGCTCGGCGACCGAAGAAGCGAACGGCTCCATCGCCTCAGACGCCGCGGCCAAGACCGCGGACGCCGCGACCGCCGAGGACGCCGGGAGCGCGCCGGCCTCCGAGAATTCCGCCAAACCGCCCAAGTTCAACCTGCCAATGCCCTCTCGCGTCAAGGCTCCAGAGAAGCCCGAGGCCGACAAGGCGCTCGCCGCGGCCGCACAGCCAAGCCAACGGTCGGTCCCCGCGCCGAAGTCGCCCCCGGCCAACGACGACCGGCGCACCATCGGCGAACTGCGGCAGTCTCTCAACATCGCGCCGAACCGCACGATCCCGCTCGTGACCTCGCTGTCGATCATGGCCTGGGCGGTGTTGTGGGTCGCCTTCGTCTACTTCAACCGCGACGCGATCGTGGACGAGTCCGGGAGCCTCATCGCGCCGAAACCCGTGCTCGCGCTGATTAGTCTCTTTGCCCCGATCCTGTTTTTCTTCGTCACCGGGCTTTTGTCGCGCCGCGCCTATGAGATGCGCCAGATCGCCAAATCGATGACCGAAGTCGCAATCCGGCTGATCGAGCCGGAGACGGTCGCCGCCGAGCAGGTCACCACGCTGTCGCAAGCGATCCGCCGCGAGTCCGCCTCGATGAGCGACGGCATCGAGCGCGCTCTGGCGCGCGCGGGCGAGCTCGAGGTGATCGTGCGCACGGAGATCACCAATCTCGAACGCTCCTATTCGGAGAACGAGCGGCGCATTCGCGCGCTCATCGACGAGCTGGCGCGCGAGCGCGAGGCCATCGTCGTCAACGCCGACAGCGCCCGCACGGCGCTTTACGGCGCGCGCGATCAGCTTGCGCAGGAGTTTTCCACGGCTTCGGCGACGCTCGCGGAGCATGTCAGCGAGGCCGGCAACCGCGTCGTCGAAGCGCTCGGCGCGAAGGGCGAGGAGCTGAAGATCTCCTTGGCCCGCGCGGGCGACGACGCCGTGCGTCATATCGGCTCGACCACCGATCTCGTCGCGACCCAGCTCTCGAGCGGCGTCAATGAAATCGACGAAAGACTCGGGTCGCGGGGCGTTGCGCTCATCGACGATTTCGGCGCGCGCAACGCGTCGATCCTCGAGCAGATTTCCAGCATCAACGAGCAATTGCGCCAGAGCCTCGACGAGGCCTCGCGCGCGGTGGCGGAACGCTTCAGCACCGGCCTCGCCGAGGTGGACGGCCGTTTGAGCTCGACGGGGGCGTCCCTCATCGACACTTTCGGGGCGCGTCACGCGAGCCTCGTCGGGCAGATCGACGAGTTGAGCGCGCGGCTCAATCAATCCCTCGATCAGGCGACGCGTCAGGTGGGCGAGCGTTTCGCCACCGGCGTCGCCGACGTCGACACCCGTTTGCAGGCGACAGGCTCGGCGCTGATCCAGGATTTCGGCTCGCGTCACGAGGGCCTGGTTCAGCAGATCGACTCCATCGGGACGCGGCTCACACAGTCGCTCGACGAGGCCGGCGAGCGCTTTGCAGGCGGCGTCGCGGAAGTGGACGGCCGGTTGCAGGCGGCCGGCGCCAAGCTCATCGAGTTGTTCGGGGCGCGTCACGAGGGCCTTGTCGAACAGATCGACCATGTCGGGATGCGGCTTGCGCAGACCCTCGACGAGGCGAGCGAGCGTTTCTCGCGCGGCGCGGTCGAGGTGGACAGCCGGCTGCAGGCGACGGGCTCGGCGCTCATCGAGAATTTCGGCGCTCGTCACGAGGGTCTCGTCGAGCAGATCGATCATATCGGCGCGCGGCTCACGCAATCGCTCGACGAGGCGAGCGAGCGCTTCGCGAGCGGCGTGGCGGAAGTAGATGGCCGGCTGCAGGCGGCAGGCTCCGCGCTCATCGAGAATTTCAGCACGCGTCACGAGGGGCTCGTCGAGCAGATCGACCATGTCGGCTCGCGGCTGACGCAATCGCTCGAAAGCGCGAGCGAGCGCTTCGCGACGGGCGTCGCTGACGCCGACAACAGGCTGCAGGCGACGGGCGCGGCGCTCGTCGAGACTTTCGACTCGCGCCACGGAGGCCTCGTCGAGCAGATCGATCAGATCGGCGCGCGTCTGACGCAGTCTCTCGACGATGCAACCCGCGAGGTCGGGGAACGTTTCGCGACGGGCATCGCCGATGTCGACAACAGGCTGCAGACGACGGGCTTCGCCTTGATCGAGGAGCTCGGGGCCCGCCATGGCGGCATCGTCGAGCAGATCGACCAGATCGGCGCGCGCATCGCGCAGTCGGTCGACGACGCGACCCGCGAGGTTGGGGAGCGCTTCGCGACCGGCCTTGCCGAGGTCGACAACAAGCTTCAGGCGACGGGCTCCGCCTTGATCGAGGATTTCGGAGCGCGTCACGGCGGGCTGGTCGAGCAGATCGATCAGGTCGGCGCGCGGTTGACGCATTCGCTGGAGGAAGCGACCAACGCGGTCGGCGAGCGTCTCGCCGCCGGCGCCGACGAGATCGACAACCGGCTGCAGGCGACGGGCTCGGCGCTCATCGAGAACTTCGGCTCGCGCCACGAGGGACTTGTCGAGCAGATCGACCAAGTGGGCTCGCGGCTGACGCAGACCCTCGACGAGGCGAGCGAGCGTTTTGCGAGCGGCGTGGCCGATGTGGACAACCGGCTGCAGGCGACGGGCTCGGTGCTCATCGAGAATTTCGGCGCGCGTCACGAGGGCCTCGTCGGGCAGATCGAAGAGGTCGGCGCGCGCATCACCCAGTCTCTCGACGAAGCGACGCGCGAGGTGGGCGAGCGTTTCGCAAATGGCGTCGGCGAGGTCGACAACAAGCTGCAGGCGACGGGCTCGGCGCTGATCGAGACTTTCGGCGCGCGCCACGAGGGCCTCGTCGAGCAGATCGACCAGATCGGCGCGCGTCTGGCGCAATCCATCGAAGGCGTGACCCGCGAGGTGGGCGAGCGTTTTGCGAATGGCGTGGCCGACGTCGATGGCAAGCTGCGGTCGACGGGCTCCTCGCTCATCGAGGAGTTCGAGACGCGTCACGCGGCGCTGGCCTCCACACTGGACCAGACCCTGTCGACGCATGGCGGCGTGCTCGGCGCCGCGCATCAGCAGCTCGTTTCGCTGATCGACGCGCAGCGGGAGCAGACGGAGGCCGACACCGCCGCGCAAGCCGAGGCGCTGCGCGCCTCCCTGCAGGGCGCGATGGAGGAGACGACCGCGGCGCTCACGGCGCATTCCGCTTCGCTGCAGGATCGGTTCGCCACCACGGCCGGCGAAGCCGTCGTGGCGATCGCCGTGCAGGGCGAGCGCATCACAGAGAATCTGCTCGAGCGCCTCACGCAGTTCGAGACCGCCGTCGAGGGCCGCAGCAAGGAAGCCTCCGAAGCGCTGACGCAGCGCGGCGACGCCATCGCCAAAAATATCGAGGCGCATCTGGAGTATCTCGAACAGTCCCTGTCGCACGGCGGCGACCGCGTCACCGAGCGTATCGTCGAGCATTCGCAGGCGCTCGAGGCGCATACGCAGGCGCTCGATCAGCACATCCAGCAGGCTACGGCCTCGCTCGAGGGTCACACGCAAAACGTCACTGGCCTCTTCCAGGAGCGCTTCGGAGCGATCGGCTCGACGCTGCGCGAAGAAGGCGGCGCGCTGCTCGAGCAGATCACCGCCGAAGCGCAGCGCCTCTCCGAATCCTCGCAGGCGCTCGTCGCGGAGATCGGCCAGAGTCTCGAAGCTGTGGACGGCGTGCTCGCGTCGAAGGGCGGGGCTCTGACCGAGCGGCTCGACTCCGCCGTCGACAAGCTTTCGACCGACGTCCACCAGCGCTTCGAGGAGCTTGACGGCTTCCTCGAGGGACGCAATCGCGAGCTCATCGAGAAGCTCGACGCGCGCGCCGAGTCGATGGCGGCTTCGCTCGACGGCAAGATCGAGGTCCTTGCGGAGACGGCTGCCCAACGCGCGAAAGAAGCGGGCGATCGGCTCGACGATGTCGCCGCGCGCATCGACGCGGGGCTCTCGCTCGGCGGCGAGAGGCTGCAGCAGACGCTCACCCGTCACGGTCTGGAGGTGCTGCGCGCCTTCGCCTCGGGCTCGGAGCAGGCGACGACAGCGCTCGACGAAAAGCTCAGGGAGTTCGAGGACGCCATTGCGCAGAGGGCTGGCGGCCTCACGGGCGCGCTCGGCGAGCGCATCGAGGAGTTGTCGACCCATGTCGGCAAGCTCGATGAGGTGAATTCCGCCATCACCGAGCGTGGCGGCGCGGTGGCGCGAGAGTTGAGCGGCGTCGGCGAGCTCGTGGCCCAGGCGATCGAGAGCCGGGGGCGCGCGATCCTGCAGGACCTCGGCGAGCAGCGGCAACAGCTGGTTGGCGCCATAGAGGAGTCGACGCAGGCGCTCTCCACGGCGCTCGAACTCGGCGAGCAACAGCTCGATCGCGGCGCTCGTCGCCACGAGCGACAAGCTCAGGGCCGAGCTGCCGCAGCTCGTCGAGCACCTCGGACGCACCAACGAATCCCTGCAAAACATCATCGAGAAGGCGGGAGCCGATCTCTCGACCGTCGATGAGCGGCTGGGCGCGAGGCTACGCGGCTTCCAAAGCGCGATGACGAGCGTGTTCGATCAGCTCGCCTCGCTCGAGAACCTGGCCAGCGGCTCGCTCGGCGGCGCCGAAACCGTCGCCAAGCGCCTCGAGGAGACGCAGACGACGCTCGCCCGCAGCGTCGCCGAGCTTGCGAAGAGCCAGCAGGATCTCGACGCGACGGTCGAGTCGCGCCGCAACGCGCTGCTCTCTCTGGTCTCCTTGATCGAGGAGAAGCGCGGAGACTTCCTGGGCGCCCTCGGCTCCTTCTCGGGAACGCTGGAGGAAAGCTTCCGTCATGCGGAGTCCCGCGCGCAGGACGTCGGTCAGCTGTTGACGCAGGCGACGCAAGAAACGGCGGGCGTCGTCGACGAACGCTTCGCGCAAATCCGCGCGGCGACCGAAAGGGAGCGCGAGCGCACGGCTGAGACGCTGCACGCCGCCTACGAGCAGGCGACGCAGGAGCTCTCGCAAGTGCTCAACCAGGCGAGCGAGCGCTTCAACTCGGCGGCGGCGGAAATTCGCGGCCTGTCCCAGCAGGTGGCGCAGGATCTCGAGGCGACGCGGGCGGAGCTGCGCCGCGGAGCGCAGGAGCTGCCGCGCGAGACCGCCGAGCAGGCGACGGCGCTGCGCCGCGTCATCAGCGATCAGGTCAACGCGCTGAACGAATTGACGGAGATCGTGGGGCGCTCGGGCCGCGTCTACGACATTGCGGAGAAGAGCCCGCCACGGCAGGTTCAGGAGGCCCCGCGTCCGCAGGCCCTCCCGGCTCAGCCCGCTCCCGCTCCCGAGCCGGCGCCGAGGTCACGCGTCGCGCCGCCGCCTCCGCCTCCTCCGCCGCGCGCTCCGGCGCAGCCGGGCGCGAAGGCGCCCGCCGGCCAGGGCTGGCTTTCCGATGTGCTGAAGCGCGCCTCCCAGGACGAGGAAGGCGAGCGCGGCGCGCGCCGTCCCACGGCCATCAGCGGCGGCGGTCTGGGCAATCTCTCGGCCGAGATCGCGCGCATGGTCGACAACACCGCGCTTGCGGAAACCTGGCGGCGCTTCCAGCGCGGCGAGCGGGAGGGTCTGTTCACCCGCCACCTCTACACGTCCGCGGGCCGGCAGGCGTTCGAGGAGATGCGGCGCCGCTATCGCAGCGAGCCGGAGTTCCGCGCCACGATCGACAGCTATGTCCGCAACTTCGAGGATCTGCTGGCCGAGAAAGGCCGCAACGACCCGGATGGGGAGCAGTCGCTTGATCTGCTGACGGCGGAGCCGGGGAAGGTCTACACCATGCTCGCGCACGCCTCGGGCCGCTTGGGCTGAAACGTCTCGCGCGCGGTGAGGGATTGAGCGAGGAACCGACGAGAAGGCCGATCGTCAAGATCTGCGGGTTGAAGACGATCGACGCCCTGGAGGCCGCAATCGAGGGCGGCGCCGATCTCGTGGGATTCGTCTTCTTCGAGAAGAGCCCGCGACATTTGACGCTCGACGCGGCGCAAGAGCTCGCCGCGCGGGCCGCGGGGAGAATCGGCAGGGTCGCGCTCACGGTGGACGCGGGCGACACGGCGCTGGCCGCGATCATCGACGCGCTGCAACCCGAGTATCTGCAATTTCACGGGAGCGAGACCCCTGAGCGGGTGCGCGAGGCGAAGGCGCGCTTCAAGCTTCCCGTGATCAAGGCGATCGGCGTCGGCGCCGCCGAGGATCTCGTCGCCGCCAGAGCCTATGACGAGGCCGACATGCTGCTCTATGACGCCAAGCCTTCGCCCGCGGCGACGCGGCCTGGAGGCCTCGGCCTCGCCTTCGATTGGAGCCTATTGAGCGCCGCGCCGCGCGAGCGGCCCTGGCTCCTCTCCGGCGGCCTGACGCCCGATACCGTCGCCGAGGCCTTGCGCGCGACAGGGGCGCCCGGCGTCGATGTTTCCTCGGGCGTCGAGAGCGCGCCGGGACAAAAGGACAGGGATCTCATCGCCGCTTTTCTCCGAGCGGCGCGCGGCGCCTTGGCGGAGGCGCAATGACGGAGCTGACAGGGAACGGGGAGGGCGCGCGCCTGCTGCTCGTTGTCGCGGCGGCGCTCATCGACGCCGACAAGCGCATCCTGCTCGCGCGGCGGCCGGAGGGAAAGGCGCTCGCGGGCCTTTGGGAGTTTCCCGGGGGCAAGCTCCATCCCGGCGAACGCCCGGAGCAGGGGCTCGCGCGCGAGCTCATGGAGGAGCTCGGCATCGACGCCTGCGTGTCCTGCATGCAGCCGCTCGCTTTCGCGAGCCACGCCTATGAGGACTTCCATTTGCTGATGCCGCTCTTCGTCTGCCGGCGCTGGGATGGGATCGTCACTGCGCGCGAAGGGCAGGGCCTCGCCTGGGCTTTTGCGCGCGATCTGCGCAAATATCCGATGCCGCCCGCCGACGCGCCGCTCATCGATCCGCTCATCGCGCTGCTCGGATGACGCGAAGATCGCGTTAGCTTCGCAAGCCTTGCTTGGCGATGGGCTGATCCGGATCGAGCGAGAGCGCGCGCTGATAGGCTTCCTTCGCCTTGGCGCGGTTGCCCGAGCGCTCATAGGCGAGGCCGAGCCAGGCCCAGGACATGGCGTTTTTGGAGTCGACGTTCAGCGCCGCGTTGAAGTCCTCGATCGCCTTGTCGTATTTGCCGAGATTGACGAGGCTCTCGCCGCGCGCCTGATAGGGCGCGGCCGCGAAGGGATCGCGGTCGATCGCATTGTCGAAATCGCTGACCGCGCGCGCATTGTCGCCGAGCTTCTGGTGGATCAGCCCGCGCGCGTGAAAAGCCTGGGCGTTCTCGGGATTGAGCCGGATGGCCGTGTCGAGATCGGTCTTGGCCTGATCGAGATTGCCTTGCGAGCGCAGCAGATTGGCGCGGCCGATGAGCGCCGGCGCATGGTTGGGGTTGGCGGCGAGCGCCCGGTCGAAGTCGATGCGCGCGAGATCGTTGCGGTTGCTTTGGCGATAGGCCAAGGCGCGATTGGTGTAGGCCGCGAAATTATTCGGATCGATCCGAATGGCCGCGGTGAAGTCCTCGGTCGCCTCGGGGTAACGGCCGATGCGCGCATAGGCGACCCCGCGCGTGTTGTAGGCGTCCGCGCTCGAAGGATTGCGCTTGATGACGTCAGTGAGCGACGCGATGTTCGTGTCGGCGGCGTGGGCGTCGGTGACGCTCGTCTCGGCGATGCCCTGTCCGGAGGGACGAATCACGCCGTCGCCGGTCGCGCAGGCGCCGAGCGTCAAGGTGAGCGCCGCCATGATCGGCGCCGCCCATCCGCGGCCTGGGACCAAAGCCCAACTCTGGCGCATTCGCCGGGACCCTCCCAAAGTCTCGCGGAATTCGTTTTCGTCGCTCCGCCGGCGGACCCTGAGCCCTGGGCTATTCGCTTCCTGTGGCGATATTGGGCCGCGCCGTCGCGAAAGCGAGAATTAGCGGCCGCCCGGGACCGCCTTCGGCTTGACCGGCAGCAGGCCTTCGCGCTGCAGCTTCTTGCGAGCGAGCTTGCGGGCCCGGCGGACCGCCTCGGCCTTCTCGCGCGCCCGCTTCTCGGAGGGCTTCTCATAGTGCCCGCGCAGCTTCATTTCCCGGAAAATGCCTTCGCGCTGCATCTTCTTCTTCAGCGCCTTAAGAGCCTGATCGACGTTATTGTCGCGAACGAGAACTTGCACGTAGCGGTCCTTGCTTTGCGCCCTCCAGCCGGGGGAGGGTCGGTTCGGGGAATAGCGAAGCGGGCGCTGACGGAGCGCCTTATCCGTACCCTGGGGATAACAGAGTCTCGCGCCCCTGTCCATGCGGAAGACCCGCCGAGACGGCGGAAGGTCCAAATCCGGCCCAAATTTTTGTGAATTGTGTCGGGATGAAGTAAGTCGCTTCAGTCGAGGCCGCGCGGAGACGCCATGCCCTTTCTCTTATCGCAGATGATCGAAGCCTATCGCTGGATCGGCGCGCTGATCGTCATTTCCGTCCATGCGACCAACACCTTCCTGAACCTCGGCGACATCATGACGGCGCCGCATGCGCCGCCGGTCTACGCTTGGTGGTTCGTCGCCAATTTCGCGCTCGGCCATGAGATGGTGCTCGGCTTCTTCGTGCTCTCGGGCTATCTCGTCGGCGGCGCGGTGCTCGCGAGCATCCGCAAGCGCAAGGATTTCCTGCGCGAATATTTCATCCACAGATTTGCGCGCATCTATATCGTCACCGTGCCGACGCTGATTCTGACGCTCGTGCTCGACGGCGCCGGGCGCAGCCTTCCCGATGCGAGCTTCTACGATCTGCCGGTGTTTCAGGGCCATTCGACGCCGGCGATCTTCCTCGGCAACATCCTGAACTTCCAGGAAATACTGGTGCCGCCCTTCGGCACGAACTCGCCTCTGTGGTCGCTCGCCTGCGAGTTCTGGTATTACATCTGCTTCCCGCTTTTGGCCCTGCCGCTGGCGGTGAACTACTCGAAGCCCTTGCGCTATGTGGGCTTTGCGCTCGGCGTCGCGATCTTCCTCTACCTCGGCCTCGCCTCGGCCTGGTTCCGCTTCGGCTTTCTGCTCTGGGTCATCGGAGCGCTGGCGAGCGTGCCGGTGCGCCCGCTGATCGCCTCGCGCTGGGCGTCGCTGGCGCTCTATGTCGCGACGCTCATCCTCTTCCGTTTTCTCGTGCGCGGTCCCGTGCTCGACGCGCATCCCTGGCTGCAGGACATCGCCGATCTCATCGCGGCGCTGCTGCTCTCCAATCTCCTGCTCACCGTGCGCCACAGCTCGGCCGAGGGCTGGAACTGGCTGCGCCCCAAATTCCATCACAACTTCGCGAATTTCTCCTTCTCGATCTACAGCATCCACATGCCGATCCTGGTGCTCAGCCGCGCCCTCGTCGATTCGACGCTCGGCCCAGGCTATGCGCTGCAGCCGGCGACCCCCGCCAATTGGGTCATTCTCTTCGCGGTGCTGGGGATCGTTCTCGTGGCTTCCTACTACTTCTCGCGCGTGACCGAGGCGCATACGGGCGCGGCGCGGCGTTACCTGAGCGCCTCGCTGCCACGCTTCGCCCTCCCTACGAGCCGGGCGCAAGAGTTGCAATCGTAACAGAATCGCCCCATCTTCAAGGACGTGGGCTGGCCCCGGTTTAGGGAGCGTCGACACTGACGAAGAAAGCCGTCTCGACCTTGAGCGAAGCACAGGCGCGCGAGGCGCCCGCGACGCCCTCATTTGGTGAATTGCTCGCCGCAGTTCAGACCAGTCTCGAAGACGCCAAGGCCGAAGACAGCGCCTTCATCGACCTCAAAGGCAAGACGGCGCTCGCCGATGCGATGATCGTGGCGACCGGCCGCTCCACCGTGCATGTCGGCGCGATCGCGGATCGTGTGATCAAGGCCTGCAAGGCCGCCGGACTCGCCGCGCCGCGGGTGGAAGGCCTCCCGCAATGCGATTGGGTGCTCGTCGACGCGGGCGATCTCATCATCCACATCTTCCGCCCCGATGTGCGCCAGTTCTACAACCTCGAGAGAATGTGGGGCGGCGACCGGCCGCGCGAAGTGCGCTCGGCCTAAAGCAGGATCGTCAATAGTGGCCATGCGCCTCGGCCTGCTTTGCGTCGGCCGCATGAAGGCCGGCCCCGAGCGCGAGCTCTTCCAGCGTTACACGCAGCGCATCGGCGAATTCCGCAACCTCGGCCTGCAGGGCCTCGAGGTGAAGGAAATTCCCGAAAGCCGCGCGCGCGCCGCCACTGCTCGCATGAGCGAGGAGGGTGCGGCGCTCCTTGCGGCGCTCCCCGAGAGCGCGACGCTCGCGGTCTTCGACGAGCGGGGCGAAGCGGCGAGCAGCGCGGATTTTTCCGGCTTCATCGAGCGGGAGCGCGACAGAGGCCGCACGAGCCTGTGGTTTGCGATCGGCGGTTCCGAGGGCCTCGACGCGGCGCTGCGCGAGAGGGCGAGCGTCGCCTATAGTTTTGGGCGGATGACACTGCCGCATCAGCTCGTGCGCATTCTCGCCGCCGAGCAGATTTATCGC
>CAWCTS010000064.1:0-30653 GCA_963798515.1 uncultured Alphaproteobacteria bacterium
CGGCCGCCACTTTGCGGTCTGGCGCGATCCCTATCCGAAGCCTTGCTATCTCTTCGCGCTCGTGGGCGGCGACCTCGGCTCGATCTCGCGCGATTTCACGACGCGCTCGGGCCGCAAGGTGAAGCTCTCGATCTTCGTCGAGCATGGCAAGGAGCCGCGCGCCGAATATGCGATGGACTCGCTCGTGCGCGCCATGCGCTGGGACGAGGAAGTCTTCGGACGCGAATATGATCTCGACGTCTTTAACGTCGTCGCCGTCTCCGACTTCAACATGGGCGCGATGGAGAACAAGGGCCTCAACGTCTTCAACGACAAATATGTGCTGGCCTCGCCGCAAACCGCGACCGACACGGATTACGCCGGCATCGAGAGCGTCATCGCACATGAATATTTTCACAATTGGACCGGCAATCGCATCACCTGCCGCGACTGGTTTCAGCTCTGCCTCAAGGAAGGGCTGACGGTCTATCGCGACCAGGAGTTTTCCGCCGACATGCGCTCGCGCGCCGTCAAGCGCATCAACGACGTCAGAACGCTGCGCCTCACGCAATTCGTCGAGGATGCGGGCCCCCTCGCGCATCCCGTGCGCCCCGACGCCTATCGGGCGATCGACAATTTCTACACGGCGACCGTTTACGAGAAGGGCGCCGAGATCGTGCGCATGCTGAAGACGCTGATAGGCGCGGAGGCCTTCGCTCGCGGGATGGAGATCTATTTCGCGCGGTTCGACGGCACGGCGGCGACGGTCGAGGATTTCCTCTCCTGTTTCGCGGAGAGCGCCAAGCGCGATCTTTCGCAATTTGCGCGCTGGTATTCGCAGGCGGGCACGCCCGTCATCGAAGTCGCGACGCGCCACGACCCGCAAGCGCGCGTCTTTTCCTTGACGCTCTCGCAGTCGGCGCCGCCGACCCCCGGACAGGAGCGAAAGCTCCCGCTCGAAATCCCGATCGCGCTGGCGCTCTTCGACAAGGCCGGAAACAAGCTCGCGCTCGAGACGCCGGACGCGAGCGCCGACGAGAAGGCGCAAGGCCGGATCGTGCTCTCGGAAGCGACGCGGACGCTCACCTTCCCAGGTCTTGCGTCGGAGCCGACGGTTTCGCTCCTGCGCGGCTTCTCCGCGCCTGCGCGCCTCGAGCCTTCGCCCTCCGAGGCGGCGCTGCTGCAACTCCTCGCGCATGACGACGATCCCTTCAATCGCTGGCAGGCTTCGCAAAGCCTGGCGCTGCGCTCGATCTTCGCGCGCGTGCGCGGCGAGGCGGCGAGCGACGACGCCTTCGCCGAGGCGCTGAGCGGGCTCATTTCGCAATCGGACGATCCCGCCTTCACGGCGCTGGCGCTCACCTTTCCGAGCGAAGCCGATCTGGCGCGCGAACAGGGCGAAAATGTCGATCCCGATGCGCTGCACACCGCGCGCAACGCCATGCGCCAGACGCTCGGGCGGGCGCTCCGCGCGCCCCTCGCCGCGATTTTCGAAAAGCGCGCCGACGAGGGCGCCTATGCGCCGGACGCGGCAAGCGCGGGCCGGCGGGCGCTGCGCAACGTCGCCCTCGACCTCCTCGCGGCGGGCGACGCGACGCTCGGGACGCAACTCGCCAAGACGCATTTCGATGCGGCGGGGAACATGACCGACCGCCTCGCGGCGCTCGCGACCCTGGCGCTCATCGGCGGACCCGCGCGCGAGGAGGCGTTCGCGCGCTTCTACGAGCAGTTCGCGGACGATTCGCTCGTCATCGACAAATGGTTCTCGCTGCAGGCGACCATTCCGGAGCCGGAAACGACGCGCCGCGTGCTCGACCTCATGGCGCATAAGGATTTCTCGCTGTCCAATCCCAACCGCGCCCGCGCCCTGCTCGGCGCCTTTGCGGCCGGCAACCCCACGCGGTTCCATGCGCCAGACGGCTCGGGCTATGCGCTCTTCGTCGACGCGGTCATCGCGATCGACCCGAACAATCCGCAGCTGGCGGCGCGCCTGCTCACGAGCCTGCGCGCCTGGAGGACGCTGGAGCCCGTGCGCCGCGGTCTGGCCGAGCAGGCGTTGCGCAAAGTGGCGGCGGCGCCGACGCTCTCCCCAGACACGAGCGACATTGCGACGCGGGCGCTGGGGTGAGGGAGGCGGGAGTCGTCGGTGATCCCGGAATCCCCGGATTGACAGCCCCTTCCCGCTTGCGTTAGAGAGAGCGCTGCTTCGGCGCGGCGGTTTCCGCCGCGTTTTTCTTTGGCGGCGACGCTAAAAGACCGGAGCCAATAAGATCCAAAAGGTCCAACTGCCAAGAAGTCGGCCGGCGGCTCGCGCCGTCAGAGCCGGTATCGAACATGGAGAGAACAATGTTCGCAGTGATCCGGACCGGCGGCAAGCAGTATAGCGTTTCCGCCGGAGACATCATCACCGTCATGGCGCTCGAGGGCGCGGCGGGCGATTCCATCACCTTCGACGAGGTCCTGCTCGTCTCGAAGGAGGGCGGCGCGCAGATCGGCGCGCCCACGGTCGCGGGCGCGAAGGTCCTGGGCGAAATCGCCGAGCAGACCCGCAGCCCCAAGTCCATCGCCTTCAAGAAGCGCCGGCGCCAGAACAGCAAGCGCAAGCGCGGCCATCGACAGGATTTGACCCTCGTCAAGATCACGGCGATCGAGGGCTAAGGGTCCGTCATCCCGCGTGGAAATAACGCGGATTTTGTGTTTTAATGCCCGCTGGCGGCGCGCGATCTGTGCGCCCGAGGCGTAGGCGGTAGAGGTCGGAGAAATACAATGGCGCATAAGAAGGCGGGCGGCTCCTCCCGCAACGGCCGCGACTCGGACGGCCGTCGCCTCGGCGTGAAGAAATTCGGCGGCGAGTCGGTCGTCGGCGGCAACATCATCATCCGCCAGCGTGGCACCAAGGTCCATCCGGGCCGCAACGTCGGCATTGGCAAGGATCATACGATCTTTGCGCTTTGTAGCGGCAAGGTCGTTTTCAAGGCCGATCGCGATCGCATGAGCGTCAGCGTATTGGCCGACGTCGCGGCCGAATAGGCGGAACCCTCGAAAGAAGACGTTCCGCCGGCCTCTAACCCCGGCGGACGTTTGGGATTTTCTTGAATCTTAAGAAAAATCCTGAAGCTTAAGAGCGAAGCTCCTGGCGTAGTCCGAAAGAGCCCCAAAAAGGGGCCCCGGGGAACGGAAAGCCAAACAGCTTTTTCGTGTCCGAACCGATGCGGTTCCTGCTTGGAGCGAGTAGATGTTTCCCGAGATCACGCGCGACGACATCTTTCGTCTCGAAACCCAGCGGCTTTGGCTGCGCTGGCCGCGCGCCGCGGACGCGGAGGGGATCGCGCGCTATTGCGACGACCCCGAGGTCGCCTTGAAGACGACCACGATCCCCTTCCCCTATTCGAAGAGCGACGCCGAGCGCTTCATCTTGCGCGCCCGCTATGAAAATGCCGAGGGGTCGGCGCTGCACCTGGCGCTCGCGCGCAAACGTCAGCAGAACGAGGCGATCGGCATGATCTCGCTTGTCGGCGCCGAGACGCGGGGAGAAGGCAATCTCGGCTTTGTTCTGGCGCGCAGCGCCTGGGGCCAGGGATTCATGACCGAGGCGGCGCGCGCTTTCGTCGATCTCGCCTTTAACATCACGAGCCTTGACCACATCGTGTCCTCCGCGCTGCCTGAGAACACCGCTTCTCTGCGGGTGCAGGAGAAGCTCGGCTTCGTCGTCACCGGCGAGAAGACGACCGAGGCCCCGGCGCGCGGCGAGCCGTTTCGCATGACGACGACGCTGTTGAAGCGCGGCGCGGCGCATGCGCCCTATGGCGCGCTGCCCGCCAGGCGCGCCTGCTCGTGAAGCGACTGCGATGAAGTTCCTCGATCAAGCCAAGGTGCATGTGCGCTCGGGCGACGGCGGCGCCGGCTGCGTGTCGTTCCGGCGCGAAAAATTCATCGAGTTCGGCGGGCCGGACGGCGGCGACGGCGGGCGCGGCGGTGATGTCGTCGCCGAATGCGTCGACGGCCTCAACACGCTCATCGATTTTCGTTATCAGCAGCATTTCAAGGCCAAGACCGGCGGACACGGCATGGGTAAAAACCGCGCCGGCGGGCGCGGCGCCGATGCAGTGCTGAAAGTCCCCGTCGGCACGCAAATCTTCGTGGAAGACGAAGAGGAGCCGATCGCGGATCTCACCGAGGTCGGCCAACGCGTCGTCATCTGCAGGGGCGGCAACGGCGGCTTCGGCAACGCCCATTTCACAACCTCGACCAATCGAGCGCCCCGCCGCGCCAATCCCGGACAGTTAGGCGAGGAGCGCGCGCTCACGCTGCGCCTCAAGCTCATCGCCGACGCCGGTCTGATCGGCCTCCCCAACGCGGGGAAATCGACGTTCCTCTCCCGCGTGACGGCGGCGAAACCGAAAGTCGCCGACTATCCCTTCACAACGCTCTATCCGGGCCTCGGGGTCGTGAATCTCGACGGGCGCGAGTTCGTGCTCGCCGATATTCCCGGCCTGATCGAGGGCGCGCACGAGGGGCGCGGATTGGGCGACCGCTTCCTGGGCCATGTCGAGCGCTGCCGGGTGCTGCTGCACCTCATCGACGCGACCGGCGAGCACGCCGGAAAGGCCTACAAGACCGTGCGCGCCGAGCTCGAGGCCTACGGCGGGGGCCTGGAGAGCAAGCCCGAGGTCGTGGCGCTCTCCAAGATCGACTCCGTCGACGCCGAATATCTCAAGAAGCAGCGCGAGCGGCTCATGCGCGCGATACGCTCGGCGGGTCCGCAGACGGAGGAGAAGCCCGAAAAGCCGCTGCTTCTCTCGGCGGTGAATGGCGATGGCGTAAAGGAGGCGCTGCGCGCGCTGCAGCGCCAGATCGACGCTGAGCGCATCGAAGCCGCGGCGACGCAAGAGCAGCCTGCCTGGCGGCCTTGAGTCGCCGCTTCACCAGCGCAGCAGCGCTGCGCCCCAGGTAAAGCCGCCGCCAACGGCCTCGAGCATGACGAGCTGCCCCGGCTTGATGCGTCCGTCGCCCACCGCGACGGAAAGCGCGAGCGGAACGGAGGCGGCGGAAGTGTTGCCGTGGTCCTGAACGGTCACCACCACCTTCTCCGGGGCGATGCCGAGCTTTTGCGCCGACATGTCGATGATGCGGCGATTGGCCTGATGCGGCACGAACCAGTCGAGATCCTCGGCGGTCAGTCCCGTCGCCTCAAAGGCGTCCTTGACGACGCCGGTCACCTGCCCGACGGCGAAGCGGAAGACCTCCTTGCCCTCCATGCGCAAATGGCCGACCGTCTGCGTCGAGGAGGGGCCGCCGTCGACGAAGAGCTTGGCGCGATGCCGGCCGTCGGAGCGGATCTGCGTCGTCAGCACGCCGCGATCGTCATTGTCGCCGCGACCCGGGACCGCCTCGAGCGCGATCGCGCCGGCGCCATCGCCAAACAGCACGCAGGTGGAGCGATCGGTCCAGTCGAGGATGCGCGAGAAGGTCTCCGCGCCGATCACCAGCGCGCGGCGATGCGATCCGGAGCGCAGGAATTTGTCGGCCGTCGTGACCGCGAAGACGAAGCCGGCGCAAACCGCCTGCAGATCGAAGGCCGCGCCCTGCGTCACGCCGAGCGCCGCCTGAATTTGCGTGGCGGAAGAAGGAAAAGTGTGGTCCGGCGTCGATGTCGCGACGATGATCAGGTCGACGTCTGCCGCCGTCCATCCCGCCTGCGCCATCGCCGCCTGCGCCGCCTTGGCGCCGAGCGTCGAGGTCGTCTCGCCCTCGCCGGCGATGTGCCGCCGCTTGATGCCGGTGCGTTGGACGATCCAATCGTCGCTCGTGTCGACGATGCGCGCGAGATCGTCATTGGTGACCGTCTTCTCAGGCAGGGCGCTGCCGACGCCTCGCACGACAGAGCGCAAATTCCCGTCCTTGATCGTCACTTCGCTGCTTCCTGCGGCTCTGCCGCTTTTGCGCCTTTGCCCTCGACGAGGGTGGCCGCCTGGCGGATTCGCGCCAGGAGGTCCTGCTCGACCATCTCGCAACCGACTTGCACGGCGCGTGCGAAACCAAAGGCGTCGGCGCCGCCGTGACTCTTGATTACGACGCCCTCGAGTCCCAGAAAAACCGCGCCATTCACCCGACGCGGGTCCATTTTCGTTTTCAGCTCCGCAAAGGCCGAGCGCGCGATCCAGGCCCCGAGCTTGGTGATGAGCGAGCGCCCCAGCGCCTCGCGCAGCAGCGCGGCGAATTGCTTCGCCGTGCCCTCGGCCGTTTTGATCGCGATATTGCCCGAGAACCCTTCCGTCACGACGACGTCGAACTCTCCCGCGCCGATGCGGTCGCCTTCGATGAAGCCCTGATAATTGAGCATGGGCAGCTCGAGCTCTTTGAGAATTCTCGAGGCTTCCTTGACCTGATCGACGCCCTTGATCTCCTCGACGCCGATATTGAGGAGGCCGACGAGCGGGCGCTCGACTCCGAGCATGATGCGCGCCATGGCGGCGCCCATGATGGCGAGATTGACGAGATGCACCGCGTCGCCGCCGATCGCCGCGCCCACGTCGAGAACGACTGTGTGTCCGCGCAGGGTCGGCCAAAGGCCGGCGAGCGCCGGCCGGTCGATCTGCGACATGGTCTTCAGGCAGATCGTCGACATCGCCATCAGCGCGCCGGTGTTGCCGGCGGAGACGGCCACATCCGCCTCGCCCTTCTTCACCGCCTCGATCGCCATCCACATGGAGGAGACGCGCCGTCCCTGACGCAGCGCGACGCTCGGCTTCACGTCCATGCCGATCGACACGCTCGCCGGAATGACGCGCGATCGCGTCGCGAGCCTCGGATATTTGGCGAGCTCCGCGGCGATGGTCGCCCCGTCGCCAAACAGCAGAAACTCGCACTGATCGTGACTTTCCAGGGCGCGGGAGGCGCCGGCGAGCGTGACGGAGGGGCCGATGTCGCCCCCCATCGCGTCGACCGCGATTCGAACAGCCTTCCCCATGATTTAAATCCGTGCTCCGCGGCGGCGCCGCTTGCTGCTGTCGCTACCTCACAGGCCGCCGCAAGCGGCCCGTAGACGCTTCATCGTCGCGGTGAAGCCGGACGCCACGCCGTTTGGCGGCGCGTGCTCCCTTTTCGCGGGTCAATTGCCATTTGGCGGCAGCCGGCGCAAGTGACTCCTCGCCCCGACGGCTCGCGCGCCCTCACTCGCCCCCGGCGCCGGGCCCCTGCTTCAGCACGGCGAAGGGGCTTTCCTCAGGGGTCGCGGGCGTGGGCTCCTCGAAATGCGCGTCGGGCTTGCGCGGATGCGGGTCGAGGCCGAGCGTCAGAAACTCGGCGGCAAGGGCGCCGAGGTCGATCTGGCCCCCAATGAGCGGATCGGGCCGATCGTCGTCCATATCCAGGGCATCCTCGGCGCTCAGCGGCTTCGCGCGGCGACCCTGCTCGGTCCCCGCCTCGGGCTCGGGCGGCGCGAAGCGCAGGGAAATCGGCTCCTCGAGGGTCGTATCGAAGTCCTCGAGCGTCACCACACAGGTCTGCCGGACCGTGGCGCGAACGACGCCGACGACTTTCAGTCCCTCCCGCCCACTGCGCGTGACGTGGAGGGGCGCCTCGAGCGAAAGCACGGCCGGCAGCGCATTCAACCGGGCGAGCGCCGCGCATTCGGCCTCATTGGCGCGAAGGACGACGTCGAGTCCCTCCGCGGGGACGCTCGAGAGGGCGAGCGGTCGAGACAAGGGCGGCGTCTCGATGCGGCGATCGCCGCCAGAATTTTCTTTTCGCTTCGTCACGGCTCTCCCCGGCTTCGCCCCGTCTTCGCCACAAATTAGAGCGATCTCCAGCGGGACGCTAGCCGGCCTCTAGGGGGAACTCGGCTTTCGTCGGCTTGCTTTCGCTCGGAGTCGCGTTTACGCCTCGTCCCGGCGAAGCCCTAGGAAGACGAGGGCCTCCCACCCGGAAACTCGGTGGCTCGGACGCGCCCTCAAGGTTTTTAAGCGGAGATCCTCATGGCTTTCGCCCTGCCCGTCATTCCCCGATTCTCGCTGCGCCGCGGCGCGCCGGCTCGATTCGCGATGGCGTTGGCGTTGGCGGCGCCGCTCGGCGGATGTCTCGGCTATGACGGCGTGATCAACCGCGGCGCGGTTTATGAGGAACGCAAGGTCTCGCAGGTGAAGCCCGGCATGCCGGCGCAGCAGGTGCTGACCACTCTCGGCACGCCCTCGACAACCTCGACCATCGGCGGCGAAGCCTGGTACTACGTCAGCCAGCGTTCGGAGCGTTCCCTGGCTTTCATGCCGGAGCACGTCACCGATCAGCATGTCCTCGCCGTATATTTCGACAAGTCGAAAAAGGTCGAGCGCTTGTCGAACTACGGCCTGGAGGACGGCAAGGTCATCGATTTCCAGACTCGCGCGACGCCGAGCGCGGGCTCCGAAACGAATCTCGTGAAAAGCATGCTCTCCGCGGCTTCGAGCGTTTCGGGCATGCTGCCCTTCTAGCGCCCTTCCCGCTCGAACGAAGTCGTTCGAGCAATCGGAAATCGCGCCCGCTCAGAAGATTGAAGCGAATTCCGAGCGCAAGAGTTTGGCGGCTTTTGCGCAGCGTCGCGCTACCCCGAGCTCCCCGACATTCATCGTGACGCCATTGTGACGCGCGCGCAGCCGGCGCGCGCGCACCCGCGCTTTTCCTTGAAGATCCGCGAGTTTTAGAGCTGCGCCATGCCTTGATTATGGCGCGCGCTGGGCGACGGCCGTCGATTTTTCGCCCACTGGACGCGTTAACGTCCGATTCACCGTAAAACAAAAAAAGAGGCAGACGCATGAGCCTTTTCGAGGCCTACTGGTCTTACTCATATGCTGACGTTCTGGAGCAGGCCGACCATCAGGTTTCGCCGCTCAAGCGCTTTTCCCGCTGGATCGCCTTTCCGCGCAGCAAGTCGAAGCTCGCTCCCGCCGCGCGCGCGCTTCTGGTGGCGGGCTCCCTCGCGGCGGTGATCTTCGCCGCAGCCGCCACGCCGCATTCCGAATCCGAGAAGCGCGTGCTGGCGCGCAGCGCCCACAACCCCTCCCCGGTTCTGTCGCTCGCGAAGGCGGACGATTTCCCGCTCGACTCGGACTTCTCGCTCGAGACGGCGTCGCAAACCTGGGAGCGTCGCTTGTTCGCAAAGGCGGAGCCCTATGATCCCGACTCGATGCGCTTCGGAAGCCAGAAAATCCAGCGCTCGATCGTGGAACGCGTCGTGAAGGCCGCGGCGGTGACCGGCTCGGATCCGGCTCTGCTGCTCAGCATCGCCGACAAGGAATTGAGCTTCATCCTCAAAGCCAAGGCAAGCACCTCCTCGGCGAGCGGACTCTTCCAATTCATCGACTCCACCTGGATGACCGCGATGAAGTCCTTTGGCTGGCGCCATCTCCAGGAAGCCCAGAACGCGCCGGCCGAGGGGGCGAAGCCCCCGGTCGCCTCGGCCTCGCGCTCCGAAATCCTGAAGCTGCGCAACGACCCCTACCTCTCCGCTGTGCTCGCCGCCGAAATCCTGAAAACGGAAGGGGCGAAGATCTCCGGGGAGATCGGGCGCGGGCTGACCGCCGGGGAAACCTATCTGATCCACTTTCTGGGCCCCGACGACGCCCGCCGCTTCATGACCAAGATGGACCAGGACCCGCAGACCCCGGCCGCCAAGCTGTTGCCGAGGCCGGCGCGCGCCAACCGCTCGATCTTCTTTGCGAGCCTCAACGGGCGGCTGAAGCCGAAATCGCTGCGCGAGGTGCATGACGCCTTCGAAGCCATGATGATGGCGCGCGTCGATCGCTTCCGCGACGCGGAGGCCCGCGTGCCGGACGCCGCCGCGGCGGCGGCGAACGCCGTGGGCGCCACGGCCTATACCGAAAACAAGTAACGAAACACGCAGATCGGCCTCTCAATCAGAGGCCGGTCTCGCTCCTCAGGCGGCCCCGAGCATCAGCTCGAGATTCTGGACTGCGGCGCCCGAGGCGCCCTTGCCGAGATTGTCGAGCCGCGCGACGAGAACGGCTTGGCGCTTCGCCTCCCGCGCGAAGACGAAAAGCTCCATATCGTCCGAGCCGTTGAGCGTCGTCGCGTCGAGCCGGGCGCCGTCGGGCGCCACAGGCAGCCCGACATGCCGCGAGCCGGCGTAATGCCGGGAGAGCGCCTCGCGCAGCGCCGCCGCCTCGGGACGCCCCGGCAGCGCGTCGAGCCAGAGCGGGATCGAGACGAGCATCCCCTGCCGGAAATCGCCGACGGAGGGCACGAAGAGCGGCTCGCGCGAGAGGCCCGCATGGGCCGCGATCTCCGGCAGGTGCTTATGCTCTAGCCCCAGCGCATAGAGTTCGAAGGGCGGCGCGGACCCCGCCTCATAGGCCTCGATCATCTTCTTGCCGCCGCCCGAATAGCCCGACACGGCATTGATCGTGAGCGACGCATCGCGCGGGATAAGCCCTGCTGCGACAAGCGGCGCGAGGAGAGCGATCGCGCCCGTCGCGTAGCAGCCGGGATTGGCGACGCGCCGCGCCGCTGCAATCTTTCCCGGTTGGTCGGGAGCGAGCTCCGCAAAGCCATAGACCCAGCCAGGGGCCACGCGATGCGCGGTCGAGGCGTCGAGCAGGCGCGGCGCTTTCTCGCCCAGCGCCTCGCAGAGCGAGGCGACCTCGCGCGCGGCCTCGTCCGGCAGGCAGAGGATCGCGAGATCGACGCCGGCCAGAAGCTCGCGCTTGGCCTGCGGGTCCTTGCGGTGTTCCGGCGCGATCGAGACGATCTCGAAGCCCGTTCGGCCGGCGAGGCGCTCGCGGATCTCGAGTTCCCGTCGTGCCGGAGTCGCCGTCGATGAAAATTTTGGCCATGGTCGCCGCCTCGCCTGTGACTGATGGCCGGGGGAATGGGGCGGACGGCAGGGCTTGTCAATGCGGGAAGCGGCTTGGACGCGCTTTACTTGCCGCCCACGACGTGCGGGTCCTGAGCATGAGCTGCGGCCCCACAGGGATAACCGGCCATGCAGGCCGTCGCGGCGAAGAGGAGCGTGACGATCTTCATGAGATTGATGTTGAACATGGACCCCTCCCCCCGTGACGGCGGCGCTCTCTTTGGAGCCTCGTCACGCTAGGGGTTTGTTAATGTCGGCGCGTTGCGCCAACGCACAAGCCGTTGGAGGAGCGACTATCCCCGCCCGCGATAGCCGCGGTACCAGTCGACGAATGCCGAGACGCCTTCCTCGACGCCGGTCGAGGGCCGAAAGCCCGTGAGCCGCTCCAGGAGCGTGCAGTCGGCGTAGGTTTGCGGCGCGTCGCCCTTCTGCATGTCGAGATAGTTGCGGATGGCCTTCTTGCCGAGCTTCTTCTCGACGACGGCGATGAAGTCCAGCAGCGCCACGGGCTCGCCGCGGCCGATGTTGACGATGCGGAAGGGCGCCCAGGGCGAGACGCTCGCATCTTCCGCGTCGCGCTTTGGCGGCAAATCGATGAGGCGCGCGACGGCCTCCACGAGATCGCCGATATAGGTGAAGTCGCGCGACATCGCGCCGTGATTGTAAATGTCGATCGGCTGGTCGTTCTCGATCGCCTCGACGAATTTGAACAGCGCCATGTCGGGACGCCCCCACGGTCCGTAGACGGTGAAGAATCGAAACATCGTCGTCGGTATCGACCAGAGATGCGCATAGCTATGCGCCATCGCCTCATTGGCTTTTTTCGTCGCGGCGTAGAGCGAGAGCGGATGGTCCGCCTTGTCGCTCTCGTGGAACGGCACCTCGAGATTGCCGCCATAGACCGAGCTCGTCGACGCGATCAACAAATGCTGAGGCGAAGAGCGACGCGCCATCTCCAGAACGTTGAAGCAGCCGACGAGGTTGGAGTTGATATAGGCGCGCGGATTTTCCAGGCTGTAGCGCACGCCGGCCTGCGCCGCGAGATGCACGATGACATCGGGCGAAGCGGCTTCGACCGCTCTCTCGAGCGCCGGCATGTCCTCGACCATGGCCACGTCTGTGCGAAAATTGGGCGAGGCCTCGAGGATCGCGAGACGCGCCTCTTTGAGCGCCACATCGTAATAGGGCGTCATGCCGTCATAGCCGAAGACGCTATGGCCCCGCTCGAGCAGCAGTCTGGAGAGATGGAAGCCGACGAAGCCGGCGGCGCCCGTGACGAAGATCCGCATGGCGACCCTGGGGTTAGCCTTCCGCCGCGCGCGGCGGGCCTGTTCTTCGCCGAGGCCTCGCCGGCCTGTCAAGATTGCGGGTCGCCGGCGCCCCTCGAGACGGCTTTGCCAATGACAAATGCGCGCCCATGACCTAGTTTTAGGCCTCCAAGCCCCCGGCCTCCCTAGCTAGCGGCCGCGCCGTCCGACGGGCGCCGAGGCCGGCCCCGATCAACTTGCAGAGACCTCATGCGCCTTGCCGCCGCTCTCCTCCTCGCGCTTTCGACGCCGGCCATGGCCGGCGACCTCAACGACTATCCGACCGCGGCGCGCGCCGATTACGTCTTCGCCTGCATGAAGGCCAATGGAGAGACGCGGCAGGCGCTCGACCAGTGCTCCTGCTCCATCGACGTCATCGCGACGATCCTTCCCTATGAGCGCTATGTGGCGGGCGAGACGGTCGCAAGCATCAATCAGCAGGCGGGGCAGCTCGGAAACATGTTCCGCAACACGGCTGTGGTGCGCGACGCGCTCGACGAGTTGCGCCGGGCGCAAGCTGAAGCCCAGGTGCGCTGCTTTTAGGACATAGCTCCTCTCAGGATTTCGATTCGGCGCGATTGCGGGGACGGCCAGAATGGACAAGGCTTACGACCTTCTGATCATCGGCGCGGGCCCAGGCGGCTATGTCGCGGCGATTCGCGCCGCTCAGCTCGGGTTGCGCACCGCGATTGTCGAGCGCGAGCATCTCGGCGGCATATGCCTCAACTGGGGCTGCATTCCCACCAAGGCGCTGCTGCGTTCCGCGGAAGTCTTCAGCCTCGCCAGCGCCGGCGCCGAATTCGGCGTCTCGGGCGCCGCGCCCACAGCCGACATCGTCAAAATGGTCGCGCGCTCGCGCGAGGTTTCCGGCCGTCTCAACGCCGGCGTCGCCTTCCTGCTCAAGAAGAACAAGGTCGACGTGATCTTCGGCGAGGCGAAGCTTCTGGGCGGCGGGGCTGTCGAGGTCAGCGCGACGTCCAAGCCGCCCGTCCTGCCGCAGGCGCCGCCGCCCAAAGGGGCGCTCGGACCGGGACGCTACGAGGCCAAGCACATCGTCATCGCGACCGGCGCGCGGCCGCGCGTGCTGAAGGGGCTGGAGCCGGACGGCGACCGCATCTGGACCTATTTCGAGGCCATGAAACCGCCGAGCCTCCCCGCCTCTCTCATCGTCGTGGGCGCGGGCGCGATCGGCGTCGAGTTCGCGTTTTTCTATCGCGCGCTCGGCGTGAAGGTGACGCTCGTCGAAGCGCTGCCGCAAATTCTTCCATCAGAAGACGCGGAAATCGCCGCCCTGGCGAGAAAGAGCTTCGAGAAGCAGGGAACCGAGATCCTGACCGCGACGAGCGTCGCGGCGCTGGAGAAGAGCGCGGACGGGCTGCGCGCGACGCTGCGCGGCGCCGATGGCGCAACGCGCGAGGTTTCGGCCGAGCGGCTCCTCTCCGCTGTCGGCGTTGTCGCCAATGTCGAGGGGCTCGGACTTGAGGCGCTGGGCGTGCGGATCGACAAGGGCGTCATCGCGACAGACGGCTTGGGCCGCACCAACCTCCCCGGCGTTTATGCGATCGGCGACGTCGCCGGCGGGCCGATGCTCGCGCATAAGGCCGAGCATGAGGGCGTCGCCTGCGTCGAGGCCATCGCGGGCGTCGCGACACATGCGTTGGACAAATCCCGCATTCCCGGCTGCATCTACACGAGCCCGCAGATCGCCTCCGTGGGACTCACAGAGACGAAGGCGAAAGAGGCGGGGCTTACGCTCAAGATCGGGCGGTTTCCGCTGCGCGCCAATGGCAAGGCCATTGCGCTCGGCGAGACGGAAGGGCTCATCAAGACGATCTTCGAGGCAAAGTCGGGACGCCTGCTCGGCGCTCACCTCTTCGGGCCCGAAGCGACCGAGCTCATCCAGGGCTTCGTGATCGCGATGAATCTCGAGACGACCGAGGAGGAGCTGATGCGCAGCATCTTCCCGCATCCGACGCTCTCGGAAGCCATGCACGAAAGCGTGCTCGACGCCTTCGGCCGCGCGATCCATATTTAGGGGACTTCTGACCTCAGCGCTTATACTCAGCGAGACAATCCGTCTCTCGCTCCGGCAGCTGGTAAAGGTTCGATCCATTTAATCCAATGAGCGCCTTGAAGAAGGACACTTGATCGAGCGTTCTGCGAATGCTGAGCACGCGGCTGTCGATCTGGCAGCTCAGAATAGCGTTGACGTGCCACACATGCCCGAGCCCCGAGCGGGCGCTCGCGAGATGCGTGCGGCGCGCATCGACTTTTTGCGGCTCAGGGGTGGCGATCGCCTGATCGACGTCGTTTTTTACATGAGCGTAACAATTGTTGAGCGCCGCAAAGAGGTAGACTGCGGAGGGAAACGACGTCATGTCGAGCGTCTGGCCGTGTTGCAGCTTGGTGCAGTCCTCGCCCGCTGCCTTCTGCATCGCATTCTCCAGGTCGATGCCAAAGGGCGAATCGACATAGAATCTCAGCTGTGACATGAAATTCGTGAAGCTGACTTCCCAAGCCTTGTTCGAGGCGGCCAGGCGCTGGTTGGCTGAGTCCCAGCCCTCCTTGCCGACACCCTGACGGTCGGCGAGGTCCGCAAGTTGAAGGAGCGCCGAAAATCGCTCATTCGTGAGCGTCGCGACATTTGAGCCGATCGTGACTGCGTTCTGCATATCGGCGGCGATTCTCGTGTTGCGATTCTCGTTGCTCCAGCTGCGCTGCTGGAAATAGGCGCCGATGAGCGAGCCGATGAGCGGGACAAGCACGACCCCGCCGGCGCCGTAGAGCAGCTTTTTGACGAAGGTCTCATGCGACGGCGCGGCTTTCGGCTCTTCGCTTTTCTCGCCCATGACGCAGGCAATCCATAAGCTTTGCACAAAGGCTTTTGCGACGACGTTGCGCGCGAAACGCCGCAACGGAAACTAGCCGCTGCACGAAATTCGTCAAGACAAGGCCCGCGCCCGCGCTCAGGCGCTCTTGCGGTCCCACGCTGGCGGCGCTAACGCTTGCGGCGCTTGCGGACGTGGCGAAATGGTAGACGCAGCAGACTTCAATTGGAGCGCCCGCGGGGAAATCCGCGGAGTGGAACCGCCCAAATTCGGGGAAAGCTAAAGGCGGAAAGCCCATGCCGATCCCGAGCCAAGCCGCGGCGCGCCGCGGAAGGTGTAGAGACTAGACGGGGGGCGCCTAAAGCCTTGCGGCCACGGCGAAGGGATAGTCCAGACCACGAACGCTCGAGATAGCGGCGGCGAAAGCCGAAGTGGCAAGAAAATCTGCTTCTCGAAAAGGGAGTGCGGGTTCGAGTCCCGCCGTCCGCACCAGCAAAGGTCAGGCGCCGGGATGCGAGGCCGACCGGCTACGCCAGGGCAGAGAAAACTCCGCGCGGCCGAGATGCGTATCGCGAAATCCAGTCGGATATTTCAAGCCGAAACCCAAAGCGCGATCGAACCCGATATGCGCAATGTGGATGATCGCAATTTGCACCAGCAGCGGCTTGCCCGAGATGTAGCCGAGCACTGCGAGCACGAGCGGCACGAAGGTCACGTGCAGGCAGTTGTAAGCGACCGCGCCTAGGCGCGGCCCCACGAGATAAAAAAGCATGGAGAGGTCGGGCGCGAAGAAGAGCGCGGCGAAGAGCAGCCATCCGCCTCCCAGGCGGTCGTAAGCGAAGATCGCGACGCCAGAGAGGGCCGCGCCCTCCATGGCGAGCAGAACCCTGGTCCAATCGAGCGCAGTGTCCTGCGGCCCGACCGTCTCCCGCCTCATGCCGCCTCTTCTTCAGTCTGCGGGGGCCCAGAATCCTGGCCCTTGGCGTTCACATCGCGCTCCACGAACTCGATCACCGCGAGCGGCGCATTGTCGCCGTAGCGGAAGCCGGCCTTCAGCACGCGCGTGTAGCCGCCCGGGCGGTCCTTGTAGCGCGGGCCCAGCACGTCGAAGAGCTTCTTGACCAGCACGGGATCGCGCAGCTGCGCGATGGCCTGGCGGCGCGCATGCAGATCGCCGCGCTTGCCGAGCGTGACGAGCTTCTCCACGATCGGCCGAAGGTCCTTGGCCTTGTAGAGGGTCGTGACGATCTGCTCATGCTTGATGAGCGCCTGAGAAAGATTGGCGAACATCGCCTTGCGATGCTCATGCGTGCGCCCGAAGCGGCGCTTGGCGTTACGATGGTACATTGTGGCTCTCTCCGTTCTTGCGGCCGCCGTGCCAAGGTACGGCCGTCGTTATCAAGCGAATGGCGATTAGCGAGCGGTGAGGCCTACTCGCTACTCCCGAGTCGCTCAGTAATGCTCCTCGAAACGCTTGGCGAGATCGTCGATGTTCTCGGGCGGCCAGCCGGGCACCTCCATGCCGAGATGCAGGCCCATCTGCGCCAGAACTTCCTTGATCTCATTGAGCGACTTGCGCCCGAAGTTCGGCGTGCGCAGCATCTCCGCCTCGGACTTCTGAATGAGATCGCCGATGTAGACGATGTTGTCGTTCTTCAGGCAGTTCGCGGAGCGCACGGAAAGCTCGAGCTCCTCGACCTTCTTCAGCAGCGCCGGATTGAAGGCGAGCTGCGGGATCGAAGGCGTCGCTTCCTCGCGGCGCGGCTCTTCGAAGTTGACGAAGACGTTGAGCTGATCCTGCAGGATGCGCGCGGCGTAGGCGATTGCGTCCTCCGGGCTTATCGAGCGGTTGGTCTCGATCGAGAGCGTCAGCTTGTCGTAATCGAGCACCTGGCCTTCGCGCGTGTTCTCGACGCGATAGCTGACCTTCTTGACCGGCGAATAGAGGCTGTCGACCGGGATGAAGCCGATCGGCGCGTCCTCGGCGCGGTTGCGCTCGGCGGGCACGTAGCCCTTGCCCGTGTTGATCGTGAACTCGACCCGGATTTCCGCGCCGTCGTCGAGCGTGCAGATCGCGAGATCGGGATTGAGAATTTGCACGTCGCCGGTCGTCTGAATGTCGCCGGCCGTGACGACGCCCGGACCCTGCTTCTTCAGGGCGAGGCGCTTGGGGCCCTCGCCGTGGTATTTCACGGCGATGTCCTTGATGTTGAGAACGATGTCGGTCACGTCCTCGCGCACGCCGGGGATCGACGAGAACTCATGCAGAACGCCGTCGATGTGGATCGAGGTGATGGCGGCGCCCTGCAGCGACGAGAGCAGAATGCGGCGCAGCGAATTGCCGAGCGTCTGACCGAAGCCGCGCTCCAAGGGCTCCGCGATCGCGGTGGCTTCACGCCGCGGATCGTCGCCGGGAATAACGACCAGCTTGTTTGGCCGAATCAGTTCCTGCCAATTTTTCTGGATGCTCACTTTTGGCGCCTTTCGGAGTGGCGAGGACTTATGGAACGAGGAAGAACAAGCGAGACGCCGGGCGGCGCTCGTGATCCGACCGCCCGGGCGGGATCAGACGCGCCTGCGCTTGCGCGGACGGCAGCCATTGTGCGGAATGGGCGTCACGTCGCGGATGGACGTCACCGTAAATCCCGCAGCCTGCAGCGCACGCAGCGCCGATTCACGGCCCGAGCCCGGACCGGAAACCTCGACCTCGAGCGAGCGAACGCCGTGCTCTCCGGCTTTGCGCGCCGCGTCCTCGGCCGCCATCTGCGCGGCGTAGGGCGTCGATTTGCGTGAGCCTTTGAAGCCCATCGTGCCCGCCGAAGACCAGGACACCGTATTGCCCTGCGCGTCGGTGATGGTGATCATGGTGTTGTTGAAAGTCGAATTCACATGCGCGACGCCGGAAGCGATATTCTTGCGCTCCTTACGGCGAACTCGGGTGGGTTCCTTGGCCATGCTTTTGTCCTTCGAGCGCGCCCGTAATGCCAGGCGCTAAGGGGTTGAGGTGCGAAGAAGACGCGAGACGACGCCGCGAGGGGAAGCGAGTCCCTCCGCAGCGGACGCTCTCGCCTTCGGATTACTTCTTCTTGCCGGCGATCGGCTTGGCCTTGCCCTTGCGGGTGCGGGCGTTGGTGTGCGTGCGCTGGCCGCGCACCGGCAGCTGGCGGCGGTGCCGCAGCCCGCGGTAGCAGCCAAGGTCCATCAAGCGCTTGATGTTGATGGCGACCTCGCGACGCAAATCGCCTTCGACCATATAGTCGCGGTCGATCGTCTCGCGAATCTGCAGCACTTCCGCGTCGGTGAGCTCGGAGACGCGGCGCTCGGCGGGAATTTTCACCTTCTCGCAGATCTCCTCCGCGATCTTGGGCCCAACGCCATGGATATATTGCAGCGCGATGACGACGCGCTTGGATGTCGGAATGTTTACGCCGGCGATACGGGCCACGGTCTCTTCTCCATGTGTGAGCGTCTATCGACGCAGAAATGCGGAGGTTTCGCTCCTCCGCGGCAACCCGCGTCCGGTGGAGGCCGACCCTTGCGGATGATTCGCGCTTGACTGCGCAAGCCCAGTGCAAGTGAGCAAGCGCAAAAACACGTGGCGCCCGGCAAGCGGGCGCTCACGTTGTTTCGCGATAGGCTGCGGGTAGCCCCCGCTTCACCGCGAGTCAAGCGAAATTCGCGTCCAAACCCAAAAATCTCGCGCCAAGCTTGAGCTTCGGGCCTCAGGAGGTCAGGGTCGCGTGGAGCGCGGCCTCGACGTCTTCAATCGGCGCCATGCCGTCGACCTGCTTCAAAGCCCCTTTTCCAGCATAATAGGCTGAGACGGGAGCCGTCTGTTTCCGATAGGCGTCGAGCCGCGTCTTGAGGACCTCCGCATTGTCGTCGGCCCGCACGCAGTTTCCCGCTTCCAGGGTCTCGCGAATGCGATTTTCGACCCGCTTCAACAGCATGGCCTCGTCCACGACGAGCTCGACAACCGCGTCAAGCCGCATCTTCTTCGACTCGAGCAGCGCGTCGAGCGCTTCCGCCTGCGCCACTGTGCGGGGAAAGCCATCCAGGATGAACCCATTCGCCGCATCCGCGCCGTTGAGGCGCGCGTCGATGAGGTCGATCACCAAGCGGTCGGGCACGAGTTCGCCGCGACCCATGATTTCCTTCGCCTCGAGCCCCAGCGGAGACCCTTCGGCGACCGCCGCGCGCAACATGTCGCCAGTCGAGAGCTGCACAATTCCCCATCTGGAGACGAGCTTTTGCGCTTGCGTTCCCTTGCCGGCGCCGGGCGGTCCAAGAAGGACGAGCCTCATCGCGCGCGTTTCCCGCCCCGCACTCTGCTCTTGCGGATGGCTCGCTCATATTCGCCGGCGTTCAGGTGACCGTAGATTTGCGCCACCGTGTCCATCGTCACGCTCACGACGATCAGAAGCGACGTGCCGCCGAAGTAGAAGGGGAGGTTCGCGTAAGAGATCAACATCTCCGGCAACAGGCAGATCACCGCCAAATAGGCCGCGCCAATCACGGTGATGCGCATCAACACCGAATCGATCTCCTTGGCGGTGCGCTCGCCCGGACGAATGCCGAGGAGAAAGCCGCCGTGCTTCTTGAGGTTGTCCGCCGTCTCAGTCGGGTTGAACACGATCGCCGTGTAGAAAAAGGCGAAGAAGACGATCAAGCCCACATAGGCGATCATATAGAGCGGGCGCCCGTGGCCGAAATAGGCCGAGATGACGGAAACCCAGCTGTCGGAGCCCTGCGTCTGATAGAAATTCGCGATCGTCGTCGGCAGCAGCAGCAGCGAAGAGGCGAAGATCGGCGGGATGACGCCCGAAGTGTTGAGCTTCAGCGGCAGAAAGGAAGTCTGCCCCTCATAGACACGATTGCCCTGCTGGCGCTTGGGATAGGTGATGAGCAGCCGGCGCTGCGCGCGCTCCATGAACACGATGAAGCCGATCACCAGGAAGGACATGACGATCACGCCAATGATGGCGCCCGTCGAGATCGCTCCCTGTCGGCCCATCTCCAGCGTCTGCACGATCGCGCTCGGGAAGGCGGCGACAATGCCCGCGAAGATGATCAGCGAGGACCCGTTGCCGATGCCGCGCGACGTGATCTGCTCGCCAAGCCACATCAGGAACATGGTGCCGCCGACAAGCGTGACAACCGTCGTGAGGCGGAAGAACAGGCCGGGTTCGGTGACTACGCCGGCCTGTCCCTCGAGGCCGATGGCCATGCCATAGGCCTGGAAGGTCGCGAGCACGACCGTCAGATAACGCGTATATTGGTTGAGGACCTTGCGCCCCTGCTCGCCCTCTTTCTTCACGGCTTCCAGCGTCGGAACGACGGTGGTCAGCAGCTGAATGATGATCGAGGCCGAAATATACGGCATGATGTTCAGCGCGAAGATGGCGCGCCGCTGCACGGCGCCGCCCGCGAACATGTTGAAGAGCTCGAGCACGCCCTTCGACTGGCCGAAGAAGCTCTTGGCGAAGGCGTCAGGGTCGATGCCCGGGAGCGGGATGTAGGTCCCGATGCGGTAGACGACGAGCGCTGCGAGCGTAAACCAGATACGCTTTTTGAGCTCCTCGTTCTTCATAAAGTTGGAGACGTTGACGTTGGCCGCGAGCTGTTCGGCTGCCGATGCCATGGAGGCGCTCCCTTTCCCCTTGCCGATTCGGTCGCGAGCCGAAAAAGGCGGTCTTTGTTTTCGTTTTGTAGCTGTCTTTTAGCCGAAGCGCGCGCCTGAGCGCATGCGCCGCCCAACAAGCCGAAGATAAGCAGGAGCCCCGCCGGCGCAAGCGCGGGCGAGGCTCCGAGTTTTAGAGACTTACTGAGCGGCCGCTTCGACAGCCGCCGCGAGCAACTTCACCGAGCCGCCCGCGCCTTCGATCGCCGCGATCGCCCCTTTGGAGGCGGCCGCAACCTCGAAGGCGAGCTTTGCCGTAAGCGCGCCCTGTCCGAGGATCTTCACGCCGTCACGCGGCTTGGACACCACTCCCGCCGCCAGTAGCGCATCCAGCGTCACCACGGCGTTCGCGTCGAGCTTCCCCGCGTCCAGAGCCTGCTGAATGCGGCCGAGGTTCACCTCGTTATAGTCCGTGGGGAACGGATTGTGGAAGCCGCGCTTGGGCAGGCGACGATGCAGCGGCATCTGACCGCCCTCGAAGCCCTTCACCGCGACGCCGGTGCGGGCCTTCTGACCCTTCACGCCGCGGCCGCCCGTCTTGCCCTTGCCCGAGCCGATGCCGCGTCCGACGCGCATGCGGTCCTTGCTGGAGCCCGGATTGTCCGAAATGTCGTTGAGCTTCACCATGGTTTGGTCCTCACTGCTCGTCGACGATTTTGATGAGATGCGCGACCTTGGCGATGAGCCCGCGCACGGCCGGCGTATCCTCAAGGGTGCGGCGCCGACCGATGCGCGTGAGCCCGAGGCCGCGCAGCGTGGCGCGCTGGCGCTCCGGACGTCCGATGGCGCTGCCCGTCTGCTCCACGGTGACCGTCTTCTTCGTCATTTCGCTTCTCCCCGTCAGGCCTCGAGGGCCTCGGCGTCCACGCCATGCCGGCGCGCCTGCAAGGCCGAAACCTTGAGCGTGCGGCGAGCGGCGACGGCGCGGGGCGAATCTTCGCGCGACAGCG
The DNA here is from genome assembly GCA_963798515.1 of uncultured Alphaproteobacteria bacterium. Classification (GTDB taxonomy): domain Bacteria; phylum Pseudomonadota; class Alphaproteobacteria; order Rhizobiales; family Beijerinckiaceae; genus Methylocystis. The sequence goes on from CAWCTS010000064.1 coordinate 21,591, forward strand.
CGTCGAACGTGGCGCGGATCATGTTGTAGGGGTTGGACGAGCCCTGGCTCTTGGCGACGATGTCGTGCACGCCGAGGGTCTCGAACACGGCGCGCATCGGACCGCCGGCGATGATGCCGGTGCCGGGAGGCGCGGCGCGCAGCACGACGCGTCCCGCGCCATGCCGTCCGTTCACGTCGTGATGCAACGTGCGGCCTTCGCGCAGCGGCACGCGGACCAGCGAGCGCTTCGCGGCGTCGGTCGCCTTGCGAATGGCCTCCGGCACCTCGCGCGCCTTGCCGTGGCCGAAGCCCACGCGGCCCTTCTGATCGCCGACGACGACGAGCGCGGCGAAGCCGAAGCGCCGACCGCCCTTCACGACCTTGGCGACGCGATTGATGTGGACCAGGCGGTCCACGAATTCGCTATCGCGATCATCTCTATCGCGGTCGCGCCCGCGACCGCCCTCACCTTCACGCGCCATTCTTCTCTTCCGTCACTTACGCAGCCTTAGAGGCCGCTCGCTTCGTGCTTTCCCTGCTCAAGCAGGGATAGTTTCTTAAAACTCGAGCCCGCCTTCGCGCGCTCCGTCCGCCAGCGCCTTGACGCGGCCATGATACATGTAGCCGCCGCGATCGAAGACCACGGTCTTCACGCCCTTGGCGACGGCGCGCTCGGCGACGAGCTTGCCCACTTCCTTGGCGGCTTCCGATATTGGCGCCGGTCTTCAGCTTCTCGCGATTGTCCTTCTCCAACGAGGAGGCGGAGACAAGCGTCACGCCCTTCTCGTCGTCGATGATCTGCGCATAGATCTGCTTTGACGAACGGAAGACCGAGAGCCGCGGCCGTCCGAAGGCGCTTGCGCGAAGGGCGCGGCGGACCCGCTGCTTGCGGCGCGTTTCGAGCTCTGTGTTCCTCGACATCAAACCGATCCTTACTTCTTCTTGCCTTCCTTGCGGAAGATGAATTCGTCGACGTATTTCACACCTTTGCCCTTATAGGGCTCGGGACCGCGAACCGCGCGAATCTCCGCGGCGACCTGACCGACCTGCTGCTTGTCGATCCCGCTGATCGTGATCTCCGTGGGCTTCGGCGTGGTGATCGTGATGCCGGCGGGAATCGGATAATTCACGTCGTGCGAATAGCCGAGCGCGAGCTGCAGGTTTTTGCCCTGCACCGCGGCGCGGTATCCGACGCCCGAGATCTCCAGCTTCTTTTCGAAGCCCTTGGTCACGCCGACCACGATGTTGTTCACCTGCGCCCGCGCGGTGCCCCAAAGCGCGCGCGCGCGCTTCGTGTCGCCACGCGGATCGACCTTGATGGCGTTGTCCTGCTGCGCCACGGAGACGTCCTCGGGGACGAGGAATTCGAGCTGGCCCTTCGCGCCCTTAACGGTGACGAGCTGGCCGTCGACCTTGGCGGTGACGCCGGCCGGCACGACCACGGGCTTCTTGCCGATACGAGACATGGTGTTCCGTTCCTTAAACAGTCGCCGCGCCGGGTTAGAACACCCGGCAAAGCAGCTCGCCGCCGACATTCTGCTCGCGCGCGACGTGATCAGCCATGACGCCCTTCGACGTCGAGACGATGATCACGCCCAGCCCATTGGCGACGCGCGGCACGCTCGCGACATCCGCATAGACCCGGCGACCCGGGCGCGAGACGCGTTCGATCTGCTTGATCGCCGGCTGCCCGTCGAAATATTTCAGCTCGATCTCGAACTCTGACCGGCCGTCGCCGAAATCCGTCGTCGAGTAGCCGCGGATGTAGCCTTCTTCCTTAAGCACGTCGAGCACGTTCGCCCGAAGCTTCGAGCCGGGAGTCGACACCTTGTCCTTGCGGCGCATCTGCGCGTTGCGAATTCTCGTCAGCAAATCGCCGAGCGGATCATTGATCGCCATTGTTCCGCTCTCCTTACCAGCTGGACTTCACGAGACCCGGCACGAGGCCGCGGGACCCGAGCTCACGCAGCGCGATGCGCGACATCTTGAGCTTGCGATAATAGGCGCGCGGCCGGCCGGAGACCTCGCAGCGGTTGCGCAGCCGGTCCGCCGCGGAGTTGCGTGGCAGCTCGGCGAGCTTGAGATGCGCTTCGAAACGCTCTTCCGGCGTCAGGCTCTCATCCTTCGTGCGCGCTTTCAGCCGCGCCCGCCGTCCGGCAAACGCCTTAACGAGCTTCGCCTTGCGCTTATTGTTCTCTATCGCGCTCTTCTTGGCCATACTGGTCTTGCCTTTTCAGTCACCGCGTTTGAGGAGCTAAGCCCCTCACTGCCGGAACGGGAAATTGAACGCCTTCAGCAAGGCGCGCGCTTCTTCGTCGGTCTTCGCCGTCGTGCAGACGATCACGTCGAGACCGAGGATGGATTCGGCCTTGTCGTAGTCGATCTCCGGGAACACGATGTGCTCCTTGATGCCGAGCGCGTAGTTGCCGCGTCCGTCGAAGGACTTCGGGTTGAGCCCGCGAAAGTCGCGCACGCGCGGCAGCGCCACCGTGATCAGACGGTCGAGGAACTCGTACATGCGCTGCTTGCGTAGGGTCACCTTCGCGCCGATCGGCATGTTCTCGCGCACCTTGAAGGTCGAGATGGCCTTGCGCGCCCGCGTCACCACCGGCTTCTGCCCGGCGATCAGCGCGAGGTCGCCCGCGGCGGCCGTGACCTTCTTCGTGTCGTTGACGGCCTCGCCAACGCCCATGTTAAGCACGATCTTGTCGATCACCGGCACTTCCAAGGCGTTCTTGTAGCCGAACTCCTTGGTCAAGGCTGGCCGCACCACTTCCTCGAAGTGCTTCTTCAGGCGCGGCGTGTAGGCGCCCACGGGAAGCTCGACGTTCTCGTGACCGCGGCCCGACTCGCCCGCCGAAGCGTTCGACTTGGCCTTCTTGGCTTCGGCGCCCTTCTTGGCGTCAGCGCCCTTTTTCGCGTCGGCGTCCTTGGGAGCGCCCTTCGCCTTCTTTTCCTCAGCCATCGATCAGCTCTCCCGAGCGCTTGGCGAATCTGACCTTGCGGCCGTCGTCCAAAATCTTGAATCCGACGCGTGTCGGCTTGCCGTCCTTGGGATCGATAATGGCGAGATTCGACAGATCGATCGGCGCGGACTTGGTGATGATGCCGGCCTCGCGATCCCGGGTCTGGCGCTGATGGCGCTTCACCTGGTTCACGCCGTCCACAACGGCCCGACCCTCGTCCGGATGCACGCGGAGCACTTCGCCGGTGCGGCCCTTGTCGCGTCCGGCGATGACGACCACCTTGTCGCCTCTTTTGATCTTGGCGGCCATCACAGCACCTCCGGCGCGAGCGAGATGATCTTCATGTGGTTCTTGGCGCGCAGCTCGCGCGGCACGGGTCCGAAGATGCGCGTGCCGATCGGCTCCTTCTGATTGTTGATCAGAACGGCGGCGTTGGAATCGAAACGGATCGTGGAGCCGTCGGCGCGGTGGATGTCCTTCGAGGTGCGCACCACGACGGCCTTCAGCACGTCGCCTTTCTTCACGCGGCCGCGCGGAATAGCCTCCTTGATCGAGACGACAATAATGTCGCCGACCCCGGCGTATTTACGCTTCGATCCGCCCAGCACCTTGATGCACATGACCCGGCGCGCGCCGGAATTGTCGGCGACATCGAGATTTGTCTGCATCTGTATCATGGCATATCCGCCTTACTTGTTCCGCTTCGGGCCTTGGCGCGACTGCTGCGCGGAAACCCAATCAGTGAATGCGTGCGCTCAAGCCTTGGCCGCACGCTCGAGCACGCGCCAACGCTTCAACTTGGAGATCGGAGCCGTCTCCTCGATCGTGACCTCGTCGCCGACCTTGAAGCCGCCGGCTTCGTCATGCGCGTGATAGTTCTTGGTGCGCCGCACGGTCTTCTGCAGCAGCGGATGCGTGAAACGGCGCTCGACCTTCACGACAAGGGTCTTCTGCTGCTTGTCGCTGACGACGACGCCCTGGAGGATTCGCTTCGGCATAGCCTTCAATCAACCTTCTTGCTTGCTGCGCGCCTGAGCGGCGATCGTCTTGATCCGCGCAACGTCGCGTCTCACGACACGCACGCGCGAAGAATTCTCGAGCTGGCCGGTGGCCCGCTGAAAACGCAGGTTGAACTGCTCCTTCTTCAACTTAAGGAGCTCGTCGTTCAATTGATCCTCGCTCAGGGCGCGAAGATCGGACAAGCGCTGCTTGCTACTCATGGCGTTCGATCCTCATTCCGAGATGCGTTGAATGAAGCGGGTCTTGATCGGCAGCTTGGCCGCCGCAAGATCAAGCGCCTCGCGTGCGAGCGGCGCCGGAACGCCGTCGATCTCGAACATGATGCGCCCCGGCGCGACGCGCACGGCCCAAAACTCCGGCGCGCCCTTGCCCTTGCCCATGCGGACTTCGGTCGGCTTCTTGGACACCGGCACGTCCGGGAAGATGCGGATCCAGACGCGTCCGGCGCGCTTCATGTGGCGCGTCATGGCGCGGCGAGCCGCCTCGATCTGACGGGCGGTGATGCGCTCCGGCTCCAGCGCTTTCAGCCCGAACTGGCCAAAGTTCAAGAGAAATCCGCCCTTCGCGGCGCCCTTGATTCGGCCTTTGAAAGCCTTCCGGAATTTTGTGCGTTTCGGCTGCAGCATCGTTCGTGCTTTCGTCAGGCGTGGCTGGCGGGGGCCGCGTCACGGTCGCGGTCGCGGCGGCGACCCCGGTCGCGATCACGGTCGCGGTCGCGGTCATGGTGATGATGGTCGCCGCTGCTCTGCTCGGCGAAACGCTTGTCCTGCGCCATCGGGTCGTGCTCGAGGATCTCGCCCTTGAAGATCCAAACCTTGATCCCGCAGGTGCCATAGGCGGTGTGCGCGGTGGCGACGCCATAGTCCACGTCCGCACGCAGGGTGTGAAGCGGCACGCGGCCTTCGCGATACCATTCGAGGCGGGCGATTTCCGCGCCGCCCAGACGCCCCGAGCAGTTGATGCGGATGCCCTGCGCGCCGAGCCGGATCGCCGACTGCACGGCGCGCTTCATCGCGCGGCGGAAGGCGACGCGGCGCTCGAGCTGCTGGGCGATCGAATCGGCGACGAGCGTCGCCTCGATCTCGGGCTTGCGCACCTCGACGATGTTGATCACGACCTCGCTCGTCGTGAGCTTGCCCACGAGCTTGCGGATCTTCTCGATGTCGGCGCCCTTCTTGCCGATCACCACGCCCGGCCGCGCCGAATAGATCGTCACGCGGCACTTGCGGTGCGGACGCTCGATAACGATGCGCGAGACCGCCGCCTGCTTGAGCGCCTTGGCGATCGCTTCGCGGATCGCCATGTCCTCGTGCAGCAGCTTTCCATATTCGTTCTTGGCCGCGAACCACCGCGAGTCCCAAGTGCGGTTGACGCCGAGGCGCAGCCCGATCGGATTGACCTTCTGACCCATGACGCGCTCCTCAAGCCTGTGACTGTGCGGCGACTTCGCGCACGATGATGGTGAGATTCGCGAAGGGCTTCTCGATCCGGCCGGAACGACCGCGCGCCCTCGGCGAATGCCGCTTCATCACCAGGTCCTTACCGACGAAAGCCTGCGCCACGATGAGATCGTCGACGTCGAGATCGTGATTGTTCTCGGCGTTCGCGATCGCGCTCTCCAGCGTCTTCTTCACGTCGAAGGCGCTTCGCTTTCTCGAAAACTCGAGATCGGCGAGCGCGCGATCGACCTTCTTGCCGCGGATGAGCTGCGCAATCAGATTGAGCTTCTGCGGAGAGACGCGCAGCATGCGCGTCACCGCCCTCGCCTCGTTTTCGCCCACTCTCGGCGGATTCTTTTCCTTCGACATCCGCTTAGCCTCTCTTCGCCTTCTTGTCGGCCGCATGGCCGTGGAAGGTGCGCGTCGGAGCGAACTCGCCGAACTTATGTCCGATCATGTCTTCGCTGACGTTCACGGGAATATGCTTGTGACCGTTGTGCACGCCGAAGGTCAGACCGACGAACTGCGGAAGGATCGTGGAGCGGCGGCTCCAGATCTTGATGACTTCCGAGCGGCCAGAAGCGCGCGAGGTCTCCGCCTTCTTGAGCAGATAACCGTCGACGAACGGACCTTTCCGGATTGAACGCGCCATGGATCAGCCCTTCTTCTTCTTAACGTGCCGCGAGGACACGATGAAACGATCCGTCGCTTTGTTGCTGCGGGTCTTCTTGCCCTTAGTCGGCTTGCCCCAAGGCGTGACCGGATGCCGGCCGCCCGAGGTGCGGCCTTCGCCGCCGCCGTGCGGATGGTCGATCGGGTTCATGGTGACGCCGCGATTGTGCGGACGCCGTCCGAGCCAGCGCGAGCGGCCGGCTTTGCCGATCGAAGTATTCATGTGATCGGGATTGGAGACCGAGCCCACCGTCGCGAAGCACTGACCGTGCACGAGACGCTGCTCTCCCGAGTTGAGTCGCAAAATCACATAGCCCTGATCGCGGCCGGCGATCTGCGCGTAAGTCCCGGCGGAACGGGCGATCGAGCCGCCCTTGCCGATCTTCGTCTCGACATTGTGGACGATCGTCCCGACCGGGATGTTGGCGATCGGCATCGCATTGCCGGGCTTCACGTCGACTTGCTGGCCCGAGACGACCTCGTCGTCGACGGCGAGCCGCTGCGGCGCAAGAATGTACGAGAGCTCGCCGTCCTGATAGCGGATCAGGGCGATGAAGGCCGTGCGGTTCGGATCATATTCGAGGCGTTCGACTTTCGCGGGAACGTCGAGCTTGCGACGCTTGAAATCGACGAGCCGATAGGTCTGCTTGTGACCGCCGCCACGAAAGCGCACGGTCACGCGGCCGTGGTTGTTGCGACCGCCCTTGGAGGACTTCCCCTCGGTCAGAGTCTTGACGGGCTTGCCCTTATACAAGTCCTTGCGGTCGACGATGACGAGCTGTCGAAGGCTCGGTGTGACCGGCTTGAATGTCTTGAGCGCCATGGTTGGTCCTCTCTAGCCTTCCGTCACAGTCCGGTGGTCACGTCGATCTTATGGCCTTCGGCCAAAGTCACGACCGCTTTCTTCACGTCGCTCTGCTTCCCGCGCACGCCGCGAAAGGCCTTGATCTTCCCCTCGGTGACGAGCGTGTTCACGCTCTCGACCTTGACGTCGAAGAGTCCCTCGACCGCCGCCTTGATCTGCGGCTTCGTCGCCTTGCGCGCGACCTTGAACACGAACTGATTGTGCTCCGCCGCTGTCGTGGCCTTCTCGGTGACGACCGGGGCGACGATCACGTCATAATGGTTCGGATTCTTGCTCATTTCAGGCGCGCCTCCAGCGCGTCCACCGCCGACCGGGTGAGAACCAGCTTCTCGCGACGCAGAATGTCATAGACATTGAGGCCTTCGATCGGCAGCACGTCGATCTTGGGGATGTTGCGCGCGGCGAGCGCGAAATTTTCCTGCAGCGCGCCGCCGTCGATGATCAGCGCGTTCGTCAGCCCGGTCTTGTCGAAGCCCGTCTTCAGAATCTTGGTCTTGGGAGCTTCGAGCTGCGCGCTTTCCCAGACGACGATGGCGCCGTCCTTGGCTTTGGCGGAGAGCGCATGCCTGAGGCCTAGCGCCTTCACCTTCTTGTTGAGATCGTGCTCGTGGCTGCGCACTTGCGGACCGAAAGCCCGGCCGCCGCCGCGAAACTGAGGCACGCGCGCGGAGCCGTGGCGCGCGCCGCCCGTGCCCTTTTGCTTGTACATCTTCTTGCCGGTCCTCGCGATCTCGGCGCGGTTCTTAACGGCGTGCGTGCCTGCACGACGCTTGGCGAGCTGCCAGCGAACGATGCGCGCGATGAGATCGGCGCGCGGCTCGAGGCCGAAGATGGCGTCGGAGAGCTCGATCGAGCCAGCCGACTGTCCGTCGAAGGAGGTGACGTCGATTTTCAAGGGTCAGCCCTCCGCGTTTTCTTGGGACGCCGCTTCCGGCGACGGAGCTTCCTGCGTCGCCGTCTCGGCGAGGCGGTATTTGCCCGGCTTCGGCGCGTCGGCGGGAAGCGCGCGCTTCACAGCGTCGCGCAGATAGATCCAGCCGCCCGCGTGACCCGGGACGGCGCCCTGCACGATGACGAGCCCGCGATCCACGTCGGTGCGCACCACTTTCAGATTGAGAGTGGTGACGCGGTCGACGCCCATATGACCGGCCATCTTCTTGTTCTTGAAGGTCTTGCCAGGGTCCTGGCGGCCGCCCGTCGAACCATGCGAACGGTGCGAGACGGACACGCCGTGCGTGGCGCGCAGACCACCGAAGTTCCAGCGCTTCATCGGGCCGGCGAAACCCTTGCCGATCGTCGTTCCGGTCGCATCGACATATTGGCCCACGACGAAATGATCGGCGGTGATCTCGGCGCCGATCGGCGGCAAATTCTCTTCGTCGACGCGGAACTCGACGAGCTTCATCTTCGGCTCGACTTTCGCCACGGCGAAACGGCCGCGCTCGGCCTTGGAGACGTTCTTCACCTTCGCCCGGCCGGCGCCAAGCTGCACGGCCGTGTAGCCGTTCTGCTCCTTGGTGCGATGGGCGACGACCTGGCAGCCGTCGAGCTTCAGCACCGTCACCGGCACATGCTCGCCCGCATCGTTGAAGATGCGGCTCATTCCGACCTTTTGCGCGATAACGCCCGATCGCATAGTTCAATTCCTTCGCAAGGCGCCAGCGCGCCCGGTTGTCTCTTTAAAGCTTGATCTCGACGTCGACGCCCGCCGCAAGGTCGAGCTTCATCAGCGCGTCCACCGTCTGCGGCGTGGGATCGACAATGTCGAGAACCCGCTTGTGTGTCCTGATCTCGAACTGCTCGCGCGACTTCTTGTCGACGTGCGGAGAACGATTGACCGTGAATTTCTCGATGCGCGTCGGCAGCGGAATCGGCCCGCGCACCTGCGCGCCCGTGCGCTTGGCCGTCGAGACGATTTCCTTCGTCGACGTATCGAGAATCCGATGATCGAAGGCCTTCAGTCGAATCCGGATGTTCTGGCCGTTCATAGTCTTTTCCTCGATGGACCGCGATCGCTCGGACCGCTCCTCTGGACCGCGGGCCGCTTGGCCCGCCGTCCGCATTTTTGTTCAAGCGAGCCGTGAGGCTCGCGGTCCATAATCCTCACTCGATGATGCTCG
>CAWCTS010000065.1:0-3203 GCA_963798515.1 uncultured Alphaproteobacteria bacterium
GGTCTCGTCACAGAGCCCGGTCTTCACTTCAAGCTGCCCTTCATCGAGAACGTCGTCTATCTCGACAACCGCATCCTCTTCGCCGAAAGCCCCAATCTCGAGGTGCTCGCCTCCGACAATCAGCGTCTCGAGGTGGATAGCTTCCTGCGCTATCGGATCATCGATCCCTTGCGCTTCTACCAAACCGTCGGCGGCGAGCTCGGCGCCAAGAACCAGCTCGCCTCGGTGCTCAATTCCGCAGTGCGGCGCGTGCTCAGCGAGGCCAATCAGCGGCAGATCGTGCGCGACGAGCGCGCCGCGCTGATGGTCAAGATCAAGGAGCAGGCGGACCTCGAGGGGCATAAGTTTGGCGTCTCCGTCGTCGACGCGCGCATTCGCCGGGTCGATCTGCCGCAGCAGATCTCGGAGAAGGTTTACGGGCGCATGCAGACGGAGCGCGCGCGCGAGGCGGCGGAATATCGCGCGCAGGGCGCGGAGCAGGCGCAGAGGATCACCGCCAAGGCGGATCGCAACGTGATCGTGCTGAAGGCCGAGGCGCAGCGTCAGGCCGATCAGACCAAGGGCGAGGGCGACGCGGAACGCAACCGCATCTTCGCTGAAAGCTTCGGCAAGGACCCGGACTTCTTCGCCTTCTATCGCTCGATGCAGGCCTATGAGACCGCCTTCAAAGCCGGCGACACCCGCTTTCTGATCAATCCGCGCTCCGACTTCTTCCGCTTCTTCTCCTCGCCGACCACCGCCAAGGCGCATGCGCCGCAGGAAGCGGAAAAGAAGCCCTGACGCGGCCGGCCTTCATTCGCGAAGGCTCGCTCCACAAATTCGTTGATCGCGGCGGCTGCGATGGAGTACCCCTGAGCCGGTGGGCGCTCCCCTTTGAGCCAAGTCGCTCGCGCCGCGCCAAGGAGACGGCCTTGAAACGAATTGCGCCGAAGACCGCTCTCGCCGCGGCGCTGTTCTTCATGTCCTTTGCGCTTGCGCCGGCTTTGGCGAGAGGCCCTGAGTCGCTCGCCGATCTCGCGGCCGAGGTCTCGGACGCCGTCGTCAATATTTCCGCGGAGATCGTCGAGCCGAAGCGCGGCAAGCTATCGCAGGGCGAACCGAACAACCCGTCCTTCGACGAATATTTCGACGATTTTCTGCGCCGCCAGCAAAAGCTCAATCCCGGCCTGCCGGAGCCGCCGCAGGAGCATCACGGCGCGATGGGCTCGGGCTTCGTGATCGATCCTTCGGGAATCATCGTCACCAACAACCACGTCATCGCCGGCGCCAATGACATCACCGTGAACTTCACCGACGGACAGAAACTCAAGGCGGAGATCATCGGCAAGGATGAGAAGGTCGACGTCGCGGTTCTGCGCGTGAAGCCCGAGAAGCCGCTGAAGGCGGTCAAATTCGGCGACAGCGAGAAGGCGCGCGTCGGCGATTGGGTGCTTGCGGTCGGCAATCCCTTCGGGCTCGGCGGCTCCGTGTCGGCGGGCATCATCTCTGCGCGCAACCGCAACATCGATAAAGGACCCTACGACAGCTACATCCAGACGGACGCGGCCATCAACAAAGGCAATTCCGGCGGCCCCATGTTCAACATGGACGGTGACGTCATCGGCATCAACACGGCCATCCTCTCGCCCTCCGGCAATTCCATCGGCATCGGCTTCGCGACGCCCGCCAACACCGTCGCGCCGGTGGTCGAGCAGCTGCAGAAGTTCGGCGAGGCGCGGCGCGGCTGGCTCGGCGTGCGCGTGCAGAGCATCGACGACGCCATCGCCGAGACGCTTGGCTTCGGCAAGCAGCGCGGCGCGCTCGTCGCGGCCGTCGACGAGCGCGGGCCCAGCAAGTCCGCCGATGTGAAGATCGGCGATCTCATCGTCAAATTCGACGGCAAGCCGATCAGGGATTCGCGCGATCTGCCCAAGGTCGTCGCGCTGACGCCGGTCGGCAAGCCGGTCGATATCGTGCTCATTCGCGACGGCAAGGAGCAGACGCGAAGCGTGACCATCGCCCGAACTCGATGAAGGCGAGAAGAGCGCCGCGACTGACGCCGCCGCATCGAAGCCCGCGGAAAAGCCGCCGGCGGCGCTCGGCCTGGAGTTCGGCAAGCTCTCCGACGAATTGCGCACGCGCTATCAGATCAAGGAGGCGGTGAAGACCGGCGCCGTGATCCTCTCGGTCGATCCGAAGTCAGATGCAGCGGAGAAACATCTGCGCGCGGGAGAGATCGTGACCGAGATCAATCAGGAGCCCGTGAGCGACCCCGCCGAGGCGGTCAAGAAGATCGCGGCGCTGAAGGACGCGGGGAAGAAATCGGCGCTCTTCATCGTCGCCAACGGCCACGGCGACACGCGTTTCGTGGCCGTGCCGTTGGGGGAGTGAGGCCCCCCCGTCAGCCGCCCTCGCTCACCGGAATGACGGCCACGCGAACCTCGAGCTCCTGATCGCCCGAGCCATGCACGACGCCGTCGATCGGCGAAACGTCCGAATAGTCCCGGCCGATCGCGACGACGACATGGTCGTCTCCAACCGTCGCGCAATTGGTCGGATCGAGACCGATCCAGCCGAAAGCCGGGCCGCACCACACGGAAACCCAGGCGTGCGAGGCGTCGGCGCCCTCTAAAGTCGGCAGGCCGCCGACCGGGAGCGTGCGGATATAGCCGCTGACATAGGCCGCAGGCAGGCCCAGTCCGCGCAGCCCGGCGATCATCAGATGCGCGAAGTCCTGGCATACGCCGCGGCGCTTGGCGAAGATCTGCGCGATGGGCGTCCCGATCTTCGTTGCGCGCGCGTCATAGACGAAATCCGCATGAATGCGCCGCATGAGCTCGAGCGCGCCTTCGAGAACGGTCCTCCCCGCGGGGAAGCTCTCGGAGGCGTAAGCCGTGACCGCTTCGTCGAGCGGCGTGAGCCGGCCAGCGAATAGCGCATGCACGGGCGAGGAGGCGGCGAGCGAGGGCGTCGCCAGCGCCAGGCGTCGTGCCTCGCGCCAGTCCGGCGTCAGCGCTGCGGCCGGCGCATGCGGGCGGTGCACCTCGACGCGCGCCAGCAGCACGACACGAAGCTTCGCATGCGGCGTGTTCACTTGCGCCTCGATGACGCGGTTTCCAAAAAAGTCGCGCCGCTCCTGCGCGAGCTGCGGCGTCGGCGTCGTCTCGACCGCGCTGGCCACAACCTTCTGGCCGGGATCGTCGTCGCGCGGCAGGAGGCGGATC